>JBBRPR010000054.1:0-59925 GCA_038227875.1 Planctomycetota bacterium
CCGCCGCTCCGCCGCTATCGTCGCCGGCCGAGCTGGTGAGTGCGACCGACGCCGATAGCGACGGAGCAGCGGGGCTCGAGGGGAGCCCTGTTTTAGGAAAAACTCTCATAACGGCTGGTACATAAAACGGGGGCAGGTCATGAGTACAGCGTCATATCGAATCGCGGTATTCCAAACGCGTCCTCAGTGGCTGAACGCACTCAAATGGCAATCTCTGCCAAACGCTACGGGTAAGTTGTCAACATCGCATAAGCAGTCTGGACACTCTCGTTTCACGATCTTAATAACTTCTTAATGCCGATGTCTGCCTTTTAAACGGACTTTTAATGTATTACCGAGCTACAGTTCAACCACGTTGATCGGACGCACGTTCTTGCACGATCTGATCAAACTTTCTCGCAGTTCATACCGAAAACGCAGCGCGACACTGCATCGCAGCAGGTAAAGAGTCGTCGTGAAAACAGGAGTGTTGTAATCGTGAGCGATCACTTGGGTACAGTTCTTGTCATTGACAGCGACCCGCAGACTCACTGTTTCCTTCGGGAGTCGCTGGGTCACAATGGCTACACTTTGATTGAGACAGTAAATGGAATTTCCGGCATGCGGGAAGCTGCATCGCGGCAACCGGATGTCGTCCTGCTGGATATCTACCTGCCGGATATCAACGGTCTGGAAGTGATCCGCCAGCTGCGGGTACGGAGCGCCGTGCCGGTAATCGTACTCACCGCGCACGGCCAGGAGCAGGATAAGGTCGCGGCGCTGGATTTCGGTGCCAACGATTATCTCACAAAACCTTTCGGTGCGCCTGAACTGATGGCGCGCATTCGGGTCGCCATGCGGGAGTCGGCGCGGAAATCCAGCCAGAGAGATGAATCCATTTTCAAATCCGGTGTCTTGAACATCGACCTGCTCCGCCGGATCGTAACGTTGCGGGGAAAGGAAGTGCGGCTGACGCCGATCGAATTCCGGCTGCTCATTGCATTTGCGAAACACGCAGGGCGAGTGCAGACGAATCAACAGCTTCTTCACGCCGTGTGGGGACCCGTAACCGCCGACGAGGGCAATTATCTCCGCGTCTACGTCCATCAGCTTCGTCGAAAAATCGAAGAGGATCCTGAACACCCACGATTCCTGCTTACGGAAACCGGCGTCGGCTATCGACTCTGTACAAATTAATAGCTATTCGGTGCTAGATAAGGCTGCGAATCGTATCCAGCAGCTTTTCCTGCTCAAACATGCTCTTGATGATATGGGCATCGGCTCCCGCGGTGATGCCTTTTTCGCGGTCTTCAGGAGAGGCCAATGAGGTTACGAGCACAACTGGTGTGTCTTTCAAGCGCGCATCCGTCCGAACTTTTCGTGTCAACTCGAATCCATCCATGCGGGGCATGTTGACGTCCGTGATGACAATGTCGAAGTGCGCCTTCTGCATGAGCTCCCACGCGTCCACGCCATCGTTAGCCAGACTGACGTTGTAGCCGGCCCCTTCGATGATGGTTTTTTCCATGGTGCGAACGGTGATGGAGTCGTCGACGACCAGCACCGACGGCGCTTTTTTGGCGGTGTCGGCGACAGGCGCGGCGAAGCCCACGGCTTGCGTTCCGCGCGTCAAGTCCGCGGCATTGAGAATGATGACAACCTCGCCGGTTCCCAGAATTGTGGCGCCGCCAATGTACGGAACTTTGAAAAGCGGCTTGGGCAGGTTTTTGGACATAACTTCCTGCGTGCTCAGCACGGAATCGACAATGAACGCCATGCGTTCCTCGACAAATCCAACGATGATTGCAAGATAGCTCGACGACACCGCCGTCTCAGATTTCAATCCCAGAGTATCGGCGAGCGAGACCAGCGCGAGATGGCGACCGTCTACATGCAGCACCGCCCGCCCACTGGCGGATCCGATCTGCTCCGGTTTAACCCGAATCACTCGAATGACATTGGCCACTGGCAGCGCAAATACCAGCCCACCTGTCCGAACCATCAGCGACAGAGTGGTGGCCACCGTCAACGGGAGCGTAATCAAGAAGCGAGTGCCCTTGCCCACTTGCGTTTCAATATCGATGATGCCGTTGAGCCTCTCGACAATTTCTCGGACCGCGTCCATGCCAACGCCGCGGCCCGAAATCTCCGTGACGGCACCGCGGGTGGAAACGCCAGACCGAAAGATCAGCCAGATCGCCTCGCGCTCAGTCATCGTCGCGGCGGCTTCAGCAGTAATGACACCCTTTTTTACAGCAGAAGCCTTAACCTTGGCCGCATCGATACCTGCGCCGTCGTCGGACATTTCAATCAGGATACTGCCGCCCCGCTGAGACGCGGAGAGCAGCAACGAGCCCTTGCGCGGCTTTCCGGCTGCCTCGCGGACATCGGGAGTCTCCAAGCCATGGTCGACACAGTTTCGCAGGAGATGGACCAGCGGCCCACCGATCTGCTCGATGACCGAGCGATCCATTTCATTCTCGCCACCCGTGATTTCGAGTTCGACCTCCTTGCCCAATTCCCGTGAAAGATCGCGGACCATTCGCGGCAGAGTCTGAAAAACCGTGGCGATGGGCAACATGCGGATACGGCGTACTTCATCCTGCAAATCCGCAACGACCTGCGCCATGCGGCGGCTATCCGCGCGGACATTGCGTTTAAGTGCATTCATCTGATTGAGCGCCAGCCGCAATCGGCCCTCACTGTTGCGCAGGAATCCGGGAAGCTTGCGCGGCACTTCCGTCAACGCATCGGGAGTTTCCTCGTCTTCAGACAATCCGCGCTGAAGAATCTGGCGGCATTCCGAACGCATGCGCGTCCATTCAGCTTCCCAGGATTCGAAGAGATCCAGCGACGCGCCAATTTCGTTCAAGCGGCGGAGGGTGCTGACACGGGTGACTTGAATTTCACCGACCTGAGCCATGAGCGCATCCAATTTGGAGATGGCCACGCGCACGGTTTCATCGCCGCCCCGGCGTACGTCCAGCGCGCCTGCCTTGGGCCCTCGAACGTCGTTCTCCTTGTGCTCGGGCTCTTTGGCTGCCTGGGGAGATCCGTGTTCCGGGGCAGGCGTCGGCTTTTCCGGCGGGGCCTCGGCTGGGACCGCGGCGATGGTGGGCGCGGGCGCTCTCGTGGCGGGAGCGTGCTTGATCTCGTCGTGGTAGTCGGTGACGACCACCTCCAAATTCACGCCCGTTCCCGCGGCGGCGTGGGCGTCGAGCAATTCGGCCTCAACGACGGAGGGCTTGCTGGCGGGCGTCGTGGGCGGAACGTGTTCAGTGGCGCCGGCGGGAGCCGCGGGTACGGCGTTGGGATCGATTAACCGTTCCAGCAACTGGCAGATTTGCGCGACGTCCACGCCCGAATCGGATTCGGTCGCTGCGGCCTGCACAAGCGCTCCGATTTCGTCGAGTCCTCGATAGACCACGTCAAATAGCGCAGCGGATGTTTTCAAGGCGCCACTCTGAACGCGGCTGAAAACATTCTCCATTTTGTGCGCGATAATGCCGACGTCTTCCAAGTCGAGACCGCGCGCAGATCCCTTTAGCGTATGCGCCTCTCGAAAAATATCGTGCAGTAACGCTGCCGCCTCGTCTGGCGCGGGATTGTTCTCAAGTGCCAGCAAACTGCTGGTCATGGCCTGCAGGCGTTCCTTCGCTTCCTGCTCGAAGGTGGCCATGATTTTCTTGCGCAGCCGAGCATTGAAATCGTCACTCATTGCACTGGCTTCCAATCCATATGCGCGAATCCTGCCGGGAGATCCGGCAGGATGTAATGGGCCACATTAGTGAGTTTCAGCCAACTCCGCTTCAGCAGGGGGTGCGCTCTTCACCCGTGTTTGCACAGTCGTTTTCGACGGATTGCGGAACGCGTCGGTCATGGACTTAAGCTGCCCGGCGAGGCGGTTGAGACCGCTGGCGGCCGATTCCAACTCCTTGGCGCCATCCACAAATTGCTTGGTCGATTGATCGATCTCGCGCATCGCACCGGCGATTTGATCCATGCCGACGTTCTGCTGATTGGCTGACGCCGAGATCTGCTGAACCGCCTGGGAAGCGGAACGGATGTTGTCGCCGAGTTTGCGGATGACTTCGCCGGCTTTTTCCGCAAGCACCATGCCTGACTCAACACCTTTGGTCCCCTGCTCGCTGGCCATCACGGCCGCGTTTGTGGCCTTCTGGATTTCACCCAGGATCGATCGGACCTTCGCAGTGGATTGTTTGGACTGCTCCGCGAGGTTGCGGACTTCTTCGGCCACCACGGCAAAACCCTTGCCCTGCTCGCCTGCGCGCGCGGCTTCAATCGTCGCATTCAGCGACAGGATGTTGGATTGATCCGCGATGTCGTTGACGGCGCTGGTGATTTCGCCAATTTGCTGCGTCTGCTCAGAGAGCGTGAGAATGTTCTGCGCGATGGCCTCGACTTTTTCGCGAATGTTCTCCATGCCCTTGAGGATGTTGTCGACGGCTTGCGCGCCATCCAGACCGATCTGAACAGCCGACTGGGCGATCGTCGAAACTTCCACGGCCTTGCGGGCGGTCAATTCACACGTGGCGCGGAGTTCTTCGACTGTCGACGTGGTCTCGGTGACAGCGGCGGCCTGTTCCTGTGCGCTGCTGGTCTGCTGACTGACCGTGGCCAGAATCTGCGTCGTCGCCGAAGAGATGCTGCCGGTGCCTTCCTGGATGCGTCCCTGGATATCCTTTTCGGCCTTCGCCACGCGGCGCAGCCGTTCTGCCATGGTATTGAAGCTGAGCGACAGCGTGTCCCGCTCTGATTTTGGATTCAGGTGCGCGTTCAGGTCGCCTTGTGCGATGGCCCCTGCGGCTGCGGACACACCTTTGATATAGCCCACCAGATTCTGAAAGGATGCCGCCAATTCGCCGGCTTCGTCATTGCTCTCCACGGTGACTGTTTGTTCCACATCGCCTTCGGACAATTTTCGCGCGATGCGCGACATGGCGCCCACCGGCCGGGCGATGCCCTTCGAAATGGAGCCCGCAATCAGGATGGCGAGAAGAATCGCCGCCAGCATGATGCCGCCCATCACCGTAAGCGCGTTGTTGTGAATGCGTTCACCTTCCAGGCGCGCGGCGTCCGCGTTTTTCACGTTACGATTCACCAGATCCAGGAGTGCGTTGCTGGCGTCGTCGAACGCCTTGCGAGAGTCGTTCATGCCTTTCTGGGCATTCTTGCTCGCCTGCCCTGTGGTATCGGTGGGTGTTTTTCGCGATTCGGAACGGATCTTGGGCCATTCGTCCATGTAGCTCTTCCATTTTGTCTTGTACGTATCGTAAAGAGCTTTGTCCTCCTTGTCGTCGTACATGGTCTGTTCGTACGACTTTTCGTTGGCGTCTATTTGCTTGAGAACATCCGCAATGGTGCGCTCAAGCTGATCCATTTCCGGATCGGTATCGGCCAGAATGTGCGCCAGTTGTGCGACGCGAATATCGGAGGTGTTCGTGTCGATATCAGACGTCGTTCGAATGTTATTGATATTTCGAGTGGAGATGCGCAATAGGCATTTGTTCATCTCCTCCAACTGTAAATAGGAGACTGCACCGATGACGATCATCAGGGCGAGAACAACGCCAAAGCCCAGTGTGAGCTTCTGTGCGATCTTGAGGTTCTTAAGAAATCCCATGACAGTCTCCCTCTGGTTGCGTTCACAAAAAAGGCCGGACGTTATGGGCGGTCTTCGCCCACTGCAATTCGTGGATCACTAAGCAGCGCATTCAAGTCCAGCACCGAGATCAAATCCGCCGTAATTCCCGTGATGACTTCCACGCCCTGGCGCGAGGCGTTCCGCACGGGCGGCTGTATCGCCTCTTTGGCGAAGCGCCGGGCCCCCTTCACTTCGTGGACAAACAGCGCCACGGTCAATCCGGCACCGGTCACAACCACGATCTTCGAGTACGACGCGCCGTTGATTCCCGGCAGCGCCAGGTAGCTGTGCAAGTCCAGAGCGGGAACCAGGCGTCCGCGCAGGTTGATGAGTCCGGCCCAGAACTTCGGCGTTCCGGGCACGGGAGTCAGTCCCTTCAAGATCTGTATCTCCTGCACGCTCTCGATGTTGACTCCGAACAATTCCTCACCCACGCCCAGAATCAAAAGTTCATGGCTGGTGCCCGGCGCGCTTGTTTTCTGTTTCGGCAAGCGTCCCAATTCCCGTGCGCGGTCCTCGAGCAAGCGCTGCACGTCCTTCTCGGCCGCTGTTAGCTCCGCTTCCATCGTGCGCTCTCCATTCCGCGACCCATCCCATCAATTGCCCCACGGTCAGCCCATCACCGTCCCGCACCGCATCGTCAGCTGGCAAGCCTTGCAATGCCGACGCGGCACGCTCCATTGTTTTTTCCGCCCGGGCATCGGCGCCCAGATGGCGCAGGCTGACGGCCATCAAGTAATGCGCCAGCGCATGTGCGGGCTCCAGATACGTGCAGTGACGAAAGCTCTCCACCGCACCACCAAAGTCATCGGATTCCTTGAGAATCAACCCCTGCAGATAATGCGCGGAGGCATTCAGCGGGGCGAGTTTCACGGCCTGCTCGATGGATGCCGCGGCTTCACGCCAATGGGCCTGCACCGCATGAACGCGCGCTGACAGATAGCAGGCCTGCGCGAGTTTCGGGTACGTAACGTGGATGGCTTCCAGCGCCACCAGCGCCTGCGCGTGACGCCTCCCGGCGATCAGTGCTTCGACTTCGGCCAGCAATTCATCCACAGAGGATTTTGATTTGGAATCGGCGCGGACTCGCGGCGGTTCGGTGTGCGTGGCTGGCGAGCGGTTGGATTCAGGAAGCGGCGCGTCGAGGGCCGGCGCAGTCCAGGCGACTGGGATGTTGCGATGGTCCACATCGAAGCTCGAATCTGCCGTACTGCATTTTTGATAAAGCACGGCTCCCGGAAAATCGCGCGTGGCAAACGCTGCAAAGATTTTCTGCGACGGTTCGGCATGGCCCACCACCAGCCAACCCCGCTCCGCCAGAGACTGGTGAAAGCGATGGACGATGGCCTGTGTCGTGGCTTCGTCGAAATAGATGAAGACATTGCGGCACAGAATCAAATCCAGTGAAGCAGTTGCGCCTGCCAACGATGGGTAGCTGGGCTCAACCAGATTCATCCGCACGAAATGGACCATGCTTACAATGTGGGACGCAATTCGGAACTTCCGCCCATCCGGCGTGAAATAGCACTCCTTGTAGTGATCCGGGATCTGGCGGAAAGACCAGGCGCCGTACAAACCTTCGCGGGCTTTTTCCAGTGAACTGGCGTTCAGGTCGGACGCCAGCAGGCTGATCTTCCACATCGCAAGATCCGGAAGCAAGCGGTGCAGCAGCATGGCGATCGTGTAAGGCTCTTCGCCCGTGGCGCAGCCGGCGCTCCAGATTCTAAGCGTGCGGGATTCGCGGTTGCGCCGGATCAACTCGGGCAGGATGTGCTGCTCGAGTGCTTCAATCTGAGGCCTGTTGCGAAAAAAATGCGTTTCACTGACCGTGAGTGATTCGACCAGTTTGTCCTGCAGCTGGTGACCTGTCGGCTGCGATTGCATCAGCGCGTACAAATCCCGTGGAGACTGCGCCCGGGTCTCCTCCATCAAGTTGATGACGTGCTCTGACAGATCCACGCGCCGCGTCCGCAGCATGATCCCGCTACGCTTGTGAACCAGATTCTCAAAAAGCGACAGCTCAGCGTCACTGGGTGCGGTGGTCATGGTTTCTACCGTTGTCCCGCCGGCTGAGTGTGCGGCTGCGCATGAGGCAAGGACGGCAGGCCACGCGTTTCGCTTGCCAGTAGCGTGCGCGGCTCCAGGATCAGAATCAAGCGGTCGCCGGTGTTGGCAATGCCGGCCACAATTCCCGAATGTCCTCCCGCGCCCTCTGTCGGACGGATGGACTCCGGCGGAAGCGAGAGAAACTCCATGGCCTGATCCACAATCAAACCCAGCATGCGGCCGTCGACCTGGATCACGACGATGATCATATTCAAGGCATAGGGGCGTGCCGGCATGCCGAGGCGAAGGCGCAAATCCATCACGGGAACTCCGCGGCCGCGCATGTTCATTAGACCGGCGATCCAGGGCGCCGTGTCCGGCAAAGGCCGCACGGCGACCATGCGAAGCACTTCCACGATCGAATCGATGTGAAGCGCGTATTCCTGCTTGTCGACACGCAGGACAATCCACTGCAGCAGAGCGTCGGTAATGGCCATTGACGGCACCTTCCATGTCCAATTCAAAAGCCTGCTCACTTACGGCTTCGTTGCGGCGAAAATCGCTTCGAGACGTTTCATCTTGTTCAACTCGATGGAGCGGCCGGCGATGAACGCCAGGTTGTTCAGGATGACTACTGCGTTGCGGCCGGAGTCCTTTTTGCTGATCGCATTGAGCCGCTGAAAAAAGTGCGTGTTGACTTCCTGCACTTCTTTTAGAATTGCCACCAATCCGTCCAGATTCCACTCCACCGACTTTCCGCTTTTCAACTGAAAGTATTTGCCCATCAGATGCATCGTCGCCAGGCGATAAGTCGCCTCGGAAGGCGTGACAAAGGGCAGATGTACGTCCACCAACGGGCGCAGATGGCTCATCGCCGGACAGCCGCTGGTGGTCATAAAAATTCCGAGCAGGGATCCGACAGCCTCTTCCATGGTGGTGTGCTTCGAATACGTGCGCGCCTCGGTCGTGACCGTGACGTCGACTTCTTCAAAAGAGACCATGTCGTTGCAGAAGTCGATCAAGTCGACCAGGGCCACGGCGGCGGGACAGTGCGGCGATTCAGCCGAATTCAATGGGCAAGTGGCGCATTTGTGAAATGCCAGGAGAGTCCATTCTGGCAGTGGTTCGGCCTTTTTATTCACCAATGCGAGCGTATCGAAATCGAGCTCTGCAGTAATTTTGCGCTGCCGCTGATCTGCGAACTTGAAGTCGTATTCAATGGTAATCATTTTCGACATCATCATCTTCCTGTGTTAGAGGCCAGCGGGATCAGGCGATCAGGTATGTTTCCATGGGGCCCTTACCCTTGACCTCGATGACACCCCGGCTTTCACACTGAAACTTATCCTTTACCAGCGCGTAGGTGGCCGCGGAGATTTGCACCCGGCCCACGACGCCGTGCGACTCCATGCGACTGGCGGTGTTGACGGCGTCGCCCCAGAGATCGTAAATGAACTTATGCGTGCCAATCACTCCGGCAACCACCGGCCCGGAATGGATCCCGATGCGGGCCCTGAACGGTTCCGGTGCTTTTTCGGTCACCGCTTCAAGCACCTTCAACATTTCCAGTCCCATGTTGGCGACCGCCTCCGCATGATCTGCGCGGGCCACGGGAAGCCCGCCGGCCACCATGTACGAGTCACCAATGGTCTTGATCTTCTCCAGACCATACTTATGCGTGAGCCGATCGAAGCCTGAAAAGATTTCGCTGAGCAACGCCACGAGTTCGGCGGCGGAAATTTTTGCGGAGATCTTGGTAAATCCGACGAGGTCCGAGAACAACACCGTCGCGCATTGAAAGTCGTCGGCGATCATGTGTTCGCCTTTTTTCAAGCGCGTCGCAATGGAGCCAGGGAGAACGTTGAGCAACAGCCGCTCAGATTTCTCACGCTCCGTCCGCAGCGCCTCCTCAGCCTTCTTCCGTTCCGTGATGTCGCGAATGAAAACGTTGAAGGTTGACGTCTCGTTCCACTCCGCACGGGAAATTGAGAGCTCACACGGAAACTCCGTTCCGTCGGCGCGCATCGCCGCGGTCTCGATGGTGCTGCCCAGCAGCTTCCAGGGTTTTCCCGCCAGCAAATCGTTCCAGCCGGCGTTGTACTCCAACCGGAACGCCGGCGGAAAAACCACTTCAGCCAGTTGCAATCCCATCACGTCTTCGGGTTTTCGCCCGAACGCCAGCGTGGCCTGGGGATTCCAGATCAGAATCTTGCCCTGTCCGTCCGTGACGATCACCGCTTCCAGCGCCGTTTCGACAATCAATCGTATCCGCGCCTCGCTCTCCTTGCGAAGGCGCTCTTCCTGCTCCCTGGCCATGAGCCGGTTGAGAATGGCGCCGATGCGTGCCTTGAGCAGAAGCATGTTGATTGGCTTGGGCAGATAATCTTCCGCTCCATTCTTGATGCATTGCAGCACACTATCCATCTCATCGATGGCGGAGATGACCAGCACCGGCACGTCGCGGGTTTTCGAATCGGCCTTCAAGGCTTCGAGCACCTGGTAGCCGTTCATGATCGGCATCATGATATCCAGCAACAGGATGTCGGGCAGCTTCTTGCGAATTTTATCCAATCCTTCTTTGCCGTTGACGGCCGTCTCCGCCTGGTGGCCCAGTTCGACTACCATCTCCTCCAGGATCATGCGGTTTGTAGCAGAGTCGTCCACAATCATGATGGTAGCAGGACGCGTCATGTATCTGTCTCCCAGTGTGTCTGTGAATAGCATTTAAAAATCGTCGAACCCGTCGAACCCTTGTGGGATGCGGTCCGCGAATCAATCAACTTTTGTGTGTTGCCCGGAGTTCATATCTGCCGCGCGATATTTGATCTTCTTCTTTACACCTTCTTCAGCGCTCTGATTCCGAGCTTCTTCTTCGCACAATTTGCGATAAGCAGCTAGACGCTCTTCGCGTTTTTCATCGGATTCCGTCGACGCCTTCAGTTCAATAGCCGCACCCTTTTCAGGCTCACTGCTCCCGCGCGAGAACATCTGCGTAAAACGCCGTATCAGAGTTTTTCGTTCAGGTTGAGGCGCTGGCTCTGACATTATGCTTCTCCTTTGAAAATTTATCCGGAGTTTCGGAAATCAGTGGACGACTTTGCAGGCGAGCAAACTACGTACCGTGCAAGAAATGCTTGTAAGCCGTTTTTGCATGCCTCGCTTAAAGAGATTGCAACATTAGCGTGTTGCGACTCGCGACATCGGATTCAACCAATTCAATAATTTGTCGCAAACAATTCATTCGTATTAATAAATTTTAATAGGTCATGGAGGATCGGATTGTATTAAGAAATCTTAATAACTTTATAGAATTTGTTGGGGGAATGAAAAATGTTGTTACAAGCAAATCCTGAAAGCGCGGCGTCAGTGAAGTTCGAATTAGATATTAAGAAATCTTAATAGGCTCGCGTAAGATTAAATGGATTATATTTTAATAGTATCTGGCTAACGGCTCATTACTCATTACTAAGGTGCGCTTAAACACACGTTCGCCAGACGAAGGGGGATATCTTTCAACGCCAGACTGATATTCACCGCCTCCAGAGCTACGGCAGCCTTGGGCATACCGTAAACGACGCACGTCGCTTCGTCCTGCGCGATGGTGTAGCCGCCGGCATCGCGGATCGCTTTGAGTCCCACGGCACCGTCGTCTCCCATTCCCGTCAGCACCACGCCCACCGCCTGGTTGTTGTAATGCTTCGCTACGGATTCGAACAACACCGTGGCTGACGGGCGCACGAAACTCACGGACGGAGTCTGTAAGAGCCCCAGCACCCCGCGCCGCAGGAGAATCATGTGATGATTATCGGGTGCAAAGTAGACTTCCCCGGGATAGATCCGTTCGTCCTGTTTCGCGACTTTCAGCGGCAGAGCGCTCTCACCCTGAAGCCAGTCCACCAAGCCCCTCGTGAATCCCTGCGCGATATGTTGAACAATGACAATGGGAGTCGGAAACGTGGCGGGCAGATTTTTCAATACAGTGTTCAATGCTGCCGGTCCGCCCGTGGACGACCCAATCGCCAAAATAGCAGGAGAAATTGCTCGTGAGTATCCGGAGACACTTGCCGATCCAGTGCGCAGCCCGGATTGGGTGGCCGGTCTCAAGCCCGACTGCCCCGACTGGACCGAGGTAAACATTCCAGACTGCGACGTTGGGCGCGCGCCCGGAAGCTGAATGGCCGGACGCAGGGCGGACGTTCCCGCCGTCGGCAGCCCGGGTACGGAAGGCGTGGGGCCACTAATCCCACTGTCAGGATAATGCCGGCGCTGCCGCACGACCTTCACTTCCGACATGAGTTTCACCAATGTCACCAGTTTTTCACGAATCGAATCAAAATTAGCCAATGCGCCGCGGGGCTTCTCAATGACATCCAGCGCACCGGCCTTGATCGCATTGAAGGACGTATTCAAATCTGGTGAGTCAACTCCCGCGCTTACGACGATGATTCGCGTCGGACATTCCCGCATGATCCGGCGCGTCGCTTCAAAGCCGTCCATGATCGGCATGCGGATGTCCATGGTGACGACATCCGGCTTGAGCTCAATGGCCTTCTGGACGCCTTCCAGCCCATTGTTGGCAACCCCGAGCACCTTGATCCCGGGATCCGACGATAAAATCTCGACCAACATGGATTGCATTGTCGCCGAGTCTTCCACTATCAGAACGCCTATCATGCGCCATTCTCCCTGTTGTTATTGTCAAACCGTGAACCCTCACATCAACACGCATCGCGATTATTCCGTGATTATACGCTTAATTGGTGGGTTTCGATCCCTAATCTTTGCATCGCCCGTCCAATAGACATGGATTCTGGCGACTGATCCATTAATTTTGTTCAAGCTTCCGGCAAGGGTACCGCATGGATAATCGGCCCCAAGAAAAAATGCTTTGCGAGGCGAATTCGATTTTAGTGCTGGGAATTTGTCATTTAACTTAGCCCCAATATCGTCAAATGGAATATCCCTTAAGCAACCGGGATGATGCATCGATAAATTCACCCTTGTTTGTTGCATCCATTTCCGCGCAATCCCATAGCTTGAGAAATACATCCAATAGCCTGCTGAATAAGAGCTTTGGGGTCCAGATGGATACCGAGCCCTAATTTTTGGGGGCTTCGGTCCGAAGCCTGTCCAGCCCGATACGCACTCCACCGTGCCGCAGACCGCGATGCCCGCAATCTGTTCGACTACGTGGAACTCGGCGCTTGGAAAGCGATCACAGTTTGCGCGTCGTCCATGTCGCTCAACCGGCCGGGAACTCTCCTCCCGGGCACCTACAGCGCCGCATTCTGGCCAACATGGCGAGCTTCTACACAAAACAACAAACCGTGGATGTCAAAGTGGGCATGTTACGGCGGGTGGGTTACGGCAGATTACAACGCAAAACAAAAGATCCTCGATCTACTCTGATTGAACTGCAAGCTCGAAGGTATAAGTCTTGTTCCGACGATGTATTGGCTGAAGGACTCGTTTTGAAAAATGGTCGGGGCGGAGGGATTTGAACCCTCGACCTCTTGCACCCCAAGCAAGCGCGCTAATCCAAGCTGCGCCACGCCCCGATGTCTTAAAGGGTTGTATTTATTGAACTTACGAGCTTTTTATCTCTCCTAATTTTCCAAGGCTATCGCACTTTGTGATAGCTGGTTGTGATAGCATTTCATCGCTTCTCCGAACCAACACCCACGAGCCACTATGAATAACCCGCGCCGGGGTAATTCGCAAGCGGAAAGGCTCCGTCTGCTGGTCGCTTGTTTCAAATCCCGCCGCCCCGACCGAAAAGCTTCTGCTGTGATTGGTGCTTCCATTCATGGGCTGTAGATGAGTCGGGAAAGTTCACCGGCAAAGGGCATTGATGTTGACCACTCCAGCGCACCGTGGGTAGAGAAAATTGTGCTGGCAACCCTGAGCATGACCGCAGCGGCGGCATCCTTCGAGACAACGTAGACCCGTTCGAAAGTGCTATGAGAAGTTGCTTCCAAAGGGCGTGCGAAGTGCTTAGCCGAGACCCAAGTCTTGCACAAAACGATTTTCGGGACGCAGTTCGCTCGCGGGGCGATTGGCGTGCTTGGCGATGATGCTGTACAGCTTTTCTCTCACTTCTTCACGTGACTGCAACGGGCCTTTGTTGCGAATTATTTCCTTGCCGTGGCGAGTGGCTAAGTGAGAAACCAAATCCCTCATTGTGTGCGCTACCTTTGGCACCGTACAAGGTTCAGCACCAGTAATCCAAACCACTATCATCCACAGCAATAAAAGCACCAACGGAAGACCAACGACAAGAGCGGGAATGGAAGCAAGAACAACTGCTTTCCCGACCGAAAACGCTGCCCAACCACAAAGGACGGTCACAGTCAGCCAGAAAAGCGAAACGAGTCTTCGCGAATAGGAAAGCTTGGGTAGCGGGACTCCGACCGCTTGTGTCATTTGGGTCCAGACTTTGGCTCTGGAAGATTTCGGAAGCACATCATCCATCTTCGTGGTTAAACGAATCTGTGCGCGACTCGCCCCTGCGTTAGCAACAAGAGCGTGCCGTAAACGAAGGGCAAAGATGACGTTTGGACAAACGCCGGGTTCAGCTTTTTGTTGGAGCTTTTTCCAAACCAACTCTTCCATTTCACCGACTGTAGTGAACGTGTCAGTATCAAGAAGATTGATTTCAAACTCATCTTCGGCGTCCATTACCAATTCAACGATGTCAAGACCCATAGCATCGGGCTCCGCACTTGCACTTTGTCATTGCAACAAGAATAACGACCAGACTGCCCACATCAAAACGAAAAATTGCCGGAGAGTCACGCACACAGGATGGCCCCACCCCGCCGCCGCGATGATTACCGTCTCCGTTAGCTCTTTCGTGGCGACAAAGAAAGAGAGCAGTGCCTTGCCGTCCATGCGACCGTATTTGATTATTGCGGCATCAAGAACCGAATATGGCAGTGGCGAGCCCTTGGCCCTTGCTGCGTTGGAAGCATGGCTCGGTCTTCTCGCTAAGTTGCTCTTCGTACTCAGTGCTGCTACGCCGAAAGACGATATTCAACGCTGTCTCGGAAATTTCCGCTTCCGCGTCGTCGAGACAGTACGTGTAATTGGTGAGGCGGACGAAGCGGCGAAAGTAACCGTCTTCTCGGAACCCATCACGAATCTTGAGGCAGTCAACCGGGCTTGGACCGCCAGCGATTTGAATAATGCGGGCGATGCGAGTTGCCTCACTTGCCAGTGCCGGACTGATTCGCGAGAACACCAACAGCAACATCGTGAGATACAGGGCGTCATCTTTCGCCACACCCGGTCCCAATGCGCGGGAAATGAATGTTTCGTCGTGCTCCGTTTCGCACTCAAAGGCGCGCATCTGTTCAATGCGCTGGTGGATGTCGGCATTGGATTCGGACAAAGCACGCAAGAGCGCCGCCTTCGATTTTTCATCGCAGCACATCATAGGACATAGCTCGTGTTGGATGCGCAGCCGGTTCATCGCCGCAAGGACCGTCGCTTTCCCCTGCATCAACCAGTGGCTCACTCGTTCATAAAATTCCTTGGTTTCCATCGCCGTGTTCCTTTCCACAATATTATCGTGCACGGCGGTGAAGATTCTAAGAGAATCTGAAAAGAATCTCACAGACCCCCAATAATTATGGAGCCGGATTATTGGCAGTCGATGGAGCAGCCGTGTACATAGTTGGTGTGGCTGGTAAGTTCTGGCGTGCGCGAGCCGCCTCTACCTTTCGCGTCTGCTTGCACATGAACTCGCAATGCTCTAACCACCGGCGCACCGTTCTTTTTGATGGCATCGGGCCACGTATGCAGTTTTGGATTTCCTGTTGCATGATGCTTGAATTGGTCTTTCGCTTGAGAACCACCACGGCGCGGTAGACGTAGTGGTACGCTCCCCGGTACTCCCGTTTAATTTTTCCAAAATTTTTGTGACATAATGCGCCAATGTAGTCGCCCTTGTTAATCTTATGGATGAATCGCCACAGCGTTCTGCGAGTTCTACATCCAAGCATTTTTTGAATCGCAAGCGCAGATAAATTTCCCGAACACATGCGGAGTGCTTTGGCTCGCTTATCCACCCACGGCGTAGTTGCTCGCAGCCCCAACACTTCCGATAACGCAGTATCAAAGTCCTGTCCATCGCTCTCCATAGTAAGCCCCCTCTTTTCATAGATACGCGGCCACGATTATCGACAATATGCACGGGCGAACAGACTTGTGACCAAAGTCATGTCCACATTAGTAAGGTGATTATAAAGAAATTCTCAATGCAAAGGGTCTGTTCGGTGCCAAGTTAAAAAAAACAGCCTTTCAAAATATGGCAAATTCTATATTCGCGAAATTCAAGAATCGCCGTTTGCCAACTGAAAGCGAAATTTAATCGCAAGTGCCGGTTGCCATTTCAAAAATATTCCTGAACAAAGAACTCACAGGTGCCCCCTTCGGGTATAAAAATTTATTTTTATTGCCGTCGTATTTTTTCGGACGATTTTCATAGAAAATAGCGGTGGTCAGACGTTAATTACAGCATGGACACGAATCGAAAAACATTGCGTGCGGCAATCTACTGTCGGGTGTCTACTGCCGACCAAAGTACAACCATGCAACTTCAAGAGCTTCGCGATTACTTGGAGCGCCGGGGCTGCACCATCGTCGATTCTTACGTCGATGAAGGCGTGTCGGGAACGAAGGCTTCAAGGCCGCAGTTGGACCGGCTCATGGCCGATGCTCGACGCCGCAAGTTTGACTGCATCGCCGTGTGGCGTTTTGACAGATTCGCACGCTCTACGGCTCACCTGCTGTCGGCATTGGACGAATTCCGTGTGCTTGGCATCGACTTCATTAGCTTGAACGAATCCATCGACACAACGACGCCTCTTGGAAAAATGGTTTTCACTGTCTGCGCAGCCGTCGCGGAGCTTGAGCGCGCCATCATCGTTGAACGAGTCCGGGCGGGGGTGGCCAAAGCGCGCCGCGATGGAAAGCAGCTTGGTAGACCACCCGGAAGTAAAATTGATGTAGACGCAGCGCGCTGTCTCCATAAAAGGGGTAAGTCCATCCGAGAGATTGCCAAAGAGTTGGGAGTGAGCATTGGAAGTGCTCACAAAGCCGTTCACAATACCCATCAGGAAAACTGACCATGCTAAGGAAGAATTCTAAGTTTTTGAAGAATCAGGCGCTTATCAAGAAGCGCAACCGCGAAATCTTAGCAGCGCAGTCGGACTTGCGCGACATCGTGAGATTTGCAAACGTGTTCCAATTCAATGACTATGAGGTTGCCATCCTCTATCAGTTCGCCAGCCGTTATCATTGCCGCGACAGGTCTGAGCTAATAAGTGAACTTCGCAGGCAAAAGTTGGCAAGCGAAAAGAAGACAAACAAGGCTTTTGAGCGACTGATTGCTGAGAACATTCTGGTTCCATCAGCAGGCTATCTTACCATCAATCTTAAATACATTCGTGATGATTTCGCGAGCGAAATATCAGACATGGTGTTTCAGGAATTTGAATGAGGAAACCTGTTCAATAAATCCCCTACCAAGATGCCCTCGTGCTTCCCTATGGCGCTGATAGGGCGTTTCGGTGTTCAAAGAAACAGATGATTCTTTGAACGCGGCCCCGGTGAATTAGCGTCCCCGTCGCGCTAAGGCGATTCCGGGCCAATTCGGAACCATTGGCGCACGCTACGCGGGAAAGTCGCGCCAGTGCCCGCGAATGCGAATGGCGGGTCATAATGCGCGCCGGTGCTCTTTTTGGTAGCACCGGGCTATAAGCATCAATGAGGGGGCGGCGGTAATAAAGGCGTTTCTCGCTCTGGATTGGGCAGCAGTCCAAGGGTCGTATCAAGATTCTCAAGTACCATTTTCGAGTGGTCGATGATTGAAAATAATATTTTGAAATATCCCTCTTTGGACTGCTGGACATCCTTGACCTTTGTTCCTTCAAAGGTCTTGCGCAATAATTTGAAGACAATGGGAGTATCGAACAATGAAATCCGCCAGTTCTCCAATGTCATTCCAACCGGGCTGATTATCTCGTAATCTGTGGGTGGATTGTTGGGAACGGTGACAGTAAAATTTCCATTAACGATTTCGGTGACAGAACCTTTCGCAGCAAGTTCCCATAACCTTAAAATATCCTGTTCATGTTCTTTCGTAATCATTCGTGGCAATTTCGGTTTAACGTTAAAATGTTCAGCGAGTTCACGTGCACGCTTTAGGAATCGCAAAAACCCTTGAAGGGTCACGAAAACTTCGCGGTCGGGAATTGCACCAATCACAAGCTCCGATTCGGCAAACCCTTCAATAGAAAAAACCGCCCCCTCTACAACAGCATCAGCAATTTTAACAACTTCGTCAAACCTGTTCAATCGTAACAACGGACAATTGTACCATGCCTTAAATTTAAAACTTAACTCCATCGAGCCGGAATCCTTTTCTACCACAACACCAAGATGCAGAACGGCGCTATCATCATTGCTTTCAAAGCGCGATTCTTTCTGTGCTCGTGTTCGCAGCCCTTCTATTCGTGGAATTGCCAAAAGTTCGTTTCCATTTGCAGCCCTTGCAACCAAAGTGACCGAAGTGCGGTCTTCATTTGCAAACTTTATTGTCCCGACCTTTTTGATTTCGAACAATGGAGCGCCTTTAACTGTACATGATTCTGGTGATACAGGTATTTCGTAGCCCTTTGAAAACTTGTCGAGCATTTCGGGCGTCATATCTTTAAACGTAACGGCGAATTCGACGGGCTTTATAGGGGTACAGGTGTAATTCGTATGCGTTGCTGTTGCGCTGATTTCAACGGAGAACCGTGGGTCAAGCTTTTGTAATCGCCATTGTTCAAGCCGGATTTTATGCGCTACCATGAACTGTGTGGCATCGTCACACGCCGTTAAAAAGCTGGCGTGGTCCGCAAGAAAATTAGTGTACGGACATTTGACGTTTATCGTTTTTTGTGTTTCCCATTTTATGCCTTCAAGATGCTGATAGATATAGTCCTGTAAAAAGCAATAATACGCCGCTTTGTCTTCCAAGTCCACAACCACGAGAAATGCCGGAAGTGGCCATGTCTTGAGGCAGTCAATGAGAGTGGAAACTTCCAAGGGATAGCTAATGTAGTCCTTGCAATGCTTACCCCTACCATCCTTGGTTCTTCCCTTCAACTGGATAAAAATCTCGACACCGGCTGGCTCTTCATTCTTGAAAATTTGCCCTTTATAATCCACCCCGTAGTCATTTACCGATATGATTGCGAGAGCGCACTTTTTGGTTATTAGGGATTCAAAGACGCTCTTTGCCGCGTCATTGATTTCATGCTGTTCGGTTCTCTTCGCCATCTGCGCCTTTCCGGGTGCGGACTGTCGTATGATTTTACCGCAGAAGAGCCAGCGTTCAATGCAGGGTTATTATCAGTCATCGTACCCAACGGGATAGCCCATGTCGCTGCAAGCTTTTTGAATCTGCTCAAGGGCGGTGTGTGGTTGGCGCTGCCCGTTCTCCAATCCGCCATCCAAAGCCCCGAAGCGCGCCTATAATAGCTCACCCGCCGCATTCTGGCCGCATCCGTGAGTGTCTAAAGGCACTATTGGCCTTCGAACATGGTTTGACGGATTAATCCCGCCACAGCCCGCCAAAATCACTGTTTCTTATATCGTTTTTAGTACATAAATTTATTTGTATTGGGTTGTACCGTAACACTTTCATAATTTTTTTATAATCGGGAAAGTGTGACGTTAAACCTTAGAGGAAAAGGAGAAAAACAGTGGATACGCCAATTACATCCGAACAGGTGCCAAGTCGGACATACGGAATGAAGATTCCCGCCCCGGCCTTGGAGTGGCTACATCAAAAGGCGCGATTGGAATCCGTGAAACACCGCCAGCACTGTCAAGTGCTGCGACCTAATCAGAAGCGCACTTATAAAGCAGTACGGTGAAGAGTTGAAACAACTCCTTGCCAAAGTGTAACACTCATCAAGGGAGCGCCCGTGTCTGTATACGCGGGGCTTCTATCGCAGCACACTGCCTTTATAATAAGGAGTCACATAATGGAAAATTATCACAAGAAGCAGACCATAACAATTGAACCGCCCGGCTACGTTCATGGTTGGGACCGTGGAGGCTACTATGGCATGGTATTCAGATACCTAAAGGAGATAGGTGCAGAAATCGTTATTGATGTTGATAAAATTCCCTCTCAAATACTATGTGATGGAGTCACCGTCGAGCCTGTGAAAGACCCATTATTTCAAGCCATGAATACTGCCGACCGCCTTGGCTACACAAAATTTCGGCTTGAAATAGCTAAAGCACGAAGGGAGAGCCGAAAATGATTACCAGCGCAGACTTGAAGGCTTATGAAGTGTGGAAAATTCGCAAATTGAACAGCAGTACATCCAATAACCGCACTCCGATTGCGCCGGTTGAAGATGTGCCCGGCTCTATAGGATTCGCAGTCAATACTCCGTCGCTTCCACCTGATACTTCCGCCAACTCCTGTTCTTGGCGTGGTGTAAGCAACGCGGACGTGGAAAAGGTGCTCGCTCAATATCCACTCGGCAAAATCGTCGCAGAACTGAGGCGGGTATCGGACCCGCCGTTGCCACTGGAACTCGCATTGCCGAACGCCTTGGCAATGACTTCTTGCGCACTCTCTCGTGATAATGGGATTCTGGTTGACCCGGCGACAGGTACTCCGCGTACAGGCACAGACAGGCTTGCTGTGCGCGTCAGCATCAACGGGTTGGTACAGGGCCTGAATCTTTACCTTTTCGTGGTCGCGCCGTCAATGAGTGGAAAGGATTTAGGCGGGTTTGAGAAAGTTTTGACGGATTTGGGGATTGTAGTTCAAACTGGCGGCTCGCGTGAGGGTATCATGGACGGTCTTGATTACCCGAACCCGCTCATTCGAATCTCGGAATTCAAGCATTACATGGATGCGCGGCACTACAACAATGGCGTCCTGAGTCTTTTAACAACACTGTTCACGAAGTATGAAGGTTCCGACAAATACGCAAACAGCAAACGCGATATCTTGTTCACAGCGCCGACATTGTTAGCGTCGGTGCAGCCGGGAATCATGCGCGACAAATTTAATTCGGAAAACGTAAACGATGGCTTCTTTGGGCGGTTGCTAATTACCTATTTAAGTGACATAGAGTTTTGGAAAATTGGGAAGGGCTTGGATAGAAAATTTCTTCAAGGCGCGGTGAAGGAGTACATGGAACTAACCGGCGAGTTGCGTCTGACCGGAGAAATGTTTGAACCGCTGGCCCGCGAAGTATGGGGTTCGCCGATTCGAACAACTGCGGGAAGGCACTTTAGAGAAATGGGACATCGACTGGCAGTGCACTTGACCCGCTCCTTGACCCCAACGCCAGCGGATTGGGCGAATACCGGCATTCTGCTTCGCTGGTTCATCAATCAGCATGAACGTGCATTTTTCAATGTCGGGATGTCGGAGAGCGAGAGCTACGCCGCTAAAAGGGAGCGATGGCAGAATCTTATTATTTCGGCTATCCAGAAATGCCATGAAAAGGGATTGCCTACGGGTCGCGAGAATATCGCACGTCAGCACAACCATCTGACGTGGGGTTGCAATGGAAAGACAAGGAAGGCGGTTTTGGACGACATGGTAGAATTGGGAACCCTCATGGAAGGTGGTGGGGAATATCGGGTTGTGTAGTGGTCCGGCGTTGTGGTTGGTGTAGTGGGAAAATCCTTCGGAAAAGGATGCTGCAAGATTGTGCCGAAGGCTACTACCCACTACAACCACCGCTACAGCCATTATGTAGTGGTCTACAACTGCTTTGCATATAGGAGAGATTATAAACTACTACACCACTACAGTAGTTATCAATTTTAACCTTTTTGCAAAGGTTTTTACCGATGCAGGCAGTCACAGGGCATTTTTGTTCTTTCAGAATGGAAGCCAAGGGGTTCCACTGTAGTGGCTGTAGCGGTGTTGTGGTAGGGTCGGGGTTCTTATGCGGCGCAGTCAGCAGTAGTTCTATATTGGGTCCCAAGACTGTGGCGGTAAGAAACCCGAAAATGCCTTGGACTTTTGGATGTTAAGAATTTCGCCTCAATATCCAAAAGTCCAAGGCAAAGCAGCCTTTCATACCGGGTCCAGAAGTCCAAGACTTTCAGCAAGTATCATGCTTTGATTTCCCATGCGACTCCAACCATTTCCGCTTGTACTCGTAGTAGTAGCTCCGGTTTAGCTGTGTCTTCGAATGCCACACTTTTTCGCGGTCTTCCTTATCGCTCTTGAGCTTCGGGTCATTGAGAATCTCGGCTATCACTTTCATGCGACGAGATTCCTGATTGTCCTTTTTGCCTTGAGCGGTGCCGGAGCGAATCAACTGGACTGCCCGACGCTTCCAGTCTCGTGGATATTTCCGTTTAAGTGGCAAAATGGAATGGGTGTAGAGCCGAATGTCTCCCACATGGACGTATTCGATGTTGTCCTCAACGAGACGGTAAACGTCCTTGTGGTGCTTCATATCCCACCATGTCTTGACGTAATCGTGGACTTCGGGGACGGTCGGCTCAAACGCAATGAATGTTTCCGCACGGCTGTAGAGCGCCTTTAAGTTGCCAGTCATTTTCGTCGGCAATTCATTTGTAATCAGGCACACGCGGCCAGAAGTCTCAAAGCAAGTTGGGATTCCCGCTTCCATGAGCGTCTTGTTTTGCTTTTCCCATGACATGATTTGGGGGGCTTCGTCGCACATGCTTTTCAGCATCGAGACGGTTTTCTTGTCGTCGTATATGGCATCCATGTCGTCCAGAATCAGGCCCGCGCCATTTTGTTGCAATGCCTTCCACGCAAGAGTGTAAAGCCCCACGGGGCTTGCGTCCGTCTTGCGATAAAGGCAATTCGCTTGCTGTGCGTTGCTTCGCAAGTAGTAGGATTTTCCCGTTCCGGGCGAACCTAAGACAACCAAACAGGGTGTCTGATAGGTGGGCTTCCTTTTCGTCTGTGTCCCCCACAAAAACATGTCGCACTCGTCGATGAATTCGGCGAAGGTGTGGATGTTCTGCACACGAATGTGTCGCGCCCGGAGCCAATCGAAAAACTTCCGCACGTCCATTGGGTTTTGCATTGTGTCCTCTATTCTGGCCGGGTGAAGACAGCCCTTCTACCGGGGATGCGCACATGAGCATCCGTCACGTGTCTCGAAGCTTGGCTTTGAGTCGTCTCTAATCGAGCGGCGGGCTATCTGTCCCGGCCAGTATCATTAACGTGCGGTTTGGGGGATTTTCTAACAAAATCACGCAAAATTCTTGAATGCGTCAGAATTCTTATGAGTTGGGAATGGAGCACGGCAGCGCTAATGTATGTGGCCGCATGGGAAGTAATATTAGTCCCACTTTTCGTCTTCGGTCATAAACATGATGATAACTTCATTCATGTAACGACGCAATCTCAGCCGAAAATACGCGACACCCTGATTTCAAAATACGAGCCGTATCAACAGGAAGATACCAGTAGCTCTGTGGCGGTAAGAATCCCGGCACTCGTTCGCGAAGTTTTTCAAGTGCCACGGGTCGCGTATAGCGCCAAGCTTTTTCGATGCCGATACCATAGGCTTTATTACAGCCTTTAAAATAGCTATGAAACTCGGTGCGAGTCAGTCCAGACGTAGCGCCAACACGGAGCCATAGCTTCTCTGGAGATTCTGCATGCACGCCTGAAACTTGGAACGCACCCGCCAGCGCCATTACGGGTGCGGTCACGTACACAAAAACAACGTCTCCCCGCTCACGCCGTGGTCGAATTCGCCTTAGCTCCACAGTTTTTTCACCACGGAATATGCGGTCTGCATGTTCCGGGCGAATCGACAATAAGAGGGTACTGTCTGAACTCATTTGCGCCCCCCCGCTGCAAGCCGATAAAGCTCAAAGTACGTTGTCGGGGAAATCAAAACAGGCGACTGATGCGTGGTCTTAATGTCAGCGGCGCGTAGAATGGGTTTGAGCGCTTTAAACTTGATTGGCGCGGGGAGCACTTCGGTATCGACAAAGCGAATTGCCATTATCCTGTTGTCCAGATTTCCCTTGGCAAGTTTCTTTACATGCTGCCGATGATAAACTCCGTATCGGCGATTCTTAGCAAAGAGTTCTCGTGCAGAACCCACTTCAACTTCCGTTATCAAGGATGTAGCGCATAGCTCTTTCACTTCTCTGCTGACATACCAGTACACTCTTGCTGGCGCTGTAAGAATAGCTGGTCTTGCAGCACGGTAATAGACAGCCTCACGATTCATTGCCACGCTCTCATCCGCTCCCAACAACTCACCCTTCGCAAGCCGCTGGTCAACCAGATGCTTCGCCCACTCAGGCCTTATTGGAATGATGAAACACGGAATGTTGCCGTCCTTAACCTTGAACGGCCAAAACCGCCTCTCAATCTTCAAAACCGTATCTGTGCTCTTGGGAGTTATCGGCAAAGACAGGCCGTTACCGAAGGGATTGATTGAATCTAAAGACTCGCCGCTCGAATTCGCGACGCCGTCAAGTATCAAGGAAAGCTGGCTACAATCGCCACAGGCTCTTGGGCACACTTTGAGCCAGTCGAATTTACTGCGTGAGAACTCCTCTTGCAACGCCGTCGAAGTTTCATCCTGTAGGAATGAATCAGTAAGTCGAATAAGCAAAAGCTCACGACTGACAGCGTGTTTCACTATTGAAAACAGGAGGTGCCGCACAAGAGTAGAGGCTTGCGGTCCCTGTCGCAATCTCAAGCATGGAATCCGCAGTTCACTTTCTTTGGAATAATCGTATCCAATTAGCGCAATTGGCTGCTCATCAGCGGTTTGAATAATCTCAAGCTTGCATTTTTGGGTTTGGACAAGAATTGCGGCCAGCCGGTTAGTAAATTCTGTCTTCTTCTCACGTTGGGCCGCGTTTTGGAACACTTCGGCACATCTGGAAAAATCATCTTTGGAAGCCCGTGTTACCGTGCATCGAGTCTCCGCCAAGCGTATGGGTTGATATTGGTCCTCATGGCGCAAAGCATCCAGTTCAACGATAAGCTCCACTGGGCGAATAATCCGCAATCCGAATTCTGCAAATACGTCGAAGGATATTCCTAAAAGTCGCGAATCACGTGTCACAAAGACGGAGATTTGATTTGTTATGCTTTTCAAGACTTGGCGAAAATCGGATTGGTCACTTTCGGTGCCCTTGTCGCTCAGGATAGGTCGAAGCTTCTTGACCACGGCTTCGAAAGAATCGTGGGGCGCGCTAAGGATGGGAAATGATTTTGCAAAAGCCCGATTTGCTTTGCGGCGTTCCTCATTTGCATGCCGATGGATTTCATTGAATATCTCGTCGGTAACGCATAACTCGATTAGCCCGACTAACCAATCACTTTGTAGTGCGTGTGATTCTTCGTTAAAGGGTTCGGCGTTTGGGCAAAGGTCGAAGAAAATATTTGCATCGAGCACAATCCGCAAAGCGGTTGTCGTGGGCGGAACAGAGAGTAGATTCTTGTGGCAGTTGTCAGACCACCAAATCGTGAGCCGCTTTGCATCCTTGCTCCGCCCAACACATTCACCCACCGCAGCAAAATTAAATTTTGGCCAAACCTGATTTTCCTTAAAGTCTTGACGGCACTTCAACCCAATTCCTGCACAATCCCTTGTTCTGATTCGAAGTCCATCAATCAGCATCCTTGCAAGACCTTGCTTCCGATATTTTGGAGCCGAACAAAGATGCACAATTGTGGCCTGTACGCCACTTCGGCGGTATAGCAGATATCCGAAAAGATTCGCTCCTTCACAAACGGCCAGCAACAGTTTTTTCGAAGCATGCTCTTTAAAGCCGCCTTCCGGCAAGAAACCGAGAGTGCCTGATTGGCTACGCCACAGTTCAAGCACTTGCCGAAAGTATTGGGAATCTGGCTCGACTTCGACAACTTCGCGCACTGGTCACAGCTCCCCGTTAAACGCTTTGTCGAGAATCGAAGGCAACAGAGCGTCCAGTTCGGCGGCGGTTTCTGCTTGAAGTTTCTTCAACGCATCGACCTTGGCTTGTAGGCCGTCAAGGTAAGCCACGATGCGATGTTGTTCTTGAAGTGTCGGAACCAGAATCGGTATTTGTCGGATTCGTCCTACACTAAGGCTGCGAAGGCCGCTCGTAGTACGACTTTGCTGTTGAACCGCGTCTTTACCGACCGGACTATTGAGATACAAGTTTAAATACTCTGGCCAAATTCTTGCTTGGTCCAGTCTAACCCGGATGACATGGTTTTGGTGTACGCACGGTTGAAGTTCTCCACGAAACAACGCCGCTCGTCCAATTTCGCTTTCGCTTCCATTTCCCTCAATGATTAAGACATCGCCCGCAATTAGCGCCCACCGCTCAAGCTCGCCAGCGTTTACTTCGAAATATCGGGGGTCATCAAGAACGATTCTATTTCGATGGACATGCGCAACGGTCAAGTAACGAATGGGATTGGCCCCTGCAACACGATGTGGACCCTTTTGAATGCCACCGCGTACTTCGGCCAGCATTTCAATTGGTAGAACTACAGCATCGGGTTGCTCACGAAGGAGTTTCGCGGCGGTGGATTCTCTAAACGAATTCGCTTCTTCCGCCGCCAATCGCCGCAGCCCCCGCGCCTCTTCCACCTTTGCCGCCAATTCCTCAATTCGAGATAAAATTCGACGCTGTTCCGACACAGGTGGTAATGGAATTTTAATAGTAAGAAATAGTTCGGGTTTAATGCGGTTCTTTCCACTTGTACCGCGAGATAACTGGTCGCACTTCTCCCAAAAGGAGCGTGTCTTTGTCTGCCAGTGAATCCACCGGTGTAGGACTTTGGATAAGTCCAATTCGAACGTGGGAAACTCATTAGATGCGGCACAACCGTCAACGGCCTTCGTCGCAATAGCTGTTGACCCATGCCGAACCCAAATCTTGTTGATAATTAGGTCGCCCTCTCGAACGAACGATAGCACTCTCGCCGCTGTCTCGGAGCCGTCGATGGTTTCTCGTTCATAGGCACCCTCTCCCCACCATTTCACACCGATGGTGCGATACGATGTACCCGGAGTGACCGGAACAACGCGGCTGATAGGACTGGATATTTCACATAAGGGTACGTCCGGGTAAATCATATCTTTGCCCCTTCAAGCACTATCTTAATTTCCGCCATAATGTCCGCAATGCGCTGTTCCTTTTTTAAAATGTCGTCTGCCAATTGTTCTGGCGGTAGGTGTTCAAAATCGACCTTGCCGCGTGGATTCTTGATGTCGAGATTGCAACCGTGGGAAAGAATGTCGCCAGCGGGCACTTTCCAAGCCCGGTCATTTTCAACGCGCTCTTTCCACCACGCCATGCATGGTGCGAATTCTTCGAACTGAATCGGCGCGGTCTTCGTGTAGTTCTTGCGGTCTACTGGTAACGGCTGCTCGTAGTACCAGATTTCCGTCGTGGGGCCGGTGCGGTCAAAGAACAGCAAGTTCGTGGGGATGCCGGTGTAGGGCGCGAACACACCGTTCGGAAGGCGCACGATGGTATGTAGATTGAATTCTTTGAGCAAGTCTTCCTTGATACGAGCACAGATGCCGTCACCAAAGAGCGTGCCATTCGGTACAACCAATCCGGCGCGGCCCGGCTTGGGCTGGCGCTTGAGTTTCCGCATAATCAGTTGCAAAAATAACAGCGCTGTCTCAGCGGTCTGCTTGTCGTCGGGAAAGTTCGATAGAATCCCGCGCTCCTCTTCACCACCGAAAGGCGGGTTTGTCAAAATCACATCAACGCGGTCCCTGTCGCCGATTTCATTCAGCGGGAACCGAAGCGCATTTCCGGGGTCAATTTGCGGTGATTCCAAACCGTGAAGCAGCAAATTCATTTGCCCCAACAAGTATGGCAACGGCTTGGCTTCAACACCGAAGATGCTTTCAGTTTGCAATGCCCTTCGGTGCTCGACGGTCTTGCATTGCTTTTCTAAATGCAAATAGGACTCGACCAGAAATCCGCCTGTGCCGGAAGCCGGGTCGAGAACTTTTTCACCAAGACGTGGGTGTGTCACTTCAACCATGAAACGGACAACGGCACGGGGCGTGTAGAACTCGCCGGAATCCCCCGCCGCATCCCGCATTTCCTTGAGCATAGACTCATATAAGTGGCCGAGCGTATGGATTTCATCGCTGCTTGTGAAGTGAATGTCGTTCAACTTGTTGATGACATCCCGTAGCAGATAACCGTTTATCATCCGGTTCAACGTGCCCTTGAAAACGGTTGCGACCACATCGCGCCGGTCACCGCCATTAGAACCCTGTAGGCTCCGCAAATACGCAAAGAGTCCCGGCCCTTTTTTTCCATCCGGGAGCCTTGCTTCTTCGTTGTTGATAAAGGAAATCAGTTCATCCCCGGTGATGCCGTCTGACTTCGCAGCCCAATCCCGCCAGCGATACGGCTTTTCAATGGAAGGCTTAAATCGCTTTCCAGAGAGTTTCGATTCTTCTTCGCGGATATGTTCCATGTCATCAAGGAATTTCAGGAACATAATCCATGTCAACATGGGCAAACGGTCAAGGTCGCCACTCAGTCCCTTATCCTTTCGCATAATATCGCGGGAGGACTTAACGATGGAGCCAAGTTTTTGGGCAGTTGTAACTTCACTCAAATTTTGTAGTTTTCCTTTCATGGAACGCTATGGCCCCCTTTGGAAGAGTTCGCCTTCTTAGAACGTGGCTTTCTACCCTTGTTAATCACCTTACTTAACTTTTGAAGAGACACGGTACGATTGCCGAGCACTTCCTCAAGTACATGGTAAACCAAATCCAGTGCGTCAAAAATATCGCTCCTTTCCACAATACCTGTGTGGCTACCTTCATTCCCAATCCATTTTGCAGCGAGCAACAAGTCGGCAAGCTCTGGCCTTTGTACTCGAAATCGCTCTATCCGTTTGTGAAGGGACAAAGGACTCCTTTTTGACCCTTTTTTCAATAACGCATATTGGGGAATGTTCTGAGTAGTAAGCAATGCTTCTATCGACGAACGAATATGATTTACAGCCGACCCTTTATCGCACCAGAACACTGAAAATGCTTCTTCAATCGGTGCGCAGACTTCCTTTGGCCAACCAGATGGCAAGTTCAACAATTTCAAAGGGGGGTCAAAATACTTAGGATAATACTCATATAAATTGACAGGAATGCCCTCATTATCTTCGTAGTCGTTTACTCGATACGAACCACAGGTGCTAACTACTTCACTGCAATGTTTGCGATTACAACGAAGCAAACAAGAAAATTTCCCGTGCTCCCAACTTGGGTCCCAATCTTGGTGTTTCCTATCCGCGCCAGATTCAGGTGCTTCTTGTCTAACAAGTAATTTGGCATCGGGTGTGAGCACTCCGAGCCTACAGACAGGGCACAACCATTTTGTATCGTAATCATCTATAAAAGATTCTCGAAAGCTGTCTCTATCAATTGCCATTTTCGCCCCCGCTCACGCGACGTAAAGCAGTGTCTGTAATTTGTTCACAGCCTCACGCAGCTTCTCCGCCCCGCCAAAAATCTGTACAATCTCGACCACATTGCCCAGCTCGGAAATCGGCGGCACCTTTAGCACGTCCGGGATAACAAACTGCGCCGTGCCGTGGTCGGCATACTTTTCGAGCAACGTTTCCAGTATCGCCTTCGCCTTGGGGCTGAATTGGTCGAAAAAGTCCTTTTTATCGCGCCGGAGCCTTTCTGCCCGCTCACGACGGGTGCGAAGCGGCGCGTTGTATGCGACATGGCACAGCAAGTCGAACGGGTCCGCGTCCGGCTGCTTGCTCTCTGTTTTCAGGTGGTCGAAGTCGATGCCGTGGTCTGCCAGCGCCGCGATAAGTTCCGAACGCTTCTCCGGGTCGGACCACTTGGCGCGCAACTCGACGGCGGAAGGATACAGTGTCCGAACTTTTTCCGCCGTGTAATCCGTGTACAGGACACAGCGCAACTGCTTGCCATCCGGGTCTACGTCGTAGACAAGGTGGGTGCCAATTTCAACGTGCCCGCCATCGTAGTAAAATTTGCGGCGCTGTTCCGGTGGGTCGTCACTGACATCGGGCGGATGCGTATCCAAGTCGGGGTACGTTGGCTCGTTGATAACGGGCTGCTGCGTCGGTCGTCCTGTGTCGTCTATCTGCTCTTCGGTGATTCGGGCCGGGTCGCCGTCGAAATCCGGGTCCGCGAAAAGCTGTGTGGCAGACCCCGTGTAGTCAAGGATGTTGAAGAAAAGCTTGCCGTAGTCATCACGCACGCGAGTGCCGCGCCCGATGATTTGCTTGAACTCGGTCATGGAATTTACGATTCGCGCCAGCACGACATTTTTACAAGTCGGCGCATCAACGCCCGTGGTGAGAAGCTGTGATGTTGTGAGAACGACCGGCGTTTGCGTTTCAACGTCTTGAAAGCGGCTTAAATGCCCCCGTCCAATGTCGCCTTCATCGGCTGTCACCCTGCAAACATAGTCCGGGTATTTCAGCACAAGGTCGGCATTCAAGTTGTTCAAGGCTTGCCGCATTTCGTCGGCGTGTTCTTGGTCAACGCAAAAGATAATGGTCTTGGCAAAGCGGTCAGTGGCTTTCAGGAACTCCGTAAGATGCCGCGCGAGAGCCTCTGTGCGAGCCTTGAGCGCCACAAGTCGTTCAAAGTCCCTTGTCTGGTACATGTCATCCGGGATGCTGCGCCCGAAGCGGTCAATATCGCCTTGACTTGGACGCCAGCCAGCCGCATCCCACGTCGTGACCACCCGATGCACACGGTAGGGCGCAAGGAAGCCATCTTCGATGCCTTGCCGGAGACTGTACGTGTAGATTGGATTTCCGAAATACCGATACGTGTCTGCATTGTCGTTGCGTTTTGGAGTTGCAGTCATGCCAAGCTGGAATGCTGGCTCAAAATATTCCAGAATTTCGCGCCAGTTGCTGTCATCCTTGGCGCTTCCACGATGGCACTCGTCCACCACGATTAAGTCGAAGAAGTCCGGCGCGTATTCCTTGTACAAGCCGGGGCGGTGTTCGTCCTTCGCAATGGCTTGATATATGGCGAAGTACATTTCACGGCCCTTGTTGATGACGCCGTTCTCAATTTTCCAACGGGCGTCACCAAAGGGGGTGAACGTCTTGTCTTTCGGGTCATCAACAAGAATGTTCCGGTCGGCCAGATACAGAATCTTGGGGCGGTGGTGGTCGCCCTTTCGACTCCAATGGGCATTCCAAAGCTTCCAGCAAATCTGGAAGGCTACCTGTGTCTTGCCGGTTCCCGTTGCCATCGTCAGCAGCACCCGGCGATTCTTTTTTAGAATTGCTTCGACGGCGCGGTTGATGGCGATTTCTTGATAGTAGCGTGGCTGCTTTCCGCCAATCAAGCAGTACGGCGAGAGCAACTGTGAAACGCTCTTGTCGTCGGCCAGCCCTGTCGCAGCCCGGAGCCGCTTCCACAATTCCGTGGGGGTCGGATATGCGTTGACCTTTCGTTCAATCCCGGACGTGTAATCGAATTCAACAACTTCGTGGCCGTTTGTCGAGTAAGCGAATTTTAGGTCGAGAATTTCCGCATACTCTTTCGCTTGCTGCAAGCCCGCAGTCGGCAATTCGTCTTCGGCCTTGGCTTCGATGACGCCAATGGGGAAGTCGCGAGTGTACCGCAAGATGTAGTCGGAACGCTTTTGCGGGCGGCGGCGCACTTTGTTGCCGGTGACAATGATGCGTCCGTCAGTGAACGTGCGCTGTTCCGTGAATGAATGCGGGTCGTTATCCCACCCCGCCGCAATCAGCTTCGGGAGCACCAGTTTGCGGCAAGTGTCGGCTTCGTTCATAAGCCCGCCAAAATCGAAACTGGTTGCCTCACAACGACAATGAACATCGCTCAAGAATAGTCACCGCAAATCCTAACAAGAACGTAGGCGTGGGGCGAGAAGAAGAAGGTGAAAAAATAAGTGATGCGTGTGAGCACTCGACGGTGTAATCTGCAACGGTACGCAAAGTGAGAGGGGGGGTGTGCGGTTGAATTTATGTCGTGCTGTTATCTTTCAGTCGAAGTGTCGCTTGCGACCAAATTCCCGTAATGTTTTTTTATTGTCTCAACATCATCCCTCAAAACCGATGCTGCCCGGTCACACCCGTACTTGAGCACCAATTCACGGGCACACGTCCGCCTAAAGGTCCGTGAATCCATCGGTTTGGTGTTACCCAATACGCTCGTTGCGGCCTTGCGTAGAATTTTTCTAAAAGCATTGGTGAACGTGTAGCCATTACCGCCTTGCTCTGCTTTATCCTCATTGCCGTCAAATATGGGTGGTACTGGCCACAACTTGTGCTTGCGTTCAAACTCTGTTATTTTTTCTTGAAAACGTGGTTCAATGAATTTTAAATCACAGGGGAAAAGCAAAAAATTATTTTCAGCCAAACGTCTCTTGATTGCGTCCATTACAGCCTTGTTAAGCTGCACGTATTCCTCTGAGTTGTCTGTTTTCAGACGGCGCACTAGCTGCTTGCCGTCGAAAATGCGTGCTATGTGGATTTGGTTCTTGACTAAATCGACTTTGGAACTTTGCAGCAATGGCAATTCCTCTGCTCGCAACCCAAGCTGATACTGAATAGTTGCGGCATCCCGGAAATACTGTTCAGGTATCGCAGCTATGACTTGTGTGGCTTGTTCCGGTTCCAACCATACCCATTCCGTATTGGTCTCAAGGCGTGCTTGTACTGAAAGGCTCTTGGTGAGCGTGAACAACCGACGTTCATCAAAATTGCCGTTAGTGCTGTAGCGTAGGAACGTGGCAAGGTTGATGCGTATGCGCCTCTTGGTGTCCGCACCCACGGGCTTACCGTCCTTCCCATTTTTGCCCTTGCGTCTTAACCCGAAAATGTGCTTGGCAACTTGTTCCGGGGTCACATCCATAATATTTTCGCCCATCCCAAGTTCATTGCCAAAGCGCTTAAACCAGCCTTTAAGTGCGTCACGCCATGAACTACGGGCACCACACGCCCCACTGTCGAAATAATCCGCTATCGCTTGGGAAATGAGCTTTCTTGCCCCATCCTTTATATCCCTCAAGCCCTGTCTCTTGCGTTCAGCCTTGAACAACATGTTTTCGTGCTTGTATTTATCACGTTCTTGGATTAGGGCCGGGATTTCCGTGACCTTGTTTACAAGGTCAATAAAAATGCGGCGTGCCTGAATGAACTGCGTTTGGTTCTCCGGAGTGAGTCCGTTTTTGAGTTGCTTGAAAATAATTGACAGTGCTTGGTCACTTGTCATGTCATCAATTTCTGTGTCCACAGGATTCCAAATTTGTGTGGTCCGTGGATGCAACCCCGATGGCAATTTATGCCAATGCTCTGTGGGTCCGTAGATGATACCGGAAAGCTCACCGGCTATGCGTTCAGCAATGCCCATGTCTACCGTTTCGGTGGTAGTGTAGATTTGGCGTTTGGGATGGGTTCTTGGGTCTCTGAAACGAACGTAGAGCATACCGCCCGTGGACTGCTGTTTGATTTCTACGCCCTTGAATTTTTTCATTGTGCAAAACCCTCAAAAAGAGAGCTTTGTGATAGTCAAATGTGATAGGATTTCAAGTTGATTTCATGGGTAAAGCTTACAGCGCAAGGCTTTAACTATCACCATTTCTTGCACCCCAAGCAAGCGCGCTAATCCAAGCTGCGCCACGCCCCGACTTTTCTGGACGCGCTCTCGATTCGCACCGAAAACACGATTGAGATGGTACGGACTCCGCGTGGAATTGCAAATAGGTTCGCGTGTAGAGCGACAGGAGAATGAACGATATTCGGTGGAAAAACCCACTGGCGCGCTTGCCTCGTCGCAACGTCGCTGTCTCAAAATCACAAACCTCCATTTTGCTTTCCAGAAGTTTGCATTATATTAGTCGCCATGGGTTTCCCGACGCATTACATCAAGAAGCGCGACACGCTCCATGCGGAGAAGTCGTCGCCGGCCACGCTGAGCCAGATTGCGCGCGATTTTTTCGCGGCGGAACGGTTCTCCGATGCACTCGATTTTTTCGAGAAGGCGCGCGATACGGCCGGCATTCAACAGATCAAAGACGTCGCCCTCTCGCGCGGCGATACGTTTCTGCTCGCGCGCCTGGATCGCTTCGACCGCCGCTTGATTTCTGCCGCGGAATGGGAAGCGGCGGCGAAGAAGGCTGAAGCGGAAGGCCGCGCCAGCATGGCCGCCTTTGTCGCGCGCAAGTTTGCTCCGCCACCGCCCGCCGCGGCTGCGGCTGGAGCGCTGGTCCGGCCTGCGGAATTGCCCGGTGAGGCGCCGCTTTCGGAAGTCTAAATCACACCGCTTTATTACCAGCCCAGCGACACTGTTGAGGGATGCGCGTTCCGGGGTGAACGCTGTGGCGCAACAACGAAAGAAGGAGTTGTACAGCAATGGCAGCGAAGGAAAAGAACCGACCGTTGAAGAACCGCCGCAACAAGCGTGCGAATCATGGCGTCAAGCCCGGCTGTGGCCAGCCGCGCAGCCAGTTCAAGCGCGCGCGCCGCTAAAGTGAGAGGGGACGGAGCTGGGCGGCCGCCCGGCTCCGATCCCTGCTATGAAAACGTCAGCCCTCGAACGGGCTCGCTCGGATCTCGCGGCGGGCCGTCCCGATCAGGCTCGCGAACGCCTCACGGGCTACCTCTATACGCTGCATCGCTCCGGCCGCTACGATCAGCCCACCTACCTCCTTCTTGGCGATGTCTACTTCGAAATGCGCGACTACGCGCGTGCTGGAGCGGCGTGGCTGTTGACGGAGAAGTCCGGACTCGACTTCGAAAAAGCCAGCGCTGCGTTCCATCAACGTTTCGGCCGTGACTCCGACAGCGTTCTCAAGCAAGTCAAGCCGCACGCGCCGTCGGAAGCATATCCGCCGCTCGTTCAAGAACGTTTGAAAGGCTGGGATTACCGCTACCGCCCGTACCGTCCGCGCTCCAATCCGCATGTGCTGACCGAGGAATCCGAAGAAGCTCAGGCAAGCAAAGGCCAACTGCGCCCGGTTGAATTGGGATGCGTCGTGGCGGTGGTCATTTTTGCGCTCGCGATTGTCTTCTGGATGATCGCTTCGATTCGACATTGATGCTGAATTTCCGATAGTTGAAACTGGTTCGCAACAAGACTCGGTCGCCGCACATTTTTCCTGAGAAAAATCGAGCTTCCCGTGAAAACGTGCTTTACAACGCGCAAATTCTTGGGCATAAAGTCTCCATCCACTGGCTACAGTGATTTAAAGGGACTTTCGAAGTTTTCGAGAGAGGAGAGGTAGAATGGCTCACGTCGTTTGTTCACCGTGTGTTGGCACGCACGATACTGCTTGCATGAAGGTGTGTCCGGTCAATTGTTTCTACGACGTGGAGTTGGGCGAGCTGGGACTTGCCCCGACGGCTGAAAAGCCGGAACTGACGAAGATGCTGATCATCAATCCGGACGAATGCATCGACTGCGGTCTGTGCGTCCCCGAATGCCCCGTCGCGGCGATCTTCCCGCTTGACGACGTTCCGGAAAACGAAAAGGCGTACAACGACATCAACAAAAACTGGTTCTCCGGCAAGGATCAGGGTGCGCTCGACGCCGCTCGCGTCACCCCTTGATTTAGCTATCAAAATTCGCACGCTTCAGACACCGCACGCATCTGCAGGACGCAGATGCGTGCGGTGTTTTTATCTGAACGGAGATCGACTTCAGACTTGCTGAAGTCGATCTCGTCGGCAAAGCGTTGTAGTTTTTACTTATGGCCAATTGGCCATATGTTGGCTTTTGAGCACCTGCCAAATTTTTCCTAACTACCATCCCGTGTTGGGTCCGAAAAATTCCCGCAACGCAACCCTCCTAAACCGCGTCTAATCCTGTAGAGTGCCTGAAGATGGACCGTTACCGGGGCTGGACTGGGAGCTGCGATGAAATCCGATCCGCTGAGCACTCTTCCCACGCCCCTCTCACCGCCGTCCACCACCCCACCCAAGCTGACAACGCTGCGCGATAAATGGGCGGCGTTTTGGCACAAAGATCCCGTCGCTGAACGCCTTGACGCGATCACGATGCGCCAACGGCTGTTCAATCTGCTCGCGGTGCTGATGTTCGCCGGCACGTTCGGTTTGATTTACATCAACGTCATGATGAGTCTCGACCGCGCGTTCGAGCTCACGTCCATCACGCGGCAACTGGCGTTGCTCGCGGCGCTCGGCGCCACGGTGGCGGCGGCGATCCTGCTGTTGCGACGCATGGTTTTCCGGCGGATGGACCCGCTGCTGTACGCCCGCAAGATCGACGAGGCGCTCGGATTTGACGACGACGCGCTGATTACGTATTTCGATCTCAGCCGCAAAAAGACGCTGCGCGATAGCGAGACGGAAGTCGTGGGACTCTTGAAAGAACACGCGGCCGAACGTCTCAACGCGATTGATGTCGATCAGGTCGTCGATGCGCGCTGGCCGGGCCGCCTGTTGCGCGCCATGGGTTTGAGCTTCGGGTTGTTGCTGGTGTTCTACATTGTCTGGGGCGGCTCATTTGAAGACTCGTTCTTCCGCTGCATCACGCCGTGGCAGAAGATCGCCCCGCCACGACCGACGCGCATACTCGACGTGCTTCCCGGCAACGGCACCGTTGTGGCCGGCGAGCCGGTGAAGTTCATCGTTACGGCTCGCGGCAACGCGCTGCCGGAATGGGCGACACTGGTTTACAAGCTCGACGGCGATGCCACGGAATTGGTGGAGCGCCTGGAACGCACTGAGGCTGGCAAGTACGAACACGTCATCCCTGGCTTCGGTCGCGCGATCTCGTATTCGGTCGTGGTCAATACCGAGTCAAAAGGTCCGTTCGTACTGAGAGTCGTGGAACGGCCTCTCGTGACCAACGTCAACGCGCGTATCCTTCCGCCCGTTTACGCGCCGTTTGCTCCCGCGCGCGACGTGGAAGGCGGGCACGTTCAGGCCATCGTCGGAAGCCGCATTGAAATCACGGCCGTAGCAAACCAGAGCGTCGCCAACGAGCTGGATCCCGGCGCGGTGAACGCCTGGCTCCAGGTGGGTGTGCGGCGCGTACCGCTGGCGGTTCAAGGGACCACGTTGAAAGGCACGTTGCTCGCCAGCGAAGACACCGAGTACGAAATCTGCTACCGCGGCGCCACGGGTTTGACCAGCCGCGAAGGCGTTCACTATAAAGTAAAAACGTTCCCCGATGCGCCGCCCAAGGCGACGCTGCAGCGTGAAGGCGCGCCCGACGCGCCGGCCGATCCGGGTGCAACGGTCTTTCTGCGCGGTGGCGCGACCGACGATCTGGGTGTGCGCAAGGTTCAACTGAGTGTCAGCGTTCCCGGCCGAACGACCGGCACGGCACCGCGGATTATCGATCTATCTCCCGCCAACCCGCAGGCCCAGCTTCAGCAGCGCATTCCCGTCGATCTCTCGGGGCTGAAGCTCAACGACGGCGACATCGTGGAATGTGTGCTTAGCGCGTATGACGTGAAACCGCCGACCGGGCAACTTGGCGCAAGCCCCGTGGTGAAGATTCCGATTCTGCGCGGCAGCAAGGATGATTCCGACCATCGCGATAAGGAGATCAAAGACGAGAAGAGCGACGACACGGTGATCAAGTCGCGCGACGAGACGAAGCCCGGCGATACAAAGAAGGCTGACGCCTCTGCCACCGATGGACCAAAACCTGACGAGCAGAAAGCGCAGGAGGATCAGGACGCCAAACGCGACCTCTCGAAGCCTTCGAAAGAGACAGGGAAAACGGTCACGCCGCAGGAACGTGAAGAGATGGCGCGCAAGTTGAAAGAAATGGCCGACCAACTCGCGGAGAAGAGCAAGCAGGAAAACAAGGACGCCAGCAAGAAGGACAATCCGTCAGAAAGGGACGAGCAGCAACCGTCCAAACCCGGCAGCGATTCAGCCAAGGGCGACCAGGGGAAATCGGATAAGAATCAGAGCCAGGACGGTAAAGGCGCGGATCAAAGCAACGGAGAGAAAGCGCAAGGACAAGGTGGCGAGGGTGGCCAGGGAAGTGATGGCGGTCAAGGGCAAGGCCAAGGCAAGAGTAAAGAACAGGGCCAAGGACAGGGTCAGACACAAGGTCAAGGCCAAGGGCAAGAACAAGGCAAGGGTCAGGGCGAAGGCAAGGGTCAAGGCGAAGGCAAAGGTCAAGGCGAAGGCAAGGGTCAAGGCGAAGGCAAGGGTCAAGGCGAAGGTAAGGGTCAAGGCGAAGGCAAGGGTCAGGGCGAAGGCAAAGGTCAAGGCGAAGGCAAGGGTCAGGGCGAAGGCAAAGGTCAGGGCGAGGGCAAAGGTCAAGGCGAAGGCAAAGGTCAAGGCGAAGGCAAGGGTCAGGGTGAAGGCAAGGGTCAGGGCGAAGGTAAGGGTCAAGGCGAAGGCAAAGGTCAGGGCGAAGGCAAGAGTCAGGAATCGGGAAAGAGTTCCAGCGGCGGCTCACCGGGCCAAGGCGGCGGAAATCCTAATAGCGGATCCGGCGGCTCTCCCACGGCCGGAAAAGGACGCACTCCCAACTCGAACAACTCCAGCAAGAATCCCGGCGAAAAGCAGCTCGAAGGCCTGGCCGATGACATCCGCGAGAACAAGATCGACGAACAGACACTCCGAAACATTCGCGACACGCTCGACCATCTTTACGAAAGCGGCCGGAAATTCAGCAGCGAAGACCGCGCGAAGCTCCTCGAGGCTGCAAAGAAAATCGCGCCGGAACATACGCCCACTACTGCGGACGAAAGCGATCCGGCCCGCGTCACAAGTCCCGACGGCCGGGCTCGAAAGGAACTGGTGGGACGCTTTGAAAAGTCGAACGTTCAGAATCATACCGGCGAACTGAAAGAGGACGATCAGCGCAAAGCGACCGACTCAGAACAGATTCACGTCGCCCCGGAATACAAAAAGTCCGTCGAGCAATACTACAAAGCCGTATCACACTGACCGTTTCTTACTTCCCGGCGCTCTCGCTCTGTTCAAACACAAATAATTGTCCCCGCGGCAGAGCGTCGTGGAACCAGCCGTCGTGCAGACCCTTGATGCTATGAAAGTAGCTGGGCTTTGTGTTTCGCGATTCTGCACCGAAGGCGCGAAGTTTGGCGCCGGCGAGCTGGTAGCCGTTCTCGCGGCGCAGAGAGTATCCCGCCCCGATGCTTTTCAACGGTAGTCTCAGTTCCGCCGAATAACCCGAGTAGATTTCCTTACCGGTTTCCCCCGAGGTTTTCTCGTGCACCGCGGTCTTGACCGTGTACTCGCCATCGTCCTGAATATAGCACGGCCACAACCACACCACCGGGCTGCGCGGGGAGTCCAGATAGCTGCGCAGTGGATCGTCCTTGTCGCGCGGCTTGATGCAGAAGTAATCGCCCAGCGCATTCCGGTCGTTGTGCTGCAGTTCCCAGAAGTGGAATGCGTCGTCGTGCAACGAAATGAAGAACTCAAAGCAATCGAATTGCGTCTTTTCGTCATTCAATCGAACCACCGGCCGAGGGTTGCTTCGCGGCCCGCGTTCGTCTTGCCATACCGCGCTCTTGGGCTTCGTCGCGGATGTCCAGTCATAGGCGATGTAAAGGTAATGCTCGTCCCAGGCGACCATGTAATAACCGGTTGCCGTGGCATTCGGTTCTTCGCGTTTCGTAAACATTTCGTAGACCATGGGAATTCGAACCGCGGCCTTCCAGGCGGGCTTGTCAAGATTCCCATCGATCGTGAGCGGCGCCGTGTGATACGTCGAAATGGTTTCTTCAGCCACACTCGAAATTGCATTCAACATGATGATTCCTACGGCCAGAGTTGTGGGCGCCCGGAAATTCATAACGAAGGTCCTCGCTTCTCCCATTTATATAGAGAGTCAAATAATAGTACACATATTTATAAATGATATACAAAATCAGGCAGCTGCTATTTCTTGAATTTCCCGCTGACGCCCGGCTTGCCTGCGTACTGTGTGATCACCGTTGCCGAATAAATATTGCCATTGAAGGTCAACGTCGCCGTCAGCGGAAACGCAGCGCTTGTTTTCGCGGGATCCAACCCGCTCAGCTGCCAAGCCGCAACGAAACTGCCCTTCAACATCGCAGAGAATGAACCGCCGGTCTTTCCTTTCTTCGGCAACTTCAATTTGAAGCTGCTCGTACCGCTTTTTCCGGAGCCCGTTTTGTTCAGCGTGAACAACACCTGTGCGCCGCCGATGGAAATCACGGCCGCCTGCCCCAGTGGCTTGAACGCCGGCGTCAATTCCGGAAGTGCTCCGCTGATGGAACATTGATCGTGACCAGGCTTTTTGAAATTCATCCCGCCGGCCATTTTGGTAACGCTCAGTGGCAGCGTCGTGATTCCTGTTCCTGATCCGGAATCTGTTACGGTGATGGTCATGCTGCTAGTGGTCGACTGTCCGACGCCATCGGTAATCGTGACGGTGACGATGAAGGTCCCCGCCGTCTGAAACGTGTGATTCGCTGTAGCGCCCGTGGCGCTGCTGCCATCGCCAAAATTCCACGCGTAGTTGAGGGTGCTCCCGGTCGCGCCGACGGAGAACGTAGTCGGCTGACCAACCTGCACAGTACTCGGTGACGCCGTCACCCCCGACGTGATCACGGGCGCCGCCGGCGTTCCCGGTCCGACTGCCGAGCTGATCGTGACGCTTGCCGAAGTCGTCTGCGCGCCGGTGTCGTCGGTCGCCACGGCTGTCAGCACGGACGTGCCGAGCGGAATGCTGCTCCACGTCACCGCGTAGGGACTCGATGTGGCCGAACCGATCAGCGTGGCGCCGGCGTAGAAGTCGACCTTCGTGACGATGCCGTCACTGTCAGACGCGCTGGCCGTGAGACTTGAGCTGGAACCCGCCACGAAATTGGCGCCGTTTGCCGGCGACGTCAGTGTCACCGTCGGCGGAACATTCGGCGCGGCCGGGTCTTTCGCGATCACCACGTAAGCCGAAAACGGCGGCACCGTCAACGTGTAGGAGTTTCCTGTTGCGGCAACTGACTGCAGTTGCAGCGTGACAGCCTCACTGCTTTCGTTGTTCGCGTTGATGGATCCCGCGGTCAGCTTCACCAACTGCGTTACCGTCAGCGCCCGGTTTAGCGTCACCGTCTGCGCAGCCGTGCGGTGGCGGTTCACCACGAGGATGCTGTAGCTGCTTCCGTTTTTATAGGGATAGCACGCAACATAGGGCACATTGGATTCGCCCGTCAGTGTGTCATTCCACGTGGCGCTGCCGTTGACCGTTGACGTGATCAGATTTCCCGAGATGTAGTTGTTGAAGATCTTCAGCGCCTGGTACGCCGGCTTGCGATAAAAGTTCGGCTCGGCCGTCAGCGATGACCACGAACCTCCCGTGAAAGCGAAATGATTGTTGAACTTCACACCGGCGCGATTACCCGCGGCGTAATTATCCAGCAGTGAGGCCGCCGCTCCAGCGCTCACTTCCTTGCTGTACACAAACGTATCGTTGGCGCTGGGACCATTGTAATAATTTCCCCACACGCAGTTGCCTTCGTAGATGCAACATTCCAACGCGTGTCCGGCCGCGGTCGCGTACGTCGTGTTCATCTGCTTGATCGTACGTTGGTGCCACTGCGCCTTGGCGAAGAGTCCGCCGTAGATTTCCTCGTCGGAGTTGGTGTTGCTGCCGCTGCCGTAGTACATGAAAATCGTGCCGAAGTCGGCGAGGTTCTTGATCGCGGGAATTAGGATCGTGCTATAGCCGGCCCAACTGTCGGAATCGGCCGCGAAGCCGCCAAATCCCACTTTCATATTGGCGCGCCAGCCAGCGCGGCTTTTCATCTCCGTCATGCGCTTGGTACAGTACGTTGCGTACGTCTGCATCCACGGATCGCCCGGCAGGCCCAGATGCATGTCCCACAAGCCATCCGGCGTGCCCCAGGTTTCATTGCCCATCTCGTAGTAGATCACCGGAAACTGCGTGTCCCAGCGCGCGAAACCGTCGTTTGTACGCCGTGCACCGTAAGTGGTCGTTCCGTCGCCGCCCAGATAGTCCACGAGATTGCCGTGATCGGCGAAGTGATTGGCCACGAGATCAGACGTCAAATCCGTCGCCGCCGCGCTGGCCGTATCCGTGAACGCCGGCGGCACGGTAATAAAGGGACTCGCGTTCACCGTTTTGCACAGCGCCATGAATGTGTTGATATGGAGGTACTCGTTGGGCGGCGGCGCGTAGCTCAGCGGCCATGTCTTGAACAGGTAGTGCTCCAGCGTCATCGAATTCACACCCAGTCCACCGAGGCGCAGCATGGCGGGTTTGAGTTCCGTCAGACGATCCACGTACGTTTGCGCGAATCCCGTTGCGGCGTTGGTGTTGTTGGCGTCCCAACTGGCGAGATTGTCGATCCAGTAATTGGTGTTGTCGAGAAACTGGATCGAGACGCCACGCCAGAGGTCCGACGTGGTTGGCGTGTACGACCAGCTGTATTCGCCCCACGACGTGGTCAGGGGCATCGCCGGACTGTAGTGCACCGCCCAGCCGCCATCGATGATCCCGAGCTGAACGCGCGCGTTGGCGACGCCGGATTTCAACATCACCTTGATCATGTACTTGCCGCTGGGAGTCAACACGCGGGTGAACGGGGCCTGCGGCAGATCGACCGTCGCCTGTTCCATGGCCACCGGAGCTGCGCCGACGGCAACTTTCTGACTCTGCTTTCCGGAAACAAACGTGGACGTATCGACGCTCGCCGTGAACGTTCCGGACTTGAACCACCCCCAGCCTTCCGATGCGAAACCATTGCTGTCGGCAGCCGCTTCAAAGCAGCCGCCATTGATGATGTTGGCGCTGTTGCTGCTGACGTTTATGCCCATCGACGATTTGGGAGCCACAATCGTATCGTTGAAGTCCACCGTGGTGGCCGCAAAGAGCGACGACGAGAAGACTAAAAACAGGGCGAGAAAGCAACGTCGCATGGATGATCAACTCCGGATGCCGAACAGGCTGCCGATCATCGCGATTTTTCGCGCCGCGATAACAAGAATCTCATTCGATTTCGAAATTTCCTATGAACATGTGCATTATTTCATATCAAAAACCACATGTTGCATCGAAGCACGTGTGCTGACCTCGCCCCAATGCCCCTGCGCTTGATCGGGAAAAGTGGCGGGTTAAGTTTCAAACGTGGACAGAGCGAATTAACTCGAATGACAAAAACCAGTTAAGAAATTTTACTCTAAATTCGAAGTCGTTGTCGAAACGGGCTCTCGTCACCCGACATGGAGTTGGAAGCGAGGGACGGCGAGAGATCAAAACGCTGACTTTGATGCGATTGATGGTCCGGAAACTGACATCAGAAACTTTCTTCCAAATTGGAATCGGGATCGACAAGAGTCACCTTTTTTAACCCAGGAGAACGGCATGAACATCCAACCCTACCTGTACTTCGAAGGCCGCTGCGAAGAGGCGATCACCCACTACAAGAAGACGCTGGGCGCAGAAGTGGTCATGATGATGCGCTTCAAGGAATGTCCGGATCCCCAGCCCGGCATGATTCCACCCGGCGGCGAAAACAAGATCATGCACGCAAGTTTAAAAATCGGCGAGGCGACGATCATGGCCTCGGACGGCAATTGCAACGGCAAAGGCGTCTTCCAGGGCATGGCGCTATCCCTGATCGTGAAAACAGAAGCCGAAGCCGAGAAGCACTTCAAAGCGCTGAGCGACGGCGGCAAGGTGCTGATGCCGCTGACCAAGACGTTCTTCTCGCCGAAGTTTGGCATGACCGGCGATAAGTTCGGCGTGATGTGGCTGGTGATCGTGATGTAGTAACGTCAGGGATTTGCGACCAACGTCGTCACCGAGAGTGCCGGCAACTCCACGCTATCCACGCTCTTCAACGCTCCGTCGTCCTGGCAGTGCTTCTCCGCGGTTGTGGTGAAGCGCTGCCAGGCTCCGGTTTCCGTGAGCGAAATTGTTCGCGCTTCTTTGGCCGTGTTGACCAGTTCGACGACCCGATGGCCTTTCGTGACCGGATCGTCGAAGGCACTGACCAGCACGCCCTTGGCATTCGTCGCTGCAGAGACGCGCACCATGCCCGGCCGCACGAATTTGAAGAAGTTCATCGACGTGTAAAACTTGGGCGTGACTTCGTATTTCTTATCCTCGGACTTCTCGCAGTAAATCAACGCCTCACCCTTCTTATCGAAGAACAATTGCCAATAGCAGACCATCTGGCAATCGCCTTCGCACAGTGCCCAGTGCATTTTCTGCGCCCAGACGAACGCTTCGGCATAGGAACCAGGTTCGACGCCGCTGAGGTAATTGGCCGTCTCAACCATCCACAGCGGCCGCTTGTATTTCTCCGCCAGTTCGCGCGCCTTCTTCCAGCGCGGCGGATCCATCGCTACGTCCTCAAACGGAATCTCCAAATCGTAAAGATGGGTGAGAATCGGCGTGCCCGGACTGGCGTTCCATTTCTCCATTTGCTCGACGTATTCCGGAAGATGGAAAATGCGGCAGGTGTCCGGACCGAGCACACGGACGGCTAGTTTCTCGCGCTCGAGCTTCTTACGCGTGGCGAGCATCGTACGCGCCAGCAATCCGCCGTCGATGCGACAGGTGGGGTAGTACCAGGTCAGGTCCGGTTCGTTCTGCAGACAGATGTCGTGGATCTCGATCTCGAAATCCCGCTTCATCGCGATCACGTAAGCGGCCCAGAGCTCTGCGAATTCGTCGGCCATTTCAGGCTTCAACATCGCACCGCTGCCCGTGCGCTTGCCGTTGTCTTTCATCCATCCCGGCGGACTCCACGTCACCGGCAGAATCGTTTTCACGCCGCGCGCCTGGGCCGACTTGATGTTGAGCGCCGCCTTGGCCTCCGTTTCCTTGAAATTAAATTTCGGCCAGTCGAAGACGTTTGGATCGGAGTTGTCGTTTACCTTTTCAGGCGTGACCTCGTCCCCGCCCTCCCCGCCCAGCGCCTGCACGCGCAGCACCGACGCTCCGAGCTGCTTGAAAAGCAGATCGAACACTTCCTCACGCTGATCCGGATGCGGATGAATCCACCCCATTGTTCCGCCGAAGCCGACGATGGTCTGATGGGTCTCCGTCCAGACGATGATGATGGGTTCGGGCTTTTCGGCGGCGAACGAACTGGAGTTGGCGACGAGCATAGTTCCGAAGCACAACCAGCACGCCAATTTCATATAGCCGTTCCAATCCGCGCGCGTTTTTGAATTTCGAATTTTGAATTTCGAATTGCTCTTTAGTTCTTCAAGTCCGGCACCTGCACCGCCTCGAAATCGCTGCCCTTAAACTTCGTCACCGCCTTCATCGCTTCCATATTAAACCGCTTATCGATCGTCGAGCACAAATACCAGTCGGAACCATTGTCGGCGACAATCGCGCCGTACTTCTTCAAGGCATTGGCAATGATCTGCGCATCCTTGGGCATGCTGGAGATATCGACGCTCGCCTTTAGACGGAAACGCTGGCCCATCGCCGGATAGGTCGGGTCGTCCGTGCTTCCGGCGTGATGTGTCGCCGGATAGATGAAGGCCTTGCGCGTTTTCGTCACGGTCATGCGAATCGCGTGCTCGATCACGCCGCGCTTCATTTCGTCATTGCGAATCAGGCCCGGCAGCATCGCCAATCCGGCTGCGTCGGCGGATGTCCAGTTCTTCGGGCGCTGCTTGTTGGATTTCAGATCGAACGTCGCTTCGTTGGCGCAGGTCCACGCGCCGGCGGCGGTTTTGCGAAGTTGGTAAAATTCATAGAGCATGCCGCTCGCCGCGTCGATCACGATGCCGTGCCGGTCTCCGTCGCCTTCGCGCTGAAACGTATCCAGCGACGGCATTTTCTTGTCCCAGAAACAGGGCCAGCCTTCGATCGGCGTGTTCGGAGCGACCGGATACGGCCCCTTGTCCGATTCGGCGGCGTAGCCGAGCTTCACGTCGATCTTAGGCTGATCGGCCGGAACAATGATGTAGCTGAAATCGAAGCCGAGGAAGACGTGCTTCTCCGCGCCGATGTGCGCGACCATCTTGTCGGACTCCGGCAGCAGCGGCAGCTTCGAGACATCCTGGTTCCACGCATTGGACTTCGGGAAAATCTGCAGCGCGGACATGATCGCATCGGCTTCTGGCGTGTCGAACATGATCGGCGCTTTGAAATCCGGAATTCGCGCGGTGCCTCCAGAGGGAGCGCTGGCGACGCCGGTCAGACCGGCGAGATTGTTTTTCGGCGGCGGGGGCTTTTCGCCTTCGGCGGAAGGATTCGAGACCGCCGCGGATGTTCCCGGCGCCGCTGGCGTAACAGGTGCTACAACTTTTGGTGCATCCGGCTTCGGTTCGTCCTTGCCGATGATCGCGCCGATTTCGGACGTCAGGGACTTATCGTGCTCCACCGCCTTGATCGCCGCCTTCTCCGCGTGATCCTTGAGCTTGTTCTGTGCGAAGTAGCGCGCGACGGACAGGTAGTCTGCGCCGGTCTTCGCGTACTCGCTGGCCAGGCCGCCGAATTGGTCGGGTGTCAATTCTGTCCAGCCAACAGGAAGCACCGAGCCATCCGACGACGCATTCACGCCCTTGTCGTCGGCGCCGACAATCTGCACGCGCGCGGGTTTGCCCAGGAAGTTGATGTACACGGTTGGTTTCGCGCCTTCCGCCGAGCCGGCAACGATCAGCTTCTTCAACGACGCGACTGTCTCCGCGTCTGCGAGGTCAGCCGAATATGCGCCGGAAGCGCACGACAGCAAGAGCACACTCAACACCCGAAGTATCAAATTCCGCGCACCTCGAACTTGTCTGTGAAACCGTTGGAATGACGAGCAACGCAAGCTTCGTATTAGCGTCATTAGCTGCACAGGTGTGCAACCCGTAGTAGCGTCATGTCTACTTACACCTACTCGTCGAAATGGGTACAAAAATTCACCCCGATGACTTTTGCAATAATTTTCTTTAAAAAGATTTCGACCACGCGTAGTCTTTTTAGTTATGGCTCGATTGCAAAAAGCCGCCCGTGAGGGCGCACACGACGACGAACTCCGCTCCCGGCGGCGCATCATGGAGGCGCTGAAGATCCAGGGCCCTCAGGACGCCTCGGCGCTGGCCGCGCAGTTTGGCGTCTCGGCGATGGCCATCCGCCAGCACCTTTACGCGCTGGCGGAACGGAATCTCGTCGTCTACCAGGAAGAGCACCGCCCCATGGGGCGCCCCGCGAAGCTCTGGAAACTCACGACCGCTGCGGACAAGCTCTTCGAAGACCGCCACGGCGACCTGATCGTAAATCTGTTCGGGGCGATCAAGGGTACGTTCGGCGACGACGGCCTGGAGAAGCTCCTCTCCCACCGCGCCAGGCAGCAGATCGCCAACTACAAGCTCGAAGTTCCCGCCAAAGCACCGTTACGCAAACGTGTCGACGCGCTGGCCGCACTGCGTTCCAGCGAAGGCTACCTGGCCGAAGTTCAGCCACAAAAAGACGGCACGTTTCTCCTGATCGAAAACCACTGCCCCATCTGCGCGGCAGCGACAGCTTGCGTCGGTCTGTGTAATTCGGAACTGCTGGTCTTCCGCGAAATTCTTGGACCGGATGTGAAGATCGACCGTACAGAACACATCGTCGCAGGCGCTCGCCGCTGCGTTTACGCGATCTCCGAGATACAGTAGCGCATGGAAAAAACTCACGCCGCGATCCGTAATCTGCTGAATAAACTGTCGAAAATCCCGCACACCGAGACGCTCGCCAATCCCTACGCGACCGAGCGCGCCGACCTGGACCGGCCAGGCGGAGCGGCCATTCGCCGGCGCAACTGCGAGATGTACCTGCAGAAACTGGCCGCGCGCGGCGTCAAACTGATCATCCTCGGCGAAGCGGCCGGCTATCAGGGCTGCCGGTTCAGCGGCATCGCGTTCACCAGCGAGCACACGCTCGCCAACCATTCGTTTTTCAAGGACGGTGGATTCGAACGCAGCGGCATTCGCGAACGCCTCTTCCGTGAACCGTCAGGCAGCATCGTCTGGGAAACCATCGAGCGACTGCCGCACATTCCGGTGCTCTGGAATATCGTTCCGTTCCACCCGCACACCGCCGACAAGCCGCTCTCCAACCGCACGCCGACGCGGCCCGAGCGGGAACTCGGCAAACAATTTCTGCTGGAGTTGATGGAGATTCTCGGCCAGCCTCAGATCGCCGCAGCCGGCAAAATTTCATCGGAGACGCTGACTCAACTGGGCATCAAACACACCGCTGTGCGGCACCCGGCCTACGGCGGAAAAGCCGAATTCCAAGCCGGCATCGCGGCGTTCGAAGCCGGCGGTGCTTACAAATTGGCGAGCAGTTGATCGACCTGCTCGGCCGAATTGTAAAAGTGCGGCGATGCTCGCAGCCGTCCTTCGCGCTGAATGATCACGATCTTTTTCGCTTTCAGTTCGTTCACCAGCTCGGTGTGATCGCGCGTGGGATGAGTGAACGCGACGATGCCGCTCTCCTCCCCCGGCCTGCGGCTGCTGATGATCGAGCAACCCTTTTGTTTCAGCCCATCGCAGAGTTGATCGGTGAGCGCCAGAACGCGCTGGCTGATCGTGTCCATCCCGACGCTCTGCAGCACGCGCAGCGATTCACCAAATCCAAGGATGCCGGGAATATTGTACGAGCCGCATTCGAAGCGCTTGGCATCGGCGCGAAGCGTAAAGTCGTAGTTTCCGTATTCAGCAGCGTTGATCACGTTGAGCCAGCCGATCTCCGGACGCAGTGACGTGAGCAGCTCGCGTCGGCAGTAGAAAATCCCGCAGCCCTCCGGCGCGAGCATCCATTTGTGGCCATCGGCAGAGAGGAAATCGATCTTCATGCTCTGCACGTCGACTGGCAGCACGCCCATGGATTGGATCGCGTCGACGCAAAGCAGAATTCCGCGCTCGCGGCAGAACGACCCGATCGTCGCGAGGTCCGAGCGGTAACCGCTGGCGTACTGGACATGAGAGAGCGCAATCATGCGCGTACGCGACGTCACGGCCTTCAGCACATCTTCGGTCGGCACGCGGCCCTCGCGTTCGGCGACCATCACGTGCTTGACGCCGAAGCGTTGCGCGATGTCCATCCACGGATAAATATTGGCGGGGTATTCAACATTGGAGGTGATGACTTCTTCGCCGGATTTCCAATCCAGACCGTTGGCGACAAACGCGATGCCTTCGCTGGTATTCTTTACAAACGCCAGTTCGTCAGCATGCGCGTTGATCATCTGCGCCGCCAGTTTGCGCGCAGTGTCCGCCCTTCCGTACCAGTTTCCAGACAAGTAAGCGTCTTCGCGCGCTTCCTTGGCGTAGCGTTCAATCACAGTCGCGGCCTGAGCCGTCAAAGGCGCTACGGCGGCGTGATTGAAGAACAGCCAATGCTTGACAATTGGAAACTCGCGGTCAACATCGAAACTAGGTGAAAGAGGTGACAATGTTCTCATAATATTAGTATATCTAAAACCAGGACCCTTTGCACGAACACGCACCGTGTGTGAATGCCTAAAAAGATGGGGTATGATATACAATAATCAAGCACTGGTGCAATCCCCTCAGCCCCCGACCCCACTCATGCTACTGCCTTAGTAGTATGAATTTAGGTAATCCTAAAGCGCCTAACTCATGTCTATGCAATAACTACCACATTTACGATGCACAGGTGAATGTTCCATTAGCGGACAATTTTTTGTCGTGATTTGTGAAAGTGGAACTACATTTTATTGTCTCTGTAGGAATTGGGGATTTCCAGTCCGTACACAGACTTGGAACAGATTGAACGGGAGTGCCCGGAATCCAATTAATGGAGCTCAGAATGAAAGCAAAACGTGGCTTTACCATGATTGAACTGTTGACGGTTATCGCGGTCATCGGAATTCTGATGGCTTTGTTGTTACCCGTGCTCGCCAACGTCCGGCGCAACGCCAAAGAAACGGCAACGCGCACGTTGATCAAAAGCATCGAGACCGCCATCGCCGCGTACGAATTCGATTGGGGCGTTTTTCCGCCCGACGGTCTGACGGCCGCAGTCACGGCACTGTCGCCCACCGTCAGCGGCGCGCCGACTTATAACGTCTCCAATTCCAGTGCGCTTTACTACTACTTGTCGACGCCGTTCCGCATCACCAACACCCCGGCCAAGGGTGAAGTCTGGGCCTCAAAGGACACGGGACCGTACCTCGACGTGCCGGTGCGCAATCAGAAGAATCCCGGAACTGCATCCGCGAAAGCTACGGACATCATCGACGTCTGGGGTCGCCCATTGCAATACAATAACGTGCGCGACACCGTCGCTGGCTATGTCGCCGTTCCTACCACGGCCAATTCAAAGGAAATCCGCGCCACAGCCACCCTGGTGACGCCGGATCCGCGCTTCCCCGGCAACAACGCGCATAATCTCCAAGGTGTCGATATTTTCTCGATGGGTGAAGGTGCGGGCGTCAACTGCACCCGTCCCATCGCGAACTTCCGCTGCGTGTGGGAACAATAAGCCAACTCTATTTTGAGATGAAGATGCCAACACTCTACAGCCCGAATAAAAACGTCCGTCCCCGTGGCTTCACCATGGTCGAATTACTGGTGGTGATCGGGATCATTTGCCTGCTGGTCGCCATCCTGGGTTCAGTTCTCGGCAAGCTGCGAGAACGAACGAAGATGGGCGCGGCCAAAACGCTGGTCGAGAAATGTTACAGCGGGTTGGAGCTCTACCACCTCACCTTCCGCGCGTACCCCCCTGCCACGGCCCCTGGCGGCCTGACCGGAAGCCAGGCGCTTTACTACTATCTCTCAACCACCTGGCGCACCGCACCGAATGCAGCCAATGGCGAGAAGTGGGCCGACATCAACGTTGGCCCTTACACGCAGTTTCAAAATCAGGAATACCGCAAGAACGGCACAGGCTACGACATCTTGGACGCCTGGAATACGCCGCTGCAATACAAGATGAATGTGCTGGGCGATTCCTTGAACATGACCACCAACAGTCCGCTGATCTATTCCTGCGGCATCAATAAAGTCGATGAACATGTCGTCTTCCGAGCGGGAACGGTGGCGGGCAGCGGCATATTCGCCACCACCGCAACGGACCCGAATCCAAATTTGAACAGCGACGACATCATGTCGGGCAACTGATGGATCAGCTTGAGGAGCACCTGATGCAACGAACTCCCAAGACCGGCGGCTTCACTCTAGTTGAGTTGATCCTCGTCATCTTCATCATGTGTCTGCTGACATTCATGATGGTTCCGATGTTGTCGCAGTTCGTCAAGGGGACCAAAGTTCAACAGACCGTATCCATCGTCACCGCGGTCTTGTACAAGGCCCGCATGGAAGCCACGCGCACCCGCCACATGGTTGGCGTGTTCTTCGGCGATGATGTCACGCAGTGCAAGATCAAGCCCACGCCCGGCGTCATTCCGCAGAAGGGCCATATAGAGATCTGGACCGTGCTCGACAATCATGCCAATGGCGATTGGGGTGCCGATGCCGGCGGCAGCACCGGTGTCCAGGAACCCTATAACAATCAGGGACCGTGGTATCCTTACCGTTATCCAGACCAGAATTTGACGCCGGAACCGATCACCTTTCCCGACGGCGTGCGCATCTTGGCCGGCCAGTTCTGGCACAATTCGGGTCCCATCGCCTACACGTTCGGCTGGTCGAATCAGTACAACCCCGTTGCCGATGGCGAGATCAAGCGCCACACGGTCACGTATTCGGGACATGGAACCATGCCCGGATGGTACGACGGGTTGAGCACGTGGTGGTCGCTGCTGGTCTTTGACGAAAAGACGGGCGAACACCAGGTCATCTCCGTCGGACAGTGGCTGATGACTTGTAAACCCCGTGTCCTGCCGTTCCAGTTGACCGGACTTTACGGCGTGTCCGGCACGTACTATCCGATCAAGAAGAATTCGGACATCCCCGACAACTGCGAAAAATAGGAGCGGACATAGTGAATTACCGGCGACGCCATCCCCGCGCACTCACGCTTCTGGAAGTCATCATCGCCATGTTTATTTTTCTGGTCGGAATTGTCGGTGTGCTTGCCGCGATGCCCACCGGTGTCAATTCGGCCACGTGGGTGATCTTCCAGGACTCGGCCATCCACCTCGCGCATTCCAAATTCACTGAATTCCGACGCGACCGCATCGATCCCAACGTGGATCTCGTCCCCACTCCCGGCGGCTATCTGCCCACCACCACGCCGTACGCCAAGGGCAAGCAGGAACCCTACAACTCCGGGACCGGAGACGACAACCCGTGGCGGGACTTCGCTCACAACCCCAGCGATCCCTACCAGTATTTTGAAGACGTCGATCGTTACGAATGGAAAGTCGAAACGCAGCCGATTGAAAACGGTGTTTCAGCGCCAACCGACGTCGTCTCTGCCCCGGCCGGGAGCTTTTTTCCTGTGCCTTCTAAAAACAATCCATCGCCCATCAATCTGGTGAAAGTGTCCGTGACCATTCGCATGAAAAGCACCACTCGCGAGATGAAGTTTTCACAACTGTTCTACAGCTACGGTCAACTGTGAGGCCTCGAATCATGCAATCCCGGTTTTCTCTTCGCGGATTCACGCTGGTCGAAATGATGGTCGTGCTCACCGTCAGCCTGCTGATGATGACCATGGTCGTCCCGATCTTCCGTGTTTCGACCCGCACCGTGCAAGTAGTGGAACGGAGGCTCGCCGTTTACGAATCGGCGCGCAACATTCTGGACATGGTTGAGTCCGATATTCAACTGGCCATGACGAACGAAAAAGGCGAAGGCTTTTCGCTCAAGCATGTCGCCTGGCAGGACACCGATCCCTTCACACCGCCCTGTCAAATTCCGCCCATTCTTCCGGGAGTCTCCGACTTCACCAGCCAGGCCTACAAACAATCGCGCCGCGTTTCGGATGCGATGGATTACGTACGCAGCGAAGGCCACGGCTCCAACGCCAATTACGTTCCCTACATGACCACCGCACCTGGCGGAAAGTATTTTCCGCTTCAATACCCGGTGATCGACAAGTCCTTCCCCGAAGCATGGCGCTGTTCGATGCGCTCAACCTTGCTCTATCAGCACGATCTGGAATGGTGGCAGGATTACGATTCCGACAAGTCACAGGCCCGCTGGAGCCGCCCCGAGCAACTGGCTGACGTGGGGCAGAGCGAGATTGCGTTTATCTATGAAGCCATGGACGAACAGTGGCAGCGCAACGATACGCAATGGGACGCCATTCCTCTGCGCCTGGCGCCTGGCCGGGAAATTAAAGTTCCTCATGGCTACGCGGGCGGCACGGGCATCGTCTATCAGCGCCGTTTGGGTCAGATCAAGGTCATGGATCTGGCAGTTTCCTACTGGGACGACAATCAGAAATTGTTCCTCGATCTTCCAGACAACACGGCGGTCTATTTCTTCCCCTCGCCCAAAGCAGTGCGCGTCACCATCACCGCCTGCGATCCCGACAAACGCGCCGTCATCACGCTCTGCCGCATGATCCAGATCCCGGTGGGATCCGGCGACGGTTACGTGAAGGGGGACGCCATGGATAACGCCTACTTCACTGACAAGTTGCAACCCGCCAACACCATCAACGCGCTCTACAACCGCACCAAGTACCTGCCGACGCTGCCCAATGCGTTCAATGGTGACGGCTCGCGCGGTTGGGCGGGAGACTACACCACCTGCACTGAAAACACGATCATTACGCAGGACGGGGTCAAGCCGATCAATTGGCCCTAAACACGCCCACTACTATTGCAGAAACAGTTCCTGAGGAAAAGATGCCATGAAGCACCGACTTGCAAAACGTCCTCTCCCCATCGAAGCACCCCGTGCTTCGAGGGGATTTCTGCTGCTGGTGGTCGTCGGCATCCTGGCTGTGCTATTGACACTCTGCGTGGGATTCCTCTCGTACACACGCTCCGAGTTGATGTCCGTGACCTCGCAGCGCGATAAGAGTGATACGCAGGACGTCATGCATTCCGCCATCGACTATGCCCTGTCGAACATCTGCACCGATCTGATGGACGCCTCGGGAAAAATGAAGGCGGACATCCCGACCGCCTTCACCATTGATCCCGCGGCCAATTCCAATGGCGCGCATTGGTGGATGCGTCCCTATCAAAACGGCATGTGTGCATTTTTGCCGGGCAATCCATGGGGCGCGGGTGCCTCCGGATGGGGCTTCCCCTTGCAGCCCGCAACACAGCCGGGCGCAGAGGCGCAGTGGGTCTATCTTCAGCCTGACTTCTTTCCTGCCGGCGGCATTCGTGGACGTTTTCAGGTCCAGGTCCTTGACTGCAATTGCGGCATCAACGTCAACGACTGGAACGAAGACTGCAGCCCGTCCCAGTGTCAAATGGCACACATGATCGGCGACGCGTACGGATTCCTGCAACTGGAAAGCGCGCGCCGTTTCCGCGACGTTGGAAATTCAATGTCAGCCAACAATGCTCCACTGCGTTACCAGGAAGCCTGGCGCGTGGCCTCTCACACGGCCCGTTACATGGCTTGGCCCAGCTGGAGTGGAAACAGGGTACTCAATACTGCCACGTTCGACTGGGTCACGAGCAATTCCTCCTGGTACAGCATGTATGGTCCGCAATACAATTCCATCTCTGCGACCATCATGTCCGACGGCTTGTGCATGGCGCAGACATCGCCGTGCGTTCCGTACCAGGGTTCGCAGTATTTTTGCAGCGTGAACCCGTCAGGGTACCCGGGTGGTTACACTCGAGGGGGGGCAACTTCGCCTGGCGGCTCCTTGCAATGGGGGAACCCTCAGAGTGCCGGATTTATTCCGTGGTGTATGTCGGGGTTTGTCACTCAGTCGTACACGGATCCCGATACGGGGCGCAGTCCGATCAACGTCAATTCCTGCTACAATTCCGGTGAAACGCTCCCCTTCGATTTCTGGAACAATCCACAGGCTTACACCATGGAAGGCGTCTGGAATGTGGAATCGTTGCGCCGCATCATCAAAGTCGGCTGGGTTTGCGATCCCAACAGCCCCGATCCCGCGAATCCAGTCTGGTATCACGCCCAGCGTGATTGGTCCATACTTACCCCACAGATGAAGATGTTGATCGAACAACTGAAACTCAAACTCGCATACCAATATCAGGAAACGCTCTGCCGTTACTTTACGGGCACGTACGCACATAACGGTCAAGGGCAGGCTTATCCCCCGCTCTGTGCCTCAAACACGGCCCTCTATCCCGCTGCGTATGTGGGTGCCCCCGGCAAACAACCCAAGTACTATTGTACCGTCACCGATTATTCCACGGCCCGCTTCCCGGTAAAGCTGAACGACTTTCGCGCCCACTGCCACGACGACTTTCTGGCCATGACGGACCAGAACAACAAAAATCCCAAGTACGGGCTGACGATTCCGTCGGACACACTGCTTAATCATCCCGTGAATGCCCCGATTAAAGGTGGTCACTCCACAGTGATCTTCGCTGGCGATCTGGGCCCCGACCACACCGATGGGTGTGTGAATTTTGACAGCAAGAACAACTGCGAAATTGGGCCGGGTAAGCTCGACATGCGTACCGCTTGTGCCTGTTATGACAACATGTGTCCTGGGAAGCCCAGTGGCTCAGGGCTCGATCTTGCCGACTTTAACGGATGCAGACCCTACGGCCCGGGTGATCCGCTCTTCGAAATGTTCACGCTGCAGGAAGGCCGACAGGAAGACATCGATGATCCTTATAATATCGATCCCGCTGTGATTCACGGGCCGGCCCCCACGGGTAGCGGCACCAAGCAGGACCCCGATAGCATTCGAGCCGCCTTGGGAGGATCCGCGCCGTACAATGCCACTGCGCCCAGCGGTTCAGCGTGGTCGACAGCCTACACCAATCGAAACAATATCTATCACGGCTGGGTGGATAACCCGAGCTTGGGCGCGGTCACGTACTTCCAAGGCAATGCCTTCCCGGACCCCACGAAAGAAATCGATATGTACGATCACTACGGCCGGAGTCTGACGCTCTTTCCAAAGGGCAATGATATCTGTTCAGGCAACGTCATAGGCGATCCCGCGGTTCCAGGAGGCACCAAATTTAAGAATGTGCCCTTAGACACAGTGTATGTTCCGACTGGCCCTTGGCTCGACGACCCGACCAATGTTTATGTCTGCATAAATAATCAATCCGACAGAAACGCAAGTAACATCATCAAGCGACCTGCTGCAGAACATGATGTCCCTTGGCGGCAATTGTGTTTTTCACCGGACTCCTTCTCGACTGAACTGACCACCACCTCCACCACGTTCATGCTCATCATCAACGCGCAACTCGTGGATGCCCAGAGCGTAACAGCCAATCCGGGCAACCCGGCCTTGCACCGACCGCAGTGCTGGAACCAATGGGGAGCGGTCATGGAAATCGCACCAGACGTGAAAACGGAGGTGCCTGGCGCGGACGCGTACGCAGAGACCAGCGATGTTCCCGCACAAGTTGGTGTGGTTGCAAGACCGGGCGGCATGCACTTCTTCCAGTGGTACAAAAACGAAATGCCGCGTATCGCCAAGACCGATCAAGGCACCAGCCCCATCACCGCTGCTAGCTGGAATGACGATTCGTTCCAGGATGATGTCTGCCCGACGTTGGTCTCGAAGAACCAGGGCAACACGTCCCAGTATTACACGCCGCTGGGACGCACGAACAATCAGGCTCGCATGCCGTGGAGTTCCGTCGGCGGCTGGTCCCCGGGACTTCCCGGAGGCAATCCTGACTTGGAAAATTCCAGCTCAACGGTGGTCCGCGACTGGAAATTTATCGCGGCGCCCGGGAATGAAGTCACCACCGGCTGCGATATTCACCAAGTCCCACCCACGGGCACTCCGCACGGTGCCGGTTACCTCTACGACATCAATCATCAGACGCAAAAACGTATAATCTACCGCTCTGTGTGGTGTCTCAATCAAGGGATTGAGGCAAGCTCCAATTGAACCGTTTTGTGAAATGCAGTATCAACACACGCATTCAGCGCAAAAATTTGCGCTCTTTTTCAATTTCAGGTAGAGTAATTGCGTCGAGTACAACTGTACATCTTTAGTGTAGCACCCTGGGACTTTGGAGTACGAAATGGCAGGTGAGAACCAGCAAGGCGCATCTCCTAGCCAAAAACCATCTTCTGGTTTCAGAGCACCTGTACCCAATCCAATGAAGAACGAAGCACGCGCCATTCCCGGTGCCAATCCCGCTTCCAGACCCGGCGGTGCAACAGGCAAGTATGCACCGATTGGAGCAAAAGGCGTCACTCCAAAAACGCCTGTGCCCCCTTCACGTCCCAACACGGGTCCGGCCAAAACGTCTCAGAACCCGCAGGGGGCCTCGGGAAGTACGTTCAAGCCCGCCACCACCGCGAATGTGCCGCTCCCGCGCCCCCGTACCGGTCCACCTCCGGGCATCTCCGGCCGTCTCTCCTCGGTCGGTGCAACTGTTTCAACGCCGGGCGCGTTTCCCAGGTCGGCTCAGTGGTGTTGCTCGACCTGCAAAAAAGCTTTGGGCCCCCAATGCGTTGTTTTAGGCACGGGGATCATTCTTGACGGCAACCTGATTTGCGTTGACTGCGTAAAAGGAAACAAGCGCCGCGATCTTTCACCCGTCGTCACCACCAAGTCGCTGATCATTTTTGCTGCCGGCACCGCAGTTGTGCTCGGTATCGCAGGAATTTTCTTCCCCGGCCAAGCCTTCCTCGTGGCGCTGTTGCTGGGGATCGCCATCCTCCTGACTGGCCTGATCGGCTTTACGCTTTCCAGCCGCGCTCGATTGTCCGCGATCGCTGCAGGTCTTCTGGTCCTGAGCGGATCCGTGTGGGGACTCATTGTCGTCAGCTCACGCGCCGAAGCCCGCGCCACCCGCTCCGAAGTATCCGCGCATGCCGACGAAATTCAGAAATTGCTCGATCAGAATTGTATTTTTGAAGCGGAACTGCGCGTCAGTTCCATCGAACAGACCCTGAAGGGCAGCTATCAAGGCACGCTCAGTCCCACCGCTCAAAAGGCAATTACCGATCTGAAAGGTCTCTGCGACACGTGGCTGAAGACCAATTTTGGAGAGCTGTCTGATCCCGAGAAACAGTTGCTCCTGGAACTGTTCCGCGAATTTGGCTCCGTCACACCGAAGACGCAAACCCGCCGGCTTAAAAGCATCAAGATTTCCGATAAGACCAATGTGGCGCTCGCGGTTGCGATGGACACGGTCTCAGACAAAGACGTGGCTCCGACACGCAAAGACAAGATGCAGATGCAAACGCTCGACATGAGCGATCCGGTTGAAGCCGAAGCGGCGCGCTACTTCCAGATCGTGCTGAAGAAATATCCCCTGGCCGAATCCGTGGAGCTCAAGATCCTCTCCACCGACAGCGGCGCGAAGGAGCTGTTCAACAAGACGCTGGACCGGGGGGCCATCGTTCAAATGCGTCAGGGCGTACCGCACGGCGAGCCCGGCGGCCGGATGAAGCCTTAAGCCTTCTCCCGCTTCTTCCGGGTCAACTGCAAACTTTCTGGTAAAATTCACCGCGTGGATACCGCCGCGCGCAAACCTTCCGATCCGCCCCGACTTCCCCGCTCCAGCCCCTTTGGCCTGGCGCTGAAAATCACGCTGCCGTTCGTGGCGCTATTCGCGGTACTGCTGATGGTGCTGGGCGTAGTCCTGGCGCGGGAAATCATCGCGGAGCTTGAAGACCGGGTCGAACGCGAGCAGCGCTTCGTCTTGGAAGCGCTCAGTGGCTTCATCCGGCAGGACATGCTGATGCGTATCCACGATCTGGAAGCACGCTCGATGCTCTCCGAATTCCCGAACGCGCGCACGGAGTTTGTCGTATTCACCGGAGAAACAAGCGTACTTAGCACCGTCCCGGTAAAGGATAAACTGGCCTGGCGGCTGATCGACGATCTGAAAGCCGCGCGGCAAAAGGATGAGTTCAAAGCCGGACCCGAATTCAAGCGCCAGACGGCGGTGCTCAACAACCAGACGTGGTTGCTTCTATTTCGCTCGTACTCCGGCGAGGGGTCGCTGCCCCGCGAGATCTACCATCTCTACCCGTACGATGAAATCGCCGGCGCCAAACGCCGCGCCATCGAACACATCATAACCCTCGGCATGCTCGGGTTGCTGGCCGCCGCCCTGTTGGGCCTCTTGATGGCCCACTGGGTTGCGCTGCCCGTGCGCCGCCTGGCCGCCGCCGCACGGCGCGTCACCTCCGGAGGTCTGAACGAGCCGATCCCCGAGGCGCTCGCCGTCCGCAACCAACCCGAACACGTCGACGAGATCGGCGAACTCACTCTCGCGTTCCAGACCATGCTCGAATCCCTTCGCCGCTCGCAAAACGAACTGCTCAAGGCTGAACGCCTCGCCTCCACAGGCAAACTCGCCGCCAGCGTCGCCCACGAAATCCGCAACCCCCTCACCAGCCTGCGCATGACCGTTCAGATGCTTCAGCAGCGTTCCAAGGAAACCGATCCGAATTTGAAGGAAGGTTATGTCATCGTGCTGCGCGAGATCGATCGGTTGGCGTTGGCCGTCGAGGAACTGCTCACCTTCGCCCGCCCGCGCCCGGCTCAGCGCGAACCGGTCGACCTGCACAAACTCATTGCCGACGTCCTGAAACTCCTCGACCACCAACTCGCGCACGCGCGCGTGAAATCCGCCATGGATTTGGACCCCACACTGCCGCCTCAAGTTCCGCTGGATCCCAATAAGATCCGCCAGCTACTGCAGAACCTGATCATCAACGCGCAGCAGGCCGTGGTCCGTGACGGCACCGTCACGGTCAAGACCGCCTGGAACGCCGCCGCCAAAACCGTGACGCTATCGGTCATCGACACCGGCCCTGGAATCTCCCCGGAAGTCCGCGACACCGTTTTCGAACTGTTCGTCAGCACCAAGGCGGGCGGCGGCGGCATCGGACTAGCGGTGGCCAAACAGATCGCCGAAGAGCACGGTGGCTCGATCAGTTTTGAGACATCCAATAGCGGCACGGCATTCAACGTCGTCCTCGCCGCCCGGGAATGAACAGGCACAAAAAAAACCGGGCGCATCTGTGTCAGGGCTCGCACAGTATTGCATCGTAGACAGCAGTAATTCTCGCGCTAATCTGCGCCGATGCGGTCAGTAGGCCGCAGAAGATTTCGGACGGTTATAAAAAAAGCAGGGCCCCGCAAAGCTCGAACTTTGCAGGGACCCCGGTCGGTTTGCGGTACAAGCCCGCAGACATCACTTGCATACGAGTGCAGATTATTTGCAAATCCCCAGGCGGTGTCAACGCCTATCTTTCCAAGCCTGGCATGCTGGTC
>JBBRPR010000055.1:0-57285 GCA_038227875.1 Planctomycetota bacterium
TTTGTGCTCATTGCGTAGGATAGGTGGGAGACTGCGAAGTTCTGTTCTCGGACAGAATGGAGTCATCGGTGAAATACCACCCTTTGTGTATGAAGATTCTAACTCGGCTCCGTAATCCGGACTGAGGACCGTGGTAGACGGGCAGTTTGACTGGGGCGGTCCCCTCCTAAAGAGTAACGGAGGGGCCCTAAGGCACGCTCAGCACGGTTGGCAATCGTGCGTCGAGTGCAAGGGCATAAGCGTGCTTAACTGCGAGAGAAAAACCTCAAGCAGATACGAAAGTAGGGCTTAGTGATCCGGCGGTGCAGTGTGGAATGGCCGTCGCTCAACTGATAAAAGGTACCCCGGGGATAACAGGCTGATCTCCCCCAAGCGTCCATAGCGACGGGGAGGTTTGGCACCTCGATGTCGACTCATCGCATCCTGGAGCTGCAATCGGTTCCAAGGGTTCGGCTGTTCGCCGATTAAAGCGGTACGTGAGTTGGGTTTAGACCGACGTGAGTCAGGTCGGTCCCTATCTGTCGTGGGCGTAGGATTCTTGCGGAAAAACAACTCTAGTACGAGAGGATTGAGTTGTACGTACCTCTGGTGTTCCAGTTGTGCTGCTAAGCACACCGCTGGGTAGCTATGTACGGACCGGATAAACGCTGAAAGCATCTAAGCGTGAAGCCTCTTCCAAGACTAGGAATCCCTATGAGACTCCTGGTAGACTACCAGGTCGATAGGCCGGATGTGTAAGCCCAGTAATGGGTAAGCTGACCGGTCCTAATCAGTCCATCGACTTGACCGCTTTCTTCCCACCTCCCGTATTTCGGAATTACGACCTCCGAACTGCGCGGTGCGGACAAGCGGCCAGAGAACGCATCAATAACTACCAAAGACGTAAATTCAGAGAAATGGTAATGTGCTTAAACCGCAGACAACTGCTTTTAATGCACACGCGGCTCCTAACTGTTTTGCTTCTGACATCCAATCTTCATCTTATTTTCTGCTCTTGCTCCGCAAGCGTTGGATTGATCGGTCGTTCGATCTGCGCCGGCGAAGCGAAGAGTGCTCCAGTTTCAGGGAACCGATGCCGGTCTCGTACGCGATTCCAATCAAGCGTATCGTGAGGCAGTTGCGATACTCGCACCGCATTCCCTCTTGAAACAAGAGTCTCCCGTGTTAAGTAGCACGTGAGACTCGCCAGATTCCGGTGACCATGGCGGAGGGGCCACACCCGTTCCCATTCCGAACACGGCCGTTAAGCCCTCCTGCGCCGATGATACTGCATACTAGCGGGAAAGTAGGTTGTCGCCGGGTTATACTTAAAGCCGCGCCGAGTAACATCGGCGCGGCTTTTTTGTTTTCAAATTTGTTCCATCGCCAGCATATGGACTGTAGTCCATAATTAAAAAGTACCACATAGCACTGCAGCAATGGATGCACGGAGGCCTACCTTCAGGCTAGCTGGCCTGAGGGGAATAGTCCGGCTATTTGATCCCGCCAAACGCCGCAAAACACCCGTTCTTGTGCAACACCTCCACCTGAGCGAAGCCAACTCTGCGCAGCAGGTCGAGCTGGTACATCAGGGGGCGCGGTGTGTCCTCTTGCGCGACGTACGCGTAAACGTGATCGCGGTACTCCGGGCCTTTCAGCGCAGTGAGGTACTCGCCGTAGCGGCGCCACATCACGTCCTGAATCACCGGCACCGTCGATTCGATCAGATCGGAAATCCAGATCGCGCCGCCTGGCCGCAGGCAGCGATAAAATTTCGCGAAAACAGTTTCCCATTCGGAATCGGTACGCAGGTGATGCAACACCGCCGCCGCGAGAATCAAATCGAAGCGGTCTTCGCCCAGGTCCAGCTCGCGTACGTCAGCTTGAATCGTCTCGACTTTTCCCGTCGTCGCCGCTGAAACCCGCTGCCGGGCGCGCTCGAGCATGGGGAGACTCAAGTCGATCAGCGTGCAATCGAGATTCGGGAGCTTCTGCAGCGTCATCAGCGTGTAATTGCCGGCGCCGCAGCCTACATCGAGGACGTGCCGCGCCTGCGGCGTCACGCGGAAGCCACTTCCGTAATCAGCTTGAGCACCAGAGGCGCATCGACGGTCGCCGACTGCCCCGTCTCCAAATTCGAAAACCGCTCGACATCTTTATCAAACCGCTCTCTGATCTGCTCGACCGATGATTTCACGAATCCAATCTCCTAAAAATGCAGTTTCTTTGCGTCTTTGCGTGAGATGAGTCAACCCCGCCCACGCCGAGGAGCATGGATGCACCGCCGGCTCGCGAAGTGACTTCCTTTTATATAAAAGCGCAGCGGCATGTCGACAGCCACGTTGATTCCGATGCGCGGCGTCACGATAATCTCCTCGGGGGCGGGCTTGTTCGGAAGATCCGCGATCGTTAGTGCGCCCTTTTTGTAGAGCGGAAGCCCATTGAATTTCGGCGTGATGTCCAGCGCATCACAGAGCTTTCCCGGACCGCTGCAGAGCTTGTGAATACCATCCGTGCCGCGGTTGCGCTCCATGGACTTGATGCCTTCGAGCGGCTCGAGCGCGCGGATCAGCACCGCCTCGCCCACGCCTTTTGCGGCAGTCACCACGTTGAAGCAATAATATGTGCCGTAGATCAGATAGACATACGCCGTCCCTGGCGGTCCGAACATAGCCGCGTTGCGCGGCGTTTCTCCGCGCGACGCGTGACAGGCCGGATCATCGAAGAGATACGCCTCCGTTTCGACGATCCGTCCGGCGATGCGGCCGCCGCGCGTCGCATGAATCAGGCAGGTCCCGAGGAGCTTCCGGGCCATCGTGACGGTGTCGGCGTTGTAGAAATCCGCAGGCAGAATCATGCGTTTGAGTCTGCCATGGCGCTGTGAATTCGCGATTGCGGATTGAACTTCATTGGCGTTCGATGATCATTTTTACGGAGCCGTTCAGCGCCCAAAATTGGAGGTCCTGTACCCATGGCCGAACCTGTGTTTAATAAAAATCTTCCGCCGTACCTCGATGGACTGGTCCCGCCCCGCGACGCCGTGATGCAGGAGATGGAAGCCTACGCCAAGACTGTGAAGTTCCCGATCATCGGGCCGGCCGGCGGCTACTTTAATTACCAGATCGCGCGCATGACCGGCGCGAAGCGCATTTTCGAGCTCGGCTCCGGTTACGGATATTCCACGTCCTGGTTCGCCAGGGCGGTGAAGGAGAACGGCGGCGGCGTCGTCCATCATGTGGTGTGGGACGACAAGCTCTCGCAGATGGCCCGCGATTACCACAAGCGCCAGGGCTACGATTCCATCGTGAAGTACCACGTCGGCGAAGCCGTGGCGGCGCTGGACAAGCTCGACGCTTCGGAACCATTCGACCTGATGTTCAACGACATCGACAAGCACGGGTACCCTGCGTCGATTGCGGTGATCAAGAAAAAGCTGCGGAAAGGCGGCACGCTGATCATCGACAACATGCTCTGGCACGGCGCGATTTTCGACGCGAACGACAAGGACAAGGACACGGAAGGCATTCGGGAAGTCACGCGGATGCTTACGACGGATCCCGAATTCATCACCACATTGGTCCCGATCCGGGACGGCATGATCGTCGCGCACCGGGTGTAGGTTTTGCAGGCGGGACGCCTGCACCACCAATTGCATGATAGACATGCGTCTGCGTAATTGTGGTGCGGGCGTCCCGCTTGCAACAATTTCATTGGCCAAGCGTGTGCTTCAGAGTCCGTCAGGGGACTCGGCTCAACTCTGGACAAGCAACTATTGCCGAAAACAGTGCTCAACTCGCCCGGGCACCAATTGGTGCCCAGCCGAGACAAAGGGGTCGACAGTGCTGGATCACGGAGACACCCGCCATGTTTAGCGGGAGATTTGGAGCCCAACCGGCCCGACCCCGCTCAGCGCTGATGCGCTGGCTCTCGCCGCCTGTTTTTCCTGGCGATGAAATCAAGACGCGCAACGCCGCTATTCTCAACGCATTGCTGATCACCACGCTCCTGACCCAACTTCTCATGCCGCTGTATTATTGCGCCGGCAATCGCAACTTGATCAGTCCGTGTTTGTGGATCAGCGAAGTCATCGTTGCGCTGATCGTACTTCGCCGCGGGTACGTCCAAGCCGCCTCGATACTCACGCTTGCCGCGTCGTGGGTGATTCTCAATTACACCGTCGCCACCCTGGGCGGCGTGCGTTCTCCCGCGTTCAGCGGGCATCTGATCATTGCCGGTTGCGCTGGAATTCTGCTGGGCTGGCGCTCCCTGCTTGCCATGGTCGCGGCCAGCATCGTCGCGGGATTGGGCCTGATGGTGTTGGAGTACCAACATCTTCTGCCCGATTGTGAACCGCGTTCCCCGCTGGTGGAATGGCTCACGTACGCGGTGATTTTCGTCGTGGGCGCGGTGCAGTTGGGCATTGCCATGCATATCCTCGGTCGCGCCGTCGAACGCGAACGCGCCGAGCACGCGGAACGTGACCGCGCCGAGCAGGCCTTGCGTGAAAGCGAGGCACGGTACCGCACGCTGGTCGAAAACGCGCCCGAAGCCATCAGCGTGATTGACGTGCAGGCCAATCGTTTCGTCTCCGCCAATGCCAACGCGCTTAAACTGTTTGGCCTGTCCCTCGACGCCCTTCTGCGCACAAATCCCATTGAACTCAGTCCGGCCAAACAACCCGACGGACGCTCCTCAGAGGAAGCCGCGAAGGTTTACATCCAGATGGCGTTGGACGGCAAGACGCCGTGGTTTGAATGGGCCCACCGCGATTCCCGCGGCCGGGAGATTCCCTGCGAAATCCAGCTGGCACTCATGCCTTCCACGGGAGGTCCGCCGCTGGTGCAGGGCTGCTCCGTCGACGTCTCCGAGCGCAAACGGCTGGAAGCGCATCTCTTGCAGGCTCAGAAAATGGAGAGCGTCGGCCACCTCGCCGGCGGACTGGCCCACGACTTCAACAATCTGCTCGCCGTGATTTTAAGTTCCGCCGATCTAGTCGAAATGAAAATCGGCGCGCATCCGGCGGCGGCCCATATCACCGATCTCCGCCGTGCGTCGCTCCGCGCGTCGCAGCTGACGCGGCAACTGCTCGCCTTCAGCCGCAAGCAGGTGCTCCAGCCGACGGTGCTCAACCTGAACGCCGTGATCAGCGAAACCGAACGGATGCTGCGCCGCCTGATCGGCGAACACATCGAAATGCGCCTCGATCTGCAACACGACACCGCCAACGTGAAAGTCGACCGCACCCAGGTTGAGCAGGTCATTGTCAATCTCGCCGTGAACGCTCGCGACGCGATGGCCAAGGGCGGCGTGCTGACCATCCGCACGCGCAATCTCGTGGTCACCGCGGATGCCCCTGAATCGGCCTTGCCTGCGGGTGCCTCGCTGCCCCCGGGCAATTACGTCATGCTGGAAGTCTCCGACACCGGCAGTGGCATCGACCCGGCTGCGAAAGCTCATCTCTTCGAACCGTTCTTTACCACCAAGGAAGTGGGGCAGGGGACCGGCCTGGGCCTTTCGACGGTCCACGGCATTGTGAAGCAAAGCGGCGGGCAGATCGTTGTGGTCAGCGAACCTGGCGACGGCGCGTCGTTTCAGATTTATCTGCCCGCAGCCTCCGCGGCGCTGACGCCGCATCCCACGCCGCCGAGCCAGACGAGCACCGGCAAGGGCGACGAGACCGTGCTGATCGCCGAAGACAACCCGATGACACTGAATGTCGCCGTCTCGTCGCTCCAGGCCTTCGGCTACAAGGTATTGCGCGCTGAAAATCCATTGATGGCGCTGCAATTGGCGAAAAGCTATGCCGGCAAGATCCATATTCTGCTCACTGACGTGATCATGCCGAAGATGAATGGGCGCCAATTGGCGCAGGAAGTTCGTGACCTGCGCCCGGAGATCAAAGTGCTCTATACATCCGGCTACCCGCGCGACGTGATCGTCAATCAGGGCGTGCTGGAAGAGGGCATTGAGCTGATCGAAAAGCCGTTCACCCCCGACACGCTGGCCCGCCGCATCCGCGGGGTGCTGGACGCGCCGGTGGAAAAGGCCGCAGGCGGGACGCCAGCTCCACAATAACGGCCCGCGCGCAGTTGTTTTCCAAAATGAAGAACGCGCACAGCGCGAAATTGTGGTGCAGGCGTCCCGCCTGCAAGCCCCGCGTTTAGCGCTCGACAATCGCGCGCTGGCATCGAAACTTGGCTCCGCATGAACCAGTTTTCATTCCTCTTCGGAACGCCCTGGCCGTGGTGGCCGATTCTGCTCTCCGGGGCCGGCGCGGGATGGCTGACCTGGCGCGGCTACCGGCGGCGCGCCGCGGAACTCGCGCCCACTCGCCTGCGCCTGCTCACCGCGCTCCGATTCGTCTGCTGGACGCTGTTGTTTCTCTGCCTGCTCCAACCAATGGCCCGTGAATACATGAAGGAAGAGAAGGCCAGCCGCCTCACCGTCCTCATCGACGACAGCGAAAGCATGTCCTTCATCGACCGCCGCGACGGCGCCCCGCGCATGGAACGCGTCAAACTCGCGCTCGGCGGTGAAAGCGCGCTGAAGCCAGTGGCAGACGCGAAAGACCCGAAAGATGCGCAAGGATTGGATCCGGCTTCGCTGCTCGGCGGACTTTCGCGCAGCTTCAAGCTCCAACTCGAAGGCTTCAGTAGCGGTGCGCATCCGATTCCGGCTCTCCAGGAATTGAAAGCCAACGGTGAAACCACCGATCTGGCCAAGTCTCTGACTGACGCCTACGCGCGCCTGAAAGGCCCCGACGCCGGCGGACTGGTGCTGGTCTCCGACGGCGCCGACACCGCGCGCGGCGACATTGAACGCATCGCCAGCAACTTCAAACGCTCGGGTACGCCCATCTACGTGATCGGCGTCGGCGAGACGAACATGGAAGATCTCGCCATTCAGCAGGTCCGCTGCCGCCGCACGGTCAGCAAGGACACGCTGGTGCGTGTTGAAGTCGACGTCCGCAAGCAGGGCCGGCCGGATGGCCCGCAGACGGTCTACATCACGCGCAAAGGCAAACGCGTCGGTGAGAAAGTCATCGTCGACATGAAAGGCGAAACCGCGACGGCCACGTTCGAATTTCTCCCCGACGACCAGGGCTTCCTCGAATACACGGCGACCGTTGAACCGTTCCCCGGCGAACTGGTGACAGCCAATAACTCGATGGCCTTTGGCCTCGTCGCCCATTCGCGCAAACTGAAAGTGCTCTACGCGGAAGGTTCGATGTACGTTCACCGCACCTACAACAGCCAATCGCGCGGCATGTACTACGATCACCCGATGCAGTACTGGTGGGAGACGGAATTTCTGCAGCGCGCGCTCCAGGAGGACGTGGACGTCGAAGTCGACATTCTCGCCAAAAACGAATTCGCCACGCCGCGCGGCGCGTCGCCGCTGGACGTCAAGACGGTCAAGGAAGGCTGGCCGAAAACCAAAAAAGACCTCTACCAGTACGACGTGATCATCAGCTCCGACATTCCCTATTCCTATTTCACGCCTGAACAGGTCCAGGCGCAGGTGGATTTCGTCGGCAAGCACGGCGGCGGGTTCTGTATGATCGGCGGGTACGATGCCTTCGCCGAAGGCAAGTACGCCAAGACGCCCATCGACCGCATGCTTCCCGTCGAAATGATGAATGAAAACCATATCGACGGCGTCGACTTCTCGTGGCAGGTCACCGAGAAGGGCTTCGAACACGAAATCATGAAGATCGAGAAGGATCCGGAGAAGAATCGCGAAGCCTGGGCCAAGCTCCCGCAGTTTCACGGCTTCTCGCGAACGACGCGCGCCAAACCGGCGGCCGATATTCTCGCCGAAGTCGCCGAAGAGGATTTCAACACCGCGTACGGACAGGCCGTGGTCATTGCCGTCCAGCCGTTCGGCAATGGGCGCTCGATGGCCTTCACCACCGACACCACGGGCGGGTGGGGAACCGAATGGGAGGACACGTGGGGTCCGGAGAACGAGACCGATCTCGAGAATCGCAACAAGTACTTCAAGACCTTCTGGAAAAACTCCATCCGCTGGCTGGCTCACTACCGCATGCAGGCGCCCAATCAGCTCGTCCAGATTGAAAGCGACCGCCTGGTCTACGGACGTGGCGAACAGCCGGACATCCGCGTGAAAGTGATGAACGAAGATTACGAACTGACCCACGATGCCAAAGTGCAGCTCACCGTCAACGGACCCGACGGCCGCACGCAGCAGGTCACCGTCTTCCCGCATTATGAAGAGCCGGGCATCTACGAACGCAAGCTGGAACTGACGTCCACCGGCCGCTACGAAATCGAAGCGATCGCGACGCTGGGCAAGGAAGAAATCGGCCGCGACAAAACGATCCTGCAGGTCCGCCCGGCCACCGCGGAAATGAAGGAGCTCAGCCAGAACGTCGCGCTGTTGAAAAAACTCGCCGACGAAACTGGCGGCGTCTATCTGCCGCTGGAAAGCGCGCGCGAACTGCCGCGCCACCTGCGCGAAGCGACGCACGTCATCGAACGGCACCGCGACAACGATTTATGGGACAGCCCATGGCTTTTCGCGGCAATTATCGGATTATTGTGTGGCGAGTGGTTCCTGCGCAAACGGAGCGGACTGCCATGAAGGCCTTTTGTAGTCCGGGCGTCCCGCCCGGTCAGCGACGGACAGTGCCACTCTTGCAAGAATCGCGTGGCCGGGCAAAGCACGTGGCAATTTTCAAGACGACCGGGCGGGACGCCCGGACTACAATCGCATGCGTCTTTGCCGCGCTTATCTGCATTGCCTCCTCCGCTCTCGCCGCCAATCCTGAACCTCCTCCCGATCCTGGTTTCGTCAATTCCGTCTACGCCTCCGATGTGATCGTCGACTGCGACATTCTCGCTGGCGGCCCGTTCCGCGCCGCCGCGCTGGTCCGCAAGGTCCTCAAGGGCGACGCGCCGAAGATCATCGAGATCGAAGGCATCAACAGCTACAACTGGGACACCGTCCACCGTGGTCTCGCCTCGGGGAGCCGGTTCATCCTTTTCCTCTCGCGCACCGACCGCGCCGATGTCTTCGCTACGCTCACGCCCTCCGCGCCGCGCTTGAGCATCCAGGCCGACGCTGCGCTGCTGGAACTGGGCGATCCGCCGTTCCGCATCCCGATCAAAAGTTCCACGATGCAGGACGCGATCGTGCTGATGCTCAAGCACGATCCCTCCAAGGCCGTGGCCGGCACTCCGGAAACCGACGACGTGCCGGCGTTTATTCACGCGCTGTGGGATGAGACGGAAATTGAATCGCATTACCTCGCGGTGGCTCTAATCGGCGCGCTGCGCGAAAAGCGGCTGCAGCAGATCCTCGTCGACGCCAGCAAAGACAAGCTGCTTAAGCTCCAGCTCACCGCGATCGAATCGCTCGGCGATGTCGCCTCCACGGAAGCGATCAACACGCTTAGTGTGCTGCTGAAGGACACCAAGCCGACGATCTCCCGCGAAGCGGCGCGGGTGCTCGTCTCCGTGAAGCACGCCGAAACGCTGCCCGACCTGTTGGAATGGGCGCGCCGCGCGGTTGCTCCCGCTCATGGCACGACGGCCCCGAAGCCCAACAAGGCCAGCGATGCGACCAAGCTGAAAACCGAAGCGATCGCGCACGAGATTCTGCGCTTCGCCGCCGAAACCGGACCGCTGCTGGATCCGGAAGCGATCGCGCGCCCGTTGTTCGATCTCGCCCGCTGCGGCAACGACGCGCTGGCTCGCGAAGCGCTGGCCGCCATCGTCGAGATCGCGCGCCCGGCTCAGATTGTGACGCTGCTCGAACTGGCCGAAGATCGCACGTACGATCTGCACAGCGATGCGCTGAGCGCGCTGCGCAAGCTCGCTTTGAAATCCTTCCCCGACGAGGCCGGCTACCGGCGCTGGTGGAGCGACGTGGGCGCCGGTTACAACGACGAGTTGCTGCGCGATGTCGTCGACGCGGCGGCCGCGGGTATGACGGCCGCCAAGGACAACACTGAGCCCAAGGATTCCTACGACGACCGCCGCGCACTTCGCGACGTCTTGCGCAACGCGCCGCCGGACATGGCGCTGATCGCCGCCGCGCCGCTGTGCTTCAATCCCGACACCGAGACAGAATTCGGCGCCGACGATCTGGCCGCCATTCCGTCGCCCTTGGCCGTACCTCTCTTGATCGAACGACTGGGTCGCAACAGCCTCAGCGAACGGCGCGGCGCGATCGACGGGCTGACCAAGCTCTGCTTCCGCCACCCGCGCCTGCGCGCCACGCTCTGGCCGCTGCTGCGCGCCGAACTGGCTGAAGAAGACAGCACAGCGCGCCGTGGAGCTCAGGCCGCCGTCGGCGTTCTGGCTGAAACCGATGGCATTCCCGCGCTGCTCGACTCGATCCAGATCCAATACTCTTACCCGCGTTACGAAGCCTTTGATGCGTACCATGCCATCTACAATTGCAGCGCGCGCACGCTGGGCTTCGCCACGATCGAACCGATGCCCGATGAAATCGCCGCGCAGAAACGCTTGTGGGGCTGGTGGGAGAGCACCAAGAAACAGTTTGCAGCAGCGTCGTACAACGGCGTGAGATTGCCCGACATCGCGTGGGCCGATACCGATGCCGCGGGCCGGGAGGCGAAACTCGAAGCGATGGCGCTCGGTCCCGTGGCGCGTCCCAGTTCTGCCGCGTTCGCGATGCTCTTCGCCGAACGCACGGCCACCGATCCGCTCTGGGGACGCATACTGGCCAAGAATTCAGCGCGCGACCGCGCGCACGGGTTGCTCGGCCTCTTCGGCGGCAACAGCGCCGCGGCGGCCGAGCTCTACCGCCGTTTCCCCGAAGGCTCTGATGCCGACGCGGTGCTCTGCCGCGCGATCTCCATGGTTGGGCTCGCCACGCTGAAGGGTCCCGCCGGCGCCGGCTACGCGCCCGGCACGGTGAAGCTTGTCGAATGGCTCAAGGGACCCGGCGCGAAAGCCAGCATCCATTGGAAGCGCCTCGGCATTCTCTCGCTGGGATTGGCCGATGGCGATGCCGTGAGCCTTGCGTATCTGAACTCCGTGCTCGATCTCGCGCTCGCCGTCAAAGCGCCCGACAACAAAGGCCTCTTCGACGAAAAGCCCGTCGAGGAGTACCAGCTCTTGAAACCCGTATTGATCGCGCTCGCCGCCCGCGCCGACGGCGTGGACGGTCTGATCAAGGCCCTCAACGAATCGAAAGTGATCGACGTCCGCGTCAACGCCGCGCGGGCACTGAGCCTGCGGCGCGCCACGAAGGCGATTCCCGATATTCTGAAATCAACATCCTCCGCCGACCGCGGCAACTGGACGGAATTCGCGCGCATCATCGCCCCGATGCTCCGCCCGTCCGATGCGCCGCGCGTCTGCGATCTTCTCAGCAGTGACATCACCGGCGCGCGTTGCACTGCCGCGTTCATGCTCGCCGCACGCCCCGAAATCGGCACCGACGCGAACACGATCAAAGTGCTGCTGGAATCGCTCGCCGATCACTCGTCGGTGGTGCGTTACTACTGCGCCGAAGCGCTGGGCAAGCGCAAGACCCGCGACGCGATTCGCGCGCTGGTCTCGCTGCTCGACGACGACGACGGGGAAGTCCGCGCCGCCGCCGCCGAAGCGCTGGGCCGCATCGGCGACAAGGACGCCTGCCGCGCCGTGATCCGCGCCGCGTCGCGCGAGGACCGGCCGGACATCCGCTGGCTCAATGCCATGGCCATCGCCGGCGGCGATATTTTCTTCCAGCAGTTCCTGAAGCTCTGCAACTCCAACATTTTCTCCGAACAGCAGGCCGGTCTCGATGCCATGGGCGTGCTCGACCGTCCCGAAGCGCTGGAGCTGCTCCTGAAAATCTTCCGCGACGACGAATCGGCGATGCAGACGCAAGCCTTCGATGCCCTGTCGCGCCGAGGTACCTCGACGGTCGAAGCGTTGCGCGAGGATCTGAAATCCCCCGACAAAAACATCCGCGCCCGCGCCCTTCATCTGCTAGCCCACACCGACACGCGCACTGCTCGCGACCTTCTCATCCGTTCCAGCAACACCGACGAGGAAGCGGCACTGAAAACGCTGGCCGAGTTTGGCCTCGAACGTTTGCGCGCGATGCAGAAGTGACGGACGGAGAGGACTGAGGACTCGCCTCACTGCCTTACGGATGTTCGTTGCGCATTGAATACGAAGGGTGGCCCGGCCCCTCGGGCCGGGTTGCGTTAGCAACAAGAAGCTCCAGGACAGACACACCCCTGCCGAAAATTCATCGGACTTCGAAGCACGCCGGACAATTGTTGCCTCGCCACGAATTCAACGATTGTCCTGGAGCTTCTTGTCGCAAGCGACCCGGCCCGAGGGGCCGGGCCACCCGTCGTCAAAAAAACTCGCCGCTATGCGGCGAGTTTTTTCCTCAGTCCTCAGTTCTCGGCCCTCAGTCCTATTTCTTTACCAGGCCGAGCAAGCGCTTGACGATCTCGTCGGGCGTGATGCCTTCGCTTTCCGCGTGGAAGTTGGTGACGATGCGGTGGCGCAGCACCAGTTGCGCGACGGATTCGACGTCGGCCGTCGAAACCGCGAAGTTTCCGCGCACGGCGGCGCGGGCTTTAGCTGCGAGGATCAGGTACTGGCTGGCGCGCGGGCCGGCACCCCAGCGCACCCACGTTTTCACGAAGTCCGGCGCATCGGCACTCTTGGGGCGCGACGCGCTCACTAGGTCCACGGCGTACTTGATCACCGCTTCGCTGACGGGAATCTTGCGGACCACATTCTGAATCTCGAGGACCTGCGCGGCGTTCAGCACCGGCTTGAGCTGAATGTCGCGGATGGCCGTCGTGGCGCGGACGATGTCGATCTCTTCCTGCTTGGTCGGGTAATCGATGCGAATTTCGAACATGAAGCGGTCGAGCTGCGCTTCGGGGAGCGGGTAGGTGCCTTCCTGTTCGATCGGATTCTGCGTCGCGAGCACGAAGAACGGCTCGGGCAGCGGGTAGGTCGTGCCGCCAGCGGTGACGCGGTGTTCTTCCATCGCTTCCAGCAGCGCGGCTTGGGTCTTCGGCGGCGTGCGGTTGATTTCGTCGGCCAGGACCAGGTTGGCAAAAATCGGCCCCTTGATGAAGCGGAACGACCGCACGCGCGTCTGCTGATCTTCTTCAATCACGTCGGTGCCGACGATGTCGCTGGGCATCAAGTCCGGCGTGAACTGCACGCGGTTGAAGCTTAAGTCGAGGATCTGCGAGAGCGTGCGGACCATCAGCGTTTTGGCCAGGCCCGGCACGCCAACCATCAGCGCATGACCGCGGCAGAAGAGCGCCATCAGAATCTGGTCGACGATCTCCTTTTGGCCGACGACGACTTTGGCCATTTCAGTCTGCAGGGCATCGCGGCCGCTGCGCAAGGTATCGACGATGGCGAGGTCGCCGGTCGCGGGCGGCGTGGAAGCGGATTTTTGGGGCGATTCGTTGAATGCCATTTAGGTCTCCGGCGAGCGGGTGGACGCACGACGGTTATACCGTTGACGCCACGCCACGGTCAAATCGCGAATGGCACCGGATTTTATTCTCGCGCAAAGACGCAAAGCCGCAAAGAACTGCATGTTTGGAAATCAGGGAAGTTCAGTCGGGATCTCGCGGACCGACCGCAGCGATGAACTCGAATCGACGCCGGGGTGTTCGTGTTTCAGAACGCCGATGCGCTGCGAGAGGTAAATTCCGGTATGGCCGCTGAACAGGTACGCGATGAAGCAGGCCGTCGCGATGTAGATGCCGTATTCGTGGCCGAAGAGTTCGATGCCCATGATCGTGCAGGCCAGCGGCGTGTTCGTCGCGCCGGCGAAGACCGCGACGAAACCCAGCGCCGCGAACATCTCCGGCGGTGCGCCCAGTGCGCGGCTCAGCGCGTTGCCCAGCGCCGCGCCGATGAAAAACAGCGGTGTGACTTCACCGCCCTTGAATCCGCTCCCGACCGTCACTGCGGTGAAAAGCGTCTTCCACCACCAGCTCAACGCTGTCGCGCCGCCGACCAGGAAGCACGTCTTGATCGTCACATCTGCCGCGTCCGGCGAGGTCACGCCCAGACCCAGATAGGAACGCGTGCCAAGCAGAAACGTCAGCGCCAGGACAATTGCGCCGCCAATCACCGGCCGCAGCGGCGGCCACGCGACGAACTTCTTGTGGAGATGCTGGATGCCGTGCGTCAGTTCCGCGAAAAGCACGCTGCAGAGTCCGAACGCCACGCCGGCGAGAAGTACTTTGCCGAAGAGCACGCCGTCGAGCGCCAGGTGCTCGTGCGGCAGCGAGCTCTGCAGCAGCGCGCGGTAGTCGGTGTGGACAATCGACCAGCGCGTGCAGACCCAATCGGCGACGGTACTGGCGATGAGGCACGGGATCAGGCCTTCGTAATTCATCCGCCCGATGGCGAGCACTTCCATCGCGAAGACCGCGCCGGTGATCGGCGTGCCGAAGACCGCGCCGAATCCCGCGGCGATGCCGGCCATCAGCAGCCGCCGCGTGTTGGCTTCGTCGAGTTTCAGAACGTGGCCGAGCGAACTGGCGATGCTGCCGCCCATCTGGACGGCCGTGCCTTCGCGCCCGGCCGAGCCGCCGAACAGATGCGTGACGAGCGTGCCGCCGAGGACGAACGGCGCCATCCGCGCTGGGACGCCGCCGCCGGGTTGGTGGATCTGTTCGACGACGAGGTTGTTGCCGCCTTCAACGCTCTTGCCGAAGTGGTGGTAGATCAGTCCGACGAATAATCCGGCCAGCGGCAGAAAATAAATCAGATTGGGATTATCCCAGCGGAGGAATGTCACGCGGTCCAGCGACCAAAGAAAAAACGCGGTCGCCGACCCGACGAACACCGCAAGCAACGACGCGATCAGCAGCCATTTCAGGATGTAAATTGCGAGCGCGAAATGATGGCGTGGATTCCAATGAAACGGCGACGGCATGAAATGCTCCTTCAAAGCAATGCAACCCCGTGCGCGAAGCACGCTGCTCTGTAGGAGTTATCAGCTCGGCTTGAAATACAGCCGGCGGTTCAGGCGAACCCCATCGCCGTCACAGTGTAGACCCGAAACACTAAGGCAAAAGCGCTCCGCTGTCAAACCGGGAGCTGATCGAGCCACGCGTTGACGGCCAAGGTCCACGCGGCATAACCCTTGCGCGACAGGTGAATCTTATCGGACACGAAGCAATCCTCGTCGGGCTCGCCATTCGGATTTTCCAGCGGCGCGCCGACGGAAATGAAATGCCGTCTCGCATCCTGCGCGACCAGAATCCTTTCCAGCCGGGTCAGTTCGCGGACCGCCGGCCAGAGCGGACGGCGCGCCGGCTGCAGCGCGTGTTGAATCAGTCCGACTTGGGCGTTGGGCAATGCGCTGTGAACGCGTTGGAAGAACGCATCGACATCGTTGGCGATGGCTTCCGCCGTCATTCCATGCGCCAGGTCGTTGCCGCCGGCGTAGAGCACGACGACGCGAGGCCGATATTGCAGCACCAGTAATTCCACATGCTCCACGGAGTCGATCACCCGCGACCCGCCAAAGCCGCGGTTGATCACCGCATGCCGCGGGAGATCGCGCGCGAGGGAATGCCACAGTCGAATGCTGGAACTTCCCGTAAAGAGAATCCCGCCTTCCGCCGGACGCTGTCTCTCGTCCGCAGCTTGGAACGCTTCGAATTCGGCCGTCCACGGACCGTACTTGCCGCCAGCAATCGCCATCGATTTTCCTCAAATAAAGTGACGCAATGACTGTAATTCTCAGTATAGCCGTCGCGACAATTTAGCGCACGAAATCCGTAATGCCGTGCAGGACCCGCGAAACTCAGTGACATCTGGTGTAGTCTAATTGTAGAGTAAGCAACCGGGACCCACGCAATCCATGCCTACTGGCAAGCCTGACACGCAACCGCACTTCGGAATGCTTACCGCGCTGAGCGGATTGGCGTTGATCGCCGCTTCTGTTACGCGGCAGTGGCACTTTGGACCACTGCAGCCGGCCGACGTGCTGCTGGGGCTCTCGGCATTTTTCTGGTGTTCCGAAATCCTGCTGAAGAAAAGCAGTACGCCCAAGCCGCTATTTGCGCCGTTCAGTTGGGTGATCGCGGCGCTGGCCGGAGTGGCCCTGCTCAACGCGCCACAACTCTCCTCCGCCGCCGTTGAAGTCGGCAAGACGTTTCTCGTGCTCGTCGCCGGGACGCTCTTTTTCGCCAATCTGGCCTACGCTCGCGCGGCTGCGGTGCGGCTGACGATCGCCGCCGCGACGGTGGCTCTGGTGGTCGACGCCGCCGTTCAGTACCTGATTATAAAGACCGATGCCGTCAGCGTGGCCGGTCTGCTCGATAGCCGCACGCTCTACGGCGCTTGCGTTGCAGCCGGCGCGCCGTTCTTGATCGCCGAACTTACTGAGCGCAGCGGCGGAAAGAATCGGCTGCGCGGCGGTTTGATTGCCGGTGTCTTCGTGCTGCTGGCGAGCCTCACGTTGCTGAGCGCCCCAATGCTCGTGCTCTTCGCGATCGCGGCACTGGCGACTGCCGCGTTGACGAAGCAACTGAAGGGCGTCGCGGTGGCGCTCACGCTGGCGCTGGTCCTGATTGGTGGCCACCTGCTCCCGCGCGATAACGCGGCGGCGCTGGTCGACAGCGTCGCGGCCTTCGACTCCAACGGCCACGTCCGGCGCATCGCGATCGAAGCCTACGCCGGCGCGCACGCAATCGCCGACCGGCCGCTGCTCGGGCATGGTCCGGGAAATTATCAGCACACGGTCAGCTCCGCGCAGTACCGCGGTTCGCTGCCGCCGCCGGCGGAAAATCGTGTCGAGAAGGGAACGAATCCCGGCTACGCCGTCATCGCGGTCGAATTCGGCATTCCCGCCGCCGCGCTTTTTGCGGCGATGCTGCTCGCCGCCGGCATTCGCGCGTTGCGCAGAACCAACGATGAAGTTCCGCCGGATTACGCAGCGGCGGTCTCCGCGTTTGCGCTCGCGGGCGCGTCGGGATTCACGGTGCTGCTGATCAACGGTCCGGGATTTCTGATGGCCGCGGTCCTGGGCCTTTGCGTCGCGCAGCAGCAGAAAATTCGCGACGCGAGCACACCGGCGCTGAACGCTGCATCGGCGCGCTTCCCACGGCTGCCGCGACGTCTGTTCGGCGAGTGGGCTGGTGCGGGAATGCGGCTGGCGGGGTTTGTTCTCGCGGTGGCGCTGGGCCTGATGCTGCATGCCACGCTGAAACACAATGGCGCGAGCGAAAGTTACGAAGACGTTGCCGCCGCGGATTACTCCGGCAAAGGCCGCGCAGTCGTGGTGCTCGAAGCCGAAGAGGCGGTAGCGTTTTTGCCACCGATGCACAAAGCCGAACGCCGTGACGCCTCGAGCGGATTCAGCCTGAAGATCGACGAAGGCGCGGGCAAACCGCCGGTCGTCGAAGGATCCGCGGTTTACGGCGTCGACATCGCCGAACACGGCCGCTACCGGATCTGGGTGCGCGGGTGGTGGAACGATGGCTGCTCGAACTCTGTCGCGGCCAGCTTTGACGGCGGTCCACCTTACTTAATGGGCAACGATGGCAACTACTGGCAGTGGCATTGGGTGCGCGGCCCGGCGCTGGATCTGCAACCCGGGCGGCATGAGTTGACGCTCTTTGAACGCGAGGATCATCTCGAGATCGACGAGATTGCGCTGAGCAACGACGACGGCTTTACGCCTGCCGGCGCTCTGGAATCGACGACGAAGAAGCTAAATGCGCCAGCAACACCGACGAGCCCCGCCACTCCCGCCAGCGTTGTCGCGAACACGGAGCCGGTGAAGCCACCCGTTGTCGCGCCGGCGGAGCCGGTCGTACCGGGCCGTCCTCAAGCGCCGGAACCCGCGCCCCCGCCACCTACTGTAGACGACCCAACGCTGATCGCGCGGGCACCAACCGTCCCAACTCCCGTCGTTGCTCCGAGCGCTCCTGTTGTCGCGGCCACCGAGCGTCCGAAGCCCAAGGACGGTCCGCGCGTGGTCGTCGGCGTCGGCGGCGCGTACCGCGATGGCTTCGAGGGACATCTCGTCTCGATGGGTGTGCCCTACGTCCGCTTGCGCGACGACCAGTTGGGCAAAATCGACGACCTGAAAGACATCGACGTGTTGATGGTCTCCGAAGCGCACTGCGGCTCCGCGGCCTTCATGCAAACGCTCTACGCGTTCTTGAAATCGGGGCGCACGGCCGTCATCGAATTTCTGCCTGAAGATTTTAATAACGGGGACGACCCCGACGATCTCTTCTTCCGCTCACAGGGAAAACCGTTCCAGGGTTCGACCTTGCTCACCGACGATTCGCGCTTTTTCAAAGGCGTGGCGTCTGCGGTGAGCTACCCGCGGGACGTCACCTGCAACTGGATTCCCGCCACGTCAAATGCGCCCGGGGTAACGCTCTTTGGCGGTCAGTCACGCGGCGGCACCCGCAAGACGGCCAGTGCGCTGATGATTCGCACCGTGGGCACCGGCAAACTTTATTACATGGGAATCGCCGCCGGATTTTCCGCGATGTGGCGCGGCCGCAAGATCGATCCCTACCTCGTGAATGTGATCCGCGACGCTGTCGGACCGAACTGCGCGTATCCGTATGTCGACCTCGACTTTGCCCCGCGCGTGAACACGATCGTGAATGCGACCGACGACTTCATGCGTAATCCGGGCGAAGGCGGGGGCTGGAAGGTTCTCGAAGGAAAATTCGGGCTGACCGGCCCGTCGCAGGATCAGAACACCGCCTTCAGCGTACACGCCGTCGGCACAAGCTTCGCGGTGATCGGTGCTGAGACGTGGAAGGACTATCGCGTGATGAGCGCCGTGTTGCCGGGCAGCGGCGAAGCCGGAATCTGGCAGGCGATCCCCGGCGGCCGCTTGACGCTGCGGTTGCGCAGCGGCAGCGCGGTGGTGCTGACGCGCCGCGCGGACAACGGCGACGAGAAAGTCCTCGCTGAGGCCACGGTGCCCGACTATCCCGGAGCGTGGCGGCGCCTGGCGCTCTTTAATCGCGATGGCGTCACTCAGGGCTTTGTCGATGGCGAACCGGCGCTCGCCGCTAAAGACGCACCTGTACCCAGTGGACGCTGCGGGATTTGCACGATCAACGGTGACGCGCACTTCGACGACTTCGCGGCCATCGATACATCCGCGCTGACGCCCGGCCGCGACGTCGCGCCCAACGAAGAAGGTAGCGAGCGCTGTCTGGTCCGCTACCGCCAGCGCTGCTCGGAGAAACTCTCGATTTATTCGCCGATGTGGATGATGCGCCCGCTGCCGACCGATCAGAGCGTCATGCAGGCGGGGCTGCCCCTTTATATGGGCGGGCAGTTGTGCATCGACGATCGCGCGCCGGTCCCCATTGGGGCGGGAGCAGACCTGGCGCTGATGAAGTTCGACGCGTTTCCTCATTTCGATCTGGCGCTGCACACGCCGGGATGGCGCGATTACCATTTCGCCGGGCGCGTCACCGATTGGTATACGACCAGCGGCGAGTGGATGCAGATCAACCGCTGGTCCTGCAATCCGGAGTATGAATGGTACGGCGGCAAATCCACGCAGGACACCGCCGTGCTCTGGCACAAACACGCCGCGACCGGTCCCGTCGCGATTGAAGCGCTGATGGCGCCGCGCGCCGACCGCGTCTACCACGAAGAGCAGGGCCGCGACCTCAACGTCGTCATCTACGGCAACGGAAAAAATCTGAACGAAGGCTACCTCTTCACCGTTTTAAGCGAAGGCCACGGCTGCCAGCTCTCCAAGAACGGAAAGGTGCTCGCCACTGCGCCGGCCATGGGACTGGAAGCTTCCGGACACACGCTCCATCATTCGTGGTTCTCGGTCGCGGCGGTGGTCTCAGGAAAGAAGATTCAATTCTATTTCGACCGCCGCCTCGCGCTGGAATACGAAGACGCGGAGCCGCTCAGCGAAGGCCGCGTCGGCATCTGGACGCGTCAGAACAAGATCTCCGTCGGCCGCGCGACGGTTTCGTTCAGCCATTAGTCACCCTCGCGCCTTTGGGGAGAGAAACCCAACCACGTCTATCGACGTAACCTTGTTGCACATTTGAGACATGGTTAAAACTCAACATAAGGAAAATTTTCCTTATCCGTCATCCATCCCCAATTCAGGGTATAACGTCCGCAGGCCGTACTCTCCGCTTCCGGATCGGGAACATCTTTCGTGCGAGTCGCCATCGACGGGCTGCATCTCTTCGGCAAATACGCGGGCGTGAAACATTCGCTTGCCAACCTCGTGACCGCGTTACGTGTCACGGCGCCGCAGGATGAAATCGTCCTCTATGTTCCCAGCGATTTCCAAGGCCCCCCGATTGCCAACGGCGATGCCGGTTTGCAGATCCGCAAGACGTGGTTTCGCGGCGGCTGGCGCACGATCCGGACGCTGTGGCGCAACTTCCGCCTGCAAAGCCGCGCGTATAAAGAGCACTGCGACCTGATTCACGGCCCGACCTACGCGCTGCCCAGCATGCTCTCGAAGCCGGCGGTCGTCACGATTCACGATGTCATCGCCTTATCGCATCCGCTTTTCTGTACGCCCGGCAGCGCCAAGGTTCAGCGCCGCGCGATCCCGCGGAGCATCAAAGTCGCGCGGCGCGTGATCGTGCCCAGCCTCGCCGCGAAGGAAGATCTGCTCCGCAACGTGAAAAATGTCGACGCCAACCGCATCGACGTGATTCCCTGGGGCGTCAGCGCCGACTTCAAACCGCTCGAAACGAGCCAGTACGAGTCGGCGCGCACGGCGCTGAAGCTGCCGGAGAAGTACGTGCTCTTCGTCGGCAACCTCGAGCCGAAAAAGAATATCCCGATGCTCATCCGCGGCTTTTTCGCGGCGAAGCTGCACCGCAAACTGCCGCACAAACTCGTGATCGCCGGTCAGCGCGCGTGGGGTCTGGAGAATCTGGAGCGGCTGATCCGCGAACTGAACGCGCAGGAGTTCGTGCTCTTCACCGACTACGTGCCGCAGGCCGCGTTGCCGGCGCTCTATTCGCTGGCGGACCTGCTGGTGATGCCCTCGCTGATTGAAGGCTTCGGCATGCCGGTGCTCGAAGCGATGGCCTGCGGTTGTCCGGTGCTGATCAGCACCGACCCGGCGCTGCAGGAAGTTTCGGCGAGCGTCGCGCGCACGATTCCCTACGATTCCGAAAAACCGCTGCAGCCGTTGCGTGAGGCGCTCGAAGATCTGCTGATCGACCAGCCCGGTCAGCGCGCCGAGATGTCACGCCGCGGCATCGAGCGCGCGAAGTTGTTCACGTGGGAGAAGACTGCGCAGTTGACGCGGCAGTCCTACGATAAGGCGCTGAGCTGACGCTACCGGCCCTTCAAGCGCGCGATGATGTCCGCGATTTTCGCGTCGGCGCCGTCCATTGAAATCTGCGCAGTTCCCGCACCACGATGGCCGCCGCCGCCGTACTCCGCCACCAGTCGGCCGACGTTCAGCGTGCACGGCGTGCCGAAGATGCTGTGTCCGATCGCGACCACCGTCGTGTTGTTGTGGCCGTCGAGCAAGCGCACTTCGACATTGGCTTCCGGGAATAGTGTGTAGACCACGAAGCGGTTGCCCGCGGGCTTGTCGGTGACGCCGCGCAGATCGGTGATGATGACGTTGCCTTCCACTCGCGCATGCTTTTTCAGCAGCGCTTTAAAAGCTTCCTGCTCGGTGAGAAACCGCGAGGCGCGTTTTTTTACTTCGGCGTGTTCCAGCACCTTTTCAATCTCGACTTCCTTGATGTACTCCACCAGCCAGCGGAAGTACTTCTGGAATTCCGGGCCCAGTCCCGAGCGTGGATCGAGCGTCAGGGCCAGCAGCATGAAGCGCGAGGGGGCGTTCACTTCTTCGAGGGTGAGATTGGCGCTGTCAAAACGGTCGGTCGACTCCAATAGATCGGCGAAACGTTTGAGCTTGTCGCCATGCTTGGCGGAGTAGTGATTGTAAATGACGCGCGCGCAGCTCGGCGCAATCTCGAAGCGGCCTTTGAATGCAAAGTCGCGGCCGACGGTCTCTTCGGAAACATGATGATCGAACCACATTCCGCAGCCGAGAATGTACGGCAGATTGACGACGATATCCTCCGCGTCGCAGGTGATTTTGCCGTCCTGGGCGTCCTTGGGATGAACCATGCGCACGTCATTGATTGTTTCGACAACCGAAAGCAATACGGTGCTCGTGAGGCCATCGAAATCGCCGCGTGTGACAATTTTCATAGTCTTCCCCCGTGAAAGTCGAACGAGTCTAACTGTGCCGCGCGGCAATGCAATACGGACGGCACGTGCATTTTTTCGGTGCCAAATCCGCCCTTTTTACTTATCGTCTCTTTATGCCTTCCTTACGCCCCGCCAAAGTCATTCCCATGCGTTTCGCCACCAGCGTCGAAGATCAACGCATCATCGATGACTGCGAAGGCAAGGCCGCGTGGAAGCGCTGGGGCAATTACGCCAGCGCGCGGCAGTGGGGCACGGTTCGTGAAGATTACAGCACCAACGGCGACGCATGGAATTTTATTCCGCACGATCACGCGCGCAGCCGCGCGTACCGTTGGGGCGAGGACGGCATCGCCGGCTGGTGCGACGCAGCGCAGTACCTTTGTTTCGCGCCGGCGTTCTGGAACGGCGCCGATCCGATTCTGAAGGAACGCTTCTTCGGCCTGACCAACAGCGAAGGCAATCACGGCGAGGACGTAAAAGAGTATTATTTCTACATCGACAACACGCCGACCCACAGCTACGCCCGGGCGCTCTACAAGTATCCGCAACGCGCGTTTCCCTATGAGGAACTGGTCCGCGTCAACCGCGAACGCCAGTCGGATCCCGCCTCGTTTGAATACGAACTGCTCGACACCGGGATCTTTAACGAGAGCCGCTACTTCGACATCTTCATCGAGTACGCCAAGCACGCGCCGGACACGACGGTCATCCGCATCCGCGCCATCAACCGCGGTCCGGACGCCGCGCCGCTGTACGTGTTGCCGACGGTGTGGTTTCGGGATATCTGGACATGGCAATCGATTCCGTTAATGCCGCGCATCTCCATTCAGGAGCGTCGCGCCACAATGGACGTGCTGCAGATCCAGCATTCGCGGCTCGGATCCAATTTCTATTTTCATGCGCCGACGGCGCGGGAACTGCTCTTCACCGAAAACGCCACGAACTCGCAACGCCTGTTCGGCACACATAACGGCGAAGCGTTCTGCAAAGACGCGTTTCACGAGTACCTGATCGGCGGCCGCACGGAGGCCGTCAATCCCGTGCTGGCGGGGAGCAAGGCGTCGCCCCTTTATATGGAGACGCTGGCGCCCGGTGAGGAACGCGTCTGGGATTTTGTGCTGTCGAATGAAATCCAGCCCGAAGATTTCAACACCGGCGACGTGATTTTGAAACGCCGCGAAGAATGCGAGGCGTTCTATCGCACCGTCTGCGCGCCACAGGCGACGCAAGAAGAAAAGAAGGTCCAGCGGCAGGCCTTCGCCGGAATGCTGTGGAGCAAACAATTCTATTTCATTGATGTCCGCCGCTGGATGGTCGGCGACCCGCAGTGGACCGAGACCGGCCGCCATCAGCCGCGCCACAACGCGGCGACGCGCAATCGCAAGTGGCCGGATTTGAATCTGCGTGCGGTGCTCGCCGTGCCCGACAATTGGGAGTACCCATGGTTCGCAGCGTGGGATCTTTGCTTCCACACGGCGACATTCGCGATGATCGATCCGGATTTCGCGAAAGAACAGTTGTTGCTGCTGACGTCCGAGGCGCTGCTGCACCGCAACGGACAGATCCCTGCTTACGAATGGGAATTCTCCGACGCCAATCCGCCGGTCATCGCCTGGGCCGCGTGGAAGGTGTACCGCGTCGGCCAGCGCTATTTCGGCATCGCCGATCGCGATTTTCTTGAGCGCATGTTTCAGAAGTTGCTGCTCAATTTCGGATGGTGGGTCAACCGCCAGGACCGCAACGACAGCAATATTTTCGAAGGCGGATTCCTCGGCCTCGATAACGTCTCCATCTTTGATCGGAGCGAGCAGCTGCCGGGCGGCGGGTCGCTCGAACAGGCCGACGGCACCGCATGGATGGGCGTCTTCGCGCTGAACATGATGCGCATCGCGTTCGAACTGGCGCTCGACGATCCCGTCTACGAAGACATGGCGACAAAGTTCTTCGAGCACTTCATGGAGCTGGCCGATTCCATCAACCGGAGCTGCAGCAATTCCACGGGCGGACTGACCGGCCTGTGGGACGAGCAGGACGAATTCTACTACGATCAGCTCCGCTATCCCGACGGCCGCACCACGCCGCTGCGCGTGCGGTCGCTCGTCGGCCTGCTGCCGATGATCGCGTCGGAGATCATCGACCAGAAGGATCTTGAGCAGCTCCCGAGCTTCAAGACGCGCTACGACTGGTTCATCAAGAACCGCCCGGTGCTCGCGCGCAACATTCTCACCACGTACGACTACGGCGGGAAGCGCCGCATCCTGCTGAGCATCGTCGGCGAAAAACGATTGCGGAAAGTGCTGCACAAACTGCTCGACGAGAAGGAATTCCTGAGCCCGCATGGCCTGCGCTCGCTCTCGAAATACCACGAGCAGCATCCGTACGTGCTGGACATGGAAGGCGGCGAGCGCAGTGTGCGCTACGAGCCGGCCGAAGCGCAGGTGAAGTTGAAGGGCGGAAATTCAAACTGGCGCGGGCCGATCTGGTTTCCGACGAGTTGCATGATTCTCGACGCGCTGCTGGTCTATCACCGTTTTATCGGCGACACGATCCGCTTCCAGTTTCCCGCGGAGACCGGCTTCCCCATGTCCTGTGGCCAGATCGCGCATGAAATCGCCGCGCGCATGGTCGGCATCTTCGTGCCGGGCCCGGATGGCGCACGCCCGTGCTTCGGCGCCGTCGCGGAATTTCGCGACGATCCGCACTGGAAGGAATACGTGTTATTTTTCGAATACTTCCACGGCGACAACGGTGCGGGCTTGGGCGCCACGCATCAGACCGGCTGGACGGGCCTGGTCGCGAATGTGATCAACCACAAGTACGGCTACAAGCTTTGACGCTGCTCCCGCCGTTTTCAGAAGCATGCGTCGGGAAATGCCAACCGGTTTCGCTTCGTTTTCAATGCGCGCCGACCGGCGCTACTATTTCTTTTTCTTGTTCTCAACCGGCAGCGTCGCGCCGAACATTCCGGCGGCGATCTGGGCTATGGCGTCGGTTTCCAGGAAGCCGAGATGGCCGCCGCTCTTCTGCAGAATCAGTTTCGCGCCGGTTTTGATTTTGGATAGCGCGTCAATGGAACCGGGAACGTTGAGCGGATCGTTCTGCGCGATGACGATCTGGACCTTGTCGCTGAGTTGCGGCAGCAGTTGGCTGAGTTCCCCCATCGCCAGCAGGTCTTCGGCCGACACGCGGGAGGTGCCGTGCCAGTACGGCGCCAGCCACGAAGCGAAGAACGCGCGGAACGACACGGAACTCGCTTCGCTTTCGCGGTCCATGATCGCGGCCTGACCGTCGCCGAGATAGTTGGTCTCCAGCGCCGACGCGCGGTTTTTCTTGATCGTGTTGAAGTAGATCCGGTCCACAGACTCCACGGTTTCGGGCAGGTCCAGCCGGAAGCTGCGGCCGATCACCTTCTGCAGCATCTCGACGGTGGTGTCGTCGGGCATCGCCTGATGGCGTTTATTGGCTTTCAGCACGATCGGAATGATGGTGTCGTACGAGTAGGGCTGCGCTTCGAATTCATCAAGGATGCGAAACGCGTTCTGGAAGCTGACGGGAATCGAATACACCTGCACGCGCGCGAGTTTGAACGGCAACTGTTTCGACTGATCGAGCAGCGCCATCTGCAGCGCCACCGCGCCGCCGTAGCTCAAACCCACCACGCCAATATCGGAGACTTTATCGCTGATGCCTGGCTGCTTGAGGAACATGCTGACGATGCGTCCGGCGATTTCGGCTTCGGCTTTGAAATTGCCCGGTGCGCCATACTGCGTTTCGAGCAGGAAGCGCCTCGAGAAAAACGAATCGAACGTCACCACGTTGTAGCCGGCGCGGATGTACGTGCTTTCCAGCATTTCGGCGTAGAGGTTCTGCGCTTTGCTGAACGTGCCGTTGACGATGATCACCAGCGGCCGGGGCTGGGGCTGCAGAAAGTACTGAATTTCCATCGGCGCTTTGGCGCCGGTCAGCAGGACTTTCATTTCCATCAGTGGCGGATGGTCGACTTTGCGCAGGCCGGCGGTGATCGTCTCCCAAAGGCCCTGCATCTGCGCGGCGCGGTCCTGCTCGGCCTGCGCCGGCGTCACGGTCTGATACTGCGCGGGCTCGGCCTTCAATTCCGCGGTGCGCTTGTCGGCGGCGGCGGCCTCCGCAGCCTGCTTCTGCTCGGCCGCGGCTTGTGCTTCAGCCGCGGCTTTGCGGTCGGCGGCGGCCTTGACTTCGTCGACGGTTTTCGCGACCGTTTCAAGTTGCGCCAGCGCCACCGTGGACGCGCGCCGGGCTTCCGCGGTTTCCGCACGCGCCAGTTCTGCCTGGTGCAGCGCGTCGTTCTTTGCTTTGCTCTCCGCGACGGCGCGGCCTTCCGCTTCGTCCAGACTGTGCTGCAACTCCGCACGCGCTTTTTCGTGCTCGGCGGCTTCGAGTTTCTTCTCGTCCGCCGCGCGTTCCATAGTCGCCGTCGCTTCTTTCAGCGCGGCTTCCAAGCGCGTCTTTTCGCCGCTTAAAGCAACCTGCGCTGCTTTTTCAGTCGCGATCTGCGCGGTGAGTTCGCGGTTGGCGCTATACTGTTGAAATCCAAGCACGGCCGCGCTCACAAAGGCGAGGCTGGCAGCTATAAACGATATATTCGCGGATTTTCGCGGAGTAGACGCGGCTTGGTGCCCGATGCTCGTCGCCTCAAACGGGGCAGCGGAGGCTGAGGCGGACTCCAGAGGTGCTTCGGACATGGCTCTCGTCTCGAACTGATCTCAATTGCGCTTAAGGGGGACGTTAGTTAGTAAGCTTTTTATTCGCAAGGTTTCAAAAATTATCAAAAATACGTCGCTATTTTGGGCTCACCGTACTTACTGCACATCCCACATGGCAATCGGCGGGCTGTGAATGACTGAGACCGTCGCGCTCGGTCCGTGTTTGGTCTTGCCCATGCGAATGGCTTCCTCGACGGTTGGCGCGATCAGCCAGCCCAGGCGCGCGGCGGCTTCGGTGCTCGTCGGATTGACCGAGATCACCTGCCCGCAGTGGTCCATGCCATGGCAGCCCCAATTCCACATCGAGACGGCGTGAAAACCATGGTACGCGTTGTTGAAGCGGTACGCCTTGATGTAGCGTTCGTCGAGCGCCATCTTTTCGGAGAGTTGCGAATCGATTTCGTACGGGTCGCGCGTGTTCTTCAGATGCTCAAACAACTCCACGTAACTGGGATGATGGATCGTGTTGAATTTATTTTCGAGCGGATGGATGAAGATCATCGTCCCGCCCTTCTTCACGATCGGTTTGTTGCGGTAGAAATTGAACATGTAGCCCAGCCCCATCGCGTAGACGAGAATGGGATTCATGATCGAGTACACGCTGTAGGGCATCACGTAGGGAATCGGGCAGACGACGATGTCCGACTGGCCCTCGATCTGGATCAACTGCTGCTTGTAGACGCTTTCCAGCGTTTTTTGGTGAACCGGTTCGGTGTCGCCGGCCTGGATGCTCGTCACGCCATAGGGCGCTTTCACGGAGAAGAAAATCGAGCGGTTAAGCGAGAGCGGCGTACAGTCGAGAAAGTGCTTGTTGACCCGTGCGGCGACCTTCTCCACAAACGACCACGACGTTTCCTGCTTCTGCATGTAGCCCAAGTGCCATGGAAACGTGTTCGTGTTGACGGTCGTCTCGATGTGGAAAATCTTGACGTGCTTCTTGACGTACTTGCCGATGCGGTCCATCGCGTGATGCATCTTGCTGCGCGGCGGATCGTTGAAGCTGCGCGAATGGATCTGGTGGTCGCAATTGTGATTCGAACGCACGCAGCGGTACGTGGCGAGGCCTACGCCGACGGATTTGTGGCCGCCGTTCAACGCGATCATGTTCAAGTTCACGTAGATCAGCAGGTCGGACGTCGCGGAGCGCTTGTGGATCTCGACGATTTCCTTGTGGTCGGTGTGGCCGAGGACGATGTTGTCGTCCTTGTCTTCCGCGTCGTAATTGTAGAGCGTCCGCTTTTTCCAATGCGCGTTGAAGATCTTGTTGCCGACAAGCTCCCGCACTTCCCAGTCGTGCATGTGGCGGTGCAGGCAGACGGCGACGACCAGATGCACATCCGAAACGCCGGCCGCCGCCAAGCGCTCGAGTAGCACGTCGATCATCACCTGGCGGCAATCGGGGGCGCGCATGACGGGCAGCGAGAGCGAAATGTCGTCGAACGCGATCGTGACCTTCATGCCCGGCTTGAGGTGCGCGCGGAGCGGGTCCATGCCGATGGGATTGTCGATCGCCCGCTCGACTTCGGCGCGGAGATTCTCAAAACCCGGAAGCGGCGGCCGTGGATAGAGCACGCGCGTGCCCGCCGGAACCTTGGCGTAGACAAAGCGCTCTCCGTTGGAGAGAAAGAGCGGTCCGTCGCTGTGTTCGACGAGTTTGACCAGGCCTTCGGAGTCGACGTTTTGCATGGGAATTAGTACGGTATCTTTCCGATGAGTTTCCGCAATGCCGTCTGCTGTTTTTTATCCATGCATTCGTGCGGCTCGAACTTCACATCGACACGTTTGAGGATGAGGTAGCGGGACAGACCGAAACCGCTCACAATTTTCTTGATCTCCACTTCCTGCGAAAGCCCCTTGGGGAAATCGTCGCCGTGGTAGATGCCATAGCGTCCCTCGTCCAGCAGCACGCGGCCGCGCGGCATCGAAGCTAGTAGTTCCGACAATTTTCTTCGCTTTCTCTCATTCAATTTGTACCAATCCATGAGCATGGGCACGACCGTTTTTTTCCAGTATTCAAAATGCGACGGTTCACCGTCGAGCTCATAAACCATGTGCCAAATTGGTCGCAGATAGATGTAGGACCAGATGCCTTCTGTAGCGGGACGCGCGTGGATTTCACGGACGCCACATTGCTCACTCCGACGGCTCTTCAAAATGCTTCGGCGTACCCAGCGCTTCGCAGTAGCCTTCCTTGAAATTGTAGTGCTCCTGGTACTGATTCGAAAACGTCTGCCGGAATTTTATGTTGCGGTGGTGGTCGCTCTTCGCTTTGAATCGCCCTGTCTTGATCGCCCATTCGTAGACCGGCTGATCCAGTTCGAATGCCGTCAGCGCGCCGGTCAGCGTTTCATCATGAATGTATTTGTGCGCGGCGTCGAACGTCGTCCAGATGGCCATGGGATTGGTCCCGCGTTCGCCCATGAACACCCAGACTTTCATGCCGCCGTACATTTCCGGAACTTCTTCGTCGTGCTTTTTTCGAGCCATTGCTACTGCACCTCAAAAACAGTTTTGAACGCGCCTGTCTGACCCGCGTGATAGGCGCTTTCCAGCGCTGAGCGGTAAGCCTGCAGCGGAAACTTGCGGTTCACCAGCGGCTTCAGCCGGCCACCGCTGCTGACGAGAAAATCGAGCGCCATCTGCATCGTCCGCGTCTTTGTCTCGCCGACGTGCTCGAATCCGTACGCATACGCGCCCTGCAAGTTCAGCTCTTTATACCAGAGACTGGTCCAGTCCACCCCGTGCGGAATTCCCGGCATGCCGGCGAGCACGATCAGGCCGCGCGGCCGCGTCAGGCGCATCGCGTCGTCGATCGACGCGCTCGAGCCGACGCAGTCGATCACCGCGTCCGCGCCGCCGAGCACCACGGGTTTGCCGATCTCCGGCTGGTACACGGCCGGAGGTGAAACGGACGGGTCGGTGCGCTCCAGCAGCCAGCGGTAAAATGCGTCGCCGGAACGGCCGCGATAAATCTCCGTTGCGCCGAAGGCCGTCGCCATCTCCGCCTGATGCGCATACCGCGCCGACGCGAGAATGCGGCCCTGCCCGCCGGCCGCGCGGTAGGCGTAAATCGTGAGCAGACCGATCGAGCCGCAGCCGAGCACCAGGATCGTCGCATCTTTTTCGCGCGGCGCTTTCAACGCGGCGTGAATGGCGCACGCGAAGGGTTCGGCGATCACGGCCTCTTCGTCGCTGAGCGTTTCCGGGACCGCGTGCAGTTGCGAATGATGAACGACGACCGACGCGGCGCTCCACCCGCCACCGGTGCTGCTGCAGTAACCGGTCTGAATTCCGCCCTTGATCGTGCCTTTCAGAATGTTCTCGCAATGCGCGAAGTGACCTTTGGCGCACGGTCGGCAGGGTGGGTTGATGCCGCGAACTTCGCAGCACAACGCCGGCTCAACGGTCACGCGCACGCCGGCCTTCCACTGCGCCGGGACGTTCGATCCGGTCTCGACGATGTTCCCGACGATTTCATGCCCAAGCACAAATGGCGTCGAGACGAACGGTGAAAAATACGGGCTGCCCTTGCAGCCGATCGCCGACAGATCCGACCCGCACACGCCACTCAGCCGTGTTTGGATGCGCACCCAGTCGGACGCCGGCAGGGGCGGTGGCGGCAGATCGACGAGCTCGATGCACGACAACGCTCCGCTTGCCGCCGCCGACCAGCGGGACGACATCGCGCGCACAAACAGCCAGCGCGGCACGGAACGGAAGAATTGAATCGCTTGAGGCATGTGGGCGCATTGTTACACAGATGTGGGAGGAAATCATTTTCCATTTTCGTTGCTAATCCAGCGTTTTACGTTGGGCGCGCGCCAGGTTGCAATGTTATCGAGCAGAACTTTCGTTTCGGCAGCGTAAAGAATCAATTTGCGATGCTCGGCGTAGACGAATCCTTCGGTCACGGAATGATCGAAGAGCGTCACGAGCGGATCGAAGTAGCCGGCGACGTTCAAAAATGCGCAAGGTTTGCGGTGGATGCCGAGCTGCGACCACGTCAGTACTTCGAAAAATTCTTCGAATGTGCCGAAGCCACCGGGCAGCGCGATGAACGCGTCGGCGAGTTCGGCCATCAGCGCTTTGCGGTCGTGCATGGTTTCGACGACGCGCAGATCGGTCAGGCCGGCATGGGCGAGCTCCTTCGTCGCCAGTCCCCGCGGAATGACGCCGATGACCTCACCGCCCGCCGCCAGGCACGCGTCGGCGACCGTGCCCATCAGGCCCACGCCGCCGCCGCCGTAGACCAGTCCGATCTTCCGCTCCGCCAGCGCGCGCCCCATCTCGCGCGCGGCGGCCGCGTATTCGGGTTTGTTGCCGGAACTGGAGCCGCAGAAGACGCAGATGCGTTTCATTGTTCGCTGCTTTCTAAATCGAGTCGCGGTGTTTCTTCGTCCACAACACGAGCAATTGTCCGGCAGCCATCAACATGAGCCAGATGAAAAAAGCGAATGTCATCTCCGACGAGAGCACCGCGCCGACCGTGTACGCGAGTACGTCCCCGACGATCGCCGCCATCCCGAAGAGCACCATCGCCATCAGATGGCCGCGATTGTGACCGACGATGTAGTAACCCGCCGCGCCGCCGGCCGCGGAAATCAGGAGCGTGACAAAAATGCTGTGAATGAACAGTACGTGGAACGCGAAGAACAGAACGAAGCTCAACAGTCCGCCGCGTAGTGCGAGCCCCGTGGAATGCGCGGTGTTCTGGGCGAGCTTCTTCTGCTTGCGCTCACGCTCCAGCAGCGTCGCGAGCTTCACCGCCGGCGGCAGCCGTTCAAACGCCTCGTCGTCAAGGCGCGCGCGTTCCGTGGGATCGTCTGAATCGTCTGCCATGACATAAGTTCCATTATTTCCAGCGTTCAATAGGCCAGCCGCGCTGTGAGGCGATGCGATTCAACCGCGTATCGGGATTCACGGCCGACGGATGCCCGACAGCTTCCAACATGGCCAGATCGCCCTTGTACGAATCGCCGAACGCGAAGGAAGCGGCGAGATCGATGTTGTTGTCTTCCGCGTGTAGTCGCACCGCGTTCGCTTTGGTTTCGCCGCTCAGCGCCCCAGTGGAAAGCGCGCCGGTGAAGACACTGTTCATCTCAATCAAGCTCGGCGCAATGCAGGTCGCGCCGATCTCTTTCGCGAAGGGCATCATGACAAAGTCGAGGCCGCCGGTGACCAGCACGATCTTGACGTTCTGATTTTTCAGCTCCTTCACGCGCTGCATCGCGCGCGGAAGAATGCGTGGCTTGAGCACTTCCTTGTAGCACTGCGCGGCGAGTTCGCGGACTTCGTCGGCGTCCATGCCCTGGTAGCTGCGGTAGATGGAGCGATTCGACGCGGCGCGGTTGATGCGGTCGAGGATGAACCAGTAAGGCCCGCGAATGGCGAGACTGGCCTTCCACAGATTCGCGAGGAACGGGCCATCGAGCTGCGTCTTGTACCAGATCAGCGGCTGAACGATGTTCGTGCGGGTGAGGGTGCCGTCGACATCGAAGTAGGCGGCGGTGCCAGGTGTCGAGGTCATCCCATCGCTCCTGTCACTTCAGCGGCAGATTCGACAGCGCTTCCAGCTTCGCGCGGAGATGCGCGGCGGCCTTGCGGTACAGATCCGACGGCTGCGTCTTGCCCTTCTCGGCTTTCAGCACTTCGAACGAGACCGGCGCGCCGATGCGCACTTCGATGCGCGTCGGCCGCGGCACGGACTTGCCCTTCGGCAGCGATTCGAACGTGCCGCGCAGGTACACGGGCAGCACGGGAACCTCGAGTTCAATGCCCAGCACGCCGATACCCGGCTTGAACGCCTGCAGTTCGCCGGTCGTCGAGCGCGTGCCTTCCGGGAAAAGCAGAATGGCACGGCCGTTTTCGAGCACCGCCTTGCACGCGTTGAGACTTTCCGTCACGTTCTCTTCGCGGTCGAACGGCAGCGCGTTGAGGAACGTCTGGAAGAACCAGCTCTTCAGGCGCGTGTTGAAGAAATAATCCTTCGCGCCCATGACGTGGATTTCCGACGCGCGGCTGCCGAGGACTTCGCGGATCGCGACGGAGTCGAGATGGCTGCAGTGATTGGCCGTCAAAATGTATGGCCCGGTCTGCGGCAGATTTTCCAGGCCGGTACAATCGATCGCCAGGTACGTGTTCATGAAGACCGAGGCCGAGGTACTGAACATCCCCTGCAGGATCGATTTGGAAATCGACTGCCGCATGCCGTCCTGAATACCGGTGAGCCGGTCCTGCGAGCGGTTGAAAATCGCCAGCGCGTTGCTGCCCTTCGGCGCGTCGCCGGATTTCTTCTGCGCGGCCTGCACGATCGTGATCACGTCGCGGACGCTGAAGAGCTGCGCTTCCGATTCCTGCGGGATGACGATGTCGAAGTAGAGCTCCAGCTTCTGGAGCAGGTCGACGCGGCCGATGGAGTCGATGCCCAGGTCCATCTGCAGCTTCATGTCGGGGACAATGTCCGCCGCCGCGACGCGCGGCGCGACTTCCGCAATGGCGCGCGCGATGCCGCCGAAGATTCCCGCATCGGAGGTGCGGCTGTCGTCGGCCGAACCCGCCGGAATGTGCGTGGTCATCGACGCGGTCGCAAGCTCGCTGCCCTTCGCCTTCATGTACCGATCGCGGACTTTCGTGCGCTGCACTTTCAGCGTCGAGGTCTTGGGCAGATCGTCGGCTTGGAATTCGATGCGCGAAACACGCTGGTGGCTGGAGAGTTCCCGGCACGCGCTTTCCACGGCGGCTTTGAGCTTATCGTGCGAGGCCTTCTCTTCTGGCACGATCACGGCGGTGACTTCCTCGCCCATCCCCGACCGCGCGGGCATGCCGATGACGCAGATTTGCTTGATGCCCGCGATCCCCTGCAGCGCGGTTTCGACTTCGTCGGGATACACATTCTTTCCCGCGGCGGTGACGATCACGTCCTTCAAGCGCCCGGTGATGTGCAGGTAGCCGTCGCGGTCAATGCGGCCCAGGTCGCCGGTCTTGAACCAGCCGGCGTCAAACGCGCGCTCCGTCGCAGCGGGATTGCGCCAATAGCCCTGCATGATCGACGGCCCGCGGCCGAGCACTTCGCCGATGCCTTCGGAATTCGGCGCATCGATGCGAATTTCCACGCCGGGAACCGGCGGTCCGACGGTGCCCGCACGCGGCGAGGCCAGCGGATTGACGGCGAGAATCGGTGACGTTTCGGTCAGTCCGTAACCTTCGGTGATGGTGATGCCGAAGTTTTTGAAGAAGTGGAAAATCTCCGGATCGAGCGCCGCGCCGCCGGAGACGATCAGCCGCAGTCGTCCGCCGAACGCTTCGTGAATCTGGTTGAAGATGCGTCGCCGGGCCGTGGTGCTTCCGGCCAGTTCCCACGTTGCGGCCATGGTGTGCCCGATGCTCGCCTTCAAACGCGCGCCGGTGCCGCCGGCCTTCATCCGTTCGCGGATGCGATCCATGAACGATTGCAGCAGCCGCGGCACGCCGATCAGCACGGTGATCTCGGCCAGCTTCATCGTCTCCGCAATGTCCTTGTGGCTTTCGATGTGGTAGATCGTCGCGCCGCCGTACATCGGAATCGTAAATCCGCCGGTGAATTCCAGCGCATGGTGGAGCGGCAGCACCGAGAGAAATCGGTCGGTCTCCATCGGTTCAAGAATCTCGGTCGTCGCCAGCGCGTTGGCGATCAGGTTGGCGTGGCTGAGCATCACGCCCTTGGGTTCGTAGGTCGTGCCGCTGGTGAAGAGCAGCGAGGCGAGCATCTCCGGCGCCGGTTCGCGCAGCGGGCGGTCGCCGAGCGACGCTTCCGGATAGGGCACGTGATGCCCCGGGTGCGGCTGGAAATCTTCGAGCGGATTGAGGCACGGCGGCATGCCGCTGCCGGAGCTGAAGATGTCCGGCGCCGAGGCCATGATCGTCGGCGAAATGATCGCCGCGCGCGATTCCACGAGTTTGATCAGCTTCGCGGCGTCGCGGGGAAGCATCAGGCGGTCGAGCGGCACGGCGGAACAGCACGCGAGCTGGATCGCCATGTAGCCGAGCACCCATTCGGGCCCGTTTTCGGCCATCAACGCGACGCGGTCGCCGTGATGCAACCCGAGCTGCGCCGTCAGCCGGCGCGCCAGCGCGGACGCGCGCTGGTAACATTCGACGTACGAAAGTTTCGTGACATTCCAGCCGCCTTTGGGATCGGCGCGGCGAATTTCGGCCAGCGATTTCTTGCCATAGCGTTCGGCGCCGCGGACACACAGATCAACCAGCGTCTGCGGCACGCCGCGGATCGTCGCCGACCCGCCGCGCTTCTTCGCGGCTTCGCCTTCTTCGTCGAGCAGATGACCTTCACCGGCGCCGGCGCGCGGCGGGGCTTCCATGCGCAGGATGTTGCGCTTCAGACCGGGGATGTGGACGTCCTGCAGGTAATTCTTCCAGCGGATCTTGCGCGCGTCGAAGTCGAAGCGTTCGCGTTCATCGGGCGAAAGCTGCTCCATCAGTTCGCGGCCGTGCGCGGTTTCGAAACGGCACTGCAGATTCACGTACGGTCCGTAGATGTCGACGTAGTAGAGCAGTTGTTCCAGCGTGGTGTTGAGGTTGCGGAGCCGCGCGCGCATTTTGCGCGTGCCTGGCAGCATCGGCATGGGCGAATTCAGCAGCAGATTGGCGGCGCGAATCGGGCGCAGGTAACGGTTCCGCATGCGGCTGCGGTACTGATCGATCGTCGGAAAGCGCCAGCGCGGCACCGCGACCGGTTTGCCGGCGCGGTCGGTCATCGGGTGCTTCTGGAAATAATCGCGGACGTAATCGTAGAGACTGCGGAAGACCAGCGGGTTCTCTGACGAGCTGGCCACCGTGAAAAGATCGAAGCCGCCCTTTTTGGCGATGTACGCCGCGCCGGTGAGGATGCCGTTGACCACCAGGTCGGCGGGAATGATGTCGAGCACGACGTTCTGATTCGCCGGAAAATCCGCGAGGCGTCCTTTGCCAAATCCGATGATGATCGGGTCGGCCATGCGCAGACCGTCGAGCCACCCCGGCTCCGGTTCGCTCAGGCTGGATTCGATGATCGACGGCCGCACCACGATCGTCGGAATCGCGCCGTGGTTGAGCTTGATCAGCTGCTCGCCGAGGTATTTCGTGTAGGTGTACGTGTCGTTCCAGCCCAGGCTCTGCGCGCGGCGCATGCCCGCGCTGACCAGCGCGGTGCGCAGTTGCGCGATGCCCGCTTCGCTGTCGAGCGCGATGTTGTTGAGCTTCAACTGGCGTTCGCAATCGGCACGGACGGATTTGGCCAGTTCGCCCAGGCGCGCGATTTCGTCTTTCACGTCGAATTTCTTCGGGCGCTCCACGCCGGCCGGCAACTGCGCGTCGATCTGTTCGAGCGGAGCGATGAGGCGTTCGGGCACCAGCCCCGTGCGCTTGCCGCTGACATACGCCGTGGAAATGTGGACGTACACGCCCTTGGCTTTGCGCGCCAACTCCAGCAACCGCTGCGGCCCGAGCGTGTTCAGATCCAGTGCCAGGTCGAGGCGTTCGTCGAAAACCACCGTTGCCGCGCTGTTCATCACGACTTGGACGTTCTTGGCGAGGTCATCGAATGCCGCCTGGTCCATGCCCAGCCGTTCGCGGGTGAGGTCGCCGGGGACGCAGGTGATCTTCGATTCGCAGAAGGCTTCGAAGCCGTCGCCCAGTTGCTCACGCAGGCGGCGGAAGGCGGTGTTGCGCAGAATTTCTTCACGCAACCGTTCACGCGGATCGACGCGCGAGCCGTCAGCTTTCACGCGCGGGCGGATCAGCAGGTAAATCTGGCGGATCTCAGGTAGGTCGCGGAGAATCTTCTCGACCACGGCCTTGGCCAGAAAGCCGGTCGACCCCGTCAGGAGCACACCTTTACCGGCAAAAAATTCACGAATGGAAAATGGCGCTTCGGTCTTGGACATGGGCGATGAATTTAAACAGCTGCTCCAGATTTACAATCGAGTATCGCGATCCTCTTGCGTCACTGCCGCCGGGTATCGTTATCGTCGGGCGGCTCGATCAGCAAGTCGTCCGTGGGGTTTGACGCGTCGGCCGTGGCCGGCAGCGCGTCGCGCAGTTCGGCTTCCTCGTTGAAGACCACCGGCGGCTCGGGTTCCAGGGGCGGCAGCGGCGCAGGTCCGAAGACGCTCGATCCGGTCGATTCCATCTGGCCGGCGACCTGGGCGGCGTGCAGCTTGCGATGGTACGCGGCGATCAGGTCGCGGCGGCTGAGCATCCCAATCACGCGCCGCGTTCCGATGGGGCCCTTGGGCGGGCGCAAGGTCGCAGAGACGCGCGTCACCGATGCGCTGGACTTGGGATCGATCGCTTCAACGATCGGCAGTTCGTCCAGATTTTTCTGCGTGAAGATGCGCAGCGCTTCATCGAGGTTCGTATCCGGCGTCACCGTCGGCACATCGGTCGTGCCCAGATCGCCGGCGACGATCAGGCTCGCCGCCATCTGTTCGTTCATGATCTGGCGGATGTCGCCGAGCGAAAATACGCCGGCGAGGCACTGCCGTTCGTCGACGACGGGAAAGACCGAGGCGGTGCTGCCCTTGATGCGCTGCAACACTTTCGGAAAAGGCATGTCGGCGGGAATCAGTTCGAGAGGCGTCGAATTTTCGGCGAGCACTTCGCTGACCTTGATGTCCTCAAGCACGTTGACGAGAAAATCGCCGCGGTGCGCCGGCGAATCGGCGATGCCGTGCACCTGCTCCGCGTTCATGGTGAAGGATGTGCTGAGCAGATACGCCGACGCGCAGGTCATCATCAGCGGCACGGCCAGGCCGTACGAGCCGGTAATTTCGCTGATCATCACCAGGCTGGCGATCGGCGTTTTGGTGCAGGCCGCGAAGACGCCGCCCATGCCGACAAGAATCATCCCCACGCGCGCGTTGGGTTGCATCACCAGGAACGAAGGCACCAGTCCCGTGGCGTTCAGGGCGCGAATGAACTTCGCGTAGGCGGCGCCCGCGATTCCGCCCACGAAGATCGACGGAAAGAGCAGTCCGCCGGAGCCGCCGGAACCGAGCGTGAATCCCGTGGAAATGATTTTCGCGATCACGACCATCGCGAGAAATCCGGCCAGCTTCATCGCCACCCACATATCCGTCTGCGTGCTGTCCTGCGCACTGTTGATCACCGACTGCAGGTACATGTAGCCGCCGCCCATAATGTGCTGGGGGCGCGAACCGCCGAGCTCCTGATTCTCCGGCGTGACGACGTGACTGACGCCCCACGTCAGCAGCAGCGCGAACAGGCCGAGCATGATGCCGCCGACGGCAGGCTTGAGAAATTTCGGGATGGGCATCGGGCGGAAGACATAATGTTCGATCAGCGTGATGCCCTTCACAAAAATGAAGGCCACCGCCGCGCAGATCAGACTCAAGATGGCGTAGTGAAACAATTCGCCAAACGCGCTCGCGCCTTCGGACGGAAATGTAATCGGCGGAAGCGGCGTATTATTGGGCTGGATGAATTTGAATATCAGATCGTGATTGCCGTCGAGCGCGGTGAAAACGGAATACGCGGTAACGGAACTGATGACGCCGGGGATGACGGCGTCGTGTTCGAAGTCCGGATCGCGGTAGAGAAATTCAGCGGCAAAAAGCGCGCCGCCCAAGGGTGCTTTGAAGATCGCGCCAATTGCGCCGGCGACGCCCGCGAGCATCAGGATGCGGCGGTCGCGGATCGATAGTTTGAGCCAGGTCCCGAGCGTCGAACCAAATCCCGCGCCAATTTGGACAATCGGACCTTCCTTGCCCGCTGAGCCGCCGGATCCAATCGTCAGGATCGAAAGCATCCCTTTCACGAGCGGAACGCGCGCGCGAATTTCTCCCTTATTACGATGAAACGCGCGGATCACCGCGTCCGTGCCGTGGCCGACGGCCTCGGGCGCCAACCACAAGCCGAGGATGCCGACGAGCAGGCCGCCGGCGGCCGGGATCGCCATCAGCAACCAGTGGTTCTGGGCCGCGTCATGACTGAAAAGGTGTTTTTCGAGAACCTGCTCGGTCAGGAAGCGCAGCACCGTGTCGAAACCAAATGCGCCCACGCCCGACACGACGCCGACGAGCACGCAGAGCAACAACAACCGGAACCACGATTCCAGGTGGAAGAAGCGTGCTGCATTCTCAATTGTGCGAGGGACCCGGCGCATGGCCTTTCACTATAGTCTGCACAGGTGTCGAATTCGATGGAAACTCTCCGGTCAGTTATATTCTCTTGCATCTGATCAGAACTATGGCTTGACCACGAGCAACTTCGGCTCACAAAATTCGCGGATTGTCGCGCGCACGCCTTCGCGGCCGAAGCCGGAATCCTTGACGCCGCCGTACGGCGCCGCGTCGATGCGGAAGGACGTCGGAATATTGATCAGCACCGCCCCGCATTCGAGTTCGCGGTAAGCCAGCTCGGCGTTGTGGAGCGAATTGGTGAAGACGCTAGCCTGCAGGCCGTAACGCGAGGCGTTCACTTTAGCGATCGCGTCGCGCATATCGCTGGCGCCTTGAACTGCAGCAATGGGACCAAAGACTTCTTCGCTCCAGAGCGGCTCGTCGGCCGGGACGTTCTCCCATAAAGAGGGAGTGATAAAGCGCTCGTTAACGCGCTTGCCGCTGACAATCATCCCCGCGCCGCGGGCCTGTGCGGCCTTCGACCACGTTTCGATGCGGTCGGCGGCGGCGCGGTCGATCAGCGGGCCGACGAGCGCTTTCTCGTCGCCAGGATTTTCCGAGACGCCGACGTCCGCCGTGATCCGTTCGGCGAGGCGTTCGGAGAAAACTTTGATTTTGCTCTGATGTACGAGGACGCGTTGCGTCGAGATGCAGACCTGCCCCGCGTACGCGTAGGCGCCGACGCTGATGGCGCGCGCAGCGAGCTCGAGATCGGCCGACTCGTCGACGATTACCGCGGCGTTGCCGCCCAATTCAAGAAATACTTTCTGGCGCGGCAGCGCGTTGCGCTTGATCGCCCAGCCGGCCTTCGCCGAGCCGGTGAACGAGACGATCGCGAACGCCTCGTCGGTGCAGAGCGCCTGGCCGACGGTTAGTCCGCCGGGCAGCACTTGCAGCGCGGCCGGGGGAAATCCGCTCAGCAGTGCGATCTCGCCCAGAATCAGCGCGGCGCTGGGGCCCTGCGGCGGCGGCTTGATGACAATCGGACATCCCGCCGCCAGCGCCGGCGCGACTTTGTGTGCGACGAGGTTGATCGGAAAATTAAACGGCGTGATCCCAAGGATCGGCCCGGCCGGGAAGCTCTGTACCCGTCCGACCATGCCCGCGCCGTGCGCTTCCTGATCGGGGTAGACGCAGTCGCCCGGCAGCCGCAGCGTCTCTTCTGCGCCAAGCAGGAACGTCTTCGCCGCGCGCTGCACTTCGCCGCGCGCCAGCGCCATGGGCTTGCCGACTTCATCGCGAATCAACGCCGCGATCTCTTCGCCGCGCTGGAGAATACCCGCCGAGATTTTGCGAAGCCCGTCCGAGCGCTGCGCCCCGGTCATCGCGCGCATCGCCGGCATCGCCTTGAGCGCTGCGGCTGCAGCTGCGTGAGCCTGCTCGGTGCTCGCTTCGTAAACTTCAGTTACTCGCGAACCGTTCCACGGAGAAGCGATCGTCGCGACCGTGGGTCCGGCGACCCAGTTGCCATCGAGGAGGATGCGGCGGGTTGACATGTTATATCTTCCTTGCTTGGCGAAGATGGATGGGTTGTTAACGGATGGGATCGGGGATCGGGCATCAGGCATCGGTTAAGGGGTGTACTCTGTTGTAGAATCCCATTCCGGTGCGAGTTGAGAGTGGTCAACTCCGATCATTCGCAATACGCGCAATCAACTCGCACGGCGCGCACGTTCGTCAATCAACGGCCCCATTAACCGATCCCAGATGCCCGATCCCCGATCCCATCCGTTCGTCCTCACGGCGTATACGTTTGCCGTGTTCGCGCGGACTCGTACGCACCGATGAGCAGCGCCAGCGAGCGTTGATTGTCGGAGCCGCTGGTTTCCGGCGGCGTGTTGGCACGCAGAGCGTCGACCCAGTGCGTCTGGATCGCAACGGTTGCGGCGAAGTGCGCGTCCCAGGCGAAAGGCAGGCCGGGAAAGGGCGTCGACATCGGCGCGGCGCCGCTGGAGAGGCTCGTGCTTTCGACCACGCCGCGGATGTTTTTGTGGAGGCTGAAATCCGGCCTTAGTTCCACGAAGCCGCCTTCGCATTCCAGCATCATGCTGATGGACGGCACGGTTTCGACCGGCGAGGCAAAATTCACGTCGATGGCGCAGCTGGCTCCGCTGGCAGAGCGCAGCACGAGAGTGGCGATGTCTTCGCCTTTCAAGTTGGTGTTGACGGTTTGCGACTGTGCGAAGAGGCCTTTCACATCGCCGAAGAAGTAGCGCGCGAGGTCGAGCAGGTGCAGACCGTAGCGTTGCAGCGCGAGATGTTCCTGCGTTTCGCTGCCGGGCTGGGCGGTGAGCATCGCCGCGGGGCCGCGGAAGGAGATGCGGCCGTGGTAGAGCTTCCCGGCTTCTGCGTGCGAAAGCGCCGCCTTAACGGCGCGCATTGCCGGCTGGAAGCGCAGGCTTTCATGGACCATCACGCGCACGCCGGCGTCGCGGCAGAGCGTGTTGAGCGTCTTGGCCTCCGCGATACTGGTGGCGTACGGCGTTTCGCAGATGACGTGCTTCTTGTGCTTCGCGCACAGTTCCACCAGCGCGATGCGCGGCTCGACGGGCGTGGTCAAGTCGACGAAATCGAGTTCTTCGCCGTTCAGCATTTTTTCGGCGTCGGCGTAAATGTTCACGCCTTCACGATGCGCGGCGGCCGATTCCGCGCGCTTGAGGTCCAGGTCGCAGACGGCGACAAGCTGCGCGCCGGGCACTTCACGCCAGGCGGGAAGGTGAACCAGCGACGCGGAACCGCAACCGATCAAGGCAAATTTCAGAGGTGTGCTCATGGCGCTGGATTCTATCCGCAACCGTTACGAATGCGAGGAAGGTGCGAAGATCGCGAGCAACACGGCCCACGCAAAGACTAATCCCAGCAGCGTGGAAAGGCGGTAGCGCGGGAAGAACGGGGCCGTCGGATTTAGGTGGCGGTAGACTTGCCAGCCGGTCCATGCTCCGCAGGTGGCTCCGGCTACGACAAAAAGCAGGAAAAAGCGTACGAATTGCATGACGCCATTGTCGCCGACCAGAACAAAGGATAACAGGCCAGGAAAATTCAGAAATGAGATCAATGCTCCGCGCCACATGCAGACCCACAACAATTCATGAGATTCGGGTTCTCGTTTCGGTTGCGCGGGTGAATTATGCCCAAGCCGCTTCAGCGTAAACGTGTAGAGCAATATACTCAGGACCACCGCACCGGGGCCACAGAACATTGTGGCGATCGCTTCCAGTGAAGTCAGGGCGTAGAGTCTATCGAATAGTGGAGAAACGGCTGGCTGCCCGATTTCCAGACGCAACTGATCGGTTACTTCCTTCGAATTGTGCCAACACACTAGGAGGACGGGGATGGTGACGCCGACAAGCACGGAACCGGCCGCTGCGAAAAAGACATACTGGAATTTCTTGTACACACCCCGCATCAAGGTGGTGAACTGGACTTGGAGGTCCTCGTCGCTCATGCATTTCGCGCTTTGCTGCCGTGCTGCCGCTTGTGCGTAACCATGCGGATTTCCGCGACGTGGACGCCGCAATCTTCGCACGCCTGGGTTTTTGTGAAGCAGTCGTCGCAGAAAAATTCGCCGCCGCTGAGGTACTGCTTCAAGCGGCGCTTGTCGTTGCTGCCGCTACGCTGCTTTTCGATTTCGAGAGGAAAGGCATAGCCGCAAAATGCGCACGGCACCGACTGCTGCTTTTCGAAGATTACTTCCAGATCGCGGCGCAGGCTGCGGGGGACGCTGCCCTTGCCCTGGCAGATCGGGCAGGGTTCCATCAACGCGGCCAGCAGCGCCTTGCGGATGAACTCCGACTTGTTCGGCATCGCGTCGAGAAACGCGGCGATCTCGTCTTCGACTTTAAACGTGACCACGCGCTGCTTGATCTTGGCGTCGTCGGCTTTGTCTTTCGGGGCGCGGCTCATGTTTCCACTCCGCTGGGGGAACCTTAGGAGCAATTGCTCCGGAGGTCAAAATGACAGGTACCTTGCTCGTTCGAGGGCGGATAGGGACCATGGTCCCTATGTTGGCTTTTGACCACGTTTTTCCTGTATTACCGGTGTGAGCATACCGCAAATTTGCGGTAAGGTACCCTGTAACGAATTCGTGACAGGGTCATTTTACTCCAACCCGCGCCGCCAAACCAATCCGCAATCCGCAATCCGAAATCCGCAATGCAGTTACCGTTGCAGCACGCCGTGCGCGCGCATCAGGATCAGCACGGCCTCCGTCACTTCGTCCGGCGAACGGGATTCCACAGAGACTTCCGCGTGCCGCGCTTGCGCGTAAATCGCGGCGCGGGAGAGCATCAGTTTTTTCAGCTCGTCGAGTTCCGAGTCGGCGTCGGTGAGCTTCGGGCGCGTTTCGGCCGTGGTGCGGTCGATCGAAATGCGCCGCCACAACTCCGACGGACTGGCCGTGAGGTGCACGACGAAACTGTCGTGCCGCAGCGCCGCCACGTTTTGGGGATTGAGCACCGCGCCGCCGCCGGTCGCGATCACGACATTCGACTGCTTGCAATATTCCTGAACGACTTCGGTTTCGATGCGCCGAAATTCCGCCTCGCCGCTGTCGGCGAACAACTCGCGGATGCTCTTGCCGGCGCGTTCCTGGACGACGCTGTCGGTGTCCACGAAGCTCCAGCCCAACCGCTTGGCCAGGTCAGGGCCGACGGTGGATTTTCCAGTGCCACGGAGGCCAATCAATGCGAGTTTCGTGGTCGTCGTCCTTTCTTCATTCCTGCACGGAAGATTCCGGCGCTACTGCACGAGCTTCAAGACCGCCTGGCGTTTGGCTTCGAATTCCGCGTCGGACAGCACCGGCGTGCCGCCCACGGGTGAGAGTTCCTGTTTCATCGGCACCCAGGAATGGCAGCCCGCGTAATCGGCGTGGTAGGGAATCTCAATCGGCTGCGCCAACTTGAACGCGCGGACGGTGACGACGTAATTGGGCTTCTCCGGCTTGTAGTTGATGCGCATGTCGAAGAGCGCCTGCGTCCAGCAGGTGACCGGTTCCAGCGCGCGGAGCTTCGCGGCGTCGGCGGTCTTCACGATGTCGACGACCTGGCAGTAGCCGGGAACCTTGACCACGCCCGATTCGCGCGCCGGCGGACCGTAGTTTGCCAGCGTGGGGTGATACTGCGGCTTCAACTGTTCGCGGCTCTGGTGTTCGGTGTTCGGGTAGAGAAAGAAGCGTTCGTGCTCCATCTGGAAGCCCTTCTTCTGCTCCAGGATCCCGCCTTTTCGCAGCAGCACGACCTGCTTGCCGGCCATCAGTTCATCGCAGACCACAGCCCATTCTTTCAGCGCGATGTTCGTCGCGGTCAAGGTATCTGATGACATAAGCACTCGTTCTCCCGTGGATTGAATGAAATCGTTTTATCCGTGAGGTAAGGCATTCGCAACTTATGGCTGTGTGAATTGTAATTTTAGACGTGCATGTATGCTGGATTCGTGTTCAATTTCAGGCAGTGCGAGTTAAGGAGAGCGAAAAGATGCCGATGCCCAATTTTCCTGAATTCTTCAAGGACTCCTACGCCAAGAACGATGCGCCGTGGGATTCCGGCAAGCCCGATCCGGAATTGGTGCGCCTGATCGACGCGGGAAAACTTTCCGGCAAGACGGCGCTGGAGTTCGGCTGCGGCACCGGCACGAACGCCATCGAGCTGGCCAAACGAGGCTACGCGGTGACGGCCGTCGACTACGTCCAGAAAGCGCTGGACCTGGCGACCGAGAAGGCCGCGCAGGCGAAGGTCAAGATCGATTTCCGCCGCGCCGACCTGCTCGCCAAGCCCGAACTTGGCGGACCCTACGATGTGATCTTCGACCGCGGTGTCTACCATTCGCTGCGCATGGAAAACTTCCCGGCGTTCCGCGGCGTGCTGGAGCGCGTCACGCGTCCGGGAACGCTGTGGCTGTGCCTGGCCGGCAACGCGAAGGAGCAGACCGAGTACGGCCCGCCGCGCGTCCACGAGCACGAATTCCGCAAGGAACTGGAGCCGCTCTTCGAAATTCTTGAAGTGCGCGAATTTCACTTCGAGACGAACAAGCCGGGCTTCGAGCCGCTGAGCTGGTCGATCCTGATGAAAAGAAAGTAGTCCGGGCGTCTCACCCGGTCTAACCGCGCCAAAGTCGGACGCGGTCTGGCACATTCAATAACGTAGCCTACCGCGAAGCAATGGGGCTTTGCTTCGCGGTAGATGAATTCTTCGTATGGAAACACGGGCTGGCTGATGCCGAGGTTAGACCGGGCGGGACGCCCGGACTACGAAAGCTTGTCCAGATCCACGACGAGCGGAAACCACGCGCCTTCGATTTTCTGACCTTTCGGAATCTTCGCGAAGCCGGGCATCATCACGCCGTCTTCGGCCGCGGAGCGCGTGCCGTCGGCCATGTAATTGAGCACGATGGCGCGGCGCGGCCGGTTGCTGGAATTCGCGAACGAGCCGTGAACCGTGTGGTCGTGATGGAACGAGCACGTGCCGGTCGGCTGTTCCAGCGCGACAGGATTGAACTGTGCGCGTTGTTCGGGTGTGAGCTGCTTGGCCAGGCCTTCCATGTCGCCCATCAACGCGGTGGGATCGAGCAGCGGCCAGCGGTGCGACCCGGGAATGGCATGGACGCAGCCGTTGTCGAGTTTCGAGTCGTCGAGTCCGATCCAGACGGTCATGTGTTGCGCAGGCGTGCTGCGCTGCCAGTAGCTGTAATCCTGATGCCACGCGACATTGCCGCCGGTTTTCGCGGGTTTGTAGAAGACCTGATCGTGCCAGAAGCGCACGCGCGGCGTGCCGAGCAGTTGCGTCAGCTTCACGGTGATCGCGGGATGGAATACGAGATCGTGGATGGTCTCGTCGATCATCCAGCCGCCTTGAAAATACGTCATCGGTCCTGAGGTTTCCTTGGCTTCGCCCAGGAGTTCGCTGCTGCGCGGGTTGCGGCGCTGGACGATGTCTTCCAGCCCGTCGCGCAAGCGCGTGACCTGTTCCGGCGAAAGGATCGATACGTTGTGGACGAAACCGTTCTGCTTGAAATTGGCGAGCTGATCCGGCGTCAGTTTATACGCGTCCGCGTCGGCGCGAGTCTTGAGTTTGGGAAACGTGGTTCCGTGAACGGACTCGGTGGCGAGATAATCGGTGCGTGACGCAGTTGCAGGCATTGCTGAAGCTCCGTTTAAGAGGGGGTGAACCAACGCGGCGCAGAATAGCGATTTGATACGGTTTGCACTACGCCGGGGTTGATGAATAGTGGTACTTTTTTAACAACGCTTGAACTGCTGGGATCGGGGATCAGGCATCGGGCATCGGTCGTTGGGATTACGCAGAGCGCGAAGCCTGCGTACTCCCAACGCAGTAGTTGATGAATCGGACTGGGGGAGGTTCCCAAGCAATTTTGAGTTCTAAATTTAATTACTTCGCAGCGGAAGCGGGTCGCGGCTTCAGCATGCCGGTTATGCGCAACGACCGATGCCCGATCCCCGATCCCCGATCCCATCTGTTATCTTGGTTCCAGCGTCCCGCCTGGAACGGGAAGCAACCGCCCGCATAGGTGTTCTGCATTTGCAAATCTGACACATCGGTCCGATAAGGCACTGATTGCACGCGTGGAACCTGCTGCGGGGGGTGGCAGGTTTCTCTCACTATTTCATCGTTCACCCCCAAACACGAGAATTTCGGAGGACTTCTAACATGGCTTTTACGCTGCCTGCTCTGCCGTATGCCGTTGATGCGCTGGAACCCACTATCGACAAGATGACGATGGAAATTCACCACGGCAAGCACCACAACGCCTACGTGACCAATCTCAACGCGGCGCTCAAGGATCTGCCGGCTCTGCAGAGTCTGACGATCGAAGAGCTGCTCGCCGACAAGTGCGCGAAGGTCCCCGAAGCGCAGCGCCAGGCCGTGATCAACAACGGCGGCGGACACGCCAACCATTCGCTCTTCTGGACGGTGCTCGGACCGAATGCCGGCGGCGAACCGACCGGCGTGCTGGCCGACGCGATCAAGAGCAACTTCGGCGCGTTCGCGACGATGAAGGAAAAGATGATCGAAGCGGGCACCAAGCGCTTCGGCAGCGGCTGGAGCTGGCTGGCGAAAACGAAGGACGGCAAGCTCGAAGTCTTCGCGTCGCTGAATCAGGATTCCCCGATCATGGACGGCAAGACGCCCATCTTCGGCATCGACGTCTGGGAACACGCCTACTACCTGAAGTACCAGAACAAACGCCCGGATTATCTCGCGGCGATCTGGAACGTCGTCAATTGGGCGGAAGTCACCAAGCGTTTCAGCGCGAAGTAAGTTTACGACGCAGGACTGAGGACTGAGGACTGAGGTTCGCGCGAGCGGGCGCTCAGTCCTTGGTGCTTCTATTTCCAGGAGAAAATCATGCCCAATGTCATCGCTTGCCGGCCGGGGTCGTTTGCGTCGTTTCGCGACGAGGCGTTTGCGCATCTCGATAAGATCGGGTTGCGGAACGTGGAGATCGATGTTCCGCCCGAGGATAAGTGGCCGGCGCTGAAGGCGGAACTCGCCCAGCACAAGATGACCGTCACAAGCGTGGGCGGCGGCGTGGATTTTTCGAAGCCGGAATCGGTCCTGGCGTTCGCGCATCTGGCCAAGGGCGCCAAGCACTTCGGCGCGCGCATCATTTTCCTGAGCGTAAAAACCGGCGGCCGGCCCGTGGAGGAATGCTACGCGGGCTTGCGCCAGCTTGGCGATCAGGCCCAGGCTTTCGGCCTGATCATCGCGCTGGAGACGCATCCGGACCTGGTCACCAACGGCGAGGTCGCGGTGGCGACGATGAAGGGCACCAACCATCCGGCGGTGAAGCTCAATTACGACAGCGCCAATTTGTATTATTACAACGAAGGCGTCGACGGCATCGCGGAGCTCAAAAAATTCCTGCCGTATCTCGGCGCGCTCCATTTGAAAGAGAGCAACGGCAAGCTCAAGACCTGGTACTTCCCCGGTCTGCACGAAGGCGAAGGCATCGTGAACTTCCCCGAGATTTTTAAACTCTGCAACGCCGCCGGCTTCCACGGTCCCTTCACGATGGAGATCGAAGGCTGCGAGGGCGAGAAACTCACCCGCGAACAAGCCGTCGCCCGCGTGGCGAACTCGGTGAGCTATTTGAAATCGATCGGCGCGCTGTAACGCTTCAAACTCCGCAATTCAAATTATCACTTAAAATCGCACACGTCTGCATTTTGATGTGTGCGATTGGTTGGCTCTGAGCAATGAGTCCAACGGAATTTGCATTATCAGCACATAATGTCTCTCGCCTACCCGCGTCACTTGCCCAATGGATTGGCCTCCTTTAAGAGCGCTACAGACGGTGGAGCAGGACCACGCGTGGCGGAGGTGTTGGCATGAATCGACGGCGCATTGCGTACATCGGCAGCAGCTACAAATTTGTCCACCAAAGCATTCGCGATTTCATTCTCACCGGCCTGATGGATAACACGGACATCGTCCTCTACGACATCAATCCCGATCCGCTCCAGATCGAACACGATGTCATTGCGCGCATGATCAAGCAGGGCAAGAGCGGCATAACCGTGCGCAAAGCGGCCAGCCGCGCGGAGGCCATCGACGGCGCCAGTTATGTGGTCGTCTCCGTGCTGGTGGGCGGAATGGACGTCGCTGAAAAAGAAGATCTCATCTGCCAGAAATTCGGCATTCGCCATGTAGTCGGGGACACCGTCGGTCCGATGTGCACGGCGCGCTGCCTGCGGATGGCTCCGCTGCTGCTCGACATTGCCCGCGACATGGAGCGGCATTGTCCGGATGCGCCCATGTTGAACGTGACCAATCCGATGGCCGTCGTCACCAATACGGTCAACCGGCATTCACGCATCAAATGCATTGGGATTTGTCACGGCACGCATTTTCGACAAAGTCAGATCGCTCAGGCCTATGGCGTCGCGCACACGGATGTTTCCCTGAACGTGGTGGGCGTCAATCATCTGGGCTTCATCGACAAAGTACGCATTAAAGGTCAGGAACGCGACATCCGGCAGGTCGCCAACGACATCACTGAATTGGCGCGCAAAGGGCATGCGGATGTGGCGGGCTACCAGGACACCGACGAATGGGCCAACACCTTCGCGCGCCGGCATGGTGTGATTCCCAATAACGGCGACCATCATTTTACGGAGTTCTTCCGCTGGTTCTTAAGCCCCAGTTCCTTCGATAAAGACGGCAAGAATCAATACGGTTTAAGCAAGGCGTTGCATTCGCCGGACGGGCGCCGCAAGCGGGCGAAGTGGTTCCGGGACACCGTGAGCGGCTGGGCCTATGGCGCGGATCCCATTCCGGATATGGACAAATATTCCTCGGAACATCTTCACGACATCATGTTCGCCCACGAAGGCATTCACGGCGACCGGATCCAGAAGGAGTTGCATCTCAACGTCACCAACGGGCACGCCGTTCCCAATCTTCCGGCAGAGGCCAATCTCGAACTGACCTGCCATGTCGGTTTCGACGGAGCCCGGCCGGTGGAGAACGCGGCCTTGAAGCCCTTCACGCTGGGCATTCTCGCGCCGCTGGTAGCGTTGAATCTGCTGTCCGAAAAGGCCGCGATTGAGCAGGACAAGGAAGCATTTCTGGAGGCTCTGACGCTGGACCCGCTGGTCCACGATTTCCGCTCCATCCCGCAATTGGCCGAGGAGCTCTGGTCGGTCAACCTGCCCTACATGAAGCCGGTGAAGTAGTCGGGGGCAGGTCGTTATAGCCGGGATGGGAATCGATCGCGCCAACTTCAATATTCAATTCCACTCATCCCCATCCTGCCAGCGGGCGATGGTTTCGGTCACCAGCATCACGAAGGCGGAGATGAACAACAGGAAGGGGAGCATCACCAGCGCCGCACCGTAGGCGTGGTATTCGGTGGAGATAAAGTGGGCGATGGTGAAACTCGCGCCGAGCGAAAGCAGTCCGGCCAGAATCGTGACCAGTCGCATTTGGAAGCGTTTGGGTGGGCCTTTTTTGATGGAGCTCATCTTGCCCGGCCTTTCTTCGGCCAACGTTCCTGCGTGGGCTACTTTTTTCTCTGCATGTACTCGCGTGCACCGCGCGCGACGGCGATCGGCCAACTGGCGCGGAGCGGGTCTTTGTACGGGCCGATCTTTTCGACGGGAATGGGTTGGAAGCCCAGCTTGAACGCGGGGGACTCGGGCTTCAGGCGGTAGTCGTCCTGTTCGGGCGCGACGAAAAGCGGGTCGGCGACGACGGAGTTTTTGTCAAAGCCCAGAGCTTGCAGCGATTGCCATTCGTCCAGCGTTTCGACTTCAACCAACTTCACGTCGTCGATCCAGACGGTGCCTTCGCTGCCGCGCAGATCGATGCGCGGGCGCATCAGCTTCAGCTGGTCGTGGTAGCCCTGCTCGCCTTTGGCGGGAACTTCGAAAACCACTTCGAAGTTTTTCCACTCGGTGCCCACGGCGGCGGGTGTGTTGCGCGACCAGAAGTAGGCATTGGCGACGTACGATTGAATGGCCAATTCCACCATCGTCTCGGCGCGAGCGGCTTTCATTTTCGCGGAGAGCCGGTACATGTGCCCCAGCTTGGCCGGAATGTCGCTGCCCACGATCACCGGCCAGGGCGGGTTGCACGTGGCTCCCGGAACTTTCACGCCGTCGATGCGCAGGGAACGCTTGCCGTCGGCGGCGATTTCGTCGGTGGCAGCGGCTTTGCAATCGGCGCTGGGCAGTGCTTGCCATGTCCAGCCCGTGGGCAACTGCCTGGCTTCGCCGTCTTCGAAGCTGGGGTTGGCGAGCAGATTTCCGGAGACATCCTTGCCGGCTTTGAGCTGGCCGGTGGAAATGGGCAGGCCGTTGTGCCAGACGAGATTGTGGTCCGCTTCGTTGTGATCAAACGCGACGCTGGAGAAACGGTAGACCTTTGCGGCGGGATCGTGATAGTAGAAAATATTCCGGTTCAACGTGTTTCCAGACATGATCAGGCCGCCGGGAAGAATAGCGTCCTTCGGAGGCGTCTTCATATTCCGCATGTTCTGCCAGGCCGGTTCGGCGGAGACCAAGTCGTAGCCTTTGACCATCGTGGGAAAATGGTCCTTCCACATGTTGGAGCCGGCGGTCCAGCCGCTGTATTCGGCCTGATAAAGACCGTTGTCGGCGAAGACGTTGTTTTCGATCAGGTTGTCGCGGCCGTTGTGAAGGTGGATGCCGGCGCGCGAGCAGCGGACGACGATATTGCCGATGACGTCGACGCCCCCGGTATTGTCGTCGAGGTAGACGCCCCACGAAAAGTACGGCGAGACCCATTTGCCGTCGTGTTTGCCGAAGCCGAGCATGTCGTGAAAATAATTGTAGCGCACGACCGAACCGCGCGACGAGATCCAGTCGCGGCCGCCGGTGTAGACGGCTCCAGTGTCTTCAGTCTCGAGATTCAGGTGGCGGATTTCGTTGTATTCGATGAGCAGATTATTGCCGCTGAACATGATGCCCATACGCGGGCCATCGTGGATCAAATTGTGTGAAGCGCGATTGCCGACGCCGTTTAGCGCGATGCCGACGCCTTGTTTGTAGTAGGCGCCGATGTGGTGGATGTAGTTGTTGTCGGCGAAATTTTCGGCGGGCGTCAGCGTCTTGCGGTCGCCGCCGTCGATGGCGATGCCGTGGCAGCCGATTTCGGAAATGTCGCAGCCGATCACGCCGTTGCGCAGGCCACCGCTGGTCTGCACGCCGGAGCCGAGGTAATCGCCCACGCTGCGAATCGTGCACGCGGCGATGCGGCAGTCGCTTGAGTCCCTGAAGACCACGGCGGTTCCTTCGCAGCATTCCAGCGTGAAGCCCTGGAGCGTGAGGTGCGACGTGCCCTTGCCGATTTCGACGAGCGTACGCAGCGTTGGCGCGACCACGGACTTGCCTTCCAGCGGCGACGGCGGCCAGAAGTAAAGCTTGCCGGCGGTTTGGTCGAGGTACCATTCACCGGGCGCGTCGAGTTCTTCGAGCATGCCCTGGACAAAGTAGCGGTCGCCGGGGCGGATGCCGTAGGAGCAGTCGGCGGCCAGGGTGAGCGTGCGTTTGTCGCGGTCCATGGCGGCAATGCGGACGATGTTGTTCCACCAGTTGTAACGCGGGAAAATCCAGACTTCGCCGTCGGTGGGCCTGGCCCACGTCCGCGCGTCTTCGACTTTGTAGTTCAGGACTTTGGGCGAGTCTTCCGGACGCTCACGGTACATTTCCCAGGGCAGGCCATCGACATAGGCCCAGCCGCCGGCGCAGGGATTGTCGGGATCGAAGTTGGGATAGCGGGCGAGAATCTGGCGTTTGCCGTCGAAGCTCAGCTGGCGGAAGGTCGGATTCTTGAATCCCTGCGCGGTGAGATCGGCGACCAGGATCTTGTCCTTGAAGGGAGTAAAGCCGGTGACCTGTCGTCCACCGACGAGTGCGGGACGTTCATCGCCGAAGCCGCGCCAGACCACGTTAGAGTCTTCGGCGCCGAGCGTAAACGTCTGCGCGAGGCAATAGATGCCGGCGCGAACGTGAACGGTGACCACGCCGTCGAGTTTCTTATCATGGCGGAGTTTCCGGATTTCGTCGCGCGCATGTTCGAGCGTCGCGAACGGGCCGTCGGTTTTTTTCTCGTCAGGCGCGGCCAATTGGCCGCTGAAGGTGTCGCTGCCGTTGGTGGCGACGTAAAAATCCTGCGTGAATGCGCGGGAGAAGGCCAGCAACATCAGGGCACAGCACAGTCCGATTGATGATTGCATGGCGCGAGTATCTCGAGAATCCTGTAGTGCTGCCTAAATCCGCCCGGTCCGCAAACGGGTTGGCATTCTGTCAACGACTGGTAGCGCAAGTCGCGAGGTCGTCTGCATCCGAAGCAATCTTCGACTACTTTTTGAGCAGTGCATCCGTGACCCGGTTGCGAAGTTGGCGCAAATTATCCTTTTCGAGCGCCGACAAGGTGCCCTTCGACACGGCACGCTGGCAGAACACGGCGCCGATTGGTTTGCCCAGCGGCATCACTGGGAGCAGCAGAAATGTACTGCCGCCAGCCACCGACGGCAATTCCCCGGACATTCCGGCCAGGGCACCGGCATCCGAAGAAATTTCGCGCGGACCGGTAATTACCTCGGCCAGCTTGCCAGAGGAACCAGAGATGGGAATCTTGAACGTCTGCAGATAGTCGTCCAGGCGCGGGCCAATGCCGAGACGCGCGATCAGCTGGTCCTTCTGCTGCGTAACCAGCATCAGGATGACGTGATCCAGGCCGCAGGTTTTGTGCATGACGTCCAGGATCGAACGCAGCACGGTTTCCAGATCGAACTTGCCATCGAGTGTCTTGTCCATGCCGTCGAGGTAATGCTGGAGCGATTTTTTCGCCTCGGCCTGGGCCGCCTCTTTCGCACGTTCCGCCGTTTTATCTCCGGGCAGGGGTGCTTTGGACGACGAACTCAATTCCGAGCGCGTGACGTTCATCGCGCTGGTGATTTGCCCCATGGATCTTTCGGCGCTCGCCACGGACTGCTCGAAGCGCTTGGCGTTTACCGGCACAAAAGACTCGTAGCGGCTGCATACCCGGGCGATCTGCGCGGCGCGCAACTTCGGATCCGGCAGTGCGGTGGCCTCGGCCAGGTCGCTGGCCATCGAGACGACCGCGCTGAATTTCTGAGCGCGGTTGTTGCGCAAGACCGGCTGAGTCGTGTCGAAATGGCAGATGCCGCCGACGATCGAATTCAGATTCCAGCTTTTGGCGATCGCGCGGCTGATTTCCGAATACGACGCGCCCAGAATTCTGCGGCTGGCCTGTTCGCGGTTGAGATGCTCGCCAGCCATCAATTCCTCAATCAGCCGGTGCTTGGCCGGGAAGTGCTGCGCGATCAGCACGGCGCTTAACTGATGCATGATCCCTGCGATGAACGCCGTCTCGGGCTGAATTCCCGCGCCATTGCGAGCCAGTTCGCGCGAGTACGTTCCGGTCATCAGCGTCGAGATGATCAGGTTCTTGATTGTTGCGCCATTGGCCTCGTTGCCCTTGGTGTTGTCGACGATGCTCAAACACGTTGCGATCTGCGAGATCGTGTCGATGCCCATCACCAGCACCGCGCGCGAGATGGTGGTGATTTCCTGCGCCGTCGCCGAGGTGTAGTAGGCGGAATTGACCGTTTGCAGCAGCGAGGTGGTTAGCGCCACATCTTTGAGAATCGCGTCGGTGATTTTTTGCCCGCTGGACTGTTCGGAATGCAACGCTGAGCACACTTCCGAAACAAACCGCGCCACGGCAGGCAAATTACCCTTTCCGCTGGCGTTGATGACGCTGAGGATTTCGTCCACCGCCGACGGCGGCACGACCGGTGCCGCCGCTGCAGATGTGGCGGCTGGAACGGTCTTGGTCTCCGGACTGGATGCAGGTGTTGCCGCCACGGGCGCATTCGCGACGCTTGAAGATATGGAAGCCGCTGTTCGCGCCGGCGCCCGTGCGGGTGGGGCGGCCGGCGTGGGTGGCGGGGAAGGGGGGGACGGAGATGCAGTGGGTACGGAAACCGGGGCTGGACTGGGCGGCGGTTCGATGATCGTCTTGGAAAACAGCGTCGGTGCGATGGTTGTGGACATCGTCGCCGCGTTTGCGCGCGCAGGCGCGGCCGCCACGGACTTCGAGGGATCGATGCCTGCCAGGCATTTTCGAAGTTCGCTCAGCAATGCCGCGCCGTCGCCGAAACGGCGCTCGGGTTCCTTTTCCAGGCAGCGTTCGATCAGGTGCAGCGTGGGCATGGTGAGATCAGTGCGGTACGACCGCATTGGTGTGTGCGGTTGCTGCACTGTAGCCAGAATCGTATTGAGCGGCGTCTCTCCCTGGAACGGCGGACTGCCGCTCAGCAGCGCATATAACGTGGCGCCCATGCTGAAAATGTCGGCAGGTTTTCCGGCCGTGCGAGCATCAATGGCCTGCTCCGGCGCGATGAATCCCGGCGTGCCCATGCAACTCTGGTCGGCGGTCAGATCGCTTTCCGCTTCATCGAGATGGGCCAGGCCCAGGTCCGCCAGTTTCGAGCCGCGGTAATTGGGGCCCAACGGCACCATGATATTCTCGGGCTTCACGTCGCGATGAACGATGCCGCTGCCGTGCGCCGCCGCCAGCCCTTCGCTCGCCGCGATGCAAATCTCCAGGGCGATCGCCTCGGGCAGGCCCTGGCGAGTTGTGTTGCAGGATTCGCGGACATGGGCCGCCGCGGTGCTTCCCGTCACGAATTCCATGACGATAAAGAGAATCCCGTTCTCTGCGTTCACGTCCATCACGGAGACCAGGTTGGGCGAACAGACGCGTGCGGCGATCTGAGCTTCACGCAGAAAACGCTGCGCGAGCTTGGGCTGGCGTTGCGCCAGGAAAATCGGCAGGACTTTTACCGCGACTTCCTGATTCAGCCGTGGATGGATGCCATAATAGACCGCCGCCATGCCGCCCTGTCCCAGTTTTCGGAAGAGCGGAATGCCGCCGAGCGCGGGTATGGACCGTCCGCTCAGGTTCACGCGCGTGGCGCGCAGGAGAACCTCGTCGGCCAATAAATCTTCAGGCGGGAGAGAGGCGATTTTGTTGACGGCCGAGTCGCTGGCGGACAACCCCGGAAATTCAACGGGCGCCTGGCCGGGTTGCGTAAAAAGCGATTCGATTCGGGTGGGCTGATTGAGGCGCGTCGTGTCGTGCCGGTCCATAAGGAACTAGTCCGATAACCGAACGCTACTATAGCATCTTCTCAAGGCAAACAATCGCGTCTTTCCGTAAAAAACCAATGGTGCGGAATATAGCCGGGACGGGAATCGAACCCGCACTGAAGGGATTTTAAGTCCCCTGATATACTCTATGACAGAAACGCGGCTGCGTAACGTTTGCGTAACGTTTTTGCGTGACCTAGAGTCGTGCCCAGTTGCGGGTTGGAGCGGGATGGGATTGACCGCGCCAAACTGAGGAACAGCCCACCGAGGCGACTGGAAGGCTCTACTTCAACGACTCAGGACCTGCCCAATCTCCGCCGTCAGCGTCGAACTTTCAGTAGCCAGGTTGAAGAATCCCTGGATGGACAGCTTCAGGGCGAGATCGGTGTCGGCTTCGCTCAGGCTGGAACTTGAGACCAGCAGGATCGGGATTTTGGAGATGGCTTTGGTCGTGCGAACTTTCTTTGCCAGTTTCCACGGATCATGCTGGGCGCTGCCGACATCGATGATGAACAACGAGGGGTTAAGGTTGACGGTCTTCAACACGGCGTCGGTGTAGTTGGATGGCACAACCGCCTGATGGCCCAGGGCCTCGACGGCCCGCGTGATCTCTAACGTCGCGTCGGCCGGAGCGCCTGCGATGAACACGCTTTTCTTGAGGGTGGAATGTCTCGTCCGCAGGAACGCCTCAAAGTCGGAGACGTTGACACGCCAGAAGCCGTTGGCCGCCCGTGTTGCGGGCAGGCGCCGGTTGACGATCCAGAGTTTCACCGCGGCACCCGTCACGTTCAATATCTTCCCAATGTCGTTGGGCGTGAGGTAACGCTCCCCGGAGGAAGCGACCGGCACAGTGATGCCGAGAGCATTAGCCCGATCGGCGATCACTTCCACAGGGAGTTGCTTGTGTCTGGACACGGGGGCGAATCTCCGGGAATTCTATTTCCTTATTCATCATCTCGCAGCCAAAGTGGAGGGCGCATAACTTAGTTCGGGGCGCTTGAAAATCAAAGAGCCGAATCGTTTCGCGGCCGATGAATAGAGGATGTCGGTTTTCAATTGCGGACAATTCCTCGTGTCGCTACGCTGGCGAGATAACGCACTGAAGCCAGGCTTTTAAAGTTCAAGGTCGGAATACAACGACTCAGCATGCAACCCGCGAATCCCCCAGACCCAGTGAAACCGACAACGCGCGTAGGCCCGCCATGCCCACCACGCGTGGTAGTCCCACCCGAATGCCTCGCGCTGTTGGGCAAGGAGCCGGACCACGTGCTCGCCCAGCGCTTTGGGCTGGACCACTGCCTCCTTTTCCGCCGTCGCAAGGAGTTGGGAATCCCCGGCACGCGCCCGGCTCCAACACCGTTAGTCTGGAAGGAAAATATGCTGGCGCTCCTCGGAGCGCAGTCTGATGAAGCGCTTGGGGCTCAATGGAAACTGCACCCCGACACGGTGCGTCGCAAGCGCTGTGAACTCAACCGTCCCCCCTTCGGAAAGACGAAACTCGTCAAGCGCATCGAGTGGTCAAAAGAGATGCTAAAAAA
>JBBRPR010000056.1:0-55275 GCA_038227875.1 Planctomycetota bacterium
ACTGGATTGTAAACCGCGTCTGTCCTGTAGACAAAGCGGTCAATACGAAGCGAGCCCCTTGACGAGGCCGCGAAAGGAAGGTACGTTTCGGTTTCGGCTACGGACGTTCAACCAATTTCAACAACGGATGGGACATCCGCTTCAATCAACCAACGGGAGTTACCGCAAAGGTCGCTGACTTCGGCTTAGGAAAGCGCCTCGATTCCGGTTCTGTTCTTACCAAGCCGGAAGACAATCATTACGGTCGAGCTCATTACACAGCACCGGAAGTAATAGATTCGCTTTTGAGCGCGAGCAAGGCAAGCGACGTTTTCTCGTTGGGAATGATTCTAAAGTTCATCTTAAATGGCAGAAGTCCCAATCGGAAATATGAAGGCCCCTTTGCTGCGATTGTGAGAAAGGCCACTGAAGAAGTGCCTGGCGACCGCTACGACGATGCGATCGTACTTTCGAAGGCTTTTCAGGACATGAAGAAGGTTGTTTTCGCCCCACCCGACACACCAAAGACGGTCGCTGAGTTATTGGCAAGGGGAGACAAAAACGTTAACTGGCAGGTGTTCCACCACGTCGCGACGACCCAGGAACTTGATTCAAACTTCGATGCATTTCTGTTTCCAACCAATTTCATTTTACTACAGGAAGGCGCGATTCGGAACTATTATGAGATTGTTGGCGAAGAAATTGGAAAATTTGTAGAGGTATATAAGGTTGCGCTTGCAAAGCTGGGTGGATATTGGAATTTCGACAATGCATCAGATTTTGGCAAGGTAATGAATGGAATCTTCTACGTCACAAAGAACAATACTACGAAACTAAGTTGCGCGTTGGAAATGTGGGTATGGGCGTACTACAGAGACCGCTGGAATACGCAATCGTTAGTAAACGAGTTGCTTCAGCACATACCTTCGACTATCGAGCATGATTTTGCGGCCGAGATTCTTGCTATGGACGGCACACTCACTAACGGCGAGCAACTCCGAGGGGTGACAATGTCGCCAGTAATTCGGAATGCGGTCAACCGTGTGTTAGAGAGAAAGTAGCATTACTTCAAATTCAATGCCTTCTCATCCAACCCCGCGTCCTGCAGCGCGAGGATGACCGACGCGTAGCGGCCGGTGCCCTGGGTGTTTTGATAGACCTTGACATACCAACCCGGCATCTGGTCCATGCGTTTGCGCAACGCGGGCCAGTCGTCTTTCCACGGATCGCCTTTGTTCGCGGCGGCGGCGGGAATGCGCTCGCTCAGCGCCATGCACTGCTTCACGCCGTCGAGGTACTTCGAGTCCTTCCCTTCCAGGTAAGCCCAGGCTTCGATCTCCGCGGCGAAGGCGGCGGGTTTCTTCAGCGAGACGTCAGCGGCGCCCAGCAGCGCGGATTTCAGACCCGCGTCGCGCGTGATGCCATAGGCCAGGATCATTGCCATGTAGGTGTCGGTCCACGTCCGGAAATTCGGCGCGACGGCTTCTTTGCATTCCCCATCGAATAAAGTTTTGCCTTTGTCGATGAGCTTCGCATCTTCCACCGCTTCGCCGATGATGCACAACAACGACCCCGGAGCGTGGCATTCCTTCAGACCGCGGCCGCCACCGGCGAGGCAGACGGCGTAGTCGCGGAGGTTGTCGCGCGCCCGCAGGTCGCCGGTGAGAAACCAGAGATCGCGATTGCCCAGCACATCCATGCCATACGTCGTAACCACCGCGCCCCACGGCAGCATGTCGTGACGGTGCGCGGAGCCAAGCGGGTGGGCGCCTTTCACTTTCGGATTTTCGTAGTGAATGGTGGTTTCGTCGCCGATTTGCCGCGCGCTGGCCTCGGCCATCTTGAGGTACTGGCGTTCACCGCTACGCACGAACGCGCGGAACATCTGGTGAACCAACTGGCCGTCATTAAGGATCCAACCGGCGTAATCGCGCCAGACCCACGTTCCCGGCGGCCCGTTGGAGTAGCGTTGATTGTGGTTGTCGAATTCGATGAGGATGCCGCCGAAGTCGAAAAATCCTTCCCATTTAAACAGGCTCTGGTTTTTCTGAACCCACGCCCAGAGCGTCTCGTTCTGGCGTTCCATGCCGGGAAATTTCTCGCGGTTGACCGCGGCCATTGTCCCCATCGTTTTGCTGGCGCAGACATGCGCGGGATCGGCCCAGCCCCACGCCGGTTCCTGCGCGGCGCGAGCCACGTCGAGCGACGCCTTGAGTGGGCCGGACTTCGCATCGGTTCCGCCTTTGCCGCCATACGCCGCCCAGATTTCGTGCGTCTTGGCCCAGCCGCACGCCACGCCGGCGAGCGTTGTTTCGCCGCGAATGGTCTCGCCGTAAAGCGAATTGCGGCAGTCGATCAAGAGGTCGCCGTGCTCGGGCCAGAGGTCGACTTCGACACCGTTGGCATCGACGGCCAGCTCCTTGGGATGAAGGTGTTTGAAATCGCGGACGGAGACCACCACGGCGCCATTGGCGCCGCGTGCGAAAACGAATCCGGGCGGATCCTGGCCGCTCATGCCCGCCAGCTTTTTTCCAGCGCCGTCGAACACGTCGTAGGCGACCACCTTCTTTGGCGCGTCGGCGGGTTTGATGCCGTTGTGATTGATCTCCGGCCCGATGGAAAGCATGTACGCACCCTCCGCCGGCTTGACGTCGTGAAGTCCCGTCGCGCCGCCAAACGCGGCAGCTTGAACACCGGCCACATCAAAGCGGAGCCGAATGCGGCGGACGAAGAACGCATACGGATCTTCGGTGAAGGTAAACGAGTGCTGAATTTTAACGTACGGCTTTCCCGCGAACGCCGTGACGCGGACATCAAAGCGGCAGGCCTTCTGACCGGCGCCCTGGTACCAGCCTTTGACCAGGATCGTGGCGCGCAGGTCGTTCTTCTGCTCGACGAGGACTTCGGCAGTCGCTCCGTTGGCGGACAATTCAACGCGCTTGGCATCGGTCGGCGCGGGGCGCTTCCAGTTGCCCCGCGTTTCGGGCGGATTCATCGCCGGGCCGCTGGTCAGGTACGAGAGGTCGTTCAGACCGCCCTTGCTGACCACGACCGAGTTGATCGTCACCTCTTCGGGAATGCCACCGCCGGTGGGCGTGAGCTTGAAGCTCATGGCGCCGGTATCGATTTTGACGCCGGTGCCGTCGGCGCTGACTTGAAGCTTTGCGGCCGCAGCCGGAACTGCCGTACTTGTCCTTGCATCCCAACTCAGATGCAGCGCGGTTTTGCTCGACGCGGGAAGTGTAGCTTGGGTATCGAGGAGCACCCACTTCACCGAACCGTCCGGCCATTTCGCCGTCACCTGCGCTTGCAGCGGCAGCGGTTTGGAATCCGGGCCGCTGACGCGCAGCGCCGCGGCGTCCTTGAGTTGACCTTCGGCGAACGGCACGCCAACAGTCACCGGCCAGGCCTGGCGGTCGACTCCGGCCGCTTCCTCGACAGTCACGTCCACCATTTTTGAATCCACGGTTGCAGCGCGAGATCCAGAACTGAGCCCGAAGACAACGACACACGCCACTCCGAATAGGCAAACCCCAAAACGCTGGTTGTCTCGTGACAACATGGACGTGTCTCCTGCCTACTCCGCCAACTACACCGCCGCGTTTGTGGCGCGAAGTACGAAAACCCGCCAAGTGGAAGGGATTTAAAATCGTGTGTCATTTCATGCTATAAATTGATCTCTGCTCATGTTGCAAACGCAAAGTCCACCCGTCTCAATGGGTAGAGCAGAAGCTAGACCTTTGTGCCCAAAGGCACAAAGGTCTGCCACCCCGCCAAGCCGAAGGCACAAGCTCCAATCAACATGCTGTTCTTTGCGAACTTTGCGGCTTTGCGGCTTTGCGTGAGAAAAAACAAGAACCGCTGCACGCGCCCGCAACGCTAAACCCGAACGCGGCCGGACGTGCAGCCAGGCAGGAAGCTCACCGGGATCGTCACGCGGAAAGGCGGCATCGCGCGACAGGCGACACGGGCGGCCAGGACGCGCACCGCCATGCGGCCGACTTCACCCAGGTCGACCTGAATGTGCGACGTCGAGGGACGGCCGAGGTGCGGAACGGCGTTGTCGGCGCAGGCCAGGCTGATGTCTTCAGGGCAGCGCAGCTTCAAATCGTTCAGCACTGCCAGTGTGGTAGGGAGGCCCCCGCCACTGCACAGCACATACGCGGTCGGCTGAAATTTGCGGTGGAAGTCCGGCAGCCGCGGCGGGATTAGCGTGCCGTCGCGCTGCATGCCCAGAATCCACTGCGGAAAATTCGGTTCGCCGCTGGCGACCATCGCGCGCAAGTAGCCGTTCAATCGCGCCTGCCACGTCGGATCGTTGCTCTTGGAATTGGGCGCTTCGCCGATGAATCCAATCACGCGGTGCCCCAACGCGAGCAGGTGCCCGGTAGCGAGATACCCGGCCTCTTCGTGATCGATGGCCACGACGTCGAACTGACTGCGCGGCTGCCAGAAATCGATCGCGACCACCGGCAGTCCATCGCGGACAAGATCGTTAAGCACCGGGCCGTTATTGAGCTCCAGTCCGATGACGCCCTGCGCGGTCTGCTGCAGGTTCTGCGAATCGAACGGTGGCGCCTCGTCGATGCTGCAACTCCGGACGCTGTGGTTGGCGATGATGTTGACGGTCGCGGGCGTGGCCAACCGGCTGGTGACGCCGACGAGGATATCGCGAGCGTAAGCCGACTCACTGATCATGCCCTGGTTCAAGGAACTGATGATCGCAACGGAATTCAACGCGGGCAGCGGCGTGACCATTCCCGGCGGCAGTCTTAACGCCACGAACGTGCCCTGGCGCTGCTTGCGTTTGAGAATGCCATTAGCGGTCAACTCACGCAGCGCACCGCGAACCGCGCGAACGGTCGCGCCGGTTTCGCGGCGGAGCAGCGTTTCATCGATGCGCGATCCGGCCGGTAACTCCCCGCGAAAAATGCGTCCCTGGAGGAGATTGCGGACGCTGATCTGCTGCTCGTCCTGTCTGGACATGTCTTGAGTCCGCGCCGAATTACGAACAAAAATGACAAAGCGATTATTTTGAACACAATGCGATAAGTACCTTAATAGCGCGTGGTTTGCATTCTGTCACGCAAATAAAAATGACACTCTCATTGCTTAAAAACGACAGTGGGCGGAGTGTATTCTTAAAGAGCGAACATGCTGACTCATTCGGAGGAACCGACCATGGTCCAACCCCTGCCCCGCCCCGCTCTTCTTGCCGCGCTAATTCTGCTCGCTTTTTCCGCGCGGGCGGCGGACGTCGCGTTTTCGGTTGCGCCGAAGGCGGTGAAGAGCAGTGACGCGACGCTCATTTCGTTCACCGTCTCCGGCCGGACGGACGTGGAAGTGGCGGTGCTGGACGGCCAGGGCAAGCTCGTGCGCCATCTGGCCGCGGGCGTGTTGGGCGGAGAAAAGCCGCCGCCGGAACCGCTCAAGCCGGGACTCGCGCAGAGCCTGAACTGGGACGGCAAGGACGACATGGGCAAGCCGGTAACGGGCGGACCGTTTAAAGTTCGCGTCCGCGCCGGAATGGGCGTCAAGTTCGGCCGCATGCTCGGCGGCAGTTCGTACACCGGACTACTGACGTCCGGTGCGCCGTCCGACAGCATCGCCATCGACACCGACGGATCCATTTTCGTGAAGATGGGCTCGTTCGTGCCGCAACTGCACGAAGCCAATCCCTGGCAGGTGCGAAAATTCGATAAGACCGGCAAGTACGTCAAGACCGTGCTGCCGTACCCGGCCTCGACGGCTCCCGCCAAAGCCCCGGGATTCAAGCTGATCGACACCGGCGACGGCCACCTGACGCCCGCCAACACCAATCCGCTCGACGTGGTGCTCTTCAACTTCGGCGACAATTTGTACAGCCACGTGGTGGATGGCAATCTGGTCTTCATCGACGCGCGCAACGCCAAACTCAATTTCATCAAGACCGACGGCAGCAACACCTTGAAGTCCGTGCCGATGCGCTCAGGCCCGGAAAAGCTGAAGTGGGCCTCGTGGCTTTCGCCGCAGCTGGCGTTCTCCGCGGATGGGAAGTACGCGTACTATTCCAACGTCGCCAACACGCCCTACGATGGCAAGAAACCGGCGGACATCGATCCCAATTTCCCGCAAGGGCGCATCTACCGCCAGGACCTGTCCAAACCCGGCGCCGACCCGGAGAAATTTTACGATCTGGAATTGCCCGACTTCGCCAAGAAGCCCTACTGGATGCCCAGCGCGTGGGACAAGAAAACCGCGAGCGGCGGAATCGACCTGGATGCCGAGGGCCACATTTTCGTCTGCGACCTGGTCAATCAGGAAGTGGTCGAGCTTTCGCCGGACGGCAAGAAACTCAGCGCGACCAAGGCGCCGTGGCCGGACAAGGTGATCGTGGGCCGCAAGAGCGGCGCGCTGTACGTGGTCTCGTGCGAAGTCTCACGCGGATACACGAAACCAGCGACGCTGCTGAAGCTCACCGGCCGCGGCGACGGCGCGAAAGTCGCGGCGAAACTGCCGCTCACCGGCAGCGCCGGCCAGACCATGACGCTCGACGAAACCGGCGCCAAGCCGGTTCTCTGGCTGGGCGGCGGTGCTGATTTGATCCGCGTGGAAGACCGCGGCGCCGAGCTGGCGCCGCTGGGCACCAGCATCGTCAACCCGAGCAAGGACGACATTGCGTTTGTCTGTTACGGCGACGTGGATGTGGAGAACGAGGACGTCTACATCACTGAAGGCATGGGGCGCATCTGGCGCTACAACGGCGAGACCGGCGAGGGCGCGCTGGCGCCGATCAAGGCCTGCGATCTGGCGGTCGGTACCGGCGGCCTGATCTACACGTGGGGCGACACCGGCAGCTGGGCTGGGCCGATCGCGCGCTATTTTCGCGATTACAAACCCGCACCGCTGACGGCCACGGGCAAGCATACGTATGGCAACGTCTATGGACGATTCGGGCGCGGCAACAACGCGCCGGGAATGGACGTCGACAACCGCGGCAACGTTTATGTCGTCTGCGGTTTCAACGACTGCAACGTCCGCGTCTTCAACGACCAGGGCAATCTGGTCGACTACGCACGCAAAGGAACGGAGGACGACAACGGCAAGAAAAAGGAAGTCCCCGTCTTCATCTCCTACGTGCTCGACCAGGGCGGCAGCCTGCGCGTCGATCCCCAGGGCAACGTCTACGTGCTGGAGATCGGACTGCCCAAGGGCCACGTACCGCCGAAGGGTTTCGAGAAGGACGCCGGCTACTCGCTCAGCAGCGGCACGATTTACAAATTCACTCCGAAGGGCGGCGAATTCAAAAAAGGCGCCAATGGTTTCGAAGCTATCGGCGCGGTGCAGAGCTACGCCGGCTGCGGACCCAACAGCGGCTCGTGGAATTCCACCCAGTCGGTCTGCCATTGCACGCGGCCGCGCTTCGATGTCGACGGCTACGGCCGGGTCTACATCCCGCACGGTTTCACCTATAATGTGTCGATCCGCGACAACGCTGACAACGAAATCCTGCGCTTCGGCAACTACGGCAATTTCGATTGCGCGGGCCCCAAGAGCGCCGAGCCGACCCCGGAAATTCCCCTCGGCTGGCCGATCTTCGTCGGCGCCAGCGAGAAGTACGTCTACATCGGCGACGGCCTCAATCACCGCGTGGTCCGCACCGACAAGACCTTCGCGGCGGAGGCACTCTGCGAGGTGAAGTGACGTGCAAGGGTTCTTGTTCCTCTCACGCAAAGACGCCAAGCCGCAAAGATCGCAAAGAACGGCTTTTTGGATGGAGATTTTCGACTGCGGCTTAAGCTCACTTACACGCCAAGACATTACGAGGCGGAATGGACATTGCGTTTACAATCTTGGCCAAATCAAAGTGGCTGTCCTTTACGTCCTTTGCGGCTTTGCGTCTTTGCGTGAGAAAACAAGAGCTCCTGCATACGCCCATTGACAAATGACCCCGCTTGGTCTCGAATCCCTCCATGGCTTTGATACTTATCGTCGGATGCGGGTACCGCGGGAAGCGGTTGGCGAAACGGTTGATCGCGGACGGGCATCGCGTGCGGGGACTCACGCGGTCGCAGGAGCATGCGGCGGCGTTGGCGAAAATCGACATCGAGCCGTTCGTCGGTGACGTCACGCAGGCCGACTCCCTGCGCGGGATCGGCGAGGGCGTCGGCGCGGTTTACCACCTCATGGGGAGCATGGGCGGCAACGACGCTCAGCTGCAGGCGCTCCATGTCGACGGAACACGGAATGTGCTCGCGGCGCTCAGCGGCGCGACGCTGTCGCGCTACGTCTACGAAAGCAGCACGGCCGTCTACGGACAGATTGCCGGCGAATGGATCTCCGAGGACGCGCCGCGCGATCCGAGTTCCACGATGGGCAAGCTGCGCGTGCAGGCCGAAGACCTGCTGCTCGAAGCGTTCCGCGAACGCGGATTGCCTCTGGTGATCCTGCGGCCCAGTTCCATCTACCGGCCGGAGGGCGTGATCAATAAAAAGATCCGCGACGGCTCGTATGTGCTCACGACCGATCCCGACAAGCTGATGAATCACATTTACGTCGACGATTTTCTGGACGTAATGGTGCGCGCGTTGACGCAGGGCAAAGCGGGCGAGTCGTACATCGTCACCGACGACGAACCCAAGCGCTACGCCGACTACGTCAACACGATCGCCGATTTAATGAGCGCGAAGCATCCGCCCGTGAGCTGGCAGGCGCCGGTGGAGCGCTGCGCGGAGTTGATCCGCGCGAGCAACAAGCGTTGCGCGAATGCCAAATTGAAGCGCGATTTTCAGCTCACGCTAAAGTTTCCGACGTACCGCGAAGGACTGCGGGAATCGGCGCGAGTCGACTGGAAGGAAGACGCGCTCTAACGCTGGAATCCCAGCGCGCGCTTCAGGCGTTTCTCTGGATCGCTGGCGTCGTCGAGGTCTTCCTGCGTCTGCCGGTGGGCGTCCACGACGCTCTCCTTGTTGAACGCGAGGTAGCCGAGGAACGTCACGACCAGGCCGCCGATAAAAATGTAGACGCCGGTGTAGCCGCATTCGGAGACGAGTTTTACCGATTCCGGTTTGCCCGGCAGATGGACCACTTGCACTTTCATGTCCAGCGGCGGATGCCAGCTCTTGTCTACGGTAAAGACGCCGCTGTGGTCGAGGCCGTTCTCATCTGAAAACGCGTAGCCGACTTTGACGCGGCCATCGCTGTACTCGGATGCGTCGGTGATCGCCGCGGTGACCTTGCGGCCCGACATCTTCATCCGGACATCGTGGATGCCCCAGAAGAAACCGATCAACACCATCGCCAGCCCGAAGAACAGCGCCTTGAAGCTCGACGGCATCATAACCTCCCACCAGTGAAATACGGGCGTTCAATATACGTTACAAGATTTTACAGATTGTCAAAACTTTCGTTATCGATCAAGCGCGTTGTGCCCACTTTCGCGGCGACAGCAGCGAGGACATCGCCTTCCAGCACTTTCAGGTCTTCCAGCGTATCGGCGTCGACGAGCGCGACGTAGTCGAGCTCCAGGTCCGGCTGCTGCGTCAGAATTTCGGCCATGGCTTCGAGTATTTTCATCGCATCGCGTTCGCCGCCGGCGATGCGGTTCCGGGCGTACTCCAGCGACTTGTGGATCGCCAGCGCCTGGCGCCGTTCGGTGGGCGAGAGGTAGCGGTTGCGGCTGCTCAGCGCCAGGCCGTCGGGTTCGCGGACGATTTCACAGCCGACGATGTCGGTGTCGATGTTCAGGTCGCGCACGACGGTGCGGATGATCAGCAGCTGCTGCGCGTCCTTGCGGCCGAAGTAGGCGCGGTCGGGATGGACGATGTTCAGCAGCTTGACCACGACGGTGGCGACGCCGCGGAAGTGGCTGGGGCGCGAGATGCCGCAGAGCACCGAACCCAGCTCGCCCACTTCGACAAACGCACGCGTCTCGCCGGTGTAAAGATTTTCCGGCGCGAAGATGTAGTCGACGCCGGCTTCGGCGCAGATCTTCCGATCGGCCTCGAGCGTGCGCGGGTACTTCTCGAAATCTTCACCCGGCCCGAACTGTGTCGGGTTGACGTAGATCGAAACAACGACGATGTCGTTCTGTTCGCGCGCGCGTTCCATCAGGCTTTTGTGGCCCGCGTGGAGCGCGCCCATGGTCGGCACAAAGCCGATCGATTTGCCTTCGCGGATCAATTCGCGCGACGTCGTCTGCATGTCATGGATGGTTTTCAGGATGACCGGATCGCTGGGTGTGATGGGTGTGTTGACTGGCATGGTATTTCAATGACTCCTTTTGGGAATCATTATAAAGGAAAGGATTCGAACTTCAGGCAACTTTATGACGCGGCCGCACTCTCAACTATTTCGACAGCGTGCGCAACACGTTGCTCGTGATCTTCTGCACCACCGCGTCGCCGCCGCGGATGCCGTCGGCCCAGTCGGTCGTCGCCGCGTTAAAGACCGTGCCGCCGCGCGTGTAGATGCCCATGCAGGCGTGGCCTTCGTGGCCCTTGTACGACGCGGCCGGCGCGAGGCCCAGGATCTGAAAATTCTTCGGCGTGCCATCCGCGCCGGTCGGAACGGGTTTGCCGTCCGCCCCCTTGGTGAAGAGACAGCCGTCGGTTTCGTAGCCGACGATCGTGTCTTTTCCGCCGAAGCTGTCGCCGTCCTTCAAGCCCGTCCCGTCGAAGACCCAATGATCCGCGCGCTGCACGGTGTACGCGCCGCTGCCGTCCATCAGCATGCCATGCGACCGGTGGTAGCCGCCCTGGTCCCAGCCGACGCCAGTCAGGAAATTCTCCGGCCGGTTCACAACACGGTCGGTCCAGCGCGCGGTGACCAGGCGCCGGTCGCCCATCATCAGAATCGGATCCTCGTCGGACGCTTCCTTATGGCAGCGCATCGTCCGGCCGCCGTCCTCAAAACGGACCTGCCAGCAGACGGTGTTTCCAGAGAAGAACGCCACGTTGCCGCCGGAAGCGATGTAGCCCTCGAGCGCATCGCGCATCGGCGCGGACCAGTATTCGTCGTGCCCGACGCTTAAGACGAGTTTGTACTTCGCGAGCAGTTCCGGGCGCGCTTCGAGATCGAAGTTCGAGGCGTAATCGATACGAAAATCGTTCGCTTCGGCCCACTTGATGAATGGCAACTCCCAGCGCGAAACGCTGAGATCACCATAGAATCCAATGCCCGGCCGGTTGAGCGAGACGCGCGACGAGCGCATGTTGCCGACGGAATGGTAGCCGTAAAGACTGTGCCCGCCCCAGCGATTGTAGGCGTTGTAGGTGTTGGTCGTGAGGTGCATCAAGATCCGCGCGTTGGCACCGGGCTGCGCGGATCGGACGATGAAGAAAATGTCGTGCGTCGCGACGCTCGAACACCACTGCGTGTAGTCGCTCGCCCCTTTATTAGCCGTCAACCGCGCGCGGTAGACGCCGCTGGGCCAGTCGTTGGGAATCGAAAGAGTGTGGGCCACCGGCCAGCCGCAGCCGTTGGCCCACGCTTCTGGAGGCACCGCGTGCGCCGCGCCTTTCACCGCATCGATTTTGGAAAGCGTCCGCGCTTCGGCGCCTTCACGGATGACTTCGATGCTGAACTGCGGCGCGTCGGTGGAGACATGCAACGCCAGCGTTCCGCCCGGCGTGAGGCTCAACTGATCGGCGTAACCTTCGATGAATCCCATGCGCGTTCTCCTCCAGGAAATTTCAGCGACTCGCGGCCAATTCCGCGCCGGCGGCAATTTGCGCGCACTCCTTCAGCGACGCGGCGGTCTGCGCGATTTCCTGCTCGGTCCAGCGGTGGTTGATCGCCACGTTCACCGTCCGCGCCAGATGTTCGAGCGTCACTGGCAGCATGTCCGGCGTGTACTTTTGCGCACGGCCGGCTTCCGTCGCATGCAGCGGATCGAGCAGCGGATGGTGCGCGGCGCGGCGCTGCATCAGCGGGTCCCAATTGCTGTAGACATGCTTGCCGGTGTCCAGCGGCAGAATAACCGGCAGACGCCGCTCCCTTGCTGCTTGCGCAAAGGCGAGCGACTCGGCGCGGCTGTGCGTACGGATGAAAAGATTCGAGCCGCAGACGCCGTCAACATCATGAACGGGCGCGAGCGTGACGTCCGGCGTGCGCAGCAGTTCATCGCGCAGGCGGCGGTAGCGCGAACGCAGTGCGCTCAAAATTCCGTCGAGCCGGCCAAGCTGCACGCGCAGCAGCGCGGCGCGGATTTCTTCCATGCGGTAATTCACGCCCGCGAAGGGCAGGACGGTGGTGTCTTTCAATTCCGTGCGAAACGCGATGCCCGCGTCGTGGTAAATGCGCGCGCGATCGGCGATGGTGCGGTCGCTGGTCATCACCGCGCCTCCTTCGCCCGCGGAGATGTTCTTGTAGAAGTTGAAGCTGTAGGCGCCCACATCGCCCTGGCGTCCGACGCGCAGCGAGCGGTAGCTGCCGCCGACGCACTGGCAGCAATCTTCGAGCACCTTGATGCCGCGCGAACGCGCGAGTGCCAGCAGCGGCTCGAGGTCGACGACGTGGCCCATCATGTGGACGGGAATGATGACCTTGGTGCGCGGCGTGATCTTCCGCGCGACGTCGGCGGCATCGAGCATCAAGCCCGCGTCGACATCGGCGAGCACCGGCGTGGCGCCCAGCGCCAGTGGCGCCATCGCGGTCGCCATGAACGTATAGCCGGGGACGATCACTTCGTCTTCCGGTCCGACGCCGAGCCCCACCAGCGCGCAGATCAGCGCGGCGGTACCGCTGGTCACAGCGAGGGCCTGCGACGTCCCGACCATCTGCGCGATTTCGCGTTCCAGCCGCAGCGTCTCCGGCTCTTCGCCGTTGGGTCCGGTCTGGTAGCGGAAGAGCCGCCCGCTGCGAATGACCCGCGTGATGGCTTCGATCTCCGCGTCGCCGAGTTCGTACATGCTGCACCCCTTTCAACATTGTGCGGATTTCCGTGGTTGCAAATTTGCAACCACGTACCACAAGTACAACAACTGGCAGCCCGTTGAATAAACCTCGTTCCGCCAAGTTTCTCCGTGAAACGCCTGGCAGTAGAGGCGTTTCGCGGCGCAGTACAGTGGATTAACAACGGGCTCCTAGATTGATTTCGCTTTCGTTCCACACGAATCGCGTTGAATGAATTGGCAGTCGAGCACCAGCCGGCAGACGGCCGCGCGCGGAAATTGGATGCGCCACAGTGCGCGTTCAACCGCGGTGCGCGCCAGCGCTTCCTTGTCCACGCGCACGGTCGACAAGCGCGGCACGGAGTAGCGGCCGAGTTCGATGTCGTCGACGCCGACCAGAGCCAATTGTTCCGGCACGCGGAGTTTCAAATCGTGCGCGGCGCGCAGCGCGCCGAGCATGCCGTGATCGGAACCAAAGAGCGCCGTGGGGCGCTTTTCCTTCGGCACATCCAGCAGTCGCTTGCCCATCACGTAGCCGTCTTCCGGCGTCGCCGCGTACCCGGCCGTGAAGTGTTCGAACGGCGTGACGCCCGCCAGATCCAGCGCGCGCCGCGCGCCGTCGTAAATTTGTGCTTCGAAGCCATCGCCGGCTTTGCGCGCCGCCGTGGTCAGCGCGATGCGCGTGTGGCCGGCGGCGAGCAGCGCCGTCACCGCCTCGAACGCGCCGGCGCGGTAATCGGGGACGACGCCATCGGCATTCAGTCCCGGCAGATAACAATCAACGGTGACGACCGGGATGCGCGCGCTGATCGCTTCGATATTGCTTGACGTTCCGCCAATCGTGATCGCGGCGTCGCAGTCGTTGAGCGCATCGGGAGCGGGTTGTTCGCCAGGCCAGTCGACGCTGATCATCTCCGCGCCCATCTGTCCGCCGCTGGCATGGGGCCCGCCAGCGTCGAGAGCCGCCATCAGGATCGGCGCGGAGAATGGATTGCGGCGGACGTCGGCGTGGTTCTGGCAGATGATCGCGATGCGCCGAGTTTTGCGCGCGCGCAACGAGGGGCGGCCGCGGCGCGTGGGCTTGGCGTCGAGCGAATACTGCGCGCGCCGCAGTTCGTTGAGCACGCGTTCGCGTGTCTCGGCGTTGACATCGTCGCGCCCATGCAACACGCGCGAGATAGTGCTGACACTCACGCCGGTGGTCTCTGCAATCTGTTCGAGCGTCTTCAAGCGTTGTTCCTCTTTCGTTACCGGTATAAACAACACTTTGCCGGTAATATCAATATAAATCTGTCCATTTTCATAGGAACTAGAGCTAAAATGATGACTTTATTTTACCGGTAAATTAGACTTTGGTTGAGTTTCGGTATCTCAGTCGCGCTGGGCCTCCATTGCGCGAGTAACGTGGACGCGTTGTTCCCTGATGATTGTAGTTAAGAATCCCCCCAAACATTCGTCATGATTTTCCAGACTGTCTGCGCCGCGCGGTGTATCTGAAAGTGACCTCCGCACACCACTCATACCCCTTAAAATTAAAGCAGTTTTCAACGAAGGATTTCACCGTCTGCAGCGCTCTTACCTGCGCGGATTCTGTTTTGACTTTTCAGCTCCGGGGGAATGGCAATGAAAGCAATGCTTGGAATTCTGGCTGGCCTGATGGTGCTGCTGACGTCCCTGCCGCTGCGCGCGGAAGACGCGCCGGTGGGAATCGTCAGCCACATCAAGATCCTCTCGGACAAATCGGAGGACGTCAGCAGTCTGGAAGCGTGGAAGAAGACTTACATTAAAGACGGCATGAGCGATCAGGAAAAAGCGATCGCAATCTGGCAGACGGTCGTCAAGTACCGCCACCAGGCCGCGCCGCCCAATGAGTTTCTGCAGAGCGGCGACAACGTTCACGATCCGATTAAAACGATTCATGTTTATGGATATGGCCAGTGCTGCTGTGCGTCGAGCAACATCGAGGGACTCGGCCGCTACATCGGTCTGGTTGCGCGCGGACGCAATATCAATCAGCACAGCGTGCCGGAATTGCAATACGACGACACGTGGCATCTGTTCGACGCGTCGCTGATGAATTATTTTCCCAAGACCGACGGCAAGGTCGCCAGCGTCGACGAAATCCGCGGCTCTGTGATGGGCTGGCTCGACAAGAATGCGCCCTACCGCGCCAACGACAACAAGCTGCGCGAATTTGCGAAGAACGAAGGCTGGAAGAAAGGTCCCGAGCTGCTGGCGACGTCGAAGTTTTACGACGCCAACGGCATCAACGGCGCAGGCTGGCACGGCTGGCCGTCGAACATGCAGGAATACGACATCAAAAATTCGACGATGTTCGAGTACGGCCCGGTGCTCGGCTATGAATTGAACGTGCAGCTCCGCCACGGCGAGAAGCTGACGCGCAACTGGTTCAACAAAGGCCTGCACATCAACATGGGCGCGCCCGACAGCGATCCGGGCTGCCTGAAGGACCGCAATGCGCTCGGCTTTCAGCGCCAATTGGGCGATCTCGCCCCCGGCCGCATCGGCAACGGTACGCTCGAGTACAACGTCCCGCTGGCCACCGCTGCGTTTCGATTGGGTGCGCTGAGCGCCGACAACGTCGCCAGCCTCGGAGAAGACAAGGCCAAGCCGGCGCTCCATCTGAAAGACGCCGCCAAACCCGGAACATTGATTGTGCGCATGCCGTCGAGCTACGTGTACCTGGGCGGACAGATCAACGCCACGGCCGTCGTCGGTGAAGGCGGATCGGTGAAGATTTCGCTGAGCACCAATCAGGGTCTGGATTGGAAAGAAGTCGGCGCGATTTCCAAGAGCGGTCCGCAGACGCTGGATATCAAGGCGCTGATCTTCCGGCACTACGACTACCAGGTAAAGGTGGAGCTCAGCGGCGCCGGCACGGGGCTCGACGCACTGACGATGACCAACGACATTCAGCATTCTCAAGCGCCGCTGCCGTTGATCACCGAAGGCAGCAACACGATTTCGTTCTCCTCCGGCGCGCAGGAAGGCACGATCACCGTCCAGGGTTCGATGAATCCCGACGAAGCGGTCAAGCATCAGCAGACGACGTATCTGGACTACCACCCGACCGTAAATGGATTGAACAAGTATCTGATGGGCGTTGGCGACAGCGGCGTGGGCGATGCGACCTTCAAGGTCAACACGCCGGGCGAGATGACGCGACTGCGCATGAGCTACCACTGGCGCGCGCGCGACGCGAAGGACGGTTATGAAGTGCTGGTCTCCTACGACGACGGCAAGAATTTCAAATCCGTCGACAAACTCAGCGGCCCGCAAGTCGGCATGACCAAGTACCTGACGCTGACGGATGTCCCGACCGGCACCAAGCAGGCGCTGGTCAAGTTCGCCGGACAGCAGCGCAACACGACCTGCATGTTCGACATCCGCATCGACGCCGACTACAAGGAGCCCAATGGCGGATTCCGCCCGGTGAAGATCACGTACGTCTGGGACGAAGACGGCAAGGAAAAGAAGGACGAACACGTCGCCAAGAGCGCCACGGATTCCTACACGATCAAGTGCGGCGCGAAGACCACCGCGAAGTCGGTGATCGTGGAGTTGGCGGAGTAAGTTCTACGCATCCGAATCTGCCTTCGGATCAGCTGATCCGAAGGGAAACGTACGGACCCCTGGGCCCCGGGGCCCAGGGGTAAGCTGGCGACAGGAGTCATCATGCGCACGTTGTTCAGCCTGATTCTGGTTCTGGGACTGCTCGTCACTCTGAACGCGCGCGCCGAAAACGCGTCGCTGCAGGTTGGCGAGCCGGTACTCGAGACGCCAACGTTGAGTTGCCTCGGCGCGTACTGGATCGTCCACGGCGACGACAACCGCAACGCGCACGTCGAATTTCATTACAAGAAGAAAGACGGCACCGATTGGAAGCGCGGCCCGGATCTCTTCCGCGTCGACCGGCTGCCAGAGGATCACTTCAAAGACGACAAGGGCAAACCGATTCTGAAAACGGTGGTGGTGCCGCGCGACGCGTGGATGTTCGCCGGCAGCATCTTTCTGCTCGAACCGAATACCGCTTACGAGTTGAAGCTCAACCTGATCGATCCCGACGGCGGCAACACGGAAAAACTTCTCAGCGCGTCGACCATCGGCGAACCGGTGGAGGCCAAGGATGCGCCGCAGTTCCACGTCGTTCCCGGCAGCGGCGGCGGTACGGGCACGGCGTCGGATCCATTCAAGGGACTCGACGCAGCGCAGAAAGCCGCGAAGCCCGGCGATGTGTTTCTGCTCCACGCCGGGACCTACGGCCCGGAATTCAATCTCAGCAAAAGCGGCGAAGAGGGCAAGCCGATCGTCTGGCGCGGCGCGGGTGATGGCGACGCACTGATCGACGGCGGCGTAGCGAAGGACAAGTTGAACGGCAGCCACACCGTCGTGGACTTCGGCGGCAAGCACGACATCTGGTTCGAGAAACTCTCGATTCGCGGCGGTCACAATCTGATGAAAGGCCACGGCGCCAGCCGCATCGTCATCCGCCGCTGCCACATTTTCGATGGCATCACCGGGTTCTTTGCGATGAGCGACGAGACGAAGAAATTCGGATCGTTCTTCGTATCCGACAATGTATTCGAAGGCGTGATGCCCTGGCCCACCACGCACGAGCAATGGAAATCGCTCCCCGAATCCCGCGGCGTGTGGATTGGCGGCTCGGGCAACGTCGTCTGCTTCAACCGCTTCGCGCACTGGAAGGACGGCATGGACACCGCCGATTGCCCCTGCTGCAACAGCGACGATTTTCACAACAACGACGTGAGCGAATGTTTTGACGACGGCACGGAGCTCGACGGTTCCGAGCGCAACACGCGCTGCTTCCTCAATCGTTACACCAATGTCTACCAGGGCATTTCATTTCAGCCGATCTACGGCGGCCCCGCGTATGCGTTCCGCAATGTCCTCTACAATTGCCAGGTCGAACCCTTCAAGCTTCACAACGGGCCGTCGGGTTCGGTGATGATCCACAACACGATCGTCCGCCAGGGTGCGCCAACGCTCTGCCAGACGCCCGAGACCGAATACAACGCCTTCTCGCGCAACAATCTTTACCTGGGCACGGAAGGCCGCGCGCTCCATTACGATTGCCCCAACGTCGATTCCGATTACGACTACGACGGATTCGGCGGGATGAGCGGCGACGTCTTCATGAAATGGAACAACGTCAAGTACGCGACGCTCGACGACGTGCGCAAGTCGTGCCCGGTTGAAAAGCATTGTGTCGTCGTTGATCCGAAGACCGCGTTCGCCAGCGGCATTCAAGCGCCGACGGACAACAAGGTCGTCTTCGACATCAAGGTCAACGATCTGCGACTGAAGGAAGGATCGGCGGCGATCGACGCGGGCGAAACCTTGACCGGTTTCAATGACGACTTCAAAGGCAAAGCGCCGGATCTGGGCGCGTACGAATTCGGCACCGAGTTGCCGCACTACGGACCGCGCGCGGAAACGAAGTAGCCATTTGCAATACTATTGCTCTTGCTGCCGCGGTTGGCCCGCGTTGCAATAAGTCGTATTCAATTGAACTCAGCCGATGTTTTCCGGGCGCGCCGCCCGGACGACGAACGGCTGTCCCTTTACATTCGCGCGTAAAATCCATACAATGCGTCCCTAATTTAACACCAAACTCATTAAGGGATTCATGCGCCAACTTCCCAAGAGCCCCGACTTCGAAGCACCGGCCCTGGAACGCGGAATCCAGATTCTGCGGTTCCTCGACCATCCGTTCCGCGACCGCGGAGCGGCGGCCAATGCCATCATGAAATCGCTGGGCCTGCCGCGCGCGACGCTCTACCGCATCTTGAAAATCCTGATGGACTCCGACCTGGTCGTGCAGGACGCGATGACCGGCCGCTACCGTCTCGGGCCGGGTCTGGTCGAGCTGGGTTTCTACGCGCTCCGCGCGACGCCACTGGCCAACAAGGTCCAGCCGTATTTGCAGAAAATCAACGAAGGCACCGGCCAGTGCGCCGAAGCGTGGGTCACGCACGGTCGCTGGGGCATGATGATGCTGGATAATTTTCACAACCAGTACATCGACCAGCTCCGCTTCCACCGTTCCGGTTTCTACATGCCGATTCAGCACCAGACGATGGCCGGCCTGGTCTTCCTGGCCTGCGATGCCGCATGGCGCTTGAAAGAATTTCAGACACTGGGCGCGACCAAGCCCGGCCAGGATCAGCTCTGGATCGACGGCGTGCCGGAGAACATCGCCGAGCAGTGCGCCAACGTCCGGAAGCTCGGCTACGCATTCGGCGAAAACAGCTTCTGGCCCGGATCGTGGCGCGTCTCAGTGCCCGTCTACAACGCCGGCATCCGCCCGCGCCGCGTAGCGTTTGTGTTGAGTACGCTGACGTTCGCGAAGGAAGTCAGCCCGCAAGTCGGCGCCGAGTGGGCAAAAGTCCTGCTCGCGCAGGCAGCGGAATTCGAACGCAAAGTCACGGGATTCTGAACGAATAACGAATACGGAAAGAAAACGCGCCGCTAAAAGCGGCGCGTTTTTTTCGACATTCGACATTCCAGTTTCGACCTTCGACTCACGCCGGGTCGTCGAACGACTCGAACGCCATGCCGGCATGCGTGAATGCGGCTCCGGCGCTGAGGGCGATGGCGACCATGATCGATTCGCTGATTTCGGCTTCCGTCGCGCCGGCTTTCTTGGCGGCTTTGACGTGGTGGTCGATGCAGTACGGGCACTTGGTGGCATGGCCCACGGCGATCGCGATCAGTTCCTTGGTCTTCGCCGGCAGCACGCCGTCGGCGGTGGCCTTGGCGAAGAACGAATTCATCGCGGTCACGGATTCCGTCGCGTTGAGGCTCGCGTTCTTCAAGCGGCGCAACTGCTTCAAACTCGCCTTCTGGTAGAAACTGTCAGCCATCGGTGGTTCTCCTTTTAGAATCGCGAGCGGTTTGCCCGCACGATGATTGCAGGCGGTACGCCTGCTCCACAACTTTGCAGGCAAGATGCCTGCACCACAATCCCACTGCGGCGCGAAGCGCCAAATTGTGGTGCAGGCGTCCCGCCTGCATCTCCAAACCTACTTCTTGCGGTTCAGCGCCCGGGACGCGATGTCGCGGCGGAATTGCGCGCCATCGAAGCTGATCTGCTCAACGGCCTGGTACGCGCGGCTGACGGCCAGCGGCAAGGTCGCGGCGCTGGCGGTAACGCCCAGCACCCGGCCGCCGCTGGTGAGGAACGGTCCGTCCTTGGCGCGCGACGTCGCAGCGTGGAACACCTGCACGCCTTCGGCGCCGTGAACCTGGCCGAAGGAATCCAGTCCGTTGATCGGCGTGCCGGTGACCGGTGTGCCGGGATAGTTTTTTGCGGCCATCACCACGCACGCGGTCGGTTCGTCGGAAATGTCGACGCTGGATTCGTCCAGCTTTCCGGCAAGCACCGATTCGATCGCGTCGACCAGGTCGGACTTGATGCGCGGGATGATGCACTGGCATTCGGGGTCGCCGAAGCGGACGTTGTACTCCAGCACCTTCGGCCCCGCTTCGGTGAGCATCACGCCGGCGTAGAGCACTCCCGTATAGGGGCGTTCTTCGCGGCGCAGCGCGTGGAGCGTGGGAACCAGGATTTCGCGGACGATGCGCGTTTCGACGTCGGGCGTCACGGCCGGCGCCGGGGAGTACGCGCCCATACCGCCGGTGTTCGGGCCGGTGTCGTTGTCGCCGATGCGTTTGTGATCCTGCGTGCTGGGCAGCACGACCAGCGTGGTGCCGTCGGTCAGTGCGAGCACGCTGGTCTCTTCGCCGCGGAGCGTTTCTTCGACGATGATCTTGCGGCCGGCTTCGCCGAACTCGCCGTCGATCATGCAACGCTTGACGGCATTGGCGGCTTCCTCGGGCGTCGTGGCCATGATCACGCCCTTGCCGGACGCGAGTCCGTCGGCCTTGATCACCAGCGGCCCGCCGTGTTCCTGAACGTACGTCATCGCGCGTTCGGAATCGGTGAAGACGTTGAACTCCGCCGTGGGGATGCCGTTCTTGCGCAGCAGCGATTTGGTGAAGATCTTCGACGCTTCCAGTTCCGCGCCGCGCTTATTGGGGCCGAAGGCCGGGATGCTCAGCTCGTGATCGATCTTGTCGACAATGCCGGCGCAGAGCGGGCCTTCGGGTCCGACGACGACCAGGTCCGGCCGTTCGCGCCGGGCGAAACGCAGGATGCCTTCGATGTCGTCGGCTTTCAGGTTGACGAGTTCCACCGGTTCGCCGCCGCCATTTTCGCAGCGGACCATGGCGATGCCGGCGTTGCCGGGAACGCAGTACAGCTTTTTCACGCGGGGGCTCTGCGCCAGCTTCCAGCACAATGCGTGTTCGCGGCCGCCTGAGCCAATGACCATTATCTTCATTTAGTTTGAATGCTTTCGGATGATCCAAAGTTACGCCAGCAGCCTGGTAACGAGCTGCAACCACAGGCGGGAGATTAAACGCGAGGCGGCAGCAATTCAAAACGCAAAATGGGGATTCATGGCTTGCTGGAAGGATCGAAGGCAGGGGTGCGTCCGCTAAGCCGCAAAGCGCTACTTCCAATTCACGTCCGGTTTGCGCGTAAACCGCGGCTCAACGGTTCCCGAATGACGCGGCGTGATCGGTGAGATCGTCTGCTTCGCGGCGTCCGGCCATCTCCCGTGCAGACCGTGATGGCTGTCGGTGAGCCAACGCTGCGTCGATTCGGCCAGGCCGCCAAAGAACGGATGAAACCAGATCGTGATCACCGGGCGCCATGCGTCGGACGTGTTCGCATGCGTGGCGTGAAACAGTCGCGCGTCGCCGATCAGCAGATCTCCGGCCGTGACGGGCACATCGATCTCGCCGTCGAAATCTCCGAAGCGCGGATCGTCGGGCTGGTCCATGCGGTTGATGTAGCCGACGTGGGCTTCACCCATTTCATGCAGTGGATGCCGGCGGCGGTGCGTTCCCGGCAGCACACGCAGGCAACCGTTTTCGCGGCACGTGTCGACGAGGTAATACATCAGAAAAATCATCGGCGGCATCGACGAATAACTGCGCGGATCGTGCCACATGATGCAGTCGTTGTGCCAATAGTTGCGCGGGCTGTGCGGCGGCTTGCTGATCAGATTCGCTTTCCAGAATTTGACGTCTTCGAGTCCCATCGCCGAAAGCTCCTTCAAAGCGCCGGGATGCGCGAAGAGCTCCGCGAACTCCGGCATATCGATGGAGTCGATCATCGTGCCCGTCGCGCGCTGGTTGTTTAAATGCGTCTCGTCCAACGCGGCGACGCGCGCGCGGCTGAACTCCTGCAGGCGCGCTAGCAGCGCCGCGTCGAGCACGCGCGGGATCCGGCAGAAGCCGTCGCGCTGCAGCAGTTCCAGCCGTGTGGACGGTGCGTCGGTCAGAGTGGACATTTTTCTGAACCTCGTTATGTCGATGAAGGACGGCTTGACCCATTCCTCACAACCATACATAATTGTCCGCACGTGATCCATGTCTGCCTTTCTATTTGAGATATGTAAATGTCTCGCCTCCCGCGCCTCGCGCCCGTCCCGCCTCCGCAGCACCCGGACTTTTTCGAGCTCGGTGAGTCCGGCGCAACGCTGGCGCGGCTGTGCCTCGAGACATTGTCCTTCGAATGCGATTGGGTCCTCGAGCGGCAGCGCTGGTCGCCGCACGGCACACACGGCTGGCGTTCATTGCCGTGGTTGCTGGTACTGGTGGCGATCAAGGGGCGCTACGAGTGCACGCTCGAACACGGCGTCAGTTTCACGACTGGACCGTACGAGGCGCTGGTGTTGCCCGCGGGCGTACCGCACTGCATCGACTTTCCCGTCCCCGGTGTGCTCGTTGCCGCGCATCTCAACTACCGCGTGCTGGGCGGCATTGACATCCTGCGGTTCTTTGAACTCCCGCACCACCTGCCACGCCGATGCGGCAGGCCGATCGCCGAACTGCTCGACCGGATCGCGCGCAACCGCCAAACACGCCAGTACGGCATCGTCTCGGCCGTCATGGAAAAATCGCTCGGTTTCGAACTCCTCGCACTGCTGCTGAAGCAGGCCGCTTCACGCACCGCCGACATCGCCCGCTTGATGCGCCTGCAGCGCCTGTCCGGCGTGCTCGAACTGATCCACGAACGCATCGGGGAACCGCTGGCGATCACGGAGCTCTGTCGTCAGGCGAAACTTTCGCGGCAACGCTTCTACGCCGTCTTCAAGGAAGCCACCGGTTTTTCGCCGAAGGAGTACGTAAGCCGCGCGAAGATTCAGAAAGCCAAGCAGCTCCTGATTTCCAAGGTCCTCACCGTCGCCAACGTTTCCGATCAGCTCGGCTACTGCAATCCCTATCATTTCAGCCGCCAGTTCAAGAAGCTTGCGGGAGTAAGTCCTTCGGTCTATCGGCAGCAGGTCTTTGAATATGGTTCTTTGAGTGTGAAATGAAGTGGGCACGGATAATGCTCGTACGAACCAGCTTGCCTACTGTCTCTTTCGGAATTTCAGCGGCGACTTTCCCACAGCGCGCGTGAACATGCGCGAAAAATGCGCGCTGTCGTAGAAGCCCGTCTCCAGCGCGATCTCGGTGATGCTTTTGTCGCTGGCGATCAACTGGCGTTGCGCGGCCTGGATGCGGACGCGGTTGACGTATTCCAGTGGCGTCAGCCGCGTCGCGGCGCGGAAGAGACGGCCGAAGTAGCTGGGTTCCATGTGCGCCAGTTTCGCCAGGCGTTGCAGCGAAAGCTTCTCGCCGTAGTGCGCTTCCACGTGAGCTAGCACCGACGCGATCGCCGCCGTCTGCGCATGGATCGCGCCGCCGTTCTCGCCACACGCATGCTGGTCGACGTAATTGCGGCAGAGCAGCGCGATGAGGTAGAGCGCCAGCGATTCGATGCCCAGCACGCCAAAGTGCTCGAATTCGGCAACGTGATGTTGAATCGCCGTGAGCTGCGCAGCGATCGCGGCACGCTTGGAAGGGCTCAAGCTCAGGCCGTAACGGAATTCCGTTTCGACGCGGAAGTAGGGTTCAACGGTGAAGAGCAGCAGAAAGCCGGGCAGCAGGAAAAGCTTGGCGGCGTTGCGGTCGATGAAACGGTCGTTGAATAGCAGATGCCAGACTTTCAGATCTCCGTCGCGGCTGTAGGCGTGCTGAACGTACGGCGGAATGACGAACACGTCGCCGGCCTTCACCGGAAAGGCGTGATCGAGAATGAAATGATGTCCACGCCCGCCGACGACGAGATTCAATTCGGTGAAGGCGTGCGAGTGGCGTGGGATTTCATAATTGTCGTAGAGCACCGCGTGCACGCCGAGTTCCTGCGAGCGGAAAATGCGGTTGTCGCAGAAGAACGTCTCGCCCGGCGGATATGGCGGCAGGGTAGACGTGGCCGTCTGCGGCTGAAGTGCGCTGCGTTTCATAAAGTCGTTTCTATACAAAAAGAGCGCCGGTTGCGTACAAGCCTGTCACGCCATCGAACGGCTATCTTACCCGCATGTTCGCAGCCGGCGCAATCGGCGCCTGCACTTTTCTCACTGGAGATTTTTAAGATGCCATCGCCCAAACCCACGTTGCTCGAAAAACAGCTCCACGATTTCGAAACTCACGGCTTCGTACTCATCCCCGGCGCGTTGTCGAAAGCCGAGACGGAAGCCTGCCGCCAGGCGCTCAACCAGGCTCGCGCCAACGGCTGGGAAGAAGGGCTGAATCACGTCGGCAACATGTGGTTCGATTGCCTGATCGATCGCATGCCGGAAGTCTTCGCGCCGCTGATCGGCCACCCCAGCGTCCAGCCGCTGCTCGACGCGCTGTACGGTCCGCAGTGCCAGTTGCGCTCGCTGCGCGGTCACATCAATCCCGGCCCGTACAAGCAGGAATGGCATCTCGATTTCTATGGCTACTGGAAGCAACAGAATCACGCCCGCTGCGCCGCCAAAGCGATCGGCATCAACACGACGTTTTATTTTCAGGACAACGGCCCGGGCATCGCGAATCTGACGTACGTGAAAGGCGGCCACCGCATACAGCCACCCGACGACGTGGTGACGGAGAAGGGCTGGTCGAAATCCGAAGATGCATTCAACGCGTGGGCCAACAGTCTGGAGCACGTCACGATCTACCCGAAGGCCGGCGACGCCGTGGTCTTCTACAGCCACATCCCGCATCGCGGCGAAAAGGAGATCGCGACGATCGAACGCTCAAACATCGTCTGCCACTATCAAAACAATCCGTTCTACGAAGGCATCGCGCACGTCAGCTCACCGCGGCAGAATTTGACGTTCCCGCTACTTGAAAAAGTCTGAATTGCTAACGCAGATGGGATCGGGGGTCGGGCATCGGGCATCGGGCATCGGGCATCGGGCATCGGCCGTTGGGGAGGCGTGCAGCGGAATTTATAATCTCCGGCACACTGCCGATTATTTTAAAGGATGAAAAAAAGTGTGCTGCCAACTCGCGGCGGGATTTGGTCCTTCCATCCGAGCACACCGATTAACTGATGCCTGATGCCCGATCCCCGATCCCATCTGTTCTCCTACCCTCCCGCGTTCATCACCTTCATCTCCAGCAATCGAAACGCGTGCTCCTGCAGATCGCCAAGGACCTTGGCGTTCCAGTTTCGTGACGATTCGGCGGTGACTTCGCAGCCGCTGGCCCAGTGCTTCAACGTGACCGCGACGGACTGGCTGCCGCGCGAAAAGATGACTTCGACTTCTTCAGGATCAAGTTGGGGAAGCATGGTAAACTCCTTCTAAATTGCGTGACTCAATATATCTGGCAATCGGCTTGCCGCGGCACACCTCGCGCGATGAAGTTTCTCACAGGCTCGATTGACGGCGGTCGATCGTGTTGAATTGTGTCGCAGGTAGATGAATTCTTCCGAATAACCGAGTAAAAGCCAGCGTCACGAATTCCGTGCAGCAAAGTCAACCGATACGGCTCTACTGCTGCATTGAATTGAAGGGCCCTAGATCCGCCCTTGAAACGCCCTCCAGCGCCCAATGTGGGAATGGTTGGCGGAATAGTCCACAGAGCTGTGAGGAGGAACTCCACATGTTGTCTCGCAAACTTGTACTTTCACTGACGATGGCGGCGGCCTGCCTGGCCGGCAGCGTTGCAACGGCCCACGCGGGCGACGATAATCCGCCCCCGCCGAATGGCGCGAAGCATCGCGGCGGCGGCGGCAAAGGTATCAAGAACATTCTCGCACACGCGGCCGACCTGAACCTGACCGACGACCAGAAGAAGCAGTTGGAAGCCCTGGCCGATGCCGCCAAAGACGGCACCGCCAAGCCTGAAGACATGAAGTCCAAGGTCGAAGCGATCCTGACCAAGGACCAGCTCGAGAAGCTCAAGACGCTGAACCCCAAGCACGGCGATAAGAAGGAAGGCGGCGACGACAAGAAGGAAGGTGCCGACAAGAAGGAAGGCGCCGAAAAGAAAGACGCCCCGCCCGCCCCCGCACCGGGCGACGACAAGAAGTAAGCAACTTGCAGTGAAGATGTAAAAACTGGAGCGGCATTGCCGCTCCAGTTTTGTTTGGTCTCGCGTGTCTTGAAGCCACCGAACGAAGCAGCCTTGACTCCGTGGGGTTAGCTCACAAACACTTTCGCCTGCCCCTCAATCCGCACCTTCACCGCCAATCCGTACGCGCCGCCGAACTGCGTGACGCGGAAGAGGATTTCGTTTTTGCCCTGCACCAGCGGCACGGCGACTTCATCGTCGCCGAGGCGCATCGGGCGGCGGACGTCGCGGGCGAGCACGTTTTTGCCGTTTACGAAAACAGTCAGGCCGTCGTCGCTGCCGAGAATCAAGCGCGCGCTGCAAGCGGATTCGGCGTTGAGTTTCACGCGACCGTACGAGACGCAATTCACGGCGTTGTTGAAGTGGCGCGAAAGATCGACGGCAAACTGATTCACCGGCGCCGGCGTCCACGTCACGGCATCGGGGGTGAGCTCCGGCGGAAACTTCTTTTCGAATTCTTCGGCCTTGTACGGGTACGCGGGAGAAAATTCGATCTGCGGCAACGGCAGCGTGCGGGAACGTTCCAGACGCACGTGATACCGCCGCGGCTGCGCGATTTTGGCGAGCGTGGCGCTCAGGTCGCGCACGAATTCATTCGTCGCTGCGTGGAGTTTCTCGAACGACGGCGTGGCGACCACGTGTGGCTGCGTTTCGAATCCCATCTGCCGCCACGCATGGAAGTGACGCTGCCAGCGCATCTGAGCGATGTTCCAGACCTGGCGGCCCTGCTCGGTCCACGGCGCGTCCTCAAGCTTCGCCAGATCGATCCCAGCCGAAAGATCCTGCGGCGTCACCACCGCGGCTTCCTTGCCGTCGATGATCAGGCCGCACGCGTACTGCTCCCAGCCCTGTACGGTGAGAGTGAAACGGTTGAGTTCCTGCTGTAGCGGCACGAAGTCCATTCCGCGGCGCGCTTCGGGCGGAACAAAGAGCGGAATGAAGGGCAGGTCGAGGTCGAATTCGACGCCCGTGTCCGAGGTCTTGAAATTCGAGACGGTTACGCCCTCGGCTGCTGTTAGTTTTCCATCCTTGATGGAAATCGTGCCGACCTGTTTCGGCGCATCGATCTGGCGCATCGCGTAGTATGCCATCACCAGATGTCCGACGGGATCGGGGTGCACCGAATCGGGGATCATGGTAAAGCCAGGGTGTTTGGCTTTGACCTGCTTCTGGACTTCGCGCATGGGATGAAAGATGTCAGCGACGGGAATGTTGCGTTCCTCGCCGAGCTTCACCACGCCGTCGGCCTGCTTCGCCAGCGATTCGTTGTACAGGTCGCGGTCCTCGCGCTTTTCGTAGTCGATCGGGCAGGTCGTCAGCAGCACTTCGCGCGCGCCGGCGGCCTTGATCGTATCGGCCAGCGCCTTTTGACCGTTCATGTAGCGCGCGTAGATTTCCGGATTGAACGCGCAGTACGAGCCGTCGTTCATGCCGAAATTCACAAAGACCAGCGACGGCCTGACCGGCGCAACGTCGCGGGCGTAGCGGCCATTGCCGCCCGGCGCGGTATCGCCGCCCCAGCCGAAATTGTAGATCGTCAATTTCTTCTTCGGAAAGCGGGTGATCAGAAAGGTCTCGATGAACGCCGCGTACAAATTCTGCTCGGTGATGCTGTCGCCGTAGAGCACGACGGTTTCGGTGTCGTTGATTTTGATGGGCAGGGCGGACATGTGGTTTTTGCTCCTTTAAGTTGTGAAGCGCTGATTATCAGGAGCAATGTCAGGAATGAAAGTGGAGCCGTGAAGGTGTTCCAGTATTGGATAACTGGCCACAATCTCCCTGGTGTTGCTCCTTGGCACAGAGCCATCGGCAAGCGTCGTTAAACGAAAAATGACCGATGACCCATTCCCAATGACCGATGACTCTGTTCCATTTCGTGCTAAGCTTTCGGTGTGGACGAACAGGACATGCGGCAGATCCTGACAGCGATTCAGGAGGCCGAAATCATCTGGGCGGAAGTGCGGGGCGGAAAGCTCGACGGCAAGTTCGTGCCGCTCTGGCTGAGCGACGCCGTCGCAGTGCAGCTCCACGAAGCCGGTAGTGTCGGCGCCGTGCTGGCTGCGCGGGCGTACGTCTTTCGCGTTGACGAAGCCGCGATCGCGGAGATCATGCGCCAGAATGTGATTCGCGTGAAAGGCGTCTCCGCCGCCTGGCCTGCGGGCGTGGAAGTCGAACGCGGCTACGCCGGCGGTTACGTCGCGCGGCGCACCGAGCCATCCCGGTGGCAGTCGGACTAAAGCGGGGAGAGCTCGACCTGAATTTTCGTCACGGCCGCGGGATTTGAAACCCAATCCTTCAGCGCCTGATCGGCCGCAGCGAATGGATACGTGTGCGTGATTGCAATTTTCGCGGCATCGGGTTTGGTCTGCAGATACGCAATGACTTCCGCGAAATCCGCTGGCGTGGCGTTGCGCGAGCCGCGGATATCGAGTTCCTTCTGCACAAAATATTTGGTGGTCATGGCCACGTCTTCCTTGGCGTAGCCGATACAGACCACCCGTCCCGTAAACGCCACGACCTCGATTGCCAGCCGGTACGTCACGGGGCTGCCGACAGCTTCCACGACCACATCCGGTCCGTGGCCGCCGGTCAAGTCTTGTAACGCAGCCTTCCATTTATCGCCCGCGGTGTTGAGCACGCATTGCGCTCCAAACGACGCCGCGCGTGCGAGTTTCGCGTCGTCTATATCCGCAGCAATCACGCGCGCGCCGCGCCTTGCTGCGCCGGCGACGCAACCCAGGCCGATCATGCCGCAGCCGATTACCAGTACCGTATCCGTTTTCTCCACCCCGCCGCGATCGACGGCGTGAAATCCGACGGTCATCGGTTCGATCAACGCCAGCTCGCGTAGAGTCAGCCCCGCGGGCGCGAGCACCTTCTGCCATGGCACGGCGAGCAACTCCGTCAGCGCGCCGTCGCGCTGCACGCCCAGCGTCTGATTGTTCTGGCAGGCGTTGAAACGGCCGCGCTTACAAGACGCACAGGCGCCGCAATTCGTGTATGGAATCACAGAGACCAGTCGGCCCGGATTCAACTCGGCGGGCACGTCGCTACCCACCGCCACAATGGTGCCGCCGAGTTCGTGGCCGGAATCCGCGGATAGGAGACAAGCGGATTCAGACCACGGTACGTCGACAGATCCGATCCGCACAGGCCAATCGTGCGCACCTGAATCAACACATCGCCGTTGGAACAAATGGGATCGGCGACGCTGACCAGTGCACCGCGTTCCTTTTCGACGATCTGAAACGCTTTCATCAAAACACGAGCCCGCTGGGAAGGATCGCCTGCTTCGGCACCACGATGATGCCATCGCGCACATAGAACAAGCCATTCGGATCGTCGTATTCGACCAGCTTTTGCTGATTGATCAGTTGCACGCCCGCGCCGATGCAGGCGTCCTTGTCGACGATGGCACGGACAATCCGCGCTTGATCGCCGATGCCCACGCGCGCGGTGGCCGGCAGGCCCGAATGGTATTGATCGGAGCCCATCAAAATGGAGTCTTCGATGCTCGCGCCCTTGCCGATGCGCGCGCGGATGCCGATCAGCGAATGGCGGATCGTGCAGTCTTCAGCGTAGACGCCATCGCAGATGACACTGCTTTCGATCGTGGCGCGGTTGAGTTTTGCGCCGGGCAGCGGCCGGGAGTGCGTGTAGAGCGGCGACTCTTCGTCGAACATTTCAAAGCGCGGATGGGGTCGGGTGAGATCGAGATTCGCCTCGTAAAACGCGCCGACCGTGCCGATGTCCGCCCAGTAGCCGCGGAAACCGAACGCGAAGACGCGGCGTTCCTGAATCGCCTGCGGAATCATGTGTTTGCCGAAGTCGGTCTGTTCCTGATCGTGCTGCAGCACATCGTCGAGGACTTCGCGGTCGAAAAGATAAATGCCCATGCTCGCGAGGTACGGCCGCGCCGCGGCTTCTTCTGCAGTCAGTCCGAACGCAGTCGTGTCGGAGCGCATTTCATCGAGCTGCGCGGGCGTGGTGGGCTTCTCGACGAACTTGACGATGCGTCCGCCGGCATCGGTTTTCAGAATGCCCAGCTCGGGTGCTTCCTCGCGGCTGACGGGTTGCACGGCGATGGTGAGGTCGGCCTTGGCGTTCGCGTGCGCCGCGCCGAATTCGCGGTAGTCCATGCGGTAAAGATGATCACCAGAGAGAATCAGCACGCGCTTGGACGGCCGGGAGCTGATGTGAACCCACGCCTGCCGCACCGCGTCGGCCGTGCCTTGAAACCACGTGCCGCCGCGCGCCGTCTGTTCGGCCGCGAGAATCGCGACAAAGCCGCGCGAGAAATTGTCGAAGCGGTAGGTCGTGGCGATGTGCGCGTTCAAGCTCGCCGACTGGTACATCGTCAGCACGTAGATCTGGCGCAGTTCCGAGTTGATGCAGTTGGAGATCGGCACGTCGATCAGCCGGTACTTGCCGCCCAGCGGAACCGCCGGCTTGGCCCGGTCTTTCGTCAACGGAAACAAACGCGTCCCGCGTCCGCCGCCCAGAATTACTGCCGCAGTGTCGTTCATGTCGCTCCTGAAAATTGAGTTCGCCGGATCGTTGATAGATCGTTCCGGCGCGCGCGAAATAATCAAGTGGCAAGTGGCCTTCGGCCAAGGGGCAGATTGCAGGAGTGGTGCGCGGGCCAATTGGCCCGCGGGTCAAAATGACCTTGGCGCAAATTTGCGCCAAGGTGTTCTACAGGTACAACACTACCATTAGTTGTGGGTCAGGCCAATTGGCCTGAAGGTCTCGTGCGCTACCGTGAGTTGAGTAGATCAAACTGTTGGTCGCTTTTCTGGCGGACAGAATTGCGAGTACGATGTGCGGAACCTTGAGGAGACAGCAAATGCCCACATTGATCCCCACCCCGACGCGCATTCAAGCCGCGGGAAATAAGCCGAAGCTGATCGACGAATTCATCGGCCGCGTGAATTCCAAGCACACGCAACTGAGCGTCGCTCAGATGCGCAGTCCCTGCGGCTGGGTGGAACCCGGACAGACGCCGGAGTTCGAAGAGTTCACGGTCGTGCTAAAGGGCCTGCTGCGCGTCCAATATAAGGGAGGCTCGCTCGACGTCCGCGCCGGCCAGGCGGTCGTCACACACGCCGGCGAATGGGTGCAGTACAGCACACCCGAAGCGGACGGCGCGGAGTACATCGCGATCTGTCTGCCGGCGTTTGGGATGGACACGGTCCATCGGGATGCGTGAGGTTTCTTATCTCGCGCAAAGACGCAAAGTCGCAAAGAACAGCAACGACTTTGGATTATTCTCCCTTAGTGACCAAAGTCACGAAGGGAGAATGTGTCGATTTTTAACCATCGGATAAATTTATGCCGAGGTACCCTACCCTCAACACATCCGTTCGTGCCGTTCTTTGCGTCTTTGCGCCTTTGCGCGAGATAAAAAACTCACTCGTCATCCGATTCCTGATTTTCGTTCGACCAGCCCAGCCTCAATCCCAGCGGAAAGCGGATGGCAGCCATTTCGACGGCCCAGGTGCGGATCGAGAAGGGTTGGACGACGCGCAGTTCGCGGAAAATCTTGATGAAGAAGACGCTGGCGATCACGCGGAAGACGAACGAGACCAGGAAGATGTACGTGTAGCTGCTGCCCACCGTGAAGGTGTGGCTGGCGACGCTGAGCGTCGTGGGCACGCTGAGCAGCGCGGCGCCGGCCATCGCGCCGAGAAAGCTGCCCATCCCCAGAAAAATGCTGAAGTACGCGAAGCAGCGCGCGCGCTTGGTCGATGAGACGGCTTCCATGATGTAATTCGTGCAGCTTAAGGTAAAGCCCGACCACAGCGCTCCGGCCAGACACTGGCACGCCACGAACCAGAGCAGGTGATCGAAGAAGAGCCAAAGGATCGGGACGAGCGAGAGCAGCGTGCTGGTGAGTGCCAGTGTCGCGCGGTTGCCAAAGCGCGCGCTGAAGCGGCCCCAGTACAGAAACGTGAGCACCGAACAGAGGGCGCTGCCGGAATCGATGATGACCCATTCCCACGGTTCGTGATTGAGCGCCTTGACCGCGTGCGGCAGATAAAACGGAGCGGAGACGAACGCGCCGAAGTAAAAGACCGCGACGAAGATCACGAACTTGACGAAGTTCGATTCCCGTGCGCGCCGGATGAATTGCCAGAACGTGAAGCTGGCCTCCGGCGGGGGTTCGTATTTGGGTTCGTACATGCGCTTCACCGACCGGAACGAGATCAAACGCGCGCCGCTGGCGATGAGAAACATGCCGAAGAAGACGAGTGTCAGACGGTCATTCTTCTCGACGGCAGAGGTGTGATAACCGGCCATGCAGACGGCGCAAAAGAGCACGACTTTACCCGCCAGGCTCATGAGGCCGCAGTTGCGCGCGTTGCGGGCGAAATAAATGGAGCGCCGCGTGCTGGGACACAATTCGCTGATCCAGCTGTTCCACGACGGCCCGCCGAAATTTCCAGCGGCAAAATAGACGATCACAATCGGCAGAAACAATTTCTGTGCCAGGGAATTTCCGCCCTTGAGCGCCAGCAGCGCCAACGGCAGAAACATGATGCATTGCGTCATCACCCCGATGAGCACCAGGAACTTGCGGCGGCGCTGGCGTTCGACAACATTCGCGCCGATCACCTGCATGAACGGTCCGAGCAGATTGGGAATGCCGGCAAGCAGTCCGAAGTACGAATCGGGAGCGAGAATGTGCGCGGCGAAGAGCGCGAAGCTCGCTTCGCCGAAGCCCACCATCGTGGCGCTCCAGAACATCGCGCTGAGCCCGGCGGTGAGACTTTTTTCCCGGACAACTTCGTCGATCCGCACGGATTGCGCGTGGCTCATCGCACTGCCCGACTTTCGAAAAGACTGCTCTGGTTTACAACTCTCTGCCTCTCACTGCGAACACGTACCGTATTGACGTGAAGCCGCTGGCGGAACAGGAAATTCTGAATCCGCGCCCGCCGTAAGTTTTATGCTTCGAAAGCCATCGCCGCGTAGGAGACGGCGCTGTGGGAATTTTTCTTGAGCATCTGATCGTAGTGCAGCAGCCGCGCGGATTTCAGCGTGTCCTTGCAGACCGTCAGCATCGCCAGGATCGAAACGATGCCGTCGGTGTGCCGCGAATTCTGCGTGCGCGAAATTTCGTCGAACAGGCCCTGCGCGTCCAGCGTTTCGACCGCATGCAGAATCCGCATGTCGCCGCGCTTGATCGCCGGCAGCTGGCGTTCGCTGATCATCGTGCTGTGGTTGAATTCCGGCCCTACGTGGCTCATGTCGACACTGCACAGCACGCACCATTTCTTGCCGAGCTTGTCGAGCTCTTCTCGCAGCGTTGCGCAGAACGAGGTGAACGCTTCGGATTCGAGCGGGTTGGATTCGTCGGAGAGGAACGATTCGATCCCGCCGCAGACAATCGGCACAATTGTGAACGGCTGCTTCCGCGATTCCAGCAGCGCTGTGAGCAGCACCGCCTGAAACTCGACTGAGAATTCCGAGCGGTGGGCGAGTTCCGAAAGAATCTGGTCGCCGCCGGTCTGCTCCTGAAGTTTCCTGGCCAGCGCGTGCTCCGTGGTCACCGTGCCCAGCGGCGTCTCGAAATTTTTCGTCGAAACGTTGAAGAGAATATCGCCGGGATTCTGATGCGCGACACCGAGAATCACGAAGACTTCCGCCTGGCTGCGCGCGAGGATTTCCTTATACGCATGAGCGTACGTCGCGCCGCCGACGCGCAGATCGATGTGCGGAATGACGATGGCGCGCAGGGTGTCGATTCGCGGAGCCGGAATTTCCGTGGGTTTGTTCTTGCCCGCGTCGGGGCCATCGGGCGCCGTAAAGAACGCTTCGATGGTCTTGCGCAGCGCCAGCGGATCGGCCGGGTACGACGTCCCCGCGTGCGCCGCGGGGCGGACTTCCTTGTCGAGGTACGCGTTGAGCTGCTTCTTGAATGTGCGTTCAAACCGGCGGCTCTGCAGAAACAGCGACTTGTCGAGCTCGCGCTGAAGTTCGAGTGCCTGATCGGGCTTCAATTCCTGGTGGTAGCGTTCGTTAAACGCGTGCGCGACTTCCTCGGCCGAACGCTTCCCATTAAAAAGCGTGGCAAGCGCGTAGGCCATGGTGCTTAAGATCACGGCCTTGGGTGCGAGGCCATCGGGATCTTCGAGCACGACGACGGTATTGGCGCCGGAATCGTCCTCGGACGGTTCCTGCAGGCCTTTGCCGTCGGGGGAAACGCTGGCGATTTTCGGTTCAACTTCGCGCATCGACGGAATCGGATCGTCGACAGTCTTGGCCAACGGCAGGAAGACTTCGGACGCCTCATCGGCGTCGTCATCGTCGTCGAACATGGATGAAGTCAGTTCACTCACGCTGGCGCCTCGGTCCTCAGATAAGAAATATCAGGTTACACCCCCGCGGAACAAGTACCATAGCCAAATGGCTTGACAGGGGGTTAACGAGGAAGTAATAAAGAGCGCTCGTTCGCGGGTGTAGCTCAGTGGTAGAGCGCGACCTTGCCAAGGTCGAAGTCGAGGGTTCGAACCCCTTCACCCGCTTGCTCTGTATACACAACTTTTGCATTAAAACGAAAAGGGGCGACCGGTATACCAGTCGCCCCATATTGTTCCGCATCAATTTCCACACGCTCACATGTCCATGTGGCCGCGTCGCCTCGGTTGCCGCCGGATCAACAAGGACACCACCCAGCCGGATCCTGTGGCCTTCTCGTCGACTTGCGTAACACGCGATGCGGAGCCGTACGGCCCCACGCACGTTCCAGAGCATGTGTCTTTCCGGGTCATTACCTATCGCTTGGGTGATGCCTGAGGCGGGTCGATTAACACCTCGCCAACGCACACGAACACCCCTTCGCCAAATATCGTACTCGTCAGGCGGATGATCACGCTGCCCTTGACGTTCCAGACCACATACTTGCCCCCCTCTCTCAGGCGGCCCTTGATGTCCTTTACGTTCTGGGTGTCGAGCTTCTTGAGTGTATTGGCATCGAATACATCAATCTGCAATTCCGTGCGGGCCGAATAGGCCATGCAGCGTACCGCCACCTGGTGCATCTTGCCATCCGTTGTGTCCACAAGGAAATCGAACCATCTGCTGTTCTCCGATCCGCTCCAGGCGCCATCTTTGCTCAGGAATTCCGCGGGCGTCCTCACCACCACGCCTCTAGGTGCAGCCAAGGTGACCTTCGGGTCTGCCGACACGCCCCCCTCCGAACCGTAGACGCCCGTCCAATTCGCCAGGGTCGTGTCGTCAGCCTTGACGAACTGGGCCGAAGCTGGCTGGGCATCGGACACCGTGAAGGAAAGTGTTTCGCGGCGCGGTTCACTCTTTGGACCGGTGTAGCAACTATAGAGGAGCGAAAGCTTGTCGCCCGTCTTCCAACTCTTGTCCGTCGTGAGGAAAATGCGCCGGCAACTCGGGTCAACCACGGCCTTTGTCACCGCGGCGCCCGTCACGCTGTAACGCGCCGGCTGACTCCAGCCCCCTTCCGGCGGCAGGAAGGCTTCCGCTCCCAAAATAACGGTATTTTCAATGCAATTTCTCACGGTGAGTGCCGGCATGGAGACCGGCGCCGGAGCTGACGGTGCGTGGTCTTCGATATCGTAGCAGGCAATGGAATCCACGGTCCGCACAAACATCTTTCCATCGGCAAGGACGAGACCATTCAGGAAGGCGGCCTTCGGATGGAAAAGCCCCTGCTCCAAGTACTTCTCGGGAGTGGCCTTGAACATGACCACCGGGTAATCATCTTTGGCATAGCTGTGCTTTCCACCGGCAATGGCGAACAGCTTCCCGTCCGCCAGAATCAGGAAACCCAACGAATCTGCATAGGGGGCGGCGGCGATCTTCCAGTTTGTCTCGCCGGTTTTCAGATCGTAGCACCGAATCATGTTGCCCAACTGGTACACGAAACCGAGATGCGTGACGTAAGAGCTGGCCGGATCCTGGGGCATCCCTTTCCAAACGAATTCCGGTCCCTCGGGTTTGAGTTTGTAACAGAACGAGCCAGCTTCACGACTTCCCCACGGCGAAGCAAAAATCAGATTGTCTCCACATAAGGCGGCCCCAGCGTTGTTCTTCTTTATAGACCACAACTCCTTGCCGGTCTTCATTTCCAGGCAACTGATCTGGCTGTCCTCGCCATTCCCGGCAATTACGCAATTCCTGCCGTTGCTTTGCCACAACAAGGGCGACGGCCAGTTGTTGCTAAATTTCAAGTTCTTGGGCCATGCCGGATTCTTCCAAAGCAAATCGCCACTTTGGGCGTCGAAAGCCACACCCCGACCGGGATCGTAAACTACCCCATCGGCCACAAGGGGGTTGGCGTGCAAGGGCTCTCCCTTAACCTGCCACGCAACCTTACCGTCCTTGGCGGAGAGGCAATAGAGCGCGGCCGCACCACATACATAGAGTTTATCATTGGAAAACGTCGGCGTGCCGCTGACACCGAACCTGGCAACAGCGCCGTTGGCATTGCCCCATTCCGATCGCTTGAAACTGACGTCAAAGTCCACCGGAAAGTCCTGCCGCCAGAGCGTCTTGCCGGTCCTGGCGTCCAGGCAGAAGACCGTGTCCGCCATGTAGAACGCATTCCGGTAGAAGGGCGAACCCGAGTGAGTGGCGCCCCCATGAAATCCGCACTTTCCGTTCAATAAATTGTCCCATTCCATCTTTGTTTTGAGCCGGGTATTCTTGAACTTGCTCGCCTTGGCAAGTCTATCCCACGAATATACCTCGGTGTCGTTACGGCTCTTCTGCGGGATGCACAAACGCCGCCTGATGAAGTCACCGTAGGTCTTGGCTTCATCTGGCGAGAGCTTGGCCAGGAAATCCTTGATGTACTTGTCCAGTTCCGGCGTCTTGGCGAGATAGGCGTCAATGTCGCTCGTCTTGCCGGCCTTCTCCCCGTTGGCCCATTCCCATTCCGAGTTCTTCGGACGGTCCTCAGACGCCCACGCCTCTTCGACCTTTTTCGCCAACTCCTCCGGAACATTCTCCTGCCAACCGCAGAGCATCAGCATCTCGTCGGTTATGAGCGCATAACCTTCGGTGCTCTTATCAATGGGCCATTTCGCGTTGACGTAAATGAACACTTTTCCGTCCGCAACGATGGGCTGGCTGAAGCCGCCTTCCCAAGCTGTTGGCATCCATTCGGTGCTCTTCCACACGAGCGGCGGGCCTTCCTTGGGCCAACTGTCGAGCAGTTTCGGTGAATTCACCACCGCGCCATCTCGGTTCGGCCCGCGCCACTGCGGCCAGTCCTGTGCATCGTTTTTCGCGGCCTCTTCGGCGTAACAGGACCGCGTCATTAGCACGACCATGAGAGTCGCGACGATCGGTGCCAAGATTGACATTCTCATCTGCGTCATCCTCTGTCAGCGTGCGCCAGCCCGCGGGGCCTAGACGCAAGAAATGTTTTGTTAGGCTTGCCAAATCACCGATAAACCGGAGTGTCTTTGTACTGGAGCAATGACTCCGTGTAACTAAACGTAGTACTTTCTACACCACGTATGAACGCAATTCTAGATATTCTATCATCAAAATAGGAAGTGAACGACGGGTCGCGCACCGCACGTGGTGTGCGATTGATTTAGGATGTACTCGGCAATTTTAAATCGAGGAGGCAGCGTGTGCCCTCAAGTCGGGCATCAATTCGTCAATTAGCCGTGGGGCTAATATGGGGCTGGAAGTCCCTTCTTTTCATAGGTAATGTGCGTGGTCGACTTGGCCGCGTGCATAGCCTGTGCATAAAACAGCTGGGATTCGTCATGCCACTCGGGTGATGACAAAGTAGATCGCGGCGCTGAGCCCGGCAGCAATCGGCACGGTCAATACCCATGACAAGGCAATCTGGCCGATCACTTTCAAATTCGCCTTCTTTGTCATCAGACCCATTCCTGTAATTGATCCGACCGCCACGTGTGTGGTCGAGACCGGCACGCCAATCTTGCTGGCGAAGATCACCAACGTAGCTGTGACCAGGTTGGCGGTGAAGCCCTGGCCATGATTCATCCGCGTAATCTTCTTGCTCATTGTTTCAGCGACTCTTTTTGCATTAAGCAGCCCGCCGACGGCCATGCCGATAGCGATGACCACCATTGCATTCGTGGTACTGATGGATTTGATCAGCAGCATTATCGCTACAATTTTAGGCGTGTCATTCAAAGCACGAGCGAAGCAGACCGCTCCGGCGCTGAGGAAATGCGCGCCATCCACTACCGGCTGGCAAGCAATGCCCAGGATGCTGCCTTTATACTGCCGGGCGCAATTGGCGGTGGTATCCACCGTAACCTTGAGCGGTGCCGCGGTGAAAGCCATGACTGCATTCGGAGCAGCGCTGGCAGAGACGACTGGATCGGCGCAGACGCACGTTTCCTCGGTTACGCCCATGACCGTTCGTAGACCGTGCAGGATGCAATAGAGCATTGCGCCGCACGCCGCTGCGATGATGGGACTCGACAGTAGCGGCAGGAAAAACTTAACGCCCAGCGTGCTGAAATTGACTGCTGTTCCGACCGCCACGAAACCCGAGCCGACGAGGCCCCCGGTCAGGGCGTGCGTCGTCGAAATGGGAAATCCGGTAAGAGTGGCAAGAATCACCGTCAGCGCGGCGGCCAGACCCACCGCCAGGAGAAACGCCGTCGAGGCGGCGACGTCGTTGGGCACGAGGTCGGCGCCAGAGTAGTTTTTGACCAATTGCTGGGCAAAGAAAATCGCGCAGATCGAGCCGCCAAGCTGGGTGATGGTCGCCCACCAGATCGCCTTCTTGTAGTCAGTGGCGCCACTGCCAAAGAGCGTCGCGACGCCCTTGAAGTTGTCGTTGGCCCCGTTGGAGTAAGCCAGGAATACCGTGGCAATAAATAGGAGCGCCAGCATGTAAGCCCCTCGAACCCACTGCTACGTATGCGTACAGAACTTATTTAGCGATTACCCCGAACGCAACATAAAGTTTGCAGTTTTGTGCAAATAAACAAAACCAGGAGTTTTGACACAGTCCAAAGCGCGTCAGCGTGGATCTACAGAAGCAGCTGTTGAGATTCTTCACGATGCTCGATCACGCGTTTTCGCTAAGATCACCGTTGGTTCCCTGTGCTCGTCTAAGTTTGTAGTCGTAAAAATAGGATCCACGACGCATAGCCGGTACCCGGTTCGCGCGCATTTGCGAAAAAATTTATTCAAAACTCGGTTTGAACGGTCGAATTGAAGCGATAATCAGAAGGCGAAGCAGCGACGCCAAATCCATGAGTGGTCAGGAGAGCGAGAAAGTATACACCCTCCGCGCCTTTCGGATCCGCTTCCACAATGCCGGAAATCAATGTAGGCCATACTATTCCCCGCTACATCCGCGTGATGACGATCACGATCAACGGAGAGATGCACGAGAATGGTACGTTTAAGAAGCAATCACCCGTGCGTTAGATTTTACAAATTTATTACATCCTTAATCGAATTCTGAACGTTTAATCAAATGCAGCACCGAAGCATGAAACCTTTTTGGGTTTGGCGCATCTATACGAATGGAATGGATATTGTCGAGGAGGTCTTATGACATTGCCGAAAATCGCAACGTGTGCGCTCTCTGTTTTATTGTCCTGCGGAATTCATCTCGCCGCAGAAGAACCCCAGATGCCGGAATTTAAGAATGGCAAGGGCGGCCAGTTAATCGAACTCCCGCTGCCCAAACCGGAGGCCTTCACCAGCGGCGAGCGCAAAGGATGGAAGGTGAAGATTCCCGGAGGGCGTCCACTGGCGACGCCGGCGGTGGTGGACGGAATGCTTTTCATCGGCGGTGGGTTTGGCAGCACCGAATTTTATGCGCTGAACGCCAAGACCGGCGAACGCGTGTGGTCGTATAAGACCGGGGACGATGGCCCGACGGCCGCGGTCGTGGCCGAAGGGTGCGTCGCCTACAACACCGAAAGTTGCACGCTCTACGTCCACGAAGCGAAAACGGGAAAACTGCTGTGGGAGCATTGGCTGGGCGATCCGCTGATGAGCCAGCCGGCGATCAGCGACGGCCGCCTGTTCATGGCCTATCCCAGCGCGACCGGACACCACTTGGTCGCGTTTGAATTGAAGACGGGCAAAGTGATCTGGGATCGGAAGATCGCTGCCGATGTCATCACTGCGCCGGTGGCCGATGCCCGGTTTCTGTGCGCTGCGACGGCCGACGGCACGCTATATCAATTCGATGCCGCGACCGGCAAGGAAATCTGGTCCCGGCAGTGCAACGCGACATCCGCGCCGCGGATCGTCGGAGAGAAAATCTATTTCAGCCAGCGCGGAGTAAAGGACATCGAGATTGCCAGTGGCGAAGGCGCCGACGCGAAGAAAACCAAATCGCAGGCGACGGTCGAAGGATTCAATATCGCCGCCGCCGGGAGCGGTGAACTGGCATACAAGGAGCCTCAAGGCGCCGTGGACGCCGCGTACCTGCTGACGGCGGAAAACTGCCGGAACGCTCAACTGGCCAACAGCAGCAGCAACGGAGCCGGGCAGGTGCTGATGCGCGGCTACGCTGCGAAGGCGGCGACTCTGAGCGATCACTTCGAAACCGTTCAAGGTGGCAAGGAATTGAAGGAGGAACTCCAGAAATTGAGCGACAGCACGGTCGCTGCGAAATTGGATTCCGCCGAAGCCGATGCCGAGAAGGGCATCAAGCTGGCCGAGAAGCTGGAAGCTCTGGCGCAATCCCAGCCGACGAACGCTGCCGCGGATGGGCAGAAGGATGTGCAAAAGATCGCCAAAGACCTGCGCGACACCGCTGAAAAAACCAAAGCGGCCGCGCATACCGCGCAGGTAATGGAACAGGGCGTCCAGGCGTTGCAAGGCGAACAGCAGCAAGCGCTGGCTCAGGACAGCACCGTGGGATTCGGCGGCGGAGCGCCCGAAATGGCTAAAGCCCAGGCGGCCGGAGGAAATATCGGAAAGACCAACGTTCAGGCCATTTGGGCGTACCAGGGTTCGCGCCCGTGTGTGGTCGGCGACAAAACCTACTGTGTGACGGGCGCGGAATTTCGTTCCATGAGCGGCGAAAAATTCACCGCGGATTGGAAATCGAAGGTTGAATCCAAAGTCGCGGCGTCGCGTCCGGCGTCCACTCCTGCATTGGCGGGCGGCAAGTTCTATCTCGCCACCGCCGACGGGCGCATCCTCTGCATCAGCCCTGCCGATGGAAAATCAATCTGGGAATCGAACGTCGGCGGCATGATCACGTTCGAACCCGCCGTGGCCGGAGGCACGGTCTACGCCGCGACTAACGATGGCACGCTGATCGCGCTGGAAACGGGCGACGCGGCCGCCGACGGCTGGTCGATGTGGGGCGGATCCGCTCGCCACAACGGCCAGGAGAAGTAGTAACTCAATTCCAACCGCCACTTCGGTCAAACAACCGCTCGCAGAATGCGACCACGAAGGTTCGCGGCACCGTTTTGGTCAGATGCCGAATACAGCTCAGGGCGCTGGCTTGGTTGTACTACATGGTCCGGTGTGCAGCTAAGCGACGCAGTCGATTTATTTCACCGCCAGCGCCGACGGGTCGACGAATACACCGCTGACTGTTGCATTGGCTTTGCCGGTGCTGATGAAGTGAAAGGATGTTTGTCCTTTGATATTCCAAATGAGATACTTTCCGTTCTTAAATTCCGCCACAGATTGGGTGTCGAGAACAGCATCGGTTTCGGCGTCTCGCACTTCCACTTTGACTGCTCGTCCCAATGCATCCCAATCCATCAAGTACAGGGCCACTTGATGTTCCTTGCCGTCTGAAATTCCGATGTCGAGATCGAAAAAGGTACTGGGGCTGTACCAGCAGGCGGCGATGCGATCCTTGGCATCGCCGGATTTTTGCAGCGCCCGCGCATCCGGGGTCGTCTCGGCCCAGGTGTGCTCGTCATGATTCTTCGGCGTGACCACGGCGCACTTTGGCGCGGTCGATCCCGGGTCGCGTTCGACCACTGCGCCCTCGGATCCGTAAACTCCTTTCCACCCACCGGATGTTGTCTCGTCGGTCTTCACGAATTTTGCTTTGGCGCGGACGACTTCCGGAGCGGTGAAGGTCAGTGTCTCTCGACGCGGTTCTCCCTGATCGACTTGGTAACATGGATACGTCAGTGTGATCGAGTCGCCGGCCTTCCACGTCCTGTCCGTCAAGGATAAGGTTGCGCCCTCGGCGGAGACTCTCACGTCTGTGACCTTGGCCCCGGTGACCGAAAAATTCGCGGCGTTGTTCCAGTAGGAAGTAAGCGGAGAGTTGCTGGTCAGGACTATCGTTTGACCGAAGCACATCGCGTATTTCAGTTCGCGGTCCGCGTTCCAGCCAAAGGCCGGTGCCGGGAGTTTATTCTTGCCCATGAGCGCTCCGGTGCCTGCATAGGAAATACTGAACGGAACTGCGATACCTTTGATATCAACAACGATGGTGTCGCCCGTCATCGTCGCATTGGCCGGTTTGGCGGCACCCTTGGCGTCGGTAATCAGAACATCTTTCAGATCGTTCGCCCCGTCTTTCAAGACGAGGCCACCACCGGTCTGTTTGAATTGAAAAGTAAGCAAGTCCTTCGTCGCGGTAACGCCCTCGAGATAAATGCCATGCTCTGCCAGATCGTAACAGGCGATGCAATCTTGCATGCGCACGTAAAGCCTGCCATCGGCAACGGTGGGCGAGGCCCAGAAGTTGAGCGGCGCACCTTTGTAGTCGATCCGGCCGAGTTCCTGGTAACCTTCCGGCGTAGCCTTGAACATCACTGTCGTGCTGCCAATTTTGTCGAGGTTGGCATGGGCAATGATTTTACCGTCGACGAGAATCGGCGATGGCGTCTCGGTGTGTGCGAATTTCTGCGTCCATTTCATCTTGCCGGTGAGCAGATCGTGACAGTGGGCACCTGAGTTGGCATAACCGCCGCCCACCGTGTAAACGAAACCCTTGTCGATCACGGCGCTGCTGCCGCGTTCGTCTCCCGGCGAGCGGCTGTCTTTGGGGTTCCAGGCAAGCTCGCCTTTGGCGGGCGTTAATTTGAACGCCCAGATTGATCCCTTGCCGAAGGCTACGGCCATGTCGCCATGGATGGCCGGGGTCGTATAGCCCGGTCCGGAGTCGCCAAAGATTCGCCAGAGGATTTTGCCGTCCGCCGGATCGACGCAGAGCAGATCGGCACCCTTGTTGGCTCGGCCGTAGCCGATCAGATAATTCTTGTTGTCATGGGTCCAGAGGGACGCGGAGCAACTGTCCATCACGTTTCGCGCATCCGGCTGATTCCAGAGCACCGTGCCTTTTTCGGCATCGTAGGCGGTGAGCCCACTGGGATCGAAAAGGAAAACCGCGTTGTTGCATACCAGCGGTGACGAGTTGCTGAATTTGCTCTTCGCCTGCCACACCAGGGCGCCATCCGCGACGGAGAGGCAGTACACTCCCGCGCTTCCGCTTACATAACATTTTCCACCTGCGATCGCCGGGGTGCTCGATGCCAGAAAGCCATAGGTGAAACTGGGCAGCGCCTGTCCCGGGAATTCCTTCTTCCACAGTTCCTTGCCGGTCGCCGCGTCCAGGCAGACGAGGCGGTCGGTCCAGATAAAACCGTTTACACCCAGCAGGCTGCGGATTTCGCCATTGTGTTCCGCATGGCCGTGCAGCAGATCGCCGGACTTCTGGTTCCAGTCCTCGACGGAAGCACATTCCTTGTCCCGCATTTTCGCGAGCCGGGTCAGCAGCCCGAATGAAATGCGCTCATCCCATTGCGACTGCAGGCTTTTTCGGATGAGATCGCCCATCTTCGACGCCTCGTCGGGGTTGAGTGTGGAGAGAAACTGCGCGAGGTAGGGCTCCATCTCCTTCTTGCCGACGAGATCGAACCGGTAAGCCTTATCGACTTTCCCCGCAAGTTCCTCCGTGATCCCTTCGACCCACCCCATGCTGCGCAGCGCGTCGGTGGTGAAGATGACTTTCTCCTTCCGGGCCTTGCCGTGCACGAAGAAAATGGCTTTGCCACCCGCGATGGAGACGCTGCCGCACCCGCCCACCGGCGCGCCCTGATTGCCGACCGGCCCTCCGTCGCCGATCCCCTCAATCTTCGCGCTCTTCCAGAGCAACGTGGGGCCACCTTCGGGCCAATGATCGAGCAGCTTCGGACTGGCGCGCACCACGCCATCGCGTGTGGGCCCGCCCCGCCATTGCGGCCAGTCGTTGTCCGCGGAGCCGGTCTCGCCACCCGCGACCGTCGAGGCAATGGCCGCCAGAATCAGCACAACGATTGCTGCAAGGGTGTGAGTTTTGGTCGGTTGCAAATTCATTTCTGGCACTCCTGTGTTCAACTTTTTTCCAGAGCACTCAGTTCGCGAGCACGCGGCATCTCACCTGTAGCGCATTTATAGTAGTCCGCGCCGCGCGGCCAATTCATCGAATAATAACTTTCCGCATTTATGTTGCCTTCTTGTTTCCTTTATTAATCGAACGCGAAAACTACATCTGGCCCGGAAATCACGTTGATTCTTGACGAGTCCAGCCCTTTTCTATCTACATAATTAAAAGGCGACCCTGTATCCTTGGTCCAATCAGAGAACTCGATCATGTTTTCAAAATCAGCAGAACTTTATGACCTGACTACGATCCCCAAGGACTGACCGGACGAGGCATGTATGTGGCGGTGGAAGCGTGAAGAGCAGCGCTCTGCGGTGAACGATTCGATCGTGTCCTGAAAAAAAAGCGGGGCCTTGCGCTCTCGGCGCAAGGCCCCTTCTTCAACCTGAGTGTCCCATCATCGCAGCATCAAAAATTCGCCTTTGGAATGCTGATCCCGAATGCCCAGCGGCCGACGTAGTTGTCGATCTTTACCAGGAACTTGTTGATGCCGGCGTTCAGATGAATGGCAGCCTTATCCGCGTTGGCGACGTAGCCTCGGCCGACTTCGTGTTCGTGCACGACTTTGCCGTTCAGCCAGATCTTGATGCCGTCGTCGCTGCCGCAGGTGAGTTCGACTTCGCGCGCGTGCACGGATTCGATTTCCGCGTACGCGTAACCAACGCACCATTCGACATCGCCCAGCGCCGTGGTCAGATCGACGTCGCCCTTCTTGCCGATCGTCACTTCCTTCCACTTGAACGTCTCGCCACCGACCTTGTACTTCGCCTTCAGATCGATGCCGCCGTCGGCCTTCACGTCGTCTTCCACCGGCGTGTGGAACGCCAGTGAGATCTTGCCTGGCTTGTCGCCCTTGAATGGCCCGATCACGCTCCACTTGGCGATCGCGTCGTCGGTGGCCTGCTTCTGAGCGGCATCCCAACTGGCGCGCAGGTCCGCCGGATCGACGGCACTGAAGCGCTTGCCGCTGGTCGGCACCAGCGACTTGCCGTTGAGCTTCGGCAGGAACTCGCCGTGCCCGGCGATCAGTTCGTCGCACATTTCGACGATCTGGTCGAGCGTCAGCGTTGCGGCAGTCAACGGGTCGAACATGGCGGCCTGGTAGAGGTGGTCGCGGCGACCTTCCATCGCGGCCCGGATGAACAGTTCGTGCTGCGTCACGTGCGGCTGGATGTAGCCGATCAGTTGCGGCGGCAGTTCACCCACAGTCGTGAAGCGCAAGCCGCTGCGATCGACCAGCGTGGGGACTTCCGCGATCGCCGTCGGCGCCAGATTCGAAATCGCGCCGCCATTGGGCATGTTACCGTACACCACGCTCGGTTCGCCGGTTACCATTGCATGGATGATCGTGCTGCCGTATTCGTGGCTGCGCTGCACTGACATCGGCGCGTTCGATTTACCCAGCGCCTTCATACGCTCGAATTCGTCGACGATGCCGTCGCAGCGGCGCAGGTATTCGTCGATCGGCACGTCGAACTTCTTGATCTGTTCCTTGCCATGCGGAATGAAGTACGGGCTGTATTCGGCGTTGTGCTCGCTCGATTCGGTGACGAAGTGGCCGAGGCGCCGCATCATTTCGAAGCGCACCTTATTGGTGTTGTAGATGTCCGGCTTGCCCATCGCTTCGAACAGGCGCGGGTACAGGTCGACGCCGTCCTTCTCGATGTTCAGGTAGAACGCCATGTGATTGATGCCGGCGCAGGTAAAGGCAATCTTCTCCGGGTCTTCCTTGATGTAGCGCATCAACTGGTTGAACGTGCCTTGAACACTGTGGCACAGGCCGACGGCTTTGATGCTGCTGGTTCGCGAGATCGTCTGCATGTTCATGGACATCGGATTGGAGTAATTCAGCAGCAATGCGCGCGGGCAGCCTTTTTCCATGTCCTCGCAAAGACCCTTGAGCATCGGGTAGGTGCGCAGGGCGCGGAATAGGCCGCCGGGGCCGGTGGTATCGGCGATGGTGAAGTTGAGGCCGTATTTTCGCGGAATTTCAAAATCGACCAACGTGCTGTTGAAGCCGCCGATTTGCACGGTGTTAAAGACAAAGTCGGCGCCTTCGACGGCCTTGCGGCGGTCGGTGTAGAGTTCAATCTTGGGATTGGCGCCCAGTGCCTTCGCGACTTTTTTGCAGAGCTGGCCGGCGACTTCGAGGCGCTCCTTGTCGATATCCATATACGCAAACGTTGCGTTCTTGAATTCCGGGTATCCCAGAATGTCACCGGTAAGGTTTTTCGTGAAAACGACGCTGCCTGCGCCGATCATGGCAATCTTGAACATGGATCTCGTTTCTCCGCCCTATGAGTAGAAATGTGACAACAGTGAATAAAAATAAGGCCGCGGTGCTCTGGTACACATAGCCTTTTCATGACATTGATAGCACAAATGAGAACAAGAAAGACTGTCACTGAACCTGCCTTTTAAAGGTCCAGCGAGCGACTGATTCAGCGCACTTACTTCTCCCCGATGCAATACAGGTACTCATCGCCGTGCAGAAAGATTCGATTGCCGTCGAAGTACATTCCAGCGTTGAAGACTTCCTGTCGGCCGGGAGCGGAAAATTGACCACCGGCCCGTAAGGCGGAGTTACTGAGGTTTTGAAGTATATTGTTACCCACCACCGTGCCCTCAGCATCAGGTTTGAGAATCGTCATGTATCCGACGTCGTCCAGCAGATAGATGTTTTTTCCCGCGAGCGTTGGACTGGCGCAGTAACCGAAGAGTGAATGGTCATTAAAATTATAGCCGTCCATCCAACGCAAATAGGCAGGCTTTTTTTCCCGAGTATCAATCACCACTAGATATCCGCTCGGAAGTACCTGGTAGAGTAATCCACTCACATAAAGCGGCGAGGCGATGTAAAAAGGGTCTATCGTGTTAATTAATGGACCATAGATGGCAGCTTTATCCAGGCTCCAGAGGACCTTCGGCTTGTCACCCGTTTTAGAAGGAATCGAAACGGCTTGGAATTCACGCTTACGCGAAATCGAGTTGTAAAGCACGCCATCCTCCACAACTGGGAGGTACGGGCCGAATGCTTCATACCCGCCCGTTGAAAGAATTGCTCCACCCAGACCGATCAGGCTACTGGCAGTCTGCAGCGCCCGCTTGCCATCGAACTGCACCAAAATCGGAGTGCCATCAATGCCGTGCTGACTCGGACCCGTGGGCGTCCGCCATAGTTCTTTGCCCGTCGCCGCATCGTCAGCGATCAACATCCCGTCCGTGCTGACAAGCAACTTGCCCTCGCAGAGCACGGGTGAGCGATGGGTGCCGTGTTCGCCAGTGCCCTTTTGTAGGTATTCGAAGTTGCTCCAGATCAACTTTCCGTCCAGGTCAAACCCCGACGTCAGGTACCCGCCGTTCCCCTGGACCACCCAATACACGCGCAGACCGTCGCTGGCAGGCGTGGCATTTCCAGGGGAAACCTCGTTGAGATAGAGTTTGCCTTTTTGACCTGTAGCGAGGGTGTCGTGCACGGACCTCAAGAATTTCCGTCGTTCATCGAGAACCTTGTCGATGGCAATCTGTCCGCTTGCGTCCGCGCCATGGGACGAAATATTCGCGTTGAGCAGCGAGACCAATTCCAAGTTGTCCGCTTCCAGCTTCGTCAACAGCGGTTCGGCCTTGTCCTTTATTGCGGAACGCTCCTCGGCGGTCATCGCGTCCCAGTACGTTCCGGTATGCATCCACAGAATCTTGCCGCTGCGTTTATCCATGCAGAATAGATCGGAGTAGTTGCTACCGACAAACACCTTGTCACCGACAACGATGGGTTGTGACATATTGAACCCCGTCAACTTAACCATCCAGGCGATGTTTTTTGTTTCATAGCCGCCGGAGTAACTCTTGCGACTTCCCACGGGTCTGATGTAGGCGGCGAAGCGCCACTTGATTTTTTTCAGCACGCTGGGTTGATACTGCGACGGCAGCTGTCCCTTGTCGCAGATGGCCTTGATTAGAATACGATTCCAGCCTTCATTGAGGTGGACCTTCAAGTCGCTGCTGGTTTTGTTGATGACGCGCCGCGGGACGCCATTCACCCACATTTTTACAGCGGGCAGATCGTGTAATAGATCCATTTCCACATCGGCCTCGCGAGGAGCATAGAGATAGGTGTGCGCGTAGGCGGCTTGCTGATCGAAATGGGTGTATTCGGGAACGGCGGGCGGAGTGGGTTCCTTCGGCGGAGTCAGCGTCCCCAGCGCGAAGACAAAGTCCACCCACAAATGCCTGACTGTACCTTCGTTAAAAAGACAGTAACTCTGCGAACCCTCGTAGGCGCGATGGACTTTCCACTGTGTACTTCCGGCCTTGGCGCCGGCATCCGGCTGGACGTCGCCCTCGCCGCCGAGAAAATCGTTATCGATGTCCTTTTCGGGATCGGCGGCCGGGAATGGGCCGGCGATCAGCCAATCTTTAACCAGGAAGTACGCCAAGACGTGGCTGTCCGGGCCGGGCTTTCCATTGGGCTTGGTCGCCTGCACCACAATTTCCGACGTGATATCCGTTAGCCGCCGGCTCCAGACAGCAGGTGGCGTGGCGCCAGGAAAACGCCCACTCCCATCACCGCGCCATCCCACCGGATGTTCTGGCGACGGATAAAAGTCAGGCGAACCCAGCGGGGCCGTGTCGGAGGCCAGCAGCGGCATTCCGGCCGCAAACAACAAGCACGCCGCAAGCAATCCGAAGGCTATTTTCATGAGAGGCACTCCTCTATTGATCAAGTCCCGTGTGGCGCTGATCAATGTACCCTTCTCGACTTGTGAAGCGTGTTCTGATTTGCGATATTCGTGTTCGGAATTCGGACAACAAACTACCTGCGGCGGTTACTCATGCACCCAGAAAAGATGACGCAGATCGCGGTGTGCGTCAATTGGCCGTTGGAGAGCGGCGCTGAAATCATTCGCGGCATCCGCGAATTCACTCTCACACGCCCGAACTGGGACGTCCGATACATGTTCTCGTTTGATGGCCCCGCCCTCGGACCCAGCCCACGGCCGCGAGGGGCGATCAGTTCTGTCAGCAACAAAGACATGCGCGCCGCGTTTGGTCAAATTCGCGGCCCGATTGTCGGTCTGTCTCTCTTTCCGGAACGCGCGGACGTATGGATCAGGGCCGACCAGGTTGAGATCGGTCGCCAAGCCGCCGAACATCTGCTCGCACGCGGGTTTCGCCGCTTCGGTTATCTTTCGTTAATCCATCCTGATTCCTCCTGGCGAGAGGAGGGCTTCCGACAGGGCGTGGCCGCCTGCGGCGGCACTGTCTCAGTCTGCCGTTATGAACCGCCCCGGACTGCTCCCATTACATCCTGGCTGCGGTCGCTGGAGAAGCCGGCTGCCCTGTTCTGCTTTAACGACTATACGGCGCGGGATCTTTTGATCAGTTGCCGAATTTGCGGTGTGCGAGTGCCCGAGGAGATCGCCCTTGTTGGCGTGGACAACGAGGTCATGTGGTGTGAAGTGTCCCAGCCACAGATCAGCAGCGTGGCGCTGCCTTGGCGACGCTTTGGATACGAAGCTGCGGCCGCGCTCGATCGGCTGATGGCTGGCGCTGCCCCACCGCCCAAAAGGACCATTCAGATTGCACCCATCGGCGTGGTTACGCGACAGTCAACGGACACTCTGGCGATTCCCGATCCGGAACTGGCGCGGGTACTGGCTTACTTACGTGGACGCGCCTGCGATGGGCTGACCCTGCGCAGCCTGCTACGCGACCAGTCCATCAATGCGCGTTGGCTGCACCGCAAATGCCGTCAGCATCTGGGGCGCAGTCCGCATGACGAAATCCTTCGCGTACAAATGGAGCGCGCCAAGAGTCTGCTCTCGCATACGGCGCTGCAGATCAAGGAGATTGCAGGGCAAGTGGGGTTGTCTCGCGCTCATTTCGCCGACACCTTCACCAAAGTTGTGGGATCAACCCCGAGCGCCTACCGCCAGGCCAATCGGCGCTGAGCGGCACAGCCCACACTTTAGCGGCCTCCAACCACTCCATAACGCTTTCAACGCTTCGGCTGAATCTCACGTCTTCACGGTAACGGGCCGAATACAGCGGTGTTGTTGGACTTATTTGTTTCCTTAATGAGATTCGCGGCATCCACATTGGCGATGACGTATTTGCCCGTCGTGATGGTTCCGGGCTTCAGCCTTAGATTTATTTTCAAGGCTTTGATTTGACCGCCGGACAAAGCGCTTACTGATAATTTTCCTATCCGCAAGTCAGTCGGATCACCCAGCACCTTTGTCGTCGTGAGCCATAAATCGACTTTCGCCGCACGGGATTTTCCCGTTCCGCCATTCTGGACTTTCAGACTTCCTTTTAGTGTCGTGGTTGTTGAACGACCTGACTTCTTCGAGCTCTGTACAAGCGAGTTCCACGTGGGGAACAGATCAACGGGTGGTGGCGGTGGCTGTCCGTTGCCTTCCCCGGATGGACCGTTGTGACAATCAAAGCAACTGACGATTGTGCCCGCCGCGTAGGCCGTTCGACTGAACACACGTGGAGCTCTAACCTTTGATAAAACCGTTCCGCGGTAATCGGTTCCATGGCAGGCCTGGCACGCCACGCTGCCGTTCTGGGCCTGATCGCCGTGCGCGCCGACCCAACTCTGACCGATGGTGTGAAGCCCATGGGGGCCACCGTTGGCAGTGACGGCGCGAATGTGGCATGCATTGCATTCAGACAATTCGCCCGCATGTCCCTGCAAATCCTGGCTTTGAATATTATCGTTGGGGTGGCTGCTGGGGTATTCCGCGTGTGTCGAACCGTGACAGGCTTCGCAGGCCAGTTTGCCGTGCCCGAACGAGAAACGGAATAGCGAAAATCCTGTCGCTGGCACGTCTACGTCGGTAGCAAAAGTGCGGTTAAGCGGCGCGCGCATTTGCCCTGTAGCTTCAAATACATTCTGGAAGCGAATCTGGCCGCTATTGGACGTGGCGGTGCCGGTATGGCAAGCCTGGCAGTTGGGTTCGGAGAGCCAACCGCTCCGTCCTTGTGCGCCGACCTGGCCCATTGAGCCGTGGCAGCTTTGGCACTGCATTGAAAGGGTGCCGTCCGGATTTTTTGAAGTTCCCATGACACCGCGCAAGCACGCCGTGGTGGAACCCGGATGGCATCGGTAACACGTAGCGCGGTTGTCAGACGAATCGAGCGTGAGTCCGGTCAGTGGATCGGCCACCGTGGCGTGGTGTGCATGCACAGCCTGCGTCAGTTGCGAGATGCCAGCAATGCCAGTGCCAGGCAATGCATTCGAGGCGTGGCATGCGGCGCACAGGATCGCCTTGGGTTGGGCTCCGGTTGCCGTCGCGTAGAGTCCCGCCGCATTGTAGCCTTTAGCCGCAAGTGCGCTGATGAACGCCGCGTTGCCCGCATACCGATTGTCATGAAGCAAAAGGATATTCTGTTTATAGTCCTTTGTGGGGTCTGGATTATTGACCCATCCGGTTGTGGGCATGGCCTTCGACGTCGAATTGGAGGCGTGGCATGCGCGGCAATCCATTTCGTCAGAGACCGGTAAGACGATCTTCGTTGTCGCGAGGATATTATTGGAAGCATCGCGTGCAACGAGGCGCATCAAGGGGTAGGTATTTTTCGCGTGCGCGTCATCGTAGGGAGTCAGCGGAATGCCTTCGGCCGCGAACCAATTTTTCGCAGCATCGAACGTCATTTTCTGGGGCTGATTTGTGCTGCCGGGCATGTTGTTGCCAGCGATACCTGAATCGGGTGGCGCATTTGATCCATACAATTCCTGAACATGCTGCCAAAAATCCGTCTTCCCGATCGAGGTTGTATTGATGGAATTGTTGGGATCAGCTACGCCTTCATAGGTCACGGTAATTCCTGTCGCATCCACGACCAACTTTCCATTGCTGTCAATCAGTTGAGAGTAAATGACGTTGTACGGAGGAAGAATTGAGAAGACGGAGTACTCCTGGTCCATGCAATGCATTCCCAAGTTGTTCCATCCAATTAAGGTATAAACTCCGTTACCACGATTGGCCGTCAAGGCGCTCCCTTTCTGAGACCAATACAAAGCCAGCACGGCGGGAATGGCTAGGGCAGCGAGAATTCGCACGGAGTATCGGGCAACTAATGCCCGCTTAGTCGAAGGTGCCACAGGGGTCGTTGATTTTGAGAAAAGCATGGTCGTGCCCTCACAAACGCAGCCAGATGATGCATCACCTCCCATCGCATATCCCGGTTCCTCCCACCTGAGCCACGATCTTTTGTCATTGCTGACAAGGTTTCCGACGATTGCCGAATCTGCTCCCAAACCCTCACCTCAACAAAAGTGCATGAGCCATGCCATGAGCATAAACATTCGGGGATCGCACAAGTGCCGAATGCGAGAACCCTTGTGCCGTGAAAGGTTATTTTCCTATGAACGAAGATGTGTCATTCCGGAATTTCTTCTCCACTAATTGCGAACGCAAGCGTCGCTGCATAGGGAAAAGCGGAGGTAATAAGCCTTCGGTAGTGTGCAATCGGCGATTCACTTTTCCTCAATACAGTACAGATATTCATCACCGTGTATAAACATCCGTTTGCCCTCAAAGTACATTCCCGCGTAGAAAACTTCCTGCTTGCAGGGAGCGCTGGCCGGGAGGCTGGTGATGTTCTGGAGTATGTTAGTTCCGGTTACCGTGCCATCGGCGCCGGGTTTGAGAAGCGAGACATATCCGACAGTATCCATCAGATAGATGTTTTTCCCCGCCAACGTTGGGCTGGCGCAGTAGCCGTAAAGACGGTAATCGTTGACGTTGTAGCCATCCATCCAGAGCTGATAACACCGTTTCCTTTCTTTAGTGTCGATCACTACCAGATTGCCCGTTGAATCAACCTGATAAATCAACCCATCTACATACAGTGGCGAAGCGACGTAGTAGCCGCCAAACATATTCCCCTGCGGTCCGTAAAGAGTTTTCGCCTCCAGTTTCCAGAGGAGGTTGTGCTTGTCTCCAACTTGTTTAGGTATCGCGATGGCCTCGAACGAATACTCAGATCTTCGGTTGCTGGAGTTATAAAGGATCCCATCCTCGACGACAGGGAGGTAACATTCCCAGACGGAATAGCCACCCTTTGCAAGGATTTCTCCGTTCAGATTGACGAGGTAGTCGCGGGTCTGCAAGGCTGGCTGGTTATTGAATCGGGTTTCAATGGGACGTTCAGTCTGATTTTTGTAAACAGCGGCTGGCGTCCGCCACAATTCTTTGCCAGTCGCCGCATCGTAAGCGATTAGCTTTTCACCGGTGCCTACGAACAGTTTCCCCGCACAGAGCAAAGGTGATCGGTGTGTTCCGTGTTCAGCGTTGACTGCCTGATATTCAAAACTACTCCAGATCACCTTGCCGTTTAAGTCGAACGCGGAGGTCAGGTATCCGCCTTCTCCCTGGACTACCCAATATACATACCTCCCGTCGCTGGTGGGTGTGGCATCGCCGGCGGAACCCTCGCCTGGAGATGCGTTATTGACCCGCGCACATCTAAAGAGACTACCTAAAGGAGCAGTGGAAGCTTGGTATGTTGGATGAAGGATCGCAAGAGCAGCGGCTGACGAGATAGAGTTCGAAATTCGTCGGCCAGTCTTTTTCGAAGCACAAGGGTGTTGTTGGCCGCAAAATTTGACATGCGGGAGTACTTGGTATGCTGCCAAACCATTTCCTCCGGGTTCAATTCCGGAGCGTACGCAGGAAAGCGTTCCGTGATGATCTCCGGATGAACTGCAAGATAGTTGCGGACTGCACTTGCTCGGTCATGAATATTTCCGCGATCCCAGATGATCGTCAGCGGGCCGCGGATATGCTGATGAATCTGGCGTATGAATCGCACGGTGTCTTCGGCTCTGGCGTTGGCCTCGTCCCCTAACAACGTTACGTACAAATTCAGACGCCGCTGTTTGGGGCTGACCGTGATCGCGCCGATGGCCGATATTCTGTCGCGCCGGTCCCACGACTTCAAGATCGGGGTTTCACTGCTCGGCGCGTACGTCCGCCGTACGGTTGGGTTGAGCATGTAGCCGGATTCGTCGAGGAACACCAGCGTGGCTCCCACGGCTTGGGCTTTTTTTTATGCGTGGGAATTCTTTCTGTTTCCAACGCTCGATTTCGACTTCGTCGCGTTCCTTCGCCCGACATTCAGGCTTTTGACTGCTCCAATGCAAGAGCTTCGTAATTAATTTCCGGACATGGCCTTCATGGTACTGAACTCCAAAATACTTTTGAATCAATTTCGCCACGCGCTTGGAAGTCCACAACTCGTTGGGCCAGCCATGCGCTTTCGCGCCTTGTCCCAGAAGAAATTCCAATTCGTGCAACTGCGCTTCTTCCAACTGGCGAGGTGCGCCAGGACTTGGAATGGCCATCAACCCGTCAGAACTGTTACAGGCCATGCCACGCCAGCGGTAAAGAGAGGTGCGACTTACGCCGAGAATCTCGGCGACCTTGGTATGGGACTGTCCGCTGTTCATCAATTCGACAGCGCGAATTCGCCGCCGTTGGAGCTCTTCTGCTGTGCCAAATGGTCTCATGCATAGAGTATCGACACTATTTCATTGCAACTTTAGTTATGCGCGGATCAATA
>JBBRPR010000057.1:0-53397 GCA_038227875.1 Planctomycetota bacterium
CAATCTGATTCTATTCCCGCTGCGGCACCGTCACGCGATTCATAACGCCATATATTTTGAGAATCAATCCGCGCCGTTCACACTTTCCCGCGCCGATTTATCTGAGACTCACAACGCTGAAGTACGTGATTCCCGACACCACGCACTAATACTCCAGTCGTCAAGCTGTACCGCAAAACGTTTTCCGTCATTCGAGATGACGGCATTGAGAACTGCCGTCACTCCGATATCCAGTTCCGCCCTCAACTTTCGAGCGGGAATGTCCCAGATACGCACTCTCCCCTTTTCGTCCACAGTAAATAGGTGCGTACCGTCTTCCGACAGCACGGACTTCATAATTCGGGGCGTGTTGCCTGAGAGTGTCGCGACTTCCTGTCCTGTTTCCAAGTCCCCAATGATGATCTCACTGCGTGCTCTCGCCCAGACGTGATCGTCGTGGTTTGTTCTGCTCACAATGCGTAACGTCCCATCTTCAAATTCAACAACAGCGCCTGCCGGTTGTAAAATCTGTTCAAGCGCATCCAGCGCGTTGATGTTCTTGACGGTTAACGTGATTCTGGTGTGGGCTGAACCGAAATCGATCATCCACTTCTCGATGACGTATTTCTCCTTCAACACAGATCCAAGCAGGTATTCAAGCGCCTCATCCATGGGATGGGATTTCAAAACAAAGGAAACCGGTTCGGGGTGCCGCGCGCGGAATGCTTCACGCCAAGGCTCCTTGAGCATTGGAGGTTGGTAGCCATTCCCATTTGAATATTGCACGAGTCCGACTGCGATCGGACGCTTACTGGATATTGGCACTAGGTCCGATGGCGCGGGGTGGGATGAAATCTCCACGCCCGATTGTGCGTCCGAGATGTGAACGACGTCATCGATCCAGAGAACCCGCTTGCAATCTTCCGTGAATGCGACGAACGAGATATTTCCAACGTGCTGCGCGACTTTTGTCTGCAGCGTCCACGGTTGCCAATGCAGCCAGAGTGCCGTCGCACTCCCGATCAGCAGCACGAACAGCACCAACGTCCGAAGCGAAAATCGGGGGCACAGGAATCGTAACGCGTGGTGCGCGGGAACGGCGCTGCTCATTGCTACAGATTAACGTGCGAGAACGAACGAGTTGTGAGTAATTCCAGTTCGCTTACCTCTTGCACTTGTTCCTAAAACGAACCGCGGAAGAAACATTCTCGCTTCAACGGACCACCTCCCTATTGCACCTCGTGCGCCAAGAGCTAAGATCGCTCTGTCGGCAAACTTTTTCCCGCTCAGAAAAAATTTTGTTCAACTATTTGGAACCATTCCGTTCGCGCGGTGTCATCTTCGGCGAGCAGGGACCTTTCGAAGTGGGTGCGGTAAGAAAAAGGGAGCGGCGATGCCTACGACGGCCTTGATGATCGAAGCTCTCGTCAAGATGCGGCATGAGCCCGGCGGTGTACCTGTCGATCATTTCTGGCAATTGGTCGAACGTTTCCGCGCGGATCTCGTCAACCAGGCGTTTTCATTCACGGGCAATCAGATGGACGCCGAGGACATCGCGCAGATGTCGCTGGCCAAGGCGTTCCGTCTGCTGCCGACGCTCAAAGAGCCGCAGAAACTCGGGTCATGGCTGCGCACCATCAACCGGCGGGAAGCGCTGAATTTTCTGCGCTCACGCCGCCGCAATCCGGTCTACGCGACGGGAGAACTCGACCCCAACTCGGCGGCCGCACCCATGACCACACCCACCGGCAGCAACATGGAAGCCGTCGCGCGCAACACCTCCATCGAACAGGTGGCGCGCGCCGTCGACACACTGCCGGAGATTTACCGCGAACTGGTCGTCCTGCGCTACTGGGAACATCTCGATACGCAACAGATCGCCGAGCGGCTGAACATTCCCGTGGGCACGGTCAAAAGCCGGATGGCCCGCGCCGATTGCCAGCTGCTCGAAAAACTGCGGCGCATCTGGAACTGACCAAAAGGGAATGGCGCACATGAAATCAACGCCCATGGAAGCCGCGACGGAAAATCTTCCGCTCGAATGCCTCGAGACGATCGACAATTTCCGCGCCTACGCGGAAGGCTCGCTCTCGATGAACGACGGCAAGCGCTTCGAAGGCCACGTCCAGATCTGTGCCGGTTGCCGGGAACGCTACGCGGCGCACAAGCAGTTGTTCTCACTGATGGAAAACACCATCGGTGCGCGTTCGCTGGCGATGGATTTTGAAGCGCGCGCGGAGCGTAAACTGCAGAACACGCCGGAGCACGCCGCCGAACCGATCGAAGCGATGAGCGAAGAGGAACTCGCCGCCGCACCGATGCCCGGCGATGAAGCGCAAGCGGCTTCGGAGCGCGAACGCCTGACGCTGGCGGCGTTCGTCGCGACGCGACTCGGTGCCGTGCCGTGGTGGGGTGTTTCGGCGGCGCTGCATGTGCTCGTGATCGCGCTGGCCGGCTTGCTGACGATGGCCATCGACATGCCTCACGGCGACGACGCGGTGATCATGGTCACCGAACTGCAGGCGCGACCCAACGTGGTTCAGGACAAGGTCGAAGACAAAGACGAGAAACTCGCCGAGATCATGACCAGCAAGGCGGTGACGCCCACGGATCCAACTTCAAAGGAGTGGTCGAAGGTCGAAGTGCCGCCGGACATCATGGCCAAGGCGGAGCTCGGCGATCATTTTGAAACGATCAACCCTGACCGCCCGGACACGCAGAGCGCGTACGGAAATCCGGAAGCGGCGCTCTTTCACTCGGTCACCGGCAACGCGGACGCGGCCGGCGGTGGCGGAACCAACGGCGTGGGGATGGAAGACGTGGTCGGCATCGGCGGAGCGGCGACGCGCGGCACCGGCGGCGGATTTGGCGGCGGCGACGGCACGGGCATCGGCACCGGATCGGGATCCGGCCGCGGGAGCTTCGGCAATCGTAACGGCGGCGGGCGGCGCTTAATGGTCGCGCGGCACGGCGGATCGCGCGCCACCGAAGGCGCGGTCGACAAGGGCCTGGACTGGCTGGCGCGCAATCAGGAAGCCGACGGCCACTGGGACAACCAGAAGCACGACGGAAAAAATCAAAACGCGGCGCTGCAGAACGACGAAGCGGATATGGCGGTGACTGGCTTCGCAATCCTGGCTTTCCTCGGCGCGGGGCACACTGAAAAAGTCGGCAAGTACAAGGACAATGTCTTGAAGGCCGTCGCGTGGCTGAAAGCGAAGCAGAATCCCAACGGCTCGTACCTGGCCTCCAACTACGGCCACGCGATCGCCCTGATGGCGATGGCGGAAGCCGCGGGGATGGCGCGCGTGCCCGACACCATCGAGTCGGCGCAGAAAGCCGTCGACTGCACCGTCGGCGCGAAAGTGAAGGGCGACACCAGCAGCGACCGCGGCGGCTGGGGCTACGCGCCGACTCAACTGCGCGACACGCAGCATGGCGACATGAGCAACAGCGGCTGGGCGATGATGTCCCTGAAAAGCGCGAAGGTCGCCAACCTGCATGTCCCATTTGAAGCGATCGAAGGCTGCCACTCGTACCTGGACGCATGCGAGATCGGCAAGGTGAAAGGCGATTCGTACACGGGCATGATGTTTGGCTACGCTCCCGATCCGGCGAACAAGGGCAAGGAACCGGGCCGTGCGATCTGCAATTCGATCGGCTGTCTCGGCCGCCTGTTCTTCGGCACGCCGGCGAACGAAGTGGAAAACGGCGCGCAGAACATGATCAAGGTCGCCGGCCTGCCCGGTGGTGAGAAAGCCAACGCCTTCAATGCTCTCGGGCTCTACTACATGTACTACGGCACGCTGGTGACGTTCCAGGTCGGCGGCGACACGTGGAAGACATGGAACGAATCGCTGAAGGCGACCCTCCCGCCGCTGCAGGTCAAAGGCGGCGCCGACGACGGCAGCTGGAATCCGCAGGGCTCATTCAGTGAACGGTGGGGCCGCGTGGGGCAGACGGCGCTCTCGATCCTGTGCATGGAAGTGTACTATCGCTACCAGAGGCTCAATCAAGGCCTGTAGCGCGCCGCACTCATCGTGTTCGATCAGAAAACTCGCGACGCACGTCGCGAGTTTTCGTTGCTCACCGCATGAATTCTGCACGGTCCGAAAATTCAGCGCAGATTCTGAGGGCCATTCCTCCCGTTTGTTCATAGCACTCTTAGACCGGGGCTCCGACACACCGGTTTAACATGAGCTGGGAGCGACTGTGTTCAGGTTAAATGCGAGAGGCAAACAGTGGGTGCGGGTCATGATCATCCTCAGCCTGCTCGGCGGGGCGGGCTGGATTCTGACGCGGCCGGCGACGGTTGAGAAAGTCGACTGGGCGATCGCCAAGGTCATGTCAAAACACGACGCCACCCCGCCGGCGCCGAACCCGGCCACCGCGTCATCCACGTTGCCAACGGACCGCCGCACTGAGATGCCGGACGCCACGCCGAATTCCATGCAGGAGTCGATCCGCAAACACATCGAAAAACGGGATGGTGCGTGGGCGCTGTTCAAATCCACGCGGGATTACAAATCCTGCGCGTCACCGCAAGCGCTTGCGCGGATGCTGGCGGACATCGACGAAGCAATCAGAACCTTCGACGAACTGAGCCGCGTGAACATGCAAGCCGCGGGCTACAACGAGCCGACCAACTTCGGGATGCTCGCCGAACAGGCCCGTCGCGACGAAATTGAAATCATGGACAAGCTCAGCGTTGCGCTGCAGCGAGAAAAGGCCGCCCGCGCGCCGGAAACTCGCGAACCGAAGTCTGCAGCGGAGGACCGGCCTGCTCCTGCACCGGAGAGCGTCGAGATGCTCAGAGTACCGTTCGATAGAGCGCTGCAGGAAGTCGAAGGCGCGCAGAAAAGCTACGACGCCGCCTCGACGCGCGAGGAGAAATCGGAGCGCATCTCCGGATTGGCGCGGGCGGAAATCCGGCTGGCCAGAGAGCTCAAGCTACTGCAGTCGGCGTGGACCGATGCGCAGACGGAACTTCGAAAATTGGAAAACGCCACCCCGGCGCCAAAGGCTCTGGCCGACGCAAAGGCGACGCTGCTGCGGCGCCAGGAAGCCCGCGATTACGCGCAAGGCGTGATGACCGCGAAAAAATACTGCACCGCCACCAAGCTCAAAAAGTACGAAATGCAATCCGCCGACCCCATCCTGGGCGAAAACGCAGTGGAGGTCGAAGGCCGCGTGATCATCCTCACCGATCGCGGCCAGCAGCGCACGATCGAAAAATCGCAGATGGAATCCGTGGAAGAGATCAGGTAGCGCCGGAGAACGATGAGATGACCACGCGAGACGCATCTTCCCCGGACGAAGTCTTTGAACTGGCGGAATCGTCCCGGACGGCGGCGGACGACGTAGCGGGAGATCACGGCGAAAAGTCGGCCCTCGGGACGACCGTCGCCGCGGCGCTCATCCGGGGAGGCAAGGCCGTGCCGTCCGCGCTGAGCACGTCATTGCGCTGGCTTCGGAAGACCTTCACCGAACCGGACCCTGTCCACGCGGCAAAAAAGAACAGCTCGCGCCGCTTAACACCGCAGACCGTCGCAGCGCCGGAAGATCCGGCCGTCGCCGACCTGGTCAACACGCTGATTCTGGATGCGCATGCCAGGGGCGCCTCGGACATTCACATTGAACCGCGCTTCGACCAGTGCGTCCAAGTGCGCCACCGCATCGACGGCCAGATCAAAGCGGCCGGCGAATTGCCGTGGAAGTTCCACCGCGCGGTAATTTCGCGCATCAAGATCATGGCCGTGCTGGATATCGCCGAACGGCGCAAACCTCAGTCCGGCAAGATCCGGCTGAATCAGTGGACCGACCTTGACCTGGAACTGCGCGTCGAAATCTACCCGACGATCGGCGACGTCGAGGACGCGTCGCTGCGGCTGCTTTCGCCTTCGGCTCAACGCACGCTGGAGAAACTGGATTTCTCGCCGGCGAATCTGGCCGCGATGAAAGCGCTGATGCGCCAGCCGGCGGGGTTGTTTCTCTGCGCCGGCCCCAGCGGTTCGGGCAAGACCACCACGCTGCACGGCGCGTTGGGGCACATCAAGGATCAGAACATCAAGATTCTGACCGCCGAGGATCCCGTGGAGATCACGCAGCCGGGCCTGCGCCAGTTGCAGGTGAACCGGAAAGCGGGCGTCACGTTCGCCGACGTGCTGCGTTCGTTTCTGCGCTGCGATCCGGATGTGATCATGATTGGAGAAATGCGCGACTTTGAAACCGCCAGCGTGGCGCTGGAAGCGAGCCTGACCGGGCATATGGTCTTAAGCACCATCCACACAAATTCAGCGGTCGAAACCATCTCGCGTCTGCTCGACATGGGGCTGGATCCATATTCGTTTTCCGATGCGCTGCAGGCGGTGCTCTCACAACGTCTCGTCCGCACGCTCTGCAAAGCCTGCCGCGCGCCGTCGCGGAACTCGGCAACGCTGCTGGCCACGCTTCAGAAAGAATACGGCAGCGACACGCTCTTCCGCACGTTGTTGAGCCAATCCGAGGAAGAGCTGTGCGAACCGCGTTTCGATCCCTGTCCGGAATGCAGCGGCGAAGGCTATCGCGGCCGCGCGGCGATTCACGAACTGCTGGTGCTGGACGAGTCGATTCGGAAGCAGATCATGGCGCGGAACAACGTTTCGCAGATTCGCGAAGCCGCCGTGGCGTCGGGCATGCGATCGCTGAAGCAGGATGGAATCGAGAAGATTCTCGCTGGCCGGACAACGCTTTCGGAAGTAAACATGAACTGCATGCGCTGAACTCAATGCATCACGTGCAGGAAGAGAATTGTATTTTTCATGCAACTGGCAGCGTATTTTCTATGTATCTAAATTACTGACACAGCCTACATGCTTTCAGGTCCGTTGTCGGTGATTTGGTTGGTATGGCGTACATTCCCGCTACAGGAGGTATATATGTGGTTCGACTTCAAAAAAGCCGTGTGCCTGCTGCCGCTCGTGGTCGTCGTGGGTTGTGGATCGGATTCGACGCCGCCGAAACCCAAGACGGTCGATAAGCCTGTGGTCACGACGCCGGAGCCCGCAACTCTTCCGCCGCCGCGCTTGCCGGACGAACCGCCGCTGCCTAAGAATCCGGCCACCGAGCCCACCTCCAGCGCCATGCCGCCGCCACCGCCCAAGGATGTCGCGAAAGTCGATGCGCCTCCTGCGCCGACAAAGAAGGTGCTCGACGAATTCGATCCGGAAGTCGTCGGCGGACGCCCGATCGGCAAGTGGATGGAGATGCTCCGCGGCGACAAGAAGGACGACATCATCGAAGCCGCCGAGGCCTTGAAACAGGTCCCGACGAAAGCCAAGAGCGCCATCCCGCGATTGCAGGAGCTGACGAAAAACGCGGACAAGGAGATCGCGCAGGAAGCGGTGGATGCGTTGAAAGTCATCAAATGAGTGCGAATTCAAAATTCAAAAACATGCGGAAGACCTTGGTGCCAGTCGCTGTCCGACCTTGTTGACCATGATCAACAAGGTCGGACAGCATATGGAAAATTTTCCATATGCTGGAAATTGACCAGCGGCCAAATTTGAACGAATACGAAGTCGACCAACCTTCAGGCAAATTTGCCTGACCACTTCTAATGGTGGAGTTGTAACTGTGGCACACCTGGGGACCAATTGGTCCCCGGGGAAAACAGTCCGCGAACCGTTTCGCAGCGCGCGTTTTGAATTTTGAATTGCCGTCTCACGCGAGTCCAAACACGCGCAGCCGGTACAGCTCGCTCTCAAACGCGATCTCCGTCGTGTTCTTCGCCACGATCTTCTGTTTGGGGTCGAGCAGGTCGACAACCGTCGCGGCGCGCGGAAGCGTCAGCACGCGTTTTCCCGGGCGGTAGCTGCACCAGACCGAAAGCATGCGGCTGTTGAACCAGAACAGATCCGTCGTGTTCGAGAAAATGTGCACGCCGGCCAGCCGCGCGACTTCGCGGATCAGGATTCCCGGCAGCATCACCGTACCGGAATAGATCGACGTCCACGCTTTGAATTTTTTCAGCGCCAGGCCCGGATGCAATTCGACTCCGGCGTTTGCGCACGGATCAGCCTTCTTGTTAGCGGCCTCAAAAAACGGCGGCGCGTCCTCCGTGCCCGTGTAGCCCAGCACCGTGGCCTCCGGATCGTCGACGGCGAACAGCGGCGCGCAGGCGGTGATGGGCGGAAAGAGGTGGCGTTCGTGATAGCGCACCGGCGAACGGAGCTCCCGCGCAAACTGCCCGTACGCGTACGTGTCCGGCAGCGCCTGCTGCAACGGGTGTTCGCCGTCTGCGACATAAACAGTCGGCGCATGCCGCTGCTGGTGCGCGCGGAATTGGAAGCCGGTCAGTGCTTCCATGTGTTTGACGGAAAGCGACTTCGCCTCTCCCGGAAAACCGAAACCGGCGCCCCAACCCCAGAGAATCGTGGCGCCATTCCGCTTCAGTGAGTCGATCGCCTTGCGCGCAGCGGCGTCCGGCGCCGTCGCAAACGGAATGACGAAGAGCTTGTACTGATCGCGCGGAAAATCCGGATGCGTCAAATCGTCGACGGCAAAGCCATCCCACGGCGCGCCGATGCGATTGAGTTCCTGAATGACTTCGCGGTGGCCGAGGTTCCTGCAGACGCGTCCGTTGTTCCGCATATAAGGGGCACTGTCGCGCTCCCAGATCACGGCGATCTGCGCGTTGGGCGTGCCGCCGTGCGAGAGATTCCAGGCGTCGAGCTTGATCAACTGCTTGAACGTGTCGTGTTCCTGTTTCGACTTGTGCCAGCGGTATTGAAAATCCCACCACCACGCAAAGTTGCCGTTGGTGATGTTCTGGACGCCCTGGCGCAGCAGCATGCCGCAGTAATCGTCCATGTCGCGCACGCCGCCGCTCCAGTTGCCCTGCTTCAAGTGCGGCGGGCCCTGGTCTTCCTCGGCGATAAAGATTTTCTTCCGCATGCGCAGGCTGCCGGTCAGCGTGTGGAGCGGCTGGGCATCCTTCGGTGCGCGGCATTCGTAGGGCGGGGGGCCGGCGAAGAAATCGACGCTCGGATCGCTGCGCACTGGCAGATGTCCTTCGATCGAAAAGCTGTCGTCAATAATCGGCTCGTTGAAGAATCCGGCGAGCAGATCGGGCCGGTGCTTTTTCATCTCGCGCGGTCCGGCGAGCACCGTCGCGGTGTGGAATTCAAGAAAGAACGCGCGCGTGTCGAGGTAGCGCTGGTGGCCGGCCGGCTCGTAGAAATCGCCGATGTCCGGCTCGGGTCGTTTCTGCTCGGGTTCAGGCGTCGCCTTTTCGAACGTGACGCGTTTGTTGCGCCAGGCATCGCGCAGTGAATTCACTTTGCGATACTTCGCCTGCAGAAATTTGCGGAACTCCACGAGGTAGCACGGCGCCGCTTCGGAAAGCACCCAGCGCGGATCCTTTTCGTAAACGTACCACTCCTGCGCGCCGCCGCCTTCGAACATCATTCCCGCGATGCGGTTTTTGCGCGGCAGCGCGTCGATGATTTCCAAATGGCGCTGCGTGTACCTGCGAATCTCGTCGCGCACGAGCGGACTGGAAAGCGCGTAGCGGATGCCTTCCTGGCGCATGTAATTTCCGCTCGGCGGCAGGTCGAGGACCTTTCCATCGGGGCCGTGGCAGACGTGGTCGGGATTGGCGTTTGCCCACTCGCGCGAGACGACAAAGTAGTTGCCGAAAATCAGGTAATGATTGTTACCCATGTCGAGCAACCGGTTGAGATGCGTCTCCGTGCGCGCGCGGAATTTTGTCCACGTTTCGTCGGGATCCTGCAAGATGGAACAGACGATAATCCGGTGACCGTCATCCACGAAGCGCTGGATGTAATCGTAGTCGGTGTGGAGGCGGTTGCGGTAGATGAACAGCGGCAGCAGTTCGCCCTGGGCGGTGATGCGCGGCACGCCATTGACGCGGGTGATCCTCGGGGAAGTGGGTCTTGGCATGATGCTCCCGGTTGTGCGTGAGTGGATTGGAACTCGATTGAGAATTCGTCTTTCTACTGCTAATGTAACGCGACAGTTTTACAAGCAATTCCCCTATTCTCCATGGGAGCGCGCATGAAAATTCAGCGATTGTTTTTTCCGGACAAGGGCCGCTGCGAAGTTGAGGAAGTGCAGCTCGACGAGAAGCTGGCGCCCGGCGAGGTCCTGCTGAAAGCGCGCAAGACGCTGATCAGCGCGGGCACGGAGCTTTCGATGTTCACGCGCACGCACCGCGGCTTCGACGAACCGGATTTCGGCTACGCGAAGTACCCGTGGAAGGCCGGTTACCTCGCGATCAGCGACGTGATCGACAGCACGTCCGAGATCAAGACCGGCACGCGCGTCTTTTCGATGAGCCACCACGCGACGTATTCAAAAGACAAAGTTGAAAACGTCGTCGTCGTGCCGGAAGGCCTGAGCGACGAGCACGCGTGTTTCTACGGTCTGCTGAACATCTCGATGACCGCACCGCGCATCACGCCCGTCCGCGCTGGCGGCAACGTGGTGGTGATCGGGATGGGAATCGTCGGGAATCTCTGCGGGCAGCTTTACAATGCGTGCGGCGCCGGAGTCGTGGCTGGCGTGGATCTTTCCGACAAGCGTCTGGCCAAGGCCGCAGAGTGCGGCATCCAGAAGAGCTTCAACAGCGGCACCAAGCCGCTGAAGGAATGGGTGAAGGAACTCGGACCGCGCGGCGCGGAATACATCATCGAAGCGGTCGGAAATTCGCGCACGATCAACGACGCGCTGAAATCCTGCGCTCCCCGCGGCTTCGTCGTGCTGCTCGGCAGTCCGCGCACGAAAATGGAGATCGATCCGTATTTCGACATCCACCGTCACGCCATATCCGTCGTCGGTGCGCACGGCAACAACGTCGACGCCGCGACGCGCAAAGCCGACGCGCCTCTTCTAATGGAATGGCTGCGCTCCGGAAAAATCAAAGTCGCCCCGCTGATCACACAGCGAATGCACTTCACCGAAGGCTTGAAAGGCTACGAAGGCCTGCGGGATAAGACGGACGAGTACCTGGGCGTGATTCTGAACTACTAAGGGACAGAAAGCATTTTGATGGTGCACTGGCACGACCGATCCTGAGCGTAGCGAAGGATCGGCCTTGCCAGTGCGATCGCGCTGTCAGCACTATTCGATAACGTGTTCCACCGACTCCGTTCACCTCGGAAAGCGTCATCTGTCCTGATATGGCACTGGCACCAGTCCGCACGACTGCCTTCTGCCCATCGACCCTCAAGAATCTCTTGTCAACTTCGCGCAAATTCGCGACAATCGAACTCATGAATGCTCTGCCTATCATGATCGGTGTGCTCTGCGTGCTGGCGATTGCGTATCGTTACTACAGCGCGTTTCTCGCGGCGAAGGTCGCGGTGCTCGACGACACGCGCGTCACGCCCGCGCATGAATTCAAGGACGGCCACAATTACCACCCGACGAACAAGTGGGTGCTCTTCGGCCACCATTTCGCGGCCATCTCCGGCGCCGGCCCGTTGATTGGACCAGTGCTTGCCGCGCAGTTTGGTTATCTGCCGGGATTGCTCTGGCTGCTGATCGGGGTCTGTCTGGCCGGCGCGGTGCAGGATTTCCTGATTCTCGCGGCATCACTGCGGCATAAGGGACGCAGTCTCGCGCAGATCGCGCGTGAAGAGATCGGTCCGGTCAGCGGCGGTGCGGGAATCGCGGCGATCATCTTCATCACCATCGTGGCGCTGGCCAGTCTCGGCAGCGTCGTGGTCAAGGCGCTCAGCGGCGAGGAAGTTGCCGTCAATGCCGGCAGCCGGATTGTGCTCTCTGAGAAAGCTCAAGCGTTCGGCGAGCACGGCGAGATCGTCAAGATTCCAGCGAAGACACGGTTGGCGATTCCGTCGGAAGTAAAGTCGGTGGCCGAAGGTCCCGCGCGCGTCGTCTACAAGGAATTTCCGCTCACGTTCGCTCAAGAAGTGACGTTCGTTGACCCGGCCGACCAGCAACACGTTCTCGCCGCGGAACCCGGCGTCGAGGTGCAACTCGCCAAGCCCGCCAAGCTCTCGATCCCGGGAAGTTCGTGGGGCATTTTCACGCTCGCGACCTCAATCCCGATCGCGCTGTTCATGGGATTGTGGATGTACGTGCTGCGCAAGAATTCGCCGACGCGCATCGTCGAAGCCTCCGTCATCGGCGTGATCTTGATGCTCACCTGCGTCCAATTGGGCCACTACGTTCCCGGCACGGGCCTGGGCGATCTGCTGAATTTGAACCGGCGGCAAGTCATTGTGGCGATGGCCGTCTACGGTTTCGTCGCGTCCGTGCTGCCGGTCTGGCTGCTGCTCTGCCCGCGTGATTACTTGTCGAGCTATTTGAAAATCGGCACGATCGCATCGCTGGTGATCGGCGTGATCATTGTTAATCCGAAACTGGAGATGCCGTACTTCGTCTCTGCGTTTGCGCACGGCGGCGGTCCGAACGTGCAGGGCGCGATCTTTCCGTTTCTCTTCATCACGATCATGTGCGGCTCGATTTCCGGCTTCCATGCGCTCGTCTCCAGCGGAACGACGCCGAAAATGATCGATAAGGAATCCAACGCGCGCATGATTGGCTACGGCGCGATGCTGATGGAAGGTCTCGTCGGCATTGTCGCCATGATCGCCGCGTGCAGCCTGGCGCCGGCCGATTACTACGCCATCCAGATCCCCATGGACAAGCAGGCCGGCTACGAAGAAAAAGTGCGCGGCATCCGCGGCATCGATGGCGATCACGACAACCTGAGCGTCTACGAATTTCAGGTCGGCGAAAATCTGCGCGGCCGAACCGGCGGCGCGGTGACGCTGGCGGTGGGCATGAGTAAGATTTTTGGCGGGTTCTCGTTCTTCGAAAAACTGATCGGCTACTGGTACCACTTTGCGATCATGTTCGAAGCGCTGTTCATTCTCACGACCATCGATACCGGCACGCGTATCGGGCGCTTCCTCGTTCAGGAAGTGATGGGAAAAATCAAACCGGAGCTGGGCCGTGTCGACTGGTGGCCGGGCGCGATTTTCTCCACATTAATCATCGTCTTCTGCTGGTCGGCGCTGCTGTGGAACAATGACGTGATGACCATCTGGGGCATGTTCGGCATCGCCAATCAACTCCTGGCCGTGGTGGCGCTGTGTGTGGCGACGACCGTGATGATCAACGCCGGCCGCGCGAGGTACGCGGCGGTGACGGGACTGCCGCTGCTCTTCTGCGTCAGCACCACGATGACGGCCGGCATCATTCAGATTCAGAATTTCTACGGCAAAGCGCAGACCTCGGCCGTGCCCAAGGAAGTGAATAGTGCGTGGCTGAATCTGGTGCTGATCGCGATCATGCTCGCCTGCGTCGTCGGCGTACTCGCCGATTCGGTGCGCGCGTGGCTGCATCCCAAGCACAGCGTCGCGTCCGCCGCAATTCCCGCCGCGGGAAACTGACGGCGAGTCAGTGATTCATTGCTAATTGTGAATTCCCTGAAAAGCGGATTGACCCACATACGCCAGCCTTTATTCCGATGGCAGCACACCGCGACTTTTCCCGAAAGGAAATCATGAATCCCACGCGACAAAAACTGTTCACGATGCTGGTTCTGCTTTTCACCGTCACGTCCCTTCATGCGGAAGACTGGCCGCAATGGTTGGGCACGCAACGCGATTCGGTCTGGCGCGAGACAGGAATTCTGCAGAAGTTCCCCGAGGGCGGACCGAAAGTCGTCTGGCGCACGCCCATCGGCGGCGGTTACGCCGGCCCCGCGGTCGCGAACGGCAAGGTCTACGTCACCGACCGCCAGCTGCCCGAAGGCATCACCAATCCCGCGGATCCGTTTCTGCGCGGCGATGTGCCGGGCAAGGAGCGGTTGCTCTGCCTCAACGCGGCCGACGGCAAGGAAATCTGGAAGTACGATTACGATTGCCGGTACACCGTCAGCTACCCTGTCGGTCCGCGCACCACGCCGGCCGTCGCGGGTGGCAAGGTCTACACGCTCGGCGCCGAAGGCAATCTCTTCTGTCTCGATGCGGAGAAGGGCGGGGTGCTCTGGTCGAAGGATTTAAAAAAGGAGTACAGCGCCAAGACACCGATGTGGGGTTTTTCGTCGAGTCTGCTGGTCGACGGCCAGAAAGTAATCGCGATGGTGGGCGGCGCCGGCAGCACGGTCGTCGCGTTCGATAAAGATACCGGCGCAGAAGTCTGGAAAGCGCTCTCGGGGGAAATCGGGTACAGCTCGCCGATCCTCTGCGAATTCGGCGGCAAGCGACAACTCGTCGTCTGGGACGGCACGGGCGTTCACGGCCTGGATCCGGAGACCGGGAAGTCCTATTGGGATGAAGCCTACCCCTCGAAAATGGCGATGGGGATCGCAACGCCGCGCAAGCTTGACAATCACCTGTTGGTCACCGGCTTCTTCAACGGTCCGATGATGCTGAAGCTCGACGCCGACAAGCCCGCTGAAACCGTGCTGTGGAAAGGCAAGAGCAGCGATGAGACCAAGCCCGACAAACTTCACAGCGTCTTAAGCACGCCGTTCCTCGAAGACGGTTACATTTACGGCGTCTGCGGCTATGGCCAGTTGCGCTGCTTGAAAATCGAGACCGGCGAGCAGCTCTGGGAAACCTTCGCTGCGACCGGCGGCAAGGCCGAACGCTGGGCCAACGCGTTCCTGATCAAGAACGGCGACCGCTTCTTCCTACCCAATGAACAAGGCGATCTGATCATCGCCAAGCTCACGCCAAAGGGCTACGAGGAGATCAGTCGCGCGCACATCATCGAGCCCACCGGGAAGGCCAACACCCACGCCATCGTCTGGTCGCACCCCGCCTTCGCCAACAAATGCATCTACGCCCGAAACGACAAGGAAATCGTCTGCATCTCGCTGGCGGAATGACGGAAGGACTGAGGGCCGAGGACTCAGGACTGAGGTTCCGGCGCGTCGCTTCGCTCTTTAAGTCTGGAAACAAAAACTCCCCGCGTAAATGCGGGGAGATTTTGTTCCTCAGTCTTTAGTCCTCTTAGTATTTCTTCTCTTCCGCGGCGGTGCCGCCGAGCAACTGGCGTTGCGCGGGGGTGGCTTGCCTGATCACTTCGGGATTGTAGTAGTGGCTGTACTGCATGGGCGGGTATTGCGTCGCCAGCATGGCATGGCCGTATTCCAGCTGCATGATGTGGCGGCGCTCGCCGTTCTTGCTCGTGTTGGAATACGCGCCGTGCCAGAGGTCGAAGCGGAAAATGCAGGCATCGCCGGCTTTTACCATCGCGGCCTTCGGCGCTTTGCCTTTCCACGATGTATTTTTGCCGGGGGCGCCACCCGAGCGATGGCTGCCGGGGACCAGGATCGTCGGTCCGAGTTCCGGGACGAGATCGTCGAGATAAAACTGGCAGACGCAATTCAAGATCGGCACGCGGAGGCGCGGATCGCTGGCGATGTCTTCAGGCATGGCCATGTGCTGGTAATCGACATGGATCGGCATTTTGCGGCCGGGACCGGTGACCCACATCGAGCCGGATTTGACGCGACAATTTTCGCCCAGCACCCCGCGCGCGATGTCGACGATGCCCGGGCGGTCGATGTAGCGCAGAAAATGCGGATCCTTGTGGTATTCGACGACCAGATGCTTGTTGAAGCACCAGCCGATGTTGGTGTGATCGTATTTCGCGTCCTCTTCGCCCTCGGTGTTCATCTTGTGTTTCAGTTCCGCGACTTCCTGAGCGTTCAGCACGCCCGGGATGACCGCGTAGCCTTCGGTGAACATCGACTCGATCGCCGCGTCCAGATCGAAATGATCCGGGTAGGGCAGGTTTTCCAGCGGACCATCGTAGACTGTTGATCCATTTTCTTTGCGGAATTGGCCATTGTTGATTTTGCGGGGCTCGGTCAGTGTGGCGGTCGACATGGTTTCAGGCTCCTTGATGAATTATGCGTTAAATGGAAGATACAATATTAATACTCCTGGTAGGAATAGAGTTTGTGCCAATAAACATGTGATTTTTGATTGTCTCATTGCTGCGCTCGTGCACTTCGATGTTGCCCCCTGCTGGGCTTGAGTTTACGGTTGCGGGTACGTATATAATACACACCACAATTAGAGGTGGGACCCCATGAACATTGCCGAAACTATCGCCGCCATCAAACCTCACCCGCGCTTCGCTGAGGCCGTCGCTTTCATCGACGCCGGGAACGTCGAAGGCTTGCGCGCGCTGCTTAAAGCCGAGCCCGGACTGATCACCGCGCGCGGAAATCTCGAGCCGCCGTACTACTACTTCACGGGCGCGACGCTGCTGCATTACGTCGCGGGCAATCCGTTTCGTGTGCCGCTGCCGAAGAACATCGTTGAGATCGCGGAGCTGTTGCTGCAGTCCGGCGCCGACCCGGAGGCCAGCACCATCGGCCCCAACTGCGGCACCACGATGGGCTTGGTCGTCACCAGTAAGCAGGCCAGCGACGCCGGCGTCTCCGGCGCGCTGATTGACGTGCTGTTGAAGCATGGCGCGAAACTGGATCTGAAAAGCGCCGAGGCTTTGAGCCCCGCGCTGGCCAATCACGCCCCGCGCGCCGCGGAGCGCATGATCGAACTGGGTGCCAAGGCCGGACTCTTCGCCGGCGCTGCGCTGGGGCGCATGGATCTGCTCCGCGCGTGCTTTGATGGTACCGGCGCGCTCACGGCCGTGCCGGAGCGCCATGGCGCGGTCATGAGCAAGCGCGATGCGATCGGCCTGGCGCTGCTCTACGCGTACGTCAACAAGCGCCGCGCAGCGGTCGATTTTCTCTTCGAAAAAGACGGCAACTGGAACATGACCGGCGTCAACAACGGCACGGCGCTCCATCGCGCCGCCGGCGATGGCGACCTCGACATGGTTCGAAAACTGATCGCCAAAGGCGCCGACATCAACAACCGCGACAACCCGTTTCATTCCACGCCCTACGGGTGGGCGAAACACGGCAAGCAGGAAAATGTGCTCGCGTGGCTGCGCGCGAACTGCGCGATCGATCCGGGTGAGGTGTAATGGAACGGATGGCATCGGGGATCGGGCATCAGGCATCGGTCAGAAGGAGTAGTCGAATTGCTGACTCCGAGCCGCCGGAATGGTTTTTCTCACGCAATGGCTAAGATCGATGCTTATATAAGAACAACCGAACTGACTGATGCCAGATGCCCGATCCCCGATGGCATCCGTTAGTCACTTCCCCGTCAACCGCCGCGCGATCACTGCTTTGAACTCGTGATATTCCCGCGAGAGCATGCCGCTGGCGGCCATGAAATAAACCAGGATGCCGACCGCCACCGGCACGAGCGTGCGCTGCGCGACCAGGCCGAAGGTTTTGCCTTCCGGCGGCAGGCTGTCGCGCATCGCCCAGACTACGAAACCCATGATCGCCGTCGCGAAAACCGTGCTGTAGATGCAGTGCTGAAATTTCTGATCCTCGGTCCAGCGGTCTTCCGGAACGCCGTAAACGTCGTGCGGCTTCTGCTCGCTCTCCTTGGGCATCTCGGGCTTGAGCATGCGCGTGAAATGTTCGCGGCAGGTCAGGTAGAACGGAACCAGGCTGAATCCGATCGCGGCGAAAAATCCGTAGAACGTCTCCCAGTCCTTCTGGTGTGAGAAGTACTGGTACACGCCGACGCCCAGCGCGATGGAAATCAACGACGCGCCCGCGGCTTCCTTCAGAAACGCGGTCGTGGATTTGCCGCCGAGCGTGGGCTTGAAGTACTCGTTGCCGCCGAGCTTCTCGCGCACGGCCTGGGCGAGTTTCCACGTTTGCCAGCCGTTGCTGATGGTGCTGGCCAGCGCGATTCCCCCTTCGCGGATGTTGCCAAATGTGTAGCCAGCGTCGATCAGCACGTTGACGGCCCAGTTGTGTTTTTCAGGTTCGAGCGTCAGCGGCAGGAGCGCGCGCGCCATGTACTGGCCGCCGATGACGAAGAGCAGATTGAAAAAGACATTGATCACCACCGACCACGCCGACGTGGTGGTCGGCGTCTTCATGTCCTTCATCGCGTAAAGCGCGCGCGCCAGCAGCGCGTTGACGCTGAAAAAGACCAGTCCGAGGCTTGAATACAAGGCCACGCCGGCGGTGCGCCGCACGGGTTCGGCGTCGTTTTCCAGAAAGCGGCCGGTGCCGTAGAGCAGACGGACGATGTCGTCGGAGAGCAGCATGATCCCGATGGTGCAGGGCACGGTGATGAAGATCGCCATGCGCAAGCCCCACAGCAGCGTCTTGTAGAAGTCATCCTTCTTCGAAAGCGCCCAGAACTTCGCCAGAGCCGGCAGCGAAACGGTGGCCAGCGCCAGTGCGACGATTGACCAGACCATCTGGTAGACGCTCGTCCCCATGTTCAGGTACGTCACCGGGCCCGCGCCGGGAATGAAGACGTTGGCGATGATGTTGTCCAGCAGCACGTTGGCCTGGAACACGGCGACCAGCAGGATCACCGGCTTGAAATTAGCGATGACTTCCTTGTAGCCCGGATCGTTCGTGTCGACGGCCGGCCGGAAACGGAAGCCCAGCGCAAACGCAGGCGGAAATTGAATCAGCAACTGCAGCACGCCGCCGATCAGCACTGCGTAGGCCACGGCCCAGATGCGCTCGGAGTCCACCGCGCCAAAGTGCGGCACCACGAAATAACACGCGCCGATGATCATTACGTTCAGCAGCACAGGCGCGAAATTGGGCATCCAGAAATGGCCGAGCGAATTGAGCACCGCCATCAGCACGCAGGCAACGTTGATGAAAATCAAATACGGCAGCATCCACTCGAAGAGCTGCACTTTCAGCAGCTCATCGGGCGTGATCATGCCCGGCGCGAAACGCTGCAGCAAAAACACCGCTCCCGCGCAGGCGCCAATCACAAAGATGCAGCCGAAGGTGAGCCAGTACGCGACCTTCGTAATCAGAATGCTGCCGGTGCGATTGGCGGCTTCGTTCTCGCCTTTCGCAAGCTGTTCTGAGAACACCGGCACGAACGCGCTGGTCAGCGCGCCTTCGCCAAACAGTCGCCGCGTCAAATTCGGCGCGATGAAGGCAAAGTTGAACGCATCGGCCACATCCGACGCGCCGAACATGCGCGCCAGGATGCGGAAGCGCCACAGACCCAGCAGCCGGCTCAGGATCGTCATCACCGCAACGACGCCGGCCGAACGCATCAGGCCATGGTTGTGATGCTTGTCAGAGGCGGAGTCCGGCTTCTGCGACGGTTCTCCCGGCTGCGACGGCGACGTTGGCGTTTCAGGTGCGTCCGGATTGGACATAGGGAAGAAGTCGGCTCAAAGGGAAATCAGCTGCCGGGGTGCGGGCCGCTGTGCCCGCACGAACTCATTCTGGTATCGGCCTTCCAATAGCCGCAGCGTTACTTAAATGAACCAACCATGGCCTCAAACGCGGGCTTGTTCTCGGTCACGGTTTTCTTCGGTCCAATCAGCTTCAGAAAGTAATCGCCCTGAGCGGTGGTGACCACGGCGCCCAATTGCGCGAAATCCGGCTTCGGCGGCTGCTGGCCCTGCATGGTCATCGCGCTGTAGGCGCCTTCCAACTCCACCACGACTGCCATGCCGCCGTTAGCGGTCTTGACTTCACGCTTGGCCACCAGCGACGTGGGTCCGCCGAACTGGCCGGTCCAGCGGTTGATGTTCGCGTCGACGCCGCCGCCGCCGGTCAGCACGGAAAATTCGCCGTCTTCCGGATCGCCGCCCGACTTCGGAATGCTCGCCTGGTACTTGCGCATGCTGTTGGCCGGAGGAACTTCCTTCCAATTGCCCGGCAGCGAAAACGTATGCGTGTCGACGGTCACGGGTTTTCCGTCAGCCTTGGGGCCGGGAGCCGGCGTCGGATCGCCGCCCACCTTCGGATCGGCTTTCGGATCCACCTTGGGCGCCGGATCAGTCGATACGGATTCTTTCGGTGTAGGCGTCGGCGTGGGGGATGTCGTCGGCGTTGAGGGCGTCGGCTTCGGCGCTTCCGGAACACCACAGCCAGTCACCACCGCCAGCGCAGCCAGCGTCACGCAATAAAATGGGACTCGAACATTCATGGCCTTAACCTCCATCGTTGTTTTCGGGAATGATTTAGACGCGGCACAGTATACGAAGCGGCGGCGGGAACAAAAGTGACAGTATCAATGCAAGAGAGAGGACGGCCCTTGTTCACGGCCTCTGAGAGACTGCCTTCCCCTTGGTGCGTTCTGCCTTCAGCGTTCTCGCCGTCCACTTTCGCCCATGTCGCTCAAAAATCCCACCATAACTTCCGCCGAAATTGATCCCCATCGCAGGGGAAATCAAATTTCCGCTCTGAGCACGACGATTGCATTCTCGCAGGATTCTCGTTTGTGAGACGCATTGTTTCTGGAGGAGTCATGGCCGCCGCGGACACGACCGCAATCAAGATTCTCGGCACCTGCCGCATCGAATCACCCGTGGCAAGGGTACTCGGCGAGAAGGCCATGCACTATGTAGGCGCGGCCGACAAGATCGTGCTCGACCATCGCCTCTCGGGACTCGCCGGCGTGATGAAAGAAGGTGCAGCGCCGCCCGCATTCGAACTGGCCGGACCCCGCAACAAGATTTTCTTCGATCCGTCGAAAACGCGCGTCGGCATCGTCACCTGCGGCGGACTCTGCCCGGGCATCAACAATGTGATCCAGGGTCTCGTGCGCGAGCTGGTTCACGCTTACGGCGTCAAGACGATCTTCGGTTTCCGTTACGGCTACCAGGGTTTCATCGCCAAATACAAACACAAGGTTTTTGACCTGACGCTGGAATCCGTCGCCGGCATCCACGAACTCGGCGGCACAATTCTCGGCTCGTCGCGCGGGCACCAGGATACCGAGGAGATTGTCGACTGCCTGGAACGGATGAACGTCAACATTCTCTTCGTGATCGGCGGCGACGGCACGATCCGCGGCGCGATGTCGATTGTCGACGAGATCGACCGCCGCGGCTCGAAGATCAGCGTCGTCGGCATTCCCAAGACCATCGATAACGACGTGATGTACACCGACAAAAGTTTCGGCTTCGATTCCGCGTACTCCAAGGCCGTCGAATTCATCCGCAACGCCCACGTTGAAGCCAAGGGCGCGCCCAACGGCGTCGGCATTGTGCGGGTGATGGGCCGGCATTCGGGCTTCATCGCCTGCCACGCGGCGCTGGCCTCCCGCGACGCCAACTTTGTGCTGATTCCGGAAGTGCCCTTCAAACTGGAAGGCGAGAACGGCTTCATCAATTGCCTCAAGCGCCGCCTCGACAGCCGCGGACACGCGGTGATCGTCGCGGCCGAAGGGGCGGGGCAGGAGCACATCGGCGCCGCCGACACGCAGATCATCCACCGCGATCCGTCCGGCAATCACAAGCTGCGCGACATCGGACAATTCCTGCGCGACACGATCACCTCCCATTTCCGCGAGAAAAATTGGGAGATGAATCTGCGCTACATCGATCCCAGCTACGCCATCCGCAGCGTGCCCGCCTCGCCTGCCGATTCGATCTACTGCTGGAAACTCTCCCGCGACGCCGTCCACGGCGCGATGGCTGGCAACACGAAAATGCTGATCAGCCTGTGGCACGGCGAGTTCGTCCACATTCCCATGGAGGTCGCCGTCTCCGCGCGCAAGGCCGTCGATCCCGAAGGCTACCTGTGGATGTCGGTGCTCGAAGCCACCGGACAGCCGGTGCAGTTTGGATAGCTTTGTAGTCCGGGCGTCCCCGTCCGGTCGTCTTGAAAAGTCGATACAGTTTCACCACGGAGGCGTTTCTTGTAAGCTGCGTCCGCCGTGGTCCGGGCATCTTGCCCGGTCTGCGACCGACACGCTTATTACAGCAAGAGACGTAAGTCGGGCGAACGATGCGCAACTTTCAAGAAGACCGGGCGGGACGCCCGGACTACAAAAAATGGACGCTGAATCATGACCCAGGCACTTCATCCCAAGACGCACGCTCATTCGCACGCCGGACGCGACCGGCTCTCGGGCATTATCCACCGGCTCGGCGACACGCTCGGCCACGTAATCCAGGAGCAATCCGGCGCGCAGATTCTCTCGCTCGAAGAACGCGTCCGCCTGCTCTCCAAGGAACTCCGCGCCAGCAGCAAGCCGGAACTCTTCGCGGAAATGAAGTCGATCATGCAAGGCCTGTCGATCGAGCAGTCCGCCGGGCTGATCAAGTCGTTCAGCATGTTCTTTTCGCTCGTGAATCTCTCCGAGCAGCTTCAGCGCATCTGGGTGCTGCGCGACCGCGCGCTGGCCAAGCCCAACGATCCACGTTCCGAATCGATCGCTTCGGCGATTTCCGAACTCAAAGCGCAGGGCGTCTCCGCCGCCGATCTCGAACGCTGGCTTGCCGACGCCGAAATTCTGCCGGTCTTCACCGCACACCCGACGGAAGCCCGCCGGCGCACGGTTCTCGATAAACTCCGCCGCCTCGCCGATGTGCTCGACACCGCGCACACCGGCGGAGGCCTGGCGTCCTCCAGTGCGCTGCCCAGCGCATCGGGCGCGGATTCCGTGGTGCGCGAGGAGATTACGGCGCTCTGGCAGAGCGACGATATCCGCATCGTCCGGCCGTCGGTGATCGACGAAGTGAAAAACGGCATCTACTATTTCAACCAGAGCATCTTCGAACTGGTTCCCGCGATCTATGAAGATCTGGAAGCCGCGCTCAGCGCGCACTATCCCGAACATGCGTGGGATGTGCCGTCGCTCTTGCGCTTCGGATCGTGGATGGGCGGCGACCGCGACGGCAATCCCAATGTCACGCCGCAGGTCACCGCCGAATCCGTGCGGTTGCTCTCTCAGGCCATCCGCCGCCGCTACTTTCACACCGTCGAAGACATCAGCCGCCGGTTGAGCATGTCGTCGCACCAGGTCGGCGCGTCGGACGAGTTGGTTACGTTTCTGCAAACCTACGGCGAACTTTTTCCGGAAGTCGCGCACCGCACGCTCGCGCGTTACCCGCGCGAACCCTACCGGCAGGCCTGCGCGTTCATCCGCGAAAAACTGCTCCGCTCCGTGGCACTCGCCGAGGACGCGCGCCAACTGGATTGGGACGGAACGCCGCTGCGCTCGCAGACGGCCTACATGCGCAGCTCCGAATTGCTCGCCGATCTGCGCATGCTCCAGAACAGTCTGCGCGCCAATAAGGGCAGCGCCGTTGCGGCCGGCGCGCTCAAGCGCTTCATCCGCCAGGTCGATGTCTTCGGGCTTCATCTGGCCACGCTCGACTGCCGCCAGCACAGCGACCGTCACCAGAACGCGCTGGCCGAAGTGCTCGAACGCGCCGGCGTCTGCAAAGACTTCGCGAGCTTATCCGAAGCGCAGCGCGTCGAGTTGCTCTCGGCGGAACTCACCAACCGCCGCCCGCTGATCCCCGCACGCTTGAGCTACACGCCGGAGACGGTCGAGACGATCGAAACGTTCCGGACCATCGCCGCGATTCTCGATCAACTCGCGCCGGAATCGATTGACACGTACATCATCAGCATGACGCGCGGCGCCAGCGATATCCTCACGGCGCTGCTCTTCGCGCGTGAAGCCGGGCTCTTCCAGCCGGCGGCGGGAATCAGCCGCTTGAACATCGCGCCGCTCTTTGAAACCGGCGCGGACCTCGCCGGCGGCGCGGCGATTCTCGAAGCGTGCTTGAACGTTCCCGTCTACCGTGAGCACCTGAAGCTGCGCGGCAACGTCCAGGAAATCATGATCGGCTACTCCGACAGCAACAAGGACGTCGGGTTCCTCGCCGCGAACTGGGCGCTGTACAAGGCGCAGGCCGCGCTGCGCAACGTCGCGACGAAAGAACAGATCCGCCTGCGCCTGTTCCACGGCCGCGGCGGCGCAATCGGGCGCGGCGGTGGGCCGGCCAACAAGGCCATTCTCGCGCAGCCGCCGGGCAGCGTCGGCAACCAGATCAAGCTCACCGAACAGGGCGAAGTGATCGCCGACCGCTACGGTCTGCCCAAGATCGCGCACCGGCATCTCGAGCAGGTGCTCCACGCCGTGCTGCTGGCCGGCCTGGAAAAGCGTCCCGACGCGCCGGAACAATGGGTCGGCGCGCTGGACACGCTGGCTGAAAGTTCGCGCGGATACTACCGCAAGCTGGTCTACGAAAATCCGCATTTCATGGAGTACTTCCGCGCCGCGACGCCGATCAATGAAATCAGCCGCCTGAAAATCGGCAGCCGTCCGACGTCGCGCAAAAAGACCGACCGCATCGAAGACCTCCGCGCAATCCCGTGGGTCTTTTCGTGGATGCAGTCGCGCCACACGCTCCCCGGCTGGTACGGCCTGGGCTTCGCGCTCGAAGCCTTCGCCGGCGAAAATGGCGCTGCCAACGCGGAGCTGGAACTGCTGCAGGACATGTACGCGCGCTGGCCGTTCTTCCGCACGCTGCTGGACAACGCGCAGATGATCCTGAGCAAAGCCGACATGCACATCGCCGAACGCTACGCCGAGCTCGTCGGCAACGCCGCCGCCTCGCGCGCTGTATTTTCGGAGATCCAGAACGAGTACCAGCGCAGCGCGCGCATGATCTGCCGCATCGCCAAAGTTGAGCGGTTACTCGACGACAGCCCTGTGTTGCAGCACTCCATCGACCGCCGCAACCCGTATGTGGACCCGCTGAGCTTCATTCAAATCGAGCTACTGCGCCGTCTGCGCAGCGACCCGACGTGCAAAGACGCCGCGACGCTCGAAGAGCAGATTCTGCTCACGATCAGCGGAATCGCCGCGGGGCTGAAGAACACGGGTTGACGGCAATCCACTGCCTACCTACCCCGTCGCGAATTCGCGACGGGGTTAGAAACCACCAGTTAGCGAAAAGTAATCGACTTCGGACGGTAACAGTCCAGCGCCTGCATTTTTGAATTTTTAATTTTTGATTCCCCGCCGCGCGCACATTGACAACGAATATTCCGCGGGGTTAATTACCTATCTAAGTAGGCATTCGTTTTTCGGAGCACCACCATGTTCGTCCGGCACGCAATCAATTGGGATTCGGTTTCCCGGGAGTTATCAGGGCAAGGCTCGACCTTGCCCGGTCGTGACTCCAGGGGATTGGGATCCACGACTCTTGCTGCCGGACCGGACACCGATCACGCACCTTCCGTGCGCTGATTCCGCTTTCTCACCTGTCGTGAGTTGAAGCTCTCCGGTCCGCCGGAGAGTTTTTGTTTCGCCACGTGCTTTAAGACTCGCGAGGCGGACATCACGGCCAAAATGACAGACCTTGTTGACCATGGTCAACAAGGTGTCCAACTTCCGGGCCACGTGGCCCGGAAGTCGCCGCGCGGATCCTTCTCCCTCATTTCAAATCGAAACCATAGACGGCCGCGTGCGCACCACGCGCGCCGAAAGGAGAACTATTGTGTCCACGCAACTGAACACCGTTTCCAAGCCCATCGTCAACGTCGGCACGATCGGGCACATCGACCACGGCAAGTCCTCGCTGACCACGGCCATCGTCGCCACGCTCGCGCCGCTGGGGCTGGCCAGGCCGCGCACGTACCAGCAGATCACCGCCGGTGGCGTGAAGCGCGACAAGCAGAAGGTCGTCACGGTCATCGTCTCGCACACCGAGTACGAATCGCGTGCGCGCAGCTACGCGCACGTCGATTGCCCGGGCCACGCCGATTACGTCCGGAACATGATCGTTGGCGCGGCGCAGATGGACGGCGGGATCCTCGTCGTCGCGGCCGATGAAGGCCCGATGCCGCAGACTCGCGAACACCTGTTGCTGGCCAAGCAGGTCGGCGTCCCGGCGATGGTCGTCTTCCTCAACCGCTGCGACAAAGTGGCGGAAGTGGAACTGATCGACCTGGTCGAATCGGAAGTTCGCGCGATGCTCACGCGCTACGGCTATGACGGCGTGAACGCGCCGGTCATCCGCGGCAGCGCGAAGGCGGCGATCGAAAATCCGACCGACGCGGCGGCGACGAAGCCGATCTGGGCGCTGCTCGATGCGCTCGATCGTTACATCCCGCTGCCGAGCCGGCCGATCGACCGGCCGTTCCTGATGCCGATCGAAGGCGTCTACTCCATCGAAGGGCGCGGCACGGTCGTGACCGGGTTGATCGAACGCGGCCGCATCGCGCTGGGGGAGAAGCTGGAGATCGTCGGTCTCTCGCAGGACGCCGTGAGCACGACCTGCACGGGGATCGAACGCTTCAAGCGGCCGCAGCCCAGCGCCGAAGCGGGCGCGAACGTCGGGTTGCTGCTGCGCGGAGTGACGCGCGATCAGGTCCGGCGCGGGCAGGTGATCGCCGCGCCGGGAAGCGTCCAGCCGCGCTCGCATTTCCGCGCGGAAGTGTACGTGCTGACGAAGGACGAAGGCGGCCGGCACACGGCGTTCACGCCGAACTTCAAGCCGCAGTTCTTCTTCCGCACCGCGGGCGTCACGGGTGAAGTGCTGTCCGTGACGAACGAGAACTCGGAAGGCGGCGCGGTGATGCCCGGCGATCGCGTCACGATGGAAGTGCAGCTGGAAGCCGACAAGCCCGTCGCCCTGTCCCCCGAACTCCGCTTCGCGATCCGCGAAGGCGGATGCACGGTCGGGCAGGGGGTTGTGGTGGAGGTGTTGGCGTAAGAGGAGTGAACCCTCCCGCCCGCAAGGGCGGGAGGGTGTTTTTTACCACGGCGAAAATGGATCAGAGTGCTTGGTCCAAACAAAATCCCATAGCTCTCCCTTCGTTCTTAGTTCGCGTGCATCTGCGGGAAGTGGAATAACATTCAAGATCCTAATCTCGGTATTTTCAAAAGCGATCGTATCCCAGCCATCCGCCACGAATCGTGGGTGTAAAATCAAACATTCCGCCTTTGGGAAAAGAGGAATTTCCCCAGGATTTCGAACTTTGTGCCACCAATCAAATGCGGTCTTGTGATCGAACGGATAGTTACTCAAATTCGCCAAGAAGGACGCAACGGACTTAATTTGAGGTATCGTGAGTTCGAGTCGAACAGCAAAATGAAGTTCGCATCTATGATCGACACCTGACATTGCGCGATCACACATTCCCATGGTGCTGAATGAACACATTTCTACTTCTTCATCCGGCTTCCATACAAACACGTCCACTCGATCAAGACCATCCGGCGCAATAGGTACGTTCGCATTTGATCGATCAAACTTTATCCCTTCGTCTGGTTCACCGAAGTTAGAAATGTGTTCATGATATACATGTCGAACAATTGCAGAGGGACCTGCCATTATCTTCTCCTCGATATCGGCGATTACGTATTCGCTCCACAAACATTGAATTCTGCATTCCTATCTGGTGTAGTCAATGCCGGGCGGCGAACCGCCTGGACTACAAAAGGCACGGCTTGCCGCTCAAGTCGAAAGTTCTTACACTCATCCAGTATGGTTAAACGTCGAACGCTCCTCATTATTTCCATTTGTGTCGTGACGGGTTGCAACTCCAACCCTGGCGATTGCTCGTCCGACGCCATCCCGGTGGCGAAACAACCGCCGCAGCTCGCTCCGCGCAGCACCGCGAAAGGAATCATGTTTGAACCCAAACCCATCTCCCCCGAACGCATCGCCGCCATCAAGACTGACCTTGAGTCCCGCCGGGAACGCGAGCAAGGCGTGCGCAACGAGATTACGGAACTGCTCCGGACGGGAACGCCGATAGCGAGCTTAAATGCAGCCACGTCGCCGGTCGTCAAACGGATGATCGAGATCGATAAAGAGAATGTCGCGGCGCTGAAAGGGATCCTCGCCGAATGCGGCTGGATCGACGCGACGCGCTTCGGAGCACGCGTGGCGCAGGCCGCGTTTCTCATCGTTCAGCACAGCAACGACGATGAACTTATGGGCGGCGCGCTACCGCACATTGAAGCGGACGCGAAGGCCAAGCGGATCAACGGCGATCAGTACGCGCTGCTCTACGACCGGCTGACGCTCAGCCGCGGCGGCCTGCAGCGGTACGGCTCGCAGCTCAGCACGCGGGACAACGGCGAGATGTTCGCCGACAAGCTCGAAGATCCGGAGCACGTCGACGAGCGGCGGAAGGAATTGGGGATGCAGCCGTTGGCCAGTTACATCGGTGGGTTTGGAAAGCGGTAGCTAACCGACGGCGTGGAGCGCTGCGCACACTTTTTGGACCGGGCGGGACGCCCGGACTACGATTACGCTTCTTCGCCGGGCTCCAGGTAGCCGATCTTCATCTCGCCGTCGACTTCCACCACGATCACGTAGAGCGCGTAGCAGCCGTCCATTTCCTCGTCTTCATCGTCCGGGGCGAACTGGATGGCGAGGGCCTGGCGGAAATTCGCGTCGGTGATGTCGTCGCAGATCGGGAACGTGAACGGGCCGGTCAGGTCGCCGTCCCACGTGGCCAGGGTCATCGGTTCGCCGTCTTCGGTCTCGCGGTCGTCGGCGGCCTGGTGTTCGCGCAGATCGTCGAGCGACGACTCGTTGGGAATCAGCTCGAAATCGGCGGGCTCGGCGCGGTCCTCGCCGGCGGTATCGATGATCTTCTTCAGCGCCTTGGCGCTCACTTCCGTCTGCAGCCACGGCGCAAAAAACTTATGCAGCACGTTGACTTTGTTTTCGATTACGGCTTTGCCCACGGCTTCGCAGAGCAGCTTGATGCGCTTCTCGGCGGGTATAGCGGGCGCGGCAGGTTTGGCGGTCGATTTCGCTTCGCTCATGGCACATCCTCAAAGTTGGGAATCTCAAAAGTCGAGACAGCATAGGTTGCACGGGGCGGATTGCAACGCTTACTCAATCAAAAAGCGTATGAAAAGAATCATCGCGGCTATTCCGCGCGCACGAAAATGCGGATAACGTGGTCGCATCCCTTCACCTCCTATAAGGATCGCGCCCATGGCCGTGAAAACGAAAGCGAAACCGAAACTCAAACCCAAACGCCCCGCGAAAAAAGTGACTTCACAAAAAGTGTCCGGATTGCTGCGGCTGGTCCGTCCGTCCGCATCGTGGACGGCCGCGCCGCTGGAGCCGATCTCGGTGGTCTGTCCGCCCGGAACGACCATTTCGGTGCTCGACGGCGCACAGCGCGAATACGTCCGCACGGCGGCGACGCCGGAATTCACCTTCCGCGCCGGCGGAGCGCTCGGCACGCACACGGTTCGCGCGCTCAACGCGGCCGGTCGAGTAATAGAGCAGGTGAGTTTCAAGCTCGATGCGACATCCCGAGTCGACGACGGCGGGCGCTTCCGCACACTTTATGGACAGCTCGTGAAGAGCATGCAGCACGAAAACAAACCCGATGGCATCGGCAGGCAGAACTATCGCGGCAAGGAGTACCGTTATTACGTGCCGTGGATTCTCGACCATGCGCACACGGCCAAGGGGCAGCAGTACCTGGCGCCGTACGCCGGGGAGTTCGTGGATGTGCTGCGGCAGGCGCAGCGCGAGGACGGGATGATCTGGAGCTTCGGCTTTCAGACTCAGGCGCCCGCGTACGGTTACCACTACTGGGCGTACAAGGATTTTGGCTACGCGAAAATCGAGGGCGATATTCTCTTTGCGCGGCAGCCGGTGGAACAGCATTGCGAGTACAACTTCGTCGACACGATCCACCTGCACTGGAAAGGCAGCGGCGACAACGCGTGGATGAAAAAACAGCTCGGCGCGGCGATGAAGGCGCTGGATTTCAACGTCAGCGACCGCGCGCGCTGGTCGGAGCGCTTCCAACTGCTCAAGCGCGGCTGCACGATCGACTCGTGGGATTTTCAGGCGCGCGACAAGTACGCAGTCTCCTTTCCGATGGGCGGCGACATGCTGATCGACGCCGACAAGACGAAGTTCGTGATCTTCTTCGGCGACAACCAGGGTTACGCGACGGCCTGCGAGCAGTTGGCTGAAATGCTGACCGTCGCCAACCGCAAGGCCGAGGCGGAAAAGTACCACGCGCGCGGCCGCGAGATTCGCGAACGTCTCGACAAACTCACGTGGACCGGAAATTACTTTCTGCATCACGTCGAAGACGATCCGACCGTCGTTCGCGATTTTGGCGTCGATGAGTCCAAGCAGATCGTGATGTCCAACGCGTACGCGCTCAACCGCGGCGTCTCGCACGAACAGGCGCGCGCGATTTTGAATACGTACCTGGAACTGCGAAAAAATCTACCCCGCCGCGGCACTGCGGAATGGTTTTCGATCTACCCGCCGTACGAGCGTGGATTTGGCGGACACAACGATCGCTGGCAGTACATGAACGCCGGCGTGCAGGCGCACATGGCCGGCGAACTGGCGCGCGGCGCGTGTGAGCACGGGTTCGAAAATTACGGCGCGGATATTCTCACGCGCATCAGCGAGCTGGCGGAACGCACCGACGGCATCGTCCATTTCGCCTACACCGGCGCGTGGGAGCCGCCGCCGCCGGCGCAGCAGTTCACGCCGCTGGATCTGTCCTCTCATGCAACGATGGATCTGCGCGAAGACGGCGCGGAAAAAACGCCGGGCTGGATGAGCGAAACCGGCGGCAATGACATGCGCGGCCTGCCCGTCGGCGCGCAGACGTTCTCCGGCGTGCCGTACACGATCACCGATCCGGCGCAGAACGCGCGGCGCGCGGTGGTCGCCGTCGCGCACAATCGGCCCAACTACCCGCAGCGCGTCGAATTGCCCGTCGGAAAAAAAGCGGCGACGGTGTATCTCGTCCACACCTGCAATCAGATCGGGCCGTCGAAGATCGCCGGCTCGGTGGAATTCGTTTACGCGGACGGCTCATCCGCGATCCGCTACATGATGGTGGGGCAGCAACTTTCCGGCTGGTGGTTTCCGGGGCTCGGCGGACCGGACGCCGGTGTCGCCTGGCGCGGCGCGAATGGGAAGTGCGGAGACGTCGGACCCACGTGGGTCGCGCTGGCCAATCCGAAACCCGATCAGGAAATCGCGAAGCTCGTCTTCGGATCGTCCGCCGAGAATGCGATCTACGCGGTGATCGCTGTGACGCTGGCCGACCGCCCGCCGTACCACGAAGCGGGTCCGATCTCGTACGGCGGCCCGGACTGCTGGTCGGGCGCGCTGTGCATGCACGCGCTGATGGAAGGCGTCGCCGGCGTGAAAGACGCCGCGACGGCGTTCCGCAAGGTCCGACTTTCACCGCGCTGGACGGCCGCGGGCGTAAAGTCGGTGCAGGTGGTCGCGCGCTACGGTGCTTCCACCGGTTACGTCGCGTACACGCAGACGCAGGACGCGAAGTCGAAGACGCTCTCGCTGCTCGTCACGGGAGGAGGCGACGAATTTCAGCTCCGCCTTCTGCTGCCGGCCGGCGCGGTGAGCGTCAAGAAGGCCACGGTCGACGGCAAGGTTGTGGCCAGCAGCGTGGAGCAGATTGAGAACTCGCGCTACGCGGTGATGTCACTGAGAAACACCGCGCCCGTGGAGGTCCGCGTCACCTACCGGGTGTGACGCGCGCGATCAAAAGTCGCCGCTTTTTTCCGGGCTGCTTTCTTTGAGCGGCCAGGTGAGCGGCGCGGGATGGGCGAGCTTCGCTTTAAGCTCCTGCGCGCGCACGGCGGCGTTGAGGCGCAGCACCGCGTCGCGGCAGGCGGCGGCGCGGGTTTCATCGAGCAGTACGGCTTGCTTGCCGAAGAAGGCGAGGACCTCGCCGAGCTTATTCTTTTCACGCGCGATTCGTTCGAGCGCCACGATGGCCATGCGGCACTGGAGCGTCACGGAGTCGCCGGGCTTTCCCGCGTTCTGCTGCGGCGCGTTGACGAGGTTCATCAATACCGGCAGGCTGTCTTCGGACTGCTCCACGCAGGCCTGGACGGCGGCCTGACGCGTCTCGACATCCGGGTCGGAAATGGCGCGCCCGACGACGGCGGGGTCCTTCGCGTCGATTTTCGCCGCGGCTGGAACGTTGGCGTAGAGATCCAACTGCAGCACCGCGCTGCCTTCCTTGGGTGAGATCGCCAGCTGATTTTCGTTGAAATTCCAGCTGACGGCGTGCGGTTTTTCCACCAGCCGCGGGTCGAGTTGGCACTGCCAGACCAGCAGGCCGGAGCGGACGTCCCAGATGGAAATTTTGCCCGCATCCAACTGTGCCAATTGCGTGCGGCTGCGGCTGAACAGTTTCGTTCCCGTCGCGCCGAACTTGCGGATCACCTTGCCGGATTGGACATCGACCACGGCATCGTTGCCGGCGAGCAATTTTCCATCCAGGGTAAAGCGGGAGTTGATGCCGGGAAAATCCATGTCGCGGATGAACGTGCCATCGCTGGCGCTGACCAGCGCCGACGTGGCGGAAGTGCCCGGGAACTCCGATTCGTACACGTACAACTGATCGCCAGCAGGATTCAAGTCCAACTCCTGAACGCTTTGGAGCGGATTTTTCGCGTGATTTTGAAACCAGAAGAGGCGCTTGCCCGTGGCCGGATCAAAAGCACCGGAGAGCCCGATCGGCGCCGCCTTGGGCTTGCCTGGCTCCGGAAGGCCGCCAAAGCGTTGCGAAAAATCGGCGAGGAAAGCTTTCGTTCCATCCGCCGTCCAAATGCAACGCGTCACATCCTGAGTCGGGCCGCTTGACGAAAGCGTGGGACCATGCAAGTCGCTTTGCGGTGTGCCGTGGCTCAGATCGAAAAAGCGCACGGTGCCATTGTATTCGTAACCCAGGAGCGCCCAGCGGTCGTCGTTGGATATCTGGATGAAACTTACCGCATTGCCATTCTGGCCCAGATGCCCGAGCAGTTTTCCGGTGTACGAATCCCACACTTCCGCCTTTCCATTTTCGGAACCGTGAGCAACGAGCATGCGCCCGTCGCTGAGGAGAAAATTCGCGCCGTAGGCATACATCTCGGAGGAAAATTGCTGTGTCCGCTTGCCGGATTCATCGTACGCATAGGTCAGCGCGCCGTCGTACAAAAGCAGCCGTCCGTCGGGAGAATAATCCATGCAGTAGGGCGGATTAACGTGAGCATCAGCGCCAGGCGCGAGCCGGCGTTCATTCTTCAAATCCATCAGGAGAAAGCTGGCACCGTTGCTGACAACGGCAAAGTACGTTCCCTGGGGACTACAGACCGCCTCATTTGCGAATTTGATTCCTGGTGCAGGAAGTGATGACAGCTCATGGCCGTCCTGCGCGGAGAATGTGCGAATGATTCCGTTTGCAAACGTCGTGACGGCCGCGCCGTCGGGGCTCAGCGAGCCGCACCCGGGAAAGCTGCGCACTTCCGTGCCGTCGGCCGCGCTCAGAATCCGCGCGGAAGATTTGCCCCACTCACCCATGCCGGAGACAAAAAGATGTTCGCCATCCGGCATCCATGCCAGGCCTTGCACATACGACGCCACCTTGGTCCATTCGTGCAGCAGCTTTTTTGTTTTCCAATCCCAGATCGAGAAACGTGGCGTGTTTTGATCTTTTTGTACATTCGTTCCGCTCCATCCATTTGCAATATCCACGCATGCCACACGCGATCCATCCGCGCTCACGCTGATGCACTGCAGACCATAATGGGTATGTTGATCCGTGCGCGAAACAGCGTCGAGGCCATCAATGGCCAGGCCGGTATTCAAATCCACAGCCTTCAGCATGCCGCCGTTGGGCGTGCCACCCGGTGCCAGCGCAATCTGCTCGTCGGGAAACAGGGTCATGAACCGGCCGCTCACGAATTTATTGAAAGGAAATTCCTTCTTCGACGGTGGAACCGGTAGTGCGCGCGGTTTCAATTCCCTGCGCCAATCCCATTTCATAAACGAACACGATTCGAAACTCATATCGCCGCTGGGGAGAATCAGCAGCGTATCGTCCTTCAAAAAGCGAACGTCCCAGACTCCGTTCTGCAGCGTCGTGCGGACCCGTTCAGTGGCGGTGGCGATCTCCCAGATGGAGACGTATTTGTCGCCGGCCGACGCGATAAACTTTTCGTCGGCAGAGAAAGCGACGTGTTGCACGTAGCCCGCCGGCTGAAACACCGCACCACCCAGCACGCGAACAAATCCGGGAATGGCAGCCGGCGACGTCTGCTCGTTGCCGGCAGTTTCCACGGGCTTCGCGCCGGGCTTCCGGGTTGCGTACGAGCGGTAGAACAGTCCGCCAAAGGTCCCGATCAACAGCACGCATGCCGTCAGCGCGGCCACGGCCTTCAGCTGCTTCACCGCCAGCATTTTCAGCGCGCCGTGAAACAGCTGCAGCGTGTGCGGCGAGACCACCTGCGCCGCCGCAGCCTCGCCAGCTTTTCCCAGCAGCGCCGCTTTGGCGGTCGCCGCCAGCAACGTTGCCGGCGCCGGTCCAGCCAGGGTCTGGCGCAGAGCTTCCTGCAGCAGGACCACGCTGCTGAACGCCACGCCGCGCTGCGCCAGCCGTGTGCGCAGCAGTTCGCGCGCGCGGTTCAAGCGCGCGGAAAATGTGCCGAGCTTCAGGCCCATCAGGCGCGCGCCTTCTTCTTCCGATCGTCCTTCCAGATGATGGAGCACGAGCGGCTGCAGGTATTGCAGCGGCAGCGCGTTCAGCGCGTCGTCGAGCAGCGCTTTCAGCGCATCCTGCGACGGAAGATTGGGCGTGGTGCTTTCTTTCATGCGAGCGGCCTCCACTTCAAGACGGGCGCGAGCCCGGGAAGCGGAGCGAGCGCGCGTAGCCACATGCCACGCGACCTGGTAAAGCCATGTGGAGACGGTGGCGCGCTGTTGCAGCGTGCCGGCTTTGCGCGCGAGCGTCAAAAAGACCGCCTGCGTCGCGTCCTCCGCCTCCTGCCGGTCGGCGAGAATGCGATTGCAGACGTTGAAGACCAGCGCCGCATGCCGCTGCAGCAGTTCTTCAAACGCCGCTTGATCGTTGGCCGCGTGAAAAGCACGCAGCAGCTCGCCGTCGTTGCGTATCATGGCTTGCACAGTCTCCAGGACTCGTTCCGCTGCGTTCATTTCCGCGCGGAGGAGCCCAGACCTGCATCAATCTATTAAAATAGTGAGAAAGTTGAATCGGGGAATGGGAAGCTGAGCCCGTACTGCTTACGGGCAAAGAACATCCAACTTTGGATGGATCAATTGCTGGAGGACCCGGCGCCCGCACCTTTGAGCTTCACGGTGCTCAGCGGAGTGACTATCCCGGTGAATTTGTCGCGGAGGTTTTTCACCGTCGCGGTGCCGGTGGCCTGCATGTAGAAGGCCGCGACCAGCGTCGTGCCGATCTGAATTTTAACGGGGATCGTTTCGCTGATCAGTTTGTTCTGGCCGGTCAACTGTTCGGCATGAAGGGTATGGATGCCGCCGACCGCTGATGTGCCTTTCAAGCGCGCCATGATTTTTACCTGCGAGGTCTTCAGCAGCGTAAAGGCGAAGCTGCCGACCTTGACCGTACGGCCATCTTTTTTGGCGGTGATGTTGAAGAGCGCTGACTTTCCCGGCGTGAACTTGCCCTTGCTGGACGCGTCTCCGAGCTGCTGCGCGAATTCATAGAGACCGACGGTAACGTCGAGATTCAAATTCTTGTCGAACAGGGCGGGGGTGATGCCCGGCGTGTTGACGACGGCAGTGAAGCTGAACATGCTCGACGGCGTCGTGCCACCGATGCTCTTCGCATCGCGGTAGCTGTCGGTGAATTTGATCGTCGCACCCGTGGTTGCTGGTGCCAGCGACGCGACGGTGATGGTCAGCGTCTGGTTATCCGTGCCCGCGGCGTTGGCGGCGCTGAACGGTGTGATGTAGACGCCCGGATCGAACGGCACGCCGAGGATGTCGCCGGAGGAATTCTGCGCCAGGCCGCGCGGCAGCAGCGTGGGGTCCAGCGAGAAGGAGATCGGCGACTTGCCGGCGGCGGTGCTGTTGTAGAAGAACGACTCGCCGACTTCGCCCGTCACGGAAAGCGGGCTGGTGATCAGCGGGACGCCGTTGGCCGGTGCGACGGTGAAGTTCACCGTCGCGCTGATCGTGCCGAAAGTGTTCGTCGCCGTCAGCGTCAAGGACGTGATACCCGCGGTCGTGGGCGTGCCGGTGATGAAATTGCTGTTGGACGTCATGCTCAGCCCCGGCGGCAGTTGCGAGACGGTGAACGTCAGCGGCCCGGAACCGCGCACCTTTAGCGCGCCGATGTAAGCCGTGCCCACGGTGCCGGTCAGCGGCGTCAGTCCCAATGACGTCGGCGCGGCAACGCCCCCATTAATGGTGATCGAGAGCAGTTGACTGGCGATCATCGTGGCGTTGGAGGCCGTCACTGTGACTGCGTAGATGCCGGGGCTCGTTGGCGTGCCGGAAATCAAGCCGGACTTCGAACCGATCTTCAAACCCGCCGGCAGACCGGTGGCGCTGAACGTCGCTGCTGTCACCGGCGCTGCGAGTTGAAAGCTGAACGCCGTCGCGACGGCACCCGAGGCCGTGTTGGCGCTGGTGAAATCGACGGACTGCTTGATCAGGACAAATTTGATGCGCTTGGTCGCGGTGGTCGTCGCGCCCTTGGCGTTCACGGTAACGGTGAAGGTTCCGGTTTCTGTCGGCGTCCCGCTGATCAGCCCGGTCTTGCTTAACGTGAGCCCGGAGATGTTGCTCAAGCCCGACGTGGTGAACGACGACGGCGCGTTGTCGGCGGTTATCTGGTAGGAGAGGGGCTGCCCGCCGACGCCGTCGACTTCCGCCGCGCTGGTGATCGTCGCCGCGTGTGCGGCGAATTGAGCGCCGAGGATCAGTAGCAGCACGGGCAGGGCGGAAATCAGACGCATGGATAGTTCCTCTCGAAGTATGGGCGCGGCAATGCAACCAAGGCTGCGATAGCCTACCTCCTATTATAGGTACCGGGGATGGTATTTTGGGTTACTGTATTGCAGATGCAGGAAGCAAATATGAGCGCTGCGGAACTCCCGGATCCTGGACGCCGCTGGCGGCGCTGCGTGCGCGTTGGCGCGGTGTTGTGCACGCTGGCGACCGTGGTGCCGTTTGATGGAACCGACTTGGACTGGTGTGTGTGGGCACGCCTCCCATCAATCGTGAGAGATCTGGGTTTGGAAGGACCTTCGTGGCTCGGTCTCTATTGTAGTTTTATTTTTACTGTCATACTGGGCGGTCCCGTGCTGTTGCTGTTGCTGTTGCTGTGCGCAGCGGCGGATTACGATTCAACCGCGCTTCGCCGGAATCTTACGCGCATCTTACTGGGAGGTCTGTGGGCAGTCAGCACGCTTCCGCCTTACTACGCGGCGATCCGCATCTTCCAAAAAGTGGGTTTAAGTGAAGTTCAAGTTGCACTAATTGCCAGTGGGTTGTCCGTTTTCCTGCTCATCACTGCGCTCGGTTTTCTCACCAGCCGGCGTGTGTGGTACACGCCCCTCTACCCGTTTGCAATGGGTGTTGTCCCAGTGACGCTGGGCTTCCTGGCGTGGACCGGAGCGATGTTTGATATTGTCAACGAAATTAAAGGTCGGATAGGTACATACCAGCAACTTTCACTCGTCTTTGGATCTGGAGCCGTCGGCAGCGCGCTGATATTGCTGGGCTGGCTGATGTGGTGGAGCGCCGTGCGCAGGGCCATGCGAGCGAATCCGGCGCTCGGCGAGAACCGTTAACGCTGTCGGAATTGGACTTTCCCGGCGGAATGCGTATGGTTTCACTGCATGAAAATACTGGTCACCGGCGGCGCCGGTTTCATTGGATCGCACACCTGCGAACATCTCCTGACCCTGGGACACCAGATCGTCGCGCTGGATAATTTCGATTCGTTTTATCCCAAGGCGCGCAAACGCCGCAATGTCGAGACGGCGCAGAAACACGAAAACTACAAGCTGGTCGAAGGCGATTTCGGAGACCGGCTCGCGGTCAGCAAACTGCTCGAAGCCGAAAAGTTCGACGTTGTCCTGCATCTCGCCGCTCAGGCTGGTGTGCGGCCGTCGATCCACGATCCGCTCAAGTACGAACGTACCAACGTCCGCAACCTGATCGCGATGCTGGAAGCGATGCGCGACCACGGTCCGCGCAAGATCGTCGCGTCCTCGTCCAGCTCCGTCTACGGCAACGCCACGCCCGTGCCGTTCCGCGAAGATGCGCCGTGCATGCAGATGCTCTCGCCCTACGCGGCCAGCAAACGCGCGGCGGAAATCTTCCTCGGCACTTACGCGGGATTGTACGATTTCAAAATCACGGTCGTGCGTCCGTTCACGGTCTACGGACCGCGGCAGCGGCCGGACATGGCGATCTCGTCGTTCGCGGAAAAATTGCTGCTCAACGAACCGATCACGCTTTACGGCGACGGCAACTCGTCGCGCGATTACACGTACGTCAGCGACATCGTCGACGGCCTGGCGGCGGCGGTGGAAAAAGTCGATGCCAGCTACACCGTCTACAATCTGGGCGGGGACGCGCCAGTGAGTCTCTCCGATCTGATCGCGAAGCTGGAGACGATCATCGGGCGGAAGGCGCAGATTCAGCGCATGGATCTGCCGCCGGGTGATGTCCAACGCACCGCGGCGGACATTTCCAAAGCGCGCAAGGAACTGGGTTTCGCGCCGAAAGTCAGCCTGCAGGAAGGCCTCGAGAAAACCGTCACCTGGGTGCGGCGCGAACTGCGATTGGAAGCCGGCGCGGCCACAAAATAACGATTACTCATCACGCGGGAAAAACCAACAGGGCATGAACATCCTCGTCACCGGCGCGTCCGGATTTTTAGGCTACCACCTGTGCTCACGGCTGCTCACAAAGGGCTATGACGTGACCGGCACGATCCGCCGCGCGGGGATGGCGTCGGCCGACAGCCGCCGGCGCATGAAAAAGCTCGAGAGCATGAACGGCACCGTGAAGGGCAAGCTGCTGATCGCGCGCGCAGAGGAATTCGAAGCGCTCTACAACCAGTTCAAGCGCTCGCCGCCGGACGTCTGCGTGCATCTGGCCGGAAAATCGTGGGTGCGCGAATCGGTCGGATATCCGGAGCTTTACGAAGAAGCGAATTTCCGTTTCACCGCCGCGCTGCTGGAAGCGCTGCGCCAGAACGGCTGCCGCCGCCTGGTCTTCGCCAGTTCGGTGATGGTCTACGGCAAGGATGCGCCGCTGCCCTACTCGGAAAACCTGCTCGGCAGCGCGCCCAGTTCGCCCTATGGCGCGAGCAAGCTCGCGTGCGAAGTGCTGACCAATACCTATAGCGCGCTGCACAAAATGGACGCGGTGAACCTGCGCCTGTTCTCCGTCTACGGGCCGGACCTGCGACCCGACTGCGCGCCGCACCTGATCGCCACGGCCATCCTCTCCGGCAAGCCGTTCACGGTCTTCGGCGACGGCAGCGCGATGCGCGATTATGTGGAAGTCGAGGACGTGCTCGATGCATTCATGGCCGCGATTGAAGGCAGCGGATCGCACGAGGCGCTGAACATCGGCTCGGGCTTCGGCACGACGCTGATCGATCTGATCCGCACGGTCGAAAAAGCGCTCGGCCGCCGCGCGGAACTGGTCTACAAGCCGGCTGTCGCTGGCGAACTGCATGTCGCGGTGCCGGACATTTCGCTGGCGATGGAAAAGCTGAAATGGGAACCGAAAGTGGAACTCGACGCCGGCATCGCCCGCATGGTCGAGTGGTTCAGGCATCCGGAAGCGCTGACGGGAAAGTAGCGCGACGACAGTTTTGAGTTTTAAATTTTTAGTTTTGACTTGTGTTCAGCTACCGCTGATTTTCAATTCGTTCAGCGCAGTGATCACTTCCTCCGGCTGAATGTTCCAGAGACATTGATAGTGCCCGAATTTGCAGGTGCGCTTCAGGCACGGGCTGCATTCGATTTTCTTGTAGAGAATTTTCGTGCGCGCGCCCAGCGGGCCGGTGCGGTCGAAGCGCGTGCTGCCGTAGATCCCGACCGTTGGCTTGCCCAGCGCGCCGGCGACATGCATCGATCCGGAATCGTTACCGACGAACGCCGCGCAGAGCGAGAGCAGCGCGATGGCCTCCCCGACGCTCGTTTCCCCCGCGGCGACGACGGCGCCGGTCTTGCTCTTCGCGGCGACTTCATCTGACTTTCGCCGCTCGCTGGGCGCGCCGACGAGCACGCATTCGGCGCCGAATTTTTCCGTGAGCAGATCGACGGTGCGCGCGTAAAGGTCGGCCGGCCATTCCTTGGCCGGACCGTAAGCGGCGGCGACGGCCATGCCGATCAGCGGACCCTTCGGACGTTTGCGCTTTCCCTGCAGATACGCTTCCATCCGCGCGCGCGCTGCCGGGTCCACATCCGGCGCGAAGTCGTCGGGCGAGCCTTTCAGCCCCAGCGTCTGCGAAAGCATGTGCAGGTAGTAATGGACCTGGTGGACTTCCAGAATCTCCGGCGTGGCTGTCGCGCGATGGCTTAAAAGCAAACTGCGCGCGTCGCGGGCAAAGCCGACGCGCTGCGGAATGCGCGCGAAGAGCGGCCAGACGGCGCTATCGAAACTGTTCGGAAACAACACTGCCAGGTCGAAGTGCCTCTGGCGCAAATCCTGAACGATCTTCTTGCGGTCGGACAGTCCGGGAAAAAATCCTTTGCGCAGTCCGTACGGAATGACTTCGTCGATCCACTTCGAACCGTCGAAGAAACTCGCGAGTTCTTTCTTGATCAGCACACTCACATGAGCATCTGGAAAGGACTTCCGTATCGCGTGAAGCGCCGGAAGGCTCATGACGATGTCGCCGAGCCAATTGACTTCCTTGACCAGAATGCGAGTGGGCGCGGACACGTCGGAATCTAACTCCTCACTAAATTTCCGTCCAAAAGACAGAGTGTCCGAAGGTCTAGACACAACGTGCGTAGCGGACAGATCGTGCAAATCTTGCAGCTTGCTAAGGGCATATCTATCCAGTTCTTACAGAAATGAAAACAAAGATTCTCCCCGGCACACGTAGTGCAATACAGCTCCTCGACAGTCGGGCATTGATGCCTGGGAAACAGAGGAGAGGTGAACGATGTTTAAGAAAGTCTTCCAAACCGCGCTGAGTATCCTGACCATCACCGCCATGATCACATGGGCAATGAGCGCCCCAGTCAAAGCGTTTCAGCCCTTCATGACGTCCAGCAGCACCGCCTATCACTGGAATTTGGCGCTTCAAAACGGCACGATCAACTGGCACCTCGCCGACGGCGTTCCGAGCATGGCTGGCGAATCGATGACGGCGTGCATGCAGTCCTGGTCCGACGCGACCAGCGGCGCGTTCAAGTTCGCGCAGGGTCCCGGTGGCGTCTCGGTCGATTGGGACACCGACGGCACCAAGATTCCCGATCCCACGTACCTCGCCTACACCACCTTCAACGCGGATGCCACCGGCCGCATCACTGACGCCCGCATCGTCGTCAACGCGCACAACTACACCTGGCACCGCGGCGGTTTCGGCGGCGTCGGCCCGACGATCAACGGCGTCCGCGACGCGAACCTCGACAGCGTCATCCTCCACGAACTCGGACACGCGCTGGGCCTGGACCACTCCGACAAGAATCCTGCCGCGATCGTCGGCACGCTGGTCGCCGGCGACCCCCCGACGATGAACTCGATCGTCTACCCCGGCGCCGGATCGCTCCACGACGACGACAAGGCCGGCATCCGCAGCCTCTACGACACCGGCGTCCACGTTGCGCCTTCCGCGATCACGGTCACCCCCTCAGTGACGCAGGGCACGAAAGCGCCGCTGAACGTCAGCTTCACCCAGGTTGGCGGCGATGCCTCGACGACGTGGGACTTCGGCGACGGCTCGACGAGCACCGGAACGTCCGCCCAACACGCCTTCACCGCCAACGGCACCTACACCGTGACCGTCGACTGCCTCGGCACGAAAGCCACAACCACGATCCTGGTCGGCAGCAAAGCCATCCGCGCCGCGAAAGCCGCGAAGGCCAAAGCCGACCGAATGCAGAAGCAGCTGGCGAGCAATAAGTAGAACGAAAGGACTGAGGACTGAGGACTGACGTACAAAAACTCCCCGCGCTCGCGGGGAGTTTTTGTTTTGCGTCATGGCACTGAAATTCAATGAATTGCTGACGTGCCACGTACTCCGGCTTGCGCGGCGAGCACGCGGTAGCGGTGGGGACTCTGCCCGCTCGTGTTTTTGAACTCGCGGCTGAAATGAAATTGATTCGGGTAGCCGCAGCGCCGGCCGACGTCCGCGACGGAGAGTTCCGAACTCAACAGCAGTTCCTGTGCTTTGCGGATGCGCAGACGCCGAAGATAGGCGATCGCGGACGTCCCCGTGGCCTGCCGGAAGACATCGTGAAAGCGGCTCTCCGAAAGATGCACACACGCCGCCAGAACGTCGCGCTGGATCGGCTCCGCCAGATGCGCCTGCATGTAATCGAGAGCCGGCTGGACCCGGGCTCGGCCGGAAAGCAGAGCCGCGGTTCCGGGGTGTGGTTGGGCATGCTTCATCAAAATTCCAAGCAGGCGAAAGCCCAGTTCCTGGCGTCGCGCCATCGCGGCCAGGCCGAACGGTTCGGCGCCCTCGCGGAGCGACACCTGTTCTGCGTTGATCGCTCCGATGGCCTTGCCCGTTTCCGTCGGCAGGATCAGCGGAAACTGCATCACCTGAAACAAATCCACACCGCCCAGCAGCGTGAAGCGCACGTGCGACCAGCGCACGGTGGACAACGCCGAACCGTCGCTCCAGGAGCGAATCGCGACGTTGGGCGGAATGACGTAGCCGAAGTTGTCCGGAAGACGTTGCGGCGGCTTGCCCTGAATCTGCACCCAGCATTTTCCGCCGCGCGAATGCCCAATCACCGCGACCGGATAACTCATCGCCGCGGCCTCATTGACCAGATAAGTGACAATGCCGCAGCGCAGCAGTTGGAATTCCACCGTGCGTTCCAATTGCGGCACGTCGTGATCCATGAGTGGGCCTCCGCGGGTCAGTACAATCAGATATAAAGTTCGGCGGCGTAACTATGGCGACTTTTCTTCGAATAGCGCATAGTTCTCCTGTCTATTTTGAATCCACTTACAGGAGAAAGAGCCATGTCTGCTGCAGTACAAGAAGTGCCACCCATTACGACTCCGATCACCGTGACGAAAGAAGAGCGATTCCTCTTCGACCTGCAGGGGTTCATCCTGCTCAAGGGAGTGTTGACGCCGGAGGAATGTCAAAGGTACCGGGGGATCGTCGACGATCTGGAATCGAAAACATTCGACGATGAGGAAAAGCGCGAACGCTTGAACCGCACGGGGAGGCCCTGTCAACCCACGCTGGCACGCAGGCCGACCAACGTTCGCCTCAACGGACTGCTGCGCATGGATCCCGCGTTTTACGAACTGATTGCGCATCCCAAGGTTTCGCCGTATCTCGAAGCATTCATGGATGCTTCGCCCGGCACGGACGGTCCGCAACTGGGGAACACGTGGTCGATCAGCAAATTCAAGGGCGATGAACCGATGGGCTGGCACCGCGGCGTCGCGCCGTTTCATTACAGCTACCGCAACGGCCGGATCTTCACGCCTATGCTCAACACGGTCTGGTTTCTGACCGACAACGGGCCCGACGATGGCTGCATGGTTGCGCTGCCCGGCGGACACAAGAGCAACATCGACCTGGAGTGGTATCAGTACCACGGCTTGGACATGCCCGGCGCGCGAGCGGTCACCGGTCAGGCTGGCGACGTCTTCCTGTTTTCAGAGACTGTCTTGCACAACGGTCTGAACAAGACCACGCCGGGAAAGCGCACGAATCTTTATTACAACTACATCTCGCGCGGGATGGAAGTGACGATGGAACACGCCTACCACTTCGTCATGCCGCCCCATGTTCGCGCTCGATTCAGCGACAAGCAACGGGCCTACACGGAATGGATGGAGCACATGAACGCAGTGGAATGACGAAACGTCAGTCCTTCAGCACCAACGCGTGTCCGTGCTGAGTGAGGTACACCGAGAGCAGTGACAAATCCGCGGGCGTGACGCCATCCAGGCGTAGCGCCTGGCCAAACGTGCGCGGGCGGTGCCGGGTCAGTTTCTCTGTCGCTTCCCGGCCCAGTCCGCTGACGACCGAGAAGTCGACGCCGGTCGGGATCAAACGATCTTCCAGGTACTTCAAGCGTTCAACCTGGTCGGTCTGGCGCTTCAGGTAGCCTTCGTACTTGGCTTCGATCTGAAGCGCTTCGGCCAGCAGCGGAGTTACCTCAAGCTTCGCGCCGCGCTCGGCGACGAGGCGTTCGAAGGTCATCTCCGGCTGGCGCAGGTTGTCCCAGAATGTTTTCGGATCGCCGTGCGTGCGGTGCGTGCGGAGGTACTGCAGCGCGGCGTCGAGTTCCGCCTGCTTGGTCTCCACGCGCGTGAGCGTCGGCGCATCGAGCAGGCCCAGGCGTTTGGCGTGCGCCATCAGGCGGCGGTCGGCGTTGTCCTGGCGCAGCAGCAGGCGGTATTCGCTGCGTGACGTAAAGAGCCGGTACGGTTCGGTGATCTCCTTGGTGACGAGGTCGTCGATCAGGATCCCGATGTACGCTTCGTCGCGGCCGAGCACGAACGTCTCGGGCCCCTGCGATTTGACCTGCAGCGCCGCGTTGATTCCCGCCATGATGCCCTGCGCCGCCGCTTCCTCGTAGCCGCTCGTGCCGTTGATCTGTCCGGCAAGGTACAGCCCTTCGGTGCGCCGTGTGACCAGCGTCTGCGTAATCTGGTGGGGCGGAACCATGTCGTATTCGATCGCGTAGCCGAAGCGCAGAATCTCCGCGTCTTCGCAGCCGGGCACCGACTTCACCAGATCCATCTGCACGTCCGGCGGCAGACTCGTCGAGAGTCCGTTGACGTAGAATTCCTCCGTGTCGACGCCTTCCGGTTCGAGAAAAATCTGGTGGCTCTCTTTGTCGCCGAACTTGACGATCTTGTCCTCGACCGACGGGCAGTAGCGCGGGCCGCGCGATTGAATCTGGCCCGTGTACAGCGGCGCGCGGTGCAGGTTGGCGCGGATCAGTTCGTGCGTGCGCGCCGTGGTGCGCGTGAGATAGCACGCGAGGCTGGGCCGATCGATCTTGTCGGTGCGGAAGCTGAACGGCGGCGCGGGCACTTCGCCCCACTGTGGTTCGAGGTCCTTGAGATTCAGCGTGCGCCCGTTGAGGCGCGGCGGCGTGCCGGTTTTCAGGCGGCGCAGTTCGAAGCCCAGCGCTTCCAGCGAACCGGAAAGGCTCATCGCCGCCACTTCGCCCGCGCGCCCGCCGCGGCTCTGCTTGGTGCCTTGATGGATCAGCCCGCGCAAGAACGTTCCGGTCGTCAGGATCACCGTGGGAGCGAGATACGTCAGCCCGCTGCCGCTGCGGATGCCCGTGACGCGCAAACTTTTCTCCGGCGGCGGTGCTACGGAAAGCGATTCGGGTGCCACGCCGTTACGCAGTTGCTTCAGGCGTTCGTCGTAGGCGTGGGCTGCTCCGGGCAGCAGCTCGTCGATCAGCAGCTCTTCGACCATTTCCTGGCGCAGCAGCAGATTCGGCTGGCGTTCGATCAATTGTTTCATCAGGATCGCGTACTGTCGCTTGTCGCACTGCGCGCGCGGCGACTGCACCGCCGGGCCGCGCGAGCGATTGAGCATGCGAAACTGAATGCCCGAACGATCGGTGATCAATCCCTGCGCGCCGCCGAGCGCATCGATCTCGCGCACCGCGATGCCCTTGGCCGTTCCGCCGATCGCCGGGTTGCAGGACATCTGCGCGACCGCTTCCAGCGCAATGGTCGTCAGCAGGGTGCGGCAGCCCATCCGCGCGGCGGCCAGAGCCGCTTCACAGCCCGCATGTCCGGCGCCGACGACGATGACATCAAAATTCTCTGCGCGATCGGTGTTCATGCCGCCATTAGACCCGCCGCGCCTGGCGGATGCAAGGGCGTGCGGTTTCAATTCCCCGCAGCGGTCATGTCGTAGCAGGCCAGCCCGCGTTGAAGACGCAGCAGCACGCGGCCGTTTGAAAACGCGGGCGAACTGCAGGCCGCCACGTTGACGGCCTGAAAGTTTCCGATCTCTTCGTACTTGTCGGGCGTGGTTTTCGCGACCAACAGGTGGTTGATGCGGTAGTCGCCGTAACCGTTGAAGAATATCTTTCCGTCGGCGATCAGCGCATTGGAGCAGCGGCCCGCTTTCTGGTCTTTGATGTTGAGCGTGATCGCGCCGGTCTTCTGATCGAGCACCGTGATGACGTTCGTGCCATAGGACTGTCCGCAGAGGTAGACGTGGTCCTGGTAGACCACCGGCGCGCCGCCCTGATCGCCACAGCCCGGCGTAAACCAGATTTTTTCATACTTCGTCGGAGAAAGCGCCAGCGCCGCGCAGCCCTGTCCGTTGCGCATGTAGAGCGTGTCGCCGATCACCGTCAGTGCGTTGTACTGTCCGGCAAACGGTGTTTCCTTACCGTTCACGATCGTCCACTGTTCCTTGCCGTCCGCTGCGTTGAGACAAAAGAATGGCTGATAGTACCGCGGCGCGTCGACCTGGCAGAGCACGTAAGACACGCCCGCATGCGTCCAGATGGCGGGGGTCTCGCTTTCGCCGATGACCTTCGGCTGGCTCCACAATTCCTTCCCCGATGCGGCGTCGAACGCTTTGAGGTTCTCGAGCACGCAGTAGATCACGCCGTTGGCGAGTACAGGCGAATTGTTTCCGCCGGCGCTTTTCACCTGCCAGACCGGCTCACCCGTATTCGCATCCAGGCAGAAAAGTCCGCCGCTGCCGCGCAGATAGAGGCGGTCCTTGTTCACCAGCGGCGTGCCGGAGCACCCAAATTCGACGCCGTAATTCTTCTTCGTGCCGGGAAACGATTTGCGCCAGAGTTCCTTGCCGCTGGCCAGGTCGAGGCAGATGACCTGGTCGATGAATTTCTGATCCTTGTAGACTTTGTCCGCGAAGGCGGTGAGCATGGTGATCTGCCCGCCGTGATAGATGTTGTGATGGAACCACTCGACAAACATATTCATGAAGTCTTCGCGCGATTCGACCTCCTGGTCCTGAGCCTTCACGAACAGGGCGACGCCGCCCGAATCAAACGACTTGCGGCCCAGTTTCAGGCGCAGCTTGATGCTCTCGCTGAATCGTTTGGCCTGCTCGGGATCGAGCGTGGCGAGGAACTCTTTGGAGAACGCTTCGACTTCGTCGTCGTTCTTGCATTGATTGCGCTTTTCTCCAAACTGTGCGTCATTGATTTTCTTCTCCAGATCCTGGGGCATGTCCGGCACGTAACCCAATTCAGCCAGAAAGAGCTTGAAGGGCTTGATGCCTTTGAGCGGTTCGACTGTGTTGGCGTAAGTGTAGACCTTATTTCCTGAGATGATGGGACTGCCGATGCCGCAGACCGGTGCGTAGGGCAGCTTGTCGCTCTGCCAGACCAACCGCGGCCCCTTCGCCGGCCAGGCCTCGATCAGCTTGGGGCTCCTGGCAATCCCTGTTCGTCCGGGGCCGAGCAACTGCGGCCAATCGCCATCGGTGGCGGTGGCTTCGGTCGCATGCGTGGCGAACGCAGCCACGGCCGCGAGGACACTCAAGGAGAAGAACAGGCTCAGCGTTCGCATAAGGACCTCCACGCAAGAACAATTGTTGTTCGGACTGCACACACAGGAATAGTCGTGCGCAGCAGTCATTGACATTGAAATATTTCTTCGCAGTATGTATGTTTCCTTCTTGTTTCTTTTCAAGGCACAGGTGCGCCGGGAGGATCCCCAATGGCTCGTAAATCGCGCGGCCGTCCCCCCGGCACTGTTCCGCGTTACCGCGTTCTCTCTGAGCAATTCCAACAGAAGCTGGAATCGGGTGCGTGGGCGATCGGTCAGCCCATTCCATCCTGCCGCGAGTTGGCCAGGGAATACCGCGTCGGCGTCAAAACCATCTGGCGTGCGCTGCAGACTCTAAAAACGCAAGGTCGTCTGCGCATATCTCGCGCGCGGCGCGCCACGGCGGTCCGCCGCGTCCCCCTCGATGAAATTTTCTCCGGCGCCATCGTGCTGGTCCTGCGCTCGGGGTTGACCTGGTTTTCCGGCATGGACGCGCCGCCGGGATTGGGCCACGGCGTCTTCCGCGCGCTGCAGCCCACGCGCGATACCTGCATCGTCGTTCAACACATGGATTGGTGGCGCTACCGGGTCCCGGAAGGCCTGCGCGATCTGCCGCTCAAAGGAATGTTGCTGTGGGGGCCCTTTCCGCAGGCGCTGCTGCGCCAATACGAAGCGATGAACGTCCCGGCCGTGCTGATGGACCAGCCCGCCGATGGCTTGAACATGAACGCCGTCACCGTGGACAATTACCACGCCGCGTTTGATGCCACGACGCGATTATTGAAGAAGGGCCACACGCGCATCGCCTTCCTTCGCTCGATCGTGCATTCGTTGATGAACATCGATCCCGATGCGCGCGAACGCCAGGAGGGTTTCGTTGCGGCCTGTCGCGCCGCGGGGCTGAACGAACAACATTACCGCATCGTCAGCGCCACGTTTGACGGCCAGCGCGCCACGCTGCGCGAGCTGTTCCGCGAACGGCCGCGCCCCACCGCGATTCTGTCGGCATCTGAATTTCACCTGGAGGCGCTCGCGCAGGAGGCTCACGCCGTCGGGCTGAAAATCCCGCAGCAACTGAGCGTCGCGTCGTTTCGCCTGCCGCAACTACGCGACCCGGATTGGTCCGGACCGATCATCGAATTCGAAAAAATGGGCGCCGCCGCCGTGGAACTGCTCAAGCGCGGCCGATCGCGCGTAGAAACCCTGCGCATCCCAACGCACTGGCATGAAGGCCAGACGATCGCCGCACCACCCAAATCCGGGCGCGGCATTTTGAAACGATGAACGAGGAGTGCTTACCAAGAGGTGTGCACTTCGCATTGTGCGCAAAACCGTGGTCGCAAATTTGCGACCACCAAAAACCAAAGGCACCCGCTGGGTTGCCCGCAATGCGGATCTGTGAAGTTCATCGTTTCCGCTGGTCTTTCCACAAGCTCACCAACATGCCGATGGCCAGCAGGATCGTCGTCCACAACTCCGGCAGTGCGAGCACACCGTACGGGCCGTCGGTGCGGCGGGGCACCCAGAGCGCCAGGCGCGAGCCGCCGACAACGACGCGGCGGTTGTCGGGGCAGAATGCCGCGAGCGTGATGTTGCCGTTGCCGATCTGCGGAATGCGGCTGGTTCTCGCGAACGAGACCGCGTCCCAGATCTCCACGTCGCTCCCGGAACCCACGATGATCTGCCGGCTGTCCGGCGACCAGCCGATCGACGTCGGGCTGTCGCCATCGCCGGTCAGCGTGCGGATGCAATTGCCCGTCGTCGTGTCCCAGATCCAGACCGGCCAGCCGCGCTGTGAACGCGTGAGCAGATACCGGCTGTCCGGCGCGAAGACCGCCTCTTCCAGGTTCGCTTGCGAAAAGGTGTAGACGCACTTTCCGGTCGCGTACTCCCACATGTAGGCGGTGCCGCTGGGCGTAAAGGCCAGCAGCAATTTGCCGTCCGGAGAAAAGTTGAGCACGGGAAGACCATCGATCTTGATTTCCAAATCGCGGTCGCGCACCGCATCGCGCACGCGCCAGACATGCATGATGTTATCGTCGCCGGCCGTGATCACCGATTTGCTGTCTGGCGAAAACAGCGCGCGCACCCACGTTCGACCATGACCGATCTCGGTGATTTGCTCGCCGGTGCTGGCGTTGAAAATTTTTGCGATGCCCCGGGTGTTCGACCAGATCAGGACCTTCGTGCCATCCGGGGAAAATCCGGCCCCGTCCTTTGTATCTTTGATGACGAACTGTTCCGCTCCGGAATGCGCGTCCAGCACCCGAATCGTTCTGTCCACGCCTTGAGTCAGCAGCAGGCGGCTCCCCGGATCAAATTCCATGCGATGAAAAATGGCGGGCGGTCTCAACTTCAAGAGCACAGCACCCGTATCCACCGTGCGGAGATAACTGGGCATCAGGTTCGAAGAAGTGGCCACCGTCTTACCATCGGCAGAAAGGGCAACGCTGCCCGCATCGTAGTCGTTGCGGAATTCATACTGCCGCACCCACGGCTCCCAATGCCAATGCAGCGTCGCCGCGCTGCCAATCAGCAGCACCGTCAGCAGCGCCGAACGCAGCGAGAACTGAAACGGCTGCCGCGCCGGCGCAGCTTCCGCGTAGGCCTCCAGCGCGGTGAGGAGCTTGGTTTGCACTTCCGCGCAGAGCGCCGCGTTCTCGCCGGATACTTCCAGTAAGCAGATGGAGAACAGCGCCATCGTCCGCACCTGCACCCCGGGCAAGTTCCAATGCTGTTCGTAGTACAACCGGAGCCGCGGTATTTGGGTGAGTCCATACGCTTTCAGTTGCGCCAGCAATACCGGTTCGATGTCAGTTCGCCGCGCGTTCCTGATCAGGATGTAGCGGTCACGTTTCTGGTACTGTTTGAAAACCAGGTACAGAATGAAACCATAAAGCAACAGAATCGCTCCGCCGAGAATTTCCAGCGTGAGGCGCTTCCCCGCCAATTCGCTGAACGCCGCAGTGCGATAGAGCTCCACGTACATCCAGACCATGCCCGCGATCAGCGCCACGCCCACCGTAATCGCCAGACCGAGAACCACGCGAAACGCGGTGGTCAACGATGAGCCGCTGACGACCGTGCAACGCAACCCGGTAAAGCGCCGCGCGAGCACCGTTCCGAAGATAATTCCGAATACGGTACCGAAGAGAATGGTCCAGACCATGATGCGAACGTAACGGGGCAGGGGACGATTACAACGCACGCCCGATTCAAAAAAAAACAGCCACAGGCTCGCGCCCATGGCCATCAACACGGCCCAAATTCGGACCGCTTTACAAAAACTCAACTCTCAAAACTCTCGTGCGACGATGCCCGTCGGAACGGGTTAGAAAAACGCCAGCGCCGCCTTCATGTCCGGAACGATCCGCAGCGAACTCACCAGCCCGAGCAGGCGCAGCACTTCCAGCACCCGGTCGCTGACCTGAATGCAGACCAGGTTCCCGCCGTTCTGACTGGCCTGGTGCGTCGCCGAAACCAGCGTGCCGACTCCAGCCGACGAGATATACTCCACTTCGCTCATGTCCAGGATGATCGCAAAGCATTGTTCGTCGAAGATATTCTGGATGGCGTTATCGAGCTGATCGAACGTGTGCGCGTCGATACCGCCGCCCAGTCGCATAATTTCGATACGTGTCCCTTCAAACGTCTCCCGGTTGATCTTCAGCTCGCCGACGTCCATAGCTACCCCTTTTCCGGCCCTGCATCCGCTGTCTTAAATTGCGTCGTCCTTGCTCTACGCACATAGTGATATGCAAACACCTGTCCAAATCTGCCGGAAGGCCGTTTTTTCCAGCACTCTTTTCCGGCTTGGAAGTGCCAGTCATTCATTGCCTTACAAAAATTGCTGTACGCATTTGTAACGTTCCCGCATTGAATCCCGGTAACATCTGCTACAATCGCGCGCCTCTAGAAGACAAGAAGTGCGCGGTTACTGACAAATTTTCGCACGCACTGACAGCTTGCGTCCACCGGGAGCAAAATTCACACGTGCCCAGCGAAACCACGCGCGCGAACATGTTGCGCAGCGATGCGGAATTGGTGGAAGCGGTCCTGAAAGGGACTCACACCTCTTATAACGAGCTGGTACGCCGCTACAAAAGCCTGGTGACGACGTACTGCTACAGCCGCGTCGGCCAGCGCGAAACCGCCGAAGACCTAGCGCAGGAAACCTTCGTCCGCGGCTTCACCGCCATGGACCACCTCAAGAAACCCTCCGCCTTCTCCGGCTGGCTGCTCTCCATCGCGCACAACGTCTGCATCGATTACCTCCGCAATACGTCGCGCACCGTCCCGCTGGAAGTCTTCGGCGTGAAGGACAGCCAGGGCGAAATTCTGCTCGAGAACAAAAAAGAGCGCCCGGCGATGGACCAGATGGCCAACGCCGAAATGCACGACAAGATTCTCGGCGCCATCAATTCGCTCAGCGAAGAATACCGCGTCACGCTGATCCTCCGCCACGTCAACGAATACAGCTGCGAAGAGATCGCCGATGCGCTCAACATCTCTCTCGGCACCGTCACCAGCCGCCTGAGCCGTGCGCACAAACTGCTGCGCGAGAAACTGGGAAAGTTTATCGAGCCGGACAAGTAAGCGCGCGCTAAAGCGCGAGGGGTCAGGGGCCAGGGGTCAGGGGCCAGAGGTGGGTGGATGCAGGAAGAGTTAGTTAGGTAAAAGCGCGGTGGGACACGCAGTCAGAGGCAGAGTCAGAGGCAGTAGTCAAGAAGTTGGGAATGTTGCAAGAGTAGGTTGGTGGGAGCAATCACGAGCCGGAGGTCGTTGCTGTTCTGACCCCTGGCCCCTGACCCCTGACCCCTGCAGTTAAGGAGTAAGGACCGTGTCCGAAGGCACTGAAGAAATTGACCTGCTGATCGAGGACTACCTCGACGGGCGCATGGAGGGATTCCAGCGCACCAAGTTTGAGGAGCGGATGAAGCAGGATCCGGAACTGCACCGCCGCGTGATGTCGGCGACGCAGTCGGTGGCGATGGTGCAGCAGGCGCTCGGATGGGTCACGCCCGGCGACAATTTCGAAGACGAAGTCACCAACAAGATCGTTAGCATTACGCAAAGCGGCCAGCACATCCGACCGATGGGCGGAGCTGCCGGGAATGGACTGGAAGGCAACCTCACCAAGGAAGACCCCGACGCCAAGCTGCTCGGCGACCCCGACGCCGCCCGCGAAAACCGCCGCCTGATCCTGCTGGGCGTCGTCGCCGTCCTTCTCTTCGCCGCCGCCATGGCCGCGATTGTGTATTCCGTCTCGCAGGGCATGCATTCGAAGTAGGTAGTGGCAGTGAGCAGTAACAAAGGAGCGCAGGCATGAGCGTCGCCGTGACCGCCGAGCAACGCAGCGCCATCCAACGCGATTTTCCACCCGCCGACCGCGCCGACATCGAACGCCTCCTGACCGACGAATGCAGCACGAATCTCCCCTTCCTAGCCCAAAACCGCGAACCCGACATCCAGCGCATCCGCAACGCCGTCCTCAAACTCAGCGCTGGTAACACGGACAAATTTCTGTACTGGCTCGGCATCGCGAAGCAGGATTGGCGGGATGTGTTGCAGGGAAATTGAAGCCACGGAGATGTTATGGGAGGCGAACAATGGTTCAATTATGTAGCGTATCAGGAAGATATAGGTAAGGCGTTTCGCGAGTTGCTCGAAGCCGAGTTTGCCGCCGGAAATTACACCATTTCAGATACGCGTCGCCCACGCAGCATTTCTGAATTGTTGAAGCTGGCGGGTTCAGATGGGACAGGATCTATTTTGGATTTTCAAGGCGTGGTCTCCACGCCTCGAGAAAAACCCATTGACGCATACGATGATCTGGAAGCTAGACCGTATTTTCTGAAAGTGGTGCCACTTTGCGTTGAAGATTTAATGCGTTATTTCGGCTCCAAAACACCGACCTTTGAGCAGATCGAGTCGAGCTACGATTTTTTCGATGACGTCGATCGAGGCCATGGGATCTACGTCATTTTTTACGAGAGAGATAAACCCGTAGGAATTTTCTTCGCCGGACGCGCAGTAGATTGAACGAATTCTACGTCCCAATTTCGACATTCGACATTCGACATTCGACATTCGACATTCGACATTCGACATTCGACATTC
>JBBRPR010000058.1:0-52281 GCA_038227875.1 Planctomycetota bacterium
CTCGGAAGAAAACCCAGCACGAAGAAAACGGAAAACGGCGGAAGAAGATATCTAAATTGAATCTCTCGAAGAAAACGGATTTGAAGAAGACCACATCTTCAGGCCGGTAGATTCGCTGCTCTTATAGATTGGCGCTGGCAATGGGGGGCAGTGGAGCGGATAGGATGCAGAAACAAACCTCTTTTGCTCTTAATCCGAGCGCATACAAGACTCGCTCTTCAGACTGCTTCTTTGGCCCGATTCTTAGATACCTGCGGAGTCTGTCGAGGTTTTCGCAAAGTATTTCGAATAGATATTTCGAGTGAGCAGCGTTCAAAGCGCGCGCGGCGTCTGTCATTTTGTCATATTGGCGGTTTAGTGCATGGTCGTCCCATTTGCTAAAATATTCATTCTCGTCATCGCCAGCAGCACACTCTGCAAACAGAGCGAATATCGGCGCATCATCATTAAAAAAGTCTTTGAGGCGTACTAATTCATTCGGCTTCATCTTGCGTTTGCTCCCGCTGCTCGTTTGAAAATAAAGCCGGGGGCGGGATCGGTGAGCAAACCAATCCGCGGGAGCTACCCGTGCCCCCGGCGTCGACGATTATACCGCCGCTTGCGCCATCTTCCACGCATTGCACTTGCCCAGCCGTCGCCATGCGCGCCGAAACGCTGGCCACGCAGCGATGAACTGTTCAAAAGTCGCGCGCTCCGTCCGGAACTTCACCCCCCACTTATCGAGTAGATCCGCCTCGCGCACGCAACCGACGGCACGCAGCGCGGCGATGTTCTCCGGTGAATGGATACTCCCATCGTGCCATAGTCGCGCCGGGTGATTGTCGTCAATCGTCGGGCTCTGTGTCAGGCGATCCATCACGGCACAGAAAAGCATTCCAGCGCGCTTCTGTTCACCGTCCGCAATCGATGCCTCTATGTAACTCAGCGCAAAACGTTCATACGATGCGCACACGCTTTCGTGCTGCCGATCTTTCGCTATGCCCATCGCTTCCAGTAGCAAGCGCTGCCGTTGGTCGTTGCGGATGACGCGGTCCGCCTGCCAAGCGAGCATCTCCGCCCGCAACATACTGTTGACGCCGGCGACGTGCTCCGCGCACACCACGAGAAACGCGAACACATGCGGCTGAGCCCCGTCGCCGATGTCGCCGAATTCTCCGGCCACATCGTTGATAAATTCCGCGCCGTTTTTGTCGAGCACGCGTTGCAGTGTCGTCATGAGACGGTATTCGAGTTCTTTCTTCATGAGCCCACCTGAACTTTCGCCAGCTTAGCGACGGCGTCCCGTTGAATTCCCGGAACGTCGTCGGTATCCAGGTGTGACTCGCGGGCCTCTAACACGAGCAGTTCAGACGCGATATTTAGCGCTTCTTTCAATTGCGGTTCGAAGTCCTGTTCACAGTACGCTCGCGCCAGTTCGAGCAGCGCAAAGTTGTACATGTAATCGCGCTTCTCCGGTGGAAGCATGCGCCACGATTTGACGCTGGCTTCGTGGATCTCCACGCGCTGCGCCCAGTCGTCGACGCAATGACCGAGGCAGTGAAGCGCCTGGGCGTGTTCCGCGGTGAGTTCGAAGCGCCGGGCAAGCAGCACAAGGAATCGATAAAAGTGTGTCCAATTTACCGCGTGATATTGAAACTCGTTCGTGCCGTAGAACACGGCTTTGAACAGGTTGGGGCCGCTGTCACGCATCATGAGATGCACTTCCGCCAGGATTTCGGCGTCGAGTTTGTCGCCTTCTCGGGAGCAAAAATCGGCGTGATCGTTGAATAGTTTGCGGGTAGTGAATTCCTGCTTACAGCGGATGCAGGTGATCGGCGAAGTTTTTGTCATCGAAAGCCCCTGTACTCAAGGGCAGATAGCGGCGTGCCGATACACTCGGTTAGCCCATCTGCCAAGTCTGCTTTGGTGGTTGGGTCAGGGTCGGCCGGGTGCGTCAACATCCGGTCGGCCCGTTACGAGTGTCGTCCTCCAAAACGACAAAGCCCCGTGTGGAGTTTGAACCCAATCACCTGGCGGCGATGGACGCGGGCCTTTCGGTATCCGCACTCCGTGGGGCTATTTTGAATCTGTGAGTTCTGCCGCTTCCGGGTTCAAGTCGGTCGCCAGCATGAGCACTTATATTTTTCTTTTCACCGATCGCAAGACCTATTTTGAAACTGTCGTCGCCCCACCGCTTCCCAGGCACGACTGCAGTGGCGTTTTCGCGCCGGAACGCAAGGGGGAAATTCGGAGGAGTCTGGCGAGGGCAGGGATTTAATTTAAGATCTTGCCTTCACCGCTCGCGAAGACTTATCCGTTTTTTTGATGCCAACACCCTTTTTCTTTGGTTGGGGACTAGGCGCCAGTTGCTTCCACTGGGCCACGGCTGGGCCAGTGAGATTCAACAGTTTCAGCATAATGGGGTTCATGGGCCCCCATCCTGTAACTGTTGAGACATAGCTTCGAAGATATGGAGCTAGTGTCATTCCAGAACTCGGCGCGAAGCGTTCCAGTTCCTCTTTATTCGGCGAGATGAATTTACCTATCACCGCGAAGTCGACTTCGATTGCGTCGGGATACTTGATGTTCGTAAACACCACGCCCAGTCTAGTTTGAAGCGCGCCGTCCGGATCGAAATTATATCCGAGAGAGTATTCCGTTTTATACTCTCCATTCAACTCATTCCCTGAAACAGTGCCCTTGATCTCGTAATGAGCCTTCGCAAGTACGATTGCTTGAACTGAGATTGTTGGCTGCTGGGTTGGATCGAGAGACATTTTTTACTCCTAGGCTGCGCACGATGACAATTTACGCAGTTTTCCTTTCGTCCGAATCGAAGTAGCAATCAATGGATCAGGGTCAGAGCTTGATTCACTAGCGGTGATGGTCTTCGTATAGGCAACGCAAGATTCAAACGCGAATCGAGGTGCGTCCGACGGTAAATACGATTCGTTATTTCCGACAACAACCGTAGTAACCTTGGCCATACTGAAATCGCGAAGACTTCCAATCTGAGATTGTGTCGCGGTCACCATGTCTGCAGAAGAAGAATCTTTGAATGAAACCTCAAGGGTTGCGTTCAGTGCTTGTGCGATTCGTTTCAAAAGTGAAACGGAATGCCCTTCATAGTCGGCGTTCTCGATGCGACTAATGGCTGTGAAGGTAGTGCCCACCAATACGGCCAGCTCCTTTTGCGTGAGACCGCGTTCTTTGCGTAACGCAAAGACCTTTCGACCAATGGCAGACTCTTCGCGCGCCTTCTTGAGTTGCGCGTCGAAGTTTGGAATCTGCTTGCGAAGTGCGTCTTTTAGCACGTTCATGGATTTAGCTTTCGTATGGTGTTACGTGAGCCTTGAAGTTTTGATTCACAATGGCATTTCTTTTAACAGCGCGTTTGATGTCCTGCGGATCAAGCTTCCTTTCCTTCCTACATCCATGCAAAAGAACTGCCGTGTTGTTGGAAAAACTGTAAAGAATCCGATATTGAACGTGTCCGCTCTTTGCCCTTAGCTCGCGCAGACCGTGGCCTATTGGTTTCGAGGAGGGCTCACCTAGTCGATGGCCGAGTTCCTTCAACTCGTCTATTCTCGCGACAAGGTTCGTTTGGCCAGTGGCGTCCCCCAAACCCACTATCCACTTGTAGACAGGAACTTCACCGTCAACATCCTTGAAGCACATGACGGTTATCGGCATCCGATTTCTGCCTAACTAGACTAAGCAAAATTGCTAAGTCGGTCAAAGAAAATTTAGAGACTCAGAATCAAGTAGTAACGTGTTAGGGTAATATCAACATGGAAAATATCTACCACTTAAACCCCATCGCTTCCCAGATGCCGATGCTCCTTCAGTGCAGTCATAGCCCCCAAGTTCAAACTCCCCGTATCCGGATCGCCGTAGGCATCGATGATCTGTTGCGCTGTGTTGCCCAAAAGCTTCGCAATCCGGTCCGCGCCGATGTTCTGTTGCAGCATCCAGGATGCACAGCAGCGCCGGCCAACGCGGGCATCCAGTAGTTTCCTGTCGATGCCCTCCACAGTGCCCGCCGCCGCCCGCAAGGCCTTCACATACTGGCGATCGAACATCTTCGGATCGTCCCAAAGACGGTCGACGCGCTTCTTTGCGTTCTTGGATTTCTTGCCCTTGGCCTTCTGCGTGAAAAGTATGTCATTGAGCGCCAGGCGGCCGCGGATGACATCGCGCAGTTCCGAGGGTACCGGGATCGATCGCGGGCCTGTCTTCAGCGTCAGGTGTCCCCGCGGCGCCAGCGTCAGTTCTGAAAGTTCGGCGTTGAAGTTTTCGCGGTGGAGTGACGGGAGCTCTTCCGGCCGCAATCCGAGCGTGCATTGAACCTTGAACGCCGAGCGCCAGTAATCCGGCAACGCGCTGGCCAGTTTCTCAGCGTCGGGCTTCGGCAGATAGCGGATCCGGCCGCGGGCTTCCTTGATCTTCTTCCGGCTGATGCGATCGATCTTCGTTTTATCCAGCTCGACGCCGGACTCTCGGAGCAAGCGCAGGATATACCAAAGCCACTGCATGCGGCGGGAAGGGGAGAGCGGCTTGCCGACTTTATTCTTGAGCCCGTGAAGCCAGCCGCTGATTTCGCGTTCGCGCCCCACGAGGTTGTCAATCCGGGTCGATTCGATGAACTTGTCAACGAAGCGCTGCAGGTCCCACAGCACGTTCTCCGTGTGGTTGGGGTCTTTGCCCGTGTACGCGGCTTTGAATGCAGCCAGTGCTTCGCCAAGCGTCGGATATGGCCCGCTACGGACCTTCTTGCCCCGCCAGTGTTCAAGTTCCCGGTCTTTGCGTTCGACCACGGCCAGCAGCCGTTCGATCTCGCGCTTGAAAAGAATCTCGCCGGCCTTGAGCCGGGCGTTCTCGATGGCCAGCGATGATGTTTTGCTACCCTTCGGCGCGGTCTTGAGCTTCACGGCATGCCCGGACCCAAGCCACGCACGGCGAATCCGGTCGGGAATGTCCGCGCCGGCGGGCGGGGTGTGCCAGTAGTCCGGGGTCATCCAGATACGGTTTAGCGCGGCGAGGTTGGTAGCCTGCTCGTCGGCCCCTCCCAAACCCACACAAACGACGCTACCGCGTGTCGGATGGCGAAACCGCACAAAGAACAAGTTGCCCTCTTGGACTGACTGTAGGCGCTTGCGTTCGCGTGGCATGGGCATCCTCCGGTCGGCGGGAATGTTACGTTACCGAGCAGGGGAATGTTACGCGGGTTTGTTACGTGGTCAAGCGGTATCTTGAGAGACGCGCTTGCCGCGTTCTCTCCTATGTCATAGGTGGTTTTCTTGAATTGCCCCGACAGGATTCGAACCTATATACCCAGAGTCAGAGTCTGGTGTCCTACCATTGGACGACAGGGCAGTGAATGCGACCGCAGAACGCTCCGCATTGCGGCTCGATTATTTACTCGATCCATCTCCCTTCTGCAAGTACGCCGCGCATTTTCCTCTTCGCGCGTCGTCGAGCCCTGCCGTTTACTTTCCGTTCCACTCGAGGATGATTGCGCTCCACGCTTTCTTCAATTTCAGTCTTGACGCAACGCTGGCAGCGTTTAGAAGCTTTGTAGGACAAAGTCAACGACGGCCGCGAGGGTGACGCTGTGCTGCTTCCGACTCCAATAGCTCAGGATCAGGCTCTGCGGGCGCTCGCGGAGATTCGTTCGGTCATCGATCGCAGCGCACGCTACTCGCGCTTCTCCGCGCTCTCCTGTTTCCTGGCCGGCATCGCCGCTCTGATCGGCAGCGGCTTCTGCGGACTGGTGCCCTTCGCCGGGACGCAGCCACAACAGGGTTGGACGTTTCTGGCGATCTGGATGTCGGTGCTGCTCGTCGCCTTTGTCTCGCAGGTGCTACTGACCTTCATGAAGGCGCGGCAGCGGCAGGAAGCGTTCTGGACGCCGATCGCGCGCACCGCTTTCGGCGCGCTGCTGGGACCGGGCGTCGCAGGGTTGACCGGCAGCGCGGTGCTCGTGCAGACCGGCCATTGGGAATTGCTGCCGGGCGTGTGGTTGCTCCTGTACGGATGCGGTTTGTGGGGCGTCAGTTTCTTCGCGCCGCTGTTTCTGCGCGGACTGGGCGCGGCGTTCATGCTTGCTGGTGTGTGCGCGTGGGCTTTCCCCGCGTACTCGGCCCTCGCGCTGGGCCTGGGGTTTGGCGGCCTGCATTGTGTTTTTGGGACGGTCGTGATGATGAGGTACCGGGAATGAGATCCGCGGGAAGTCTGAGCTTATCAATGATGCTGTCGTTGACCGAACGGCCGGCGGCAACCAAGTCCGACGCGAAATCCAAGCGCGGCGTGCAGAAGAAGGAACACGCTGCGACCGCGGCGGCGGCTGCCACCGGCGAGGAAGTATACCTCGATCCGCTGATCCACGAACGGACGCGCTTGTCGATTCTGACCTCGCTGTTCACGTCCACCGACAGCGCCATTTCGTTCTCCGATCTCCGCGACACGCTCGCGCTGACCGATGGCAATCTGACCACGCATCTGCGCACGCTGGAAAGCGCGGGCCTGTTGGAACGCGCGAAGGAAGGCTCCGGCCGCAACAGCAGCACCACCGTGCGGCTGAGCCCCGCGGGCAAAAAGGCGTTCCTGCATTACCTCGACCAATTGGAAACACTCGTGCGCGCAGCACGGGGCAAATAATTTCATCTTGGAATCGTCCGCCATGTCTCATTTGCCCACCACTTCAACGCGCACGGCCCCTGCGCCCTCCGCGCACGCTCCAAGTGACGCGAACGCCAGCGACGCGTCGTCCGTGCGCTCCGGCTCGCTCTCCAGCGTCTGCACGCCACGCCATCTGGCGCTCGTGCCGGAAAGCTGCCCGCTCACCCGCGAATCCGCCGTGGCGTGGCTCGACACCTTAAGCGTCTTGATCGACGGCTGCGAACACACCGGCGTGGCGCAGCTCAGCGTCTTCGTCTGCGGAAATGATTTCGCCGAAGCCGAACCACTCCTCCGCGAAATCCGCGCGTGGCTCTGCGGCAACGCCGCGGCGCTGGCACGCAAGGGCATCGTCTGTGGTGTCATCGGCGAACCGGACCTGGCGACGCGGGAAGCCCTGCGCTTTGCCGAACGGGCCGCGCGCGAGAACTCCGTCACCGAAACGCTGCGCATCAACCTGGCCATCGGCTACGACGGCCGTTCGGAATTGGCCGCCGCCGCGCGAAAACTGGCGTTGACGCCCGCCGCGCATTCCGCCGGGGATGTGAAACAGCACCTGTCCACCGCGGCGCTGCCCGACGTCGACTTGCTGGTCCGCACCGGCGGCGAAACGCGGCTGAGCCACTTTCTGCTCTGGCAGACGGCCTACGCGGAATTGCTCTTCGTTCCAACGCCCTGGCAGAATTTCACGCGCGAACCCCTCGCTCAGGCCTTGAACGATTTCGCTCAGCGGCGCAGAACCTTCGGCGGCCTGAAGAAAAAATAAACCGTCCCCGCACTACTTACGGAGATCATCAATCCATGGTTCAGCACGTCGTTTTGTTTAAGTGGAAACCGTCCACGACTCCGCAGCAGATCGCACAGGCGAAGAACGGGCTGACCCAGCTGCCGAAGTTGATTCCCGGCATCACGGCGTACTCGGCCGGCGATCAGTGCAGCCCGGAGAATCTGGGCAAGGGTTTTCAGTTCGGATTCGTGATGACCTTCACCGACGCCGCCGCGCGCGACGTCTACCTCGTCCACCCGGAACACAAGAAGCTCGTCGAATTCCTCCTCACCGTTCTCGACGACGCGCTGGTACTCGACTACGCATTCTAGCGCCCGTGGATTGACCTGTGGGCAGCGCCATGAAAGGCGTTTACTGCCAGGCGTTGCACGGAGAAACAGGGTGGAATGAAACTGGTAACGGGCGCTAAGGCGTTTCGATCTCCATCTTGAGCGTCTTCAAAACGCCCACGGACGCGCGCACGTCTTTTTGCAGCTCCGCCAGCTGCGCGTCTTTCTGCTCGGCGCTTAATTTCGAGTCGGCCTGGATGGCTTGCGCCTTTCGGAAGCGCTCGAGCCCGCGCTGAATATTCGTGAGAAACCGTCCGTCGCGGTAGCAGCCCGTCGGCTTGTAGTTCGGCGGGTACGAGCGGCCGGTGTAGGCCAGCAGCAGCGTGCCGGTCGGATCGATCACCACAACCGTCGCGAAGAAGCCGCGAAAATCCGGCTGCGACAAGAACGCTTCGCGCACCGGCGTCAACGCCGGTACAGGCACGTCCAGCGGGAATCCTTTTTCGATCAGGAAATTCACCGGCACGAAATCGCGGTTGATGGTTTCGATATTCTTTTCATCGGAGAGCAGACTGCTCTTCAGCATGCGCGCGCCCAGTCAGCACCGGCCGGGATCCTGAGTCCCGATCTCGCGCACGCTCAACAGAATCAGCACCGGCTTGCTGACGTCCCGCGCCGTTTTCAACGCTGCGTCGAGCGAACTGCTCCAATGGATCTTCTTCCAGTTTTCGTCCGCTTCGTGAGCCAGCCCTTCCTGAAACGCCTGCGACGCGCTTTCGGATGCCTCAATCTCCTCGAGCGAACGCTCCGGCGCGTCGTCGACAGGAACTGGCGGACCCGACCGCGCACGCCACACCCACATCCCGCACGCCAACAGCGAGAGCAGAATTGCCAGCGAAAACAGCAGCCGAACATGCCTACCCATGGGCGCAGTATACCGCTGTCAGTCGCGCGTAGCCATACGGAAGCCTCAGCGCGCCATGGCGCGAGGGGTCAGGGGCCAGGGGTCAGGGGTCAGGGGTCAGAGTTGGGCGCGAGCAAAGGATATGTGTATCGCCCGCGCGTTGGTGGAGAAGGGCAGTAGGAAGAAGCAGTAGTCAGTAGGACCACGCCCTCGGCTTACACCAAAATGCCGAGCCGTTCCTGCCCACTGCTTCTGCCTTCCGCCTACTAGCCACGACCGCGCATCAACGCTTCGACCTCCACGCGCATTCACCCACCTCTGACCCCTGGCCCCTGGCCCCTGACCCCTCGCGCTTTAGCGCGCTCCGCGTTTAGCGCGCGCTGAAACGCCGCTCCACCTCTATGTGGATCGCCTCGATCTGCGCCAGGCACTCGCGGCGCGTCACGGGCAGACCCAACGACCGCTTCGCTTCGCGGCGCTGCTCCAAGGTGGATTCCGGATGCGCTTTCAGCCACTCGCCCCAGACTCTCCGCGCCCGGGTAACTGCTGACAGGCGAGCCTCGTAAATGGCTATCGCCAAAGGATTTGAATCCCGATCGCCGCGCAGATCACGGATCGCACGGGCCAACGCTTGGGCCGCTAATTTCAGCCTTTTTGCATATTTCATTAAAGTTCTCCCCCCGATTTGCCGAGAGCAAATTTTTACCTAACATTGGGCAAAGATCAACCAAAATCTGCCCGACTTTTCATCATTTTTCACACGGCCGTGACATTCCCATGAGCCCCCCGGTGAACTCGCGCATACCCTGCAGTGAGGAGGAAGTTCTTCATGCTTGAACGCCGAATTCTGATCCTGATCATCGCCATCCTGTCCGCGTACATCATCTACGATCGCCACACCACCACCGGGCAGCACGAAGCCATCGTTGAACGGCAGCGCGATTTCGAAGTCCGCACGCTGGCCGAAGTCAAGAAGCTCGACAACAAGGCCGCCGAGGTTCGCATTCAAAACGAAGCCGACACGCGCGCGCACGAACTTGAATTGAAGAAGCTCGAACTGGAAATCAAACGCGCCGAAGCCGAAGACGCCGCCGCGTTGTCCAAACAGAAGGAGATCGACGTCCGCGAAGCGCAGAAAAAACGCGCCGATGAACTGGCTGAGCAGGCCGCCGAACGCGGACGCATGGACGCCGAAACCGCGCGCGAAGAAAACAAGCGCGCCGAAGTCCGCAAGCACGCCGCGGACATCCGCAACGCGACGCAGGAACGCGTTGAAGCGTCGCGGCGCCTCAACGACCTGGCCTGGAAAAAGCAGACCGCCCAACGCCTCGTCATCGCCTGGCGCAACAAGCTTCAGGCCGCCGAACACAGCCGCGAAAAGTCGGACCTCGATCTGATCAACGCACAGGCCCAACCCAACGGCGCAAGTTCCGCCGCCGCGCCGCGCCGCCGCTACGATCCGCTGGAAGGCCCCGATCCCTCGCTGGGCCAGGGCGGGGGAGGGGAGATGGACGGCAGCTCGCGCGGTCAGAACCGCCGCTCGGCCGCCGGCCCGTCCGTGATCTTTATCAGCTCCAATCGCGAAGCCGTCGAAAACGCGCAGGCTCAGCAGCTCGGCGCCGCCAAGGCCATCGACGCGGCGAAAGCCGCGCTCGCCAAAGCGCAGGAGGATCTCACGCGCTTTACCGCCGACTACGAATCGGCGCTCACCGCCAAGCAATCCGCCGACCGCCGCCTCGCGCAGCTGGCCCCGCCGCAGCCCCAGAACCGCGTCTTCGCCACGTACTCAATGCTCGACGGCCGGAAACTTGAAGCCATCTGCGTGATCGAATCCGGCGACGACATCTGGGTGAAGACCGGCTCCGGCATCGAAACCATCAAGCGCGCCGACGTCGAACTCGTCGCCCGCGCCGACGACGCAAAAAATGATGAACGATGATTGATGAACGACGCGAATGTCGAATGTCGAATAACGCGATGTCGAGCGAAGCGCATGCCTGCTCCTTGCTCAGCGCACCCCATCTGGATTGACGCACGTCCATTCGGTTGAAAACCCGAACCAGCCCTGAAACAATCGCGTCTCGCGAGCTCCGAAAATTTTTGCAGTAGCACCAATTGTATAACTCGTGCCACGACGTAGCACGAAATGTCGTCCCCGTAACAACTGCTCATTCACGCTCATTCCTGCTCATTTACGCTTATTCGTGCTCATTCGCGCTCATTCCTGCTCAAACACGCTCATTTCAGCTCATTTGCTATCAAACGCGCTCATTTTAGCTCACTTAAAAGAAAAGACTTGATTTTGAGGATCAATGACCGCTTATATAGGGTGGAAAGTATGAAAAGTCTTCAAACTCGGTTCACGGAGGAAAAGAACGATGAATGCCACGATTGATGTTCCTGTAAAGCAAGCCAAGCTACTGACTTCCACGGAGGCTGTGGAACTGCTGGCCAGCAAGTTCAAAAGAATCGCCCGCCGCCTCTGGCCCAGCAACGAGCGACGCATTAAGGAAGACCTCGTTCAAGAGATGAACCTGGCGTGTCTGAAGGTTTCGGTGCCTATGACAGCAAAGACCTTCACCGCCGTAGCGATCAGTCGCGCCATCGACTACCTGGACCGCGAAGAGCGTCACGAGAGGTTGACGATGATGGCGCCGGACAAACTCGCGTTGCTGTCCGATCGCCAGCAGGCCCGCCGCCTGAAATCCGCACCCACTCGGTAATCCCGCGAAACTCGGTTATGGGTATGAAGTTAATTCAAAACTCAAAAAAATTCAAAAATAGCCCCACCCCTTCCTCCCGTCCCCGCGCGGGCGTCCTGTGACCGGCCACGCTCAACGCCGGGCATTCGCCCCGGCTCCGCGGCATACACGGCCCGCCGGGACGGGAACACACCTCCCCTCCATTGGATTCCGTCCGATGGAAAATGGAACATGACCGATGGAAAATGGAAAATGAAGCCGTCCCACGATTTCGCCGACTGGTGCGAAGCCCACGCCTACGTCGAATGCAAGCTCGCGCACCGGGTCGTGCCCTTCAATCTCTACCCCTGCCAGCGCCGCGTGGCCGATCTGCTCGAAGCCAGGCAGTGGCTCTGGATTCTCAAAGCCCGCCGCCTGGGCCTCACCTGGCTCCTGGCCGCGTACGCGACCTGGCTGCTGACCGAACACGAAAACAGGACGATCCTGGTGCTCAACCAAAGCAAAGACTACGCGCAGGATTTTCTCGAACGGATGCGCCTGATCCTTCAGCATCTCCCCGAGGACATGCGACCGAAAGCCACGCGCGACAACAAGCAGCAAATGAGCTTCGACAATGGCGGCTCGGTCCGTTCCCTGGCCTGCACACGCCGCGCGATCCGTTCCATCTCCGCCGATCTGGTGATCTTCGATGAGGCTGCGTACATGGACCTGCTGAAAGACGCCCGCAAAGCCGCGCAGCCGGCCGTCGAAATGGGCGGCGGCCAGGTCGTCGCCCTCTCCACCAGCAGCGGCCCGTCGGGAGAATTCTACGACATCTGGAACCAGGCCGCCGACGGCAAGGCGCGTTACACCCCGGTCTTTCTCGACTGGCGTCAGCTCCGCCGCCGCGACGACAAATGGTACGAACAGGAAGCCCGCGAAAATCTCTCCGACCCGCTCTACATGAAGCGCGAGTATCCGTCATCCGCGGAAGAAGCATTCGAATCCGCCGAAGGCCGCTGCTTCCCGCTCTTCATCCGCAGCGAGAAATTCATCCACGCCCGCGCCATCGAACCGCGCTGGACCAAGTACCGCGGCATCGATTTCGGCGGCGTTGACCCCTTCGTCTGTCTCTGGGGCGCCGAAATCCCCGGCGACGGCCCCGGCCTCACCGTCGATCCGTCCTGCACGAACCTGATCCGCGAAATGCTCGCCTATTCCTACGATTCCGCCGGCGTGCCCGGCGCCAAAGACAATCATGCCTGCGACGCGCTGCGCTATCTGGTCTCCTCACCGCCCATTACCGGACACGTTCACATCTACCGCGAATTCTACCTCCCCAACAGCGCCGCACTCGGTTACAGCCTCGGCGAACTCCAGGACAAAATCGACCTGATGACCGGCGACGAACAAATCCGCAAAACCTTCGCTGACGCCGCGCGCCCAGACATGATCGAACAGATGAACAGACTCTGGCCGACGCAACGCTACCGCCATCTCCACGGCAACTCCATCAGCCAGATCCTCCAGGGTCTCAACTACGTGAACGGCCTGATCGTCGGCACCGCCAAAAACCGCCCGCCCGAACCGCCCCCCAAACGCAAAGTCATCGGCCTCCCCGACACCATCCGCAAGCGGGGACTGTATTGAATGTCGAATGTCGAATGTCGAATGTCGAATGTCGAATGTCGAATGTCGAATGTCGAATGTCGAAACAACCCGTTGCAATTCGCGTGCGCGATTTGAAAACGGGTGCCACGAGTACGGACTCATCAGAGATTTTCCTGAGCTTGCCGAACGGGCTTAGCGAAGACGTGGCCTTAACCATGTGACCACGCGAACAGAGTCCCGTTCGATACGCCAAGATCGCGCGAGTTGCGCGGCCTGGAAGGCCGCCCGTCAATAGCCATGGGCGGCAGCCCTTGGTTTGGACCACTCGGAAAGCTCAAGCCCTGTAAGGGCGTCCAAAAAATTCACCAACCCCAGAAAGGACCCCACCCATGTCGAAACAGAAACCCGCCCCCGTCTCCACCCCCAGTTCCATCCCAATCGGCGTCCCCAACAACGCCCAGCCCCAACCCACCAAACGCAACACCGCCAACCCCAACTACGTCAAACCCGGCTCCGAAAAACCGTTCAAAGCGAAATGAGCAGACGCTGGCAATTCTGCGCTCCAATCCGTGGACATCTATAGGTCTTGAGATAAAACCTTCGCCATAATATTCAAAAGAGCGTGGCTCAGGAGCAGCCGAAATGGATCGCGAATTCCAGCGTCTGGTCGAAATTGAACGGGAGTCCTACGTTGCTTACTTCCGTCAAAATGTTGCAGCCATGCGATCCAGCCCGAATTTCGTGACAGAGCTGCTCATGCAGCCTAACGGCAGAACAACGCCAGAACCGTTCTGTCTGATGCGTATCGATGGAATTTTTGGAGGCGCGAGCGACCCAAAGATCGTCCGATTTGTACTTCCCAACACGCAACGTCCGATCAATCGAAATTGGCTTCTTGATGGATTTGACATGCGTATCGAGGCGTTGTCGTGGGAATCGTTCCTTATTCGATTTAAAGTAGGCCAATTCAAATTGGAGTCTCTCGCTCCGTGGCTTACTCTGTGGCTTGACCCAAAGGAACATCGCGCGCCCGACAAGGACGGCCTCAGTGGAGTCGTACACGACATGGCTTGGACCTACGGCAATGACAACACAATAGAACTAACTATAGATTTTGGCTCGGCACCGCTGCAGGCGTTATTTGAATTTCTTGCCCTAATCAAACAATCAGGAGTTACAGCTTGCACAATTTCACGTGGAGATAGCGACATACAATAAATCAATATCCTCCACGATCACGCATCACGAGACGCAAGCCTTTCCCGGAAGCGCTCACCCCTCTAATCCGCAATCCGCAATCCGAAATCCGCAATAACGATCGCCAACCGTCGCCCCCATTCCCCACTAGCGCTACCCCAGGACACGCCCGCCATGCCCCTCGCCACCACCCTCCTTTCCCGCCGCGCCGACATCGAAGACATCGTCAGCGAGAACAAAATCGTCGAAGACGTCCTCGCCGGCCGCAGCGCCATCGTCACGCGGACCTCGCGCAAAGGCGGCGCGTTCAAGCCCGATCTCGATCTGCCCTTCGAGATCGCATCGTCGCCAACCTTCGCGCCCGTCACCGGCGGGCCGGCCCTGCCCGTCGCCGAATCGCGCTACATCCCCAAGCACTCCGTCGAATCGTTCGACGAATACGCGCGCCGCCTGGACATGACCCCGTTCTTCGCCGAAACGCCCGGCATCCTCCAATCCCGCCAGGGCGCGCTCTTCCGCAAACCGCCCGACGTCCACGTGCCCGAAGCGCTCCAGCCGTTCGTCAACTGCGCGACGGTCAACAACATGAGCTTTCTCGATGTGATCGTGAAGCTCAGCGAACAATGCCAGGTCGGCGGCTTTGCCGGACTGCTCGTCGATCGCGAAATTCTTCCGACCGATGTCCGCGACAGAGCCGTCACGCAGGCCGAAGTCAACGCGCGAGGACTCGGGCGCGTCATCGTCGCGCCCTTCGCCGCTCACCAGATCCGCGATTGGGCCTCCGACCGCCACGGTCTCGTCTGGGTCAAGCTCGTCGAACTCCACGACAACTACGACGCGCAGTGGGACGGCCACAAGCGCGACATTTACACCGTGCGCGTCGTCGACCGGATCAACATCACCGTCTGGGATGTGGAGAAGAAAAAAGACGGCAGCTACGTCGTCGCCGATCCCGTCGTGATCCCGCACGGCGCAACCGACGCCGCCGGCCGGCCGGTCGTCCCCTTCCGCATGTTCCACCCGTTTCCCGCGCGCGACGGCATCGGCCGCTCCAACCTGCGCGCCAGCGCCGACGCCGACGTCGCCGCCACGCGCGTGCTCAGCGACCTGCTCTGGTTCATGCATATGATGGCGCCGATCCTGGTGCTCACGACCACGCGCGAAAAAAGTGAGATCGCCAACATCGGCCTCGGCGCGTCGTACCTCAACGTCCTCCAGGGCGCGCATGAAGGCGTCCCCGAAGAGAAGCTCGCCTACGTCCAGCTCGACGCCACGCCCGCCGAAAAACTCTCGCGCATGTACGAAACGCTCTGCCAGAAAGCGCGCGAACAGGCGAACAAAAGCGCCGACGCCGGCGTCGCCGGCCCGGTCCATCAAAGCGGCATCAGCAAAGCCTGGACGTTCAAAACCGGCGAAGAGCGCGTCCTCTTTCTGCTCTCAATCTGCCTGCAGGAAGGACTGCAATGGACGCTGGAACTGGCCGCGAGAATGTCCGGCCACGGCACCGAGAAAGTCGCCGTCGGCTTCCCGCAGAATTACGATATCACCGGAGCCCCCGAACAGATCGCGATCACGGAACAAGCGCTCCCGCTGCTGACCGAATACGGTCTGAACACCGCCGCGATCCACCTGCTGAGCAAACTCGGCCTCAACCTGATGACCAACCCGAGCGACGACGAGCTGCGCACCTTCCGCGCCGAGATCACCGCCCTGAAATCCCGCGACCTGAAAACCAGCGTCCCCTTCAGCGAGCCGTTGAAAGTGAGCGAGCGGGTGTGAGTCTTCAAATGGTGGGAAGCTGGCTAATAATCTCCAAGTGTAGTGGTAGCAACAACAGCATGAACAGCCCTGAACGCCTCGCCTAATTCCTGTGCTCGCTTCGCCAATCCGCAATCCGCAATCCGAAATCCGCAATAAAAGGAGGCCCCATGCCCGACCCCGACCCGCCCAACCCGCCAACCCCGCCCGCGACGGAAGCCACCCCCGCCGACCTGCACCGCCGCCTCGACGAAACGCTCGAGCGCCTCGCACGCTTCGAGCGCGATATGCCCCGCGTCGTCGCACGCATCGCCGCGGGCATGACCGAAGGCCGGCCCCAGCCACCCGCGCCGAAAAACGACGACCGCATCGCCGCGCTCGAGCGCCAGCTTCAGGAGGAAAAACAGCGCCGCATCCGCACCGAACATGAAAATAAAGTCCGCGCCGCGGTCTCCGCCGTCCCCTGGGTCGACCCCGAAGACCCCGTCGCCGAACTGCTCAACAAAGTCGAAGAACGCGACGGCCAGCTCGTCGTGATGGGCACCCGCAAATTCGAGAGCGGCGAAATCTACCCCGAAGCCTTTCCGCTCGACGAAGCCGTCAAGCAACTCGCCCAGCGCAAATCCCACTGGATCAAAGCCGACGTCAAAGGCGGCAGCGGCGCCAGCGGCAGCGCCGGCCTGAACGGCGGCGGAAGTGGTGGAAGCAGCCACGCCAGCACCGTCACCTGGGACGCCATCAAATACCGCGACCTGAAATCCGACCCCGTCCTGATGCAACGCGCCATCGCCGAAAAAGGCCACCCGTGGGTCGCCAATCTCCACGACAAATGGCTGCAGAAACAGGCGAAGAAGGCGCAGACGTTCACCATTTAGTATTTTTGAGTTTTGAGTTAAGAGTTTTTAGTTACGTTGCAGCAGACGAGTCAAAAAATATCCAATTCGAACAATTTAAAACTCAACACTCAAAACTAAAAACTCAAAACTGTCCTTAAAACAACCTCCCTCGGAATAAAGGAACTCCCTCCCATGGCCGTAACTCTCCCCACCGACTTCTTCCTCCCCCAACTCGCGCTGCAGTACATGCGTCAGGGCTTCTACGAATCCATGCAGCCCATGCAGCGCCTCGTCTCGCAGACCGATCCGTCCGCGCCGATCTGCCTCGTCAACGACCCGACCATGGAAGTCAGCCAGTACGTTCAGGGCCCGACCTTCCAGCGCATGGGCAACTCCGCCGTCTCGCTGCGCGACATCACCAGCAACTCCGCCGCGACGCCGATCAAGATCACGGCCGTTAACGACCAGGGCGTGAAATGCCACCGCAAGGCCGGTCCGTTCGAATGGACGCTCGACGCCGCGCGCCTAGCCGGGCTGGGCAACGACGACCTCTCGCGAGCTGCTGCGATCACGCAGGAAATCTCCACGCAGGTCGGCGAATACCTCGGCCTCAACGTCCAACGCAGCATGATCGCCGCGCTCCGCGGCATGGTCGAAGCGATGACCACCACCGCGCACACCAGCACCGTCTGGAGCGGCACGACGCGAACGAATCTGACACCGGGTCTGCTCAACACCGGCCTGAATCTCATGGGCGACGCGCGCGATTACATCTCGCACTGGCTCTTCCGCTCCGAAGCGCTGCAGGACCTGTACATCGATGCCATCGGCCGCAGCTTCAGCAACGTCGGCGACAAGGCGCTGGCCGGCAACCAGGACACCAACACGCTGGGCCGCGTCCGAGCCATCACCGACGACCCGAGCTTGATTGCCACGCCGGGCGGCTTCAACAAGTACTTCACGCTCGGCCTCGGCGCGCAGCAGCTCTACCTGTACTTCACGCAGCCGCTGACGATGTACCAGCCCTACGTCGCCACCGACCGCGAAACCGTCACCGTCCGTCTGCGCTGGGATTTCGACTTCGAACTCCGCGGCCGCGGCCTGGCCTGGAACAGCGGCGCCGGTGGAGCCAACCCCACCGACACCGCGCTGGTCACCGCCGCCAACTGGACCCCGACCTATACGTCCCACAAGGAAGTCCGCATCGTCGAACTGGTCCACAACTACTCCGGAGCCTAAACTCAACGATGAACGATGAGTGATGAACGATGAATTGGAAATACTACTAATTTATAAATCGACAATTCATCCATTTCGACATTCGACATTCGACATTCGACATCCCTCATCGTTCATCACTCGACTAAATCCTCTCCTGAAGAAAGGCCTCCGAATGCCCAACAATGAAGAAAAAGAAAAGAAGCCAGTGCCAAGAGACCCCTTCGAAGCCTTGCATTTCATGGCCGACAAAAGGACAGACGACGGAAAAGTAATCGCAGCAGAATTCGACGCCACCTACCACGACCGCGACGGCAATGAATATCCAGCCCACATCCAGCACCTGGAGCCCCATTCTTCCGGCCGCGAATCCGAACCGCTCTTCCGTGTCTATGTGAACGCCGATAACGTCGAAACCGTCTTCAAAGTCAGCCACCACGAGGCCGGAAGAGAAAGCGCATACTTCTGGAAACTTCACCACAATCCCGACGGCACCCATCGCCAGGAAAAAATCAGCGCCGAAGCGGCAAAAGAGCTCTGCGCCGATTGCCAGGAATACAAATGCCTGCTCTACCTGCCCAAATCAATGCCGCACGTGCTCGCCGCCGACAGTCACGAACCGTACGCCCAGACCATCAAAATTCCCGTCGTCGATCTGATCGTCAACTTCAGCACCAAACACACCATCAAGCTCAACCACGTCGGCAACGTCCGCCCCGCCCGCCACGCCGTCGCCCGCATCGGCGAAACGCGCATGCCCTGCTACTCCGTAAAACGCGAACCCGCAGCGAAAACTCCCGACGCAAAAAAGTAGACGCACCAAACCACGATCCGCACCCGCACGAATTAGAAAGGAACAACCATGTCCTCCGGTGCCATCACCGAAACCGCCCAGGATTTCCTCGGCGCCAAAACCTTCCAGGCTGGCAACGCCGCCAGCGGCCACAATACCGCCGGCCTGATCAACATTCAGCCCGCCGCGTCCGGCACGGGAGCCGACACGACCGAAGACACGCTCTATTCGTACACGCTCCCTGCCAACGCCTTTTCCCAGAACGGCAAAGCCGTCCGCATCCGCGTCTGGGGTACGACCGGCGCCACTGCCAACAACAAAACCGTAAAGCTCTACTTCGGATCCTCGATCGTCTTTACTTCCGCGACCAGCGCCGCCAACAACGTCCCCTGGTATTTCGACATGATCGTCGCGAAAAATGGCTCCAATACCCAATTCGCCCAAATCAGCGGCACGTGGAACGGCGCCCTCCAGGCCACGCAGATTTTCAACGGCACCGAAACCGACAGCGCCAACATCCTGATCAAATGCACCGGCACCAACGGCACCGCCGTAGCCAACGACGTCGCAGCCAAATGCTTCATGGTCGAATTCTTGAATTAGTAGATATGCCCACACATGTTCCCTTGGAGTTACAATTCCCATGGCCAGCTACACCATCGCCGCACAATTCACGACCATTTCCATCACCACCGCCGGCGACGACATCACGCCGCGTGGAGTCTGGTTGCGCGCCAAGAATCTCGGAGCCAATCAAGTGAGCTACTCCGAACTTGCCGCGCCGACGTCCGGAGCTGCCGCCGCCGGCAATCAAAGCACATTGCTCCCCGCCGCCAGCGGCGGCAAAGCCGACGAAGTCCTGATCCAACCCTTCCAAAAAATGTTCTTCAAAGCCAACACCGGCGCGACCCTGCTCGCGTTCGAAGAGCTCTATTCGCTCCCCCAAAAAGCCTGACCCATTCTCATGTCCAATGGACCCGCGACCGCACACTCCCGTTCCCCCTCGCCCCTCTGGGGAGAAGCGTTAGGGGTGAGGGGCGCTCGCGCAGAAACCGCAATTTAGTATGGAGCATCCCATGACCGAACCCGGAGAAGTCACCATCGGCCAACGCTTCAAAGGCCTGGAGAAACGCATGGACAACGTCGAAAACCGCATCGTCGAGATGCGTCTGGAGCAGGCCCGCCAGCAATTGAAACTCGCCATCGCCGTCGGCATCGCCAACCTGATCGCCTTCGGCATCGTCGAATACCTCGCCCTCTGGCTCCACAAGAACTAATCAAAATCAATCGCCGGGTGCGAGAGACGCACCGAGTTTGAAATTTGGAAAGCTGTTGTGTGCCACTGGTGGCTGGCAGTTCAGCCACCAGTGCCGACCTCGCGAATAGAGTCGCCGTTCGATGCGCCCCGATCGCCCGCCCACTCCGCATTCATCAATCATCACTCATAATTTTCAAAGGAGTCCCCCGTGACTTGGATCGACCTGCTCACATCCCCCGCCGGCCTGACGCTACTCGCTACCGCCGCCGCCTACGGACTCGTCGCGCTCTTCCACCTGTTGCAGAACCATTTCCACATCGACGCCACCCGCTGGACCGGCCTGATCGCCGACGCCTACAACTTCGCCGAAAAGGAAGGCCTGCTCCACGGCCTGGACAGTTCCGGAAAACTCAGCGCCGCGCTCGCCCGTTTCGCCGACCAATTCCAAAAAGTCTACACCAACCAACCCACACTCGAAGACATCACCGACGCGACATTGGATTTAGCCAAACTCGCCTTCCAATCCAAATTCGCCCCAGTTCCAACCACCCCCATCACCACAACATCCTCAGCACCCCCCTTGAACTAACCCCGCCGCTCCCGGCAATGGAAAATGAAAAATCGAAAATGGAAAATAAATAACCGATCCAATTCCATAACGACCTCTTCGAATTCGACATTCGACATTCCCAATTCCCACAAGGGTCTCCCCCGTGTCCACGCTCTCCCAACTGTTCGCCGGCGGTCTGCTCGGAATCGGTACGCTCCTGATGATCTGGTCGAAGCTGCGCGACGCGGATGTACAACGCGCGCGCGCCGACTCGCTCGCCAGTTGGATCGGCGGGCGCCAGGACGCGGACGCCGCGCAGACCGCCGCGACCTCCTCCGCCCACGCCGCCGCGCAAAACGCCGGCGCCAACCCTCTCGATTGGTGATCCCATGAAAAAATCGCTTCTGCTCGCCCTGCTTGTTGTCGCCAATTCCATGCTCGCTGCGCAATTCGACGAATCCGTCCTGCGCGTGAAAATCTCCGAACCCGACGAACCGCAACTCGCCGGCTGGGGCTCCGCCGTCGCCATCGATCTCTCCGAATTCGGACTGAACGGCGATCACTATTTGCTCAGCGCCGCCCATGTCGTCCGAGGCAGCGCGCGCATCCAGGTGGAACTGAACGAAAAATGGTCCGATGCCGAAGTTCTCTTCGAAGACGAAGACTACGACATCTGCATCCTCAAAACCGCCGCACACGTCAAGCCGCTGGCACTCGATTCGGATATATCCAAAAGCCTGACGAGCATCGGATTCAAATGAGGCAAAAGTCCCGTCGCCGTGAGCAGCGGCCCCTGTACCGCCAAATCCACCAATCACAACAAAGCCCAATGGCGCGCCGCGCTCTCCATTGCGCCGGGGTGCAGCGGTGGAGCCATCCTCAGCGAGTCCGGCCACGTGGCCGGCATCGTGATCGCCGGCGCCGCCGACGAAAAAGGAAACATGCGCGACGACATCACCATCTTCGTCCCGTGCACGATCGTGCGGCAATGGCTCAAGGAGGTTTTGAAAGCGGAAGGATGCCGAAAATGAAAATTCGATACAAATTCGCCGCGTTGAGTTTGGTTCTGCTACTCAGTGGTTGCAGCGACGCCAAAAGCTTCGGCGTCGGCCCCTGGCCCGTCTACGCCGAACCTCCGCCGCTCCAATTTACGTCCACCGAGCAGGCCGAACTCGAATCGTTCGCCCGCGACCACGCCGCGCTCTTCAAACGCATCCAAGGCCAGGCACACAGCTACCGCGCGATCGTCCAGGAGCACAACAAACGCGCCAAAGAGATGAACCTGTGCCAACTCAAAGCACTCGGCTTCGACGAAGACTCCCTGCGCAAAACCATGGAACAGGCGAATTAAAAAAATGTGCCATGGATGTGCGAAACTTAGAGCGCAGCGAAAAGTTTCGCTCATCCGTGCGTTGCGCGCACCAATCCGCCCGCCCCTCGTAAATGGAAAATGAAAAATCGAAAATGGAAAATGGAAAATAGAAAGGCCCCACCATGGCATCCCCGCTAACCGCCGACGAAACCACGCGCGTCTTCAAAATCTTCGGCATCCCCCAAAACGGCACAGGCTTCGTCGCCGGCCGCATCATCTCGCTCTACGGCCCCGCCGGAAACGTCTACGACTTCACCGCGCTCGTCTCGCAGCTCAACGCGCTCCTCAACGCCGTGACCGCCACGCAATACACCCAAATCCAGAACCAACTCGCCGAATGGGAGAACATCACCGATTATTCCGAACTATCCGTCAACGCCGACGCCAGCACCACCGGCCGTCTCGTCGACCACGAAAAACGCCGCCGCAACATCCGCCGCACACTTTCCAATCTCATCGGCTTCTTCGTCCCCGCCGACGGCTTCTTCACCGACGCCAGCGCCGCGACAGGACCGCGCATCGTTCGATAAATTCGAATCAATTCTCATTTAATTCCAAATGAAGTAGGTACTTCAACGTCTTCGACATTCGACATTCGACATTCGACATTCGACATTCGACATTCGACATTCGACCTTCGACATTCGCGACATTCGACATTCCAGGATCCTCCCCATGCCCACAAATCCTGCAGACCAGATCAGCATCGGCCGAGCCCTCGCGCGCCTGGGCGTGGCGAAGGCGTTCCGCACCACGGTCCAGTTCTCCCACCGCGGCGCCACGCCGATCACGCTCGCCGCGCGGATCGTCCGCGACGCCAACGACGTCCGCAAAGACGTCCGCGGCATCGCCACCGAGCAGCGCACACTCACGCTGCTGCTCACCGCCAACCAACCCGGCTTCCAACCGCCCGCCGCCGACCCCGAAGCCGTCCTCCCCGGCGACACGCTGGTCGTTTCCAAATACGCCAACCGCACCTACCAGGTCGTCGCCCCCATCGACCTCGACGCCGGAGGGCGGGTGTATACACTGCGGTTGGTTGAAAAGAAACGCTTGTCTAGCGGATCGTGATCTTCGAAAGAGAGAGCGTTTCTATTGCGGATTTCGGATTGCGGATTGCGGATTGCGGATTAGATTTGGATTATTTCTAAATGGAGTTAGCGCTATTCGTTAATAAGGCCAAACATTTCAAAATTATAGAGTCCTCCGGCACCAATCCAAATGCGCAAGCCTCTCCCTTGCGCATCCCCACCTAATCCGCAATCCGCAATCCGAAATCCGCAATAAAGACAGTCAAGCCGTACGCCCATTCCGCTCAAACACAATTCAAGGACAGACACCCCATGCCCTCCGGCACCACCCTCCCCACCAAAACGCTCGACCGCATCGTCGCAATCGCGAGCGCCACCAGCGGAATCACCTCCGCCCGCGTCGCGCACGGTTACACGCGCTACGCCGACAGCGATAATCTGGAAGCGCTAGTCGCCGCGCTCACGCCGGAAACCCAAGGCTACTTCAGCGCCTGGCTCAAAGACGTCACGCTCGCCGAATACGAAGTCTTCCCCGCAAAAATCGTCGGCGAATTGCTGGTCGCCGTCCCGAAGGACACCACGACCGACCTCAACGCCGCGTGGGACTTCGCGATCAACTTCGCCTCGAATCTCGCCGCCGACGCCAATTACCTCGCCGGGGAAGCCAAACCTATGCGCATCAGCTTCAATCTCCACGCCATCGATACAATTACGCGCCAAGGCATCGCGATCTTCGATTTCGGAGCCTACGGAAAGGGCGGCATCGAATTTCCGGGATGTAATTAAGAATTAAAAATTCAACAATTAGAATTACGAGACGGAGTCGACAATGCCCGCAACATTTTACCTCAATTCCGCCACATGGAATTCAATTACGTTCAACAGCGCCAGCGGCGGCCCAATTCGCGGCGACTATTCCCATTCCGGCGAACCCTTTGAACAGCGCACGGGCGGCAGCGACTACGCGCCGTTTCTCGCCGTGCTCAACAAGCGCCTGAAAATCCGCCTGCGCGTCCGCGACGTGAAACAGATCGCCGCGCTCGGCACCAAATCGAATCTCGCCATGACGCTCAGCGGCCGCGCCGGCACCGTCACCATCAACGCCGCGAACATGGTGCTGATCGGCATCGAGCCCGCCGATCAGCCGCGAGCCGAATCCGGAAGCGCGATCCTCGTCTTCCAGCACGAAAGCGCCGACGGCACCACGGTCCCAATCTCATAGAAGAAATTCGACCATGTACGACCAGGCCGCCTACATGCGCGCCGCGATTCTCGCGCAGATCCCCGTCGACCCAACCGCGTGGGACGAACTCACGCTGCGCGCCGTCTTCCACATCCTCTCCGCGCCGCCGATCACGTTCGAAGAATGGCTCGCCCGCATGCTCGCCACGCCGCCGCAAGAAGATGCCGTCAACGCCAACGAGCGCTTCATCGCCTTCGCCCGCGAACTCTCCGACCTTCTCAACATCAATTAGGAGCACCCATGGAAATCTCAACAAATCCCCACGACTCCCGATCCGACCCACCCATCGATCCCATCGAATACAACCCAAATATCAATTCAGAGCTCCCCGACATCGAAGAACTAATCAAAATTCGAACCCACGAATCCTTTCTTCGCACCCTGGAAAAAAAATATCTAAATTCATTGCAACAATGGAATAAATCCTAACTCCGCTTCTCGACATTCGACATTCGACATTCGACATTCGACATTCGACATTCGACATTCCGAGGACCAACATGGCCTTCACCTTCACCATCGCCGGAAAAACCTTCGGCGCACTGACGAGTTCCAACGGCGCCTACGCGCTCAGCGCCATCGTCGAATCCGGCCGCTACGATATCATCCGCTACCACGTCAAAGGCGTCGACGGCTCCTACCTGACGCGCGGCGGTTTGATCGGCTACACGCTTCGCCTGCGCATGCGTTACATCAGCACCACGCCGTACGCCGATCTCGCCGCCGATCAGAGCGCCTGGGAGAACACCGCCGTCACGATCGCCGAACCCGGCGGCCACACCTACACGCGCTGCAGCTTGAACCCCGGCGCGATGCGTGTCATCCGCGACGCCACCGCGATGGGCCGCGGCATCGCCAACCAACAATTCCTCGACGCCGAAGCCACCTTCACCTGCGACGGACAAAAGACATAAATCAAAACGCAAAGCGCCCCCGTTAAATGAAAAATGAAAAACACCAATCTCCAATGACCAATGACTCCGTTCCCCTTTTCTTCTCTGAGAGCCCCGTCTAACAATGAGCTTACTGACTCCCGCCGCAACAAAGAGCCAGCCCTTCTTCGAAGGCGCCACCGGCCTCCGCCAGCACGACAACGCTTCCGACAACCTCGTCGCCGGAACGTACGCGCACAACCCGCTCGAAGCATCCGCGACAGAAGCCGACGAATGGACGTCGATCCTTCTCTATCTGTTCCAGGTCGCTAAAGCCGGTGGCGGCGCGATCGCAGTGCGCAACACGACCGGCGGAGTCCTCAACGCCGGCCCCGTCAAAATCCTCACACCCGGTTTCGATGCCACCAACAGCGCGTTCTTGATTGGAGCCGCCGACGCCGCGGGCAACAATTCCGCCAACGCGCTGCTTCTGGCGAGCTTGCCGAATAATACAAACGGCGTCGCGTACTTGGGCGGCAGTTTCGTCGGCGCGATCGACACCAGCGCCTCGACGGTCGGCAACCCGGTCTACCTTGCCGTCGGTGGCGGCATGACGCTCAGCGCGCCCAGCGGCGCCGACCAGGTGCAGCAGGTGGTCGGCCGTGTTCAGGTCCTGGCCAATCCCGGCACCGTCTCCGGTCTGGTTCTCGCGCCGACAAAAATCGGGACGAGTTTCCATCAGGCGCTCTCAGTCACCAACGCGCTCATCGCCAACACCACGATCGATCTGACCGCGAAAGTCACCGGCCAGCTCCCCGTCCCGAACGGAGGAACCGGCGCTGCTTCATTGGGAACCAGCAAGCAACCCGTGCTCGAAAATGGCACCGGAGCGCTCACCACCATGGCCGCGCCGACGACCGCCGACGCCAACGCCGACGCCATCGCCGGCACTTCCGCCGCCGCGAAAAAAGCGCTCGTGCTACAAGCGTCCGCCTCACAGAGCGCCAATGTTTTCGAAATTCAAAACAGTTCCGGCATCGCTCAATTCGCGATCAGTCTGGGCTCGGCGACCGCCAGCGGACCCAACAACACCAACCTCGGTTCCAACGCGGGCGCGTCGCTGACCAGCGGTGGCAATAACACCAACGTCGGCGCCAGCGCCGGCAGCGTGTTGGCGAACGGATCGTATAATACAAATATCGGCGCGCTGGCCGGTTTCAATCTTTCTTCGGGAGCCAGCAACACACTGCTCGGAAAAAACGCCGCGCCAACGCTCACCACCGGTTCGTCGGACGTCGTCATCGGCGCAGATTCCGACGTGGCCGCCGCCGGCACCTCCAACGCCATCGTGATCGGCGGAGCGGCGAACGTGAAAGGCGCGTCGACGTCGATCACGATCTCGACGCAAGCCGTCAACACCGGCGTCACCAACGACCTGCTGATCGAATCCGGCGACGTCGGCCTGCGCCGCGTGGCCGCGAAAGTCTTGAAGCCCACCGACGGCGCCGGAAACTCCGGCTGGCTGCAAAACCCCGCCGGCTGCGTGCGCGCCACGGGCGACACGTCGTTCACGAGCACCACGACGCTCGCCGCGCTCAACGGTCTGTCGTTCAGCCTTCAAGCCGGCCGCACGTATACCTTTCTAATTAAACTCTCCTGCAGTTACGCCACCGCCGGCGGCTTTCAAGTGGGCCTGGCCGGAACGGGCGGACTGACCGCGACGTCAATTCGAGCAAACTATTTGGAATATTCCAATTCCGCCGCACTCCTCTTCCAAACCGCGACCGCGCTGCCCACGTCCCAATCGTCAAGCGGCACCGGCACGCAAGGATTTATCGAAATCAACGGTACCATCACTGTAGCAAACGCCGGCACGCTAATCGTGCAAGGCGCTCAAGCCGCCTCAAATGGAACGCCGACGGTCTTCCAGCAATTCGGCTGCTACGGCTGGCTCCAAGATACGCCGTAATTGTAGTCCGGGCGTCTCGCCCGGTCTAACTTCGCCCAGCGTGAACGATGTTGCAGGGTGGCACTCGTACTCTCCCGCGGCAGCAAATGCGTATTTGCTTCGCGTCGGCACAGTCAATTTGACAAAATCACGCAATCGGTTTTCGCAGTGGTTAGACCGGGCGAGACGCCCGGACTACAAAAAGCCAGGAGCCATTCCATGCGTTTCGGATCACCGTGGTCAGCCGGTTGGGGTTCGCCGGAAAATCATTTCCTCTACACCATTCCGGATCTCTCCGGGATGGCCGCGAGCGGCAATACGTATTTGCCCTTCCGCTTCAAATTACGCTCCGGTCTCGACAATGCCTTCGTGGGTTTGTATCGAAACGCCCAATTTGTAAAGAATGTCTTCGTCCCCGCCAATTCCGAGTACAACGCAATTACTGACGTTCCCTGGGGCAGCCAATCCATGTCGGTAATGCCGTTGCGACTCGGCCATCTCGGCGACCCGTCCTACGCCGATGAGAAGGTCGTCCGCGTCTACGAAGCCGTCGAAAATGCTTGCGTGACGCTCCAATTCTCATTCGTGCCGAAGATCGTCGTTCCGCCGCTCAGCGACGGTGGATTTACCTCGAATTGGAACCTCACCGGCCTGCAACAAGGCCTGAACACCGCGCTCGTCCAAGGCCATCCCGCGTGGGGCCGTCTGAGCTTGAACCTCGCGGTCGCCGCCGGAAATGTGACCGTCACACTTTCCAGCAGCGGCACGCCAGTCGCCAGCGGCACAGCCGCGATCGGCGGCGCGCCATTTACGGTCACGCTCGCCGCTCAAAACAACAGCGGGATTTCCGGCTCGGTGACAGTCAGCAATACGGTTTCAAATATATCCAATGGCACGTTGGATATTCGTTGGCCAAGTTCGATCCAAATTCTACGCGACACGTTCGATCCGCCAACGACGGTGCGCGACACCAATGCATTTAATGGAATTAGTACCATTCGCTGGACGGAAAGTTCCGACCTCGCTGCGGGAACGTACTATTACCGCACACAGCCGATTTCCGATACCGGCATCGCCGGAATTCAAAGCGCCTCAGTCCCCATCACGACCATCGGCCGCCCCGCGCCGCCCACCAATCTCGCTTACGCCAGCGGAAACGCCGCCGCTACAGTGCTCAACTTTACGCCCAGCACCACGCCCGGTGCGACGTACCGTGCTTACCTGGCGACAGCGATCGGTGGCGTGCTAAATCTCAACGACATTCAAGCCACCGCCATTGCCAATGCGACAGCGATCACGCTGCCGCCGCTAAGCGGATATCCCGGAACCACGTACGTCGTGCTCCGCGCCGTCCTCGCCGGCGTCGAAGAACGAAATTTGTACATATTGCCGCTCGAGTTCAATTCCGCCGGTGCGTTCGTCCCCGCACGCCCGAATTCGCCCGGCATCCAACTCGAAACAATTTTAATTACGTCTGGCCGATCGATACAAATTAAAGCCCTCTACAATACCGACCATCAAACGGCCGTCGCCACCTCGCTCCAACTCTTCACCCGCACGCCCGGCACCAGCTACGATTTCACCACCCCCGCCGCAACCGCCTCACTCAATCCCGGAGGAACGCCCGGCCTGCAAACCGCCACCTTCAACTACACCTTCCCCGCCGACAGCTATTACTATCTCACCGGCCTCGCCGTCACCGCCGCCGGCACCCAAAGCCCCAGCGCCAACGCCCAGGAAATCCTGATCTACGCCTCCACCGACACGCTCCCCGCCCCCACAGGCCTCACCGCCCAACTCTCCCGCAGTTAATATTATAATTGCAGCACAAACATCCGAATTCGGACAATTTTCGACATTCGACATTCGACATTCGACATTCGACATTCGACATTCGACATTCGACATTCGACATTCCGAGGTCCCCATGCCCGCCTTCGCCGAACTTCCCACCGCCGCGCTCGTCGAAATCCCCGCCGCGTCCGCCGCCGTCTACTCGCTCGCCGGAGGCGGCAGCGCTTACGACTACGCCGAAGTCCTCCGCGTCGAACACAGCGCCGGCATCGTCCCCGGAAAAGCGTTCGTCAGCATCCGCAACCTCAACGCTGCCGACGAAAACGGCCACGTCACGCTCCAATCCACCGGCGCGCTGGCGCCCAATTGCTTCAAATTCTGGAGCCGCATTCGGATCACGTCGAACGGCTCGACGATCTTCATCGGCAGCCTGATGAAACGGCGCGATTGGATCGCCGGCAACGCCGCGATTTTCGAATTCTGGGACGACCGGTGGTTATTAAGCAAAATTCCGATTCGCGGCGCGCTGGTTTATGACAATTATGATAATTCTGTCAAATTCCTGCCCCGCTACGATTGCCGCACCAATCCCAATGGATATAAAAACTGCACGCGAGCTGGAAGCCTGCCAGGCGTCGCCGACGGCGATATCTACGTCTTCTCCGAAATCCCCGAACAAGGCACGCAGACGCTCGCCAACGACGCCGCCGTCGGCAACGACGACAGCGCCGCGCCGGGCCAATCGATCTACTGGACACCCGAGCGCTTTCTGAAATACCTCCGCGCGCTCGCGTTTTATGCGCCGCCGAGCCCCTATGCCGGAAACTGGGCGGGCCTGGATGCGACGAAAGTGATGTGGACCGCCGCGTCGTGCCAGTTTCAGGACGGCCCAATGCGCCGCATGATGCCCGACCTCCAATTCCAGGGCCAGGCCATGCTCGGCGCGATTCAGAAAACGCTCGACGTCAGCGGCGATTATCAGCTCCATTGCGATTACCGCGCCGGCGGCCAGACTGCGCTCGCGTTCCACGTTCGCGATCGATCGCTTGCGCCCGCGCGCCGCACCATCAATCTCCAGCGCACCGGCGCGGCCGCCGACGTCAAAACCGCCTTCGACGGTGTCGCCGAAACCGATGCGTCAGAACTCTGCACCGGCGTCATTGTCGAAGGCGCCGCGCCGCTGATCGAATCGGAATTCTCCTATACGAACGGCGGCGGAGACACGCTCGAGCCGGTCTGGTCGGCCGCCGAACAGACGGGTTTTCTGCAGATCATTTCGACCGGAAAGGATCTCGCCGGAAACGATCTGCCCGGCGGATCCTCGGGCAGTCTTCGCAACTCCAAACAGGCGCTCCAGGCCGCGCGCCTCTCGTTTCCCAAGGTCTACCGCGCGTTTCAACTGAAGGGTGGGGGACTCACCGCGATACTTTCAGGCGCGGGCGGAAAATATACAAATGTGCCCGTCCTGCTCGATTTCAAAACACCGCTCGCTGAACAATTGCAGCCCTATTTTGAATCCACTGGCGTCAGGCGCGGCCGCGTCCGCGTGCCCGTGCGCATTCAAGTCAGCGCCAATTCCGCCTCCACGATTTACCACGACGTCACCTACCACAACGGCTTTCGCATCTCCGATGATGGCATCATCTGGTTCGACGGCCTGACCGACGACCTCGCTGGCCTGGATAGCATTTACGACCAAGCGCTCCAAAGTTACACCGGAGGTGTTGCACCACCTCTGCGCAAAATCAAAATCAATTGCGCCATTCCGCACGATACGCGGTTGTTCTCCGCAATAGATATATTTCGCGACGGCGTTGATCCCAATTCGATCCGTGACCAGATCAACGAATCGATGAATGGAACCTACGGCCCCGCGCTCCAGCGCTACATTCTCGCTGCTGATGCGTACCAGCAGGAACACCAGGTCGCCAGCAATCCCGTGCTCAGCGGCTCGTTCCAAACTTCCGACGGCGGCGCCCCGCCCAAACTCGTTACGCTCACGACGCTCATCACCGCCGTCATCTACGACGACAGCACGCAGATCAAAGCGCACGCCACGCGCCGCCACAAGGATGCCGCGCGCTTCAAGCGTTCGAACACGTGGAAGCTACCCGGCATCCGTCTCGACTTTTCCATAGGTGATTTCATCGAAAAAGTCTCGTTCCGCGGCGCGGCGGCCAGCGGTGAATACAAAATCAACGCGCCGCTCGATCACGTCACATTCGATTTCCGCAAACAGGAAACCGTGTTGAGGCTCGAATAATGTCCGCCCAGGCCCTTCGCCCGCTCGTCGTCATCAACACGCAGTCGAACCAGATCGCCACTGTCGGCGCCAACGGTGACAGCAGCGTTCCGGTTTTGACCACGACGATCTGGGCCAACTCCAGCGACCACACGCAGACCTACGGCCGCACGGTCAGCGGCTATTGGCAATGGAATTACAATCTATTTCCAGCCTTTTCATTTCCCGGCGCCGCGTTCTTTTTCGCGGGACTCGGCGGCACGGTCCAAAGCGGATCGCTGCAAATGGATCTGGAATTACTGGACGCCTCATCCACGATCCTGACCCGCGCGTCCATGCTCGTCAATTACTCTGTGGACCTCACGACCATTCCCGGCTTCACCTATTCGGTCTCCGCCGGCAATCCGACCGTGGGCACCGAGAAAATCGAAGCGTGGAGTGCCGTCCGCGTGCGCAGCACCTGCAGCAACACCAATCTCCATTTTATACTCAATTACGGTCCGCTGGCCGGCCCGCCGGATCCCAGTGCCTACGCGGCCTACGCCGCGCCCTTTATCATCGTGGATCGGTATTATTAATATGCCTAATTCACTGCGACCGACCCTGGTGTCCACTGTCCGCGGCTGCCTGATTTCGCTGGTCTTCCCCACGACCGGAACCTTCAGTGCGTCGACGGATCTTGGTATCGTCTGGGCCAATCCGGCCGATCACACCGAATTGCTTTCGCCGTACAAAGGCTTCGATTTCACGTCTGGATTTGGATACAGTTCAGTCAATCTATTAAGCGTAAAGTCCCAAACGTTATTTCCATCCATTTCGATGGAATTCTATATCGTCGACAGCAGCGGCGCCGATTTATACCCATGCGGAAGCACCGCAACGTTCGTCAACGCCGGCGTGAACCTGTTCAATGCGCTGAGTTTCAGCGTCCCCGCCCGTTCCACGCCTGGTGCGGGCATTCGCGGCCACGTGACGATTTCCGGCACCGGTACCGTGCAGATCCCGTCACCGCTGCTCTTCTTTGGATCGATGTAAGATGACTACACCCGCGCATGCCACTGCAACCCGCAAGGCAACTCCTGATGCGTAAACTGCAATTGAATCACACGCCGGTGCGCCGGGCTCTGCGCCGGCGACGACGCGTGCAGCAGCAACGGCCGCATCAGCAGCACGCTGCCCCGCGGCGCGAGGCACGCCACGTCGCCGCTCGTCTCCTGCCAGCGCTTGATTTCCGGCCCGGACAATTCCCCCGCGCGGTGCGACCCCGGAATCACGCGCAAGGGCCCGTTCTCGGATCTGCAATCGTCGAGATGCACGCGCAACGTCAGCACGTTTTCCAATACTCGAATCGGCGGTTTGGCGTGCACCACGCCGGCCTTCTCCGACCAGCCCGAAAATCCATCCGCGTCTCCTCGCGCCGCCAGCGGCAGATACAAATCCTGATGAAAGGGAACTTTCCAATTCGCGTCCGGAATCTTATCGAGCAGCAGCGCCTGGACCGCGAAGCACTGCTCACCCAGAATCGCCGACGCCAGCCCGCGAACCGCAGCGCATCGCGCCAATTCACGAATCTCGGGCGCCGCGTCGAAGAGATTGCGAATCGCGTACACCTCCCTGCGCCGCCGCACGCTCAATCCGTCAATGGACTCCAACGCCGCGCACAACGCCGTGACGCGCGCATCATCCAGCACACCCGGCTCAAGATGAAATCCATCGCGTTCAAGTGCGTCCATCAACCTCGTAACTCCGCTGTCCCGCCATTGAGACTACTGAAAGTGTCATGGATTTCGCAACGCGAAAGCGCCATCATCCGGTGTACCCACGCTTGAACTGGAGACGCCCCATGCCCACCGTCCTGCGAAAAATTCTGCTGCTCTGCGCCTGTATCATGGTGATGAACGTCGCCGCCGCCGGCGAACTTCCCGAAAAAATCGCGCCCACCGATCCCAACATCGCGCTGATCGGCCGCTTCGATCTGCGCGACAAGGAAGGCCCGCGCTGCGCGTGGCCCGGCAGCAGCATCCGCATCAAATTCTCCGGCACCGCCGCCAACGCGCTGCTGAAAAGCACCGCCGACGGCGGCGATTACGTCGAAGCGATTGTCGACGGCAAGCCCGGCAATACTTTGGCGCTGAAGAAAGGTCCGAACACCTTCGAAGCCGCCAGCGGCCTGCCCGACGGCGAACACACGCTGGAAATTTTCAAGCGTACCGAAGCGTTCGCGAACAACATTCAGCTCCTCGGCTTCCAGCTCGAGGCCGGAAAGAAGCTGCTCCCGCCGCCGACTCCCCTCTCGCGCCGCATCGAACTCGTCGGTGACTCCATCACCTGCGGTTACGGCAACGAAGGCCCCAACCAGAACGAACACTTCAAGCCGGCGACGGAAAACAATTACCTCGCCTACGGCCCGATCGCCGCGCGCGCCGTCAACGCCGACTGCGTGGAGATCGCCTGGTCCGGCAAGAAGCTCGCGCCCGACAACGCCATCCCCGAACTCTACGATTACGCGCTGCCCACCGACAAATCCAGCACGTGGGATTTCTCAAAGTACGTCGCCGACGCCGTGATCATCAATCTGGGCACCAACGATTTCGGCAAAGGCAACCCCGACGAAAAGATGTGGACCACCGCGTACGTCACGTTCATTCAGCGCATCCGCAAGAATTATCCCAAAGCGCACATTTTCTGCGCCGTCGGTTCGATGATGAGCGACAATTGGCCCAAGGATCAGAAAGCGCTGACCACGGTCAAGAATTACATTAATACCGTGATCGAAACGCTCCAAAAAGACGGCGACAAAAACGTCCATTTTCTCGAATTCGCGACGCAGGACGGCAATGCCGACGGCCTGGGCAGTGACTGGCACCCGAGCGTGAAGACGCACCAGAAGATGGGGGAGAAATTGGCTGCCGCGTTAAAGAAGGAGCTTGGCTGGTAACCGGTGCTCGCGAGTTCGACTTCCGTCCGGCTAAAAGTGGTCGGTGTCAGCAGCGCTCCCTACTTTTGTCCGGACAGTATTCGAACTTGCGCGGTGGGCTGGGCCGTCGGCACCTCGGCCTCCGCGGCAATATGGACCGGACGGAATTCGAGGTCCTTGATCAGTCTGACGGTGCCGGGAGCAATAACCCGCGGCGAGCCGCCCTCGTACATCCCAAGAATGATCAGATAGCTGATCAGAAATCCCACCGCCACCATCGAGCTGGCGATGCCCGCACAGAAGACGTAGTGATTTTTCGGATCGCTCAACAACGCTCCGCACGCGCCGACGATCACCACCAGCGTCATCATCGACTGCAGCGTAAAGCGCAGTTGCCTCACGCCCAGCACCATGAATCGGAATCCCACGATGATTTTATACAGCAGCCACAGGCCGAAGAGTCCCCACAGAAATTCCATCGCGACCTCCCGTCCACTCCGTCACACCGTGCCCCGATGTTCCGGTGCCTTGCTCACCACGTTTTTCGGCGCTCCGCCCACGGACAACAAATACGACACAATCGCAGTCACATAAATCGTTGAACACGCCGCGCCCGCAATCAGAACTGACTCGTGCCGGTCCATCAGCATCGTCGCACATGCTCCGCCGCTCAACACCGTAATCATCAGTGTACGGAGACTGAACCGCGAGCGCAGCACGCCCTTCACCACCGTTACGCCGCACAAGATCACGAAGACGATCGTCATGAGCATAGAGACGCCAAAAATCACCAGCGCCAAAATTGCCATGATACCCCACTATTTTGAACCGTTGCGAGCCAAAAAATTCCCAACTTTCCCTCAATCCGCATCCAACTGCTCTGGAGGAATATTCGCCCGCAAGACCGAGGTCAGCACGAACACCACCAGCACCAGCGAACTCACCAGCCCCAGCGAAAACCAGATCGTCCGATTGGAGAGCGTCAGCAGCGTCCCGCTCGTTCCGCCCCACAGCGAGATCAACACCAGCGTGCCCAGCGTAAACCGAAACTTCCGGACGCCCGCGAACAAAAACAGCGCCAACGATTGAAGTCCCGCGCCGATTGCACTCGCAATAAACCACGGGATCCTGGCGTAGAAATAAACCATCGGCTCCGTCGCCAGCGTGCTCATCGCTTTCGCGGGCCGGTCACGCCGCGGCGGAGCCACGGGGTGAGTAACTTTTACGAATGGAGCCTCTGGAGTCGTCACGCCGCCTCCTCCACCGCCCGCGGCACATTCACCCACACGATCTTCCACGCCGCCGTCGCACCGACGACCAGCATCAGCCCCAGGCCGATCTCAAATCCACCAAACAGCGACGCCGGTCCGATCATCAGCCAATTGGAAACCCCGAGCACCCCCAGCGCGAAGATCATCCAGAATGTCCCGTGCCGCATCTTGCCGGCGGCGCGAAACAGATACGCAATGTCGCTGGTCCCCGCGTCGGGGCCGTAACCCGGATCATAAAGCGCCAACTCAATGAACATCACCGGCACAATCGCAAACAAAAACGCCGCGCCCACCAGCATCGCGAGCACCACCTTCGAGAACAGACACGCGATCAGCGCGTTAAACACCAGAAACCCTTCCATCATCGTCCGCAGCGAATACCGCAGAAAACAAACACCCATCACGCTGCACAACACCAGGAAGCTCAGCAACAGGATGGCGAAAAGCAGCATCGCTTCCTGAATCATCACCCCGCTGGCCGTCATGCACGCTGCCGAAAAGCAAATCACGCACGCCGCCCCGCAGAGTTTGGAAACGCCCGCCGCCACGCGCAGCACCGCATACGCAATCGGCTGCCGCTCAGTGAGATGAACAATCCGCGGCGGCGCCTCATCGCTGTCCGCGCCGACCGGATCCGCCACCAATTGATCAATCACCGGAGATTCCATGAAGCACGCATCCCATAGGGGCCGGGCACCGCCTGAATAAGCACACGTAGGTATAGGCCCGTCCGTCACCGAAACCAACAGGAATCTTTCTATACGCGGGCCGTAATGAGGCCGCCTCTCTCACCGCCCCCGATACCCACTCGGCGCCACCCCCGTCTGCAGCTTAAACGCCTTGCTGAAATGAAACTCATCAAAGAACCCCAGCATTCGCGCCACCTCCTTCAACCGCATCTCCGGATTGTGGTGCAGCAGCGATCGCGCGATCCGGATCTTGTGCTCAAGCTGGTACTGCCGCACCGTCTTGCCCGTGACCTCGCGAAACTTTCGCGTGAACAGCCGCCGGCTCATCCGCGCCATCCCCGCCAGCTGGTCGAGCGGATCGGTCGTTTCCGGATGTGCCTCGATGTAGCGAATAACCGCGTCCACCGCCGACGCGCGCCCGTCTTCGTGAACGTGCTGCCCCTTCGCCGCCAGTTCGAGCAGCACCTCCAGCAGCACCACCCGCGCGCGCTGCCGGTTGAGCCGCAGCGACGACCAGAAATAATGGACCGCATCGCGCAACAGTTGATGAAAATGCCGGTCGTTTCCGCAGCGAACACACGAGGGAAACGCCACGCGCATCTCCTCCGCGCCCTTCTCCGCAACGCGGTCGCGCAGGAATTGATCTCCTTTCGCGCGCGGAAAATGAAGATAGATCCAACGCGTCCCCGGCCGGCAGTTCACGCGACCAAAATGATGCCGGCCTTGAAACAAAAACAGCGCATCACCGGGCCGCAATTGAAACAGATGCTCCTCCTCCCAGACGTCCCTGCCGCCTTCCTGGATGTAAAGTAAATCGTGATAATCGGTGACGCGGTCCGGGTGCAGAACACCATCGGAGATCCCGAAGTTCGCGGTATCCAACCGCCGCGCCTCAGATAAATTCAAGGAAACGAAGCTCATCGGCCCGATTTTACATGACATTGTCCCGCGCGTCCATTCCCTGGATCTTTACTCAGAGCTATTATTGCGTTCAGACATTCAGACGCAATGGAGATCCCGAAATGCCTGTCTTTACATCACACCAATCGCCTCCCGAGTGGTGCGAATTACGCGAATTCGGCATCCACGACGTGCCGGACGGCGAATGTATCGAATTCCCGCCCGGTCACGCGCGGTCGCTATTCATCTGCACCGCCGGCGCGCTGGAACTCTTGCACTCCGGCACGCGCATCCCTCTGGCGCTGGGCGTTCCGTTCGAATTAACCCGCGCAGTTGCGGTCACGATCAAAGCCACCGGCGCGAGTCAGCTGGTGCGCGTCGCCGGCCGCTGGACTCAGACCAGCGGCGCAGGAATCTTCACCGTCCGCAATGGACCGCCCGCCGCCGGCGATCCGCCGTCGTTCAGCGGCAAGAGCACGCCCTTCGACAATCATTACCACGCCTGCGACGAATACTGGATCTTCCTCGACGGCAGCGCTCTGGTCTGCAGCGAAGGCCAGACGCACCGCGTCTCCCCCGGCGATTGCGTCGCCACCGGCATGGGCTGGCATCACGACGTCCTGCGCTGCGAGCACGATTCCGGAATCCGCGCTGTCTGGTTCGAAGCTGCGCTCGAAGGCCGGCGCCGCCCCGGCCATCTCTACAATTCCGTCCACGGCTCCGCCGAACCCCAGCTCGCTCGCGTTTGAAACACTCGCATCTGAAAGGATGGAGAAAATGAACCCGCTCGAAACACGCCGCCTCGGCCGCACCAATCTTCACGTCACCGCGCTCGGCCTGGGCTGCTACCAGTTCACCAGCGAATTCAACGTGCCGCAGCGCGACGCGCACGCCATCCTCGATCTTGCTTGCGCGTCAGGCATCAACCTCGTCGATACCGCCGCGATGTACGGCTTCGGCGAAAGCGAAGAACTCGTCGGCCGCGCCCTGCAGCGCCATCCCCATTGGCGCCCGCACCTCAGCACCAAGGTCGGCTGGCTCGACCGCACCGTCGCGCGCGCGAAAGGCGACGACGCCTACCGCGACGAAGATCTGCTTGAGCGCGCGATCCGTCACAGCCTCTGGCTGCTGCGCGTGGAACGCGTCGACATTTTCATGGTTCACGAACCCGACTGGCCCAAGTGGGGCCTCGAGTACAAAACCGGCGACGCCCCGGTAATGCGCGTCCTCGAGCGCCTGAAGAAAGAAAACGTGATCGGCGCCATCGGGCTCGGCGGATGGAACTGCGACGTCATCGCCGACCTGCTTTCGACCGGCCGCTTCGACGTCGCCTTGGTGGCCGGCGGATTGTCGCTCGTCGCGCAGCCCATTTTCACGCGCGTCATCCCCGCCGCCAAAACGCATGACGTCGGAATCATCCTCGGCGGCGCGCTGGGCCAGGGCGGCCTGGTCGTCAAAGACCGCCCCGCCGTCCTCGCCAAGATCGCCGCCGGCGACCGCGTCGACTACCACCGCAAAGTGCTGGAGATCTACGCGCTCTCCGACGAGCTACAACTCGCGCTGCCCGAACTGGCCGTGCGCTACGTTCTGTCCCAGCGTGAAATCCACACCCACATCGCCGGCGCCCGCCACGCCACCCATCTCGAAGCCAACCTCGCCGCCGTGGCCAAAGGCCCGCCCCCGCCTGAAATCATCGCCCGGATCGAAGCCGTAAATTCACCCGCGCTGGTCTAGCGACAGGAGATCCAATGCCACACCCGCCCCAATTAGCGCCCAGTTGCCATTTCGATAAAGCTCAGGGCGTCGGCGGTTCCGCCGGCAACTGCCCGATCCGCTCTTCGGCGCGCTTGCAGACGGAGTCGATATTCTGCGTCTCCGCCGGCGTCAGCGGCGCGATCACAGGCGGAGTCGGCAGGACGGAAATGGACGCAGATGCCCAGCTTCCCGTTTTGCAAAAGCGATTCAAAATTTCCAAGGCGGCACGCTGTTCGTCGGCGTCAGTGTTGGGCAATGTACCGCGGGTGCAGTCGATCAAGCGCCAACCCAGCGCACGGTCCTCAATCGAGACGCCACTACGTAGGGCCAGCTTGCGCACCACGACGTCGTTGGAATTCAGCGCGCGACGGATGCGCGCGGGCTGGCGCAACAAGGCGCATTCAATGCTGGTATAAAGCGCCGGGCTGGGCGCATCAATCAGAGCGTTGGCCGTCGCCTCCGCTTCCGCCGGCATCTGCTCGAACCAGCGCCACTCCAACATCTCAGTCGGATGCGTGCGAAAGAAGGAGGGGATGTCGGGCCTGAGCGCATTGACGCGTTCGGGCGGAAGTGCCCAAAGCATGCCGCTGACAAAGAGGTATCCGTACTGGCCGGACAAATGGGCGCGAATATCCGCGTCGGTGCCCAGCGTTGCCACCGCCTGCCCGGCTCCCATGTCGTACCGGGTGCTCTCCCTTAAACCGGCTTGGGCCAGAGTTGGAACCGAAAGGCCGGCTGCCAGTGCGCTACGCGGGTCGCGGGTGATCCAGGCCTGCCACACCGCATCGCAACATCCGCTGCCCTTCTGCCGCCACGATGGCGCAGAGCCTTGAAACAGGATCGAGGACCGCCGCCACGACTTTGGACTGTTACTGGTGGCCTCCGCCGCCAAATTCGCATTCGACACCAGGCTCCGGCTGTACAGGCCTGCTTCCATTCCCACGGAAATTCGAACCAATCGCGACGCCAGCGGCGCACGAATCACTTCAGGACAATGCCAGACCCAATCCGCTTGCGGTTCCCGCTCGGGCGCAATGAAAGCAGAGTAGGCCGACCCGGCAATGCCTGCTCCCAGGATCAGTGGAAATGAAATCAACAACACCGGCAGCGCGAAGATCAGTCTGCGGCGCCAGCCAACGGGACCGGTCTGCCGCAGCCGCGCGAGCAACGATCCGGCTCCCGCCGCCGCCGCCACCAGGATCAGTGCCGCCGCCGTAAACCAGTAGTTCGCCAGTTGCGAAAACAACAACGGAGTCAGCGAGAGCAGTGCCAACAACGCGCACAGACCGGTGGCAAACCGAACGGACGTGGGCCAGAAGCCGCGCGCGATCGCCGGTCGATCGGCAGCGCGACGTTCCCGCAGAGCAATTACCAGAAAGAAAAGTGCCGCGATGAACGACGTACTCAGCACCGCCACCGAGGCTCCGTGCGGCCAGCTGGGCGCGCCCGCCATTCCCAGCGTCAAGCAGGTGCAGTCGACAGAAAGGATCACGGCCCAGATAAAAACCAGGCACGAAAGCGCAGCCACTACCGCCAGACTACTGCGCACTCCCGGCTGTCCGCGCGTTGCGCGCACACGCCACGACAGCACGCTCAGCAGCACCAGTTCCGGCCCGCCCCACAAGCATAACTCCGGATATTCACCCGTAAGAAGATGAAGATATTCCTTCGTGGCTTCGCGCCAGAAGGTGACATACAGCCCAAAGTAGAAAAGGGACGCCAGAATGCACGCCAGAGTCAGTGCCGTACTTTTTATCCCCGCACGATGCGCCCGCACGTACTTCAAGAACCCGGCGGAAATCAGCACCAGCGACCCGGCCGCCCCGACGCTGAACGCCGTGTTCGCAGCCCGCGCATCCGACGTCAACGCCGACAGCGCGCCGATGCCCGCGAGCATGGACACCCAGCCCAGTCCGACAAAAAGCAACGCATCATTGGCCGCCCCGCGCTCCGGCGCCACGCGCGAGAACTCCACCTGCGACATTTCATTCGACATAAACCCCCTGGCTTCAAACGCATTAGTACTATTAAGACCGCTCTTTTTGAACGGATGTCACGAAAAAATCCATTTAGTGCTGACGCTGAGACAATTAAGGTCCCGAAATATTCCCTGTCATCAGGGGAATTCAAACGCAATCCGAAGCCCAGCCAGCCGTCTCGGCCGATTGCCGATTGCCGATTGCCGATGCCGGTGCCGTTGCTGAGGAACATCGATCTTTCCAAGAATAGTGAGCCGCCAATGCCGACGTGCCGACCCCGCTGTACACCACCGAAGCTTGCTGCTACGATAGCCCGCAATCCAACATTTCTTATGAAGGCGTCCGCGCGGAGGGAGCTATGGCAAAATATATTCTGGATTCGTTTCGCGAAGAAAATGTGTTCGGAAAACTCTACGCCGCCAGTGCGCTCGTCGCCGTGCTGGCCCACGTGTTCCCCTGGGTCCAGATCTCCACGGATTTCGGCTCGCACATCGTCAACAAAGAAACAGGCGAACCGTTGATGAACTTCGCCAACAGCCCCGTCGTCAAAATCATGCCGGGTTACGATATCTTTTATGGAATGGCCACGCTGATTATTCTGGCCGTAAGTCTCGCGTGCTTTGCCTATACCTTGATCAGCGAAGACAAAATCATGCGCAGAAATTTGGATCTGTTCGCGCGGCTGGCCGCCGCGGCCAGCGTGATCGTACTGGCCATCTTCTGGCTCAAACTCGGCGATCAGCAATCCGGAAACGAAATCCTTTCAGTCAATCTGCACGTGGTCACTCTATGGGGTCTCTTCGCCACATTCGCCGCGTGCCTATTAATGGCTGTATTTTCATTCCTGAGAACGCCCCGGGAAATCGCTGCTCATTGAAATAGGTATAGTTCGCACTGTCCCGCCGAATGTTGGTTTTCGTAGCGCGGAGGCCATCGAGTGATCCAAACCGAATTCACACCCGGCAAACGCCTGGTCCTCGAAATGCCGAAAGGCGAGGAGGATTCGCAGCGCATGGCCACGGCCTGCATGCTCAGCGTTTTAGGCGTGCCGTTTTTTGTGCTGGGCATCTATTGTGTGGCCACAGGCACGACTATTCCTTCAAATACATACTTTCTAATTGCAGAATCACTCCTATTGGCCTTTGCACTCTTTATTTGCTTCGTTCCTCTTCCGCGCAAAGTCTCGATTACGCCCGGCGACGCCAGAGAGGACGCCGCTGGTGATCACGCGGGCGGGCACTGCGTTCTCCAGATTGACCGCATGCTGGGATTACTGAAGTTCAAGACCTCCAGCCGCTCCAAACCCGATAAGCTGATCATTCGGTTGAATCGAGGTGTCTTCGGCGAAACCAACGTCGACATCCAGACCACGCTGGATAAGCCCGAACCCGGCAATCTTTTTTTGGTCGCATTTGTCAATACCGAACGGGACGTTGAAGAGTTTGCAGGGCTCGTCGCCAATGCCGGACATTTCGCGTACGTTAAGAAGCAGGAGGATTCCAAGGGCAGGTATTTTGTACTGTCAAACGAACCTTCCGATGACGACATCGCAGTCCCGCCGGATCTCCAGGGTCTGCCGTTCCACGCCGTGGATTGCAGTCGCATCCGCATGAGCAAAGACCTCGTTCATTTCGACGCCAATCGAGCCGCCCCGGTTGCAGCCGTACAGGACTGGCAGCCGCAACGGCATCTCGAACTGAAACAGGACCTTCCCGATCAGGACGCCGCATTCAAACTGATGCGTTTTTCATTCCTTCTCGCCATTCCCGCCGGCCTGTGGGCCTTGGCCGTGCTCAGAAGCTGGCCCGGCGCAACTCCACTGGAGCGCGGTGTCTGGACCGCAGCCGCAGTACTGTTTGGCATTTCAGCCATGGCAATGACCATCCAGCGTCTTTGCATGTGGCGGCATACTCTTACGACCATCGACAAGGAGCGGGAAATCAGGAGCCGCAACGGCGTGTTCTTCTTCTCCAAAATCCCAAGAGAGGAAATCGAATACCTGTACGTCGAACACGTGGAAAAGGAAAAGGATACGCCAGAGAAACACCGCCTGCGGATGTTTGTTGTGAGCGGCAGAAAAACAGCCTCCTACATCGACTCCAAATGGATGCCCGAGCCCGAAGAAGTCAGTGCCGCGATGCTAATGATCGCCATGGAATGCGGACGAATCCTGAACCGCCCCGTCTACGCGCAAGGCAGTTTATTGAAGACACTCAAGCTGGAGTTGCAATGAGTGAAGAATAGGATGGACAGAAGAACCACAGGAACCGCGAGCCTCCGGCGGCGCCCCATCACATGAAAGTCGGAAAGTCAGCGCCAAATGCCCGCGGCCTGAAAGGCCGCCCGTCAGTAGCCAGGGGCGGCAGCCCCTGGTCCGCTCCTCCACAGTCTCCAAGCCCTGAAAGGGCGCCCGAAAAATCGCCGCATTCAATTTCGACGATTCAATTTCACTCGCGCCATGGCATAATCGTCCATCTATCATTTTGAGGTGTAACTATGGCCGAGACCACGCTCGTCGAACTCTATCAATCGTTAAATCAGCGTCGAAGGCCCGAAGACGTTGCGCATATGGTGCTGGAGTTTCAGAAGTCTTCACTGAACTCCGAAGAGGCGGTCCTACTTAAAAGAGCGGCAAAGGGCTCGTTGAAAGAGCACGTACTTTCCTTTGCAGGCTACACCTCGATGGCGCAAGACTTCAAGCGTCCGGTCGGCGCGGAGCGTCAGGTAAAAAAAGCTCAGGAAATCTTCCGCATTGCCTCGGACATGTCGGCCGCTCAGTGTTCTGATCCAGCAGCAGTTGAGCGTTTCATTCAATGGGCTGGGACCACGATTAAGAAGACGTTCGGACGAAATGATTTCAAGGCCGACCGACTGAATCGAGCACAACGCGAGACGGCCGGGCTTGATCTCTCCAAGCGGCGATACAACAAACTGTTTCGCCACTTGGAAAGAATGGAAGCCAAGCTTCGAAAATTGACGCGCGAACTGCGCAAATTTGAATTTACGATGATCGGGAAATCCTTATTGGCTTCGAAGCTAACTTGGGAGGAATTCCAACGCGACGGCGACGCTGCCTGCTTCATTGCCTATTACACCGCCCGCTGCAACCTCCGCAGCGAATTCACAATCTCTGGACAGCAGCGCCCGTACGACGAGATCGCGGACATGCTATTCAAGCGGTGCCGGGGCACGACTTCGAATTACTGGGCCATCGCTCACGTCTTGCCCGATCGGGAAGTTCTCGATCACCTGAGCGCCCAGCAGAAGGGTGAATTGCTGGGACGATGGGTTGAGATTCTCAGGAATGTCGCCGGACTTTTGAAAGAAGTCTGGGACTCCTCATCCATGGATCGCGCCGGGATGGTCGTCCGCCGTGGAAACGATTCGACCACGTGGAATAACACCGCGAGTGCCTGGAACAAGGCGCGGTCCAGTTGGATCTCCCTGGTGTACGCGCTGGGGATGGATGACCTGCTCGACACATTTTGCCCCGGAAAAGTATTGAGACTGATGGCCGCTGATGTCGTCGCATGGCATCGGCAATGCGGCGGAGATATCGATCCGGATACACGGGTCTGGAACGACGTACCACTCCCGTGGGAAGTCTTGAATGAATCTGAATCGCCCATATGTACCCGCGCAACGATTGAGGAAGCATGTCGTCGGCACGGTGTTGATCCAATAAAAAAAGGTTGGTCGATGCCGCGGCCAGAGAGGACGGTTGCGGCGTTCAGGCCAACGCCTGAGTTGGTTCATGGCGTTGCTGTTTCGAGTCCGTATCTCGCCACTATATTGAGGAAGGCTGGCTGGTTTTCCGGATAAGTCGAAAAGGAACTTCCTGAAAACACGCCTCTATTCCGGGTTCGGCGCGATCAATTCGGAGCAGCAGTGGGAGTCGACAGTCAGATTAACGAGCCAACGAATTCGGATCAAAGTATTGACAAGAAAGGAGAATAGCACCACTATTCAGATGGTTTCAGGATAGCTCAGTGGTAGAGCGTCCGGCTCTTAACCGGATGGACGCAGGTTCGAGCCCTGCTCCTGAATCCGCTCAAATTGCTCTCGGGATAGCTCAGTGGTAGAGCGGTCGGCTCGTCTCCGACTGGACGCAGGTTCGAGCCCTGCTCCCGAGGGCGCTACTATCTCGTCAGCGTGCCTGTAGTAAGTGTAGATAAATCATGGCGGATCCAACTCCTGTGACACGATCCATGACCGAACGCGAAATTCACGCGTTTGAGCACCTGACTATTCGCTATCTGCTCCTGCCTAACTTATCTCTCAATCACGTCGTCAAGATCACTGCTAGCCGCATTTCTGCTCTGCCCCACCAAACCCGCTCAAGGGCCAAAGGCCCGCCGCTATACCAGCCTGGGGCAACGCCCCAGGAAATAGTGCCCAATCCCAAAAGGGCTGAAAGCCCGAACTATGCCTCCGGCCCGAACCCCTCGCGTCGCGGCAGGATTCCAATGCAGGCGTGGAAAGAACCTTATGTCAATTTAGTTGGTTGTCCGTCCGGCCCCATATCGTCCTCACGACACTTCTTCGCGATAAGGAGGGCGCGGCACAAGACATCATTGAAATTGTGTCCAGGAATGCGAAAGCTCCGTCCGTTCCTGATCGCTGAGAACATATCTGTGAAATCCCATCGTCGGGATCTGTAGTCCACGCGCATGGGGTGCTCTGGGACATTCAATTCATTGGACTCTCGTAGAACGACAACGGAAGGAATTTGCTCCAACTTCATCAATGAATCTTCTTCTCTCAACCTTGCATATTTTAAATTGTGAAGAGTCATGCATACATCGGCCCAACGAATCGCTTTCCCACTGTGATCGCGGCGAACCCATGGATGATATTTCGTCAGTTTTTCCCAGAGTAATCCGACGTATTGGCCATCGGGTACATAAGCTGTGCTGTCCGGCTTAATATAATCGTGAAAAAATGGCGGATCACAAGGCGTCCATTCCCTATTGCCGGATTCCGATTTATATTCAAGACGCTCCCATGTACCCTCTGTCATGCGCCAACCCAGCACATGAAGGGCAACGCGTTCTGACAGAGGATGCTTACCTCTCGGGCTGAATCCGTCCTCCAATTCCATGATTTCTTCGAGGCTAATATCTAATGTTGGCAACTCTTCGCGCACGGATGGAATCTCGCCACGAACATCATAGTAGTCCCGAAAACGAGAAATCCATGATTCATAATTTGACGAATATGAAAATATGCCGTTGTTTGTCCAATATCGCAATCGTAGCTCATCCCAAGGATTTCGTGGATGCCATGCGACCATTTGGCGTAATTCGACTTCAAATTCAGGCGATACCAAATTAAGGAGCCATTCACATTCTCGCGGAGGCGTGGTATCGAACATACCGATTACTGCTTCATGCGCGCGAAATACGGACTCTTTCCACCTTCTATGAAAATAGTGAATTTTCTCCTCGTGTGACTTTTCAGCCCAAGTCATGGATTCCCCCTAACGCTCTTGATCAGACGAGTGGCGATTCGAGCTTCCCAAGAATCTCGCGCGCCTGGGTTGCATAGAAATTATCGTACGGGCATTTCAGCACACGTTCCAAATGAAGCCGAGCTCTTTCCCGGTCCCCTGAGCGCCAATAAATGTAACCCAGGAGGTATTCCTCAATGAAACTGACGAATTCGTCAAAAATAAGCCCTTTTACACGTCGCGGCGGATCAGCTTTGGATGCCTCAAATTCCGATGCAATTCGAGTAGCATTAGCGATATTGCCCTGTTTGGCTTCATAATGACCTTTACTGATTAATAGAATTGGATAAGCGCGGATATTTTCCTCAGTACAGGCCAGCTCGAAGCACGTTCGAATACGCTCCTGATCGCTGTTCTCGATAAACAAGAGCGTTCTGCCGAGAAGCTCGTAATGAAAGGGTTTCAAAGTGGGCTCGCGTTTTGAAATATCGATGCTCTCCAGCGTTTGCACAGCTCCGGTCAGATCACCTTTTCGATGCTGAGCCTGGGCCATATTGAATAAATAAGTATCGCGCCGATCAGGATCGCGTTCGCATCGCCCGCGAAACCATTCAACGGCCCGATCGAATTTCCTCGCACGCAAGAGTTGAAGTCCATCCAGCGGTTTCGAAATCGTAAGGAGGACATAGGCCGCTACTAATCCCACGATAATTAGTGTATTAGTTGAGGGCATTACGCTAATTCCTGTCATGGAGACGCGCGGATTCTATGACATTAAAATAATACTGCTAAGTCCGAAAAGCCGTCCCGGAGGCTCCGGCTATGCTCCGGAAAGAAACGACGCGCACCCCCGATTGCTGTAACATTTTGTCGCATTTTGTCGCATCACCCACGCGTCCGTTCCACATTCCCCCGAACCACCGCCCCCATGACAACTCCCGCCAACACCACCAGCCCCGCAACCCCCAGCCAGACCAGCTTCGGCGAGAGGGTTTCCGAGAGCAGACGGCAGCTCCCGGCGAACCAGAAGGACATCCCGATCAACGCCGGCACGCCGAAACGCGCGCGCCCCACCGCCTGGAGTAGAAACACGCACTCACCGTGCGGAGGGTCTTCGATGTCCGGATAGAAGCCGCTGATGCGAATACACAGCAGCGATAGATACAAACCAATCCCGAAGATCCCCCCGACAATCAGCAAAGGGTTATTGGAAATCACGCAGAGAATCAACCCATTCAAAATCGCCACCAACGCCACCATCACCAGCAGCGAATACCGTGCATAAAAGAAGAACACGATGACGAACACCGCCAGAAAACTCACGAGCGCCACGGCGCCAAATCCGACCGCGAAAATCATCAGCGGCGTTACGACGAACCCCGCGATGCCTAGCCCCACCGCCGGAAAGAACGTCAGCTTGATCACGGTCCGCAACAACGCCAGCGACACCCGGGCCACCGGATGCGGATCAGGAAGAGCCTGGTTCTGTGTGGAAAGCTCGGTCATAACCAGCTTCCAAAATGAGAAGCCCGCGCGGAATAGAGGTGGCAAAGTGCACCCCAAACCGCTCATTCCCACTCTACATCAAATAAGGAGACAAAAATCCGTTCTCGGCGACTTTGCGGCTTTGCGTGAGATAAATAATCCTGGCCTGCTCAACTCAAACTTTCAAAACCACCAGCAACGCCCCCGCCGCCACCGCCTGCCCTGGCTTCGCGGCGATCGAATCCACGGAGCCTTTATGCGGCGCGGTGATCTCGTTCTCCATCTTCATCGCTTCCAGCACGACCAGCGTCTGTCCGGCCTCGACTTCGTCGCCGGCTTTGACGAGCACGTTCTTCACCAGGCCCGGGATGGGGCTCTTCAGATCGAAGTGCCCGCCGCCGGGGCCCGCGGCGCTCAGTCCCTGCTCCATTTCATCGAGCATCGCTTCGCGGACGCCGAGCTCGAACAATTCGCCGTCGACGTTCAAGACCAGTCCCGACTCGCTGCGCGTAATGATGCCGCTGATCACGCGCTCGCCCCACAGCACCACCAGCGCGCCGTTGGCTTCGCGGCGCAAAATGCGCACCGGCGCGGCGCTCTGCGCGGCCATCCCAAGGACGCCGGCCTCCCACGTATAGCGCAGCGGCTCGATGCTGGGCTTGCTCGATCGGATCACGAACTCATGTTGCATCGCGGACCTTTCTTGAAAATCACTCCCTTACGGTCACGATCGGGCGCTCCGCACCCATGCGCTCAGCTCCCGCGACTCGAAACGCGGACCGAGCGTATCCACCCGCGCGGTCTGCAACTGCGTCTCGGCGGCGATCAGTGCCGCCAGCTCCGGGGCGAGCACCGCGGGCGGCGCGAGCTTCAACTGCGTCAGCAACCCGGTGTCATACGCGCCCGAACGGAACGGCTCCGACGCGATCACGCGCCGCAGAAACGCGGCGGTGGATCGGATCGGATGGATCGAAGTCTCAAGCAGTGCCAGGTCCAGCCGCGCGATGGCTTCCGCGCGGTCGGAACCCCACGCAACGACTTTCCCCAGCAGCGAATCGTAGTACGGCGAGACGCTCAGCCCGGCTTCGGCCCAACTGTCGACGCGCACGCCCGGACCGGCGGGCCACGAGACGAGGTCCATTTGACCGCACGAGGGCCGGAAATTGGCCTCGGGATCTTCGGCGATGATGCGCGCTTCGATCGCGTGTCCGCGCCGCGCAACGCTGTCGGAGCTCACGCCAGGCCCCTTCCCGCGCGCGGCCTGAAGGCGCTTGGAAAAACCGCCGTTGGCGACTGCGATTTGTTCCTCGACCAGATCCAGTCCCGTGCAGAGCTCCGTGACGGGATGTTCGACCTGCAGGCGCGTGTTCATCTCGATGAAGTAAAACTCGCGACCGCCGAAGGGCACAATGAACTCCATCGTCCCCGCGCCGCGGTAGTTGACGGCCGCCGCCATTTTCGCGGCCAGCGTGCCCATCTTTTCTGTGACTTCCAGCGGCAATGCGGGCGCCGGGGATTCTTCGATCAGCTTCTGGTGGCGGCGCTGCACGGAACACTCGCGCTCGCCCAGCCACACGGCCTGTCCGTGCCCGTCGCCGAGGATCTGAATCTCCACATGCCGCGCGCGAGCGACATACTTTTCGATGAAGACCCGCGGATCGTCGAACGCGGCCTTGGCTTCGGCCGTGGCGCGGTTGAAGGCGTCGGCCAGATGCGCGACGTCGTCGACCACGCGCATGCCGCGCCCGCCGCCGCCGCCGGCGGCTTTCAAGAGCACCGGAAAGCCGATCGCCTGCGCGGTGGCCAGCGCCGCGGCGGCATCGGGCATCGCTTCGCTCTTTCCCGGCACGGTCGGCACGCCGGCGCGCTCGGCAGCCTTGCGGGCCTGGACCTTGTCGCCGAGCGCCACGATCTGGTCGGGCGTGGGGCCGAGAAATTTCATGCCGGCATCCTGCACAGCGGCGGCGAAGTCTTCGTTCTCCGCCAGAAAGCCGTACCCGGGATGGACGGCTTCCGCCTTCAGTTTTTTGGCAGCGGCGACGATGCTGGAAATGTCCAAATAGACGCGGGCAGGGTCGCCGGGCAGCTCCAGAGCCCGATGGCACAGCCGCAGGTGAGGCAACCCCGCGTCGGCGCTGGAGAAGGCGCTGCACACATGCAATCCCAATCGGCGCGCAGTCCGGGCGATCCGTAGCGCGATTTCGCCGCGGTTGGCAATGAAGATGCTTTGAATCATGGTTAGATAGTTCTACTCCATAGTTAGGTTTTTACTAAGCTGCGTTCTGCGACGTGTGCATTCTTTTTGAAGCAATTTACGGCGGTACCTGTGCAATCTAAGGATACCGTGAAAGCGAAAGACCGTTCTTGAGGATTGTCCCGTGACGACCGCGAACGTATCCAATCCCCCTTCACCCACGCCGCCGGCTCCGTCCGGCCGGCCTGGCAGCGCCCCGGTTATCCCGCTGTGGCCGCTCCTCAAAGGTACACCGACCCTCAGTGCGCAGAAGGCTGCGCCAGCAACTGCCGCGGCCCCGGCAACGCCCGGGACCCCAGCGAGGTCCGCTGATCGCCCCAAGTCCAGCCCCCAGACGCAGATCCTCCGCAACTCATCGCAGTACGGCGTGCTGGTGGTCTCGCGACGCAAGGAAGTGGTCGCCAATGTCGAAGACCTGCTCCTTCGCGGCGGCGAGACGGTCTTTCTGGCCAAGGATCTCCGTGATGCGTGGGATAATATTAACCTCGGTCGCATCGGTCTGGTAGTGATGGATTGTTGTCAGCCCGGCGCCGAAGAGCTGGTCCTCCTCAGCACCGTCCGCAGCGCCCCGCACACCGCCGACGTCTCATTCCTATTTTTGAAAACCAAGGGCACGGCCGTACCGCTTTTGCCGATCGAAGGCGACGACCGTTACCACGACGCGTGGCTCGATTTTCCCTGCACGCTCGAGGAGCTGGCGGTGCTCGTCACCCGCCTGCTGCAGCAGCGCGCGTACTCCCGCCGCCTGAAGGCGCAGTCTCATCCCGCATCGGCCAGCTCGCAGCGCATGGCGGCCACCGATGCGGCGGCACACACGGGCGGCGTGTCGGGTGCGATGCCGGGAATCCTGCACGGCAAACTGGGCGAACTGGACGTGCCGATGCTGCTGGGAATGCTGGCGGGGATGAATATCACCGGTGTCCTCACCGTCCGCAGCGACAACAAACGGAAGGGTGAAATCCACCTCGTCAACGGCGCTGTCTGGCATGCAACCTTTGCCGGGGTGAAGGGCACCGATGCGCTGACGATCCTGCTGAGAATCACGAAGGGAAAATTCAATTTCGACGTCTCGGAACCACCCGAGCAACGTACGATTACCGGCAACACGATGGGTTTATTGCTGGAAAGCATGCGGGAACACGACGAGACCAAAGCGCTGGTCAAGCGTGCGTCAGGATCCGGTGCGTCACCTGGCGCATAATGACGAAATCGACTGCACCAGAGCATTAAATTCCGAACTGGTGCACGTCGAAAAGATTGACTCTAAGATAGTGTCGGGTTATTCTGTTACAAGAAGTTCCTCTCTTTGGCATTCGAAAAGTTAGCCTACAATTCAGTTGAACCTGCACGCTACGGTTTTGCGCCCCCTCTACGGCAAAAAAGAGGGTGTGCAAGTTACGGGGCGGTTACCCGTTTCCAACTGGCCTAAAGCTCCAGCACGAAGTACGCAATTGGTGCAGTGTTTGCGGTTTGTTCTCACGGAACTACATCTGAACCGGAACGTCAGGGGGTTTGCCATGCCTAGCTCGCTGTTTAATAGCATCGCCGGTGGTTTGGACGTTGAGCGCTACAAGATCCTCAATTGGGAAGGCACGTTCGATGAATACCTTGACCTGGTCGTAAAAGACCCCCGGATCACGCGCAACGCGTATCAGCGTCTTTATGACATGATCCTCTCCTACGGTCAGGAAGAGATCACAGAACACCGCGAAAAGATCGTGCGCTATAAATTCTTCAGTGACCCGATCGCCCTCGGCCACGACGGCGTGTTCGGCCTGGACCGCTCGTTGATGCGCCTGGTCAGCGTGATCAAGTCCGCCGCAATGGGCTACGGCACCGAACGCCGCGTGCTGCTGCTCCACGGACCGGTCGGCAGCGCCAAGTCGACGATCGTGCGATTGTTGAAAAAAGGGCTCGAAGTTTATTCTCATACAGACCAGGGTGCTCTTTACACATTCGCGTGGGAAATCCCGGACATGCAGGGCCAGGATTCCGTGCAGCCCTGCCCCATGCACGAAGATCCGCTGAAGCTGATTCCGCCGGAACTCCGCGCCAAGGCCGTCACGGAATTGAATTCCAAATCCAAGAGCGAATTCAAGATCACCATTGAAAGCGACCTCTGTCCGTTCTGCCGCTACATGTACAAGACGCTGCTGGAAAAGAGCAACGGCGACTGGACCAAGCTGATGCGCCACATCCGCGTGCGCCGCATGGTCCTGTCCGAAAAAGACCGCGTGGGCATTGGCACGTTCCAGCCCAAGGACGAAAAGAATCAGGATTCGACGGAACTGACCGGCGACATCAATTACCGCAAGATCGCCGAATACGGATCCGACAGCGATCCGCGCGCGTTCAACTTCGATGGCGAATTCAACGTCGCCAACCGCGGCATGATCGAATTCATCGAAGTGCTGAAGCTCGACGTGGCCTTCCTGTACGACTTGCTGGGCGCCAGCCAGGAACACCGCATCAAGCCGAAGAAGTTCGCGCAGACGGACATCGATGAAGTGATCATCGGCCACACCAACGAGCCGGAATACAAGAAGCTCCAGTCCAACGAA
>JBBRPR010000059.1:0-51015 GCA_038227875.1 Planctomycetota bacterium
CGCCGCCTCGTCAACGAAGAACCTGTCGAACTCGCTGAAGTTGCGCGGGTAGTCCCCGCCGCCAATCGATAACTGCAACTCTCCCATAGTAAGGGAACGCTATATCTTGGAGCCACTTGCGTAAAGTGGATACCCCCCTCGAACCATACTCTTTTCAATCTTGTTTTCACTTCATCCGGCAGTCGCGCGAGAACGACATTCACATCATCGTCGGAAACGAAGTAACGCTTGTGGTAGTACCGAAGTGGAATTATTGCGGCTGTGGTCATGTAGATTCCCCTTAAAATATCAAACGAGTGATCTCCGCAGCGACACGCTGCGAAATCAGAGGCATAAAAAGTTCTGTAAATGGCCACGTGTCTCAGCGTAAGGGGCTGAGCGCGGCAGTTAGGTAGTCGTGCGGTTTAGGGCTAACTCAATCGCATGCCACAATAAACCCGGCGTAGACATCTCTTGTCAAGTATTTCAACTTCGTAGCACGCAACTCCACGAGCGTACCATCACGCTTGACGCGCCCTCGCGACTCTGTAACCTTCCGAACACGCCATAAAATCCAACAGGAATCGAGCTCACACAATGCGCTGTCCGTTCTGCAAGGAAGACAATGACAAGGTCGTCGATAGTCGCTCCGGCGAGGACGGCTCCACCATCCGGCGACGGCGCGAATGCGTGGCGTGCAAGCGGCGTTACACGACCTACGAACGCGTGGAAGAAAACCCGCTCCGCGTGATCAAGAAAGACGGGCGGCGCGTCCCCTACGAACGCGAGAAAATCCGGCGCGGCATCGAGAAGGCCTGCTGGAATCTCCCCGTCTCCGTGCAGCAGATCGACGCCATGACCAACGCCGTAGAGACCGAAGCATTCGAAAAGTTCGAACGTGAAGTGCCGTCCAGCTACGTCGGCGAGCTGATCATGCGCGAGTTGCGCAAGGTCAACCAGGTCGCGTACGTCCGCTTCGCGTCGGTCTACAAAGAATTCAAAGACGTCAGCGAATTCATGGAAGTATTGGAAGAATTTGTGAAAGGTCGCGGTACATTGCCGGCTGGATTTTTGAAGACGGAAGAGAGCAAGCCGGCGCTGTAAATGTCGAATGTTGAATTCTGAAGTCGTATGCTGAATGCTGAGTACCAGTGAACATCGCGAGGCTTGGTGACCGGCATGATGATTCCTGAAGCCTTGAAAAAGCATGACGGACGCGTGGTGGCCTTCGACAGCCTGAAGCTCGGCGCGTCGATCGCTCGCGCGGCCTGTGCCTCGGATGCCTGCATGCCGCCAGAATCGGCCAAGCGGCTGGGCGCGGAGATCGCGCACGCAGTCGGTGTCTTTCTCTCCAGCGAAGGCGTGAAAGTTCCGGCCAGCGCCGACGTGCGGGCGTTCGTGGTGAAATTGCTGCGCGAAACCACGCACGGTACGGTCGCTGACGCGTATTCCGATTTTGGCCGTGCGGCGTCGAGCCTGCTGTGGCGCATCCGGGTCGCCGATCCCGGCGTGCCAGTCATTTCAGCTCAGCCGTGGGATCGTCGGCGCTTGCTGGAATCGTTCCGAGCGGCCGGCGTCGCCCGCGATCCGGCGGGTGAAGCGGCGCGCGAAACCGAACGCCGCGTCGTGATGCTCGGCCAGGAGCGCATTTCTCCGGCGCTGATTCACGCGCTGTCGTGCCTGGTGCTGGCGCAACGCGCCATCGATGCCCGCGGTTATCTGGCGCGGCGGCTGGCGTATTCGCTCTCGGCGCACGTCCCGCACTACGATCCACGTTCGGTCGAGCAGGTACCGCTGCCCCCAGACGGGCCGGCGCTGGAGGCGCTCTGGCTGCAGTCGGTTCATTCCTCCGACGTCACGCGCGGCGTCGTCGACAACACGATTTCGCTCGAACCGTACGCGTCGTCACCGTCCGATGACCTCACGGCGCTGGGATTTCTGGACGCAGTCGATCCGGTGCTTCCCGACATGCCGGTGCGTCTGCGCGAATGGTGCGCCGGCAAGCGCGGCCAGTTGTTCGTGCGCATCGACGCCCCGGAACGCATCACGGAACTCGCGCGGATGCTGGCGCTGCTGCCGGCATCGGTAATTCCCCCGCCCTCTTCCACGGCGTCGTTGACGCTGCTCTACAAATCGGCCACGGCCAACCGTGCGCGCACCCCGCAGCGCGCGTGGCCGGTGACGATCAACGCCGCCGGTCTGCTGGTGCGCGAAGCCCTGCGCGACCGCGAACGCGCCACGATCCGGCTGGCACGCATTGTCGCGCTTGCCGCGCAGGCGCATCGGGAGCGCGAGGAGTACTTCAATTTCTCACCCGTCCGGGGCCGGCAATTGCCGGTGGCGATCGCCGGACTGTGGAACGCCGTGGCCTGGCTGCAAGGCGAAACGTTCGACGCGCCGCGCGTCACGCGCGCCGCGCGGGCGCTGGCGGAGACGCTGATCACGGTCGTGCGCAACGCGCTGGAAACGCTGCGCAACGAAACCGGCATGGAACTGACGCTAATCGGCACCGCGCCGGTCGCCGCCACGCGCGGCCTCTGGCGCCGCGACCGCGAATTCTTTCTGCGCGACGGCATCACGCTCGACCCTGCCGCGACCTACGACGGCGGTCCTGGCCTGCAACTGCTGCCCGGCTATGAGGACATTGGCGAACGTGTCGAGTTCTCAAAGAAGGCCGGCGCGAACTTCGACGAGCCGCCCACGCTGACGCTGAAAGTACCTCTCGGCGACGAAGCGGACGTGGCGGCGTGGCGCGACGTCTTCAGCGCGTTCAGCCAGGCGGGCGTGCCGCGCCTGGATTTGATGCCCGGCGGCGGCATTCGGGTACTCAAAACCGTATCCCGTGCTGTACGCACACATTTGCAGGAATATCCCCTCTTCCAATAGCCCCGCTCTACCTTATAATATAATGAAGACGGATTTAAGTCTTTTTTAATCACACGCCGAACTTGGCGCGACACTTGATTAAAAATGACGGCAAGTCTGCCTCATCAACGGGGACGCACCGCGTGCAAATCCTTTACTGCGAAGCCTGTACAAAGCGTATTCCCCCTGCGGAATTTGAAAATAAGACCGCCGTCTTCATCGACGAAAATCAGGCACTCTGCTCAATCTGTGCGAAGGCTCGTGTGACCTCACCACCAGTGGCGGCACCTGTTGCCGCACCTGATCCAGAACCTGCGCAGCCCGAATTGATTGGCGCACGACCCGCGACCGGGACGAACATTCGACCCGTGACCTCGCGCCGCACCACCACGATGATCAAGAAGGGCGCGGGAAGTTCCGGCGGAATGGTGTCAGTTCAGGGAAAAGACAAACCTGCGGCCGCCCAGCCGGGTGGACTGCCCATGCCTGTGCTGGCCGGCGGCGGCGCGCTGGCGCTGTGCGTGATTGGGTACCTGGTATTCGGTGGATCCAGCAAGCCGCCGGCGGTCGCGGCAGATAAAGCGTCGGAGACAAAGGTCGCCGAGTTTGCACAGAAAAAACTGGTGGACGACCCCAAGCCGCAGATCGCTGCGGCGGATTTGACTCCAAAAAATCCGGTCGAGGGGCTGCGAAAGGACGAATCCCGACAGGAACTCGCGACTGCCAAACCTGAGGCTCGCGCGTTCGGCAGTGAACGCAGAGTGCTCGACGACAAGCCAGCCCAGCAGATAGACAGGCTCGAGAGGGCCCCAATTGAAAAGGGCGAAAAAAGCGAGAAAGTCGAGAAGCTCGCGCAAGCCGACAGAGCAGGCGAGTCTCTCGATAAAGAGAAGGACAGCAGGAGTATCGAGAACGCGAAATCCGACGCCAAGCGCGAGAGCGCACCGGATATCGCGGCGTTGCTGGGAAAGAAAGAAAATAGCAATGGCGCCAACGGCGGGGGCGCGTCGGACGCACCTGCGGCTGCGGCCGCGCCGCCGGGGGCCCCGGCTGGAGCAGCGCCCGCCGAGCAAGTCGGTTCCATTCCTAAAGCGCCGGTGCCGGTCAATCCGCTTTCCGACGATACGCCGGATGATCCGTTCAACCGCGACAAAACTCAGGCCCCCAAAAAGCCCGCCGCGCCGAACGATACCAAAGTGGGTGCGGGGGCAGGCAGCGGCAAAGCGCCTGCAGCCATCGATCCCAAACCGCTGCCGCCGCGCGCGGCGTTTGTGCGCGGAAAGTCCTGCGATCTGTTTCCGGCGGGAACCTCCAGCCGCACCGACGAGATCGTCGACCCGCGCAACAACAAGCAGACGGCAAAGATCGATCGCTACGAGGGCTGGATCTTCAACTGCCAGCAGTTGACCGGCCTCGTTGTGAAGGACGGCGAAGCCAGCATCAACCACCAGGCGCTGCTGCAGCTCGACCGTTTCCCGGACCTGGAATACAAACTCCAGTTTGAGATGAAACTCGGCCCGAACGCAGCACTGGCGATTCAAACCGGGTCGGTCGTTGCGGTCTCGAATCTGCTCATCATTACCGACACGCATGCGCTGCCCGGAACCTGGGACACCGCGAAGACGGACAACAACGTAAAGGGCGAAGACCACCAGGCCAAGCCGCACGGCGTCAAGGACGCGTGGATTCCGGTGCAGTTGTCGGTCCACGCCGATTCGGTGGATTGCGTTTTCGGCGGGAAGGCGCCGGTGCGATTCACGCTGCCGAAGACCGCGACCTTCGCTCAATTGGGATTCATGACGATGGGCCTGAAGGGCAACAAAGATCCCAACGTAAAAATCCGCAAGGCCACGCTGCTGGCGCCGTGAGCAGAAAAACCCAACGCGCTGTGCAGTCCGAGCGGGATTGGAAATCACTCCGCGTCGGCGATCGCATTCGCATCATCGCCGTTCCAAAAGGCGATCAGATCCATTTCAAAGAGTCGGGCGACAACGACACCATTCGAGTGCTCCGCCGACTCGCCAAAAAGCGCTGCGTTCGCACGATCCGTTTTATCGACTCGTCTGGCGTTCCGTGGATCGAGTACCGCTTTCGAAATTCCCACGGAAAAATCGAAGAGCATGGGCTTGCCATCTGGGACAATGAAAGCTGGGTACGCGTCAACTCCCGCTGATTGCCGCACATATATGCTGATTCCTTGCCTCCGATAAAACGTGTCGACTGACTGATATTCGCAGTGGATTCGGTATCTACTCCAGCGCGTTAAAGAATATTATACGGTGGGATGCGCCACTCCTGCGGGATTCGATTACCCGCGTCAACGCCGGTTCTCAACCGCTTAAAGTGTACCACCCGTAGCCGTTGCGGCGTCAAAGCGAGTCCCGTTCACTACTCTTGAGGTCACGGGTATCACCCAAGGTTACCGCGGATCTGCCGTCAGTTACTCTTGAAGCAACGCGTTATCAGCTTTGGTCCGGCGAGTGCTCTCTTGCCAAGTGCATTGCGTTGAAGCGCAGTCCAACGTGAACTCAAGAGGAGTACGAATATGAAATTCAAAACTGTTCTGCCCATGCTGCCGGTTTTGCTGGCGATGGTAATGTTCTCAAGCAGCAAAGCGCAAGCTGTGGATGTGGGCATTGGCGTGAACCTTGGCGGCAGTGGCCATCGTTACTACCACAATGGCGGCGTGGTCGAATACCGCACATCGGATCCTGTGTACTCGACGTGGTATCCCGACGATAGCTCGACCTATGTGTACTCGCCTTCGTATTCCTCATACGGTGATTATGGCGACGGCTATGGTTCCACGTATATCTACTCCACCAACTCGACCGGATACGATGGCTGGTACGGCAACGGCCGGGTCGGACACGGCGGCTATTACGGAAACAACTATCGCGGCGGCCACAGTTCCTACAGTGGGTATAGCAGCGGAAGTGGCATTCGCGGCGGCGGCAGTCGCAGCAGCGGCGGACATCGGCGCTAGCCAGGATGATGTGGCGCAGGCGTCCAGCCTGCACTCTGCGCGGCGTGCGGAATGTGACCGCAGCCGCTTATCGGCACCAGTTCAACAACCAATAAAGAGGTACCCCATGAAATTTCTGAGCATTGTCGCCATGACGGCGTTCGTCATCTCCGGGTTCGCACATGCGGCCGATCAGGCCACGACCGCAGCGGCCGATCCCGTTCCCGACAGCAAGCCCGTCGCTGGCACCACCGAAGACGAAATGAAGGTCGGCGCCCCCGCGCAGGTCTTCGGCAAGGTCGTCGGGATGCATAGCTGCAATCTCGTCGGCATGTCCGATCCGCACATGCTGGTCAAGCTGGAATCCGAACCCGGCAACGTCGACATTGTCGACCTCGGCTCCACGGCTGAACTGAAAGCCAATGGCATTGAACCCAAGGAAGGTCAGCAGTACTGGGTTGACGGCCGCGTAGGGAAGGTCAACGGCAAGCCGCTGGTTGTGGCGGAAACTGTCAGCGAATCAAAGCTGGTGACGATCAACCATCAGGCATTGCGCGTGGAAACCACCAAGCACGCAGATGCCCGCCAGGCTGACGCCAACGCTGCTCCGGCGCCCACGCAGGAAAAAGCACAAGGCGAACCGAAGACCGAAACCGTTGACGCGGGCCAGGATATTCTGACCATCGACGGCGTTGTGATGCACTCCCGCAAGGTCCGTATCGAAGGCGAATCGTTCGAACACGTTATGGCCAAAATCAAGACCGACAATGGTGTGGTGGTACTCGATCTCGGCACTTGCACTGCATTGCCGGCCACCGTTGACTTGACCGAAGGCAAACCCATCGCCGCCAGCGGCTACATGGGCCGCCTCAACGGCAAGCCCATTCTTATGGCCGAATCCGTTGGAAATCTGACCAGCATCGAACGCCCGCACCAGGCGGACGTCACCCCGACGAATACAAACTATCCCGACGCGAATTTGAAGAAGTAATAGCAGCAAGCGTTTGTAGCGTGCCCAGGATGTATTCCTGGGCACGTTGCAATTTCAAAGTGGCATGAACCCGATCAAGGAGCTGCGACGATGAAAAAGGAAAGAATTACCAAGCTCAAACAAAAAGTGATCGCTCACGCGGACGGTAAAGAGAAGGAAGCCAAAAAGGCGAAGGAACTTTCCCAGAATCTCGATGAACCAGTCGAAAAGAGTCTCGCCAAGTCGTCTTCAGACGAAGAAACTTCATCACGCTAAAGCTGCAGGCCGGACGTCTGCGCCACAATTGTGGTGCAGGCATCCGGCCTCAATTCCTTGCACACATCTTACAGATTCAACGCCCGAGCTCCCACCGCTTCGACGCGCTTCTTTGCAGGCACGTAGACCAGCGTGTATTCGGAATCCAATTCCGGCCGCCCCGGAACGCTGAGCACGAGCTTCATCACATTCTCGGAAAGATGCGGCAGCGTAAAGCGCAGCACCGGGCCCGCGAGATTCACGTTGGGCTCGAGCGCCGGAAAATCCCAGCTCAGCAGTGGAATCTTCTCCGCTCCATTCTCCAGCGATACATCAATGCGGCCAGCGGCCACGCGTTCCGGCGAATCGTTGAGCAGCCACAATTCCGGATTGAAACATTCTCCGGCCTTCCAGCGGAACTTCGCGATCCGTGCGCTGGCCAAAACCGGGCGGCATGCCCTGGCCACCTGAGCCAGCCCGCGCTTGGGTTCGTGCGGCCAACTGACCAGGCTGTTGTTCGCCGCCGTCGGCCACGGTTCGTTGAAACACCAGTTGAGCGCCATCGCCGCCGTCGGCTTCTGGCGGCGCGATTCTTCGAAGATGCATTTGTAGCCTTCGCCCTGCAGGAGCTGGCCGCCGTTGACGACGTCTTCGAGCGATTTGCACGCGCCAAAATAATCTTCGATCAAATGAAGCATCAGCCAGCTTCCGGGATCGGCGCCCCAGGCATCAAAGGCATGATGGCTGACCCACGACGTTCCGCGCCGCGGCGGGAAGAGCTCGCTTTCCGGAATGATTTTCTTGAGCGTTTCCACCGAGGCCGGGCCCGGGCAGCCGAACTCCGTGTACGCCGAACATCTCGAGCGCGCAAAGAGTTGGAAGACCTCATTGCCCATCGGATCGCGGAACAAATAGTGCCCGTGGCCCATGCCCATGATCGGCGAGGTCATCAGGAACGGCCTCAGCGGATCGAGATCGTACGTGTTCCGGTTGAGGAGTCGCAGCGCGAGGTCCTGGTTGGTCATCAGCGACCAGTTGTTGAAGAGCTCGTTGCCGCCGCACCACATCACCAGGCATGCGTGACCGCGGAGCTTGCGGATGATCGATTTCGATTCCTGATCGAGCACCTTTAGATACGCCGGCGTGCCTTCGTAGCGGTTGCAGGCGAGCGGGAATTCCTGCCAGATCATGATGCCGCGCTCGTCGCACATCTCGTAAAACGCCGTCTTGTTGATCGCCGCTCCGCCCCACAGGCGCAGCATGTTCATGTTCGAGGACTTCACAAGATCGAGCAGCGGCCGGTATGTTTCCGCGGTAACCGTGCCGGGGAAAATGTCGGGGCCGACCCAGTTGGAACCTTTGCAGAAAATCGAGCGGCCGTTGACTTCCATCGTGATCGGCGGGTTGCTCGGCCCTTTTGGAAATTCATGGCCGATCGGAATGTCCCACGAGCCGGGCGCCATCACCAACCGCACGCGGCGGAAGCCGACGCGGGATTCGCGGACGCCACTGGCTTCTCCGGCGGAATTCACCAGCGAAACGCGCGACGTGTAAAGCGGCTGCGCGCCCTGGCCATTGGGCCACCAGAGTTCCGGATTGGCGAGCGTTGCGCTCCAGTTCACAATCGAGGCTGCGGCCGGAAGTTTCTCGGTGGCGACGACCTTGCCGTTCGGGTCGAGTAACTGCCAGAGCAACTTCGCGTCGCTCGATCCTTCGAGGTCCGCGCTGACGGCAATCTGCGCAGACTTCAAATCCGCGCTGAGCTCATAGCGCGTCTCCGCCGAACAAAGATGGTGCGCGGGCCGAACCTCCACAAACGCTTCGTCCCAGATGCCCAGCGGAATCAGCCGCGGATGAAAATCCCACTCGTAGCTCACGGCGGGCTTGACGCTCTGGTTGGCCTGATTGCGGTCAACGGGCTTCTCGCACGATTTGGGCGCGGGGTAGACGACCACTTCGAGCAGATCGCCAGACTTCGCGTTGCTCAAATCCGCTTCAAAGGGCGTGAACATGCCTTCCTGATCGTGAAGCGTCGCGCCGTTCAGGCGAAGGGTGAAACGGTAGTCGACGCCTTTGCAGACGAATACGACCCGCTGACCGTTCTCGCGCTTCGGCAGGTCGAGTTTCGTCTGGTATATCCAGAACACATCCTCCATCCAGCGGTACTCTTTCCAATTCTCCGCAAAGAAGTGCGGTCCCCACTTTTTGGCGCGCGCCCAATCGAGCTGCACCGCGCCGGGCACGATCGCCGGCACGAACTCGCTCGGCGCCTTCTCGGCGCTCGTTGAAAAGCCCACGGTCCACTGCAGGGGTTTGCGCGTTAGCATTGCGGAGAAAACCTCACCGGAGGATGTGATTGTTGTTTGATTCGCAGCGCTACAAATTGCAGCCGAGAGCGACATTCTACAAATCACTTTTCGCGGTGCGGTGATTTCTGTACGATCCGGCGTCCTATTTACACGGAGAACGATTGAATGCATCACGTTAGTTCGCTGCTTCTTACGGCCGCCGCGGTTCTGGCGGGAACATCGGCGCTCTCACGGGCGGAACAAACTCCGGAGCCTGCACCTCCCCCGCCCGCGCCCGCTCCCGCTCCGGACGCTACCGCGCCGGTTGAGCTGAAGCTCAAGCAGTTCGCCTTCACACGCGGCGATGAGATCAGCGGCAAGATCGTGCTGGCCAAGCCGCTGACCGGCGGCGGCAAAGTGACGCTGACGTGGAGCGACTGCTTCAACCGCACCGTGGCAATCCAGGAAGAACCCAGCGACGCTGGCGAGAAGGACCTCTCGTTTGAACTTCCCGCAGCACCCGCTCTGGCGCTGGCCAACACGCTGACGGTGGACGTCGACGACAACGGCACGAAACTTTCGGCGAACAAAACGTTCGTCGTCACGCCGGATGTCGAGCCGTGGGACGACTACCAGGTGATCATGTACAATTCGTACAAGCCGGAATTCCAGAACCGGCTGCGCGAGCTGGGCATCACCGCGGGCATGAACCAGCGCCCGTCGCGGCTCCTCGACGAAAGCGGCGAGAAGACGAAGATCTGGTGGGGCTACGGTTATCGCTTTTACGCTGAGCAGATTCTTTCCGAAGTGTACGCCGAATATCACCGCTACCAGGAAGAGAAGCCGAAGAACATCCGCCTGATGGAAGCGAAGGAACTCTACAAAAAGGACAAGACGAAGAAGGACGCTTTCTTCCGCAAACCGTGCCTCAGCGATCCGGATGTGCGTAAGAAAATTGAAGAGACCATGCGCAAGGCCGTGGAGCTCAACGCGAAGTTCGCGCCGCTCTTTTACAGTCTCGCCGACGAGGCCGGCATCGCCGATCTGCCGACGGCGTGGGACTTCTGCTATGACCCGCGCACGCTCGCGGCGATGCGCGAGTGGCTGAAAGCGCAGTACACGACCGTCGAAGGCCTCAACAAGGAATGGGGCACGGCCTTCGCCACGTGGGACGACGTGGTGCCGCTGACCACCGATGAAATGATGAAGCGCGGCGACGACAATCTCTCGCCGTGGGCCGATCACCGCACGTTCATGGAAATGGTCTTCGCCGACGCCGTGAAGTGGGGCGTCGATGCGACCACCAAGGCCGATCCGCATGCGTACTGCGGACTTGTCGGCTGCCAGATGCCCAGCGCGTTCGGCGGCTACGATTACTGGCGGCTTTCGCAGACGATGACCGCGATTGAGCCGTACAACATTGGTAACAACCGCGAAATCTGGCGCTCGTTCAAACCCGACGCACCGGCGTTGACGACCACATTCGGCTACAGCCCGAACGAAGCGTGGCGCCTCTGGTACCAACTCCTGCACGGCGACCGCGGCACGATCATCTACGACGAGAAGGCGACGTACCTCGACGACAAAGGCGAGCCCACCGAACTCGGCAAGCAGGCAGGCGGATTGTACAAGCAGCTCACGTCGGGAATCTGCAAGCTGCTCTCGAATTCCACATCCGTCAATGATCCGATCGCGATTCACTACTCCCAGGCTTCGATCCACGCGCACTGGATGTTCCAGGCGCGGCCCGAGGGCGAGAAGTGGATGGAGCGCGGCAGCAAGTCGGAACGGACGAACTCCGAATTCCTGCGCGTGCGCGAATCGTTCACAAAGCTGATCGAAGACCAGCAACTTCAGTACACGTTCGTCTCGTACGCGCAATTGGAGCGCGGTGACCTGGTCAAGAATCCGCCGAAAGTCCTGCTGCTGCCACAGAGCATCGCCATGAGCTCCGCCGAATGCGCGGCCGTACGCGCGTACGTCGAAGCCGGCGGCACCGTCGTCGCAGACAGCCGCTGCGCGTTGATGGACGAACACTGCAAGCGCCTGCCCAAAGGACAGCTCGACGATCTCTTCGGCATCAAGCGAGCCAATCAGGATTGGAAACCCGGCGGAAAGATTACGGTGCCCAACGGTGAACTGAAAATCGCGACGGTCGAACCAGGGATCAGCATCGATCCGGACAGCAAAGCGAAAGCGGCCTACGCCGACACGGCGAATGTGCCCGCGGTTATCGGCCGCGATGTTGGCAAAGGCCACGCCGTCTACCTCAATCTCGACCTGACCGACTACCACCGCTGGCGCTTGAAGGCCGGCGAAGGCAACGACGCGCTGACCACGCTGGAATCCATCTTCAATCTGATCGGCATCAAGCCCGCCATCACCGTTTCGCGCCTCGATGGCGGAGTACTCTCGGCCGTCGAAGTTCACACCTTCGCCAACGGCGCTGCGAAGATCATCGCCCTTCACCGCAACTTTCAGCTGCGCATCGACGAACTTGGGCCGCCGGAGTACCAATCCAACGGCGCGTTCGAAAAGGAAGAGAAGATCGACATCAACCTCGGCAGCGAGTACGCGGTTTACGATTCGCGGACCGGGACATCGCTGGGCAATCTTCAGAATATCCGCGTCACGCTCAAACCGTTTGAGCCGCTGATTTTCACGCTGCTGCCGAAGCCCGCAAAAGAGCTGACCGTCCTCACTTCCGAAAAGCCCAAGCGCGGCGAGAAGATTACGATTCTCGCCTCGCTCGATGCGCCAGCGCCGGCGGACGTGCACGTCTTCCGCATGGAAGTGACCGGGCCGGACGGCAAGGTCATTCCTTATTACTCGCGCAATGTGAAGGCTTTCAAAGGCGTCGCCAGCACCAGCCTCTACCTGGCGCTCAGCGAACCGGCCGGTAACTACACGATTACGTTGCGCGATGTCGCAACGGGAATTGCGAAACAGAAAAGCGTGCCGGTGGAATAGCGGGCTACTGCTTTTCTTCGCCGACCGAACCGCCATCGGCGTTCGGTCCGACTTTGGTGGAATCCAGGCGACCTGTGGTGGTCGTGGGAGTTGTCACCCGCGTCTGCTGACGCGACGCGACTTCGGCACGCCGCTGCGCGACATTGCGCCGCGATTCCGCGAGTTGCGGGTCGGTTGGAAAAATCTTGGCCGCGCTGGCCAGAGAAGCCTCGGCGTCATCCAGTTCATCGCGACGCAGCTGCACGGCCGCGGCTTTCAGTAGATCGGTGAAATCAACCTGCCGCTTGCGATCGGCCACCTGGTTGCGGTAGTTCTCCAGCTTCGGATTGTCCGGCGACAGCCGCACGACACGGTTGAACTTCGCGTTCACGTCGTTGAAGGAACCGTTGGACGCCAGAGCCGCATCGAGCTCTTTTAGCGCCACTTCCAGATCGGCAGCAGCGCTCAATTCCTCACGCCGCTTCTTCAAATGCTGGCGTGCGGACTCCAGCAGCGGGTCTTTGGGAAATAGTGATTCCGCGGAATTCAGGATCTTCTCCGCGGCGTCCGGATCTTTGGCGATGGCTGCGTCGGCACTGGCCACTTGCGCCGCGAAATGAGCGTGCTGAATCTCGCGGCCGCGTTGCGCGACCTTCTCGCGCGTGGCGTCCAGCAGCGCTTCGCCTTTGTGTGAGGCTTCCAGCGCAGCGAAGGCCGTCCTCGCAACCTCGAGCTTCTTCTCGGCGGCCGCATCGTCGGCGGCGGGGAGCGCATCTTCCAGCGTCTTCAAATCCTGCTGCAGCTTCGCCCGTTCCTGGCGGGCGCGTTCGCGCACGACGGCGGCGGTCTTCGCGTCGTTGAACTTCTCGCGCAGTGTTTTCAGGCGCGGGTCCCCGGGTACGATCTTGGCCGCCGCGTCGATGCGCTTCTCGGCCTCTGCCAGCTGCGCGTCGTTGGCGAGGAAACTGTCGGCCTCGCGGACCAGCGTTTCGAGCTGCTGCGCCTGCTCCGCTTTGCGCGCGGCGAGCCGGTCCTGGCGGGCTTTTAGATTGGGATTTCCCGGATCCACTTCGACGGCGGTGTCGAGCTTCTTCGAAGCTTCGGCGAGATTGCCGTCAGCCAGCAGCGCGTCGGCCTTTGCCAGCAGCGCATCGGCCTGATCGCGCTTCTCTTTTTCCGTCGCCTTGCGCAAGGCGTCGGCCTGCTGCTCCTTCGCGCGCTGGCGCAGTGTTGCGATCTGCGGGTCGGGCGCGCCGGGCGTCAGCGCTTCGGCCTCCTTCAATTTCGCTTCGGCATCGTCCCACGCGGCCTTGTCGATCAGCTCGCCGGCGGCCTTGAGCGCCGCGGCCAGTTTCTCACCGCGCTGCTTTTCGGCCTTGAGCGCATCGAGACGTTCGCGCCGGCCGGCAAGCTCGGGATCGGCAGGGAAACGCTTCGCCGCTTCGTTTAATTTCTCATCGGCTGCGGCAAAATCGCCGCCGGCTTTCAGCTCTTTATCCGCATCGTTCAGCAGCGCGGTGAACTCCTGCTTCTGCACTTCCGTCGCATGCTGTTTGTCCAACTGGTCCTTGGCCGTGGCCTTCTTGCGGAACAGATCCTGCAGTCGCTTTTCCAGGTCCTCGCGCGCTTTGCTCACCTTGAACGCCGGTGAATTGAGCGTCACGTCGAGGTCGGTCAGTTTCTGCAGCGCCAGACCCGGCTCCATCTCGGCGATGGTATCGAGGACCTGCGCGCTGGCCGTTTCCTGCTTGCGCAGTTCCTGCAGCGAGGCCAGCGCCTTCTCGCGCGCGGCGATGGTCCTGGCTTCGGAGTCGTCGCGCGGCGCATACTTCTTGAGTTCATCGAGCGCCGCGGGCGCATTTTCGAGCGCTTGGCCTTCGATGATGGCGTCGAACGCCACCAGCTGCTGCTGGTACTTCTGCGTCCACCCTTTCTCTGTGTCGGCGATGAACTTCTGCGTCTCCTGCTCTTCCTGCCGCGCGGGCGCTTCGTCGAGTCCCAGGCGCGACGCCATTTCGACCTGCGCGCCGGCCTCCATGAAGTGACCGTCTTCCGCATAGGTTCTGGCGCGCTTGAGAACCTTGGTGTGCTCGGCCTCGAAGATTTTACGCTTTTCGGGATTCATTGCGGGCGCCGGCGTGCGCAGGACCACGTACCCGGTGCCCACCATCAGCGCGGTGCAAAGCCCCGCGGCGGCGAGGACCGCAGCCCGTTTACGCGTGGCCCAATCCGGCGTCCGGGCCTGCTCGCGTAAAGCCTGGGAGCTGGTGCGGATGAACGTCGAATGCGAATCGGCCGGCGCGGCACGGCCGGTTCCGCTGGGAAGAACATCGGTGTTGTGACTGCGCGACGGAGCAGGCGCGAGGTTCCGGGGTGGAACCATGCCCAGTGTCAGCATCTCCCGCGCGGTGCGCAGTTCGGCGATGAACTGCTCCACGTTTTCATAGCGCCGTTCGGCATCCTTGATCAAACAGCGCTCAACAATGCTCACGACACTGGGGTGGACGTCGTCGCGGAAATTGGTCAGCGGCGCGTACGCTTCATGGACCGTGGCGAAGAGCGTCTTCATGGAGCTCTCGCGCTGGAACGGCGAGCGGCCCGCCAGCATGCCGTAGAGCGCCGCGCCCATCGAGAAGATATCGGAACGCTGCGTGGCGCTCTTGGCATCGAGCGCCTGTTCCGGAGACATGTACCCCGGCGTGCCCATCGACGACTCGGTCGCCGTCAGGCCCGTGCCCTGGTGATGCTGCATGCGCGCGAGGCCCAGGTCCATCAGCTTGGCATCGGACCAACTGAGCTCATCGCTCGGCAGGCGGAAGGGAATGATGATGTTGTCGGGCTTGATGTCGCGGTGAACCACGCCGCGTTCGTGCGCGGCCTTGAGGCCCAAACCCGCGGCGACGCAGACGTCGATGGCGTCGAGTTGCGCCAGACCGACTTTGCCGCTGCGGCGCACGCCGATCAGCGCCTTGGCACCGGTCAATCCACAGACGTATTCCATGACCAGAAAGTAGAGGCCCTTGTCCTGGTTGACGTCCAGCACGTGAACCAGATGCGTGGAGCGGACATGGGCAGCAATCTGGGCTTCGCGGACGAAGCGATTGATCAGCGTCGGGTCGCGTTCGGCGAGATGGAACGGCAGCACCTTGACGGCGACTTCGGAATTGAGGCGCGGATGAATGCCGTAGTAGACCGTGCCCATGCCACCTTCGCCGAGCTTGGCCAGCAGCGGAATGCCACCGAGCGACGGGCAGTCGGCGCCTTCGTACTTGATGCGCGAGGCGTCGCGAAGAATCCGTTCGCCATCGAGGTTGGTTCGCTCCACGGAGAGCGCTGCCGGACGCTTGGCGGTGTTTCTCGCGAAAATCTGATGCGTGTCGGTGGAGGGCAAAGCGTCGGAGGACGCCTGCGCCGGCGGAGCCATTCCGCCGGAACCTTGATGCGTACCGGGAACGCCGGCGCCGCCGGATTTCAAAGCCGGATTGTGCGTGTCGTCGGAAGGATCGGGACGTTTACGGAGCGTGTCCGGGACCAGGTCATCGTCGCGCGGTTTGGTCGGTGGCGTGACGCCAGCCAGCGGCTCGGAACCGCTCGGAACATCGCCGCCGTTGTTCGACTGTGACACAGTTTACATACGCCTCAATCGAGGACACAACCCCATGAATTTTATATCCTGCCGCCAACGCGAATTCAATACGGAATGACATTTCCGCGCGGCGCCATCCCGGTATAGTCGGAGCCAAATCCAGGAGTCACTTTAATTATGCCTGAAGGCTTCGATGCCGGCGATACCGCATGGCTGCTGCTGTGCAGCGGCTTGGTGCTACTCATGACACCGGGCGTGTCACTGTTTTACGGCGGAATGGTGCGGCGCAAGAACGTGCTCGGCACAATCATGCAGAGCTGGATCCTGATGGGCGCCGTCTCGGTGGTCTGGGCGCTGATTGGCTATTCGCTGGCCTTCGACAAAGGATCGGCAGTGATCGGCGGAACGGCATTCGCATTTCTGCCTTGGAAGGCGCTCTCGGGTGCGACGCCTTTTGGTTATGCCACCACCGTTCCGCATTTTGCGTTCATGCTCTTTGAAATGATGTTCGCGATCCTGACTCCGGCGTTGATCTTCGGCGCGGTTGCCGACCGCATGAAATTCAAAGCGATGCTGCTCTTCGGCGTGCTCTGGTCGCTGCTGATTTATACGCCCATCGCTCACATGGCCTGGGGCGAAGGCGGATTGCTGCGCGGCGCGTTTGAGAACGGCGCGCGGTCGGCGCGGTCGGGACTGTATCCGTCGCTGGACTTCGCGGGCGGCACGGTGGTCCATATTTCCTCCGGCTTTGCGGCACTGGTCGCGTGCCTGGTGATGGGCAAGCGCGCCAACTACGAGCGCGAACCGATGCCGCCGCACAGCATGGTGCTTTCAACGATCGGCGCCGCGCTGATGTGGTTCGGCTGGTTTGGCTTCAACGGCGGCAGCGCCATGCACGCCAACGGACTTGCGGCATCGGCCGTCGTTGCCACGCAACTGGCCGCTGCGGCCGCGACGCTGTCGTGGGTCTTCATCGAGTGGCGGCATCGCGGCCATCCCAGCGTGCTTGGCGCGATTACTGGCGCTCTGGCGGGGCTGGTGATCGTCACACCGGCGGCCGGGTTCATCGAACCGATCAACGGTCTGTGGATGGGCCTGATCGGCGGCGGCGTCTGCTACTGGGCGGTCTCCGTGCTCAAAGCGAAACTGGCCTACGACGACTCGCTCGATGCCTTCGGCGTGCACGGCGTCGCCGGCGTCTGCGGAGCGCTGCTGACCGGCGTCTTCGCCAGCGCCGCCGTCAATCCGCTCGGCGCCGATGGCCTGCTGCATCACAACGGCGCGCAGCTGATCAACCAGATCATCGCCGTGCTGGTGGTCGTTTCGTTCTCATCGATCGGGACGTTTATTCTGCTGAAGCTTGTCGACAAGGCCGTTGGCCTGCGGATCACGCGCGACGAGGAACTGGAAGGACTGGACCTCACGCAGCACCGCGAAGTCGGCTACTACATGTAGACGCGTCAGCCGAGTCCCACGAGCACGACGCCGGCGAACACGGTTGCGACGCCCAGGCGCTTGGGCCACGGGCTGGGTTCCTTCAGGATCATGATACCGAGGCTGGCGCCCAGCGGGATGCTGAGCTGGCGGAAGGCCATTACATAGCTAACGTGCGTCGCGAAAGTCATCGCGACCAACACCAGCGTGTACGCGCCGTAAATACCGGCGCCCATCAGCAGCGCCTGCGTCTTGGTGCTGCGGAGAACGTGACCGAAGCTGCGCCGTTCGCTGCTGCGGGCCACGACGTAAATGCCCAGCCACACGGCGGTCGAGAGGATTTCAAGCGGCGCGTAGATCAGTGCCGCTTCGACTTTGGAGAAGCTGGCGTGGTCGCCGTCGCAGAGCAGCGAGAGCGCCTGCTTGTCGATGACCATGTAGCCGGCTGTCCCGATCGCGGCGAACATCGCGAGAAGACAGCAAGTGTTGAGGTAGCTCTTGGGCTCCAAGCCGCGGAAGTGGCGCAGCGGCAGGATCGTGCAGCCGGCGACGACGAGGAAGATTCCGGCCAGGCACAGATTACTGATCGCGTGTCCGGTGCCCATGATCAGGGCAATGCCCGTGACCAGCAGCGTCGGTACGGAGCGCGCGAGCGGGTAGACCAGCGACATGTCGCCGGAGCAGTACGCGGCGGCGAGTGTGCCAAAGTACATTGCTTGAAACAGGCCGGTGATCACGAGGAGTTGAATCACCGCGCTGGGAATCTGCGTGTAGCGATCGTGAAACCAGAAGACCACCGGCAGCATCAGCAGGCCACCCATTAGGGTGGCAATGAGGAAGAGCGCGGAGGAAGGCTTTTCGCGTTTGCCGAGAAAATTCCACGCGGCGTGGGTGATGGCGGAAACGACGATCAACAGCATGGCGGCCAGGGACATCGATACTCCTTCAGGACGAGGCGGACGAACTTCATAGAATCTTTACAATCAATCGCGCGCGAGACCAGTGCGAAATTGCGCAAAGCGTTTGTTGAAATGCGCGAGAACGGCATTGCGGATTGCGGATTGCGGATGGGAAGGGCGTGCGCGTTCCGGTTCCAGCGTGCTATTCAGTTGTCAAAGAAGCACTGACTTCACATCTACTTTCAACTCTCACTGCTCAACTGACTCACAGCGACTGATACTTCAAGCAGCCGTACATCATCATCGAGATGTCCTGCGAGACTTTGTCGAGCTGCGCGTCGGGCTTGGCGCTGGTGGCGGCGTCGAGGATGTCCATGGCTTTGCTCAGGTTCTGATAGGCGGTCTTGAGCATTTCGTTGCGCGCAGGGCCGCGTTCGGTGCTGTCGGCAATGGCCTTGCGGTATGACGTGGCGGCGGTCTGGATCAGGCCGTGCGCTTCCTTGAGCTTCGGGTCGGCCTTGTTGAGCAGCACGGCACCCACGGAGGAGTCGTCGGTTTCGACGATTACCGGCGCCGCGCTGGAGGTGCTGGCCAGATCGCCGAGCGACTTGGTTTCGAGCAGTTTCTCCGGCGTCGGCGGAGCGGGCGGCGCGGGCGGCGCGTTGGGCGCAGGCGCAGCGGGAGGCGCGGTCGGAGCGGCGGCAACTTTGGGCTCGTCGGTCTTCCCCGCATTGGCCTCGCCGGGTCCGGTCGGCGGCGTCGCGTCCGTGGCAGCGGGCTTTTCGGTCTCAGGCGTGGCGGAGGCGACGGACTTCACCGGCTTGTCACCGGCGGCGTTGAGCGCTTCGGTGACGGCGGCCAGCATTTCACGTTCGAGATTGGTGCCGCTGGTTTCGCGCTGGATGCCCTGCAGAATCAGCGTGCGTTCCTTCGGCGGTGAGGACTTGGCGACCGAGAGCAGCTTGTTCCACTGGTCCTTCACTTTCTTCTGCGAATCGCGCGCGCGTTCGGGCAGCGGACCTTTGAAGGGCGCGACGAAGGCGTATTCGTTATAGCCTTCCTTGGAGTGATTCATCTTCACGTACTTGTCGCCGCGGTCGATGTGGTCCTTGAAAAACTTCTCAACCTTCGCGGAGAGCGACGGCCAGTTCTGCGCCACGGATTGGATCTGCGGCGCGGCTTCGGGGAAGCTTTGCAGCGAGACCGGATTGCCGTAGGAATCCATCCAGATGATCGCCGGCAGCGTCTTGACGTGCATTTTTTCGCAGAGCGCTTTGAGTTCCGGATTCTTGATCGTGTCGCGCGTGGCCACGTAGTCCTTGTGGCTGCCGACGATCGCGTAGGGCCAGGTGATCATCCGTTCCACAGGCTTGTAGTCGTCGGGCGCGTAGGAGTTGCAGACGACCATCATGATCGGCTTCTTTTCTTCGGCGGCAGTATCCTGGGCGTCGCTCATGTCGTCTTCGAAATAGAAGACGCTGGGATCGTCCTTCGGATCCTTGCCCTTCTTCTTCCGCTTACCGCCGGCATGGATCACGCTGCTGAGCAGCAGCGAGAAGCTCACTATGGCCAACGTCATCGCGACAAACTGGGTTCGCATTCCGTGATACTCCTGAATACTCACACTTCGACCATGGCGTATTCCGCCACACTTCCCCCGTGGTGGTGCCCCTACATAGGAAGAGATGGCAAAGCGCATGCGCGTTTGGCAATTCTTTGACTTAGCTCAATATTAGGGCGGAGTAGACCTCGCCGCCAATTGGCGGCGTGGTTAGAAACCACCACACCACCTTCTTTCCTCCCTTCTATAAAGCGAATCCATGCGTGGAGTTTTCGCGCAGTGTCGGAGTTCTCTACAAGCACCCTACCCTGCCGATTGCACTGGTTTTGCGCCTCACTGTACGACAATTTCCCACGCTGTATTGGTGATTCGTTCCACACCAATTTTGACGTCCAGAAACTTCTGGATGACTTCGCAATTCGTCAGCGTGTGCGGCGTGGGTTCGAGCGTGCGAAATGCGCCACCGCGCGCCATCGCCAGCGGCAACAGCAACTGATCGGCGAGATGCGTGCCGACCGGCGCGTCGGTGCGGAGGTACTCGCGCGCTTCCTTGGCCGCCTGATGTGCAACGGCTTCCGCGCTGACGCCACGCTCACCGAATCCCGTGAAGACTTCCGTGACGTGTTCGCTTTCGACGATAACCTGCGCGATGTTGCCTGGCCCGATCGCCGTCGTGATCTCGTCGAGCAACCGCGCGCTCTTATCGAGTTCGAGCGCCGCGACCATCACTTCCAACTCGCGATGCGCGATGTTGCGCGGCAGCGCGGAAATGCGCGCGACGGCTGTGGTCGCGCGATGCGCGCCACGTTCGCGCAGTTCCAGCGGCGAGAGTTTTTCGACGGGCGTGATCGCGACGGTGACTTCGCCGCCACCGGCTGGATAGAAGCCCGGACGGACGAGCGTCGCATCCACGCGCGCGCCCATGCGGGCGAGCAGCGGCAGGAATGCTTTGGCGAGGAAATCAAACGGCGGCGCCGCCGGATTGTGCGTGCCGCCGCCCAAGGTCAGCGTCGACGGCGCACTGGCCGTGAGCAGCGTCGGCAGCACTGTCTGCAGCACGAGCATGGCGCTGCCGGCCGTGCCGACCGCAAACGCGTACGTCCCCGCGCGGCGCGTGGTCGGCTTGAACGTCAGTTCCATCGCACCGAGCGCCACGCCGGAGACATCAGCGCCGCCGATTTCCGCGGCCGCCTGAACGGCGGTGAGATGCTGCCGCAGCAGGCCAGGCTTCTTGCGGCCGGCGCGGATGTTCTTGATCGTGAACGGCTGGCCGGTCAGCACGGAAAGGCTGAGTGCCGAGCGGAGGATCTGGCCGCCGCCTTCGCCTGAGGATCCGTCTAGAGTTATCATTGGTTTCCTTAACGGAGTCATTGGTCATTGGGTATTGGTCATCGGTCATTTTTCATTTACGAGGAGCGGCGGATTGCGCTCAGCGTTCAGTCGTTTGCTCTTTACAAATGCTATTCCACAGACAAATTCGGCGCAAAGCGATGCACAAGCTTCAGGAGTTCCACTGGACTAAGTTCGAGATACATCACAAAGAGTTGAATCTCTCCTGCCTTTCGAGACAACAACACACACGTATGTTCCGTCGCGTATGCCTTGGAAATATCCGACCATTTACCCGTCATATTGTTTGTAGAAAATCCCTCTCGTGTAAATTTGATCACAGGCGTGGCCGCCGAATTCCGTCTGGCAAAAAAGACAAGTAGCGCGAGTACTGTCGACACAATTGCCAACGGTAGTCCAAACGTTCTCGCCATGAGAACCGTTACCGGTTGGCTCGATGAGAGCCCAACCAGATAAAATCCAATAGCAACCGCGGCCGCTAACGCGAACAACAGCGACTGGTTTGATTTCTTCTTCTGACTCTCAAATATCTCTATGCTCCCGTCTGGACATTCGACACACAGCTCTAATGGATTTGCCATAATCTATTTCCTGAACAACACCACTTGTACAATCTCACTTACGGAGAGCGTTCGACGGCACGATTGACTCCCCACCCCGCTCCTCGTAAATGAAAAATGACAAATGACCAATACCCAATGACCAATGACTCTTTTCTAATCATCCGCCTGCGAGCCATCCTTGATCACGAAGCGCGCATTGAGCTTCGCGACCGTGCGCGCCAATCCGGCCGCGGTGACGCTGCGGAGGACTTCCGTGAAATCCTTGTACGCGGCGGGGGCTTCGTCGCGGGGGTATTCGCGGCAGTTGGTCAGGATGTCGTGGTCCACGAACTCCTGGTCGATCTTCTTCTGATCGAGCGCCCGCGTCGCGGCCTTGCGGCCCATCGCTCGTCCGGCGCCGTGGTTGACGCTAAAGCAGCTCTTTTCGGCGCCCGCTTCGGCCACCATCACCACGCTGCCGTCGCGCGGGTTTCCGGGAAGCAGAATCGGGTGGCCGGTCTTCTCGAAGACCGTGTCCTTCAGCGCGTGATGATGCGCCGGAAATGCGCGCGTCGCGCCTTTGCGGTGCACCCACGAAACGGTGTTCTTCACCACTTCCTCGCGCGCGATGTTGTGGCTGATGAAATAAACCAGGTGGCCCTTCACACCGGGAATGATTTCCTGGAACGCTTCCAGCACCAGCGCGTTGATCAGCAAATGATTGATCGTGGCGAAGTTCGCGCCCAGCGACATGTCGTCGATGTACGCGTCGGCTTCGGGCGTACCCAGCGGCGCGTAGACCAGTTCGCGGTCTTCACCCGGAAGCGGAATGTTCCACTGCGCGAACTTGTGCTGCAGCGCTCGGAACTGTCCCATCGCCAGGTTGTGACCAAAGCCGCGCGAACCGCAGTGCGACAGGAACGCCACGCGGCCGTCGAGCAGACCGAAGTTGTCGGCCGTGCCCGCGTTCTTTTCGCGGTCCTGGAGTTCCACGACTTCGCATTCGCCGAAGTGGTTTCCGCCACCGTACGAACCGAGCTGGCCAATCTTGTCGGCGAAGTTGGAGAACTCACGCTGCGTCAGCAGGTAGTCCAGACGGTTGGCCAGCGCGTCGTGCGTATGGTCATGACCGGTGTGCGCCGAATCTTCGCAGCGCTGCGCCCATTCGGGCGGAATGCCGACCGCGGCGCAAACCTCACGCGACGCACCTTCCACCACCGCGCGCTTTCCGAGCGCGGCGTCGATGTGGCGGGACTTCTTCACCGAACGCTGCCCCTTCCCTGCACCAGTCGGCAGACGGGAGACGATGGCGTTGATCAATTCGCGGCGGACTTCGCGGCCGAGAATCTGATCGGCCGGGAGGTCGAGCTGCAGGAGGCTCATCGAGCACTTGATGTCCACGCCCACTGGACCCGGATAGATGTGGGTTGGCGAAACCATGACACAGCCTACCGGCGCGCCGTAGCCGAGATGCGCGTCGGGGTTAAGGACGAGGTCGGTCACGCCCGGCGCCAGGCGCGAGTTGATCGCCTGCTGCAGGCAGCCGGCGTCGAAGCCGTTGCGGATGGATTCGGTGCCGATGACGGTGATCGGCTTGGTGACATCGTTGGTCACTGGGAGGAGCGCAGTGGCTTCGCCGGTGGGGATCAGAGCGGGCTTGTGTTCGGGAAGGTTCATGGTTTTTAATCTCTCGCAAAGACGCTAAGACGCAAAGACGCAAAGAACGGTGGTTTTAGCTGGACTGGCTTCGGTCGGACGCTTTCCTTGTTCATAGGCGAAATGTTACGGAATGTTACAAAATGTTACATCGAACGGGGGCGGTTTTGTAATCTCGCGCAAAGCCGCAAAGGCGCAAAGAACGGCTCGGATTGAGGCGGACGGAAATGGGGGCTGAGCGTTCTTGTTCATAGGCGAAATGTTACCGAATGTTACAAAATGTTACATCAAATGGGGCCTGTTTTGTAACCCGTGCCGACGAGTGATTGGCGGAACATCGCGCTCACCTTGAGCTTCGGCACGTTCGACAGGCTCAGTGCAAGCCCATACGACAGGCTCAGTGCAAGCCGTCTCAGCCGGCGGAATTCGAACCCGCGCCTCGTGGTTTTAAGCCATGTAGTTTCACCGGCATTCGACACGGGGATCATTTTTCGGTTTCCAATTCGTGCAACTTTTCAAAGTAGGCTCTATTCCTTTGGTGTGTGTTGAAGTACATACCGTCGTCGACCAGGTAGGCGCGCAATGTTTTCTCACATTCCGTTTTTAAGTCTTCCATCACATTGATTAGAACGATGATCGCAGTAGCAAATTCTTCGTCCTCTGCATCCATTAATTTGTGCGCATCTTTCCAGACAATGGCGATTTTGCGTTCGGAAAGATCCGCGATCCCATTGAAAAGGGAGTCTTTGATTGCTTCCCACCCACCGAAGACGATGGGCGGATTTAGCGGGAGGTGCTCTTTGATAACGCGCACAAAGTCCGCGTTAGACGCAATGGAATCCAGCCTGAAGACGCAAAACTCCTCCTTTACGAGCTGACGATGTAACGCGTCCAATCGTTCTTCGGGCAGATGGCACGCCCACGATCCTTCCTCGAGAGTCATGCGGACAACTCCTCAATCATTTCAACACACGCTGGATCAAAATCCAGTCCTCGGTGCGTATGGCAATCGGAGCTTTCTGTACCCACTTCATGTCCATTCGCACACAGTGTGTTTCGTCCGCTGAATCCGGACGGGCCGCAACAGCCGAACAGTCTTTTGGGATCGGGATGATGTCTGGTGTTGATTGCGTCATCCAGATTAATTACCGCATGACCCGATTCAAATCCGATCGCTAACTTGTCCGCGATCGCAAAATGTCCGAGCGGAAGATAGTCACAACCGGTGTCTTCAAAGGCCAGCTTCGTGCGATCAACCAACTCCACAACCGGATTGGAGAGAGGAAGCTTGCAGATCGCGCAGCGGAAGATCATGTTTTCCATGTGGCAAGCTCCCTTCATTATAATCAGACGCGACTATCGTTTGCGGAAAGAGCATGCTCTACCGCTGAGCTACGATCCCAGTGCGTTTCCGCCGCTGGAACCGACGGGAATTGAACCCGCGACACTGTACTTCCTCGCTGCATTCGCGCCTGACTGCATATTCGGCGACTAAAAGTTGAGAAACGTTTCCGCTGTCCTGATTTGGACGACCGCTTGCGCGGCCGGGACTCTCACCCGGATCTGCGGCTTGATGTAGTTCCTCGGGCATTCGCCGAGCACTTTTGTTCCTCATAAGACTTCGCACTTTGTTAGGATATCACGCCGGTATTCATCTGTAAAGCGGATTGTAGATTTATTCCTTGTATTTCGGTTGTTGCTTCCTTAAGTACGAGTGACGACAAAGGGTTGGTGAAATCTATACGCGCTCGCCATGAGCTACGGCCCCGTCTTTTGTGGCCTGTGGATTCGGGCGCTTTGGCCACAACCCTTTCAGGGTTGTCGCGCTGGCGCGGGCTCGTCGACCCAGGGCAGCGCTGCGGCGCAACCCTGGGCTTTGTAGCCGTTACCTCTTCGAGGTAAGTGAAGGCGGCGGCGCTTCGCGCTCATCCTTCACCTCAGTCCTCAGTCCTCAGTCCTCGGCCCTCAGTCCTTTCCGTTATGAAGCCGGCGGGAATCGAACCCGCTCCTCGTTCTCCTAAAGAATGTAGTTCCACCGGCATTCGTCACAAGCTTGGTGTAACTCGCTGCGCTCGTTTTTTGGACCGGGCGGGACGCCCGGACTACGAACAGTAATGGCGACAAAATTGGCGAGAGTCTGCCCCCGGTTTCCCGGGCTGGGATTCGAACCCACGGCGTGCCGATGTACTCCCCACACGCATTCGCCACGTCTGTTTCTCAACATTTTTGAACCCTGCAAAATATGGCGACTAAGTTTGGAGAGAGTTGCCGTCGGTTTCCCGATTTGGGGTTCGACCCCCAGGCGTCGATGTACTCCCTGACCAGCATTCGCCACGTTTCAGATTAAACAGTCACACTCTCCAGAAGCACGCCGACTAAGATTAATTTCGAGACGTCATTTTCAAGATGTAGTCCCGAAGGCATTCGGCGCACGTATTCCATTTTAAAACCGTGCCGACTAAGACTTCTTGTGGAGACGCGACATGGGTTAATGTAGTCCCCGCTGCATTCGGCCCGGAATTGTCACTGTTCATAGCACCCATTTGTCGCCCCGTGTGAATGGGGCGACCTGCGTGCTATTTTCCTAATGCCGATCCCATCAGTTCAGATCGTCGTCTTCTCAATCACATCCGCCCAGGTCTTGCCGTTGAGACGACCGGCAGCGAACTCGGCGATTACGTCGAAGACACGGTCCGAAAAACCGCCGATGTTCAAGATGTCCGCACGCTCCTGCGCCTGGGTCGTGCCGTTGGGCTGGATGTCCAGACAGACCAGCTTCGCGTCCGGATTGCGGACTTTGAACGCCATCCACTCCTTCATCGTGTTCGTGCGGCTGGCGCCCACGCTTGCGGAACGGGCGCTGTCCACCCACGACTCGTTGTCCGAAACGTAGATGATCAGATCGCCGCGCGCCTTCTGATCGTTGAGCAGCATTAACGGCGCGCTGCAGTTCGTTCCGCCCGACGGGAGACTCGTGAGCTGCTTGGCGATGGTCATCACGCTGTCGCGCGGATTGACACGGAACGGGACGGCAGTGCATTCGAACGCCACAATTTCCGTCTCCTTGTTCTTGCGCACCATCGCCGCCGCCACGAGCGCCGCGACATCGATGCAGCGTACGGCAGTGGTCGCTCCGGCACGGTGGCCGGTGACCGGCGAATGCATCGAACCGGAAATGTCCGGGAAGACATAGACCTTTCCGTCGATGCGCGGCACGTTCTCGGTCGCGATTTCCATCGCGTCCTGGAGCGCTTCGCGTACGATGTGGGGCACTTCCTTGCCCGCGGCAGTGTAGGCCATCAGCAACTGGTACGGGAAGACACGGGCCTTCTTCACCAGTTCGGCGTCGCTGAGACGATCGGCGATCACGCGCGCCAGGTTTCCGCCGTTAAACACGCCATGACGGGCGAACGTGTTCAGGTTCATGCGCGTCATCTGCCACGGCGCGTTGCGGGCGATCGAAATCCATTCGTCCTGACCCAGCGAGAGCGCGGTCAACATCTGGAACGGCACGTCGGGAGCATCGCCCACCGGCTTGCGCTTGAAGGCTTCGAACTTCTGCACCAATTCCGGCAGCGCAGACGCGTCATGTTCGCGGCCGATCAGGTACGCGTAGAGCGCGGCGCGGGACGGCGTCTTCGGCTTGGGATGGACCATCTTCACGATGTCGGCCAGCGACGGGTTCGCACCCACCGAGGCGCGGAAGACCTGGTCGTCTGAGCGCGCGTCGAGCCAGTTGCGGACCATGCGCTTGGGCGCGGTTCCCAGCGAGTTGCGGCCGACCGCGCCACTGCGGATCATCTGGACAAAGTTCATCAGCATCTTGCCGTTGTCGATGACGCGGTCGAAAATCTCGCACATCAATCCGGGCGACTTGACCGAGAGGACGGCGCAGAGCAACGCGGGCATGTCCTTCATGTAGCCCTTTTCGCGGCAGTAGAGCGCCAGGCGCGCGATGAATTCGGCGTCGACTTGAGCGGAAACCTCGAGGACGGTCTTGAGCTGATCGTCGGCGGTGGCGTAGAACGTGTGGTTCATGCAACCGGTGATCGCGTACTGCGCGAGCTTGTGCTTGGCGTTGAAGGCATACGCCTGGCCGCCGGCCTTGTTGAGCGCGTTGGTCTTCGGGAGCTTGGTGCTGAAGAGATTCTTGTTGGCCATGATCGTTTGCCCTCCTTTTTTGTCGACTGCGTTCGTTTCGATGAAAGTGATATGGCACCGCGCATGCCAGCGTGAAAATTCTCGATAAGGAAGTCGTAAGTCATTTATTAACTGCCTGTTGTAATTCATATGCGAAAAACGTTGCCTGTGAAGTCATCCTCTATTACTATCCGTTGATCTATTAACTTATCGGATAAGATAAATGAAACGAAACGTTGTGCTGGGCCTTCTGGGCACCACTTTGGACGCGGGATTTGGGCCGAATCGCTGGTCGCGCTGGCGGCCGTCGGTGGCGCTGTGTCAGCACGAGGACTTCCTGGTTCATCGCTTTGAATTGATGATTCAGAAGCGGCATCTGAAGATGGCCAAGGCGCTGGTCGCGGATATTCATTCCGTCTCGCCGGAAACGGACGTGCGGCTGCATGAAGTTGAATTTTCCGATCCGTGGGATTTTCAGGAGGTCTACGCGGCCCTTCACGATTTCGCGCGCGGGTACACCTTCAACACCGACGATCACGATTATCTCGTCCACATCACCACCGGCACGCACGTGGCTCAGATTTGTCTGTTTCTGCTGACGGAGTCGCGCCATCTTCCGGCGAAGTTGCTCCAGACCTCACCGCCGCGCCGGAGCCAGCAGGGACCGCTGCAGGATCAGTCGGGGCATTACAGCGTCATCGACTTGGACCTGTCGAAGTACGACGGCATCGCGTCGCGTTTTCGCAAGGAACATCAGGAAGCGGTCTCGATGCTCAAGTCGGGCATTGAGACGCGGAACGCGCGGTTCAATCAACTCATCGAGCGGATCGAGCGGGTCGCAATCGTCTCGCGTGCGCCGGTGCTGTTGATGGGGCCGACGGGCGCGGGCAAATCGCAATTGGCGCGGCGCATTTTCGAACTGAAGAAAGCGCGGCGGCAGATCGACGGGCCGTTTGTGGAAGTGAACTGCGCGACGGTGCGCGGCGATGGCGCGATGTCGACGCTGTTTGGGCATAAGAAGGGCGCGTTCACCGGCGCGACGTCGGACCGGCCGGGGTTGCTCAAGGCGGCGAACAAGGGGATCTTGTTTCTCGATGAGATCGGCGAACTGGGGCTCGACGAACAGGCGATGCTGCTGCGTGCGCTGGAAGAGAAAGTATTTTTGCCGCTGGGCGCAGACACTGAGACGGGCAGCGACTTCATGCTGATCGCGGGAACCAATCGCGATCTGTCGAGCGCGGTGCAGACGGGGCGCTTCCGCGACGATCTGCTCGCGCGCATTAATTTGTGGACCTTTCACCTGCCGGGCCTGCGCGACCGGTTGGAGGACATCGAGCCCAACGTTCACTACGAGTTGGAGAAGATTTCGGCGTCGCTGGGCGCGCGGGTCACGTTCAACAAGGAGGCGCGCGAGGCGTTCTTGAGTTTCACGACGTCGCCGGACGCGACGTGGGCGGGGAACTTTCGCGACTTGAACAGCGCCATCGAGCGCATGGCAACGCTGGCGTCGGGCGGGCGTATTTCAGTCGAGATCGTCGACGAAGAGCTCCAGCGATTGAGGCGGCAGTGGGCGCTTCCGACGGCTGCTGCGGCTGGAACTGGGGGTGAGCTCGTCGCGGAAATCCTCGGCGAGGACCGTGCCGCGGAGCTTGACCGTTTTGACCGGGTCCAGCTCGCGGATGTCCTGCAGGTGTGCCGGAGCGCGCGCAGTCTCTCCGAGGCCGGGCGCATCCTGTTTGCGGAAACTCGCAAGAAGAAGCTGCTCGCTAACGACGCCGATCGGCTGCGCAAGTACCTCGCCCGATTCGGGCTGGAGTGGAACGGCGTCCGAAGTTCCTGAGGCAACCATGGGAACTGTGGGAAATCGGTTGGAGTCGCGCGCTTTGAATTTCCGGCCGAAACGCGGCAGTGCAGAGTCGTTGTGATTCGTCATGGCGATTGAATCCTGGATGCAATCCACGAACACTCACCTTCACTATAGTTAAGTCGACACGAAACGCAGGGAAAATCGGAAATTGTGTCGAGATTTGAAAATTATAGCCAAACGCAAAATTCATAAACACATAGCGCGCATTTAATGGCATGTAATCGCAAAATATGCTTCCAGAAAAATGATCTCTCGTGTGCAACCATTCCTTCAAAGTCGCTCTAGTGACTGAGCCATGCATTTATGGGTGGCATGTGGTTTGCCATTTCTGTTATCTGCACGGCGTCAGAGTGGGACGGACGTGCATAGCGGCTCATTGCCCACCGATAATCGGATAGCCAGTGTCGTAATAAAGTGTGGAGAGGTGAAGTATGAGCAAAGCAGCTTTTGGTATTTTTTCTCGACGAGCCACCGTCGACAACGCGATTGAAGTGCTGAAAGGCGCCGGTTTTCGCAAGACTGATATTTCCGTGTTGGTGCCGCAGAACGACGGTGCGAAGGAATTCACCGTCGAGCGCGCTTCACGAGCTCCGGAAGGCGCGGTAACCGGCGCAATTCTGGGCGCGGCCATCGGTGGAACTCTGGGCTGGCTGGCCGGCTCGGGTGTAGTCGCGTTGCCAGTCTTAACGCATCTGGCCATGGCCGGCGCGGTTGAAGCAGCGCTGGCGGGATTGGGTATGGGCGGAGCGCTGGGCGGACTGGCTGGCGCGATTATTGGGCTGGGCGTGCCGGAGTATGTCGTCCGCCGCTACGAAGGCCGCACCTTGAAGGGCGGCATTTTGCTTTCGGTTCACTGCGACGATTCCGGGTGGACGGACAAAGCCAAGAAAGTGCTCGAACGCACCGGCGCGGAGGACGTTGCATCAACGCCGGAGGCGCCGGCGGAATGAAGAGGATGTCGACCGTCGAAGTTGGAAAGTGACGTTGAAACTACAATGGACGAAACCAGGAGGAGAATCATGAATAACGGTAAGAATGGCAAAAATGGTGAAGAGAACAGCGCGCGCGAATCGATCACGCGGCAGGAATTGGCAAAGCTGCTCAATGAAGATTTGGCGCGCGAGTACCAGGCGGTGATCGCGTACGTTCAGTACAGCCAGGTGTTGAAAGGCCCGCAGTACGTGGCGATCGCCAAGGAACTCGAAGCGCACGCGTCAGAGGAACTGGAACACGCGCTGAAGATCTGCAAGCAGATCGACTATCTCGGTGAAACTCCGACGGTCACGCCGAAGCTGGTGAAGACGTCTGAAAAGCCTGAGGACATGTTGCGCTTCGATCTTGATAACGAGAACGAAACGGTGCGCAACTACCGCGAACGCGTGCGGCAGGCGGAAGCGCTGGGCGAGTACGCGATGGCCGAAGTGATTCGCGGCATCCTGGTACAGGAGCAGGATCACCAGATCGATCTGGCCACCGCGCTGGGTATCGACGTCCCGAAGGAAGGGCTGGCGAATGCCTCCAGTGACGTAGCACCCGTCCGCGAAGTTGCGGCGCGCCACTAAGTACACCCGGCACTTTCGCTGGTGCCGTGCTCGTATAGGATGCTTCACTTGCGTGGAAACGCGCCATATATATGTATGGGCGTTTCCACGCGGATTTTTCAAGTCGTATCGCGGACGGGGGAGATTCAGGGGCGGATGACGGAATACAAACTGCTGGTTGATGGCAAGGAATTGAAAGTCAGCACGCACCGGGATGAAGACCGCAACACCTTTGAAGTGACTTTCGCGCCAGGCGTTCCCTGCACTCTGCATTGGGGATTGCGGGGCGTCGGAAGGGAATGGAAGAGCCCGCCGGAGAACATCTGGCCGGCGCAGACGACCTCCGCCGATGCGCAGTCGGCGGATTCTTTATTCCCGGCCAGCCCGGCCGAATCCAAAGTGAGTTTCAGTGTTCCCAACACGGCCAACGCCAAAGGCGTGATGTTCGTGCTGCATTTTCCGCAGACCAAGCGCTGGGTGAAAAACGGCAACGAGGATTATTACATTCCGTTTGAAGGCAATCCGCAAGCGACGCCGATCGACGGAATGATTGACACGATTTGCGGCGCGGAAGTCGGCAAGGGCTCGTGGACGCTGATGCACCGCTTCCACCTGGCTCACGATCTGATCAACGAAGCTAACAACAATCCCGACGCGCTGGCGCTGATTTTCGTCTGGCTGCGCTTCAGCGCGATCCGGCAACTGGATTGGCAGCGCAATTACAATACGAAACCGCGCGAACTCTCGGCGGCTCAGGATCGCCTGACCAAACGCATCGCGGCGCTCTACCGACACAGCCCGGCGGCGCGGACGTGGGCGCGCGGGATGCTCACCACGCTGGGCCGCGGCGGTGAAGGGCAGCAGGTGCGCGATGAAATTCTGCAGATCATGCACCGTCACCACATCAAGGAAACACACGGCCACTTTATGGAAGAGTGGCATCAGAAGCTGCACAACAACACCACACCCGACGATGTGATCATCTGCGAAGCGTTGCTGGCGTTTTTGGACAGCAACGGCGACTTGAAGCGTTTCTACGATCATCTGGAAGGCAACGGCGTTACGCGCGACCGGCTGCGCAGCTTCGAGCGCGCGATCAAGACCGATCCCAATTTCAATCATGGCGACAAAGAACGGTTGATGCCGGAGTTCCGCAACTTCCTGCGTATTTTGAAGTCGGTGCACTCGGGGACGGATTTCGATTCCGCCGTCGACGCCGCGCAGAGGTATTTCAGTGGCGAACTGCGGGGCAAGATTCAGGAACTCGGTGGAATGCGCCACGGCCATGCGCCGCTGGCGGACGTCGCCAAAACGGCGACGGCCGCGCGCGAAATTCTGGCGCGCGACGCCTGGAATTCCAAAGACGACGGTGCGATGCGCGACCTGCTGTATCTCGACCTTGCGCTGGAAGGATTTTTGCGCCTGGCTTTCGAACGGCAGGACTGGTTGAAGGTCAATCGCGATACGCTCAGCTTTCTGCTCCAACTGGTTGTGCGGAATCTGCAGGTGACCAATCCTTCCGATGAACTGGGCATGATCCAGCGGCACTTCGACGCGCTGGTCAGCAACCCAAACAAGGACGCCAATTGGGCTCTCCAAGCCAAGAGTGTTACCGACCGCCTGGGGCGTTGTGTGCAGGAAATTTCGAGCAGCTTCTACGCGACGTTGCAGCCGAAGGCCGAGCAACTGGGCCGCGCGTGCAAAGTTCAGGACTGGGTGCTGCCGCTTTTCAGCGAAGAGGTGATTCGCGGCAGCCTGCTGTTCGTGCTCTCGCTGATGCTGCGGCGGCTCGACGCGGAACTCCGTGCGGCCGCGGGACTCGGAGGCTGGCAGGTAGTCAGTCCGTCGAACGTTAAAGGCCGCGTGCGCGTGGTCGACAGCCTGATGTCAGTTCAAGGGCAGCGCTTTGGCGAATCGACCGTGATCGTCTCCGATCACGTCAGCGGCAACGAGGACATTCCCGAAGGCGTCGCCGCTGTGATCACGACGGCGACGGTCGATCTCGTGTCGCACGCCGCCGTGCGCGCGCGCAATGGCCGCGTACTTTTTGCCACCTGTTTTGATGCAAAACCCTACGAAACACTGAAGGCGTTGAACGGCAAGAACGCGGCGCTGGAAGTGAGCCCCGGCGGCGATGTGCTTGTCCAGGAGAGCAGCGCGGGCAGCGCGATCTTACAGGAACACGCGAAGCTTGGAGGATCGATTCGCCAGCGTGCGTTCTCGACGTGGGCGGTAAGCGCGGGAGAGTTCACGCCGGAGATTGTGGGCGGAAAGTCGAACAACCTGAACGGGCTGCGCGGCAAGCTACCGGACTGGATTGCGTTTCCGAAATCGATGGCGCTGCCATTCGGTGTCTTCGAGAAGCTGCTGTCGAGCGGTGAGAACAGCGACGTACGCGAAAAATACGCCGCGCTGGTGGGGCGCATTGAAGAAAATGTGCCGGCGACGCTGCAGAAAATTCGCGCACTGATTCTGGAGCTCAAGCCGGCGGCCGATTTCGATAGCGCGCTGGTGCGGACATGGGAGCGCACCGGGCTTCCGCCCTTCGAACGCGAAGCGAACTGGAAAGCGATCACACGCGTCTGGGCGTCGAAGTGGAACGACCGCGCGTATCTCTCGCGCCGCGCGCTGGGGTTGAGTCACACCGATCTGACGATGGCAGTGCTGATTCAGGAAGTCGTGGAAGCCGATTACGCGTTCGTGATCCACACGGCCAATCCGATCAACGGCAATCGCGGCGAAATTTTCGGCGAGGTCGTACTGGGTCTGGGCGAAACGCTGGTCGGCAACGATCCGGGTCGCGCCTTCGGGTTCGTCTTTCGCAAAAATGACGGAGCGGTTAAACTGATTTCTTATCCAGGCAAAAGTTCAGGCTTGTATGGTAAGGGGCTGATTTTCCGATCCGATTCCAACGGCGAGGACCTGGAAGGATTCGCGGGCGCCGGCTTGTACGACAGCGTGCTGGCGCACGAACCCGAACGCCGGCGCCTGGATTACAGCCGCGAGCCGCTGGTGACCAACGCGAAGTTCCGCGCCGACCTCGTCGCGAAAATCGCGCATGTCGGATTGGAAGTGGAGAAAGCATTCAGCGCCCCGCAGGACATTGAAGGCGCGATCAGCCGCGGGCAGAGTTTTGTCGTGCAAACGCGGCCGCAGGTCGGGCTATAGCGCTTAGGAGAAACGCAAGAACCATGAGCAACCGCATTCGCATCGGCAACCAGACCGCCAGTTCCGCGCATTACGCGCGAGCGCCGTTTGATTTTGCGCTGCACTATCGCTTCGATGCGTTCGAGTGGTTTTCGGACAAGAAGGGCTCGCAGGGATGGGGCGAGTCGGATTTTGATGCGGGGACGCGCGAAGAAATTCGCCAGATCGGACTGCGCCACGACATTCACTATTCCGTCCACGCACCCTGGCAGGCCAATCCGCTCGATAGCGACGGCATCAACTTGCTCTACAACAGCGTCCATTTCGCGCACGAAATTGGCGCGAAGCTGGTGAATCTCCACCTTTATATGGATCGTGGACCGCATGAATACGTCAAAGCCCTGCTGCCGGTGATTCATTTTGCGACGAGTAAAAATGTACGCATCAGCATCGAAAATACGCCGCTGACGCCGCCCGATGAATTCAACCAGACGTTCGCCGCCTTCAAAAATACGAATGAAGTCAGCGCCAATAACGTCGGTATGTGCCTGGACATCGGCCACGCCAATCTTTGCGGCGCGACGCGCTTTGATTACATCAAGTACATTGACCAACTCTCCGCCGACGTGCCGATCATTCATCTGCATGTTCACGAAAACTACGGCGACCACGATTCGCATCTGACGCTGTTCTCGGGGCCATCAGGACAGAACGACGCGGGCATCCGCGCGTTTATCGAACGGTTGCGCGATCGCAAATACGATGGCGCGATGATCCTGGAACAGTGGCCGCACGACACCACGCAACTGCTGATCGCGCGGGCGCGGTTGCGGATGCTGCTGGACGTGCATGGGTAGCCCTCCCCTCAACTTCTCCGACATCGCCGGCGACGATCTCGCGTCGCTTGCGGAAATTCACACGCATGCACCCGGGCCGCAGGGGAAGCTGCCGCTCACGTCGGAAATGCTGCTGAAATGGTCGAGCGGCGATATTTTCGGACTGAGCCAGAACGCCGGCATGGGCTGGACGCCCGAGCAGCTCAATTGGAAAAACTATCTGATCCTAAGCACCTCCGGCGGCATCCGCGCGGATGACGGTACGCCCATTGCGCTGGGTTATCACACCGGCCATTGGGAAGTTGGGCTGCTGATGCAGGCGGCGGCGAGAGAATTCAAAGCGCGCGGCTCGATTCCGTTCGCGGCGTACTGCACCGATCCGTGCGACGGGCGGACACAAGGCACGCCAGGAATGATGGACAGCCTCGCCTTTCGCAACGATGCGGCGATTGTGCTGCGGCGGCTGATCCGTTCACTGCCGCGGCGCGTCGGCGTGCTGGGCGTGGCGACGTGCGACAAGGGACTGCCTGCGATGATGATGGCGCTGGCCGGCACGCCCGATCTGCCGTGCGTGCTGGTGCCTGGCGGCGTGACGCTGCCGCCCACGGTCGGCGAAGACGCGGGTAAAGTGCAGACCATCGGCGCGCGCTACGCTCACGGCACGATCTCGCTCGAGGAAGCCGCGGAGATGGCCTGCCATGCCTGCGCCTCTCCCGGCGGCGGCTGCCAGTTTCTCGGCACGGCCGCGACGGCACAGGTGGTCGGCGAAGCACTCGGCCTTTCGCTGACGCATAGCGCGTTGGCGCCGTCGGGTCAGCCGATCTGGCTGGACATGGCAGTGCGTTCCGCGCGCGCGTTGATTCATCTTGCCGACCGCGGCATTCGCACGCGCGACATTCTCACGCCGGAAGCCGTGCGCAACGCGATGACCGTGCACGCGGCGTTTGGCGGATCGACGAATCTGCTGCTCCACATTCCGGCCATCTCGCACGCAGCCGGGCTGCCGCGGCCGATGGTGGAGGACTGGATCGCAATCAATCGAAGCGTCCCGCGCCTGGTTGATGCGCTGCCGAATGGGCCGGTGGGGCATCCCACCGTGCAGGTATTTCTGGCCGGCGGCGTGCCGGAAGTGATGCTGCATCTTCGGCGCATGAAACTGCTGAACGAAGAGTGCCTCACTGCGTCCGGCGAGACCGTGAAGCGGATGCTCGATTGGTGGGAGACTTCTCCGCGACGCGCGAAATTGCGGGAGTTGCTGAAAACAAGCGACGGCATCGATCCCGACGACGTGATCTATTCGCCGGAGCGTGCGGCAGCGCGCGGACTAACCAGCACGGTTGCGTTTCCCATCGGCAATCTCGCGCCGCAAGGCTCAGTGATCAAGGCCACAGCGATCGATCCGAGCGTGCTGGACGATCATCAGGTCTATCGCAAAACCGGACCAGCGCGGGTTTTCATCACCGAACGCGCGGCGATCACGGCGGTGAAGGAGAAACAGATTCGGTCCGGCGACATCATCGTACTGATCTGCCGCGGTCCACTGGGCGCGGGAATGGAAGAGACGTACCAGATCACCAGCGCGCTGAAGCATCTGGAATTCGGCAAACACGTCGCGGTGATTACCGACGCGCGGTTCTCCGGCGTCTCGACCGGCGCATGCATCGGCCACGTGGGTCCGGAGGCGCTGGCCGGTGGTCCCGTCGGAAAAGTACGCGACGGCGATCGAATCGAGATCGTCGTCGATTGCAAACATCTCACCGGCAGTGTGAATCTCGTTGGCGCGGACGGTCGAACGTTCAGCGCGGAAGAAGGGACGCGCGTCCTGGCTGAGCGCACGCCCCGCCCGGACCTCGCCGCCGACCCGCAGCTTCCGGAAGACACGCGCCTATGGGCCGCGCTGCAAGCTGCAAGCGGCGGGACGTGGGGCGGATGTGTGTATGATGCGGAGGCGATTGTGGGGAAATTGAAATCGGAAGGTTAATTCCGTTCCAGATTGTGTGCAAATTCCAAGGGACTAATCGAGGTTCCCCATGATTCAATCCATCGTCGAAGGATTTTTAAACGCATACTTCGAGCACGCACGACGTACTAACCAATTGCGACGGCCTGGAAAAATTCCAATTGAGATGTTGGATGAATCGATCCCGGAATCAGAAGGGTGGTTCGGTTGGAAACCTATTCCCAGCCAAGTCACTGACTCCGAACTTAATCTGCTAGAAACGGTAATCGGATTGAAATACCCACCCCCTTACAGACAGTTGCTAAAAGCGGTGCATTATATGGAAATTGATTTCGGCCCTGTGAGGTTCGAACCTCATCCAGTCGGCACTTGGCAAGACCGTTTAAAGAAACTCTACAAAGCATATTGTCCAAAGCGAATTCTGGGAACTGGACTGATCCCATTTGGTTCAGAAGGAATGTGGGATGCTGGACTAATCTGTTTTGATTCAAAGCACACGGATGGTGATGGCGACTGTCCGGTTGTATGTTGGAACCATGAATTTGTTGGTAAGGAGAAAGAAGTGTTCCCGCTGTTTTCATCGTCGCTTCGAATGTTCAAATGCCTCACAGTGGCTGGGCGGTCTGATTCTAACTTTGCCTATTTTCATGCGGAGTCGGATATAGATGCAGATTCAGAACAAGGAATGGAAAATACACACGACGATCTAGCTGCAAAACAAGAAATTATGAGAGAGTTTCTTGGCTTAGATCCAGAAGGCGCCGGTGGGGTAGCGCGCAAATATTGGACGCAATATGTCGATCCGAAATAGTTGCCAGGACTTTTCGCCAATAGTATTCATCCCATTCAAATTTTGCACCTTCATCTAAATTCTGGAGGCCCGTCCGGTGATTGAAAAGAGTGCGATTCGTAAAATTCAGCAGCGCTTAAACCCCAAGAAAGGCGCGCCTTCAAATCCGACTGCAGAAGACCTCGCGGCAGTTTGCGAAGCGTTGCTCGAATTGCAGCGCCAGATTGACGCGTTGGACCGTCGCCCCGCCCGCCGTATTGAAATCTCCCGTTTTCGCGCCGCTCAATCGTTCAAATTCGCGTCGTGTTATAGGGAGGCGCATCAGAATCAGCATGAGAACGCAACGACGCGGATTTACGCTGATGGAAATGCTCGTCGTCGTCGCGATTGTCGTCATCTTGTCGGGTCTGGTGTTTGGCGTGCTCGCCTTCGTGTGGCGAAAGGCGAAGCGCGATCAGACTCAGATGACCCTTCAGCTCATCGCTACAGCACTGGACGACTACGATCAGGATCACCATGATTATCCGCCTTCATCCATCGGCGGAGCCATTGATCCCACTGGGATGGAAGGCGCGGAGCTGCTCTACACGTACCTGTGCACGCCCGGCGCCAACGGGAAGCGTTACATCGTGCCGGGTCAATCGAATCCGACGTGCGATCCGGGGAATCTGGGTCGACCGAAATTGTGCGACGCGTGGAACCGGCCAATCCGCTATCAGCATCACGCCGACTACCGCAACAACGCGCCAAACCGCCAGAGCTACCGCCTGATCTCCGCGGGTCCCAACGGTGAGTTCGAAGACGGCGCGGCCGATTCAGATGACGTGGTGAACTGGGAGAAGAGTAAACCGTAACGTTTGGGCTGGTTTATGCGTGTCGTGGGTCAACTAAAATGACCCACGACTCGGATCACAATCCATTTCGCTATTTTCGATGCGACAACTGCGCCGTCTGAACCAGCAGCACGCCATTGAAGAGCACGTGCGTCGAGACTTGCGTCGGTTGGCCCTGGGCGTCCTTGGGTGCATTCAGGAGCAGATTGCTTAGCAGTGTGCCGCTCAAGTTCAATGAGAAGCGTGCTTCCCTGGCCTTGATCGGGTTTCGCTTCGCATAAAGCTGAAAGCGCACCCCGTCTCCGATAGCGCGCGCGTGATCATCCAAGGTCAATTTGCGGACGTTGCCCCCCACGTCGACGACCAGCACCTTCCCAGTCGGATCAAACCCGGCGTCCACGTGCAGGATGCCTTTGATCAGGATGACGTCCTTCCCATTCGAGAACTTTACCTTCTGTCCTTCGATGCGGAACCTCGTAGGCGGTGCACCTTTAGTCGGAGAATCGCTCGGGTTTGTGGGAGAGGTACCCAGAGCTATTTCCATTTCATCGGGGACGCCATCACCGTCCGTGTCCAGATCCATGGGCCCGACAAAACCGTCAGAGTTGAAATCAGGCGGGGTTTTCGACTTTACGGTAATCGTCACCTGCTTTGTGGTCGTATTGATTTCGTCCGAGGCCGAGACCGTTGCCGTAAAGGTGCCTGCGCTCGCGTACACATGGGTCAGTTCGATGCCGGTCGTGCCATCGCCGTAATCAAAGGTAATGGTTGGCGTCGTGCCGTTGGGGTCGCTGGCAGAAACCGTGAAGGTTACCGTATCGCCGGCTGTGATCGCGGTGGGCGTCGCACTAAAGCTGTCGATCACCGGCGGGCTGTTCAGAACATCCGTCAGCGTCACTCTGGTACTCGTGTACGCGATTTGAAACGACCGATTCTGCGCCGAGATTATCGTGCCGGTGGGCAGTCCGCTGAATGTGCCAGTTACATTCACACCCGTGACAATGGTATAAACCTTTCCAAGCGCGGAGTTGGCAGCACTGGCCACGGTGAGCGTGCCTGCACAGTTCACCGTGCCGGACGAAACAATCTTGTCTGAACTCGGCAACGTGCCGTCCAAGTCCACGGAATAGTTTGAGCTTGCGTTGAAGATGACCGTACCCATCGTCAGCGTGCCGATACTGACGCCGGAAAGCCCGGGGCTCAGCGTCGCGCCGTTGGCAATCTGCGTCGTGCCGGCGATTGTGCCTGTGCCGCCCAAGGTACCACCGGTATTCACAGCAACGGTGCTGCCGGCGGGAGTTGCACCGGTTACCAGCAGTGTTCCTGCGTCGACCGACGTGCCACCCGTGTAGATGTATCGGTTGCCGGGAAGCACCAGGGTGCCCGCGCCAGTCTTTGAAAGTTTGCCGTCACCGGCGATCGCACCGATCAACGCCGCGGATGCTGTTGAATTCAAAGTCACTACGCCTGCATCGATTTGGAAGGTCAGCGGAAAAGTCGTGCCGTTGATGTAAATGTCGTCGCCCAGATTCTGCTTCGGTGAACTCGATGGAGTTGTGCCCTTCAAGGCCGAGTTGCCGCTGAACGTGATCGCAGCGCTGGCTTTTACGATCAGAAGGCCGCCATCGAGCACAAAGACCGCACCACCAAAACCCGTGCCGGCCTGTCCCGGACCGTTGTTGCCATTACCGCCGTTGCCGGCGCCAAATCCACCAATCCCGGCTGCGCCCGAGCCTGTTCCGATTCCACCGCCGCCGCCACCGCCGCCGAATCCACCGGTACCGCCCGGCCCGCCGCTGTGTGCGCCCGTCGCGGCACCACCGCCGCCACCGCCACCGCCGAACGTGGCCGCGCCGCCGGCACCGCCGTTGTTCGTATTCACGCCGCCGCCCGTGCCGGCGATGCCACCGCTGCCCGGGAAAAACGGCGAGGATGCACCCGCGCTACCCGGACCACCTGTGCCAGAACCGCTGGGCGGTGTGCCTGCGTTGCCGCCATTTAAACCGCCACCGCCAGCGCCGCCGCTATTGGCACCGGCCGTATTGCCGTTTCCGCCTTGCGCCACATTCGTGGTGAAGGCCACATCCTGAATTGTCACCGTCGCGCCCGTATAGACAAACAGTCCGCCACCGGCACCCAATCCGCCGCCACCCCCACCGTCAGCCCCACCACCGCCGTTTCCGCCACGCGCCGTCGTGTTGCGAACCGTCAGGTTTTTGATCGCCACGTTTCCCAAGCGCACAAAAAACGCGCTATATAGAGCTGCGCCGTCGAGCGCAAAATTTCCTCCGTCAATAGTCAGGTTCACGGTGATCGCCGGAAGGCTGGACGCCAGCGTAATATCCGATGTGAATATTACGGTATCGCCGGGCGTTGCCGTGCTGATTGCGGTGCGAAGTGTTGCGTCTGAATTAACGTTTACTGTGGCGGCCACAGCAGAATGTTGCTGTAAGAGTCCAAACAATACGATTGCTGCAATTGAATACAGCGTCCGAGACCGAGCACCCGCGAACTTGCAGACTTTCTCCGCAATCATTTCCTGGGCACACCCTTCGCAATTTATATCCATGTCTAACTTTCCTTTCGTGGGAGGCCGGCCGTTTCAATACAGGGCTACTCGTATGCGATTCGCGCGCCAATCTTTGGGCATAAACAACGGATTGATACAAGGCATCAAGTGACTGAAAGTTAAAAGATTCGAAATGAGGATTCTTACGCTTGCCAGAAAGAATTGCCGTCCGTTAAAGCGTTGCGAGCTGAGAATTGGAAACGGTCCGGCAGAGTGGAAGACGCGATAAATTAGAAAAGAAAATACCGTAAGGCGCTCAACGACTGATACCACCAACACTATGCAGTATTGGCTCAATCGGCTTCGATGACAATGCGCCCGGCTTGTTGTTTCCACGAGATATTTTTTGAAGCACCCGTCTGACTCATCTTCACGCGTCGAGCCGGCGCTGTGTTCAGCGCCAACTCTGCAGAATGCGCGCGTAATTTCCGCGCTCGTAAGCCGCCGGGTCCGGGCAGTGCTGGAGACTCAGGCAGCCGGTCATCTCGCGAACGCTGGTGTAGTAGTGATCGGCCATCCAGTGTTCCATGTCCGTGCGCGCAACCTTGAGGTATTCGGGACCACGGAGCAATAATGCGGAAAGCATCTGCACCGCGTTGGCGCCGGACATGATCGCCTTAACGGCGTCCAATCCCGAATGGATGCCGCCGGTGGCCGCGAGTGAGCAACGGAGGTGGCCACGCAGGATACCCAGCCAGCGCAGCCGCAAGGGTAGTTCCGCGGAGGTGGATAAATGTACACGCGGGATCACGTCCATCAGTTCCGCGTCGATCTCCGGTTCATAGACGCGATTGAACAGCACCAGTCCGTTGGCGCCGAGCGCTTCAATCGAGACCGCCAGGTGGATCAACGAAGAGTAGAACGGCGAGAGTTTGACGGCGATGGGAATCGAGACGGTGCTGCGCACGGTCTGCACGCTATCCAGGACGCGCTTTTCGACAGCGGCTCCAGATTCCTTCTGGTCGGAAGGCAGATAGTAAATATTCAATTCAAGCGCGTCGGCGCCGGCTTCTTCGATCAACTCCGCGTAACGAAGCCAGCCGGATGCCGTGGTGCCATTCAGCGACGCGATCACAGGCACGGATGTGGCGCTCTTGATGCGCCGGATCTGATCCAGATAGTTTTCCGGTCCGAGTTTGAATTCATATGAACTGGGGAAGAACGACTTTGTTTCGGAGACGCATTCTGAATGCAATTCCATGTCCTGCAACGTCCGCAGCGCTTCCTCTTCAATCTGCTCTTCAAAAAGGGAGTGCATGACGATGGCGGCGACGCCCGCGTCTTCCAAGCGGCGGACCATGTCCAGATCATCGACCAGCGGACCGGCGCTGGAGATGAACGGATTCGGCAAGGTGAGGCCCAGGTATGTGGTGGTGAGATCCATGAGTATGCTCCTAGCTCTTCGGCTTTTCGATGACCTTGGGCGCGTCCGACGCCGCGGATTTTCCATTCTCGGAACGGGCGGGGACCAGTGGTTTGGCGACTTCCTGGTAGAGCGCGAAGCGATGTGCGAGGTCCTTTTGCGCCGCATCGATGAGTTCCCGGTACTTGCCTGGATTCTGCTGCTCCACGATGCGGAACCGGGCTTCGTTCTGCGTGAATTCCTTCAGGCGGCGTTTGGGTGGAGCGGACTCCAGGACCAGCGGGCTTTCGCCGGTGGCTTCACGCCGCGGATCATAGCGGTAGAGCGGCCAGTAGGCGGTTTCCACGGCCAGTTTCTGCTGGTCCAGCGCCCGGGCCATGTCATAGCCGTGTGCGATGCAATGGCTGTAAGCGATGATCAGTGAGACACCGGGGTAGGACGCCGCATCCTGCAGCGCCCGCAGGGTCTGCGTGTCGCGTGCTCCGAACGCGACGCGGGCAACGAACACGTTGCCGTAGGACATGGCAATCTGGCCCAGGTCCTTTTTCGCCGTCGTCTTGCCTCCCGACGCGAACTTGGCCGCGGCGCCCATGGGTGTGGACTTCGACTGCTGGCCGCCGGTGTTCGAATACACTTCCGTGTCGAGCACCAGGATGTTGATGTTCTGACCCGAGGCCAGCACGTGGTCGAGACCGCCGAAGCCGATGTCATAAGCCCAGCCGTCTCCGCCCACGATCCAAACATCCTTGCGGCAGAGGTAATCGGCCTGCACTTCCAACTGGCGCGCGGCGGGCGCTTTGACGTCCGCCAGTTTTGCTCTCAGCGCCACCACACGGGCGCGCTGCGCGATCACACCAGCCTCGTCGGACTGATCGGCGTTGAGAATTTCAGCAACGAACGGCGCACCCAGGTTCTCAGAAAGCGATCCGAGCAGGAAGCGCGCGTTCTCAGCCTGCTTGTCGGCACCAAGCCGGATTCCCAGTCCGAATTCCGCGTTGTCTTCAAAGAGCGAATTGATCCAGGCCGGGCCGCGACCCTCCTTATTGGTGGAGTAAGGTGTGGTCGGCAGGTTTCCACCGTAGATCGAAGAACATCCCGTGGCGTTGGCGATGTAGATGCGGTCGCCGAACAATTGGGTGAGCAGCTTGAGGTACGGCGTCTCTCCGCAACCGGCACAGGCGCCGGAGTATTCAAAGAGCGGCTGAAGCAGCTGCGAGCCTTTAACGTCCTGCTTGACGCGTGTGCGATCGGCTTCCGGCAGGTCGAGGAAGAACGAGTAGTTCTGGCGCTCGGCCTGACGCAAGGGCGGCTGCGGCATCATGTCGATCGCTTTGTGGTTCAGTCGGGTGCGATCCTTGGCCGGGCAAACCATCACACACACGTTGCAACCGGTGCAGTCTTCCGGCGCGACCTGGATGGTGTACTTGAAACCTTCAAATTCCGCGGTCTTGTAATCGACGGACTTGAACGAGTCCGGAGCGCCAACCAGCTCCTTCGGATCGTAAACTTTGGCGCGGATGGCGGCATGGGGGCAGACCATCGCACATTTGTTGCATTGAATGCACAGTTCCGAATCCCAGACAGGAATTTCCTGCGCCAAGTCGCGCTTTTCCCAACGCGCGGTGCCCAGCGGCCAGGTCCCATCCGGAGGAAATGCGCTGACCGGCAACAGATCGCCCTTGTTCGCCAGCATCATTGCCGTCACATGCTTCACGAAATCCGGAGCCGCGTCGGAGACCGGCGGCGGCATGCTGCGTTGCGCGGAGACCATTGCCGGGACTTCGACGCGATGGAGATTCTCCAGCGTCTGATCGACCGCGGCGAAATTGCGCCGGATGATCTCCTCGCCTTTGCGCCGGTACGTCTTCTCAATCGCGGCCTTGATCTGCGCGATGGCTTCATCCTTGGGCAGGACTCCGGAGATCGCAAAGAAACAGGTCTGCATGATGGTGTTGATGCGGCTGCCCATGCCGGTGGCGTTGGCAACCTTCATGGCGTCGATGACGTAAAACTGCAGTTTCTTGCCGACGAGCGCTTCCTGAACGTCCCGCGAGAGGGTCGTCCAGACGTCCGCCGCAGACGAGGCGGTATTCAGAAGGAAGACTGCGTTGGGCGCGGCGTAAGCCAGGACATCATACTTATCGAGGAAGTTTTCCTGGTGGCAGGCCACGAAGCTCGCATGGCGGATCAGGTAGGGCGCGTGAATGGGCCGGGCTCCGAAGCGCAGATGAGAAATGGTCATCGCCCCGGATTTCTTCGAATCATAGACGAAGTAACCCTGGGCGTAACAACCGGCGTCTTCACCGATGATCTTGATGGAGTTCTTATTCGCGCCAACCGTTCCGTCCGCGCCGAGTCCGAAGAATACCGCGCGCACGACATCGTCGGGTTCAATATCGAACTCCGGATCCACGTTCAGCGAGGTGTTCGAAACGTCGTCAAAGATGCCCACGGTAAAGTGGCGCCGCGGTTTCTTTTGCGTGAGTTCGTCGAAGACCGCCTTGACCATTGCCGGCGTGAATTCCTTCGAGGCCAGGCCGTAACGCCCGGCGATCACCGTTGGGCGCACCGTCGGACACGGGAGACCCGTGGCGTAGGCTTCTTCGAGCGCTGCGATCACGTCGAGGTACAAGGGATCGCCCAGCGCTCCGGGTTCTTTGGTCCGATCGAGGACAGCGATCGAGCGCACAGTTTTAGGTAACGCGGCAGTGAAGGCGGCCAGCGAGAATGGCCGATAGAGCCGGACGATCAACACGCCGACTTTCTGCCCGCGCGCGTTAAGCCAGTTCGCGGTTTCCACGGCGGTCTCAGCCGACGAACCCATGGTAATGATGACGCGGTCGGCATCCGGGTGGCCCACGTAGTCGAAAAGCTGGTAGTGCCGTCCGACGCGCTCGGCGAACCGGTTCATCATCTCCTGAACGATGTCGGGACATGCCGCGTAATACGGGTTAATGGCTTCGCGGGCTTGAAAAAAGACGTCGGGATTCTGCGCCGTTCCGCGCAGCACCGGGCGGTCCGGCGTCAGAGCCCGCTTCTTGGCTACGGCGATGTATTCGTCGGCGAGCATGTAGCGCAAATCATCGTCGTCGAGCAGTTCAATCTTGGCAATCTCGTGCGAAGTGCGGAAGCCGTCGAAGAAATGCATGAATGGAATGCGGGCACGCAGAGTGGACGCTTGCGCGATGAGCGCAAAATCGTGCGCTTCCTGCGCGGATGCGGACGCCAGCATCGCAAATCCGGTCTGGCGGCAGGCCATGACGTCGGAGTGGTCGCCAAAGATCGAAAGCGCATGTGTCGCGATGGTGCGCGCGGTCACATGCATGCAATAAGAGGTAAGTTCGCCGGCGATCTTGTAGAGATTTGGAATCATCAAGAGCAGGCCTTGCGAGGCCGTGAACGTAGTGGCCAGCGATCCGGCCTGCAATGCACCGTGGATCGCACCGATGGCGCCACCTTCCGATTGCATTTCTGCAATCGTGGGCACGACGCCCCAGATATTCTGCTTGCCTTGATTCGCCCACTCATCCGCCAATTCACCCATCGTCGACGATGGGGTAATGGGGTAAAGTGCGATGACTTCGTTGGTGCGATAAGCCACCGATGCGGCGGCTTCATTTCCGTCTACTGTGATTTGTCGTCGATGAGACATGGCTTCTCCAATCGGTATGACTCTGGAGTGTCCACATCGCGTGCCATCCTCGATTTCGCGGCAGAAAAACTTTAAAGCACACTGAGGCAATTAGTTGCAGAATCGGTGCCTGCGCCGACCGCCGCGGCAGCGACTGCAAGGGTGGGAATGAACTTTCAAGTTTGAGAACACACCAGCGCATGTTTTCGGCATTGAGAAGTCCCGGGAGGAGTGAGGTGCATTTTTATGGCTCACATCGCGTTTCTTGTGGACTGGGAGAAGTTTCAGACCGAACTCAAAGCAACAAGAAGCTACGAACAGACCCTCGACCACTTCACGTACGAATCTGGCCCTGAAGATCTCGATGACATGGAAAATTCCACATTCCACCTTATATGGACGTGGATTCGCGATCATTTGGATGTGCCATGGCAGAACGCGTTCGAAAACATATTTTCGTTCGAATTAAATCCTGCGATTCAATTGGAAAAGGAGCAGGGCTATGAACCCTATCCTCGGTTTTGGATTTCCAAAACGTGTAGTCCGGAGGAAGTTAAATTTCACCTGAAGGCTTGGAGAGATATTGAATACAAACCATTGTTGCGTCGCATACCCAAGAAATATCGAGCGCGCTACATCGGAATGGCGTTGTACGCAAAGGAATGAAAGCAGATTTTCAAAAAAGCACGTGATGAGGGGAAGGGACTAGTAATTTGCTTTAGGTGGGACCATTAAACCGGCACGGCGCTGAATCGGATGACGTCGTGAATTGCAAGGATCCGTGAGGTCATACTCTGCGCGCGCCGCACCCGTTGCATTCTGAGAATGTTTCGGCACGGATCTTTCCCGGACAGTACGGGCAATTATCGGTTTCGATCGGCACGACGTTGGCAGCCGCAAATTTCTGATCGGCCTTGAGCTGCAGTTTCAAAACCCAGACGCACAGCGCCGAGAAAAAGAGCATGCCCAAACCCATTCCGATCAATGAGAGTTGATCCCGTTTCGCTAAAAATCCTCCGACGAACATGAATGCACCGAACAGGCCGAGAACAACCGCGCCAGCAATCAGTACAGCGGGACGCTCACGGACCGGGTTGGGATTCTTGCCGCAGGTGGCGCAGCGCCAATTTTTAACAAAGCCCAACGGCAGCACCGACACAAAGATCACGTGCCAGAAGTTGAATGTCCGGTACTGCTCCGTCAGACGCGGCTCTTTGCAATGGATGCAGTTGCTGTGCCGAAATCCGACGCGCGTTTCCGAGAACCGGTAGATGCCGTGGAGTAGGAGCATGCGAGTCTGCCTGTCTGACTATACCAAACGGGATCGTTTTGATAATTTCATACCGGAGGAGGGAATCGAACCCTCACGAGGTTGCCCTCGGTGGATTTTGAATCCACTGCGTCTGCCGTTCCGCCACTCCGGCGAGTGTTGCTGCAACTTCTTTACCCTGTATAACTTGCTAGTACTAAGCGACTTGTATATACATTTGGTCCTGTCACCGTTGTGCAACTAACCGTAAAACCTGTTGTGCAGTGTTGTGTAAACTGCCTTGGACAACCAATGCCAGCTGTAAAGCGAAAGTCCATCACACCGTACCGCGCCAGTGGGAGACCCGGCTACTGTACAACGTTCTTCAATCCACGCAATGGCAAGAGAATCAACCGGGGCCTTGGAACAGACGACGAAACTGAAGCGAAGCAGATCTGCCTTCACATCGAGCGTCTTGTCAATACGCCCAAATACTGGAGTGTAAAACACAAGATTCTGCACGCCTTTCATCGAAAAGCAGTCCAAATATTCTTCGACGGTAAGAAGCCTGCGAATATCTCAAATAAAGTCATCATTCCTCAAAGCTTTTTCTATCCAGACAATGACGATGGACCTGGCCCAGCTGGCTATGAAATCGCGAGCGAAGAACTAGGTGAAGAGCGCCGAAAAAACGTTAAACTGGAACTCCGACTTATCGAGCGAGAGCGCGACATCGAAGCCTTGCGTCACGAAAACGCAGAACTGCGTAGAGAAGCAAACAAACACGTCACGGCTACACTGGAAGAAGTGATCTGTGAGTGGAAAAAAACTTATCCTTCTGGCCGAAATCCGCATACCGTGACAGAAGCATTTTCCGCAGTGGACGGATTTTCAAAGTTCAATCGTCCAACCACTCTGATCGCGTCGATCAAAGCCGGCGAGATTGACAAATGGGTTGCTGCATATCGAAACAAGTCTACTGACGCTGAAGTTTCGCCGGTAACGAAACGTCGTGTCAGAGCGTACGTGTTAGCCTTCCTTTCGTGGGCTGTACGAAACTACGATCTCGCCGAAAACCCCAGAGACAAAATCGGACCGATCCCAGGGTTGGCGCGCCATCCAGAAAACATCGAAGCGATTCGTAGTCCCAGAGATCTGAAGCTGCTAATTGCTGCTCTAAAACCGGCCCCATATTTCTGTGCGTGGGTGGCGGTCGCTTGCTTGGCTGGGCCTCGGTGGAGTGAACAGGCGAACTTGCGAGTGTCAGATGTTCATTTGGACGAAAACTACATTCGCGTCTCGTCCCGTTCATCCGGACGACGAATTACGGGAACAAAGACGGGCCGTGAACGCAGCATCCCAATCGAACGAACTGTGTTAAAGCCGATTCTAAGGAAGTACATCGAATCTCATTCCCGCCAGCACGAATGGCTCTTTCCAAGTATTGTCGAAGCGTTGAAACGGAAGACATCCACCGTTGGTCAGTGGTGTGGAAACGGAACTTTTCTGAACGCGCTTCGTCCCGCTCTTGAAGCCGCACGACTGCGAGTTTTGGCATCCGCGCGCGACAAAGCAAAAGCCGATAGCGAACTGTGGCGATTTGGACCCGCCGAATGGCGACACTGCTTCGGTACTGCACTGGGCAATTCGGGATTTACCGAACTTGAAATTTCGCAGTACATGGGAAACAGCGCGGACGTAGCGCGACGCCACTATATTGCGCCGGGAAATGGCAAGCGTTGGCCGTTCAAATGGCGATGATCCTAACGAGTCCTACGAAAACGCGATTAAAGCTGCTGCACAATGTTATAGTGGGCAAGGTGACGACGTACCCTGGGCAAGGTGCCGATTCCCGAGATTTCGATGTTCGATTCCAACGTAACGGCTTCTTTGAGCAAGCTCCTCGGAAAATGGCCCTCCTTTGCCGAATTCGGCCGCGGAAAGTTAGACGGAGACTGTCGTGGCCATCGCGAAAATTGGAAGGGCAAAGTAACGCCCAGCTGGGTTTTTCGCAAACATGGTTTTCACGGTATTCGGTAGTTTTCCGGCTGCCGCAAATGGTCGCGCGTAGCTCAGAATTTCACTAGCCGCTACATTTACTTAGATAGAATACATGAACGTGCACGGGTCTGATCCACCCAAAGTAGAAGTTGAGGAATCCAGCGAAGGCCCCCTGGGTTCCTCAACTTCAGCACGTCTTCGGGGCTTTTTTCGTGAAAAAGAAATCGGCTATTTCGTTTGCGGGGTTCTCCCCGTCCGGTGAATCTTGGTTTTTGATACCGATTCCAAACACGCCTATCTATGGAAAATCTGTCATCATTTATCACCGCGTCAGCGAGAGCAAAAGCAGTAGCGGCGTTTCTGCGCGAAAGAATTTGAAGCAAATTATTCGTACGTTTCGAAAGGCTCGGATTTCAGAAGCAAATGCCGAATTGATTGGTTTCTTTGAACAATGCCGGTCGCCGTTGAAGTCGAAGTTACTTCCAAAAATACTAGACTGGGCAGACGACAAGCGGAATGAAATCGTTCTAGTTGTGGCGAGCGTTTGTCGTACCGCACATACGTTGGATGGTGGGAAGCGGATTCTGCAGTTGCTTCGCGCGCGCAAACTACGAGTGATTTTGATGGACGTTGATAGGTTAACAATAGACGAACTTGATTTTCGTTCGTATCGCAGACAGCTAATCAAGCACGAAGCGATGTACCAATCCAGAGAGAGAAAATCCATGGCAAGACGCGTTGCGACCCCTCCTCCGAGAAGAGGCCCCACCCACTTTAACATTGTTGCAGGCCGCATAGAATTTAAGCCGAGCTTTGAACGTCATGTTGCCCCAGTCTTCAGCGCCGCAGCGAAAATTGGTTCAGGTTTCTACAAAGGTTGGCTACAAGCTTGTGCGATCGCCACGTGGCTCAATGATGCGCAAATCAGGCCTCTACGCACCTCCGAATACTCTCCAGATCTTGTCAGAAAAATGCTCGCAAATTCGAAATTGAAAGCTGCCTATGCAGAATTCTATCGGAGGCAGAATTCGCGCATGAAGAAGCGAAAAGTATAGGTTTCGTTGCGTGTATACCTCTACATTCCAATATGAACAGCTTGTAGTGTCGATGGAGAAGCAAACGAGTAAGAATATAGCCTGAAGAAGATTTAGTTGCGGATCGTACTGACCGTCGCATTGAGTTTTGCGATGTTGTCGCTGGCCTGGTGAATCAAACTTTGCAATTTTGAACGATACGTTTGGCCGTGCTCCGCGAGATATGGCAGGTCCATACTGTACTTGATTGCGTCCGCCCATACGTCTTGGGCTTCCGCATAACTCTTCATCGGTTCTGAAACATCGCGGGTGAGTTCAGGCCATAGATTTTTTTCTGGCGTCTCAAGGAACGCCCGGACGACGACCCAAGTATCACCAAGTGCTGTGGAGAATTCCGCTTTGGTCATTCCTACTTCGAGTCGCGCTTGCAGACTCTTTAATGCGCGAATACTCGGCGCTGCCGCGGTTAGAGCTTTTAGCTTAGACGTTTGAATCTGCTTCAACCGTTCAACTACGGCCTCGTGTGCTTTCCGTATGCGATCTTCGTCTTTAGCGCGCAGACGCAGTTCTTCAGCCTTTCGAGCTTCGTCAGCGCGTAGCTCCTGGTCTGCTCGAAGTTTGTCATCAGCTTCGCGCCGCAACTTGATCTCCTGTCCTTCAATTAATACATTATTTGCCTGTGAGGTGGCGCTGCGCCAAAGAACAAGGTTCACCAAGACGACAAGAATTGCTGCTGCACCAAAAAGAACTAGTCC
>JBBRPR010000060.1:0-50552 GCA_038227875.1 Planctomycetota bacterium
ACCCCGTAACGATTTTTAGGGAGGTACTTTGAATTCATCTTTTAGAGGTATCCGAAAGGGGTATCCATTTCAAATTTAGTGTTCCTGTAAATCCTTTGTACTAAAGGACTTGGTTTTTGTGAAAATGACCGATGACCAATGCCCACTGACCAATGACTCCGTAAAACCCTCTTGCCACAGGAGACCCACGACCATGCCACTAAACCCCAACCAACACCGAGCAGTCGGTCTGCTCGCCATGGGCCTGAGCACGTCCATCGTCGCCAGCGATCTGGGCATCTGTCGCCAGACGCTCTGCCGCTGGAAGCAGATGCCCGAATTCCAGGAAGCGCTCGACCGCGAGGTCGGCGAAATTATGGCGGGACTCAACACCCAGGTTCAATCCACCGCGCGCAATCTGATCGAAGGCGGCCTGGAAGCCACGCAGCACCTGCGTTACGTGATGGTCAAGCACGGCGTGAAAGATCAGGACCGCCGCATCTGCGCCGCGCAGCTGCTGCATCATGCGCAGCGTTTCTACGACATGCTCGGCTTCAACGCCAAGCTCGCCACCCCGAGCAAACTCCAGCACGAAGCCCTCGCCAACCTCCCCCACGATCCCGAAACCGAAGCCGGTACCACAGTGGATCCGACCTCCCCGCCCGAGAAGAACTTCTCCGATGTCGAAACCCTCAACGAAGTCGACGCCGAAGCCAAGCGCAAAGCGCCACACCCACGCCCTGCCGAACCTGCGCTGGCCGGCCAACCCTAGCGCCGATGCCCATGACTCCCCAAACGAGGCTCATTGCGGTCCCCGCGCACGCTCGGATTGCATTCACTTTCAAGACACGCACCTCGCTCGCTTCTACGCCGGAGGTGATCCTTGTCCTTATAACGGTGCCTCTTGCCGGCGCTGCGCGTCTGATTTTCCGTTCCCATTGCAAACTGGGCTTGTTGGTTTGATAGACCGGCTGCAAAGTGGCGCTGCAAACTCACCGGAAAATCTTCCTTAGATTGCAAGAACGGAGCGCGCGCGGTAATTTCGCGCCACGTCGAACCAATTTTGACTCTGCCGCGTACAAATCCTGACGAATGCGGGGTGAATGATGAAACGCGGGCTGACTTTGTTTGAAGTACTGGTCATCATCGGGATCATGGGACTGCTTGCCGCGATCATATTGCCGCCGGTCGCTCAATATCGTAGCGATGCGCGTCGCGCGGCCTGCGCCAGCAACATGACTCAAATTAGCAAGGCGATGTTGATGTATTCCGACGTTCCGTCGCACTCTTGCTTTCCCACGAACAAAGCGATTGGCAGAGGCGACCCGCTGCCTTCCCTGGGAATATTGTACCGCGATTACATCGCGGATAGCCGGGTATTCTCATGCCCTTCGAAGCCGACCGTGTCGGCGCTTGCGGATCTGCAGTCAACAGTGGGTGCCGGGCCGTCGCCCTCGCCGCTTAACGCCTCGATGACGCACTATGGCTACGACCCGGGCAACAAAGGCACGAATTACGCGCCGCATACGCCCAACGATACGGCGGCGATTATCGTCTCCGAATTCACCGCTGCGGGGAGGATCTCCGACAACCACGGCCCCTCGGCCGGGCAAAATTTCATGCGTGGTTGCGGCAGCGTGGAATGGACCGACACGCTCGTCAATCCAGTTTCCCTCCATCCGGTCGTTCAAGATAACGACATCACTGCAGACGGAACGCTTTCAGATCCCACGATGGGAAATATGAAAAGCTACATCTCGCAATAATCGTTTGCATATTGTACTGTCCGATAAGCCTACCGGGATCAGCAGCTTAAGTTTCACGCCGTTACCGATGTCGACAGTTTTCGTATGTCGCATTTTGTCGCATTTCGTAACATTGCACATAATGCCAACCCCAACCCTCACCCACGGAAAACCAATCCGCAATCCGAAATCCGCAATCCGCAATAACTTCAAACGGTGTACGCTATCCATGTCCCTGTGCGTCTGATACGCCAAACTCCCGAGGAACCACGCCATGCCTGACCTGAAGCGCGCGCTCGCCCTGCTGGCTCTCTGCGCCGCCGCCACACTCACCGGCACCAGCTCCTGCTCCGCCGCCGACCTGCGGCTGGCCAAACTCTTCTCCGACAACATGGTCCTCCAGCGCGACAAGCCCGTCGCCATCTGGGGCTGGGCCGATCCCGGAGACAAGATCACCGTCAAACTCAACGACAAGGAAGCCTCCGCCACCGCCGACGACAAGGGCGCCTGGTCGGCCAAAATCGGACCCTTCGCCGCGGGCGGACCGTTCGAAATGACCATCACCGGCAAGACCACCGTCACAATCAAGAACATCCTGATCGGCGAAGTCTGGATCTGCTCCGGACAGTCCAACATGGAATTCGGCATGACCGGCGCGAAGAATTTCCAGGAGGAAGCCGCCGCGGCGAACTTCCCGCAAATCCGCCACTTTCACGTCGACCGCGGCACAAGTTTCATGCCGCTGACGGAAGTCGGCGGCGCCTGGATGCCCTGCACGCCGCAGACCATCGCCGGCTACACCGCCGTCGGTTACTTCTTCGCGCGGCACCTGCACCAGACCTTGAACGTCCCCGTCGGCCTGATTCACAGCTCGTGGGGCGGCACGCCGGCGGAAGCCTGGACCAGCAACGAAGCGCTCAAGACCCTCCCCGATTTCAAAACCGCACTCGAAGACATCGAAAAGCGTCTGCCCGAAATGCCCAAGCTCGCCGCGGAGTTCAACGAGAAGAACGCCGTCTTCCAGGCCGCCTTCGCCGAAGTCCTCAAAGCGCCGCTCGAAGAGTGGCAGGGCGCGGAGTTCGACGACGCGCAGTGGAAAGAGATGAAGCTCCCGACGCTCTGGGAAAACGCCGGACTGCCCGACATCGACGGCATCGTCTGGTTCCGCAAGACCGTGGAGATCCCGGCAGCCTGGGCCGGCAAGGAAGCGACGCTCTCGCTGGGGCCCGTCGACGACAATGAAATCACCTGGGTCAACGGCAAGAAAGTTGGCGAAACCAACGGCTACAACATCCCGCGCGAATACAAGGTTCCCGCCGAGCTGATCAAAGCCGGGAAGCTCACCGTGGCCGTGCGTGTCGTCGACACCGGCGGCGGCGGCGGTCTCTACGGCAAGCCCGAGCAGATGAAGCTCGAAACCGCCGGACAGGAACCGATTTCGCTGGTCGGCGCGTGGAAGTACGCGATGAACGACGCGACCGCCAAGCTCCCCAAGCGCCCGCCGCAGAATCTGCTGGGCAACCCCAACGCGCCCACGGCGCTCTACAACGCGATGATCGCGCCGCTGATTCCCTACAAGATCCGTGGAGCCATCTGGTATCAGGGCGAATCGAACGCCGGCCGTGCGTACCAGTACCGCACGCTCTTTCAGACCATGATCAAGGACTGGCGCACGCGCTGGAACGACGACTTCGCCTTCCACTTCGTCCAGCTCGCCAACTTCATGCAGCCGCCCAAGGAGCCCGAACAGAGCGCCTGGGCCGAACTGCGCGAAGCCCAGAACATGGCCCTGACGCTGCCCAACACCGGCCGCGCCGTGATCATCGACATCGGCGAAGCCGCCGACATCCATCCCAAGAACAAGCAGGACGTCGGCAAGCGCCTGGCGCTCAGCGCCGAAGCCACTGTCTACGGCCAGAAAGCCGAATACGACGGCCCGCGCTACAAGTCGTTCAAGGTCGAAGGCAACGCCATTCGCCTCAGCTTCGATCACGTCGGCGGCGGCCTGGTCGCCAAGGGCGGTGGCGCGCTGAAGCAGTTCGCGATCTGCGGCGCCGACCAGAAGTTCGTCTGGGCCGACGCCAAGATCGACGGCGAAACGGTCGTGGTGAGCAGCGACAAGGTCGCCACCCCGGTTGCCGTGCGCTACGCCTGGGCCAACAACCCGGAAGGCTGCAACCTCTACAACAAGGAAGAGCTCCCCGCGAGCCCCTTCCGCACCGACGAGTTCCCCGGCGTCACGGGAGGGCCGAAGTGAATTGACTTGGCAGTATGTAACAAGTGGCAGGAGTTAGAATATGTATGTCCACGTCCGATGATACGTCCCGCAGAGTGGCACTCAGCACTCTGCTTTTCGGCAGCACGCCCTTCTATGCTGGCCTGGCATGTTTCTGCGTAGGGGCCGGTCAGTACATTTACTTCCTACTGACCGGCCAATGCCTGCTCGACAAGATGGGTAGTCCCGACCCCTATGCTTCACCAACACATGCCGGTCAGACGGCCATCACCGTTGGGTGCCTGCTCGGTGTCCCCGGCGCGATTGCCGCCATGTACGGCTTCTTAAAATCCCAACGGCTGGCCAAACACGGCGTGGTGGTCGCCGGGACCATCCATACGGTCAGCAGCATGGCCGTGCGCGGGATGCGCGACATTTCGTACTCCTATACGTTCAACGGAGAGGTCTTCGAGAACCGATCGTCGGTCCCGGCCTCTCACGAATTAACACCCCTTATGGAGATCCGTCTGCTGGTGGATGCCCAGCGCCCCCGGACACATATCGTGATGTGATGGCTGCCGCCAATCGGACAAAGCGTCCGGAACGTTCTTTCGAAAATCCGTCCGTCCGATAATATTCCTGCAACCCGATAAGTCATCGATACTTAAAACATTACATTAAAATAAATTAAAGTTGATCAAACCTGTAACAATTCCTATGCTCATGTGCACATCTAGCTTATTTCGACGCGACTTTCCTATCTCAAACTCAGGTGATCTATGGTCCGCTGCGCCCTCGGAGTCCTGCTGTTGTTGTGCGCCAGCGCCTCCGCCTTCGAATTCCACCGCGCCGCCGACGGCACACCCATCCGCTGGAACGCCACACTGCCCATCCGCTGGTCGGTGCCCGAAGGCACTCCCGAAAACGTCCGCAGCGCTTTTGTGGCAGCGCTCGCTCAGTGGACCGGCGCCTCCGGCGGCGCTCTAAATTTTGTGGAAGCTCCCGGCGGCATCACGCTCAACTTTAATTCCGATTCGAAACTGGGAAAAGTCATGGCCTACACCACCTGCGAAGTCCAATCCGGCCAGATCCTCCGCGCAACCGTCGAAGTCAACGCGCACGATTACAACTGGGCCAGCGCCTACGCGCCCTACCTCGCCCCCGCCCTGCTCCACGAACTCGGCCACGCACTGGGACTCGACCATCCCAAATCCGCCGACTCCATCACCGGCACCTTCTTGCAGCAGGACCCGCCGACAATGTGGGAAACGCTGACGCTCAACGCCCGCACCTTGCACTACGACGACATCCTCGGTCTCCGCACGCTCTACGGCTTGGACACGACCTTCCCAGCCACGTTTGGCTGCTCCGAGAAACACCGCGGCAAGGTCTACACATTCACCGCATCGGCCGCGCCCGCGGATGTGTTCTGGGACTACGGCGACGGCACCTCCGACGCCTCCGCCACACACCGCTTTCCGCGCGGGGGCTATACGATCGAGGCCCAATCCCGGGGCTTCAGCGGCTCGATCTTCGTCCAGATCGGTCCCGTCAAATCCGCCGCCCAGCGCGCTCCGCACCGAAAGTAACCCACGTCGTCTTAAAACTACGTGCGTAAAAAATGTGGCTATTCGGCTGCAGCACCGTTATCACTAAATCAACCACGGCGCATTCCGCGCCACTTTTGGGGAGGACAGCAATGAAGCTCTTACGCATCAGCGGAATCCTGCTCGGTCTCAGTCTGACCGTGCTCAGTGGCTGTGCCTGTCGTGGAAGTTCTTGAGGTTCGAAATCCACGAGCGCGCCGGGTGCGCGACAACAAGATCTAAGCCACTACCGAATCTCGTCGACCCAACGCGAGGTCGTCTCGAATAATCCTTAGTAGCCGCCTCGGAATGAAAACGCCGGCGCGCTACACCCACGCCGCCGGCGTTACTTTCATCTCCTTCAACTCAATACCAACCCCGCACACTGCCACAGTCCATTCAAATCCACCACTTCGCGGTTTGCCACGGCCTGATCGATCGCAAAACATGTCAGCGCAGCCTTCAATCCGTCCTCCACGCTGGTGCTCGGAGGCGCACCGTCCAGCATCGATTTCAGCAGCGACTCCACCAGCACATCGTCGCCGCCGCCATGCCCGCCCGACGCCCGCGTTGAGCGGTTTTCGAGAGGCGTATCAAAGCCGATGCGCTTCACTTCAATCTCACCGGAAATGACATCCGCGCGTAAGGTTCCCTCTGTACCGCAGAGGTACATGCGCCGCTCCTGAATTCCCGCACAGCAGTTGGTATGAAACGTCGCCCGCACCTGATTGGCATACTCGAGGATCACGACTTGGTTATCGACGATATCCTTCGCGCAGGTGAACGGGTTGACCGCGCCCGGCGCGCCCGAGTAGCCAAACGGCGCTTGGGCGTCCTGTTGCTTCACGCGCTGAATGTGGTGCGCGTTCTCGGGCGTGAAGAAGTTCGTGCCGCCGAAGCTCGCCACGCGGCGCGCGATGCTGCCCGTCATCCAGTTGGCCAGGTCGATATCGTGGCAGCACTTTTCCAGAATGTACGAGCCGGCATTTTTGGTCTGGTTGCGCCAGTTGGCCATGATGAAGCCGCCGTGGTTGAACTCCAGCGTCTCATTGAATTCCATGCTGACGATACGCCCAATTTCGCCGCTCGAGATAATGCGCTGAACCTCGCGGTAGTGCGGCGAATACCGGAGCGTGAAGCCCATGGTGAAACTGCGGCCGCTCTGCTTCCACGCGTCGCTGACGTCCAGGCAATCCTGCACGGACGTGGCCAGCGGTTTTTCGCAGAAGACGTGCTTGCCCGCGCGCAGCGCCGCGATGGCCTGGCGCGCGTGGACGCAATTCCACGAGCCGATCATCACCCAGTCAACGCCCGGAGCATGGACCAGCGCCGCTGCGTTCTCGAAGGCCGGCGCTTCGGTCTTGAAACGATTGCGGTAGCGCACGATCTGTTCGGGCTCCGAATCGCAGAGCGCCACAATCTTCACGCGCGGATCGCCGGCCAGAATTCCCGCGAGCAACCCGCCCATCCGTCCGCCACAACCAATCACGCCAAGTCCAATCTGCTGAGCCTGCTGCGCCACCGTGAGTCTCCTTGTCAGTGTGAGTGCCTTGAACATCACGGTTAAGGAATACCCTAGTCGGAAAGGTGGTAAAATGGCTAAATTGACGTAGTATTTAACTATTCCGATTTTACGAGGAACCTATGAACACCGATTCCAGCCTGGCCGCGCTGGCCACACAGGCGATCAAGATCCCCGAACCGCGCAGTTATTTTCAAGGCGCGCTCGCGCCGGACCTGCTGCTGCCGACGAACATTCTGCTCTTTCACCGGCGTAAAGGCGCGTCGCTCCATTCGCGCGGCAGATCGCTCCACCACCGCCACGTGTTGATTTTCAATCTGCGCTGCGCGGCCAACGTCGTCGTCGACGACCTGGTCGTCCGCGTGAATCCCGGCCAGGCGCTGCTGATCTTCCCGTATCAGTTTCACGGCTATCAGATCCAATCCCCCGGCGCGGACCTGGTCTGGACGTTCGTGACGTTCGATCTCGAGCGCGGCAGCCTCCCGGAATCCCTCCGCCAGCGCCCCATCACGATTCAGGAATCCACGGCCGAGCATCTGCGCAACCTGATCGCGTTGTGGCTCAGCCGCGAAACACCGGAACGCAACGCGCAGGTCACGCTCGAAACCGCGCAGTTGCTCCAGACGGTGAGCGCCAGTTCGTCGGAAGCACGTCGGCGCCGCGGACATCACGAGCCGGCCAAGCAGGACGACTTCGATCGCATGTTGGCAAAAGTCTGCCGGATCATCCAGGCGCGCATGCACGACGGCATCCGCATCAAGAACATCGCCAGCGACGCCTCGATTTCCGAGAGCCATCTGCGCCTGCTCTTCCGCACCCGCATGGGCGCGTCGCTGGGAGATTACCTGCAATCGATGCGCATGATCCGCGCCGCGCAACTGCTGGCGCAATCGGAACTGAGCATCGAGACGATCGGGCAGCGCTGCGGTTACGGTTCGATCTACGCCTTCAGCCGCGCGTTCAAAAAATCGATGAGCCAATCGCCGCGCGCCTTCCGGAAGGATCGGCGGTGACGATTTTTCCGGCCCCGGCTCATCCGAATTCATAGGGAAAGGCAGTGTACGCAAGTCCCCAGAACACGTTTTCATATAGAGAAGCGCATCAGTTTCCGTGCGGTGCGCTCAGTCGAATCTGCCGTGTATGCCAGGAGTCCGCCATGAATATCTCGCATAGAAACCTGTGCCTCGTGTGGATTGCGCTCGTGAACTGCATCGGTGCACTGAGCGCCGCAGACAATCTCACGTTTGTACCGGAAGCGGGAACGCGTCTGGAGACAGCGGCGATTCCCGAAGCCGGAATCGACAGCAGCGGCCAGACCTACCTTTACTACCAGGACGCGTTTCCCGGCGGCAAAGACAAAGTTTCCATCTCGACCGACGGCCTGACGTTTCCCGTGGGAAGTACGTACACGACCTACGCCAACGATTCGCGCAACACCAGACTTCCCGACGGAACGTACCGGCGCTACACCGCACCGCAGCCCGGCACCAACAACTTCACCAGCCAGACCAGCACCGACGGCGTCAACTTCACGCCGCAAGCGGCCACTGTTTACACGCTCGTGGCCGCGGACAATTCCTCCTCGGGCGTTTACGAGGCGTACGCGCAGTCCAATGGCAATGTCGTGCTGCTCTACCTCGGTGACCTCCACGGATTGAACAACACCCGCATGGCGCGTTCGACCGACGGCGGCAAGACCTTCAGCTTCGTGCGCGGAAATGTGCTCGGCGACGACAGTGCTGGCGGCGGAGGGAATAGTTTTGTCGACATCACCTCCCTGAAACTTCCCGACGGACGCCGCCGCCTGTTTGCGATGAAAGGCGGCAACGCCATTTACAGTTTCATCAGCACCGATGACGGCGAGACCTACACGCAAGAGCCTGGCGCCCGCGTCAGCCGCACGGACTTCAAGGAGTTCAACGTCACCGGCCTGTTCGATCCGGTCGTCGTCCGCCTCGCCGACGGCAGCTACCGCATGTACGTCTGCGCTCAGGTGCTGAACGCCGACGGATCGACCTCCTCCAAAATTGTTAGCGCATTGGCGTCGGCCACGGGTTCCTCTTCCGGCATTACGATTTCATCGCCGGCCTCCGCCACGCCGTCGCAGGTCAGCATCGGAGCAGACGTCTCGTTCTCCACGTCCGCCAGCGATGCCAGCGGCGGTGCACTGACCTACACCTGGACCTTCGGTGATGGCAGCGCGGGAAGCGGTTCGAATGTCACACATGCCTATGTCAGCGCCGGAACGTTCACAGCCACGTGCACGGTCACGAATGCCGCGGGCAGCTCCGCTACCACGCAAGTCTCGGTCACGGTCGACGCGAGCTCCGACGGCGCGCTCCAGATTTCAAAATTGAATATCAAATTGAACTTCAGCCGCGACAACAGCGACACGCTGATGCTCAGCGCCACCGCGCAACTTCCTGCGGGCTTCACCCCCGATCAGCAGCGCCTTCTGATCAACGTCGGCGGCGTGGTGCGCAGCTTCGTGCTGAATGCCAGAGGCGGCGGCGTCAGTTCCGAGAGCAGCGCCGATACGGTCATGCTGCGCACACGCAAGGGTTCGTCGCTGGCGATGGTGACCGTCAAACTTTCCCGCGGCGCATTCCTGGCCGACTTTGCGGACGAAGGCTTGCGCAACGCCACCGTCCACGCGCAATCTGCGACGATTGGCGTCGCCCTGGTGATTGGAACAGCAGCCTATCACGCCGATGCGGCCGTCACGTACACCGCGCATCTCGGAAAAATGGGCAGCGCCAAGAAGTGAATTGGACAATAGCCACGCCGACAATAGAGGAGAAGCTCAAATGAATACCAACGTTCCGCCCAAAGTTCTGACCGAATGCCCCGACTCCGCGTGGCTGCTTTATTCAGGGAGCCGGCTTCTTGAAGTGCCGGTCCAGAAACTCCGTCAGCACCGGAATCAACGCGTTGTTCTGCGCCGCCGTGAATCCATGCCCGCCATCCTTGACTAAGTGCAGCGCCGCTTCGCCGCCGGCCTTCTGCACCGCGTCGAGCATCTCGCGCGGCTGCTCGAGAGGAACGCGCGGGTCCTTCTCACCGTGAACAATCAGAAATGGAGGAACCTCTTTCGTCACGTAGGTCAGCGGACTGGCCTTGATCGCCACTTCTTTGTGCTCCAGCGTCCGCCCGCCCAGGAACTGCACTTCCGGCGCGCCCACTTCGCCGCGCTTGATATCGCTTTTCTGATCAATGATCGAAATGAAGTCCACCGGCCCGTAATAATCGATCACCGCCTGCACGCGGCTGGATTGCGTCAGGTTTCCGCCGGTGGTGCCCTCAAGGTCCTTGACGCCGCCGGACGTTCCCATCAGCGCGGCCAGATGCCCGCCCGCCGAATCGCCCATGACGATGACCGACGCCGGATCGATGGAGTACTTGGCTGCATTGGCGCGCAGGAAACGCACCGCCCCTTTGCAGTCCTCAATCGCAGCCGGAAAAATCGCCTGCTGGCTCAGCCGATAGGTCACGCTGGCAACCACATAACCCTTACCCGCGAGAGGAATCGCCGCGCTGCAACCGTTCTTGGTCCCGCGCCGCCACCCGCCGCCATGAAAATAAACTACGACCGGGAGCGCCGATTTCGGCTGCTCCGGAAGATAAAGATCCATGCCCAACGAAAGCCCATCGACCTTCGCATATTCCACATCGCGCAAAACTTTGACGCCAGACGGAAGATTCGAGCCGCTCTTGGTTTCCGGCGGAGCCTCATCCGCGGCCCATCCGCTCAGACAGATTCCCGAAATCAGAATCCCAAGGATCAACGTGCGCATGGCGCCCCTCTCCGAATCAATCTGCCGGTCTCCACTATGAAGTACCGCCAACCGATCGAAAGGGTGCAACTTATTTCCGCTTCACCGTCTCGTGCTACCGCGGGTCCACTGAATTGCCTGACGGACCAGCCGCCGGTAATTCGGGTCGTTGAACGCCGACGCCCCATGGCCGGGCTGCAGAAATACGATGCGCGACTGTGCGTACTGATGCGCCCAGCCGAGCAGCGGATCGGAACTCGGGTGTTCGGTGGTCAGCAGGGGCGTGAGTCCAGGCGCGGTGTAGAGACTTTTGTAAGTCTCCTCGACCATTTCAAAATCCTGCAGTCCTTCCGTGACAGGATGCGGACACAGATGCACCGCCACGTTCTGATTGGGAGCGTACTGAGACGGCGCGTAGACGCGCCCATGGATCGTACGTTCGGTGTTGATCCATGCGCCGCCGACGATGCGCTCGTATTCCGGCCATTCGTAATGTCCACATATGGAATGATGGAGAAAGACCAGGCCTTTCCCGCTCTGGAGCAGACTCAGAAAATCCGCGTGAGCCGCTGCCGACATGGTCTGCGCGAAATCGTAAAACACGAACGCATCGAATTCCGCTGCCGCATCGCGCTTAAAAAAGGACTCGGCCGCCGGGTACTGAACTTCGCGGATCGAGACGTCGTCCAACGCTTTCCACATCGCGCTGAATGCATCGCGGTCGTAGCCGTGACCACCCATGATCAACAGAACGTTGCAGCCCATCTCACGTCATCCTTTCAGGCCGCTACAGCCAGCGGTCCAGCCAGCCGAGGACCGCGGCGCGCATTTCCGCAGTCTCAAAATGTCCGTGCTGTTCGCGGAAACTGCTCCACGCTTCGGGATGGCCTTCCGCCTTGTAAATTTTCTTCAACTCGCGGTCGATGCGATTGAGCCCGGCCGGCGGTGTCAGTGGATCGTAGTCGCCATTTAAAGAAAGGTGTGAACGCGGCGCGATCAGCGCGTTGATGCCGACGGTATCAAAGTGCTTCAACAAGCTCGGTACATAGTAATAGATGCCATGGCCGTCCAACCCTTGCGTCACGATCAATTCATGAAAATCAGTCATGCAGCACATGTCGACAGTGACCTTCACGCGCTCATCGAGCGCCGCGGTCCACCACGCCATGGTCGAACCCATCGACAGTCCCATGGTGGCGATGCGAGAGGCGTCGACGTCGCTGCGCGTGCAGAGGTATTCCAGCGCGCGCAAGTTGTCGAAGACCATCATTCCCCACAGCACGCGGCCCTTCCACAGCATCTCTTTGAAGACCTGCGCTTCGGGGCGGCAAAACCGTTCGCCGAAATTCCATTGATCGATGCAGATGCTGGCGATGCCGCGCTTGGCCAGTTCGATGCCGTAAGGACCTTGAATCCCGTCGCGCTGGACGATCAGTTCGCGTTTGCCGATCGTGTGGCCGCCGCCGTGCGCGTGATTGTAAAGCACCGTCGGAAACGGACCGCTGCCCGTGCTGGGTTTGACGAACAAGGCGGGAACATGCTCGAGCCCGTTCACTTCCAGGCTGATGCGTTCGAGGGTGTATCCGTCATGCTGCTCGGTGGCGACCAGCCGCGAGCGGATCGGTTTTTTGTTGTCGGGAAGGTCACCGAGGAGGGAGTAGAGCAGTTTGCGGCGCGCGAGGCGATCTTTCCGAGCGAGGTTTTTCACGGAATCCCTTTCGAATGGGTTCAGGAATAGCAATGAAAATGGAAGCACCTTTTATAGCGCAGTGGCGTTGAAAAAACTTGATCATTTCCGCATGAGAACGCGCGAAAAGTGAATGTTTTCAGTGTGACATTTGGAGTATTTTTACAGGTCCATGAAGACTCGCCGCAAACACCGCGTCGCTGAAATTGAGTGGCCACAATTCGGCCCACTGGGGCGGCCACCAGAGGCCCCGACCGCCACCGAATTGCGGCAGCGCATCGACCGCGCGCTCGCGGCGATGGAGCAACGCGGGCTCACGCACTTGGTCGTCTACGCGGACCGCGAACACTTCGCGAATCTCGCCTTCCTGTCGCATTTCGATCCGCGGTTTGAGGAAGCGTTGCTGGTGCTCTCGCGGACGCGCACGCCCTTGATGCTCGTCGGCAACGAATGCAAAGACTACCTGCCGATCAGTCCGCTCCACGCGGAAAATGGATTCCGCACGGAGCTCTATCAACCGTTCTCCTTGATGGATCAACCGCGCGAGAAGAGCCGGACAATCGAAGCAATCTTTCGGGACGAAGCCATCGGAAATACTTCTCGTGTCGGCTGCGTAGGCTGGAAGTATTTCTCGGAGCGCGAACATCCGGACAGCACGCACGCCATCGACATTCCCGCTTTTCTCGTCGACACGCTGCGTTCGCTCGCTGGCCGGGAGAATGTGGTTAATGCGACATCGATTTTCATCGACGCGAACGACGGCCTGCGCACGTTTTGCTCGGCGCGCGACATCGCGTATGTCGAGTACGCGAACATGCTCAGCTCCGAAGCGGTGCGGCGGATTCTGTGCAACGTTAAAGAAGGGCTGACCGATCACGAGCTGGCGCAGCAGGCGCAGTACGACGGCACGCCGCTCTGCGCCTACTTGAATGTGAAGACCGGCGCGAAAACCGTCTCGCTGGCCAGCCCGAGCGGCAATGAAGTGCGGCGCGGCAACCGGCTTTCCTGCAACGTTGCGCATTGGGGAAGCAACGTCTGCCGCACCGGCTGGGTCGCTGAATCGGCCGCCGACCTGCCCGTTCCCGCGCGCGATTACGTTCCGGCTTTCGCGGGACTCTACTTTGAAGCGATGGCCGCGTGGTTCGGCGCGTTGGACATCGGAGCGCCGGCGGCGGAGTGTGCCGACGCCATCGCCGAACTTCTGCCGCAGGACGTCTTCAACATCACATTGAATCCGGGGCATTTGATTCACCTGGATGAATGGATCAGTTCGCCGTTTTTTCGCGGTTCGACGATCCGACTTCATTCCGGGATGGCGATTCAGTCCGATGTGATTCCGTCGTCGAAAGTGTACGGGTCCACGCGCATGGAAGATGGCTACGTGCTGGCCGATGCGACACTGCGCCGGGAACTTTCCGAGCGCTTTCCGGAAACGTGGTCCCGCTGCCAGGCGCGGCGGAAATTCATGACCGACGTGCTAGGGATCGACATGAGCGACGCAGTGCTGCCGCTCTCCAACATTCCAGCCGTGGTTCCGCCGTTTTTTCTTTCGCCCGGGCTACTCATTGTTTTGGAAAGATAAGTTGTGACGAATCCAGAAGTGACTCATGAGTGGACCGAGACGAGCGCGAACATTCGCGTCCGTGGCCTGTCGCGCACGATCCGCGTGCTTCACGTGACGGATTCGCACATCTCCCTGATCGACGAGCGCGACGGGCAGCATCTGGAAAAGTGCCGCGACGCGCGCGGAAAATTCGCGAGCCGGAGGCTGGATGCCAGCGGCGCGCCGGTCTCGACGGAAGTCACGTTCGCCGAAACACTGACGCGTTCCGATTTCGGGGCGCTGGATCTGCTGGCGCTCACCGGCGACATCGTCAACTTTCCCGCGCAGGCCAGCCTTGAATCCGCGTCGGCATCGCTGGCGCGCGCGGGAATGCCGGCGCTCTATACGCCCGGCAATCACGACTGGCTGTTCTCGGGACTGGAAGGCACGGACGCGCGGCGCCTGGAATTTTACCCCGCGCTTGCGCCCTTGCACGGCGGCGCGCCGTCGTTTGCGAAACGCGACATTCATGGGGTGCGCTTTATCGCCATCGACGATTCGAACTACCAGGTCAACGACGAGCAATTCGAATTCGCGCACGCGGCATTGAAAGACGGAATGCCGTCGGTGTTTCTGATCCATATTCCGATTTCATTGCCGACGCTGCGGCCGCCCACGATCGCGCGCTGGAATGCGCCGATCCTGCTGGGCGATCCGCATTGGGATGAGTTGAGCCGGAAAAAGTGGTTCGCGCGCGTCAACGGCGATCGCACGGTCGAGTTCGTGCGGTTGCTGGCGGAGTCGGCACACGTCATCGCGGTGCTTTGCGGACACATCCATTTTCATCATGCGGACAATTTGAATCCGCACGCAATTCAGTACGTGGGCAAGCCGGGATACGAAGGCGGATACCGGCTGATTGAGATCGGGCCGCTGTGAGGATGCGAGCCAGCACCCGACGCGGACAAACTTTGATAATAATTACTAATTTAGGCGCTCAAAAATGACAAGAATTCTAACGAAGATCATGCTCCTGGTGATTGGATTTCAGAGCGTTACATTGATGGCCGGAGAAGTAACTTTGTATCCACCATCGAATTCGCCGCCTGTAGACTCCTCCTGCTCTATTCTGGACAGCACGTCGATAAATGTCGTAGGCACAGCGCAAAGCGGGACAATTACGATTACTCGTATTAAGTCACCCACAGTATCCGTTCAAATTAATACAGTTGCTGGCGAAAATGCAGGTGCAATTGCCATAAAACTTCAAGATGCATTACGAGGAAAGATCGGTCAGAGCATCGTCGCAAACGGCCAAAAATTAGCATTAACGAACATTTCAAATGGAATGATTGCTGTGAGAAATACTGATTCGGGACTAAATTTTGCCCCTCACGTAACAAATGCCACTGCGACAAGCGATCCAAATGGGGTATCCATTCAATGGACCAAGCCTAGCAGTGTTGCCTCTGTGCGTATTTGGCGAGGCGATATACTTCTGGTTTGCACCCAGAATGTGATTTATACTGATCTGGTTGGACGTTTGGATCAAAACAAGCCGATTGTATATAAGATTGTTTCATTTGATGCCGCCGGTAATCCTGGCGATATGATCACGATTAATTATCCGAATTAAAGCGAAGTTCGCTGCATCACACAAGTAAATCGAGTTCTTGATGGACTCAATTCTACTTCGCCCCGAAGCACTGCAACGCGCCATCTTCCGTCGTTAAAAATAGCCGACCGCCGGCCGCCGAGAGGCCATCGTAGTCGGGTTTGTTATCCAGCGTGATCGACTGAAGTTTCTTGCCATCGGCCGCGGAGACCACCCAGAGTTCGCTCTTTTCCTTCGGATCCAGCGAGGTCGGAACACCGGCCATGAACGCCGTATCGCCGGCGAGCACAATGCCGACGATCTGTTGCTTCAGCGCTTCGTCGGTCTTCCATTTGAGAGTGCCGTCCGCGTTGCGGGCGTAGAGGAAGCGCTCGCCGCCCTTGTCCTTTTTCATCAGATCGGGTCCCACGCCGAAACGGTAGCGCCAGGCGGCCACACCCAATTTACTGTTGAACGCGAGGTTCTCGCCGGTCGTGACGCCATCGGTCAGTTCAACGTGCTTCTGGCTGGACAGTGAGGGCTCGACGCAGGCCATGTAATCGCAGACGGAGACGGGCGTGAGGTACTGCGTGGTGCGCAGAAGTCCCTTCGAAGACCACGCCTTGGCACCCTGGGCGGGTGAACCGTTGCTGATGGAATAGGAGTTCTTGGTCAGAAAGAGTTCCTTGCCGTCGCTCAAGAACAAGTCGCCGGTGCTCCCGCCGCGCACGCGCCAGCGGATCTTTCCGGTGACCGCGTCGGCGGCGAACATCCAGATTCCGCCATCGACGTTTACGGAACGCCCGCACGTGAAGTAAATCTCGCCGTTCACCGCCAGCACACCGCCGATCACCGGCCAGGCCGATGCAAACTGGCCTTCCTCAGCGATGAATTTTTCCACGGGCGCGGCCCGCATCCGCCAGACTTCCTTGCCCGTCCGCGCATCCAGCGCGTAAACCGATCCGCCTCCGGTACCGAAGAGACACAGGCCCTTATGCAGCGTCGGCGAAGACTCCACCCGTCCATCCGCAACGAACGACCAGAGCTCCTTGCCCGTCGCCGCGTCGCGCGCGAAGACGCGGTGCGTTTTGGGTTCCGCAATGCAGACGATACCGTACGCCGAGACGGCCTGGGTGAGCGGGCTGGCGCTGATTTTCTCCGACCAGAGCAGCGCCGGTTGCGTGGGCAGTGTCTGCTCCGTGGCGTTCGAGCGCGCGGAGTTGAGGCGGTACATCGGCCAGTCGCCGAGACTTTCGGAGACAGCCGCCGGAGCCGCGCCGGACGAATACAGCTTCGGAATGTCCTTGGTTTCGTCCGTCAGCCACTTGCGCTTTCCTTCGCCCGACATCGCCAGCAGACCGCGCAGCGTGACGGAGCAGTCGCAGTGGTGCGGCAGGAAATACGTGAGTCCATTGGCGAAGACACCGCCCAGGAAGCAGGCCGAGCGCAGGGTCTTCTTGTTGACTTCAACGCCGGACTGCACGTTCAGCCAGTCGCCCCAGCCGTAGCTCAGGAAATGAGCGTTGCCGGTAAAGCCGTAGCATTTTCCGCTGAAGTTGCTGACAGGCATTTCGCGCACGGTCTTTCCCGTCATGCCGTCCAGCACGATGATTTTGTTGGGCTTGCTGGGAATCGTGAGGCACAGCTCGGTGCCGACGGGCAATATCGCGCTGCTTTGGACGCAGAGCGTTTTATCGGTCCATAGCAACGCGCCGGTCTTGCCATTGAACGCAGCCAGTTGCGTAAAAGGCTTCCAATTCGGAATCGTCGTCACATAGACGATGCCAGCCTTGCAGAAGACCCGCGGCGTGCCGTCGGCCTTGGGCATCGGCGTCTTCCACAGCGACGATCCGGTCGCCACGTCTACGCCTTCCAGTTCCGTGGCGTTGAGCACGAAGGCCACGCCATCGGCGGACGGCGGATGCGCCGCGGACGGACGCGTCCAGATCACCTTGCCTGTTGTTTTCTCGACGGCGACGGCGGTGCCGAATTGGCAGATGTCCCGGGCCGTTTCGCTGACCAGCAGCATTCCGCCCACCGACGTAATATTGCGCGGCGTAATCGCGAGCTTGTATTCATGAACGATCTCGCCGGACTTGCCATCGCGCGCGGTCAGTGTCCCTTTATGCGTCGCATAGGCCCAGCGCTCGTCGCACGCCAGCGTGTTGCCCGGCCCCTGCAGCGGCACCCAGCCTTTGCCTTCCAGCGGAAAGCGCCACAGTTCGGTGCCGTTGTAAGCGTCGCGGCCGACCCACCAGGTATGATCCGCGCGCGCTTCTGCGTAATAGAATCTGCCGCCGCCGGCGACACGGCCGGAATATGTGCCCGCCAGCGCACCCCAGCGCGGATCGCCGATCCAGCGCACTTCCGACCAGGGCCCCGCGACTTTGTCGTCACCGATGTAGCTCAAGTCCGGTCCGCCAAAGTTGTGCGTCCACGAACCGTAGTCCGGGTCCGCGGACTTGACGAAACTGATCCAACCTTTGCGATCGAGCGCTTTGAATTGCTTCACGCCAGCCTGCTTGAGTTTGGCTTCCAATCCATCCGTGGCCGCTGCGTTGCCATCGTTGCCCAGGATCGCCATGCCGCCGGGGGCGAGGACACGCACGACTTCCTCGAGCGCCACGGGTTTGTGGCCCCAGTTGGCGCAGACGACCAGATTGATCAGGTTGTCAGCGTACGGCAGGAAGTCGGCTTCGATCCACGCCATCGAAGCGCGGTCTGCCAATCCCGCTTTGCTGATGGTATCGCGGCTGGTCTGGATGTTTTTGGATTCCCACGTACAGCCTTGCACGTAAAGCCGGCTGGCCTTTGCCACGGCCGCGACGGAGGCTCCGTCGGCAGGATCAACAACCAGGCACAGGCCTTGATCGGCCTCGGCCGTTTTCACGGCGTAAGCGGCCCAGTCCGCGCCGTCCGCTGCCAGCGCGAAAGACCCGCAGAAAACGAAGAGCGCGATGCAGGATGCGAGCAGATTTCGATTCGCGTTCATGGGCAGTCTCCCTATTCGCACAGCAACACCAGACTATTGACTCACGCGCAATGTCACCGGGATGAGCGTGGACAGCGCGGCGCCGGGTGCGACCGTCGGTTTGGCGCGCAGAATATCCATCGCCGCAGCCGCCATGCGCTTGGCGCTCCAGACAATGGCCGGCGGCGTCGGGCCATCAAACAGTGGAACATAAGAACTGTCGTAAAGTTCTTCGCACGACCAGCCGACGAGCTGAAAGTCAGCGCCGATTTTCAGGCCCAGTTTCCGCGCCGCCGCGGCGATCGCTGCCGCCATTGGACGCCAGAGCGCCAGCACGCCATCGGGACGCTGCTTAAGCAGCGTGATGGCGGTCTGCTCCAGATCTTGAGCGTCCAAGGCAGAGAAGTGGCTGGCACAGAATTCACGCTGCGCCGAACCCAGTTGCGTCAAGGCTCCGCCGTAACGGGAACGGGAGTGATGATGATCCAGCGACTTCCCAAACCATGCGATGCGCTTGCAGCCGGCCTTCAGCAGATGCACGGCGGCCAGTTCGCCACCGGCGAAGTTGCTCTGCACGACGTTGTTGACGCGGCGCTGAGCATCTTCGTCATCAATGAGCACCGCGGACGCGCCGGCCTTCTGAATCCATTCCAGCAGCGCTTCGTTGGGGGTGTCCAGCACCAGGCCGCTCATCCGGGAGATCGCATGCTGTTGGATCGCGTGGCGTACGTCGCCGGGATTGAGGACGATCGTCGTCAGCCGTTCGCCGCGCGACAGAGTCGAAGCGTTGAGTTCCTGGATCAGGACGTTGTAGAGGGCGTCGAAGCCGTTCACGATATTCTGCGTCGAGGTCAGGTAGACGTACGCCGCGCCATCCGCATCGGCTTCGCGAATCCAGTAGCCCCGGCGCGGACGCGCTTCGATCAAGCCTTGATCGGCGAGCATGTGCAACGCGCGGAGAACCGTGTTAGGCGCGACGCCGTGCGCGCGGCTTAGATCGCGCACGCCCGGCAGGTAGCCGCCGCTGTGAATTTCGCCCGATTCGATTTTCTCGCGCAAAGCCTGCATCACCTGCATCGCATTGCGGCGGGAAAGGACGTCGGTATCTGAATCACCTTGAGTTACTCTCATTTTCATCACTGGTTTCAATTTTCCTATTTAATCTGTATCATATCTGATTCACACCTGTTTCAATACAATCTACACCGCTCAACTGCGGTCGTCCATCGAAATTGAAAAAATATGCGAGCTCGAAGCTACAGTCCGTCGCTCCACCCCGTGCACGGAGCCCAGTTACCGTTGACGAACCCGCTTGAAGTTCATAGCGTCCGCACAACTCAACAGGAGTCGCTTCATGGCATATCGAAACGTTCTGATACCCGTCCTGATTTTTCTTGTGCTGGCCGCTTCAAGGTGGAGCGTGCAGGCCGCCGACGCGGCTCCGCGGCTTGAATTGCAGGAGTTCACGCCCGCCGCCATGGACGAAGCGCTGGTCAATCCCGGAACGGGTCTGTACCTGTATGGAACGCGGAGCGAGGCGGACGTGAACCCGAACGCCTGGTATTACAAATTGGTCAACATCGGTTACTTCCGCGATGACTGGTCGGTGTTGGAGCCCGACGCGGAAGGACAATACAAATTCGAAGAGTACTTCGGCCCGATCTTCGACCTGTGGGTGAAGAAATGGCACAAACGCGTCTCGTTCCGCTTCATGTCGCAGAACATGCATTCACAGCGGAAGTACGTGACGCCCAAATGGGTTTTCGACAAGGGGATCACCGGGTATTCGCATAAAGGAATTTACATTCCCGAGCAGATCGATCCGCCTTTCTGGGACGAACAGTATCTGGCCATTCAGGAGAAGTTCATCGCCGATCTCGGCAAGTACCTGGACGGACGGCCGGGCGTGGAGTTCATCGACATCGGCGGGATCGGGCAGTGGGGCGAGATGCATCTGATGTTGTGGACGCCGGAGCAGTTGCAGGCCAGCGGCTACACGGAGACGAAATACATCGGCGCGTACCGGCGCCTGATCGATGCGTACGTCCGGGCATTTCCACACACGCGTATTTTTCTAAATGTCGGCGACTACGCCTGCATCAACGACTACGCCGCGCTCCACGGCGTCCATTTCCGACAGGACGGACTGAATCCTTCCGGACCCAGCGCCAAGGTGGGCGATCGCTTTTACCGCCCGTACTCCCGTGAGCGGGTCATCTGCAATTATGAACTCTTCGACAACTACAAAGACATGCTGAAGAAGGGCTGGGGCGTCGGCGCGACGTTCAAGCGAGGGCTGGAGGACCCGATCAGTTATTTTCACATCAACCTGATGGGCTGGCGCGAATTGGCGAATGCTCCGGACGAAGTAAAGGCCGCCGTCACCGACGCCGCGCGGCGCATTGGTTTTCGTTTTGTGCTGACGCAATTGAAGTGCAACAAAACCCTGCACGTGAGCGCCGATGAAAAGCGCAGTTCGCGCCTGTTGATCGAGCACCATTGGAAAAATACCGGCGTGGCTCCGTGTTACGACTCGTACGCGCTGCGCTGGTCACTGGCCGACGCAAAAGGCAAGGTCGTCGCGCAACAGCTCGACTTCCCGCTCGTCCCGACCACACGCTGGTGGCAGAACGAGGAGATCACGCTCAACAGCATGTTCCGCATTCCCGCCGGCGTGCCGGCCGGAACGTACCGACTCAAAGTGGCGATGGTCAAACCGGAGGATCCCGCCGTCGCCGTGCAACTGGCGATCGGCGGCGCCGCCGATGGCGATTACGATCTCTGCGAAATTTCCGCCGCCGCGCCGGAAGAGCACGCCAACCCGCTCTTCACGGAGGACTTCGAATCCGGCGAATCCGCCTGGTCGACCAGCGAAGGCATGTCAGCAAAAATTGATGCAGACGCGCACGCCGGAAAGCACGCGCTGCTGGTCGGCGGCGCGGAAGCGGGTAAGAGTTGGAACTACGCGGCGCGCAGGGGGCTGCCGCTGCTTCCTGCCAGCCGCTACCGATTCTCCTGCTGGATGAAAGTCGATTCGATCTCCGATCCAACGCTGCCGCCGTACGTCAAAGTGGGCGTGAACGACGCAGCGAATAAATGGCTGACCAACTGCAATTCGTCCAAATACGACGTCACTCGCCTGGGCACGTGGCAGGCGCTCTCCGGAATCGTCGAAACCGGAGCAACCGCCGCAACCGGCTCGTTCGCGATTGAAAAGGGCGTGCTGGAGGCCAAGGTCGAAGCCGTCATCCACCTCGACGACGTGGAACTCGAGCTGCTCGAATCGCCTTAAACTACTTGAAGACAATGCCGCGCGCGTGGCGCGTGAACAGTTGCAGCGCGTCGGCATCCAGAATGTGTTTCCCGCCCATGATCAGGCGCTCGAACAGGACATTCTCGACGTCGTGGGTCGCGTCCCAGCCCCCGATGATCGAGGGCGTGTTGAAAATATCTTCGATGCATTCGATGTCGCGCAGAACGATGTCGCGAATCACGCCGCGGTCGGGCGTGGACGTCCAGCGCGAGTTGAGCACGCGGAAGTCGATGAAGCGGTCGTAAAAATGTTCGATCCGGATCTTTTCCCAGACAACATTTGTCACCGTGGCGTGGTCGCCGTTGTGAATCGAGAAGACCGCGCCTTCGCCGTGCGCGCCAATGACATCGATGTCACGGAAGACGACGCCATCGACCTCCGAATCACGCGTCTCGAAGCCGATCTCCATGGCGTTGCCGGCCTGGTCGTTCCACATCACGCAGCGTTCGATCAGGACATCGCGCACGGACAAATCACCGGTGTTCTTCCGGCCGTTCTTCTCTTCGCGCAGCAGTCCTTTGACGGCGATGCAGTCGTCGTTGTCGTGGAGCAGACTGTCGCTGACATGGACGGAACGAGAACCCACAATGTCGATGCCGTCGGTGCTGACGAGCCAGCCGATGCATTTGAAGTGCCGGATCGCGACCTTCTCGCATTGATTGAGCTGCACCGTCCACGAGGAGGAGCCGATGACGCAGAGTCCTTCAATAGTGAGGTTGGTGCAGCGTTCAAAGAGCAGCGAGCGTCCGTTGAGCGGATGATGGGAACCGCGCTCGCTCCGGCCCATCAGCACGCCATTGCCCAGGATGCGAATGTCCTTGGCATCGGCCGCGTGGATCTGCCCGCGCACCACCGCACCCGCGGGAATGATCAGCGTGTCGCCGGACTGGAGTTCAATCAGACCCGCATCGTGAATCTGTCCTGGCGCAAAGGTGCGGACGCCGGGCGCGTGTACGGCCGGCAGCGCGACGGGCGGCGCATCCGCGAAAAGGTAGAGACCCGGTTGTCCCGCGACTTCGATCCGCAAATACCGCGGCTGCGGAAGCGTGAAGGTCACGCGGTTATTTTCGATCTGCCCCGTGAGTTTCGACGAGAGGGGCCGGATGAGTACCGCGCCGGTGACGGGCGCCGCGTACTCCAGCGAAATTTCGACGGCGCCGTCGCATTCGAAACTGGCGTAGCGGGCCACTGGCGTGCCGTACACGGCCACCGGCCGACCGTTGACGCGCAGTGTTATCTCTGTCACCTGTTGCAGGCCAATCACGGCGGGAGGGATCTGCAGCGTTGTCATCATCACCTTTTCATGAGCGGCGTCTTTCCGGAACTACTTTGTTTCGCCGATGTCCTTGGTTTCTTTGGGCGTAATCGTGAACTTCATGCAATGTTTCATCTCGTAGCCGTGCTCGCAGCCCTGCTTCACTTCCATCGACTTGGTTTCCGTGGGAATGTTGTTGTAGACAATCCACACGCTGGACGGCGGGCAGGTGTAGTCGCCGTAATTGGCGACCAGGTGGACGTTGGCCTTGATGCGCTTGGCGTGGAAGACCGGGTCGAAGTAATTCAACGGTTCCTTGTAGTCCGGGCGCCAGCCGCGCTGCCGGCCAAGCGTGATGCCGCCGAAATCGCACGACCACGGCGACCAGATGTTGCTGGACGTGACGTCCGCATCGAGCCCCGCGCCCCACAGTCCCTGCAGTCCGCCCTGGCTGCCGCCGTTGCTCTGCAGTTCCTTGCCGTTCCATTCGGGGCGCGACTTCACGTATTCCAACGCACGGAGCACGCGCAGCGCCATGCCAAAGTAGTAGGTCTTCTCGCGGTCGGTGTTCTCGTCATTTTTGAAGCAGTAGTTGGCCAGGTCCTTTTTCAGCTGCTCGTAGTACGCGTCGTCGCGGCCCAGTTCCATGCCGTGCGCGTTGATCTCGAAGAAGATCGCATTTTCGTTCAGCCAACCGGGCGGATTGTGCTTGTTGATACCGTAGCCCTGAAACTGCACGATGCCGGGAAGCGATTTCTCTTTCGCTCCGACGGGAACAGTGAGGTAACCCGTGACCGGCTTTCCGCCGGCGCAATCGAGCTTCACCGCGTAGAGCTTGACCTTCGGATTTTTGGTCTCGACTTCTTTCAAGTCAGCCTTCAACGGCGTTTCAGCGAGCTTGGCTTTGGCCGATTTCCAGAACTCATCGAAGTCCTTGGGCTCCGCAACCGCCTGGAGTTTCTCCGGCTCGACGCACGCGCCGCCGTCGAAGAAAATCTCGCCTTCTTTTTTGGCGCCCCAGCCGCCGACGAATCCCTGCAGCCGCTTGCCGTCTTCGCCAAACGCCTGCGCCTGAATGCGCACGAATCCGGGCGTGTCCAGCGATGTCGTGATCTTCAGGCCGGCTTCGGTGGCGATGCCTTCGCCCTTGTCGGATTTGCCGTCGTCGCCGGTGCGCGTCCACGTGATCTTCTTGCCGGCCACGGGCGTTGCCCCGTCGAGCACGCAGAGCGTGAATTCCATCTTCTCTCCGGGCTTGTAGATCGCCACCTGCTTGTCGGTGACGCCGTGGATGGAGAATTCACTGGACCACACGCTGCAGGAAATGAGCAACAGACACAGCTGTATGGACCACATTCGTCGCGACATGATGCGCTCCTGAATCCTGATCATCGAGAGACTTCAAACCTGCAATGCGGCACATCCATTGGATACACCGCACCGCGGCGCGTTCCTAGTACCGATTGCCGCGAACTCGCACGCCCCTCAAGTGGCTATTCAATTTGAAGACGATACAATGATTGCGGTAGTTGACTGAGGGAAACACGAATGTCTCACGACCACGGTCATGGCGGAAGTGTTTCAGAAACCCGCTTAAAACTTTCTGTCTTTCTCACGCTTGCATTCGTGATTGGCGAAGCGTCGGCCGGGTGGTTCTCGAACAGTCTCGCGCTGATGTCGGACGCCGGGCACAACTTGGCCGATGCGCTGGCGCTGGGTTTCAGCTGGTACGCGGTGTGGATCGCGCGGAAGGAATCGCACAGCCGGATGACGTACGGCTATCACCGCGTGGGAATCCTGGCGGCGCTGGTGAACGCAGTCTCCTTGGTTGTCATCGCCATTTTTGTGATCTGGGAAGCCGTGCAGCGACTTTCCAAGCCCGAACCGGTTCAAAGCGGAGTAATGATCGGCGTCGCCGCCGTTGCCCTGGTCGTGAATGTCGTCATCAGCCTCTGGCTTCATGGCGGCCGCAAGAATCTGAACATCCGCAGCGCCTACATTCACATGATCGGCGACGCCGTATCGTCAGTGGGCGTCATCATTGCCGGCATTGTTGTGGCGTGCACGAACTCAACGCTCGCCGATCCGGTGGTCTCCTTCTTGATTGCCGCGCTGATCGTGTGGAGTTCCTGGGGGATTCTCAAGGAGAGCGTCAATGTGCTGCTGGAAGGCACTCCGGATGGAATCAACATGCAGGCCGTGGAAGACTGCATCAAGAAAGCGGCGGGTGTCCTCGGCGTTCACGATCTTCACGTCTGGACGGTGGGACCGGGCGTCATTGCGTGCAGCTGTCACATCGTGGTTTCCGAACAGAGTATCCGCAGCGGTCAGCAGATTTTGAAGGTCGTCGTTGACGAATTAGAGCATCACTTTCAGATCAATCACACCACGGTTCAGGTTGAGGTCGAAGGCTGCCTTCCGAATGAGATTTACTGCAACCTAAAAGCGGAAGAAGCACACGCCGAACATCACGGCCACGGACATCACCATTAGGAATTCCCTGCTCTAAATGCCTTGCGCGGTACTTAGTAAAACAGCGACCCTGTGGCCAGCTGGCCACAGGGTGAACGATTGGGTGCGGTTCACGTGATCCGCGGAACCTCGCACAAAAATTTGCGAAGGATTACGGAAGCTGGTGTATCCCTCTGACGCAGGTGAAACGAATTCCTTTACAAGTTGGAGGTACAGCGTGTCCCATCTTCGCTTTAAGACCAAGAGTACGCTGGTGCTCGTGGCAAGCATGCTGCTGATCAGCGTTGCGTTGTCCGTGAGCGCCGCCGCCGAACCGCAGACGGGTATGCAGAAGCGCTGGCTCTTTATTTTTCGGGACGTGAGCAAGCCGGAAGAGGTGGATAGCACGATTGCCATGTTCCCCCGCGCCAAGGCCGACGGCTACAATGGCGTGGTGCTCAACTACAACGTTCCAGCAGCAAAGGCGGCAGATCTCAGAAAAGCGGCGAAGGACAACGGGCTGGATCTCATCGCCACGGTCATGGGCGGAACCCGCGACCGTAACTATATGGAGGGCGTGCTCTCCAAGGATGCGGTCTTCGTGGCGCAGGGCGGCAGGGCCACGCTGCTGGCGGACAAACCCAAGATCCTCAACGGCGACTTCGAAGACGTGAAGGACAACCACTTCGGCGGCTGGACGATGCAGGACGACGAAGGCGTGACCAGCTTCGCCGACCACCAGGTGTTCCACGGCGGAAAGACCGCGTTGCGCATGGAGAGCATTGGCAAGAATCAGTACCGCCATTGCCGCGTGGCTCAGCCGATCAAACTCCTGCCCCACCGCCAGTACCACATCTGCGTGTGGGTGAAGACCGAGAAAATGGCGCCCGCCGATCCGGAAGTGAAGGTGCTCGTCCCCGGTCCTCAGAACGTGATCAGCTTCCAGACGTTTCACACCGACGCCACTCAGGATTGGAAGCGCTGCGACGTTGTCTTCAACAGCATGGAAGGCGGCGATGCGACGATCTATCTCGGTTCGTGGTACGGCAAGGACGGGAAAGTCTGGTGGGACGATCTGAGCGTCGAGGAACTCGGCCTGGTCAACGTACTGCGCCGCCCCGGCTGCCCGGTCACCGTGACCAGCGAGGATGGCACTGCCTTTGAAGAGGGTGTCGACTTCGAGAAGATCGTCGATCCCAATTTGCATCCGTGGATTCCCTATCACGAGCAGCCGCCCATCAAGCTCACGGCAAAGTCACGCATCAAGGATGGACAGAAGCTGAAAGTGAGCTTCTACCATTCGGTCGTGGTCTTCGAAGACCGGCTGACGTCCTGCCTGAGTGAGCAGAAGATTTTCGACGACTGGCGCGCGGAAGTGAAGGAGGCGGAAGCGCTGCTCCACCCGGCGGCGTTCTTCATGTCGCATGATGAATTGCGCGTGATCAACCAATGCGCGCTGTGCCAGAGCAAGAAGATGACGCCCGGCAAATTGCTGGCGTGGAACGTCCACCAGGCCGCACAGATCATCCGCGACATTCGCCCCGACGCGGGGATCTGGGTCTGGAACGACATGTTCGATCCGCAGCACAACGCGGTCGACAACTTTTTTCTGGTGAACGGATCGCTGAAAGGCTCGTGGGAAGGACTCGACAAAGACGTCGGCATCGTCAACTGGAACGGCGGGCTGCTGGGGAAGAACTGTCAGTTCTTCGCCGACTTGGGCTTGAAGCAGATTCTCTCCGGCTACTACGACGGCGACGACGACGGTTCCGCCATTACCATGTGGGTCGAAAACACCAAGAGCATCCCAGGCGTCGTGGGCGCGATGTACACGACGTGGGAGAACAAGTACGGACCGATGGACGTGTGGGCCAAGAAGGCCTGGGGCGGACAGGGAAAGTAAGAACGCTGCGGACGGAACTCAGGCAGGATTGAGCAACACTTTCAAGCTGCCTTGCGGTGCCTGGCCGAGTGCCAGCGCGCCGAACAATTTCGGGGCTTCCGCCAACGGGAACGTGTGGGTGATGATCGGCGCCGGCCGGACTTTTCCGGAACGCAAGAGTTCAATCGCATCGCCATAATTGGCGCCACCGCCGACCGAGCCTGCGATGGTATTCTCTCCGGCGATCAAGGCGTCGGGATTGAATGTGGGATGATGATCTCCGAAGCAACCGACGACGGCGATCCTTCCCAGCGGCGCGAGCGTTTGCAAGAGATGCTCAAAGACTTTTGCGGCGCCGGCGCATTCGAGCACGACGTCAAATCCATCACCGTGAGTCAGCGAATTGGCGAGATCTGGTAATTCTGCCACGCCGACTGAACTGCTGTTGATCACCGCATCGGCGCCCAACGTTCGCGCTAATTCGAGTCGCTTCTGATCCCGATCCAGAATCGCGACAATGGCGGCACCGCAGGCCTTCGCGCATTGGAGCGAGAGCAGGCCGATCGGTCCGGCGCCCACAACCAGGACGCGGTCGCCAGCGGAGACGTTCACCCGTTGGCAACCGTGCAGCGCGACGGCGGTGGGCTCCGCAGCGACGGCTATTTCGGGCGCCAGATCGAGCGCGGGACGCAAGTTCGACGCAGGGATGCAGGCAAGCTGCGCGAAGCCACCATTTTGGTTGATGATTCCCACCTCACGTCGGGCGCGACACACATTGGCGTGGCCCATTTTGCAGAAGCGGCAGACGCCGCAGCCGATCGAGACCTCCGCGACGACCCGAGTGCCTTTTTTCAAATGTTTGACGTCGCTGCCCACATCCACCACGACGCCGGTCCATTCGTGGCCGGGAATAATGGGCAGCCGCGCATGGCCCGTCTTGTAGTGATGAAAATGCTCATTCACGAAAAGCTCAACATCGGTGCCGCAAATTCCGGCGTAAGAAACCTGGACCACCGCTTCGTCGGCAGCCGGTGCCGGGTCGGGCACGGTCTCAAAGGCAAGTTGTCTGGGTCCAGTCAGCAGAAGTGCTTTCATGCCAGTCTTATAACGCGACGCATTTTGTTCCGCGAGAAATACTTCTCAAAATGGCGCGCTACTGTTTGTTCGACGTGAAGGTGCGAACGAGAGTGGCGATTTCATCGGCGGCCGTGTCCAGCGCGAAGTGGCCAGCATCCAGCACGTGAACCTCGGCCTTTGGAACGTCGCGGCGGTAGGATTCAGGTTCCGAAATGTCGAACGACGGGTCGTACTTTCCCCAGAGCACCAGCAGTCGCGGCTGAGTCTTCTGCAGCCAAGCCTGCCACTTCGGGTAGGACTCGACATTGGTGCGGTAGTCGTAGAACAGGTCGCTTTGAATGTCTGCCTCACCGGGCTTGTTGATAAACGCATACTCGTCGGTCCAAAGATCGGGATCGTACTTCTCCGGATTCGGGTCGCTGCCGACGTGACGTGCGCGCGTGGTCTCCAGAGAGAGCAAGTTGGTTCGCAGCGCCGCCTCGTGCGTAGCGCGGTCGGCCCAGTACTCGCGCCGCACTTTCCATATCGCTCCGAGACCCTCGTTGTGAGCCACCGCGTTCTGGACGATCAGCGCTTCGACGCGTTCCGGGTGCGCGAGCGTCATGCGAAAACCCACGGGTCCGCCGTAGTCCTGCATGTAGAGCGTATACTTCTCTAATTTCATCGCCTCGGTGAAGTGATCCATGGTCGCGGCGATGTGATCGAAGGTGTACGCGAACTCCTTCGGCGCCGGCGCGTCGCTGTGGCCGAAGCCCGGATAGTCTGGCGCAACCAAATGAAACTGCCCACCCAGCCGCGAGAACAGCGACTCAAACATGCGCGAGGAAGAGGGCAGCCCGTGCAGCAGCAGCAGCGTCGGCGCGTCTTTGGGTCCGGCCTCGCGGTAGAAGATGGAGAGCCCGTCAACTTTCACTGTGCGATAGGAAATGTGCGGCGTCTCGACGCTTTTCTCTTGAGCGAAAACAGGAGTCGACACCACAACCAATGCGGCCAACACGACTATCTTCCGCAAGACCATGTTAGACCTCCGAATTTTCGCTGCGACGACCCCTGTGCCAATTGGCACACTGGTCAAAATCCAACATGGGGAAAATTTTCCCCATCCTAACCGACCGTGTCGTAAATTTACGACACGGTCAGCTGCGCATTTGTGCTACCACTTGCCGCTGTGCGCGCCGCCGTCGACATGCAGCACCTCGCCGGTGATCTGGCGCGCTTCGGTCAGGTAGATCACCGCGCTGGCGATTTCATCGACGGTGGAGATGGTGCCCATCGGCGAAAGCGTTTTCAGGAAGTCCACCGGATTCTTTTCGTGCATCGGTGTTTCCACGACTCCGGGCGCCACGGCGTTGAAGCGAATCTGCTCCTTAGCGTATTCCAATGCCAGGCTTTTCAACGCGGCTTCCAAGCCGCCTTTGGTCATCATCGATACCGCGGCCGGTATGCCGGCGATCGGATTGGCGGCCAGCGAGGCGGTGATGCTGACGATGCTGCCACCGGTCTTCTGTGCCTGCATCTGTTTGACCGCAAGTTGCGTAACGTAGAGAAAACCGGCGAGATTGATTGCGACGAGCGCATTGAAGTCGTCCGCCGTGTACTGCGTGAACGGCTTCGCTGTGAAGATGCCCGCGTTGACGACGACGGCGTCGATCGAGCCGAATTTTTTGATCGCCAGTTCCGTCACTTTCTGCGCGGTCTCAGGTTGTGCAATATCACCATCGACCAGGGCAAGGTGCTCTGAAGCTGAAAGCTCTTTCAATTTCGTCGCGTTCCGCGAGGTCCCGACCACGTTGTATTCGCGCGCGAGAAACGCTTTGATCACGCCTGCGCCGATACCCTGTGAAGCGCCTGTCACGATTACTGTCCTGGGTTTGCTTTTCATAAATACCTCCATGTTTCGAACGGCGGCGGATTAATCATGCCCTGCCTGCCTGTCCGCTACGCGAGAAGTCCCCTTTTCGTTGCATGAGAACAGACCCATGCACCCCTTATTAGCTCCTTATCGCCTCTTAATTGCTCCACCACGTTTGTCAAGGCGGCGTAACCGTTCTTAACGGGGAGCAGTGCGTTTTCTTTAGTCGCGAACATCGCGGGAATGTGAATTCTACTTGAAAGCCATCCGCTTCAGTCCGACATAGACAGTCACTGGAGAGCCTGCGCGTGCTGATACGACCGAAATTTATGATGCTGTGTGCAATGGCATTGCCGTTGTGTTTCTTTCGATTCGCCCATGCTCAAAGTACGCCGCCAAGCCTCACGAGCGTGAATCCCGCCAGTGGCGCGGTAAGCGGCGGCACGACGGTGACGCTCACGGGCACGAATTTTCAAAGCGGCGCGACAGTGCTGTTCGGCGACACATCTGCGGAGAACGTGGTCTTCGTCTCCGGCACAAAATTGACGGCGGTCACCCCCGCGCATGCTTCCGGTGCTGTGAATGTGACGGTCACGAATCCGGACACGCAAAACTCTTCTCTGGCCAACGGCTTCATTTTCGGCGGCGCGTTGACGATCAGTTCCGTTAAATCCGCACGCAGTTCGACCAACGGCGGCGCGGTCGTGACGATCAGCGGCTCAAATTTCACGACCGAGACCACGGTCACCATTGGCGGTAACGCGGCCAGCCACGTCACGTTCATCAGCTCAACGCAATTGATCTGTACCACGCCGGCGCATGCGGGCGGCGGCGCTGTGGATGTCACCGTCACCAATCCGGGTGCGCCAGCCGCAGTTCTGCCGAATGGGATGACGTACATTCAGGCCTTCGCTCCAACCGTGGACCGCGTGACGCCAGACTTTGGCACGAACAATGGCGGCACGACCGTCTCTGTCGTTGGTACACGTTTTGTACCGGGCAGCAGTGTGGTTTTTGGCGGCGTGGTGCTGAGCACTACCTACGAAGGCACGAAGCGGTTGATGTGCGTCACGCCGGCCGCTCCGTTGAATGCCGTGGTGACGGTGGAAGTGATCAATCCCGATGGCCAACGCGGCGCGCTGCCCCGCGCCTTCGATTTCAACGTGATTGCCGCGCCAGGAATCACGAGCATCGCCCCCAATCATGGACCCACCAACGGCGGCAACGTGGCACGCATCAAAGGTTCAAACTTTATCAAAGGCGCGACGGTGACATTCGACGGCACGGCGGCAAGCAACGTGGCCTTCGTCACGTCGCGATTTATGACCTGCACGGTTCCCGCGCGAATTTCGGGTGCGGGAACTTCTCTTGTCGTCGTCACCAATCCCGACGGCACCAGGAGCGTGCTCAGCCGCGGCTATACGTACACGCTGGCGCATACGCCGCTGCTCGCCGGTGTTACTCCCGACACCGGACCCGACGCAGGCGGCACGACCGTCATCATCGCCGGCTCGGGTTTCGTCAACGGAACGGCGGTCGATTTCGGTGGCGTCGCGGCGCAAAGCGTCACGTTTAATTCGCCGACGCAACTGACCTGCGTCACGCCCACCAACTCCGCCGGCGGAGTGCTCGTGACAGTGACCAATCCGGACGGACAATCGCGCTCTCTGGTGCGCGGCTTCACGTACATCGCGTCGACCACGCCGCCACCGCCGACGCTCGTCAGTCTCGCGCCGTCGACAGGAAATCCGCTGGGCGGGACGTTCGTCACGGTTACGGGGCGAAACTTCGTCAGCGGCGCGCGCGTAACATTTGGTGGAGTGGCCGCAACGGTGATTTTTGTCAGCGCGACCCAGTTAACCACCTCCAGCCCGCCCCACGCGATTGGCGCCGTGGACATGGTCGTGACGAATCCCGATTTACAGACCAGCACGCTGAGCGCTGGATTCATTTATGAAGCGCCGTAGCGTCAGCTGCCTAAGTATCACAAATTCAAACACTTAGAGTTACGCCGCTGCCGAAAATTCGCTGGGATTCGTGAAAGAACTAAGGGTCAGTACGCGACAATGTGTTACGCTGTGGGACACCTTACCGAATCTTTGGCAGGCTAGAGAAAAGAGCGGCAACTCTTTTTGCAGCAAAATTTTATATGTTCGCTCTAGTTCGACTGAAAGACCACGGTGGCCAATTGGCCACCGCGAGAATCGGGTGAACTAGTCCTCTGTAAGGAGAACGCAATCATGTCATTGGCCAAGTCGTTTATATGTGTGTTGTTTGCGATCAGCGCGTTGGCATTGGTGCCGGCATCGGCTGAAGATGCGCCGCCTGCTCCAGACGGCGGCGCCAAACAGGGCGGCGGTCAAGGCGGCGGTGGCCAGGGTGGCCGCGGCAATTTCGATCCCGAGCAGTTCAAGCAACGCATGCTCGACCGGATGAAGGAAAGTCTGGGCCTCAGCGATGACGAGATGAAAGCGTTGCAGCCGAAAATCGAAGCTGTTCAGAAATTGCAGGCGCAGGTCCGTGGCGGAGCCCGGGGATTCGGCGGCTTTGGTGGTGGCGGAGGCATGCAGCGCCGCAGAGGCGGAAATGGCGGCGGCGGAGATGCCACGCCCGCAGCACCCACAACGCCGCCGGAACCGAAGTCGGAATCCGAAAAGAAGACTCAGGAACTGCAGGCGCTGGTGGACAACAAAGAGAACACCGACGTCAAAGCCATCAAGGCCAAGCTGCAGGAAGTCCGTGAGATCCGCGAAAAGGCGCGCGGCGATTTAAAGAAGGCGCAGGACGAATTGCGCGAGCTGTTGACGCCCAAGCAGGAAGCGCAACTGGTGCTGATGGGTATCCTGGAGTAAATGCTCCAGACGTCGTCGCATCCACCCATAGGTCGTGTGAGGTCGTGGTGAGTACGCTACTCGATGAACTTCAACACGACGGTCTGATCGGCGCGGCGGACGCGGAACGCGTCCGCCCGTTGTTGCTGGCCGGACAACCTGTCGACGAGGCGCTCATTGGTTCCGGCGCTCTGACCGAAGAGCAGGTGCTGAAATACCTCTCGACGAAGTTTGGCGTGCCGTACCTGGAACTCGACGAATCGTCCTTCAAGAAGGATTTCTTCGCGCGCTTTCCCGTGCGAGTGCTGCTCAAGCACCGCATGCTTCCCGTCTCCATCGACAACAACGTGGTGCTCGTGGCCTCCTCGCGGCCCTGCGACACCACGGGGCTCGACGAATTGCGGCTGGCGACGGGGATGGACTGCCGGCTGGCGCTCTCGTCGTCGGCGGAGATCGACCGCTGCGCGCGCAAGTTTCTGGGCATCGGCGCAGACACGATCGAATCGATGGCCAACGATTCAGAAGAGGCCGGCGTCTCGGTCATCTCCGAAGACGAGAATGACGTCGACGTCAGCGACGAGGCCGGCGAAGCGTCGGTGATCAAGTTCGTCAATCAGGTACTGGCCGAAGCGATCGAACTGCGCGCGACGGACGTTCACATCGAACCGTTCGAGCGCGAATTGCGTCTGCGCTACCGCATCGACGGCATGCTGCAGGAAATCAACGTACCGCAGCAGATCAAACAGTTTCAGCCTGCGATTATTTCACGCCTGAAAATCCTGGCGCACTTGAACATCGCCGAAAAACGCCTACCGCAGGACGGTCGTATCAAGCTGCGCATCGGCACCAACGAACTGGACGTGCGCGCGTCCGTGATTCCCATGCTCCACGGCGAAGGGATCGTGCTGCGATTGCTCCACCGCAGCAACGCGTTGCTGGGGCTTTCGGAACTCGGCATGGCCGACAACGATCGCAAGGAAATCGAACGCATTCTCGACCTGCCGCACGGCATCTTCCTGGTCACCGGCCCCACCGGCAGCGGCAAAACCACGACGCTCTACGCCGCGCTCTCGCAGATCAACGATGCCGAACGCAAGATCATCACCATCGAAGACCCGGTCGAATACTACCTGCGCGGCATCAACCAGATTCAGGTCAATACCAAATCCGGACTGACATTTGGCCTGGGCCTGCGCTCGATCCTGCGCCACGATCCGGACGTGGTCCTCGTCGGCGAAATCCGCGACCGCGAGACGGCGGAGATCGCGGTGCAGGCGTCGCTGACGGGACATTTAGTCTTCTCGACACTTCACACCAACGACGCGCCGGGCGCGCTGACGCGCTTGATCGACATGGGTGTGGAGCCGTATCTCGTCGTGTCGTCGCTGGAAGGCGTGCTGGCCCAGCGCCTCGTCCGCTTGATCTGCGTGAAGTGCCGCGAGGAATTCCACACGCCAGCGAAAGAAACGATCCGGCTGGAAGCCGGGCGCGAGCTGCCGAAGACGTCCTTCCGCGGAAAGGGCTGCAAGGCCTGTCAGGGAACGGGATATCGCGGCCGCGCGAGCATCTGCGAACTGATGGGCGTCACCGAAGACGTGCGCGCGGCGATTCTGGCGCGCGCATCCAGCGGCGAGATCCGCAAGATTGCCATTCAGCAGGGCATGAACAGCCTGCGCGCTGACGGCTGGCGCCTGGTGCTGGCCGGACGCACAACCATCGAAGAAGTTCTGCGCGCCACCAAAGACGAGGCGGGTGGCTGATGCCGATGTACGATTTCAAAGCCATCGACGCGAAAGGCAAAGAGAGCGTCGGTTCGCTCTCCGCTGACAACCGCGGCGCGGCCGTGAACCTCGTCATCCAGCGCGGCTTCACGCCAGTGGTCGTGCAGGAGCACGGCAAGGCCGACGCACCGATCATCAAGTCGCCGACGACCGGCCGGCCGCCTCAGGCTCAGATCGACAATTTCACGCGCGAGCTGGCCAATCTACTCAACGCCGCCGTGCCGCTTAGCCGCGCGCTGACGATCATCGTCCGCGAAGCGACGCATCCGGTCGCGCGCGCACAGTGGACGATCATTCATGACGACGTCGTCGGCGGCGCATCGCTGGCCGAAACGTTGTCGCGATTCCCCAACACCTTTCCGTCCGTTTATGTGGCGATGGTTCACGCCGGCGAGACGGGCGGGTTCCTCGATGTCGTGCTCTCGCAGATCGCCGATTTTCAGCAGCGCGAAGAAGACCTGAAAGGCAAAGTCAAAGCCGCACTGATCTATCCGGCGGTGCTCGCGTCACTCGCCGTTGCGGTATTGATCTTCCTGCTGACGTATTTCATTCCGCGCTTCACAATCGTCTTCAAAGACTTCGGCGGATCGCTGCCGTGGCTGACACAGATGATCGTCGCGGCAAGTAACGGCATTCTGAAACACGGTCCCGTCGCGCTGGTGATTCTCTGCGGCGCGCTGTTCGGTTTGAAGCGGCTGGCGGAGACGGAATCCGGACAGATGGCCATCGATCGATTCATGATCAAAGTTCCGTTGCTGGGTCAGGTCGTGGTGCGCTTCGCGCTGATCCGTTTTCTGCGCATGCTCGGCACGCTACTGGGCGCCGGCGTCGGACTGATTGAAGCGCTGAAGGTGGCGAAGGAAGCGGTGGGCAACCGCGTGATGACCGAAACCGTGGCGCGCGCCATAGACGACGTCCAGAAAGGCTCCAGTCTTTCCAAGAGTCTTTCAACAAACTCGAAGCTCTTTCCCCCGTCGATCGCCGAAATGGTGGCCGTCGCCGAGGAAACCAGCCGCCTCGATAAAGAATTGCAGCGCATGTCCATCGCGATGGAATCGGATCTCGACCGGCGCCTGCGCATGCTGGTGGCGCTGGCCGAGCCGCTGCTGCTGTTCATGATGGCCAGCGTGATCGGCACCATCGTCGTCGGCATGCTGCTGCCGCTGTTCCAATTGCAGGACCTCGTAAAATAGTGCGCCAAAGTTCCATTTAAGGAAAGGATCTGTCCCGATGCTGATGTTTAGAATGAAACGCGATTCCCGTGGATTTACGCTTGTCGAATTGCTGCTGGTGCTGGTGATCCTGGCCGTGCTAGCCGCTGTAGTCGTGCCGAAATTCACAAAGCGGTCCGAACAGGCGCGCATCGCCGCGGCGACGACAGACATCGCCAATCTCGGCGTGGCACTCGATTCGTTCGAAGTGGACGTCGGCCGCTATCCGACCAACGACGAAGGCCTGCGCGCGCTGATGGAACTGCCCGGCAACGCCAAGGACTGGAAAGGCCCGTATTTGAAGCGCTCGCTCGGCAACGATCCGTGGGGGCATCCGTACATCTACAAGGCGCCGGGTTCGCACAACGCCAGCGGTTACGACCTCTATTCCTACGGACCCGACGGACAAGAAGGCGGAAGCGATGACATCGACAATTGGTCCCAGAAGTAAACTTCGCGCGACGAAGCCGCGCGGATTTACATTGATGGAACTGGTGCTGGTGATGCTCATCCTTGCGGTGGCGTCGGCCGTGGTCGCGCCGTCGCTCCACAATTTCATTCTCGGTCGCAAGAGCCACGACGCCGCCGCGCAGATCCTGACGCTGGGACAGTACGCGCACATCCAGGCGGTCAATCACGGCGGCGTGTACCGCTTGAATCTCGACACCCAAGCGCGGACCTACTGGCTGACGCACAAGGACGGCGCCGTCTTCCGTGCGCTGGGCGAAGAATTCGGCCGGACGTTCACACTTCCCGTGGGAACGACCGCGCGCTGGATCTCGCCGGACCCGGCCACCGGACAGAACACAAGCGGGCAGAGCGGCATGTCTGGTCCCGGCATCTCGCTGACACCGCGTGCGTCCACCAGCTCAACGGGAGCGAACGGCCTCCATTCCTACATCGATTTTTATCCCGACGGTCGCGTCGATGCGTGGAACCTGGAGATTACCGATTCCACCGGTCGAACCTCAATCGGTTGTAAATCCGAAACCGAACCGCTGACGATCTTGGAGCGGAGCGCGCGATGAACGTGACCTCATCCAAGAGAAGATCGCGCCGGGCCCGGTTGTCCCGTGGCTTCACGTTGATTGAAGTCCTGGCCGCCGTGGTCTTCGTCGCGATTGTGATTCCCGTGGTGATGCGCGGCTTTTCGCTCGCCACTTCGGCCGGCGACGTCGCCAAGACCAAGGCCGAAGCGGCGGTGCTCGCGCATTCCAAGATGAACGAGATCGTCGTCACGCGCCTCTGGCAGAATGGCGTGATGGGCGGCGACTTTTCGCCCGATCATCCGTCCTACCGCTGGGCGGCGGAGTTGAAAGACTGGGATTCCAGCACGCTCAAGGAGCTCGATGTTCACGTGACGTGGGGACAACCCGGACGCGAGCGGTCGATGACGCTCAACACGCTGGTGGAGACGCAAAACTGATGCGCCTCCACACGCGACGCCGGGGCTTCACGCTGCTGGAAGTGATGATGGCGATCACGCTGACGATGGTAATTACCGCCGCGCTTTACGGCTCACTGTACATCGGCGTGCGCGCCAGCCGCTCGGCCAACGCCGCCGTGCTGCCGGTGCGGACGGCGGTGCTGACGGTGGATCTGCTCGAGCAGGATTTTGACGCCGCGCTGCAACCCAAGGGCGTGTTCGCCGGAGCGTTTCAAGGTTCCGACGGTTCGTCGAGCAATCCCGCGTCCGCCGCGCTCACCTTCTATTCCGCGTGCAACCTACCGCGCGACGGCGAGATCGGCGGCGATGTGCGCAAGGTCGAGCTCTATCTCAACGCGCCGCCCAACGAGACGTCGCCGGCGCTCTACCGCCGCATCACATCCAATTTACAGGCCTCGGGCCAGCCGGTGGTGCACGAACAGATTCTCTGCCGGCGCATCAAGACCTTCAGCTTGAGCTACTATGACGGCACGCAGTGGCAGCCGACATGGGATTCCACCGCGAAGAGCAATATTCTTCCTTCCGCCGTGCAGGTGGCGTTTGAATTCGAAACCGACAACGACGCGCCGGGAAAGTCGGGACAGAACGTGCTCGCCAGTTACCACACCACTCACATTTACGCCCTGCAGTGCGCACAGCCCGCGCCTGTCACGACGACAGGAAACTAGCGCAGCCATGACGACGCCCGCTCACAGATCTCCACTTCGACGCCTTCACCTGCGGCAACGCGGCGCGATTTTGATTCTGGCCATGGGCATCGCCATCGTGCTCACAGGACTCGTGCTGGTCTTCTCCCGTCAGATGCGCGTTGAAGCCGTCGCGTCCGGAAATTTGGAAGCGGAACTGGAAGCCGATGCCATCGCCAGCGGCGCGGCGCGGCATGTGCTCAACCGGCTGCTCCAGAACACCGTTCAAACCAATCTGGACAATGAAATACAGTCCCAGGCCGTGACGCTGGGCAACGGACAATTCTGGATCATCCGCCCCAACGCCAAGGACGAGCATCAATACGATTTCGGCATCGTCGACGAATCTTCAAAACTGAATCTCAACACCGCCAGCGTGGACATGCTGACGCTGCTTCCTGGCAATTACGCCGAACTCGCCGCGGCGATCGTCGACTGGCACGACGCGGACAGCAATACCACGCCCGGCGGCGCGGAGAACGATTACTACCTCTCGCTGCCCGAGCCGTACGTCTGCAAGAACTCCGCCTTCGAGACGCTCGACGAATTGCGTCTGGTGAAAGGCGCGACGCTGGAAGCGCTGTACGGCGTCGACCTCAATCACAATGGCGTCGTCGACGCGAGCGAATCCGGCTCGTCGGGTCCGCTCTCCGGGCTTAATGGGCAAGCCCAATGTGGGATCTGCAAGTACCTGACCTGTTACAGTGCCTCGCTGAACGTGGCCAAGGACGGCACGGCGCGCATCTTCGTCGGCGACAACAACCGCGGAACACTGTTTGGCCTGGCGCGATTTCTGAGCGCCAAGCTGTCCGGAAGAAGCATTGCAGGGATCCTCTCGAATCTGCGCAGCAACCCGCCCTCGACGAATCCGCTGGATTTCTACGTCAAGTCTGAGATGACCATCGACGACTTCAAGCTCATCGCAGACAACATCACCACTGTGCGCGGACGCAACCAGCGCGGCCTGGTGAACGTCAACACCGCGCCGCGGGAAGTGTTGAAAAGCCTGCCCGGACTGGATGACAGCGACGTGGACCTGCTGATCGCGACGCGCACCGGGAGCCAGTCGCTGGACAGCATCGGCTGGGTCGCGCAGGTTCTGCCCAAAGCGAAACAGGCGGCGATTGGCGGGCTGATCACCACGCGGAGCTGGCAGTTCTCCGCCGATATCGTGGCCGTGGCGGGAAATGGGCGCGGATTTAAACGCTGCAAGTATGTATTCGATCTGCGCACGACACCGCCGTCGATTGTGCTGCGGAAGGATTTGACCAGTCTGGGCTGGCCGTTGGACCCGCGACTTTTGCAGACGCTGAAGGCGGGATCTGCCGATAACCGATTGTGGAATAACAGATAAACACGCAACGAACGACGTCACGGGAGCACCGATGGGGCTGTTGAGTGGAGGCAGTTTTCTGGGGATCGCGCTGAGCGCCAACGCGCTGCAGTTGGCCGAACTGCGCGGCTCCGGCAGCCGCTACAGGCTCGTCCACGCCGCCGTCTTTCCCATCGGCGAACAGCGTCTCCTTTCTGAGCCTGGGGTGCTGGGCAAGGAACTCCATCAGTTTCTGAAAGCACAGGGTTTCTCCGCGCGCCAGGCCGTCGCGGGCTTTCCGGCTCAATGGCTGATGTTCAAAGAAAAATCACTCCCCGATGCATCGGCGGAGGCCACGGCCGCCATGCTCGTGCTTCAAGCAGAGCGCGATTTCTCGATGGATCCGCCATCGCTGTCGCTGGATTTTCTGCCGGGGATTCCCGTCAAAGGCACGCAGCGCGTCATCCTCGCGGCGGCCGTCCGCGATCGGATCGCGAGTGTGCAGCGCATGATGCTGGCCGCTGGACTTCAACTCCGCGGCGTGACGTCGACGTCGCTAGCCATTGCCGGCGTTTCCGGCGGAGCCAACGTACTCTACATGGGCGAGAATGGCGTCGAATGCCTGGCTCACGACGACCAGGGCGTGCGCGCGATCCGCTATCTGGCGCCGGCTTCCGCGGTGAAAGGCGGCGGCGCATCGCCGGGCGTGTCCGGAGAATTGCGCCGCGCGGCGTTCTTATCTGGAGCGAAGCTGGTCTCCGGTGAACTGGCGATCTGGGACGACTTGGGCGTGGACGACAAGATCGCCGCGGATCTCTTCGCTGGAGAAAACGTGCATGTCAGGCGCGGCACCACGTTCCCGGCGATGGAGTCGGCGGGCGACGCCGGCGAGCATTCCGCCGGCAGCATGGCGCTGGCCTTGTGCGCGGCGAATTCAAAATGGATGGGCCTGGATTTTCTGCACTCCCGCCTGGAGCCCAAGCCGCCTCGCAAATTTACCTCGGCCCGGGTCTGGGCCGCCGTCGGCGTACTCACCGCGCTGGCCGCGTTTGGCTACCTGTTGCTGGACTGGCGGCAGAACGCCGCGGAGCTGACCGAGCTGCGCCAGAAACGCGATGACATGAAGGGCAGCGAGAAGTCCGCCAAGGAATTCATCGCGCGCGTCAAGCTGGCCACCAACTGGGGCGACAACCGGCCCAATTACCTGGAATGCCTCCGCGCCGTCACGCTCTGCTTTCCGGATAAGGAACGCATCTGGGCCTCCACGCTTTCCGTCCGCGACGACATGAAAGGTATCATGACCGGCGGCGCTTCGGATTCGAAGACCGTTCTTGAACTGCTGGACCACTTGAAGAACAACGCCGCCTTCGCCGATGTCAAAATGCTGCAGATGCGCGAATCCGAAGGCAAGAATGCCGAAGTGACCTATTCGATTGCTTTCTCCTATTTGGGAGGAGGCTAAAACCATGGCATTGGCAAAACGTGAACGCATGCTGGTCATCGGAACAGTCGCCGTCGTGGGCCTCTTGGGGCTCGACCAATACCTGCTGACGCCGGTGCTCGATGCCGAGGATCAGTTGCAGAACGAGCGGCAGCAGATTGTCTCCGACATGACGCGCGCGCAGAACGTGATGTCCGACCGCAAGGTCGCAATGACGCGCTGGCGAACGATGGTGCGCAGCGGATTGAAATCGGATCCCGCCGAAGCCGAAGGCCAGTTACTGCACGCGCTGCGCGACTGGGCCAAGGAGTCGGGCTTGGTGTTGTCCTCAGTCAAACCCGAACGGCCGGAATCGAAAGACACGCAGCTTCGAGAAATCCAGGTGCAAGCCAGCGCCAACGGCACGATGGAAGCTCTGACCAAATTCATGCTGAAGGTACAGCAATCCGCGTTTCCGCTGAAGCTCTCGGAGTTTCAGATGGCCTCGCGCAACGAATCGACCAACGATATTGCCCTGCAGATCAAAGTCTCCACCTTGTACAAGGGCACCGCGCCGGCGGCCGACAGCACCGGGAAATCCAGCAGCCCAACCGCGGAGGAGGCGAAATGAAAACCAAAGTCGCGCTGGCCCTTCTCCTTGCCGTCGCCCCGTTGACCGCCGGCGAGCCGTCGCTCGAAAAGCCGTCGGTTCCAGCCGTGGCGCCCGTGCGTGCCGCGCCCACGGCGGATCGCTACAACGTCATCCTGCGCAAAAACATCTTCGCCAAAGACCGGCAGAATTTGAACGCCGACGGCAGCACTCCGCCGGTCGTGAAGACCACGGTGAAGGAGCCGCCCAAGCCCGAGGCGCTGACGGTCCTCGTCGGCGTCGTCGAACGCGACGGAAAACTCTCCGCCATGCTCGAAAACCGCGGGACCGGAAAAACCCAGGTTCTGCACAGCGGCGATTCGGTTGCAGGCGGTAAAATCGGCACGATTACACTCGACTCGATTGAATACAGCGCGGCCAACGCGGGGAGCGCCGTGACCGTCAGTATCGGCCGGACCCTTGAAGGCGGAGCGCCACCGATGGCGACTGATGCCAAAACTGGGGAGTCGACCGCGACGACTTCTTCGGCGTCCGGTGGCACCGCCGCGCCAGCAGTGCCCGCGGCTCCGTCCGGCAGCAACGACATTCTCGAACGTATGCGCAAGAAACGACAGGAGGAGTTGAGTAAATGAGCGGATCCTTGATTCACTTTCGCCGATGCCCGGGGAGGATCTTCCCGCTGGCGCTCCTGCTCGTGATCGCGCTCGCGTTGCTGCATGTTGCCGCTGCTCCGGCAGCCGAAGATGCTCCGGCACAGAACATCAAATTGAATTTCAAAGACACACCGGTCGAGGCGGTGCTCGAGCAGCTTTCTGAATTGACTGGCCTGACCATCATCAAGGACGTCACGGTCGACGGCCGCATCACGATCATCAGCAAGCAGTCGATGAACCTCGACGACGCGATTGCGCTGATCAACTCCGTGCTCCTGGAAAAAGGTTACGTCGGCATCCGCACCGGCAAAGTTTTCAAGCTGGTCAAACTGGACGAAGCGAAGAAACACAACATCCCCGTGCGCGTCGGCGCCGATCCGGCCCAGATCGACAACAGTGAACAGGTCATCACGCAGATTATTCCCATCAAGTACATCGACGCCGGTCAGCTCAAGAAGGATTTCGCGCCGATGGTGGCCGCCTACGCGGAACTGACCTCCAACACCGGCAGCAACTCGCTGATCCTCACCGACACCAGCGCCAACATCCGCCGCATCGCGGAGATGATCCAGGCCATGGACAAGCAGTCCACCGCGCTGGCCGAGGTCAAAGTCTTCCAACTCAAGTATGCCAATTCCACCAGCGCCGCGAAGCTGCTCAACGACCTCTTCAAGGAAGAGGACGACAAGACCGGCGCGGCGGCCAACAATGTCCCCGCGTTCTTTCGCGGATTTGGCGGCGGTGGTGGGCCGCCGGGAGCAGGCGGCCGGCCCAATCAACCCGCGCAACCAGACCCAACCGACCAGCAGAGCCACAAGCTGAAAAAGGTTACCGCATCAGCCGACGACCGCACCAACGCCGTCGTGGTCTCCGCCAGCCCAGACACGATGGTCACGATCAGCCAGATCATCAAGGAGCTCGACGCCAATCCCGCCGAAGAGCAGGGAGTATTCATTTATCACTGCATGAATGCACAGTCCGCGAATCTGGAAACCGTGGTCAATACGCTCTTCGCCTCGAATACATCCGGAAGTTCGACGGCCATCAAGCGCACAGCGACGACGCCGAATCAAAACACCGGCATCGGCCAGAACGTACAGCGCTCACCGTCCTCCAGTTCCCTGCCGGGCAGTCTGATCACGCCGGTGCAGACGACGCAACCCACATTCAATCAGCCCTCACAAACCTCCAACGGCGCCTCGTCGCGGCCCGCGGGATTGTCCGGTGATTTGACCGGCCAGGTCTTCGTGGTCGCCGATACAGACACGAATTCGTTGATCGTTCTCACGCCGTCCAAACATTTCGAGCGTGTTCGAAATATCCTCAAGGATCTGGACCGTCCCGTGGCGCAGGTGCTGATCAAGGTCCTGATCGCCGAGGTGACCCACGACAAGGGCAGCGATATTGGTCTCGACACCTCGGTCCTGACCAAAGGCTCCGTGCAGTCCGCTGTCACCAGCTTCGGCGTGGCCGACGTCACGGGCGGCTTGATCGCCAAAACCCTGATCGACAAGGATGTCTCGTTGACGCTCGGCGCCCTGGAAAAAGTGGGCAAAGTCGATGTGCTTTCACGACCGTATATTCTGGCGACCGACAATCAGCTCGCGACGATCACCGTGGGCAACGAAGTGCCGTTCATCACCAACACGTTGATTAGCGACACCGGCCAGCAGACCAACACCATCCAGTATCAGGACATCGGCATCATTCTCAGCGTCACGGCGCATATCAATGAAGAAGGCCTGGTCATAATGGACGTTGCACCGCAGGTATCCGGACTCACCGGCCAGACCGTGCCGATTTCCAATACGCTTAATGCCCCAGTGTTTTCCAAACGATCGGCGCAGAGCCGCGTGGGTATCAAGGACGGACAGACGGTGGTGATCGGCGGAATGATGGAAGACAAGAAGACGGACTCGGAGAACGGCATTCCGGTTCTGCGCAAGGTTCCCGGACTCGGCGCATTGTTCCGCCGGCGGCAATCCGACAAGAGCAAGACCGAACTGTTGATCTTCCTCACCCCGCACGTCGCTCACATACCCGATGTTTTGAAATGCATGACCGAGCAGGAAAAAAGCGGCTTGAAGATTGTTCCCAAAGCCGTGGCGCCGGGAGTCTACGAAGAACACTTGGAAGGCTTGGAACGCGGCGACATGAGCCACGATCCCGATAATGTCCCGAAGCCTGCAGAGATTGTAGACCCCGTAACTCCAGTCATACCACCGCACGCAAAAGAAACCGCGCCACCGACTGGAAAAGAAACCACTCCGCCCAGCAAGTAATGCGGATGCGAAAGTGTGCAAGCCTTCAATCAGACTGGCCGTTGGTGGGAACTGGTCGTCCAAACCGTTCAGTGTTTCGGCATTTTCTTCCCGGCAAGGCCCGTGTCCAGAACTGCGGCCCGGACGCGGGGATCTTCATCGCTCATCAATACTGCGATATCCTTCTCGGACAGTACGTCGCGCTTGGACGTTTCCGCCAGTGCGCGAACCGCGGCCTCTCGCTGGGGCGCCGAATGAAATGACTTGATCATGCGAATCCGGGCGACTCCGGTTAGCGATGGATCGTGCATGCGCGTCCAGGCGGCCCGAGTCGCGATGGCTTCATTGGACGATGGCAGCAACGCGTCTGCAAGATCGACAACGGCAGGCGCGAGAAATTCCAACTGCTCATCATTTCGTGCCATGCGTTGGACAAGACCCGTCAGTAGCCGGTCCCACGCTTCCGCAGGATGTGCCGTATCCTTCCGCCCCAACGCAGCAATCTCAGATGGTCCCCCGAGTTGAGCCAGGGCGCTGGCGGCGGTGAGTTGGCAGACCGGGTCGGCATCCGTCATGAAGACTGACAGGGCAAGGCCAGTCTCGTTGTACAACCGCCACTCCCGATTCTCTGGGGCTGGCGTTCGACGTTCACGGTAAAGCGTGTTCAGCGCCAGATTCCGCAAAATGGGCGACGGATCGTTTTGCGCCAATGACAATGCGCGACGCGCGATAAATAGATTGTCGCCTTCAATTCCATTGTCAGGAAGCAACGCTTGCGGCTTGCTCAAGCGCCACAACGCGGATTGCACGTCCCGGCGGTCGGCACCCGTCAGAAGCTCACGCGCCAAACTGGAGGAAAATGTGTACCGCAGCCACAGAGGCCCGGCAACGCAACCCGTCCGCAATTTTCCAGGCAACGGTTCCAGCGCATCCGCTTTGTGGAGGCCTTCAAGGCTAGCGGCAATCCATTGAGCACGCGGATCGCTCGATTGCTTGAGCACAGCGCGCAAAGCAGTTCCGCATTCTGATTGGATGGAATCCGACGCGAATTGTGCTGCGGTGAGCAACCATGCTGCCGCGTACTCACAATTGACATTGGTTGGAATGTGCGCCGAACTTTCCACTATCCAATTGCGCACCTGAGAGAAAAGATCACGGCGGCTTTCCCAGATCGCCTGCCCCAGGCTTTCAGAATCCAGACGGCGACCCAGTAACTCGGATTGCCAAAGCGCAGCTAGAGCGCAAGGTAGCACTTGAGGGCGCACGTTCGTGCTTGTGATCGTTTTCACCAATATGTTCAAAGACGGCACCGAAGCACTCCGTCCCAGCGCCAATGCGGCCGAAGAGGCGACCTGCCCATCCGGATCAGCCAGGAGAGTTTCCAATCGCATCAGCGTTGGATTGTCAGGCGTTAAAGTTTTCACCGGATCGCGACCGAGGACTTCTCCCAGGACTCGAGCGGCCGCAACTCTAAGGGCCGGGTTGGCTGAATACGCAGGATTGTCTTTCAGTCCCTCCAAGACGCTGACAACGGTAACCATCTGACTATCGTTGAGTTTCACATTCACTTGCCGACGTACGAATCCGTCGTCTGAAATGTTGATCGTGCGGTCGCCCCCCCCGCTTGCCCAAGCCAATGCGGCTGAAGATCCAGGCGTCGTAGAGCGAGAATCGTTCAGAATGGAATCAAGGCTGCGCGCATCGCAAAAACGCAGCGAGCGCCAGGGGCGTAATGCACCCCAGTCCGGACTGTCCGGGTCAACCTTGGACGACAGGATTCCCCAGAGCAGTTCCTCGCTTTTAAGTTCTCGAATAATGAAATTATTTTCTCTCGTTTCCACGGCAAAGCCGCAGAGGGTCAGAATATTCAACGCCTCCGGCACGGAAATCCTGCCATCGCCTTCGTACTCAGATAGCTGGATATCGGCAGCGCGTTTCTGTACGTCAGGATTTTCCCATTCCACAGTATGACCGTTTGCAGCATTGATTGATGTGATGAACTTCTGCGCAGTCAGACCTCCACCGCGGAGGATATCCATTGATACAAATTGCGCGGGAGTGATGTTAATCTCGGGAGTCGAAGGCACCGCATCGGAGGGCGGCGATTGCGATGATTTGGTGGATTGGGAATCGACGGGGGCGTCCTGACCGGAATGTTTGGTGCTTCCGGGGCGAAACCAGAGGACCATCGAGGTTGCGACAGCAACCGATGCGATCAGAGGCAACAGTATTCGGCGGTCGCGTCGGGCGGGCGAATAGACGTGGAAATCAGTCTTTCCGGCACGTTCGTCACCCGACATCGTTTACTCTTTCTTCAAAGCATGACAGGAAGAGCACGTTTTCTTTAAGCTAACTTGCTCTTCCGGATGTTCAAAGGGAGCCACCTTGTATTGCGGACCTTTGCCATCATCTTTCGTCGTGCTTTGACTGACAACAATATGGCATGCATCGCATTTCTGGGTAATGGCAACTTTAGCGGCAGAGACATGTTTGCCATCGTGACAGCGTTCGCAACCTTTGTATTCAAAATGACCCATATTGTTGATAAACCCGCGATAATCAACTCCCTGTTGGGGAAAGAAATTAGTGCTGTAAATGTCTTTAATGTTTTCACGTGCCTGAGACATTAATGGATCTTGCGCGGATATTTTCTTATCCTTGATCAGATCGTCCAGCATCGTATCAATGGTAGTCAGTGCTTCCGCTTTGGTCTTGTACTCGCCTTTAATCGCTTTCAACGCGGCGTTTTTAATGCCAGGCAGCGTCGGGGAAATCAACCCCTTGTCCATCGCAATATCCAAAGCCCGGGCCGGTGAATTAAAAACATGCGCGGGACGGCTGTGACAGTCAAGGCAATCCATGGATCGCAGGCTTCCCTCGGATAGCGCGGTGCGATCGAAGTCGGATGTTACGTACTCTTCCGTGCGTCCGTCCTTATAACTGACGCGCACATAGGGAATCTTCTGCCGCTTATCGTCGAGGGGCAGGTACTTGATCTCCATGCCCTCGTTCATATGCCAATGCGCTCCCGCCTCGCGATCAGAATTGCCGCTGCCCACTTTCATCAACAGATTGAAGCGAACTGGCGTATTTTCGTCATCGATTCCAAAATGTGTAAAAACTTTTTCCACCGAGCGAAATGTTCGGTCGGGAGAATGGCAGGCGCCGCAGGTCTCCTGGGCTCTGCGAAGATTTGCAATCGGTGTTTTGATGGGGGTTTTGAAGTTGCCCGTCAACGTCTGCCAAACCTGCCCCATCCCTCTGTATTTGGCTTTTACGAAATGCTCGGCCCCTGGCCCGATGTGACACTCCACGCAATTGACGTGAGCGTGGGGAGATCTCAAGTATGCTGTGTATTCCGGTTCCATGACCTGGTGGCAGGCCTTTCCGCAAAATGCAGTGGAATCGGTATAGTGATAGCTCTTATACGTGGCGAATCCCGCCGTGGATAGCCAACTGACTGTCATCAGCAGCGCGATGACTATCGCAAGAACTTGTGATTTTCGAGTATGGCCCGGGATAATACTTGTTTCCACGCCATATTTGCGGGTACGCCGCCACTTCCAGATCATTCCAATCAGGGTAAAGACCGCGCTCCCGCAGAATAAAAGCGGCAGGACCATGTATGTTACGATGCCGTTGTAGATATTCTCTTCTTTGAATATCCCCAGAACATCCATTCCGATCATGATCAACAAGAACAGTCCAAAAAATACCATTCCAATTACGCCCATCAAACTAATGAGATTCTTGATTAGATATGAGAATGTGAGGCGGTTTTTTGCGGTAGAGGTTGCATTAGGCGTTGTTTCCACTTGGACCGATCTCCACTCGTTTTGTGATTCAATTACATTTGAGTCAATTGCTAGTAAAACGCGTGGACGCTTGAGCGCCCACGCGTTTCGCTTCCGAGTATCCTACCACATTACCTTACGACTCAAAGACACTAACCTCTTACCCTACCTTCAGGGCGCTGGCGCTGACGGGTCGGGCTGTGATGCCTGGAATGGCAGCTTAGACGCGTCATGACAGTTGCCACACGAATTGGTGTACGGCACAGGCATTGCCTCTCGAATCGCCGGCGGCGTAGATGTCGGCAATCCGCCCGGAAGTTGTCCCGCGACACCTGGATTAAACTTACGCGGCACATCCCAGATGTGTGAGGATTGATCGTTTTGCCAGTAGGTAAAGTTTGCATCGGTCGACAAGCCTGTAGGAGTACCCATGATCAGCCCGGGCCGGCCTGCTCCGCCCTTTCCAGTTCTGACCATATGGCAATCGATGCATTTCATGCTTTGTCCACTCATCGCCGCACCCGTCTTCAAGGTTACGTGCTGAGTAACATCAACAGCATGGCACTTCAGGCAGAGGCTCGCGGATGAAGAGGAATCATCCGGATCACCTTTCAGTGAATATCGATAAGGACTATCACCCATTGAATCATGGCAGTCGTCGCACGAAACCAATTGTCGACCATTTCTATAGTGCGACGACAGCAGATAATTGGAGTACGTCAAACCTTCATGTCCGCCTTTTTCGAAGCGGCCATCCTGCCAGAGTCTGCTTAATGGTGCGCCCTTCGCCGTGGGGGTCACATAATTCGCCAAGTAGTCCGCCCGGCTGATGCCCGGCGGGGGATATTTGTTGATCGTGTCAAGAGGGCTTCCACCGTCCTGATGGCAGCGTCCACAAATGAGCGCAGCACGGTCCGAACCGAGGTATTGCGGATTGATAATAAACTTTCCTGTCGTGTCTGCCGCTGGATTTGGTTTTTTGCCTTTCGCAACCGGTGTTGTGGTCGGTCCAATAATAGTCTGAAGATTGGCATCGCGGTGCGTGGATCCAGCGCCATGGCACTGTTCACAACCAATCCCCATGTCCTGCAGCGAACCGTCGCCTCCGAGATCATAGACACCGTTGGGATCGTCAACCGTATGAGCCAACGATTCTCCCGTGGTAGGATTGGTGAATTTCTGGAAGGTGCCTGCGCCGATATGGCAGACGGCGCAGCTGCTGGCGCTGCTCTTAGTAGCAAATGAGGCATAGGGCGTTAAAACGCTTTTCGAGGGCGTGGCATTGACGGTAAAGAAGTCGGAAAGTCCACCGCCGCCCGAGCCCGTCTCTGAAAATGGCTTACGCGTTCGATCATAGTTGCTCATCAAGCCCTGGGAAGCATTTCCGGTAAACGCCTGGTAGGTGATGAAACGATATAGTCCTTTCAGGCCCGGCGCATTTAACAAAAGTCGCTGTCTCAAATATCCGCCCATTGTCAAGGGCACTGTGAAGTTGAGCAATTTGTTGGGATCAGATGGATTGATTACATTTTCAAGTGTGACATTGTAAGTTCCGGCTGCGTTGTACCAAAGATACGCTTTTAGCCAGATTTCGCCTTTCTTTCCTGTTGTAGGATCAATATTTGTTCCGGGGGTATTCTCGTAAATAATGAACTTATTCGATTGGCTCGCGCTATATTCCTGAAAGTACAGCGTTTCAATTGTCGTCGCAGGCGCAACGGGCGTCTTGTAGTCCGTGGCCAGTGTAAATTTATTAATAAAATCGTTCCATGTTGAGCCCGGATGATGATTGGAATCCTGATTGGCAGTGTCCTGACCGGGTTTGTGGAACATCAACGCATGACCATGATGCTTATTACTGGTCATATCCAACTTGCTGCCTGCACCGTGACAAACATAGCACGCGCTGGTGCCGATATACGTCGCGGCGGCTGGAGTGGCCCAACTCAGTTTAATCTGCAACCCGGATTTAGTGATCGCCTTGGTGTCAGGGCTCTCACAGTATTGCATCGTAGACAGCAGTAATTCTCGCGCTAATCTGCGCCGATGCGGTCAGTAGGCCGCAGAAGATTTCGGACGGTTATAAAAACAGCAGGTCCCC
>JBBRPR010000061.1:0-49873 GCA_038227875.1 Planctomycetota bacterium
CTTGGTATGGGACTGTCCGCTGTTCATCAATTCGACAGCGCGAATTCGCCGCCGTTGGAGCTCTTCTGCTGTGCCAAATGGTCTCATGCATAGAGTATCGACACTATTTCATTGCAACTTTAGTTATGCGCGGATCAATAGTGAAAGCGGGCAGACCGAAGTCTAGCCAAGGCATATTTGCCTTTGCGATGTGCGCGGTCCCCAACATTTTGAGGCTGACTGACATGGGCTGTTGTTTACTTGCCGCACTAGTAATGGCGATGCCGCGGCTGGCGGTGGTGGTCCTGTGGATGACGGGGTACCTCGGCAGCGCGTATCAGACTTTTCTTTGGCCGCTGCTCGGTTTTATCTTTATGCCGTGGACGACTGCCGCGTATGCTATCGCGATCAACGAATGGCACGGACAGCTGACGCTGGGCGGAATTGTGATCATCGTCATCGGCGTGTTTCTGGACATGGGTTCTCACGGCGGCGCGGAACGGGCGCGGCGGCAACGCAGAACTCAGCCGGATGAAGTAAAGTAATGTAACAGGAGCTTCTATTGACCTTCGTCTGCGCGAGCTGCGGCCAGCAACACGATCTCGAAGAGATCTCGATCGGCGCGCGCGAGCCGCATCTGTGGACGATGCTGACGCCAGAAGAGAAAAGCGCCTCGGAGCTCCGCGCTGAAACCTGCGTGGTCAAATCCGCGACGGGAACGCTCCATCATTTCATCCTCGGCTGCCTCAATGTCCCAATTAAGAACAGTGCGCTCGCCTTTACCTGGGGCGTATGGGTTTCGCTGAGCGAGCGCAGCTACACCGATATACTCACCCAGTGGAATAATCCCGATCGCGCACAGCTCCCGTCGCACGGCGGCTGGTTGAGCACGCGACTACCGGATTATCCTGAGACGCTCAACCAGAAAGTGCGCATCGTCCAACGCGCCGTTGGTTTACGGCCGTTGATCGAGCTGGAGCCGCAATCGTTGCACCCGCTGGCCGTTCATCAGCGCGAAGGAATTGAGTCGACGGCGATGCAACGCATCGTCGAGCGGGCGTTGCATGCGTAAATCGATTCGGGGAAGATTGTAAATATGAATGATCTTGCCGCGCAGTTCGGACACATCGATATCTACCTCTTCGATCAGCTCCTGCGCGGTCGAATCACGGAAACGGACCGGATCGTCGATGTCGGCTGCGGAGGCGGACGGAATCTCGCGTACCTGCTGCGCTCGGGGTACGACGTCTATGGAACGGACGCGAACGCCGATGCGATCGCGTCGCTGCGGCAGACGGCCCGTTCGCTTGCGCCACAGTTGCCGGCCGACCATTTCCGCGTCGAACCGGCAGAGGCGATGATGTTTCCCGATCACTTCGCCGACGTGGTGCTATGCAATGCGGTGCTGCATTTCGCGCGCGACGACGCGCACTTCACGTCGATGCTCAACGGCGCCTGGCGGGTGCTTAAGCCGGGTGGGATATTTTTCGCGAGGCTGGCATCGTCAATTGGAATGGAATCGCGGATGCGGACGCTTTCCGGGCGTCGCTGCCTGCTGCCGGACGGCTCGCAGCGGTATCTCGTTGACGAAGCGCTTTTGCTGCGCGAGACGGCACGGCTCGGCGGCGAGTTGCTCGACCCAATCAAGACGACGGTGGTGCAGGATCAGCGATGTATGACGACGTGGGTGGTGAGGAAGGGCTGAGGACGGAGCGGAATGGCGAATTCCGCGAATGGCGAAAAGACGGCAAATTGAAATTATTTAAGTACATTTCACAATCTATTCATTGGTGGATTAGAAGAATGGTTCCGATCATGAGAATTCTACTTTCGATCGTATTCCTGTGCGCGGCGTGTTCGGCTAGTGAAGAGAAGGATCTCGACTATACGCTGGAGATCGCGCGTGTTGGCGATCCCAGCGGATGGTGTGTCGACCGCGAACAGATCCGGGCGGAGACGTGCGCGCTGGTGTTCGATGTGGCGTTCAAGGACAATACCTGGGAACCTCTTGCCTGCCATGCGGTGTGGGGCGAGGTCACCGATGCCGCAAAGGCAGCCGCCGAAAAACGCATCCGGTCCGGCGGTGTCTGGTTCTCGGAAGACACGGGGATTCCAAAGACCGGAACGATCCGGTTGCTGATCGTCAACGACGCATACTATTTCGATTCCTTGCGACCGCGCGAAGAACAGAATGAGCAGTTCTATGTCCGCTGGTTATCGGATGACGACATTCATCAGATCTTCTCACGCAGCAAGTTCAGTCCAGTTAGTGCCAGCGAGCAGGACGGTCCCGCATTAAAGGATTACATGCGTCGCTGGAGCTGGCGCACCCAACTCAAGAACAAATCCGCGCGCGCCGAAACCGTTGCTCAGATCGTGCAGTTCCTGCGCACTCAACATGCGGAAGTGGACGAGCAGGTCTATGCTATTCGCCTAATCCGAGCAGCCTTGTTCAATGCGGACACTGAACTCAAGCAGCAGGTTTTTGCCGCGCGCGAAATTGCCGATTCGGCAACGGACATTAACGTGCGAATCGCCTGGCTGGACCTATTTGTGCGATTGATGAGCGCGCCGGGGAAACTCGATTTGGATGTGTTGCAAAAGTATTGCGAGGACTATGCCAATTGGTGGAGTGCGGAAGCGATTCAAGCGGCCACGCTAAAACAGCGGCACTACTATTGCATGCTCGCCTATAAGCTGAAACAATGTGCGGATGGCGTCCCGCTTTTGAAGGCTGCAAATAAATCTGCGGTGGGTTCAGATCACAAGCCCGATTGAACTGTGAGACAATCTGGCGCGCGTTAGTCAGAGATTCAAAAACCGCTTAGGATGCGACGCATGTCCGATCAGAAGTCCGCGCGCCGCTGGTTCCGATTCCAACTTTCGACGGCTCTGCTGCTGGTGTTTGTGGCGGGAGGAATGCTTGGCGTCAATGTCGTGTCGCGACAGGACCGGGCTTACTTTCCTCTGGCTCTGGACAGCGAAGAAGCGGCGCAGAATTCCTCCCAGGATTTCGGACATTACCGCGTTCGCGGGTGGCCGTTTCAGTTTTGGGAAGGATACGACGGGACCAGTCTGGTTGTGATGGCCGAACAATTTGTGACGGATACTCGTTTCGAGCCTCTTGAGCGGACGGACTACGGACCGTTGACGGCGGATATTTTTATCACGCTGCTGATCGCGGCCGTAGTCGTCGTACCTTTTGAATACTGGATGCGTCAAAAGGCGGTAACGGCATGACGGACGTTGCAAAACGCCGCTGGTTCCAGTTTCATCTCGCGTCGGCGGTCGTGATGCTGGTGGTGGCTGGCGGCATGGTGGGTCAGAATTTGAAGTTGAGGTACCACGCAGGAGAACAGTGGCGTCCTGCCTTCATGGGTTGGCCGTGCACATTCGCGTTTGAAAGCGCACCGGACAACTATGGTAGGTTTGATTGGCAGTGGGCGCTCTTTCCTGCGGTCGCGATCAACTTTGCGACTTGCATGGGGATTGTGATTGCGGTCGGAGTTTCTGCGGAAGCTCTCCTCCGTTACCGCAATCGACGCACGCAGCCGACTGTCCCCTAGGTGTGAATTCGCTTCATGCGCGCAGTTGCGCGATGTACCAGTCTGCCACCCAGCTTGCGGCGCCGAGTTCCTCTGGCGCGTAGGGTCCGGGTTCGTAGAAGGTTGAGTTCACGCCAAGCTGATTGTCTTCGGCAAGTTTCCAATCCTGCTCGCCGGTCGTCTTCCAGAACCACGTCAGCTTGGCGGGATCGTAGTCGCGACCTTCGACGGCATCTTCGCGCACGTACCACGTTACTTGAATGGACGTGCGCCGAGCACTGAGGGCATCGTAGCGAAAAGTGATGAGATGATCGCTCGACGCTTCGATCATGAAATTTGGAAAGTGGAATCCGCCCAGCACTCCGGCGTCGGGATCGGCGAAGGTGCCCATGATGGGCGCCACGGATTTTCCGTCCTGGCTTTCGCAGACCGCGCCCGGCACGGCGAAGGGATAGCGCGAGATGTGGTAGTTCGGTCCGCCCGCGCCTTCCGTGCGCAGACCGAGTTGTTGATAGTGGTTGAAGCGATTGCGGTGAAGCGCGCAGACGTCTTCGACATTGGAGCGGTCATTTCGCGAGAGCATCAGCGCGCTGTATTCGGGATGGCCGAAGTGGCAGTGGTAGCATTCGCGCGAATTCTCGACGACGAGTTTCCAGTTGGCTTGCGTTTCATAGTTGCGAACGACGGCGATCTTCGCGTTGTGGCTGAGTCCGTGCGGGCTGAGGAACGCCGAAAAATCACGATGAATCGGTTCAAAATCAAGCGGGCTCTCTGCGAGGTTGATGAAGATCAGGCCTTCGATCAATCTGACATGAGCGCGTTTCAATCCAAATTTTGACTTATCGAAATCCTCGGGCATTCGACGCGCCGAGAGCAAAGCGCCATCGTGATCGAAGACCCACTGGTGGTACGGACAGACGAATTTATTGGCGTGTCCCCTTTCCGTATTACACACCAGAGATCCACGGTGGCGGCAACTGTTGTGCAGCGCGTGGATCTGGCCGTCGCGATCGCGCGTGATGATGAGTGATTCGTCGCCAATCTTGTACGTAAAATAGTCCCCGGACTTAGGAATCTGGCACGCGTGGCCGGTAAACAACCATTGCTTTTGGTAGATGCGACGGATGTCCTCCGCGTGGATGCGTTCATCCGTGTAAAAAGCGCGAGGGAGGCAGAAGCCAGGTTGAACCTCCGCCAAAAGTGAATTCAGATCGAAATCCGTGCGCATCGTCGCCTCACAATTCATGGTCGTTGCTCCTGCCCAGCGTGGCCCCTACCGCTTGCTCTAATGAATACTTCATGGAGTCGCGGGGAGTGTTGCAATTACCGTTCTCATGTTTATTATTATCGCTCCGATACAGACGTGGAGTGAGCAACATGTCGCGACGTTCACGCACAAAACTCGAGCATTGGACACCGACCCCAGAGATCGAAGATGCAATAGCGGCGGGTGCGGGCGTGGTCATCCGCAAGCACCGATATCATGGCAGCGGGGGCCGTTTTGGACCCGGAACGTCGGGGACCGACGAAATCTACGCGCTGATTCACGGCGAGGACGAACTGCTGATGGATGGCGCCTGGTGCCACGCCGTGGCGCGGAGCATGGCGTTTTTCAGGCGGGACGAAGTTTATGGAATTCGCCATGGTTCGGACGGAAGCGGAACACACCAGATCCTGACGATTCTTTTTCGTGCGCCGAAAAACTGGCAATGCGGCATTCCGCGTACGCCAATGCGATTACCGCCCGTGTGGTGGCGCACGCTGATGAGTCTGGAGGAACATTGCGACTTTGACGTGCACGGCCAGCGCGTTCTGGCCCTGCCGCGGATCATCGAATTTCTCGAAAACTTCAGCGTGGCAGGACTGACCGGCCGTGGCGCTGGAGTCCGGTCTCGCCCGGTCTCACCGCGACGACCGGATACGGAAGCGGATTGGATGGAGACATGGGCGGCGGCCGAAGATATTATCCGCCAGCGTGCCAGTGCCGGCCTGACTGCCGATGAGCTCGCCGACGCAGTCCATGTCTCGCCGGCAAAACTGCGGCGGGTATTCCACGTAGCTCGCGGCGTATCACCCAAGATCGCGCTGACGGCCTGGCGGATCGAGCAGTCACAGAAGCTTCTGATGTACCAAAACATGGCCGTGACCGAGGTCGCGGCCCGGGTCGGCTACACGACAGTGCAGCGTTTCTGTGCGGCGTTCAAACAGATCAGCGGTGTGACACCGACGGAGTATGGGCGGAAGTTCTCAGCACGGTGAGGCGCGCTCGTTGCGTAACCATGGACAAACCCAACTCCAGGCGTCGCTGGTATCAGTTTCAACTAACCACCATCATCACGTTGGCTCTTGTGGCTGGCGGGTTTGGCAAGCTATTTACGAACTACTCGGAATTTGGATATGGCGTTGAACCATCGGCGGCGCCGGACCGCGCCAGCGCCGCGCTGAAATGCCGTTCACTTCTTATTACGCTCCATCTGCAACTGCTTGAACTCCTCTTCCATCTGCCCCGGATTGGCGCCGCGAGTGGAGTCCACAATTTTTTTGACACTGGCATCGCGTGGCCTCCTGATGGGTCGTTATGCATAGTACAATGGCGCATGGGCAGGCGGTGTAACGGGCGTGTAACAGTGCAGACGTGCAGTATACTGCGCGCCAAACGACGGCGAGATGGGGAGACACGCGATGCGGCATGGAATCTTCGAAACTGTCTTTCGGCGTTCGACTCTGGCCGAATCGCTGGATGCAGTCGTGGCGCAGGGCATTCATTGTCTGCAATTCGATCTCAGCAGCGCTGGAATTGCCCATGACGCAAGCAACATCTCCGAAGAACGCTGCCGGCTCGCGGCACAGTTGCTGAGCGCCCGAGGCATGACGATGTCGGCGGTCTCCGGCACGTTCAACATGTGCCACCCGGATCCGCTCCACCGCGCACGCGGGCTGGAATCGCTGCGCGCGATCGCGGCACACTGCCGCTTCCTCGGGACGTCGGTGATCTCCCTCTGCAGCGGCACGCGAAACACGGAAAGCATGTGGCACCCGCATCCGGAGAACGGATCGATGGCCGCGTGGAACGACCTGCTGCCGACGATGAAGCAGGCCGCGAAGATCGGCGAAGAGCACGGCGTCACCATGGCCTTCGAGCCAGAAGTGTCGAACGTGATCGACTCGGCGCAGCGCGCGCGGCGGATGCTGGACGAAGTCGGTTCACCAGCGCTGAAGGTCGTGATGGACGGCGCGAACATTTTTCACGTCGGCGAATTGCCAAAGATGCGCGAGATTCTATCCGAAGCGTTCGCGCTGCTGGGCAACGACATTGCGCTCGCGCATGCCAAGGACCTGGACCACGACGGCGAAGCCGGCCACCGCGCCGCTGGCGAAGGGCTGCTCGACTACGCATTTTATCTCGCCGAACTGAAGCGGGTGAAGTTCACCGGCGCGCTGGTGCTGCATGGATTGAGCGAGAAGCAGGTGCCGGGGTGCGTGGAGTTTGTGCGAAGCAAAATGGGGTGATCAACGATGCGCATTCCCGTGATACGAGGCGTGATCGATCGTCGAATTCTCGTCAACTTCCGAGTCGATCCTGCATTACTTGCGACGGTGCTCCCTCCACCATTTCGGCCCAAGCTGGTTGGCAAGTTGGGCATGGCTGGAATCTGTCTGATCCGGCTCAAGGATATCCGGCCGAAAAATCTCCCTGCGTTTGTGGGAATGTCATCCGAGAACGCGGCCCACCGTATCGCGGTGGAATGGGATGCTGACGGCGAAACGCGGCAGGGCGTTTATATTTTGCGGCGAGATACGTCGTCGCGAATGAACGCGCTGGCCGGGGGACGTGTTTTTCCCGGGGTACACTCGCTGGCAACGTTTAATGTCCACGAAAGTGATGGTCGTTATAAACTGCGCATCGACAGCGGCGATGACCAGGTTCACATTTCACTGAATGCACGTCTATCGAAGGAATTCCCGAGGAGTTCCATTTTCGATTCACTGGCTTCGGCGTCTGCGTTTTTCGAAGGCGGGTCCGTTGGTTATTCTCCGGGAACGAAGGCGCGGAAGTACGATGGCCTGGAGTTGCGCAGCCAGAATTGGAAAGTCGAGTCGCTGGAGGTGGAGGAGGTAAAATCGAATTTCTTCGACGACGCCGCTCGCTTTCCTAAAGGGTCAGTAACTTTCGATTGCGCCTTATTGATGCGCGGGATCGAACACGAATGGCACGAGCGGGTGTCGATTTGCGCGCCGTGTTCGGGTGGCTCGCCTACTTGACCGGCGGAATGAACTCCGCCTTCAACCCAAAGACCATCGGCGGCGCGCCGGTTTCGTGGGCGCCAATGTCCGGCGCGCTGGTAGTGTCGCAGAAATTGGGGATCGCTTCGCCTTTTTTGACACCCGGACTGTCAGGGGCCAGATGAAAATTGCCGGTCTTGGTGTCGAATGAAAATGCGGCGTTCGACGCGTAAACGGGCGTGCCTTTAATGCCGTGCTTTTCCTGCTCCGGGGGATAGCGACCGGAAAGCAGATCGAAATCGTACTCGTTGTCCACGCTGCTCTTCTTTTCCGTCGAGATGGAATGGGTGTCGCCCGGTCGGGCCTGGAAAATATTGTTCCGCGTGACGCAGTGCTTGATCACCCGGGAATCACCGCCGAGACCGTTGCAGCCTTCGTCTTTCGGCTGAAAAGCGGTGTTGTTGAAGATGTACATGTGCCCGGTCATCCACTGTTCGCCCACGGCAAAGCCCATCTTCATGAAGTTGCCGTGCGTCATGTCCCACAGACTGCCCGGTTTGCTATAGGATCGACCCGTGACATTGCGCCAGACGTACAGCGGGCCGATGGAGACCGCCGCGTCGGCGATCATCATCATGGTGTTTTCGATGTAGTTGTTCCAGATGCGGACGTTCTGGCCACCGCCTTCGGCTTCGATGCCATCGTCCCAGCAGTTGGCGATGTAGTTGCCATAAATGTCGCTGTCGGCGCCCGGGAAGCCGCGGTAGCTCGCGTTTTCTCCGGCGCCCATCACGTCGTTGAAGTAGTGCTGGTCGTCGGACCAGCATTCGTTGTAGCGAAAGACGTGGTTGCCTTCAGACTCCCAGAAGACGATCGTCTGCGGACCGGCCGGATGGCGGTTCTTGTTGTGATCCTCCGCCCAACTGTTGGTATTCCAAGTTGGGTGGTGAATCTTGCAGCGCTGGATCACCACCGCATGGAGGTCTTTTTTGTTGCTGTAGACCCCGCCCTGGCAATCGAAGCCGTATCCTTTTTCTTCCTCACTGCCCCATTTACTGATGTCGCAGTTTTCGATGACGATGTGGTGACCGCTCATCAGGCGGATGCCGTGCTGCTTTACGTTCTTGATCGTGTAGCCGCGCAGGATCACGTAACTGGCGTCGACGGAGATGCCGAGATCGGCCTTGTTTTCACAATCGATCACGCAGCCGGTGCCATCGTAGACGATATAGCCATCGGGCTTGCCGGATTTGTTAATGGTCAACGTGGTATTGCCGTTTTGACCCTTCACGACCGATGCTTCCGGAAACTTCTCGCTCCACGTGCTGGCCTTGAGCGACGTGCGAATCTCGGTGCCTTCCAGCGTGAGGGCGATGTCGTAGGACGCGCCCGGTTTCAGATTGACGATGCTGCCGCGGTAGTCGCCCTTGCAGTCCGGCGCTTTGACGGGGTTATAGCGCATCGCCAAACCCTCGCGCCAGGCTTTCTGCCCGGCTTCGCGAAACTTCACGAGCACCTTCTTGCCGGCTTCGCCTTTTTCAGGCGACCAGTAGAGACTCAGACAGTGAAAGGTGGAAAGGGTGGAGGCAGGAATTTTGGAAGTCGCCGCGCCGGGTTCGTCCTCGGCGGACACCATCCCGATTCCAGCGAAAAATACGGCGGCCAGCAACGCGGATTTTACTGACGTGATGCGCCTCATGGACACAAAGCCTCCCCCTCATGCAGGTACGTCTCAGCAGACAGTATCTACAATATAGAGGGGCTGCAACGGCAATGTCCTTCGCGTTACTTTTACCTGCGATGCGGAATTAAATTGTGTGTGCCAGAATTCGTGCGTCATTCGGCCGCCATCATTTTCAGAAATCACCCGCCGGAGATTTGGGAACGACCGGGCCTTGAAATTCGGCCTCGGCCTTCCGATACCAGTCTTTATATTTGGAAACGATCTCCGATTTCTTCTCCGCGGTGTCGTTTTCCTGAAACGACCCCAGGTTTAGAAGTGCATTGAGTCCCCACACGACATGCGTCTGGTTCCACTCGCCAGTGGCATCAATATTTTTCATCAAGAATGGAATCGCGGATCGGTCGCCGATATCACCGATAATGGTAAAGGCGATCTGGTGCATTTTGATGGATTTATCGACCGCGATTCTCTTTAGTTCGGGGAGAGCTGCTACGCCACGTCCGACCAGGCGTTTATAATCGTCATCGTTACTGGACATTTGCGACTTGGAAACGAAGGCCATGAAAGCCTCGTAAATGGCCATGTCCGTCGCGTTCCTGCCTTCGTCCTCAATCATTTCACCTGTCCTCAGATTCAGAGTGATTTTTTGTCGTGTGCCGTTGAAGTTGCTTTCACGCGCATAAGTGCCGTTGGGAACCTTCGCACGCAACGCCACCCATTCGACGCTGACGGTGATCTCGCCAGCCTCATCATTTGTTTCGTCTCGCAGATCAAGCGGTACCAGGAGAGTCGGAAAAAAGGGAATGTTCTTGATGCGTTCGCCCGTGTCACGCCACAATTCCACGACGAGCGTGGCGTGAGTGCCACTCCAGCGCACCTCTCGCAGGGTCATGTATTCATCGGAATTGACTCGAGGACCCACAATTGATGCATAGACGGGCTGCCCTTTTTTCGCCGGCCCCAGCACGGGCAAATTCTTTAATTCCCAGAATGTCGTCTTCGCCCAGGCACTGAAGTCGAAGGCACCGACTGACAGACCCACTTTCGGAAATGGGTTGTTCCCGAAGCCGGGATAAACCGGATACGCCAACCTGGCCGGCAGTTGGCGGCGCGTGTCTTTGGCTTCAGCGGGAAGCGCGGCGGACTTCCATTCCAGCACAGACTCCACCGGTTCAGTGGCTCCTTCGGCAACGTTGAATGCCACCGAAGCAGAAGTCACCGAATCCCATTGGTAACGGGCATGAAGTTGTCCGCGTTCATTAAACACGCGGCGTTCGAGCTGCAATTCGTATGCGCCGGCTGCCAGCGTCCCCAGCTCAAGCACGTGACAGCGATTTACGGGAACGTTGTGATTAAAGATGCCGTTGGGGCTGCGCCACTCCTCCACGACCAAATGGAACGTGTTCCCCTGCCGCGACAACGTGACCGGTCCACCGGCGCGGTCGTCACCGTTGACGAGGCTTTCGAGCAGCACGAGCACCGGGCGGCCGGTCGCTGGAGCGGTCAGTTTTCCGTATGGGAGATCATCGGCCAATTTTCGATCCTTTGGCGTGATGATGCCGAGCGGTACATCGGCGGGATGACGGATTAGCGGCTTGGTTGCGGCACCGTCGTAGTAAGCGGTTTCAATTAATTTTGCATCCGCAGACACAGAAACGAGCGTAACGCTGTCCGCTTTTCGATTCGCCGCATCCCGGCACGAAGCCGAAAGTACATTCAGCCAAATGCGGTCGCCAGCATCTTTCGCCGTTACCGGCGCGACAGGCGTGGGGACCGGAGCCGACACGACGGGCAAGTCGCCATCGGCCCGTGTCTCCACGATTCGATTTCCGCCGTGCAGCACTGCGATCGTAACAATTCCGGCCGCGATCAGTAAAACCGCAGCTGTGATGGCAACTTTCATCGACATCGCGGCAGTTGTCGCGGCAACCGCGCCTTTCGCGCCAGCGCCGGTAATCATCGTTTTGAACGACGCAGTCAACGCGATCGGAGCAGCAGGCAAACTGGCCGAAGCCAGCAGTTCAGGGACGACAACAGCCGTAAAACCCGCTGCCGCCAGCGTCTGGCGCACCTGATCGATACCCAGGCTGGCGCGCTTGCGTACAGTGTCATCCGGAAGTGACAATGCGTGCCCGATCTCCTTGAAGGGAATTCCTTCGAGGTGATGAAGCCAGACCGGCAGCCGGTAGTCTTTCGGCAGCGCTTTGACCGCGTTCACTGCTGCGGAAATCGTTTCGGTTTTCTGATCGTCCGGCGCGTACGTCGACGCGGGATCAATCCCCGAGGCGTCCTGCCGTTTGCGACGGCGCGCTTCCGCTTTCAATTTGTCCCGGCCTTCATGCACGACGGTTTTCATGATCCACCCGCGAACGTTTTGAATGTCTTTGTTCTTATCGACAAGAAACTGCATGAATGAGGCTTGGACAGCGTCCTCCGCGTCCGCGGTGTTCCCGATTTCAGCCAGCGCGACGCGGTAGGCGAGATGCGCGTGGCGCAGAAACAGGGCCTCCACCGCAGCGTGGTCGCCGCGCTGGAAGTACCGCGACGCCAGTTCGGCATCCGAAAGTGTTCCAACGTCTATGGATTCCATGACTAACGAGGGTAGCTCCAGCGCAGGCATGTTCAAGACCTCCTGATATCAGGCGACGCGGGCGGGGGCGTTGTGAACAAATCTGGCAGGAATTTTGAGGAAAGATTTTAGAGTAAGCAGGTTAGAATTTTATACGTTGCTATCAGCCTGTCGATATTGAAAGGAACGTATGGGCTTGGCCGCCTTGTTTTCAATTGCAGCCATTATTTTACATTGGCACCTGAACCGCCAGCGCAACCTGCGCGAGGCGTCCGCTGAAGAGGAATTGATTCGAAGAAATCGAAGCTGGTTCGCCCAAACCGGCAAATACATGGTCGAGATTCATTTTCTCGCTAAGGACTGGCCGGAGAAGTATCCGGATCGACTTTCGTTCGAAGATGAATTCGATCACATTTTATTCGAGGGGGAGAATCCGGACACTTCCTGGTTGAGTTGGATCGGCAGCGGAACTGGATTAGGTTTCGTCGATATCACCTACGAAACAACGGATCCCGCACGATTTCTCGTCGTTGCCCGACAAGGACTCCAGCAGTTGGAAATGCCGTCGTCGACAAAAATTCTGATTTCAGATGCCGGCGGAAATTGGTCGGAACACAAAGTGTACGACTCGTGACGATAAATCCGGCGCGCCACATCTCCCGCATTTAACAACACACATTGGCACACATAATTTCTCTCCGGCGTCATTCACTTCCGCCGTGGTGTACAAGGTTTTTAGGCGTGAGGGCGAGCGATGCGATTATCCATAGCAATACTTTTGGCAACGATCACGGTCTGCGGCCTCGGCCGCGCCGAAGAACTGGCCAGCGACAAAGTGATCGCCATGGCCGGCGAATTGATCCAGAAGGGGGACACGGCCGCCGCGTTTCAGATGTATCGCAGTTCGCTGCAGGCCAAGGACTCCATTGACGTGCGCCGCGCATACGGTGCGGCTTGTTACAAGCTTGCGTTGGAGTCCCGCGCCAAGCTGGAACCGCAGATCGAGCCCAAAAAAGCCGCGTTACAGGCGGCCACGGAAAAGGCCTACAAGAAAGTTTCAGTCGCCAAGAATGCCAACGCGACCACCTCCACTCGAAACGGACACGTCAGCGCCTCAAGCCCCGGTGCCTCGGATTATACCGTTTTCGATCCCACCTACCCGCCCATGCTGAAGGCGCAACATGAACTGGAAGAACTTCAACGCGAGCTCGACAAAGGCAATGCGTTGCTCACCGAAGGAATTACGCAGTTCCGCGCCGTCCTGCGCCTGAACAAAAATTCGGACGTGAACGCCACCGCGCACATCGCGCTGTGTTCCGCGGCGCATCCAATGTTGAAGGGCCAGGGCAAAATTCTGCTTCACGATTTCATCGTCAAATACGCTTCTCCGGCAAACCCGGACGAGAAGGCTTGTTTGGACGAGTGCTCGAAGGCGTATGAGGCGATGCTGAAATAGTTCAGCGCGAGATCGTCAGCGTCACCGGTTCGCCCGCTTTAAGCGCGACCTTCTCGACAGTGACCAGACCGTGCTCGTCGGCTTTGACCGTGCCGTTCGCGCCGCCGGAACTGCTCCATTTCAGCGTCTCGCCGGCAGCGGCCTTGAATTTCTGGCAACGGCGCGGCGTCACGTCAACGGTCATCTCATCTTTCGCCAGTTCGTTGCTGATCTTGACGGACCACTTGGATTCTTCGTCGGCGATCTCGCTCCAGTGAAAGCCGAGGTTGATGCCGCCGATCAAGTCGCCGTCCTTGGGATCGCCGTTGCCGAGGTTGTTGTCGATCGAGCTGTTTCCGAACGCCGGGTAGCTGACATTTTTGGCGAAGAGCGCCGCGGGATAAAACTTCTGCACCTGGCTCATCGGCTCGGTGCCGGTGCTGTGGTCGCCGTTATTCCATGCAAAGGCGAAACCGTGATGCGACCGGGTCATCGCCTTGACCATCTCGATCTGCTCCTTCCACGTCGCGAATCCATCGTTGCGGCCGCAACACCAGCCGTAAAACGGCAGGTCCGTAAATGTTTCCGTGGCGAATTTGACTGAATTCATACGCTCGTAGTAATCCGTCTGGCCATCGGCCATGAGTACCTTCTGATCCTTGCCGGGAGCCTGAACCAGAGCCGGCAGCCCGCGCTGAATCGTGCGTGGACGATTCGGGTAGACCGCCGCGAAGAACTGCGGCCGTCGGAATCCAAAACTGGTCGAACCCCAGGCGCCCATCGAACCGCCGGAACAATTCACACGCAAGGGATCGACCGCGTATTTCTTGATCACCCAATCGACAATGAATTCAAGCCGCTTCTCCGTGAACGGATACGCGCGCGCCTCCTTGTGTGTTGCTCCTTGCGGCACGCAGTAGTAGCCGAACCAGTACGTTTCCATCGCCTGTTTGCCATTGGGATTTTCAATGCAATCGCGATTTTCGAGCACCAGCACGTTGTCTTTGGGGTCGTGATTTTCCTTCACGGAAAAAACGCCGGGCAGCCCATCGCGCCAGCCCATCTCGGCTGTGGCGAAGTAGAGGTAGTAGTCGCCGTATTCGCCAGCCCCCCCGCCCTGCCCCTGGCTGGCATGCAGCGTAACGGCCAGTGGCAGACCTTGCTTTCCCGACAGGCAGGTCTGCGGCGAATACACACCGCGCGATTTTGAGTCGTAAAGTTTGATGGGCTGAATCGGCGCGACCTTTTCCGCAACGGCCGCGGTCGTTGCGCTCTCGCCGGGAACGACGGCGCTCAGCGGCGCATACTTTTCATCAGTGGCGACGACGGCGTAGTAGGCCTCGCCGTCCTTCACGACCGTGTGTACCGCCAACCCACTCCACGGTGGCAGCGCGTGTCCACCCTCCTCAACGATGGCGTACGGTTTCTGCGGATCGACGCGGTCTTTGGGATAAAACGCCAAGCCAAACAGCTTGGCCGAGTTGTTCAGCACGCCGTTATAGCAGCACTCCGCCTGTGCCAGATTCGCCTGCGTAATCGGCGTCGCCGAGCGATAGAGCGAGTACCGCAGCTTCGCGCCCTCCTCACCTTCGGCGGCGTCTTTCCAGGTGACGAAGGTCTGGCCGTTGCGATAAACGGCTTGGATACCCGTAACTTTCACGTCGGCAGCGAAGGTGGATTGAACCATCAGGATACAAGCCAGAATGAAGCCGAGCTTCGCCACGTTCATCTCCTTAAGTTTGGGCGGTGTCATTGCGGAGTCCACTGTACTCATGGTTAACCCGCAGCCATATACTCGACGGCGGAAAAATGGCGTCGTGGGCTATTCTGTGCGGTTAAATAAGGCGTGCGGTGCGTCTGACTTACTTTTCCAATTTCACGTCCAGGTACGCCATGCCCACAAAGCTAACCATATAAAATCCAATCGCACACAACAGGCCCGCCCACCATCGAAATCCATACCCATACCAAAGTGCAAACCAGACGATCAGAGCCACGGGCTTGAGAATCCAATACATCCCCGACAACGGAGAAATCGCGAGCGGCATACGGCTCAACAGTTCTAGGGTGTACTTTCCGTTGCTCTGCATAACCGTCTCGCTCACCATCGTCAGCATCGCTTCAACCGCTTGCCGATCGGCGTTCTTCGCGGTCAGCAATTGGGCCACCGCCTGTTCGCACGTTAGCTCACCCTTCAGGATTTTCGCCGTGACCATCGCGCAATCCGTCGTCTGACCAATGGCCATGTTCGCATAACGCTCATCAAATCCGATGGTTTGCCGCAGATAGGTGTGGACGCGCTCGCGCGACTCACCGTCCAGCAGTCGCTGGAGCACCTGGCGACAGACGCAAACGATCGTGGGAATGATGTAGTCCGGGTGCGACATCCCAATTTGAACGCCCGCCCGGACCGGAAGAAAAAACACGTATTGTCCCGTACGCTCGTCGTCGAGGAGGCGGCTTAGCTTTCCCACGATTTCTTCCGGTGATGGATTCTTTGCGGCGGAATCGAACATACCCGTCATCTCTGCCAGGAATATAAGTAACCATCTGGCAAATTTGCCAGATGGTCAAAAGCCAACATGGGGACAATTGTCCCCATCCTCCCTCAATCGATTTCTACTTCGGCTTCACGGTAGGATGAATCACGCCGTTTTCCACCATCGAGACTAGCGCGTTGTCGTTGGCCGTCAGCGGCAGGTCGACTCGGCCGTGGATGCGGCTGGAATGCCACGCGGCGAAAATCAGCTCCGTCCCCTTCAGCGCGTTGGTGCTGCAAATCTCGCTGTCGGTTCCCGTCCGAAGGCTGTTCACCACGTCGACCACGGCACGCTCGATGTAATTCGGACCGTGGCAGTGTTCGCCGTCGGTATCGAGGTACTCCCAGTCCTTGCTGCCAAATTTGCGGATGCGCAAATGCTTGTCTTTGGAGACCGGATCGCTGGAACCGATTTCGATAATGCCCTCGGTGCCGACCGCGCGATGGTGCGCGCCGATCAGGCGGCCGCCGGGTCCGGTGGCGATCATGCCGTACACGCCGTTCTCGTACTCCCACTGAACCAGCGCCTGATTTTCATTGTGGGTGCCGAAGACGAGCGTCGTGTCGCGGTAGTCGATCTGCGCCAGCACCCACTTGGAGCGCTGTTCGCCATTGAGGAAATTACAGAGGTCGAAATTGTGGCTGCCGTAGTCGTAGAGATTACCGACGCCCGACTGAACGCACTGCAGCTTGCCGATCGCGCCGCTGTCGATCAACGCGCGCGCCATGCGAAACGGCTTGCCGTAACGGCGCTGATGATTGAAGGCGAGCTTGACGTTGTTCTCGACGCAGCGGGCATGCATGGCCTTCGCGTCGCCCCAGGTGTAGGCCATCGGCTTCTCGCAGAAGATGCCTTTCGGCTTTGCATTCGCCGTTTCGATCACCATTTTAGCATGCAGCGCCGGCCAGGTGCAGATGCTGACGAGGTCCAGTTTCTCCTTGGCGAGCATCTCGTTGTAATCGGTGTAGATGCCGGTCGCGGGAATCTTGAATTTCTCCGCGTACGCATCGGCATTGTCTTTGACGATGTCCGCGCAAGCCACCATTTTGACATCGCCCGCAGGTAGCGCTTCAAACGCGAAGCCATGCTGGTAAGCCATGCCGTAACCCTGAGCGGAAGGGCTCTTGTAATTTTTCCCGGTGCCAATGATACCAATGCGAAGCTCAGACATGCGTCGTCTCCTTGAGGAAGTGTGCTGAAAGCATAAGCTCGGGGAGGTGCAGGACAATCGCGAATTGCTGAGGCCAAGTCCCCACGCATCATTGATCTATCGACTTACTTCCAACCTTCGCTGTTTGAAAACGACTCAAAATCGCAACCGGTCAAAAAGTCGTACTCGTTCCCAGTTTTTCGCTCATATGCTCTTGGTGCGAGATAGAGAAGCGCTTCAAACTCGATATCCTTTGGCATCTTCTCAGGATCGTTTATCGCTGCTTCATAGAACCGTTGACCATTCGCAACTACCGCACACCTTGCGTAAAGAAATCCATCGGATGAAACATAATCCTTCTTTTCGTCATACGCGTATTTCCCGATACATTTTGCGTGTGCCTTCGTGTCAATTTGATACAGCAAAAACGCCAATCGCTCCGCGAACATTTTAATCTGACAGACAGGCAATTTCGAAAGAGCGATGACTGCCGGCTCCAAAACCTTTTCGTCGTTCCCTTGTTGTCGCCAATCGAATAGCCTTATTACCCTCCAGAAAGCCTCCACCTCCATCATCATTTTGGGCTTTTGCGGAAGGCGCCTGCGTCGCGCGAACTCTTTCTCCTGTTTTTCAACCTCAGCTTCAAATGCCGGACGGTCATAAAGCCATCGCCATTCCAAAAATGCCTCATTCCCACACTTTTCAGCCCAATTGCCTCCAAAGCTATTGCATTCAATTCCTATCTCGGAGTTCGTAAGGGGGATATTGCCCAAGAACGCAATATTCGCTGGAGGGTGGCCTCTAATCCATACGATCGCGGGTGCGTTCTTATAGAAAAACCGATTTTGGTGCTGGACTAGCCGAAGCAATGGGTCGTCGAGTGAAGGCAGGATCGGTTCAAGGTATTGCGAAGTATAGATGAGTGTCGACTTGTCAATCGTTCTTAGCGCGCGAACTGCTCCATAACGTCCATCCTTTTGTCGAACTGCAAACACGTCACCGGGATTCGCGTGTGGCCTCTTTGGTTTTGACATAGTCAATAACCAAGTCCAATGCGAAGCTCAGACATTGCGTCGTTTCCTTGAGGAAGTGTGCTGAAAGCATAAGCTCGGGGAGGTGCAGGACAATCGCGAATTTGCGCACCGATGCGGGCCACGGAGCAGTTACGATGTCAATCCAGAGTCGACAACGAAAACTATTGCCGTCACTCGTCGCGGAAATCCGCGCTGTGGATTCGCTCTGCGGAATTGTGCTCCAAGGGAGCGTTAGAAACCACGTTGAACGTCCGGAGTCGGACATCGACCTGACCGTTGTGCTATCTGAGAACGACGCGACGGAGCAGATCTACAACCGCCTGATCACGCGCAAAAACAACGGTGAAATGATCCGGGTTCTCGACGCGAATTCCCAAATCAACATCGACATCAACTGGTTTGTGGCTTCCAGATTGAAAGCGCAATTTGAAACCAAAGGCGCGAAGCATTTCTTCATCTTCACCTACGGCGAAATCCTGCACGATCCTGCGGGCCTGGCTGAAGACTGCCAGAAGGCAGGCCGGGTCTATTTTGACGCTCATCCCGCGGTCGCTGACGCGTGGCGCAAACAGAATGAAGCACTACAGCGTCACAAACATGACCCCTCGTATCAGTTGGAATATCCGAGATGGCCGGATTTCGGAAAGCACCTTGCGCGTATTGATTAACCGCAGCAAATCGACCAATTTCTCGTAAATTCTTTGTCACGTCTCCACCTCGGCTTCGGATTACGCATGAGGTCGATGCAGTTGGGTCGGCGGAGTCCTTCTGACACGCCGATCGACCCGGGCTAACGGGAAACAATTTCCATGACGAATTTCGCGGTTCTCGATGACGAAGCGCTGACGGGCGCTGCGGCCAGCGGTGATAGGGACGCACTTGAAACATTGTTAGAACGCCATGCTTCAATGTGCGCCGGAATTGCGTTCTCAGTTCTCGCAAATAAAGAGGACGCCCGCGATGCCGTACAGGCGGCGATGATCCGCATTGCACGCGAGCCCGCCGCCGACTGGGTAGGACGATCGTTCAAAGCACGACTTTGTGGCTATGCGCACAGTGCCGCCATAGACATCCTTCGCCAGAATGCCGGCCGCAAGCGCCGGGAAATGGCAGTCGCCGCAGTCCATGAACGAAAGGAGCCGGAAATGGCGATGGATCATGCAGAACGATCGGAATCAATCGCGGTGTTGCGCGAAGAACTGGCTCTTCTTGGCGAAGAAATGGCGACGCCATTGGCACTCTATCACCTCGAGGGACTGCCTGTTGCCGACATCGCTCGAGAAACGGGAACAACCAACGACGCCTGCAGGCAGCGCCTGAGCCGGGGACGGGAACAGCTGCGCGAGCGGTTGGAACGACGGGGCCTCGGACTGGCGAGCGTTGCGCTGGTTGGAACGCTTCTGGACGCCGTCTTCGGCTCCGCCAAAGCATCCGCGACAGAATTATCTCCGACAGAATTCAAAAAGTGGGCACGAACGGCAGTTAGCGCGAGTCGATCTGCGCAAGGTCCCAACTCTGTTTCTACGGGAGAGCCTGCTTTGATCACTCCGACTGAAACCGCTGATCCTACGATTAAAGGCGCCAGAAGGAATCAAACCGCGCACCCACGCGCGCTTTCAAAACTGTCGCGTCCGATTGTCATTGCAGGTGCCCTCCTCGTACTGGTCGGCGGCGTGATCTGGTTTTCCCAATCTACATCACTCGTCATCGTGGAATCTCCTTCCGAAGAACGCAAGAAATTGAACAAACCGGGTGATTTCGCTTCATCGACGTCGAATTCGAGCACCGCGCCGGCGGGAACCCAAAATCAAAACGTTGCACCGCGTTGGCAGACACCGCGATTCATCAATGCGATGACCGACCCCGTCGCGATCACCGCATCACACGGTCATATCGCGCTTTTGACAGGGGATGCAACCAAGTCGTTGGAGCCGCGTACGATCTCCCTTATGGAATCATCCGACGCGGGAGAAACCTGGGCGACCGGGCCATCTGTTGAAGGCTACATGAGTGGCTCGGTGGTCATCAACGATGACAACCTTTGCTCGTGCATGCTGGTGGAGGGTGCGCCATTCAATCTGCTGTTCAATCAATCACCAACAGGGCGCCGGATTGATTGGCGCTCAATTGTTTCCGGTGCCTTTAGCAACCCCACGACCATCTGGTCCGCACCTGTCGGATCAGGCTATTCACTCTCCACCTCTCTCATTCATGTCCCGGGTGGAACGTGGGCCTTCGCCGTCAATAAATCAGGCTCGCGAAAGTCGCTCGAGGTTGCCTTTGGAAGTTCCACCGCCTGTCCCAAACCACTGCCGTGCGGTTGGAAAGGGGCCGCTTCGGAATCTCCCGCCAGTTGGGCGTTGGACACCAACACCGCTGGTTTCGTGCTGATCGATCCGAATAACGTCAAGGAGCTCGTTCACTGCACAACTGGAGACGGAGGCGCCTCGTGGACATCAACGCCTGTACCCTTTGACCTGGCTGATTCGGACGCAACGTTTTTAAATCTTGAGCCAGAAGTCCTGACGCGGGACGCGAATTCCCTTTTACTCGTCGCGAAGACTCTAACGATTCCGCCCAAACCGAAATCAGCCTTGGATATGGCGTATCAACGTTACGTTTTGATCAGTACGGATCTCGGCAAAACGTGGAGCGCACCAACGCCTCTCGGCGTGCGAGAATCCTTCGCCGACATTCAGCGCGACGGAATTCTTCAGCTCTGTCAGCCCGCCATGTACAGCGGCCGGCTTGTCGTGGGAAAAACAAAAATTCCATCGGCTTCAATCTTCGCCGATGACAGGTTTCAGCGCCCAAACGCCGTGGTGATGATGTCTGAAGATTCAAGCAAGACCTGGTTCAATCAACACGCCTTCGACGCGCTGGGAAAAAGTGCATCTAATCTGATTCTTGCCAGCGATGGCGCGTCATTTCACACCGCACTGTTCAAGATTTTGGGTAACAACAAAGGCTGCCTGGTCATACGCAGCTACACAGACGGCATGTGGCGGGCTCCGAGGGAATCGCCGCCCTGGTTTAAGGAAGAGAATCTTTCCGCTCCTACGCGAGAAGATTTCTAGCCGCAGATACGGTGTCAAAAGCGATATCGAGGACCACAGTATGATTCATAACGTTGTTACTTTTTTTTACAATGAGAGGTGGATGCCGCTCCTGCAAAGGACGTGTTTGGTGGGTTCGCAAGAGTTGTCCAGCATGCGGGAAAGAGTATCCCACCGCACGTCCTGTTATTTACTGGGCTGGCATCGGCATCTTGGTGCTTACGTTCTTCATCGCTTTAGTTGCATTAGCAAATTTCATCGGATGGATTTGAGTCCGCCGCTCACTCAATCTTCAACTTCCCCAAAATCGGCTTCAACGCATCCCCCCACTTCACATACCCCGGCGCCGCCAGATGCAGTTTGTCGGCGGCGAAGTACTCCGGCACCGGCTTGCCGTCCGGCCCGGCCAGCAGCGGGAACAGGTCGAGCACTTCAACGTGCTCCATCGTCGTGCCCAGCTTGCGGATGCGGTCGTTCAATTCTTCACGCTTGCCCGGCTTGACGGGCGCGTCGGCTTTGTCGCTCGGCGCGATCGTGCACACAATCACCGGCAGCGCGGGATCCTGCTTGTGCGCCATCTCGATAATCGCGGTGATGTTCGCGATCGCGTCGGCAGGCTCGCCGTAGGCGGTCAGGTCATTGCTGCCAATATTGAGCACCACCGCCTTCGGATGCAGATCGAGTACGTCTTCCTGAAAACGGAAGAGCACGCCGCGGCTCACGTCGCCGCCGATGCCGCGGTTGGCAACTTTCAGTTTCGGAAACTGCTGCGCCATCTGCTCGGCCTTCCAGCCGCCCGTATTGGAATCGCCGACGAAAACCACGCTGCCCTGATCGGCCTCGCGGCGGCTCCAGAACGATTTGCGGTTGTCCACCATCCACGCTGGGAACACGCGAATCACACCCTTGCCGGGCCAGGCGGCTTCGTCCTTGGGTCCGGGATAGGGCGTCGGCCCCGCCACCGCGACGGTAGGCGGTTCGTAGTATTCGATCGAGTACAGATCGAGGTCCCCGCTGTAGGCGCTCGGATTCGCCAGGTTTCCCGGCCATGCGCCGCCGACGGCGAGATTGATGATCGTGCACGCGTCCACGCCGTGACCGGTTCCACCTTTTGATGCGGCCCACTTGAACGCTGCCGAGTAAATCTTCTTGCCATCGATGTAGCGCGTGACAGTGCCGGTGCTGTCGTCGTAGCAGACGGTGTAATAGTGCGGCGCGGTGCTCGCGTCGAAATCCGGATTGCGCCACGTCATCTCTTTGGTCGTGAACAACGGATCGGCGATCTCCACGTTCTTCGCGCCGGGATGGTTGAACATTGTAACGTCGTGGACCGTCAGCTTCGGCGTGAGCGGCTGCTCGAAATCGAGCTCCGAACTGTCGTTTCCTGACGCAGCGGCGTAAAGCCAAAACGCCGGCCACGATTTATCCTGGCTGGGAATACGGTAGCGCGCCTCCACACAAAAACTGCGCGACGTATGGATGCTCACCATCTCGCCGGACGTGATCGAGCCATCGGGTTGGCCACGCCCTTGAATGGTGAGATGATCGCCCGCGAAGACGATTGCTTTTTCGAAGTGGACGTATGTCTGTTGCTCTTTGTTGATGACAACATTGGGAAGCTTCACGAGTCCGTTGGCTTCGCGATTGTAAAATTGAGCTTCGTAATATTTGGCGTGAAGTTGTTCCATCGTGCGGACGGTGCTCTTGTCGTCTGTGCCGAACCGGTCGGAAATTTTCAGCGCCCAGCCGTGTGGCAAATCCGCACCGGATGGTGTCGTGGCAGCCGGAGCATCCGCTGCGGCCGCGGCAGGCGCAGGACTTGGAGTCACAGCCGGTGTTTCTCCACCTCTACATTTGCAGTGGGTAACAACGAGTATTGCCGCGCATAGCGCCATCGAACCAAATCCGTGAAGACGAGTTTTCATGAAAACCTCCGCACCCGGCGCCATTTAAGCCCCTCTCAGCAGGTTACACTGAGTACTGAAAACAATTCATGTTTTCTGTAAAATTACAGAAAATAGAACAGGAATACCTATCATTGACCTAAATAAATCTAAGAACTGTTCAATTTCCAACATATGGACTGTAGTCCATATCCTATTTCAACCTTTCCTGCACCACGATTGCGACCAAACCCACCCGTGGTAACATTTCTAAAATGGTCTCCACTCCGATCCTTGGCACTTCCGAATCTTCCCCCGATGGCCGCATCCATCTCATCGGCATCCTGATTCTGTATTTTGCGGCGATCTTCCTCTCAAGCCTGTTCATGCCCTACGACGTGTTCTGGGACAAATTGCAAGTTCCCGCGTTCAGCACCTTCTCGGATATTCCGCCCATCACGCGGGAAGCGCTGGAGAACGTGCATCTCCGCGAGAACTTTTTCTGCGCGCCGGCGTGTTACTGGTTCGCGCACCTGGGACTCCGCGACAGTCACACGTTTGTCGCGGGCATGGTGATGAATCTGATTTTCTTCGTGGCGTTGCTGTTGCAGATTGGAAGAGTCCGCCGCGACTACGTGGCGTTTTACGCCGCCATTTTCTGCTCGCCCCCGGTCATGATGGGCGTGGCGCGAGCCAACATCGACCTGCTGATCTTCGCGCTCTTATGTCTTTCCATCTGGCTTTTCCTGCGCAGCGGCGGACGCTGGCGACCAGTGTCGTACGCGCTCATCATTTATGGCGCGATGCTGAAGTTTCATCCCATCTTTGCATCGGTTCTGGCGCTGGGTGAACGCGCCTGGCGCCGCATCGCCGGACTCGCGGCGCTTACCGCGGCGTTCTTCGGATACGTGTGGTACATCCGCGATGACCTGCGCGAGATGTACCCCCTCGCCCCGCGTCCGATCACCTTGTCCTTTGGCGCGCCGGTGTTATTGATGCGAATTGTGGGCGGCGTCATTCCGCCCTGGTGTGCGCCCGTTTCGCTCGGCCTGAGCCTCGCGTTGGTTCTCGCTGCATGGGTGACTGCGATGAGGCGCGGCGCGGCGACCACCGATGAGAACGACAGTAAAACGCTCGGCCTTCGCATCGGCTCAGCGATCTACATTGGCAGCTTCGCCCTGATCCAGTTTAACTACATTTACCGCTTCGTCTTTTTGCTGCTGGCCATACCGCAATGGCTGAAATGGCGCGAGGAAGGCGGCCGCATGGCCAGGCTCGCCACCGCCGTGCTGGCCGCGATGGTCATCGGGTTCTGGCTGCCGCGTTACGTGCGGAATTTCTGGAATCTCGATCAGGCCGCCGATTGGTTCCTGTTCTTCGCTTCGTCGTACGCGCTGCTGGTGAGCTTGCCCGCCGACATCCGGCGTCTACTGCGCATCGCCGAGCCGCCTGCGCCGGATGCGATCGAGTCCAATTAACGCCCGTTTTTGTAATGGCACGAACGTGCCTGCTTGCGAGAATCACCCTCGTTTCAGCATTACACGTGTCGGGCAATGTCCTCTTGTTTCAGGAGCGCTTATGCAGCGGCTGTCCACCCTCCTCATTTTGACTGCGATGGTCCTGACGCGCGCGTCGTGGTCGGCGGATACCGAAACGCTGGACCTCGGCAACGGCGTCACGCTGGAATTGATCCAGGTGCGCGCCGGATCGTTCAAAATGGGCTCACCGGAATCGGAAACCGGCCGCGGACCCGACGAAGAGCAGTTCGATACGATCGTGAAAGACGATTTTTTCATCGGCAAGTTCCCCGTGACGCGCGGGCAGTTCTCCTGCTTCGTGAAAGAGTCGGGCTATCGGACGGAGTCCGAAATTGGCACGTCCGGCGGCTCCGGTTGGGACGGCACCGCCATGAAGCAGCGCAAGGATTTCAATTGGCGCCATCCCGGCTTCGACCAGGCCGATGACCACCCCGTGGTCCTCATCACTTACGCCGACGCGCAGGCCTTCTGCCGCTGGCTGGAACGCAAATCGAACCGGACCATCGCACTACCCACGGAGGCCCAATGGGAGTACGCCTGCCGCGCGGGCACAACAACGCGCTACTACGCCGGCGACGATTCCGCAAACGCCGACGCCATCGCCTGGTTCAAAGACAATGCCGGCAACGGCACTCACCCGGTCGGCAAGAAGGCCGCGAACGCGTGGGGTCTCTACGACATGTGCGGCAATGTTTTTGAATGGTGTCAGGACACGTACGGCCCTTACCGTCCGGGCGGCCCCGTACAGGGCACGCAGGACAAGCCGCGCAATGTCCTGCGCGGAGGTTCCTGGCTGAAAAGTGCCGACGGCGTCCGCTCGGCCGCGCGTTACCGCAATACGCCCGGCAGCCGGAACGCTGACAACGGTTTCCGCATCGTTGCCGGCCCGCGTGCAGCTGCGGCGATTGAAGCTCCACCGCCAACCAACCCGGCAACGCGCGACGTTGAAGCTCCGCTCAACGCGCCGACCCCGCCACAGGACACTTCCGCCGACTTCGAGCAGCAGCGCGCTATGCAGGAGCAGCAGCGCGCCATGCAAGAGCGCGCCCGATCGATGCAGGAACGCAACGAAACGTCCGCCTTTCCGTTCGTCTTATTGTTGCTCGGAGTTCCCTTCGCGTTCATCGTGGCCTGGATTATTTACGCCATCTTGAAGGCCAGCGGCCCGGTGGCTCAGCGCACGCCGCAATCGCTCGTCCATGTTCGGCCGCGCCTGGTGGATGACGGCTTCTGGTTCGACACCCACGGCTACAATGCTGGCGACATCGTCACCTATACCTATGAAGGCCCCGGTGGAATGCTGGCCAAAGAATTCCGCGTCGAACCCTCTACGCGCGGCCAATTCATCTATACCGGCCACCGCCCCGGCAATTTGCAGTTGGATTCGCTGCTCCCGGCGCTGGCCATGATGCAGCAACGACCTCCGCCGCCCAGCCGCTCCACCTACGTGGCTACACCCAGCCGCCGGGAGACTTCCAGTGGCTTCCCCTCCGCGTACTGACGTACAGGCCATCGTTTTCGCGGCGCACAACGCTGACCGCTACAAAGCCGGAAGATCCGTGCGCGCGCTGGAACGCGCCGGACTTACCGTCACGTCTTGCCTCGTTGGAAATCTGGCGCAAACCTTATCTGCCGCGACTACGGCCGTGTGGCTGCTCGCCGCCGGAACCTGGCCGGCGAAGTCCGAGGCGCTCGACTTTCCGCCGGGCAGCAACACCGGTCGCCCGCTCTGCGCGCTGGGTATGGCGCGCGCATCGGCAGTTTCCTCGCCCAACCCAATCGCGCACCCCGAATGGGATCACGCCCTCGCCCACACCGGCGGCGATTTCGAAAATTCCTCCTCGCGGCCCCGTCTGGTGAGCATTTACCTCGAGCAGCCTCTGGTGAAAGAACTCGCGGCGGCACTGCGCGGCGGCGAATTCAACGACACGCTTTGGAAATTGCTCGATTCCACGCACGCCCGCGTGGTCCGCTGGCCGGATCTCGATGTCCACGACGACCCGCGCCTGCGCATCGCCGAAGTCATCACCAGTCTCCAGCGCGGCGGCGCGGAGCGCATGGTCCTGGACCTCACCGCATCGCTGACGAAGCGCGGCGTGATGGCGCGCATCATCACCACCGGACGACCGACACGCGACGCCTTCGATCCACCCAAAGACATGATCGACGTTTCACCGGCGCCGGGCGGGTACTCCGGCCGGATGATAGCCGCCGTGGACGCCGCGCTGTCGCTGCATGCGGACCTCGTTCACGCGCATCTGCTCGACGGCATGGCGCTAAAATTTTTCCGCGAGGCGGGGCTGCCGCTGATGCTGACCGTCCACAACATGCGCAGCGGCTGGCAGGCCGATCCCGCGCAATTTGACGGCGAAGATGTCTCGCTGCTGGCAGCCTGTTCGCGGCGGGTCGAACAGGATGTGCGGGAGACCGGTTACAAAGAGCCGGTGCGAACCGTGTGGAACGGCATCGACTTCGCGCCGCATGAACGCACGCCACAACTGCGCCACGCAGGCAACGCGCTGCGCTACAAATGGGATTTGCACGACAGCGACGGCGTCGTGGTCGCGCTCGCCAATCCGCGCCCGCAAAAACGCCTGGAGCGTCTGCCCGCGATCATCGCGCATATTCGCGATCGTTACGCCGGTCAGGACAACCGGAAGATCCGGCTCTTCATCGCGGGAGAACCCAGTTCCGCGCGGCCCGAAGCGCTGGAATCGGAGCGGCTGCTGCGCGCCGAAATCACGCGCTGCAAGGTGGAAAAAGAAGTCGTCTGCCTGGGCACCGTGCGCAACGTTCCGGAACTGCTCGCCGCCAGCAACGTCCTCGTCTCCGTGAGCGCCTGGGAAGGCTTGAGTCTGGCCATGCTCGAAGCCCTCGCCGCTGGCATTCACGTGGTGGCCACAGACGTCGGCGGCACCGCGGAAGTCGCGCATCTCAACCGCGCCGTGCGGCTGTTGCCCGCCGAATTCAGCACGGAGGAGGCCGCGAACGCGCTGATTGAAAGCCTCTGGGGTCCGTCCATCAACGGCCGCAAGGCCGCGCAGGAAAACTTCAGCCGCGAACAGATGGCCGAGCGCTACGCCCGGCTCGCTCGCCGCGCCATCGAGCGGCCGCAACGGGTGCGCGGCAAGGGCGTTTGGCTGATCACCAATAATTTCTCCACCGGCGGCGCGCAGTCCTCCGCGCGCCGCTTACTTGGGGGGATGCACGCCACCGGCACCCGCGTCCGCGCCGCGGTCATCCAGGAGCAGCCTGAAAATCCAACACCGGGTCGCCGTGCACTGGAAGCTCAGGGCATCCCCGTCCGCGTCGTCTCGCCGCTCGGCACAAAAGATCCCGCCGATGCTCTCGAAGAATTGCTCGCCGACATCGACGCCGATCCGCCCGAAGCCATTCTGATGTGGAACCTCGTCGCGCAGTACAAAGTGCTGCTGGCCGACATGCTGTTCGACATTCCCGTCTTTGACGTCAGCCCCGGCGAGATGAATTTCGCGTCGCTCCAACGGTACTTCGAAACGCCACGCCCGGCACTGCCCTATCGGACCTCGCAGGAGTACGGCGCGAACCTCGCTGGCGCGATCGTCAAATACGAAGCCGAGCGCCAACTGGCCGAGCACCGCTTCGGCATCACCGTCTCGGTCATCCCCAACGGCGTCCCCGCGCTCGCGGAATTCCCGCGCCGTTCCACCACGCAGCGCCTGGTCATCGGCACCGTCGCGCGACTTTCGCCGCAGAAAAAATTGGAGCAACTCCTCGACGCGCTGCGAATAGTCCACGACCGCATGCCACCCTACACGCTGCGAATCGCCGGCGGCGTGGATGGCGACGATCACCGGTACGTCACACGCCTGAAAGGTGCCGCTTATGATTTGAACGTGGAATGGGTCGGCGAAGTCGATCCGATCGACGGCTTCCTCTCGCAGTTGGATCTGTTCGTCATGATCTCCGAGCCCGCCGGCTGCCCCAACGCCTCACTGGAAGCCATGGCCGCGGGCCTGCCCGTCATCGCCACCGACTTCGGCGGTGCCAGCGAACAGATCGTCGATGGCGAAACCGGCCGCCTCACCCCGCGCGGCGACGTCGACGCTCTGGCCGCCGCGATTCTCGACGCCGCTGCCCATCGCGATCGCTTGATCACGTGGGGCGAAAACGCGTGGCAGCGAGTGCGGTCCACGTTCTCGCTGGAAACGATGGTGGCGAAGTATAAAGAAGCGCTCGGAATTCAGAAGCCATGAGCGAGAAGCCCAAGCGCCCATGGTTCAGATTCCATCTGCTGACGGCTGTGCTGCTGGTGATAACCGTGGGACTTCTGTTATGGAGGCTGTTTCGCACCCGCTGGCATCATGGAAGTTTCAGCACTAATCACGACTCGCCACCAGTCGCCACAGGCTGGCAATCGACGACCTATGGTTGGCCGTTTAAAGAGGCCATCGGGTTTTCAGAAGAATTTCCCTCCAGGACACAGGGGATTCATTTTCATCTTCCGTTCGTCTACGACTTGGCGATCTGGCTGGCAATCTTGTTCGCCGTAGCCGCCATCTCGGAGTTCCTCCTGCGCCGCCGCGAGAGCCGCAAATCATGAGCGACAACTCCAAGCGACCGTGGTTCCGATTCCATCTGCTGACGGCGATGCTGATGATGTTTGCGGCAGGAGGCTTCGTCTGGGCCAACACGCTGCCTGAAAGCTACGATCTGATCTACGATTCGAAATCAGATTCCTACAGCATTGATTCCTCGGAGAAACCCGACTACGACGTCCGCTGTTACGGGTGGCCGACGTCGTTCCTTGCAATCACTGAGTTTGACAAAACATTTCTGCCCAAGCCATTCGCGCTCGACCTCCTCGCATTAGCAGGCGGCATGGCAGGGGTTGCCTTTCTCTCCGAATCCCTCCTCCGCCGCCGCGACTCCCGCAAACCCATCGCGCCTCACTGAAACTCAATGCGCCTGTGCATTCCCCCACCCCACTTTTCTCATCCACATCTTATTCCCAGCCCTGAAATTATTGGCGCACACCGGCACGTGTGATAGCGTCACTGCCCTCACAAATTTTGTTCACGGCCAAAGGATTCACGCATGGAAAATAAAGAGTCGCGCGAAATTGTCGATCAGCTGATCGGGCACCGGCTGCAACAGGCCGACATCAAAAAAATCCTCAACACCCTCAGCAACGCCGACCGCAACGAACTGCTGGAAGAAATCTCCAGCATCATGGGCAAACTCTCGGCGCTGATCCACATCTCCAACCAGGTCTCCGACACGCTCTCCTTGAACGAACTGCTCCAGCGCATCGTCCCCATCACCACCGAAGTCACGCTCTCCGAACGCGGCACGCTCTTCCTCCACGACGCCGAGCGCCGAGAACTGTTCTCGAAAGTGATGAGCGGCGATCTGGTCGAGGAAATCCGCATCGCCGACAACGTCGGTATCGCCGGCACCGTCTTCACCACCGGCGAAGCCATCATCATTCAGGACGCCTACGCCGACAGCCGCTTCAACAAGGCTGTCGACCTCAAGACCGGTTTCCGCACGCGCAACATTCTGTGCGCGCCAATCAAAACCCGCGACGGCCGCCGCATCGGCGTGGTCCAGTTGCTCAACAAGAAGTCCGGCAACTTCAATCTCGAAGACCAGGCGCTGCTGCAGGCCGTCACGTCGCAAGTTTCCGCCGCGCTGGTCAACGGGCAGCTCTATGAAGAAATCTGCCGCGTCCGCACCAATGAAAAGCTGATGCTGGAAGTCACCGACGCGATCTCATCGCAGCTCTACCTCGAGCCGCTGCTGCAGAAGATCATGGAAGTCACCTCGGAACTTCTCGACGCCCAGCGCAGCACGCTTTTCCTCAACGACAAGCACACCAATGAACTCTGGTCGATGGTCGCGCAAGGCAGCACCAGCAGCATTCGCTTCCCCAATCACCTCGGCATCGCCGGCTCGGTCTTTACCTCCGGCCAGGTGGTCAATATTCCCGATGCCTACGCCGACCCGCGCTTCAACAAGGAGTTCGATCGCAAGACCGGCTTCAAAACCGACACGATTCTGTGCATGCCCATCCGCAACAAGAAGCAGGAAACGCTGGGCGTGATTCAGGTGCTCAACAAAAACGGCGGACCATTCACCGTATCCGACGAATCGCGCCTGAAAGTGTTCTGCTCCCAGGCCTCGATCGCGATTGAAAACGCCGTGCTCTTCGAAAACGTCGAGAACATGCGCTCCTACAACGAAAGCATGTTCGGCAGCATGAGCAACGGTGTGCTGACGCTCGATCAGCACAACCACGTCGTCCGCTGCAACAAGGCTTTCGAAGAGCTCTTCAAGGTAAAGGAAGCCGACATCGCCGGCAGCACCGCGACGGATTTCTTCAGCGATACCAACGCCTGGGTACTCGCGCCCATGGACGGCGTGCTGACCTCCCGCAAACCCGACATCACCATGGATCAGGAATTCAAAAGCCCCACCGGAGAAGTCATCTCCGTCAACCTGACCATCGTGCCGCTCACCGGTACCAAGCAGGAAAAGCTGGGCCTGATGCTGATTTTCGAAGACATCAGCACCGAAAAGCGCGTCAAGAGCACCATGTCGCGCTACGTCGCCAAGGAAGTCATGGACCAGTTGCTCAACAGCGGCGCCAACGCGCTGGGCGGCAAAACGCTCGACGTCGCCGTGCTCTTCAGCGACATCCGCAGCTTCACCTCCATCTCCGAAGAGAGCGGCGCCGAAGCCACCGTCCTGATGCTCAACGATTACTTCACGCTGATGGTCGACGAGATCCTCGCCAACCACGGCATCCTCGATAAGTACATCGGCGACGCGATCATGGCCGTCTTCGGCACGCCCTTTACCAGCGGTGAGGACTCCGACCGCGCCGTGCGCGCCGGCATCGGGATGCTGCGCCAGTTGCAGGAATTCAACCGCAAGCGCGCCGAGGAAAAGAAGCGCCCGATCGACATCGGCATCGGTATCAACACCGACCGCGTCGTCTCCGGCAACATCGGCTCTCCCAAGCGCATGGAATACACCGTCATCGGCGACGGCGTGAATCTGGCCTCACGCGTCGAAGGCGTCACGAAGTACTACGGCGCGCGCTTGATCATCACCGAATTCACGTTCCGCAAGCTCAAAGACAAGTACCAACACCGCGAGATCGACCGCATCCGCGTCAAAGGCAAGGACGAGCCGGTGGGCATCTACGAAATCCTCCAATACCACACGCCCGAAACCTTCCCCAACATGCAGAACGTGCTGGAATGTTTCGAGAAGGGCAAAGCGCACTACAACAAGCAGGAGTTCGAAAAAGGCATTCAGCACTTCGCCAAAGCCCTCGGCATCTTCCCCGCCGACAAAGTGCCCAAGCATTACATCGAACGCTGCCAATACTTCATCGAAAATCCCCCCGCGAAGGACTGGGACGGCGTGTGGACGATGACGGAGAAGTAAGCGGTCGTTTGTAGTCCGGGCGGTTCGCCCGGAGTCTCAAAACCCGAAGGGTTCCGGTGGTTGAGCGCAGCGACACCACCGGTATCGTTCGCCTCTCACAGAGGCACCCTGGAGGGGTGCTAGACGTTGCGCGTCTCCATCCGCATTGCGTGGATCGTCTTCAATCCCGACCTCCTAATGAAACCGCCCCGTCAACAATCCCACCACTACGGTCAGCGACACAAGCAACGGTATTGCGAAAACGCCTAATTGCCGCCAATCCGGGCGCATACGCGGCACCGTATGGATGACTTTCAGCAGCGCCTAGAACCACAGCACTGTCATCGCGCAGGTTGCCATGACCACGGGCACCATCAGTTGTTCTGGAATTGAACCCGGGGTGACGTAAATCCACGGAACTGCAACGAGCGCCATCTGCGGCAGTGCAGCCATCGATAAAATGATCACCACATCGAAGAACCCGCTTGTGGCGGTCTGCGCATCGCGGAGCTGCCGGGTACTGGATCGCGCAGAAAACCAAATCCCGCCAAAAATCAGACTGGCAATACCACCCCCGACAAACGCAAGAAGCACGCAATAATCCATACACAAAATTTAACGCACGAGCGCCGGGGCGAAATCAAATAAAAATGGGGACACGCGACGGCGAAGTAATTCAAAATTAAAACTCAAAATTAAAAATTGCTTGGGATGCTCCCCCAAACCGATTTATTCACAACCCCACGCTCTGCTCCATCGCATGAATCGCCGTCAACAAATTCGCCTGCGTCCACAGCAACGGCGTGGCGTCGCCGGGGACGTACTTCCCGTCCTCGACGTAATACAACTCCGGACAACGAAACGCCGGAAGCAACTCGGTCGCCGCCGTAATCTGCTCGAGGCTGCGGTTCAGATAGGTCACCTGCAACTCAAGGTACTTCGGATCGCGCGTCGCCACATACCGGCGCCCATAAATCGTCGAAATGATCGGATCGAAAATACACCACTGCGCTTCCTGGCCCTTGGGCAGCAATGCGTCGCGCTGCGACAAATCGCTGCTGAAATCCGCCGTGCGGCTGTCCTCGGATAAAGTCTTCTTGTAATTGGGCGACCAGAACGAATCGCCGATATAGCGACGCACGCCAAAGTCGCCTTTCAAATGTTTTAACACCCGCTCCAGAATCAGATCAGCCGTGGACTCATCCACCACTTCGGCCGGATAGATCAAAAACAACAGCGCGCCGTCGTACGCGCGCGCCTTTTTCGGGTCCTTCTGGATGCATTCCGCTGGCAATATCTTCGCCAGCTCGGACGTCCCTTTGTTAATCAATTCGTCGAGCAACTGAACCGTCACCGCGCGGCCGTTGAAGGAATTTGAATGCGCACTCCCGGCTGACGCCCAGAACTGTTTCATCTGGCGCAATCCCGCCACGACGATGCCCATGCTCGACGCGGAGACTTTCCGCGTTTCTTCCCAATGCCCGCTGTCCTCGTCCTGCCAATACCGAATCGCTTCAAAATAAAGCGGAAAGAGCGAGAGAAATTGCAGGTCCGCCGAAGTGGGCGTAATCGCTCCGCGCCGCGCGAGCTTGAAATACAGCCAGAGAAAGTACCCCAGCGCATCGTTCTGCGCGTGCGCCCACGTCTGGTCGATGTCATCGAGCGTCTTGCCGTCAAACCGCACATGCGGCCGGTCCATGATGGAATCGGGTTTCGTCTCCCCGCGAATCATGCGCTCGAATCGGAAACTCTTCTTCTTCATGTACGTCAGCAGCGCTTGCACCGCCTGGACTGCGATCTCCGTCTTGCCGACGAGATCGTGCACATTCGCGATGTGGATATTGTCCCGCAACCAGATGCTGGCGTACCCCGTGTAAGCTGTCTCCGACTGCACCGCCGCCGCCGGAAAAAGTCCATTGCTCAACCGCGCAAATTCCAACGTCCCATTCTCATCCAGCAGCGCCTTGAGCGCCTTCAGATCGGACGTGGTGTAGCGTTGCTTGATCAAAGGCTTGAGCGCCGGATTCATCGCATCGACTCCATGGTGGATTTTTCGACTGGGGAAGAGTTCCCCTCTATATACGTCACGCGTGGGCCCATTGCAATCCGGCGAGCGTGATCTAGCGTGGCCCTTTGTAGTCCGGGCGGCTCCCCCGGAGTCTTAAAAACCATCGCCGAAAGAGCCGATCCGTTCGATCATCCTCGCCAATGTGCGAAGCAACTCTCCCTTCTCGGTGGCCGATCAGTCCACCCTCACAACCTGGAACGATGACGCCCAATCTACCTGCCTCTCTCTATCTCAATTGTTCCGCTCACGATTCCTAACCGCAAAAGCGCCTCCGCCGTAGGAACCCGGAGGGTTCCCAGCAATTAGCCGGTGGCTGAGCGCAGCGACGCCACCGGAACACGGCACCATTTAAAAATCCGCATCCCGGAGGGATGCCAGCGGCGAGTTATGAGAGTGAGTGCAATTCAACGGCGAACGACTCAATTTTGCTTTCGAGCTCCTGCTCGCCCAGACCTGCTGCAACTTCGAGCTCCGCTACTTCATATTCCTCTTCAGCCATTTCGCCGTGTACATCCGCATCTTCTCTAAATCGTAAACCTCGTCTTCCGACAGCGGCTCCACGGGACAATTGGACTGAATCCGATGATGCCACCGAAACTGCCATTCTTCGCCAATCACACTTTCCAAGGCCAGAAACGCGCCTCGCCGAACGCCAGAATCTGGGCTATCCAGAAGTCCTTGAAGAAATTGGACCCAGTCCACGATCTCATTCTGCTGATCCACCTGATTGCTATTGAGGTACGTAAAGCACAACAACTCCCGCTTCGCCGCATCGTCGGCACGCGTGAGCACCGCGATCAACGTTTTCAAGCGCACCGGTATGGGACGAATATCAGTCAGAGCGTCGATGGCCTTCTTTTTTTGAGTGGGGCTGGCTGGATGCATTAGGTAGGCCGACCAGATCCGCACGATTTCATGGGGCGGTGCTACCGCGCCGATTACCCTCATTGCGGCGCCGGTCGTAAATTCGTCGTCGTTTTCGGCCACAATCCGTTCGAGGTCCGGCACGAACTCCGGTCGATTGGCTCTTTGGATCCCATTTAGGAGCGATCGGCGGCGTTTAAACGGCGGCGAGTTCCGGTTGAGAACGGATCGAATTTGCTCCGCCGTACCCCGTTCGGCGACAAGATCCCCCGCCATCCATAGTACACTGGTTTCTGGTACTTCGTCTTGACGCACGTCGGATTCACGCAACAACGTCTGAAATGAAAACTGAAACGCTTCTTGGGGGTAACGCTGTTTTAAATCATCGAACGCTATCTCTTGCAGTGTCTGTTCACCTTCTTCGACACGATAAGGCAACTCGGCGGCCGCTACACACTCCTCGAGTACAGAGGACGAAAGCAGGCCTTCACGAAGCGACCGGTAAACGAACCAGTCGCTCAGCTCGCTCGAAAACTGCACGAGGATCCGGAACGAATTGTCACGAACGACGTTCGGCATCGATTTCCGAACGGTCATCCGCCAATCGTTCGGCAGGTAAGGTGCGACACGTGGCGGACACGTGGAATAAACCAGTAGCACAAAGGGTAGAATCAGCGCGGCAGCGAGGGCCACGAGGACCGCGTAGATTCGAAATAGCCACGATCGCGGCGCCGGCTCTTCACCAGCGAAAACAGGATGAAGAGCGGTATCACCAACGGCAGACCACAATAAAAAACAGACCCAGCAAGGAACCCGTTGATCGCCACGTAAAGTTGTAGTCATAAGCAAGTTCAAAGGCCGTACTCAATGGAATCACGATAAGCGCCGCGATCACTACGAGGAGAAATGCCGGCGGTCGTGCGGGTTCACGGTCTCTTACCGCGCGTAAGGCATGGAGGTAGGCCCAACCCAGGAACACGACAGTCGTACTGCAACCCATGCTGAAAACAGCGGCATCGGTCAACGGAGAAATGGTCCAAAGCGACGCAACAACCGTCACTCCCGCGACGAGCAACCCCAATCCCAGCACTACGCAAGCCGCCCGAGCGTGATGCACCGTACTGGCACCCTCAATTTGGACAATACCCACGAAATCTCTGCTTCAAGCATAGTGGAGAGCGGGTGATCAATTCAAAAACTTAAATGGAGCCCATTCAGTTCACCCCGCGCACCTGCTGCACATCATGTATTATAAAATCTTTTTTACTAAATTTAAAGAAAACACTTTATTTTTACGTTTCTTGAACGCATAGATACTATAGGAAAATGCGCGTTTCATCGTTTTGGATATTACCGTCGACAGTCTCGATCTCCAGCACCCGTTCGCTTCCAGGCATATCGAAATCACGCGTACAGAAGCCTGTGCGCGCTTCCGCAGCCCCGATCCGATAGAAGGACCAAATCCAAGCTCAATTCATCCACAGCCCTACAGAACGCAAATGACGACCACGCTATCTCGTGCATTGCTGCACATCATGTATTATAAAATCTTTTTTAATAATTTCAAAGAAAACACTTGACTTTTAGGTTCCATCACCGCTTATATACTGTAGGAAACTATGCCATGCTCCCGCTCGACTAATCCCTCGCGAACCTCGCCCTGATCAGGGCTCAAACCCACGAAGTCCATCCGCTCCAGGAAACCTTACCGATAATGCGCCCCCCGTTTCAACGCCCAGCGCCCACCCCGCTAATCCGCAATCCGCAATTCACCTCCCCCACTGCGCACCGCGGGCACCCATGAAGGAGACCCCTGCCGATGTAACATTTGGTAGCATTCCGTAACATTGCACGTGCTGGCTCACCCTGAAAAATATGCCCAACCCGTGGCCCAACCCTTGCGCTCATGATTCGATGCACTGTGACTGCGCTAGTTTTGCCGAAGTCCCGGGCAGGCGAAACCTCAACACGAATCGAGCGGGAAAATTATGCAGCTTCAACTCGGCACTCACCCCTCCACAACCGCAACATCGAATCGCATCACCGCTGCGCGACTGAGTCCACGGTTGAGGCGCGCCGGACTGGCGCTGACGCTCGTGACGCTCACGACACTCTGTGTCCTGAACCGGGGTGCCGCAGCGGCGACCTACACCGTCACGTTAACCACCGATACCGGAGCCACCAACAGCACGGTGGTCCCGCTGGGGCCCGGCACCGCCGGCGACTTGCGCAACGCGATCTTCCAGGCCGCTCAGAGCCCCGGCACGGCGAACGTGATCGACCTCACCGGCGTCAGTGGCACGATTACGCTCAAGGCAATGCTCCCGCCGGTCTTCACGACAGGATCCGGCAGCTTGCTGATCATCGGACCCGGCGCGGCCAATCTGACCATCAGCGGTTCCAGCGGTCAGACCACGACGCAGACGTACAACGTGACCGTGCTCGCGACACCCTACCGGCTGAACCGTGGCGCGATCAAATTATCTCCGCGCGGAGATACCGCGACGCTCAACGGCATACTGTACATACCGCAGGGAATGTCGTTCACGGATCTGACGATCAACGTCAACATCGGCGGCAATCCTGCGACCTTCGCCATGAACGGTAAGACCCGCGCAAAGAGCGGCGGCAACACATTCAGCATTGATGCCAAGGCCAACGGCGGCGACGCCCCGTTCAATCTGAAACTCACCGGCAACCTCGCGGCGGCATTAAAGAACAACGCACCCTTGGATTCCGCCGGTCTGCCGACGCAGGTCACCGTACAACTCCAGTACAGTTCAAATTACTATAGTGTGACGCTGCCCGTGAAATTCACGGTCAATGCAAGCGGCGCAACGGCAAAGTACGGCGGCCAATAGGCAGGACGCGAAATCAACGCCACAACCTTGTACAATGGACCCTCGCCATTGATATCCAAGCCGGGTTTCACGGAACGCAGCAGCGCCAGAGATGCTGCGAACGCTTGATTTGAACATTGCTTACAAATTTATGGAACTAAATTCTGCGCGTGGCCATAATCTTTATGAGTTGAGGCAGGCCGATGCGAAATGGAAAATGATGACAGTCTACTTCTGACGCGATTGCGTTACGGCGAGAATGAGGCCGTCGGCGACGCTTTCACACGCCACGGGCGCATGGTTTACAACGTGTGCTGCCGGGTGCTGCACGACCGTGCCGCGGCAGAGGACGCGTTGCAGGAGACGTTCCTGGTCCTGCATCGCAAAGCCACGATGCTCACCGCCAGCACGGTGCTGGCCAGTTGGCTGTATCGAACCGGGCAACTCGTTGCGCGCGACGCACTGCGATCGAAATCGCGCCGGACGCGACGCGAACACACTATGGGAAATCAGACTGCCATGCCCAACGATCCGCCCGAGAAGGCGTGGGAGGAGATTTGTCCCCACATCGACGGAGTGCTCGCGGAATTGCCGGAACGATTGCGCGGCCCGATTGTGCTGATGTATCTGGAAGGCAAGAGCGTACGTGAGGCCGCCGAGCTATTGAAAGTGCCTGAAGGTACCGTCAAGAGCCGCGTTTTTCGCGGCCTCGAGGCGTTGCGCGCCCGCCTAACGCCGGCCACGGCGTCGCTCTCCGTCACCGCGCTGACCACGTTGCTGGCCGCGCATTCCAACGAACTTTTTGTACCGCTCGCCGTGCAAAACGCCGTATTGGAATCCGTACGCCGGCAACCGGCCATGGCCGTCAAATCGAAAGCCGCTCAGCACATGCTCGGAAAAGCGAGCGGCATCGGCGTGGTCGCGGCCCTGGCGCTGGTGAGCGTAATCGGCTACCGCCTCTTCACGACACCGGCTGCTGGCGTCCCCGTGCGTCCGGTGCTACCGGTTGCAACCGTCGCTCAAAGCGCGCCGCATACTTTTTACGTCAACCCGGCAGGCGACGATGCGAAAGACGGCACTTCGGCCGAAACGGCGTGGAGTTCATTGGCAAAAGTGAACGCGGCGGTGTTTGCGCCTGATGATCGAATTCTGTTTCAGCGTGGCGGCGAGTGGCGTGAGAGTTTGATTGCATCATCCAACGGCGCAGAGGGCAAGCCGATTGTATACGGCGCGTACGGCGTCGGAGCCAAGCCGAAGTTTCTCGGCAGTGAAATTCTGCGCAACGATCTGTTCCAAGCCGAGACGCCCGGGAATTACAGTTATGCGATCGCCAAGCCGGTTGGCGCCGTGCTGGTCGATCATGCCGCCGGGCCGGAAGGAAAATGGATCCTCCGCGCGGAGACAGGAAAACTGGAATCCGCCGACGGTTTGTTCGAATGGGTCGAGGGCCGTTTGCGCATCCATAGCGCCACCGATCCGCGCAAGAATGGCCGCGTCTACACGGCTTGCGTTCGCGAAAACGCGATCTCTTCGAACGGCAAAAGTCACCTTGAATTCGACGATTTGTGCGCGGACGAGACGGCGATCAACGAAGGCGCCGGTATCCGAATCGCCGGCGGATCGGATGTGCTGGTCGACCGCTGCGACGCCTTTCACGGCGGCGGTCGTTTAATTGCTGCGGTGAATGTGGATAAGTTCACCGGCCGCGGTCTGCATGCCGCCTATGCTCAGCCCAATCCGCAGCAGTCCTATTTTCTGATGTCCTATTGTGACTTGCAAGGAGCAACAGTATCGAACCGCTGGATTGACTGCATCAGCGATCATTGTGAGAACCCAACCCACCGCAATCATTTCGCGCTCTCCACTTCAGGGCCTGGTTTGGGTGTGATCAGTATCGAAAATCTGACCGCCAGCGAAGGTCAGGTTACTCTGGGTCACAACCTCTCTCCGAACTGGAACGATGCCGCGCATCCGTATGCGATTCAATTTCACGGCGGCAAAATCGAGAACGCGCCGCTGGAGATCTTCGCCTGCCACATCCTCGTCGACGGCGTGACGATCAGCGGAGAGAATGGCTGCATCGATATGTTCGGCAGCGACAATGTCATTCAAAATACGCAGCTCGTAGACATCAGTCCGCGGAATGGTGGCACCACCGGTTATTCGACAGCGATTCTTTGCAGACAACAGGCGCGGAGAAACCTGATCCGGTATTGCACGGTGGTTGTGGCGGACGGCGCCAGTTGCCTGACCCTGGGCGGCCCGGGACTGTTGACACAATGGTATGGAAATATTCTGATCAGTCCGAAACTCGTATTGAATTTCGACGGCACCGCGAATGCTCAGGATGTGGCGCAGGCGGATTACAATTTCTACAGTCCCGATTCGCAATTCACATTGAAAGGACTTTCGTTGATTCAATGGCGGCAGAGCTTCGATTCACATTCGCTGTCCGGCGAACCGGCATTTACTCGTTCGGGGTCCGGAATTCTCAAGCCGCTGCCGCGCTCGCCGGCCTTGCACGCGCTGGAGATTCCTGAAGCCATGCGAATCCCGGCCGATATTCATGGCGCTCCGCGCAGCGGAAAGCTTTGCGATCTGGGCGCGTTCTCCGGAAATTAAGTCAACCTATCCTAACTGCACCAGGCAAATCCGACCGGCTTCCCTAATCTGAAATACGTTCTAATTATAGAAAGCGCTTCCCATAAATAAAAATCAGCAAATTGGCGGAACCAGACCTTGGTTCGTGGCCATTTATCGATGTCACACGGCTCAAAAGATCAGTTCCTATAGCGAAATTACTCGGAGGTCCACGATGCGAAGGCGCGCCCTGCAAAATTGTTATCTACACTTACACGCTGTCCGGTTGGCGCTGTTGCTGTGCGCGTTAATAGGCGCGTCGGCTGGCGCGGCCGATTGGGATCCCAATCACAGCGTTAGCGGCGCAGGCAGCGGCGGAAGCGGCTGGTGGTTTCCGAGCGACGCGAATTGGTACCCGGGAACTGGATCCACCGACTTTGCCTGGACCCCCAATAGCGATGCGCTCTTTGCGGGTAACCCGGGTTGGGTCATGTTCGACTCCGTCAGCAACGGCCCGATCGCTGCGAATTCGATGACGTTTTCGAACGGAGGATGCTTTCTTTTAAATTCGAACGTAAATCGGAATTCGGTCGCCAATCCAATTCACACCCTAAACGTGTTCAATCTCAATTCCGGACTCTTGACGTATCATTGCAACTTCAGCAATACGAATCAGGGATCGGCAGATGCCGAGACGTGGAACATTGGATCATTAAATGTGACCCAGGGCGCTGCGATGGCGTTTCTCATGAGCAACCTGGGCAACTACAAGTTTACCAATCAAGCCACAGTCAGCGTCGCCAATCGATTGACGCTTCCACTGTATGGAGCCAACGCCGCGTTCCTCAGGAATGTAACCCCAACACCGAATTACAACGTCAGTATTGTCCCGTGCATGGTCTATCAAAAAGCGTTGCTGTTGCCGTGGTATTCGTTCGTGGGTTACGACGCTGCCGGCAACAGTCTTCGCGCGTTGTGCGGCGTAGCTCCATTTGGCATCGAAGAAAATATGCAGATGTACAATCAAATTCCAGGCACGTCCGCATTTGACAATATTCGCATTTCAACACCTCAAGCGGTGAATAGTCCGACGACGATCAATTCGCTGGTGCTGGAAGGATGCGGGTACGACTATCCAGGAACCCGGAGCACTGCCGACGTTACCGGCAGCGGAGAGCTGACCGTCAGCAGCGGAGGAATTTTGTTCTTGAGGGGACCGGAGAATTTCTCAAATCCGGTCAAGTTTCCGCATGGAGTCGAAGGACGCCTCTTTGTCGGAAACAATCGTCCTTATGCTTCGTGGCAGAGCGAAGTCGGCAGCTATACAAATGTACCGACTATTCGCGCGGCATTCAGCGGCGATACCGGGCTGACGATTACTGCGCAGCCTTTCTATAATATGGTCTACGATGCGCAGAAGGGTCGATACACCGTAACCACGCAATACGATCCCGATCCGATCACGCTGACCGGCAACAGCACGTATACAGGCATCACGACCCTCAATGCTGCCGTAGTGAAAATGAGCATCCCGGCCAATTTCGGCAACAGCAGCATGATCGTGCTGAACGCCGGCACCTCGCTGTCTCCGACTGCCGACAATTTCTTGAGTGCGAGCCAGGGCCTGACGATGAATCCGGGTTCAATCCTGGATGCAGCGCACCGCACGACGACAGTTCACGACGTCGTGCTCAACAGCGGTTCTGCGGGAATTGCAATCCATAGCAGCACTCAGCTGCATGCCAGCGGCAACGTTTTTCTCAATGGCGCAACGCTGAATTTCATCTTGGATTCGGAACCCTCCAGCGGTGCGACATTTCCGCTCATCACGGGCGCCGCCTCCGTGTCAGGCTCATTCACGCAAGGAAATACGCTGCAAACTTCGTTTAACGGCGGACCCCTGCATACTTTCGGAATCACTATTTCGACCAATAGCGTCGTATTGACGGAAGGTGGCAACGGAGGCAACACCGGCTACGCGGGAACGCCCTATGGTAACGGCGGCGCCGCCTGGCCCATCCCGGGATTGATTGATTTGACCAACTACGACAACGGCGGCAAGGATGTCGCCTTTCACGATAATGGAAACGACGGGCCGTTTAATCCATACGCCAATACGCAATTTGTCCGCGCCGACAACATCGTCCATATCGTCACCTACGGCGACATGCCTGGGGATCCCAAGGGCAACGGCTATGCATTCGGCGCGCACAACGGCGGGGGTAACTGGCTGAAGTTCACCGTGAACGTGGCGCGCAGCGGCACGTACGACGTTCAGTTCCGTTATGCGAACGCAGATGATCTCGCGCATTTCCATGTTGAATTCGATGGAACCATGGTCGGCAATATCGTCGCATTGCCCATGGCGGGAAACTGGTCTTACTTTACCCCGATCCAGACTCTTGCCGGCGTAAACTTGACGGCCGGACAACACGTCATGCGGGTATTTGTTGAAAATGGAGATGGATCCAACGCGGCCCTGGTCATTCCCTGGCTGAATTTTGTCCAATCCGGCGGCGGCACTGGGCCCACGATTTCAACTCAACCTGCAAGCGTAACAGTCACGGCCCCCGGCACGGCCACATTCACAGTTGCTGCAAGCGGCAACGGCCCGCTCACCTATCAGTGGACGAAAAACGGAGTGAACATCTCCGGCGCAACCAGTTCCTCGTATACCACTCCAGCGACCACCGCCGGCGATAACGGTGAACTCTTTGCCGTGCTTGTCGGCGACTCCTCCGGAAGTGTGACGAGCAGCAACGCGACGCTGACCGTCTCGACTAACGGCGGTGGCGGACCCACGATAACTAATCAGCCCGCCAGTGTGTCGGTAACCGCACCTAACACGGCGACGTTCAGTGTGGCTGCGAGCGGCGGAACGGGCGCGCTCACGTATCAGTGGACGAAAAACGGTGGGAACATCTCTGGAGCAACCAGTCCGTCATACACCACGCCGGCCACGACCACGTCCGATAGTGGTGAACTCTTTGCCGTCATCGTCACCGATGCGACGGCGAAGAGCGTCACGAGCAGCAGCGCGACGCTCACCGTCACAGGCGGCGGAGGCGGCGGCGGTTCATCGTAAGGCAACAACGGCAATCCCTGGCCGATCCCAGGGCAGATCTTCTGCGACAATTACGACTCCGGTGGCGAAGGCGTAGGTTACCACGACACCACCAAGGGCGATGCGTACGGCGTGTCGTTCCGCAACGACGATGTCGATGTCGTCACCTGTAACGACGCCGCGCCGAATAACGGCAACTGCATCGGCGCGCCGGACGTTGGTGAATGGCTCAACTACTCGGTCGCTGTGGCGTCGACGGGGACCTACACGATTCAAGTCCGCGAAGCGGCCGGCAACGGCGGCGGCTTGATTCACATCAATATCGACGGCGTGCCGGTGACGACATCGATCTCGATGCCGAACACCGGAAACTGGAGCATCTGGTACACGGCTTCGGTGACCGGCGTGAATCTGACTGCCGGCCAGCACGTCATGCAGATCTATGCGGAATCCGGCGGGTTCCTGCTCAATTGGATCAATTTCACATTCACTGGCGGCGGCACCGTGCCAGTGATCACCAGCCCCACGACCGCCAGCGGAACCGTGGGACAGGCCTTCAACTACACCATCGTTGCGAGCATGAATCCGACAAGTTACACGCTGACTGGCACCTTGCCGGACGGATTGCAGTTCGATTCTGTTCACGGCGTGATCTCCGGCACACCGACGACCGCTGGAGGGCCGACCAACGTTACGTTGAAGGCAAACAATGCGTCGGGATCCAGCGCGCCCGTCACAGTTGGCATCACCATCGCAAACGCCATGAACCATCCGCCTGTTATTACTTCAGCGGCGCTGGCCACTCCGAATCGGGCAACCGTCGGACAGAGCGTTGCGTTCACGGTCGCCGCCTCTGATCCAGATGGAAACGCTTTGTACTATTCATGGGCGTTTGGAGATGGGACGAACGGCTCGGGAGCATCCGCCACCCACGCTTACTCTGCCACCGGAAACTATTCAGCGATCGTTACGGTCTCCGATGGCTTGCTGTCGACAACCAGCAGTGTCGCGGTCACGATCACATCGGTCGTCCAGCCGCCAAGCATCGTGACGCAGCCGTCGAGTTTATCCGTGACGCTCGGCCAGACTGCCACATTTACTGTGGAAGTCAGCGGCACGGCGACGTTGACGTATCAATGGACTCGCAACGGCACGGCGATCTCGGGCGCGACCAACGCAACGTACACCACACCGGCCACAAGCATGGCCGACAGCGGCGCCGTCTTTGCCGTAACCGTTACCAATTCCGCTGGACATGTGACGAGCAACAACGCCACGCTCACCGTCAACAATGGCGGCGGCGGCACGCAGGGAACGTTTGCGAACAATGGCAATCCCTGGCCGGTTCCTGGCCTGATTTTCTGCGACAACTACAACACCGGCGGCGAGGGCGTTGCGTATCATTCGCTGCTCACTGCCAGCCCCTACGGTTACTTCTATAATCGCACGGACGGCGTGTCCCTGTATCCGACTCCTGACGCCGCGCCGACCAATGGTTTTAACGTGATCAATACGGCGCCCGGACAGTGGCTCAACTATACGATCAATGTGACCACGAGTGGAACGTACAGTATCCAAGTCCGCGAATCAGCGGCTAATGGCGGCGGCACGATTCATATTGAAGTCGACGGCGTTAATGTGACCGGACCGTTCTACATGCCGAATACCGGCAGCTACGCGATCTACTACACGGCGACCGCGACCGGCATCTCTTTGACCGCGGGACAGCACGTGCTGCGAATAGTCGAAGAGAGCGGCGGGTACCAGTTGAACTGGATCAATATTGTTGCTCCAGTTGCGGCCGGCGCGACGAATGTCGTGGGCGCGGCAGGAAGCGCTTCCAATCCTTTGCCGATGACCGTGTCGAAAATGAAAGGCCTCACCAAGTCCGTCGGTGGTCGCGATCGTATTTCTGTCTCTGGAATCATTCCGAATGTTCCGAAAGGCTTCGATCCGAGCAAGAAGGTGCTCACCGCGGACATAGGCGGCGCTTCGATTTCGTTCACGTTGGACTCAACCGGACGCGGACACAGCTCAAACGGTTCGGCATCGCTGAAATTCAAACCAGCCCTACGCAATAAGGCGTCGAAAAGGAATGAGTTCCAAGGCGGCAATGTCACCTTCACGATTCATTTACAGAATGGCTCGTGGGCGGCGGGATGGGGACTCACGCCGGATGTGAATGGCGCCGGCAGCATGAACGTCGCCTCACTGCTGACCCTCGACGGCACCGTCTACGCCGCTCAGGTACAGGTGAAGTACAAGGCCAAGGCAAAGATCGGTGGAACGTTTGGTAAGTGAGCGAATCGTGGCTTGGCTGAGGAGTGATTAAAACAATGGGGCCTCTTCAACTACCTCGATTGCATACTTCGTGCTGCCGCAATTGCCTCATGATCGCGTGTACCTTTTTAGTCGCATTCCGTGCGCTGGCGCAGACTCCGGTTGCAAATGCGCCGCAGCCGTTTGGCGGAACGCCGTGGCCTATTCCCGGTCTCATCTTTGCTACTAATTACGATTTGGGCGGGATGAATGTGGGATTCTTCGATAATCAGAAGTTTGGGATGACTCACAACCCATACGACACGCATTACCGGGCTGACAATATTGTACATATCGTTCCGTGCGTCAACGATCCCGTGAATAACGGCTTTGCGTTTGGCGAGCACGGTGGCACGGGCAATTGGATGAACTACACGGTTAGCATCACTGAAACGGGCGACTACACGATTCAAGTACGCTATTTGAACGGCCACGCGACCATATCTCATTTTCAATTGGATCTGGATGAGGCAAAGGTCTGCGAACCCATTGCCATACCTGCAACGGGCGGATGGGGTAACGCGGAGACCTTGACCGTCACGGGCGTGAAACTGCAAGCCGGCCGGCGTGTCCTGAGAATTACCGTCCTTGATGACGGCGCCGATGGAGCAATGGCGATCAATTGGCTGAATTTTATCTATACTAAAGGCGGACTTGGCGCACCGTCTATTACGAGCTCGAAAACCGCAATCGGCGCACCCGGACAGCCCTTTAATTTCATGACGGCAGCAACAAATAGTCCGGTTAAGTTCATACTTACAGGCGAATTGCCCGCGGGCCTTATTTTCAATCCCGCCACCGGCGTCATTTCCGGAATTCCGACCAACGCGGGAGCGAGCACTGTTTCAATTGTCGCCACTAACGATGCAGGCGCGAGTCAGGCCTGTCCACTTTCAATCGCGATCGGAGTCGAACCTCCACCACCGGGCACAACACCAAAAGGCGAAGCCTTGGTGGACGATGTCGACACACCAAAAAAGGCGTCCGCGCCCTCCGCGGTAAAAGTAGAACCTGCCGATCCGAAGAAGGACGCTGCGGAACCGGCCGCCGAGCAGTGCTGGCACGCCATCGTGGCGTATGCTCTGGAGGATAACTTTAGCCAACTCCGTTCCTCCACCGCAGCATTCAATCAGAAATTTGCGAGTACACGTCTCGCTCTAAGCAGAGCCGACGATGTGAAATTCATGTCGCGGTATGCCTCTGAAGGTTCGAATCTCGCCAAAGGCGCCGCTGGCTGGTGGAAATTCGACGAGAGCAGCGGCACAGTTGCGGCCGATGCTTCCGGCCAACGCAACGCGGCGGCACTCAACCAATCCACTTGGATTCACGGCATTCGAAAAGGCGCGCTGGAATTCGACGGCAAGAAAACATATGCGCTCGTGAATCACGCCGCGAGCCTCCAGTTCGGCGTCGGAGACGCCATGACGATCTGCGCCTGGATCAAACCTACGGCCATCAAGCCGACTGGGCAGACCATCGCCATTAAAGGGCGCACCGGACACGGCACACGCGTCAACTATTGTCTACGCATCCGCGACAAGCGCGTCGAGTTCTATTATCGCAACTTGAAAAATTCGGAATGGCACACGTACGAGACATCCGCCGATACGATTGAGCCGAACACGTGGGTCCACATCGCCGTAACCCTGACGTTTGGAAAGGGAAATTCGATCAAGCTCTATGTCAACGGCAATGAAAAGAACGGCACGTGGGAGTTTGGAAACGGCAATGAGCCGCCATCGAATTCCGCCGAACCGATCTGGTTTGGCGCCGAATCCGAAGCCGCAAAGCCCGACGAATTATTCACAGGCGCCCTCGACGATATTCGCATCTACAGACGGATCTTGTCCATGGATGAGCTCAATATGTTGTATCGAATTGCTAAAATATCCGAATAGAACTGCCGTGATCGCGGCTCACGACGCTTGAGCAAACCACTATCTCGATTCGCTTCGAACCGACATCCGCCATCTTTCCTTTCGCACCCACGTCTGGCTCATCGGTTTTTCGACTGCGTGGCCATTTGCCTTTTGGAGATAAACATTTCCATTGTTCACGAGCTCCTTCACTGGATTGTTACATTCCGTTTACATCGCCCTCCTGATTTACAGTGTATCTTCTACTGGTAGCGAAGTTACGCGCGCGGCTGCCCGATCTGTTCGACCGATCAACTGGTGCTTCTGGGCCGTTACACCGGCGACCCGCCGCTAAACTTCACACTCTCCGGAAACTACCTGGGTCAGGAACGTGCCTTCAAATTCAGTTTCCCGGTGGATGCCGCGACGACTCGAAATGCCTTCGTGCCCCGGCTCTGGGCCAGCCGCCGCATCGCGATACTGGTCGACGCCATCCGAGAATTGGGAGGCGAATCCAGGAAACCCGCGACCGATTCGCGCGTCAAATCTCCCGGCAGGAAGACGTAATGAACTACGGCAATGGATATCTGGATGAAAACCCGAATCGAGTTTCGGTCGCCGGCGTCCAACAGATCACGACCGGACGTTCTACCACCGCGACAACCGCTGGGTGGAAAGCCGCGTGCTCGGAGCGCAGGAGAAAGTGCAGCCCCGGAAGACGATCGCGTTCGACAGTGATGAATTTCTGAAGCTGGCTGAAAGACTCGCCGGCGAAGGCCGCGCGGGTTGTATTTCGCTGAGCGGCGAAGTGCTGCTCCAGGTCGACGGTGAAACGGTGCTGGTCAAATGAAACACACTCTAAAGAGGAGACCGTTATGCGAACCTTGCTTGTATTGCTGGTGCTCTGCTCCAGTCTTGCCCTGCGCGCGGAAGAAACCAAATCCGCCGTCCCGGCCGGGCCGCCCAAGCCCTTGATTCAAATGGCCATTCTGCTCGACACCAGCAACAGCATGGATGGGCTGATTGATCAAGCCCGGGGCCAGCTCTGGAAAGTTGTCAACGAATTCATTACCGCGACGCGCAACGGCGCAAAGCCGGAATTGCAGGTCGCACTGTACGAGTATGGCAAGCCCACGCTCGGAGCAAACACCGGCTACATCCGCCAGATTCTGCCGTTCACCACGGATCTCGATAAAGTTTCGCAGGAACTCTTTGCATTGCGCACCAACGGTGGCGACGAATACTGCGGCTGGGTGATCAAAACCGCGTGCGAACAACTGGCATGGAGTCCCGCGCCAAAGGATTTGAAGGTCATCTTCATCGCCGGCAACGAACCCTTCACGCAAGGCCCTGTCGACTTCCGCGACTCCTGCAAGAACGCCATCGCCAAGGGCATCATCGTCAACACGATCCACTGCGGGCCTTACGACACCGGCATTCAGGACAAATGGCAGGAGGGCGCGCTGCTGGCCGACGGCAAGTATTCGTGCATCGAGCAGGACAAGCGCATCGTCCATATTGACGCGCCGCAAGACAAGGAGATCGTCGAACTCAACGGACAGCTCAACAAGACTTACATCGCCTACGGCGCCGAGGGCAAAAAGGCCCAGGAAAACCAGGTCGCGCAAGATGGCAACGCAGCCAAGCAGGATACGGGATCAATGTCCTCGCGCGCCGCCTCCAAAGCTTCGGACTATTACAGGAATTCGAGCTGGGATCTGGTCGATGCCATGAAAGACAGCAGCAAGAAAGTGGAAGAGCTTACGCCCGAAGAACTCCCGGAAGAAATGAAGAAGATGAGCGTGGAGGAACGGAAAGCATTCGTCGACTCGAAAGTGAAGGAACGTGCCGGGATTCAACAGAAGATCCTGAAGCTGAACGACGCGCGCACTCAGTATGTCAACGAAGAGCTGAAAAAGCGTGGCGAAACGAAGGACGACTCGCTGGAAAAGGTAATGAGCAAAGCCGTGCATGAACAGGCTGAAAAACGGGATTTTGAATTCAAGAAGTAACGAACAGCTATTTACGCCGAAATTCTCAGCGAAACGCCACTCAGTAGAGGCGTTTCGCGTCGTCGGGCAAATGCAAATAATGGGCGCTAAGGGACTCGAACCCCTGACCTCGTGGGTGTGATCCACGCGCTCTAACCAGCTGAGCTAAGCGCCCTGAAGTTCCCTTAAACTATCCGCTTCGGTTCGATCAGTCAAGTTTACCCGATCTTGCACACAA
>JBBRPR010000062.1:0-49775 GCA_038227875.1 Planctomycetota bacterium
CCGCCTCGTCAACGAAGAACCTGTCGAACTCGCTGAAGTTGCGCGGGTAGTCCCCGCCGCCAATCGATAACTGCAACTCTCCCATAGTAAGGGAACGCTATATCCTGGAGCCACTTGCGTAAAGTGGATACCCCCCTTTCACCTTAAATGCGATATTTTGCAGTGTCTTTGGCGCATTTGGGGCATCTGCGTTCTTGACATACGAAAAGTCGACATTGCAAAACTCGACATGCCCGTCCAGCTTGCTGACGCCGCGTGCGCCGGGTTTGTCCATAATTTCAGGCTGTTGCTTTAAGATCAGATCCAAATTCTCGATGGACGTCACGGCCGGCTGCAGCGTCGCATTCAAGCTGATGAGGTCAGCGATGGGCCCGTGCAATTGTCCGAGCAAGCCGTAGAACGCCACCAACGATCCCAACGTCATGCTGCCCGACAGGACGCGGTGTCCACCGTACCAGAGCATGGCGATGACGCTGATGGACGCAGTAGCTTCCCAGAAGACCGTGATCAAATGCTGAGTGCGGCAGACGAAGAGCGTTTGTCGCAGCAGTTCATGAAGACGGCTCACGAAATCCAACCGCGCCCGTCTTTCGCCGCGATAGGTCTTAACCACGCGCATCCCGGAAAAGGTTTCACTGACACTGGCAGTGAGTGCGGCGTTATTGTCGTTCAATTTGCGGTAATGCGGTTTCAGGCGGTTGGCAGAATACCAGAATCCAATAAAGAATAGCGGAACATTGAAACTGCTGATCACGGTCATGCGCGGATCGATGACCAATAAGGTGATGAGAATAAAAATTAAGCGCACGCAGCTGGCGCTGCCGTTCACGAAGCCGGTGAGGAGCAACTGGCGTACGCATTCCGTGTCGCCCAGGACACGCGAGACGATGCGACCGACTTGAAAATTATCGAGATAGCGCAGGGACATCTGCAAGAGATGGCCATGAAGTTTTCGGCGAACGTCGCGGACCACCAGCGAACCAATCAAGGCGCTGGTCTCGCGTTCGATAAAAATAGTCAGCGAACGTACAACGAGAAATCCAATCAGCCCCAGCGCCACCCAATTGAGCATCCGGCCGTTGCCTGACGGAATGACTTTGTCGATCACCATGCCAAATCCGATGGGCATGACGACGATCAAGGCCTGATTGACGACAAAGCAAACGGAAAGGATGGCGAGCAATTTGTAATGAGGCCGTATGAAGCTCCAAAAACGCTTCAAAACCTTGAGTGTTTTTTCGGGGATTGGAGCTGCTTCTGCAGGCGCTCTTGAACTGCATTTGGAACGGACCGATTGCGAATTCACGAAGTAAGTTCCTTCCCAATCAAAGTGTTCAATTAATGTGTGGCCGCTTGTGGATCAATTTTAAGCGTCCACAAAGTTCGATAATGGGAGCAAGTATCGGGCCGGGATTAATTTCCATTTCCGTTGGAATTAATCTGCTGCGAACCGTCATAAAACCAATGGCTACTCATGAATTTCGATGGTGAGCGGCTGAATTTCAAACAGCCAGAAAGGTGTCTCGTGGCTTTTTACCGAGGGACTCTGAGATATATAGTTGGTGAAGCCCGATGGATCGCTATTTTCGCAAGCGTTACTGATAGTGTTTGGGCTTGGGATCAATTTCGGCTTGGCCTTTGGCGCTGGTGACCGCGGTGCAGCGCTAATTATCTCTTCCTTCCTTATCATCAACCTGCTGCAAGATGGACTATGGCTGTGCCGCGCAATGACCAGTCTCCGCATAAAATCTAACACGATGCAGCGAGTCCAACGGCGTCGCTGGGATCGGTATCTTTCAAAACCATGCTCAAGGCGCACGTTGGATTGAATTCCAGCGTTAAGCTGTTCGTGCCAACTGCCGGTACGCGCTGGGTGTCAGCTTCTTCATGGCGCGAAACCTCCGGTTGAAGTTCGACAGATTGTTGAACCCCGCGGTGTACGCGATCTCCGTGATGTTCAGATCTGTCTCGATCAAGGCGCGGCAGGCGCGGCCGATGCGGAGCTCATTTAGATACGAGACGTACGTTTTGCCCACGCAACGCTTGAAGAAGCGGCTGAAGGCGGCCGGCGACAGGCGTACCTGCCGCGCGACTTCGCTTTGCGGCGGAATTTCGTCGGGATGGCTGTCGATGTAATTCAACACGGAGCTTAGGCGCCGGTGCGCTTCCTTGTTGGACTCGGGGTTGAGTGTGCAGGTCCCCAGCGCCAGGCAATCGCGCGAACTGGCGGCGGCGATCGTAGCGAGCATTGACAGCAGATCGAGCACGTGCTGAAACGAGCCTCGCGGGGTATCGCACATCTTGCGCATCTGGGCCGCGATGAGTTGCCGCGTCTTGCCGGTGAGCGACAGGCCCGTGCGCGCGCGCTCGAAGAGTTCGGCGATGGGGCGTGCTTCGGGCCGCTCAAAGAAGTCTGCGCCCAAAAATTCCCGCTTGAACAAAATCACGATCGAATGCACCGATTCGCCGCGCGTCGGCACCGACTGCCACGTGTGCGGCGTGTTCGAGCCCAGCAGGCAGAGATCCCCTTCGCGGTAGTCCTGGATGGAATCGACCACGAAGCGCAGGCCGCGGCCCTTCACGATCAGCGTTAGTTCGAGCTCCGGGTGATAATGCCAGTTGAACGGGAAATGCGTGATCTTGCGGAACTCCTTGAACGCGAACGACGTATTCGGCTCAAGCGGGTGGTTTTCGAGGATGATTCGCCGGCGTGGCGCAATTAGCATGAACGTACTCCCTTGCCTGAATCGTACGTCAGAATTGTGAATAGAGGTTAAAAAAGTATCGAAAATAGTCAACCCCGTCGTAGTGCCAATTTGGAGGATCGCCTAAAAATTCTCCACTTCAGCGGTGAGGGACCACCGCGACGGAATCAAACTCTAAAGGAGCTTTCAAACATGTCGGCCACGCTTTTGGATCGCGATCTGGAAACCGCCTATACGCTCAAGCCCGAGCAGATCGCGCAGTTCCGCGAGCAGGGATTCATCAAGCTGAAGCAGGTGCTCTCCCCGGAGACGCTTGATTACTACGGCATGGAGATCACGCGTCAGGTCATCCGCCTCAATACGAACACCAAGCCGATGGCCGAGCGCACGACCTACGAGAAAGCCTTCCTGCAAGTCGGCAACATCTGGCTGCAGAGCGAGATCGCCAAAGAATTCGTTTTCAGCAAGAAACTCGCGCGCATCGCGACGGACTTGATGGGCGTACGCGGCGTGCGGCTCTATCACGATCAGGCACTCTACAAAGAACCCAGCGGCGGCATTACCCCCTGGCACGCCGACCAGTATTACTGGCCGCTGAGCAACATGAACACTTGCACGGTCTGGATTCCGTTCCAATACACTCCGCTGGAGATGGGCCCGCTCTCGTTTGCCGTCGGCAGCCACCGCTTCGAATACGGCCGTGATCTGGGAATCAGCGACGAAAGCGAAGCGAAGCTCCAGAAGGCGCTGGCGGCGCAGAATTTCCCGTACGAAGAGAGCCTCTTCGACTTGGGCGAAGTCAGTTACCACTACGGCTGGTGCTATCATCGTGCCGGTCCCAACACGAGCAAGCTTTCGCGTTCGGTGATGACCGTGATCTACATGGATGAAGACATTCGCGTTGCCGAACCGGCGAACGAAGCGCAGAAGAACGACTGGAAGGGCTGCCTGCCTGGCACGAAGATCGGCGACCTGGCTGCCAGTCCGATCAATCCGCTGCTTTATCACGCTGAGTAAACAGGCGGTGGAAAGCTCCACTGAATGAGACTGTGTGCGGCGCGGCGAATATCGCCGCGCCGTGCTTTTTTCACCGGGAGTTCTCACATCTGGAAGGAGACGTCGCGAAATTGAGAAGACTACTCATGAACTCCCGTGCCCGTCACTGGGGAGAATGAGATTTCGGCGTGGCATATCACTTGCCCTGCTCCCATCGGATATCTCGATATGGGAGTGCGTATGAATCAGATGAATGACAAGCTATGCCGCAGTTGCCACTGGTTTCTGCCCGGAAATGGGTGCTGTTGTAGCAAATCAGAAGTCCGAAGTAAGGAACCGACAGGGACTTGCAAGGAATGGAGTCAGAACCCATTCGAGCGGTCAGGACTCGTGAGAGTTGTGGATGATACAGTGGGACCAAAATCTGCGACAGCTTCGTAAGATATATATAGTTTTGAGAGAATCATCCGATTCTTTTTTGATCCGTTGACGAGCATGTTCGCTGCAACTGTCACCAAATTCTTGTAGATTCGCAGGCGAAGTAACGAATTCTCACACCCAATGGAGTTTTCCGATCGATGCGTCTGCGTCCGCTCTTGCTATGCATCGTCGCTCTTTCCGCTCTCGGCCTACGGACGCATGGCAGCGAACTTTCTCCAGAGGCCGCGCTGGGCAAGCGCCTCTTTTTTGAGACCCGTTTCGCCCAGGCGTTCTTCGTGCAATCGAACGGCGACGTCAACGCGACGCTCTCCGCGGGCGATCCAAACCTGTCGCAAACGCAGACCACCGGAAGCGCGCTGCCAGGTCCATTTTCCGGCAAGACGATGAACTGCCGCAGTTGCCATCTCGAAGACGAACAGAAAGACGCGCCCGGGGGTGGCATCCGTACTTACGCCGATTTCGCGCGGCGCACGCCGGTTCCCACGCGCGAAGACGGCAAGCTCACGACGCTTCGCAACACGCCCTCGCTCGTTTCGGCTCAGGCCAAGCGCAATAATTTCGTACTCCATTTCGACGGCGAATTCCCCACGGGCGCCGAGCTCGTGCAGGGCACGTTCACCGGCCGAAATTTCGGCTGGCTCCCCGGCGAACAGGCCAAAGCCGCCGCGCACATCGCCAACGTGATCCGCAAGGACAACGGCACCGGTGATCTGGCGCTGCAGTTTGGAGGTGCCTACGCCAAGGTCTTTGCCAGCGATCCGAGTGTCCCTGCGGCGTTTCAATTGCCGAAGAAGCTGCGCCTGGATGTCTCGAAAGCTTCCGATGCTAAAATTCTCGCCGCCGTGGGTAACCTGGTGAACGCGTTCCTGCAGACGCTGAAATTCAGCGCCGATTCCAGCGGAGTCTTCAACGGATCGCCATACGATCTCTTCCTCGTCCGCAACAATCTGCCGCGTGCGCCGAATGCGAAGGAAACGCGCCTCGATTATTCCCGCCGCTTGCGCGTCGCCGTCAACGCGCTGACCAATCCGGTGTTCGTTGGGCCCGGCGATGGCCAGTTCGCCACGCATGCCGTTCCCTATGTTTTTGGGACAGAGGAACTCGCCGGTCTAAAGCTGTTCCTCGCCGAAGCCCCGATCCCCGCACCGACCGGGCCCGGCGCGCCGACTGGCGGCGTGGGAAACTGCGTCGGCTGCCACACGGCGCCGGAGTTTACGGACTTCGCGTTCCACAACATCGGCGTATCGCAGCTGGAATACGATGGCGTTCACGGCAGCGGCGCATTCATGGCGCTGAAACTTCCGACGCTCGCCGACCGAAAGCTCAATCCGTCGGCGACGCTTCCTGCCAATGCCAGGCACCCGTCGTACGCCGGGCCGTTCGCATCGATTCCGTCCACGGACAACGCCAACGCGGTGGATCTGGGATTGTGGAATGTCTATGCCAACCCCGATCTCAAGAATCCGCAGAAGGCGCTGAAAAAGCTTGCGCAGCTTCAATTCGGAAAGTTGAAGGACAACGCGCTGCTCGACAAAACGGTCGCCACGTTCAAAACACCCGGCCTGCGCGATCTCCTCGATTCGCAGCCGTACTTTCACGACGGCAGTGTCGATACGCTGCAAGGCACGCTCAATTTCTACGTGCTGGTCGGCACGCTCGCTCGCGCCAATCAGATCCGCAATCCCGATCCGCGTCTGGCCGGAATCGCGCTGACCTTTAGCGAGACCGTGCAGATCACGAAATTTCTGACCGCGCTGACCGAAGACTTTAAAGATTGAACGAAACAGGCGTGGGCTGCGCCGCGTTACTTTGCCGTCGCAGTGCCCTTAGCCACCACGTAGGTGATGGTCGGCCCGCCGTTGTAACCGCTGAAAATCGTCACGGGATTGATCGAGAAGCTCGTCCCGATCAGTCCCAAGCTTCCCGGCACGTTGCTTTCACCATCGGTGCTCATTACCAATCCCAGTAGCGAGATTAAGTTCAGGCCCTTGGCTTGGATCGTCACCGTGGGTGATTTCCCGGCAGACAACTTTGCAGTGAACGGCCCCGTCACTTTCGAGCCTGAGACGTTGGCCGTGAACGTCGCACTGCCGATGTAAAGATACAGATTCGTGAGCCCCGCCAACGTCGGTTTGCCGCGCGACGTTTTCGGGAGTTGCGCCAACACGTCGCCCAGATTGCCGATGACCGCCGAGAACTTGCTCTTGCCGCCATTCGGATCGCTGGCCTTGACGGAGAATTTGACTTTCAAGGTCGAGGTTGTCGGTACGGTTGGCGCCGGAGGCGCAACATTCAAACCGGTTCCAGTCCCAGTCCCGGTTCCTGTGCCAGTACCAGTACCAATACCAGTTCCGGTCCCTGTCCCTGTTGAAGTCCCGGTGCCAGTGCCTGTCCCCGTGCCTGTTCCTGTTCCCGTCCCAGTCCCCGTGCCTGTTCCTGTTCCTGTTCCTGTTCCTGTTCCAGTTCCAGTGCCCGTTCCTGTCCCCGTGTCCGTACCGGTCCCCGTGCCTGTGCCCGGATCCACCACCGTAACTGAGCCAAACATTCCGGATTGATTGCCGCCGTGGATGTTACAGTGGTAAAAAAACTGGCCTACGGAGTTGAACGTGAATTGAAACGTAGTTCCCGGCAGCATCGTGCCCGAATCCCACAGCAACGTATCGCTGGTAGTCGTATGATTGATCCCCGACGAACTGGGGTTGGTCCAGACGACGGTGTCGCCGATGTTGACCGTTACATTCTGCTGAGTGAAGGCGATCCCGATGTCCGTGACATTCGTCGTGCTACGAGACCCCACGCCCGCGTGCCGGACTGCCACGCTTAACGGTTTACCAGCGCAACACGATCCACTGTTTCCACTCGCTGGAGGTGTCGGGGTGGGCTCCGCCGCCATCAGCGGCCATGCCGCGAGCGCAATCAGAGCCACCGCTGTTACGATTCGTGTTGTCGTCACGCAGTGGTCATCCTAAAAAAGTACAAATCATTGAAGCGCGCGCATTTATATCGATTATGCGGATCACTTATTGCAGCCCATCTTGACACGACGGACCATTGAATTCAAGCCAGACTTCCCCAGTAGAATGTAGGCAACGTCCGCCCCTATTGCATCAATCGACCTGTGCGAAGACTTCGTGGGTGTCTGCCGCGTGCATTTTTGAATTCTCAATTGTGAATTTCGTCCTACGCTGAACGGATGACTTCTGAAATTCCCTTGGTCCTTGGCGGGCACTCGTTCATCCGGCAGCTCGGCAACGACGCGATGCCGACGCCCGACGAACAAGCCGCGATCGTCGCCGGATGCCTCGACGCTGGCATCCGCTGGTTCGACACGACCTACCAGCCCGAACGCGTAGCGTTGGGCGTAGCGCTCAAGCGGCTTGGCCGCCGCGACGAAGCGACGGTCATTGCGTGGAATTTCTTTCACGGGTTCGGCCCCGGCGACGATCATGTCGGCCCGCCCGACTATTATCGCCCGCACCACTTGGACGCCATGCTCGGCGAATTGGAGACCGACCGCATCGATATGCTGGTCGTTCATCCGCTCCAGGATCCCAATGAAAACGCCCGGCAACTTGACCTCGCCTGCGCTTGGCGCGACACCCGCCGCGTGAAGGCGCTGGGTCTGTGGGCGCCGGATGAACACTGCGCGCGCACCTATGTCGCCGCCAATCCGTACACCTTCATGGTCCGGCCGTGCAACGTGCTCACGCCCGAAGCCGCGCCAATCTTCGCCGCGGCCAAGTCGCTGCACTGGACCACACTGGCGTGCTCGCCATTCCTGCGCGGCTGGCATCTCGACAAGTTGATCGCCACCGTCGTCGCTACAGGCTTGAACGAAGCCAGCGCGCGCGAAAAACTCGCCGATTTGCTGCTGCGCTTCTCGCTTTTCCAGCCCCACGTCGACCGCCTGATCGTTTCGATCCGCAAGACCGCGTGGATCGCGAAAAACGCTGCCTCGGTTCAGCGCGGGCCACTTCACGCCGATGAGCTCTCGTGGCTGGCGAAAATCGGTGCGTCGCTTAAAGTCGACGGATCATGAAACCCATTTGTTTCTTCGCGGTAGCCCTGCTGAGCGTCAGCGCGCTGACGGGCTGCTGTCACGACGACGGCTGCCGCACCGAATCCGCTCCCACCAACGCAACAGCTGCAGTCGCCGCATCGCCTGCGGCCGACGTTTACGTCAAGACTGAACTTTATTTCGGCCTCTCGAAGCCCGGCGGCGTGGTCTCCGCGGCCGAATGGACGGCTTTTCTCGACGAACACGTCACGCCTGCGTTTCCCGACGGCCTCACCGTTCTGGATGGCAGCGGCCAATGGAAGAACGGCGCCGGCACGATCGTGAAAGAGAGTTCGAAGGTGCTGGTCCTGATCCACAAGCCCGGACCGGACGCCAACGGCAAGCTCGATGCGATCATCGCCGCGTACAAGAAGCTTTTTCAGCAGGAATCCGTGCTCCGCGTGACGACCGCCGCAAGCGTTTCGTTTTAGAACTATCTGCCGCACGTCGCCGTGATGAAGTTCCCGAACGCGTCGGATACTTTCGCTGCGTTGAACGTGAAAAAATCCTGGTGATCCGCGCCTTCGAGCGGCAGGCTCGTGACAGGCGCCGTCGCCGCCTGGATCAGCCGCTCCGACATCGCAAACGGAATCAAACGGTCCTTCGTTCCGTGTCCGATCAAGATGGGGCAGTGGACGTTGCCGATTTTCCGTTCGCTCTCAAACTTGTGGCTCAAGATCCCGGAGATCAAAAACGTCGGCAGGAACGGATACAAGTTGTGTCCCATGCCGGCCATGCTGGTGAATGTGCTGAACGTCGCCAGCCCCGCGGCGGGTTTGCGCGTGGCAAGATCGATCGCCACTGCGCCGCCCAACGACCAACCTGCGATGATGATCTTGCTCGTGTCGATGTCGGTGCGCGTCATCAGGTGTTCGTACGCCGCGTCTGCCGATGCGTAACATCCCGCTTCGCTGGCAACGCCATCGCTCATACCAAATCCACAGTATTCTGGAATGATGACGTTGACGTCCATGTGGCGAAATTCATTGAACATCTGCATCGCCGACTGCAGGCACATTGCATTCCCGTAGCAGAACAGCACCGTCGGCCGCGATTTCGCATTGGCGTCGACTGCGCCGCTGGTGTCCAGCGCCGTACCAAAGAGCGCTTTGATGGTGACGTTGTCGGCTGTCTTCAGCGCCAGCACTTCGTAACCCGGCCGCGGCGCGACTATCGCATCGGCATGCCCCTGTGATCCCGCGCCAGGAAAAATAAGCTTCCGTTGCGCGACATAAAGAAAAATCAAAATGCCGACGTAAGCCAGCAGCAGAATACGCAGCATGCGCCAATACCATTTCAGGGGAGGGCGCTTGGCGGGCGCAGGCGGAGGAGGCGAGGTTGGATGCCAGTTCCATTCGCACCAGCGTAAGGTATAGGAACACCTGTGTGAAATAAAATCATGCAAAGATCATACGCTAGATCAACGTCGTCATGCACGCGTGCCAAACCGCAACTCTGTTCAGTCGTCGTTTTCTTCTGCGTCGCGATCGGAATCGCGGCTCACGCCGGCGATTAGAATCGTGCACTCGCCGCGGGGAGGGTCGCTGGCAATCTTCTGTGCGAGTTCCCCGAGGGGCATGCGCAGGAATGTTTCGTGAATCTTGGTGAGCTCGCGGGCCAGGCAGGCGGGGCGGGATGCTCCGAAGATCTCGATCAGTTCGGGCATGATCTTAGGGACGCGCTGCGGGGATTCGTAGAAGATCAGCGTCTCTTCGCGGTCCTTGATCGATTCCAGAATCCTCCGCCGTGCGCCGGGCTTCTTCGGCAGGAATCCGCGGAAGATAAAGCCGTGCACAGGCAAACCGCTGGCGCTCAGCGCGGTGACGGCGGCACTGGGACCGGGGATGGGGATTACAGGAACACCGGCGGCAATCGCTTCACGAACCAGGCGGAACCCCGGGTCGCTGACCAGCGGAGTGCCGCCCTCGCTCACGATGGCGATGTCCTGGCCGCGCTGCAACATCTCGGCCAGGCGCGGGGCCATGCCTGTTTCGTTGTGCTCGCCGTACGCAAGAATCTGTTTGCCGTCGGCGGGGATGTTGAAGGCCGAGAGCAATCGTCGCGCGGAGCGCGTGTCTTCGGCGGCGATGATCGGGACAGACGTCAGGATTTCGATGCCCCGGCGCGAAAAGTCGCCCAGGTTGCCCAGCGGCGTGGCGACTATGTAGAGGGAGCTCATCAGGATTTCGTGGCGTGCTTGACGGCGTTGCGGAAGAGGAACAGGCCGTCGCCTTCCTTCTTCAAGCCCTCGCGAGTCCAGCGTGGGTGTTGCCAACCGAGGATATGGCGCTCGGGGTGCGGCATCAGACCCAGCACGCGGCCGGTCTCGTCAGTGACGCCGGCGATGTGATTGGGCGTGCCGTTGGGATTCTGCGGATAGACGGGAGCGGCACCGCCGGGCGCGACGTAGCGGAAGGCGACCTGGCCGCCGTCTTCGATCTTGCGCAGCGTGGCTTCGTCGCGCGCCACGAATTTGCCTTCGCCGTGCGCGACAGGAATGGTGATGGTGCGGCCGGCCTCGCCTTTCAGAAATGGCGACTGGCTTTTCTCGATCTTCAGCGTCACCCAGCGGTCTTCGAACTTTTGCGAATCATTGAACGTCAGCGTCGCGCCGGGGAGTTCGGTGTTGTTCTGCGGCCGGTACGACTGGCCAGGCAGGATGCCAGTCTTGACGAGAATCTGAAAACCGTTGCAGATGCCGAGCATCAACCCGCCACGTTCGATGAAGCGCTTGAGCGGATCGGAGAGAAACTGAACCAGCTCGTTGGCGAGCACGGTGCCGGAGCCCAGATCGTCGCCGTAGCTGAAGCCGCCGGGGAGCACGACGATGGCGTGTTCCTGGAGCAATTGAGGCGACTGACAGAGCGCGCGGACATGGACGGGTCGCACGGTGGCGCCGGCCTTTTCGAAAGCGAAGGTGGTTTCGCCATCGCAGTTGGTGCCGGCGGAGCGGAGCAGCAGAACAGGTACGGGCATGGTTTGGTTTCCGGGGCCTTGGATTGCGGAATCAGTGTAGCGGGGCGGGGGAGGATTTCATTTTCCAATTTCTGGCGACAGCGTCAGCACCGCGCATTCGCCAAATTCATTCGTAGAGAACTCGATCGCTTGAATGATTTGCTGTCCCCGGAGTAGAAATATTTCCCGGCCATCGTCGATTGCGTGGCAAAGTTTCAGAAGGTTCTCGACCAAGCGGTCAGGTATCGAATCCGAATCCGAGCATGACCACATGTTTGCGACGCAGGTGTACATCCAAACACCGTCTAAGGACGGTTCGATCTTAATCCGGGATGCTCGAGCTTTCGCTGCCCCTCCCAGCACGATGCGCAGGAGGTCCTTTTCTAGCCCGAACTCATCGTCCGGATCGTAGTCTGGTATCTGGACATCGGTGCTATAGAAGACGAAGTCATCGGACATGGACTCACCTCGCGATGGAGTCCCATCTTAGTCCGCATTATTACGCGTTCAACTATTCGCTGAATTGAACTTTGGGCCAAGTGCGATGCGGTGTTCAACTTTTTCATCCAGAAAATGCGGTTGCGACGTGCGCAAAGGACATTCATGGGATAGTATGGGAAATACCGGTTCACAGTGAGCCTGGCGCGGCACATTTCAGCACGCGCGTGAAAGGAACGAGGAAAGATCGTGGCACAGCAGATGGAATTGGCAACAACCAAGCGGCCTTCGCGGACGATGACCGGACGCGATATCGCCATTTTTGCGGCTCAGACAGCCGAGGATAAGAAGGGTGATACGATCATTGTCTACGATTTGCGTGGACTGACCGATCTCACCGATTACTTCGTGATCGTGACGGCGCATTCGAAGGCCCAGATCCGCGCGATCGTGGAAACGATCTCCCACGACTTGAAGAAGCAGCATAACGTCAACAAATACGGCCAGGAAGGCAACGAGAACGGCCAGTGGATTCTGCTGGACTATTCCGACTGCGTCATCCACATTTTCTCGCCGCAGCTGCGCGAATACTACGGGCTGGAATCGTTGTGGGGCGACGCGCCGCGCGTAAATTGGGCCAAGAAGGAATTGAAAACCGCGACGGCATGACGATACATAAGAGGGCGTTTTCGGATCGCGTTTCACGTACCCGTTAAACAGGATCAATCTCCCCTCTATGTCATCGGCGCGCTGGATCTGGATTCCGCATCGCGAATACGTCAATCAGCATCTGTATTTGCGCAAGCGTTTTGAATTGACGTCGGCCGTAAAGTCCGCGGTGGTGCGCGTCACGGCTGATACACGCTACAAGCTCTTCGTCAACGGCACGCTGGTCGTGCGTGGACCGGCGCGTGGGTTTCCGCAGTACCAGCCGGTCGACGAACTGGACATTGCGCCGTATCTGAAAACCGGGCCCAATGTGCTGGCGGCTCATGTTTTGTCGTTTGGAATTTCGACCGCGCAGAACGTCTTCCGCGACCGCGCGGGATTTTTCTGCGAAGGTTCCGTCACGTTCGAAAGCGGGATGCCCGTCGAACTGGATTCCAACCATACGTGGCGGCTGAAAGCAGCGCGCGGCTACCGGCGCTACGTGGCGCGCTCGGCGTCCCAGATGGGATACCAGGAACATTACGACGTCGCGCGCGACGCCTTCGCCGGCGATCCGGACGGCGTGAACTGGATGCTTCCCGGTTACGACGATGCCGCCTGGGGACGTCCGCATATTCTCGGCACGCCCGGCACGTTGCCGTGGCGCACGCTGCAAACGCGCGAGACGCCGATGTTGAAAACGGTGCTGCGCAAACCCTCGACTCTGGTCGGGCAGTGGGACGGACCGGACTTGTTGCTGGATGCCCAGCACGAGGATGCTTCGGACGTCACCAAGATGGTGCGCTCGGAAGTGCGCACGGTGGCCGCGTCGCCGCATTTTGACAAACTGGAAACACTGCTGGAAGGCTCCGGCGGCGGCACGGCCACGATCCGTCCGGCTCCGGACGGAAAGTTCGTGGTCTGCGTCTTCGATTTTGGCGAAACACGCTTCGGCTACACGGCATTGAAAGTCTGCGGTGCGAGCGGCGGCGAAACGTTCGACCTGGTTTACGGCGAACAGGCCGGCGAAGGCGGGCTCGATGTCTCGCCGGGCATCGCTAATGCGTCGGAAGCGTACGACACGAGTCTCGGCGACCGGCTGATGTGCGCCGCGGGCACCAATCGTTTCGAATCGGTGCAGGCACGCGGCTTTCGCTATTTGATGCTCGTTTGCCGCAACATTCGCACCCCGATCACCATCGAACATGTGGCGATTCAGGAAATTGAATATCCGGCCGAGCAGCACGGCGCGTTTGCCTGTTCCGATCCCTTGCTCAATACGATTTGGGAAACGGGCGTGCGGACGTTGCGCCATTGCATGGCCGATACGTACATGGACTGCCCGACGCGTTCTCAAGAACAGGGCTGGGCGGCCACACGCGTGGCCGGCGCGGTGGCGGCCTACGCGCTCGGCGATCTGGCGCTCTACCGCCGCGGCCTGAAATTGATGGCGCAGGGAATCATGCAGGATGGGCTGATGCTCGGCGTCGTTCCCAGCGAACGGCCGGATTGCGTCATTCCGGATTACAGCCTGCACTGGATCGCGTCGCTCAACGAGTACCACCAGTTTTCCGGCGACTCCAAACCGCTGAAGGAGCACCGCGAGATTGTCGAGAAAGTGCTCGGCTATTTCGCCGTGCACGCCGGCGAACGCGGATTGTTGGGCGCGGCGCCGAACTACACACTTTTCCTGGATTGGGCGCCGGGTCTCGACCGTGGCAATTTGTCGGCGACGTACAATCTGCTTTACCTCCACGCGCTCCGTCATGCCGTTCAGATCGGAAACGTGATCGGCTTCACCGGGCTGGCCAACCATTGCGTGCGCCAGGCAAATGCGCTCTCGGAGCGCATCATCACTGCGTTTGGCACCAGCCACCGGAACTTGCTCGTTGAATCCGTCGACATGCGCACCGGCGAACCCAGCGACCTGGTCAGCCAGCATGCCACGGCTTTGGCGGTGATGTGCGGCGTATTGAGCGGACGTGGGTCGGGGCGTTCGGCGACGATGGGCCAGGCCTCGGCAACCGGACAGGTACTGCTGGCGGTGGGCGTCGAGGATCCGCGAGATCCGATCATACACGATCATGCCGATACGCAGGGCGGTATGGGGCCCGTCGCGGATGTGCTGAGCAACTTCCTGCCGCCGCCGGGTCTGGACATCGCGCCCGGTCCGGTGCGCGCGAATTTGTTTTTCCGGCAGTACGTCCACAAAGCGCTGTTACGAATCGGACTGGGGCAACGCGCGCTGGACGACATCCGGCGCACGTGGGGTTACATGCTCGAGCATGGCGCGACCACGTGGTGGGAACGCATGCCGATGAAGCCCGGTGCCAGCCGCTGTCACGCCTGGTCGGCTCACCCGACGGCTTTTCTGTCGCGGCATGTGCTGGGGCTCTACCCGATTGAAGCGGGCTGGCGGCGCTTCGGGGTGGATCCGCAAAGCTTCGATCTGAAACACGCAGCCGGGAAAGTGCCGACACCGCACGGCGACATCAGTATTTCCTGGACGATCAACGCGGACCAGATCCGCGAGTTCGAGCTGACTGTGCCAAAGGGCACGGAAGCCTACGTCACCATCGACCGCAGCGAACTCCCGCGCATGCTGAAAGAAGGCACCCATCGCTGGTCCGAAGTCGACTAGTGCGGCTACGCCGCGCTCACTTCTTTTCGGGCGGTTGCGCGGGCGGATTGTTTTTCTTGGCGGCTTTCAGGCGCATGTTGTCAGCGCAGGTGGGGCAGACTTTCTGGCCTTCCAATTCAACCAGCTGCTCCTCGGGCGTGGAAACGGTGCAGACCTGACACATCTTGACGCCGGCTTTGGCGGCGACTTTCTTCGGGCCTTTCTCAACGGTCGGCGTAGAGCTCTTGGACTCGGGGCGCTCCGCGGCAGGATCTTCCGCCGGTGCGTTGATGTCCAGCGCGCAACACGGACAGACGGTACGGCCGTTGCGTAGCACGGTTGCGCAGCGTTTGCAGCGGACGAGCGTTTTGACAGGCATAGCCATGGCAGGGCTCCGAATGTGCACGACGATTGCTTCAGAGAAATGTCACTCGGAGGGACATGGATTGTCAAATGGATGTGTGTAAAATGTCACCGAAACGCAGAGAGTGGAAATTCGTGAGCGCTGTGCTCGCCACGCGGTGATGTGGAGCATAGACTGCACCATGGGAAAATTGGGAACAAATTCGGAGGAAGGCTTGACGGACGACGCAGCCATTCGGACTTCCGGGTTAGGCATTGTTTATAACCCAGGTCTTTTCGCCGCAAAAAAAGTTGGTCTTTCTGGCCTGGACATGGTCGTTCCGCGCGGCAGTACGTTCGGGTATCTGGGCCAAAATGGCGCGGGCAAGACTAGTACCATCAAGATCCTCGTCGGTCTCCAATTTCAAACTTCTGGTGAGGCGTGGATCAACGGCGGCAACGTGCTGGACGCCAAATCGCGGCGCAGCGTGGGATTCATGCCGGAGAATCCCTACTTTTACGAATACCTCAATGCCCGCGAAGCACTCGATTTTTACGGCAAACTTTCCGGCATGGACCGCGCGTCCCGAACGCGTCGCGCCGAAGAGCTGATCTCCGAGTTCGGCCTCGGCCACGCCAAGGACACGCCGCTGCGAAATTATTCCAAAGGCATGCGCCAGCGGCTGGGTCTGGCTCAGGCGATCATCCACGATCCGCCGCTGGTGATCCTGGACGAACCGATGTCCGGTCTCGATCCGCTCGGCCGGCGCGACATCCGCAATGTGATTTTGAGATTGCGCGACAAGGGGCGGACGGTGTTTTTCAGTTCGCACATTCTGAGCGATGTGGAAGAAATCTGCGACCGCGTCTGCGTGCTCAACCAGGGGCGCAAAATCGCCGAAGGTCCGCTGAGCACGCTGCTGACAGGCAAGGTGCTGGAAGTGAAGTTGAGCGTCTCCGGATTGACGCCCGAGACGGCGCCGAAGCTGGAAAATCTCGCGATCAGGGCTTGGCACGATGGGCTGCTTTATCACGTGCAGGTTGATTCCGATGAAAAGGCTCAATTGGCCAAGGCCAAACTGGAGCAGGCTGGGGGAGTGTTACGGTCGATGGAGCAGCACAAGGAATCGCTCGAGGAATATTTTGTGCGCGTGACCGGGGATCCCGGCGCGGCGTCCGCACTTTCGCCGAATCCGGGTGGCGCCATTGTGGAGAAGATAACGGAGGCGACGCAGAAATCATGATTGTTGCGACTCTTGCCCTCAATACGTTTCGTGAAGCGGTGCGGGACAAGATCCTGTACGTGCTGATGATCTTCGGTGTGCTGATGATCCTGGTCTCCCGCGCCATCGGCTTTGTCAGCATCGGCAGCGAAGCCAAGGTCATGACCGACCTCGGCCTGACATCGATCTGGATTTTTTCGGGGATGGTCTCGATTTTCATCGGCACGGGCCTGATCTACAAAGAGATCGACAAGTGCACGATCTACACGATTCTCTCCAAGCCGACGGAGCGCTGGCAATTCATCGCGGGAAAATATTTCGGGCTGCTGCTGACGACCTTCGTTAACATCACGATTTTGTCGGCGGCGTTCCTGGGATATCTCTGGATCTGCAACGCCGGGATTTCCCTGGCGCTGATCCAGGCGCTGGTGCTGACGTTCATCGAGATGATGATCGTGACGGCGATCGCAATTTTCTTCTCGTCGGCGAGCACGCCAATCCTCTCGGCGATCTTCACCACGATCATTTTCTTTGCCGGGCAGATGACCAAATGGGTCGTCGACCTCGGTTCCTCGGTAAAAGACACGGCGCCCTGGGTCGGCAAGCTGCTCTACGGTGTTTACCTGTTCATGCCCAATCTGCATAACTTTAACGTGCGCAGTGAAGCGGTGCTGGCGACACACGACAGCCTCGCGATCGCGATTTCCGCGAGCGAAATGTGGAGCTGCGCCATCTATGGGTTCTCGTACACGCTGGCGCTGCTGCTGGCGGCGCATTTGATGTTCAGCCGGCGCAATCTTTAGTCACGGGACGAGGCGGCGATGTTTCCACTCTGTGTTGGGATCTCCGACGCGCAAGAGAAACTGGTCTTCTGGGACAATCTGTTCCAGCTGGCCTACCCCGCGTATTTTGCAGCTTTTGGTCTCAGTGCCGTCGTAATGGTGCTGGCCGTCTTGCAGGCGCGCAGCGCGGTGCGCCGGCGGAGTATCGTGCTGTTTCACGGCAGTCTGATTCTGCTGCTGATGCTCTGCGCACTGAGCCACCAGACGGCCATCGACACCAACCGTGGCTTCATCGGCGACCGCGAGAAACGCTACGATAAATTGATGTCCGAGCTGGAAAAGCGCATGGACAAGGAGGAAGTCCTGCGGTCGCAATATCTGTACATGCCGGTGGGCGATTCACTGGCGTACATGACGCTGGGCAACACGGCGATCGCTGCCGACTACCTGTGGCTCACCAGCACGCAGTACGTCGCGACGTCGTTTCATCGCGGCCATAAGTTTGAGATGCTCAGCCGCTTCTACAATGCGATGATAAACATGGAGCCGCATTGGATCGATGCGGAAGTGAACGCGGGCAAGGTACTTTCGGCGCTGGAACCCAACCGCTTTTCCGTTGAGCAGTATTACATCCGCGCCATCGTCAACAATCCCGACGACTGGCGGCTGCCGTACGCCGCCGGGCGTCTGTTCGTGGTGCCGCCGATGAATCTCGACGACCGGCCGCTCTACGCCGACCGCGGTGTCGGCTGGTTCAAGCTGGCGCTTTCTCGCAAATCGTTTCCGCCCGACATGGTGAACTCGACAACCAAGCTGATGGCTCTGATGTCAGCGGAAGCCGGCTACCTTGAAGCCGCTGACGCGATGCTTTTTCAGCAGGCCACCGACGAATCCGGCGACCGCCACCTGCGGGAAATCGCGGCGCGGGACTGGATGAACGTGCACAGCATCCGGCTCGCGAAGGACCTCGAGAATCTTGCCGCCGCCTATAAGGAGCAGACCGGCAGCGTCGCGCCGGACATCGCGACGCTGCTGAAACCGCTTTCGCCGGAAGCCGCGGCGGAATTTAAAGAAGATGCGTTTGGCTATCCGTTCGACTACGAACCGGCGACCGGAAAAGTGGCATCTCGCGGCGTCAAGGTGCGCAAGGCGATGACCGTCGCCAACATGATTCACACGCTGATCGGGAACTATCGTGCCGCGCACCAGGGGAATCCGCCGCCAACGCTGGAAGACTTGCGACAATTCCTCCACGTCTACTATTCCGGCAACAATCAGCCGGGACCGGCAATGACCGAAGCTTTCGGCAACGACCTAAACCCCGTACGCAGCCCGCTGGGTCAATGGAACTACGACGCCGCGACGGGAACAATCGTGCTGCCAGAATGGTGCAACGCCACGCAGCTTTATGCGAAGGCGGACGCCGTGCTCGATTTGAAAAAGACGAAGCAATGAGGTGAGGTTGCCGCTACGCCGATCCCTGCCTCCTAACTCCTGCCCCCTGGCGACTTAGCCGCTCTTTCGGAAAATTTTTGTAAAAATATAAATTTTCACTTCAAACTTATGCACATTTGATAATATGCGTATTTAGCTCTCGGAACAAATCGGCCAATGGGGACGGTTGTTAGGTCGCAGGGCAAGGTTGTGGTTAGGAGATAGGTTATGGCGTCGGGCAAGGTGAAGTGGTTCAACGATCAGAAGGGCTTCGGGTTTATTACCCCGGACGAAGGTGGCAAGGACCTGTTCGTTCATCACAGCGAAATCCAGGCAGATGGTTTCCGAACCCTGCAGGAAGGTCAAGCTGTTGAGTACGAAGCTGTCCAGGACACCAAGGGCCCCAAGGCCACGAAAGTGCGCCCCAAAGGTTGATCGGTTGATCAGTTGAACGACTGACGACTCGATAATGTTGGACGGCGGGAAGCTAACCCCTTCCCGCCGTTTTATTTCTCCGCACACATTAACCCATCAAGGAGTTCCACCGCATGGCTTCGTGCATAGCCGCTCAACTTTTCACGCTTCGCAATTTCACCAAGACGCCCGCCGACATCGCGACGACCATGAAGAAGGTCCGCGAGATCGGTTACGAAGCCGTCCAGCTTTCGGCGCTCGGTCCGATTCCCACCGAAGACCTCAAAGCCATTCTGGATAAGGAAGGCCTCACCGTCGCCGCGACGCACGCCAGTTACGAAAAGATGCGCGATGACCCGGAAGCAATTCTGAAGGAGCACCGCACGCTGGGCTGCAAACACACCGCCATCGGCGGACTGCCCACCGACTACCGCAACGCCGCGGGCTACCCGCGCTTTGCCAAGGAAGCGTCCGTTGTCGCCAAGCGCCTGACGGAAGGCGGCCTGACGTGGGGCTACCACAATCACGCCTTCGAACTCGAAAAGTTCAATGGCCGCACCGGGCTGGAAATTCTCTACTCCGAAAGCGACCCGGCCGTCTTCACCGCGGAGATCGACACGTACTGGATCACCTACGGCGGCGGCGATCCGGCGCACTGGATCCGCTCGTTGAAGGGACGCATTCCGCTGTTGCATCTGAAGGACATGAGCTTCGGCGCCGACAAGCAGTGGATGGCGGAAGTCGGCGAAGGCAATCTGAACTGGCCGGCGATCCTGGAAGCCGCGAAGTTCGCAGGCGTGAAGTGGTACATCGTCGAACAGGACGTCTGCCAGCGCGACCCGTTTGAGAGCCTGGCGATGAGCTTGAAGAATTTGAAGAAGATGGGGCTCGTTTGAATGTCGAAAAGTGAATGTCGAATGTCGAATTGAAAAAATCCCCCGCTCAGTGCGGGGGATTTTTTTCGTATACGGCGATCATGAATCACAGTCTTTGAACGTTTACTCCCACGGCGCGACTTCGCCCACCGGCGGCGGCGGCGGGAACGATGTTTTCATTTCGATCATCGCGCTCGTCCGCGAGGCTTCGTTGAGCTTCTCGGCGATTTCGACGATGTGTCGTGCGTGGTACGCCGAGCAGCGCGGCATCCGGTCGTTGCGAATCGCTTCGGCGAAATCGGTGACGCCCTTGGCCCAGTCCAGGCCATTGGTGTAAGACTTCGCCGGAGTCGGGATCGGCTGGGACTCGTGGCCTTTCACCGAGAGGAAACGGATCCCCGCGCCGTCGTTGTGCGGGTTGAGCGAGAAGATGCCTTCGGTGCCTGTGACTTCCAGCGCCGGCGTGTCGGATTGGCCCGACCAGCCGGTATAGATGAAGCCGCGCACGCCGCTTTCGAATTCCAGCAGCCCCATGACATGATCGGGAATCGTCGGCTTGAAGGTCGTGCCGGCGCGCGGTCCGGTCTGGAGCGTGCGTTCCGGAATCACGTTGCGCGCGAATCCGAAAAGGCGCTTCACCGGTCCGAAGTACGTGGTCATCATCACCAGCGGATACGGCGCCGCATCGGCGGCGACACTGACGCCGTTGGTCATGAAGACGTCGGCGTTCGGATGCCAATATTCCAGGCGCGTGCAGGCGAATTTGCCGAGGACCGTGTGTGGCGTCCCGATTTCGCCGGCACGGATGCGCGCCCAGACGTTCTGCTGTTCGTAGCCCAGCGGCGACGACGGCGCGCAGGCGAGCTTCAATTTGCGCTTCTCCGCTTCGCGGATCAGTTCGTCGGCTTCGGAGACCGTGACCGCGACGGGCTTCTCCGAATAGACGTGCTTGCCGGCCTTCAGCGCAGCCAGCGATACGGGGAAGTGGCCGTTGAGCGTGGTGAGATTGAGCACCGCCTCGACTTCCTTGTCGGCAAACACTACTTCGAGCGATTTGTAGACCTTGCCGGAGCCGGCTACTTTCTGCAGCTCTTCCGCGCCGGCCTGGTTCTGATCGAAGTAGCCGTGCAACTTGATGTGCTTCGGGTACGCGAGGCAACGCGGTTGGTAACCGTTTTTGGCAATCGATCCACAGCCGACGATGGCGATGCGGAGCGGTTCGTTAATGGGCATGAAGGTAATTCTCCGAAGAAGGGGACGGAACTGAAGACATTTTCCTTTATCAATCGGACATGTGCTACCGCGGACAGACTTCCGCGGCTTGTTCGAAGGCTTTGCGTGCGAATTTCAGGCTGCGTGTGGCGCATTCGATCGGTGTGGATCCGGCCGTCGGGCTGTTTTGTTCCAGCGTGATCCAGCCGCGGTAATTGTGTTCGAGCAGGTATGTCGCGAGCGCCACGAAATCGGTCTGGCCGGCGCCGAGTTCCGTGTTGAGCTGCGTGGTCGGATTCCATTCTTTGAATTCAACGTACTTCACGCGCGACCAGCAGCGTTTGAGCAACTCCAGTCCGCGCGTCTTTAACGGCAGGCTTTTGAAATCCTGCGCGGCGTGTCCGCTGTCGAGAAAAAGGTGCACGTTTTTGGGATCGGTGGTTTCGAGCAGTTCCAGCGTCTCTTCGAACGTTTCGAAGGGAACGTTGCAGTGGTGATGAAAGCTGACGCAGACTCCGTAGCGCCGCGCCATCGCGCCGCGTGTATCGAGCAGCTTCGCCAGGGCCGTGCGCGTCGCCGCGCCTTCTGCTCCATCTTTGCGCTGGCCGCCGTGCATGCAGAGGTTGTCGCACCCGACGGATTGGAGCAGCGCGCAAAGTTTCTCAACGTCCGCCGCATCCGTATCGACTGGCGCGTACGCGCCGGCGAGTTCCAGATCCACGGATTTTAGCAGCGCCTTCAATTCATCTGCGCGCCCAAAGTAAGCTTTGAGCGTACTAAACCGCAGCGCCGCGCCGTCAAATCCCGCCGTCTTGAGATCGCGAAGAAACGGCACCAACTTCTCGCCGCTCACATCTCCGAACATCAATTCCATGCAAGCTATTTTGGGAAGCTGAGACATCGGATCGAAATTCCTATAGTTTTTGAAATTTCCCCTGCTCTCCGCGAGCAGGGGCGCTACGTCCTCAGTCCTGTCCTATCGCTTCCCGAGCTTGATCTTGCAGAAGTTCTGGACCTGCGCCGTCAGCGCGATTTCGGTGGGGAGGCGTTCCATCGAGCTGGCGCCGTAGAAGCCGTCCACGCCCTTGACGCGATCGAGAATGTACTGCGCGTCGGCCGGTTCGGCGATGGGTCCGCCGTGGCAGATCACGATTGTGTCTTCGCGGATCGATTTGCAGGCGTCGGTCATCGCCTGGATTTCGCGCACGGCGGTGTCGAGCGACTTGAACGTCTTCGCGCCGATCGTGCCGCTGACAGTGAGCCCCATGTGAGCGACGACGATGTCGGCGCCGGCGCGGGTCATCATCTGCGCTTCTTCGACGTTGAAGACGTACGGCGACGTCAGCAGATCCAGCTCGCGGGCGTGAGCGATCATGTCGACTTCGAGCTTGTAGCTGATGCCCGTCTCTTCGAGATTGGCGCGGAAGGTGCCGTCGATCAAACCGACGGTGGGGAAATTCTGCACGCCGGCGAAGCCCATGGCCTTCAGTTCTTTCAGGAACAGATCGCGCAGCATGAACGGATCGGTGGCGCAGACTCCGGCGAGCACCGGCGTGTGCTTCACGGCGGTGAGGACTTCATATGCCATTTCCTTCACGATCTGATTGGCGTTGCCGTAAGGCATCATGCCGTTCATCGAGCCGCGGCCGGCCATGCGGAAGCGGCCGGAATTGTAGATCACGATCAGGTCAATGCCGCCGGCTTCTTCGCACTTGGCGGAGATCCCGGTGCCGGCGCCGCCGCCGACGATCGGTTTGCCCGCGGCAATTTTGGCGCGGAAACGTTCCAGGATGCTCTTTCTGTCGTTAGCCATTGTGGTCTTCATGCCTTTCTAGCGAATGATTTCGCGAAAATGTTGAACTGCTGCCGCGGCAAACGCGGCGTCGTTGATGTGATGGGGCAGCCGGACGATCCGGCGCGCTTCAGTCTGCTTCACCGTTTTTTCGAGCGCCTCGAAGAGGGCCGCATCGGCTTCCGGATCGTGAAAGGGCTTTCCCGGCGCATCGATGGCGGAGACGCCATTTTCCGCGATCAGAAACCGCACGCGTCCTTCGCACGCGTTGAGCTTCTGACCGATCCATTTTCCCATCGCCACGTTTTCGTCGCGGGTCGTGCGCATCAGCGTGGCGTGCGGGTTGTGCTTGTAGAGGTTGCGCTTCTTAAATTTTTCAGGCACCGTGTCGATGTGGCCGAAGTTCACCATGTCCAGCGCACCGACGGAGCCCACGTACGGAATCTTCGTGCGGATGAACGCGCCGAAGCGGTCCTCACCGGCGCTGCACACGCCGCCCATCAGCAGATCCGCGACTTCCGTCGTGGTGATGTCGATGGCCGCGGTGATCATCCCGGAGTCGACCAGCTTCTCCATCGACTTGCCGCCCAGTCCCGTGGCGTGAAAGACGATGCAGTCGTAATCTTTTTCGATCGCGGTGCGAATCTGCGTGACGCAGGGCGTCGTAACGCCGAACATGGTCATGCAAACGGCCGGCTTGGATTGAATGTCCTTCGGCAACTGCCGCGCGACCATTCCGGCGATCGCGTGTGCCGCGTTGGCCAGCACCACGCGCGAGATGCTGTTGAGCCCCGCGATGTCGGTCACCGAGTACATATTGGTGATGTCCGTTGCGCCGCCGTAACCGCCAGCCTGCGTCGACACCATCAGCTTCGGCACACCTACGGGCAGCGCACGCATTCCGGCGGTGACCAGCGTGGTGTTGCCCGATCCGCCCAACCCGATTACGCCGCCGACGTCCGTGCGCGATGAGATGAAGCGTGCGAACGCTTCGGCCATCACTTCCATTGACTTGCCGCGATCATTGAGCGCCAGGATGTCTGCCGAGCCGGGAACGAGCGCCGCGATTTCAGCGGGGCCGACCTCGGCGTTCGCGTTCCGGCCTTGAGTGCTCAAATCGACGCGGACGGTCTGCAGACCCGCGGCCTTGATCAGCGCATCCACGTACAGCAGCTCTTCGGATTTCGTGTCGAATGTGCCGACGACGTAGACGCGTTTGCTCATTACTTGCCGCTCCGCAGCGTGTTCCACGGTGCTTCAGTGAAGACGTCGACGCATTCGTAACCGGATTCGCCGACGCACGGTCCCAGGATCGCAAGCACTTTCGCTTCGTCGCGGAAATCGTTGAACGTGGCGTGAACGACGCCGGCTGGAATGAAGACCGAATCGCCGACGCCGAGGATTTTCTTCTCGCCGTCGAGCCACTGTTCGACGCGGCCGCCCATCACGTAAATCACTTCTTCTTGATTGGGATGCTTGTGAAAACTGTGCCCGCCACCTTGGCGAATCTGCACTTCAATAGTGATCAGCGACTTGGCGCCCGTGACGGCGGGGCGGCTATGCCACGCAAGCTGGCCCCACGGGAGCTTCTCGACATCAATCGTTTTTGCTTCGAGGAATCGGCCGCGCATCGGTTTGTTTCTCCTATTGATGGAGCGACATAGAACAAGTGAAGTGCCAGTCATGAAATACTTTTTATCATCGACAAGTCCTTTCTGTACATACTTTTAGATTGCTTCGGTGGAGAATATTTCCGCCTCCCCGACCAGCGTGGTGTATACTTCAGGTATACAAGTAAACACATTTGGGGATCCATCATGGTTGACCTTCGCCCCTTCTTGGCAAGTCTAGACGCTGGCACCAAGCTGATTGCCGTCGTCCCGGGATCTGGCGACGTCGCCCGCGCAGCGGTACTCGCTGGCGCGGATGTGCTGATCGCGCTTAACGCCGGATTCTTTCGAAACAGCGGCAACGGCAGTCTCGCCGCGTACATGCCCTTTGGAAATTCCAACGCGATGACCGAGGCCCTGCTGCGCGAACACGTCTTGCCGCACGCCGGCAATGTGCCGGTGATCGCGGGACTCTGCGGCCCCGTCGACGCGCCACAGACGCGCGACTACATCGACCACTTGAAAGCGCTCGGCGTCACCGCCGTCACCAACTGGCCGGCGATGGGCATGATCGACGGCAACTACCGCGCCGCGTTGGAAGCGGAAGGCAAAGGCGTCGGCGGCGAAATTGAGACGCTGGCGAAGGCTCGGGAACTGGGCTTCGCCACCGTCGCATTTGTATATAGCCGTGAGGAAATTGGCGCGTTTGCCGACGCTGGGGTCGACGCGTTCATTCTGGCGATGGGCGTGACTCGTTCCATCGACGACGTCCGCGAAAAGCGCGATCAGTTGCAGCAGGCCATAGCGCGCGTCAACGGGATGGTCGAGGAAGTGCAGAAAGCCGGACGCAAACTGCCGAGCCTGGCCTACGGCGGCCCGGTGACCAGCGCCGAAGACGTCGAGCAGCTCTTCCGGCTCAGCAACGTCGACGGCTTCGCTGGAGGCACGGTTTTCGAGCGCCTGCCGCAACGCGATGTGACCAGCGCGGTGGTGCGCCGCTTCAAAAGCGTCGCGGCGAATCTCGGTCAGCGCAGCGAAGAGACGGGACTCGGCCAGATGATCGGCGCCAGCGCGCCGATGCGGCAGCTCTTCACGCTGATCAAGCGCATCGCGCCGTACGACGTCAACGTCTGCATCGAAGGCGAGTCGGGGACAGGCAAGGAACTGGTCGCGACCCACATCCATCGCATGAGTGGCCGCGCGCACCAGGCGTTCGTGACGCTCAACTGCGGCGCGATTCCCGAAACGCTGCTCGAGAGCGAACTGTTCGGCCACGAAAAAGGCGCGTTCACCGGCGCGGAACGCCGGCGGCTGGGAAAGTTCGAGCTCGCGCACAGAGGCACGCTTTTTCTCGATGAAATCTCGACGTTGAGCCCGCATGGCCAGGTGGCGCTGCTCCGCGCCATCCAGCAGCGCGAGATCACGCGCGTCGGCTCGGAGACGACGATCCCCGTCGACGTGCGCGTCCTCGCCGCATCGAATCAAAGCCTCCCCGAGTTGGTGGAGCAGGGGAGATTCCGCGCCGATCTCTACCATCGGCTCAACCAGATCTCCGTCCCCGTCCCGCCGCTGCGCACGCGGCTGGACGATCTCCCGCTGCTGATCGACGACAGCGTGCGCAAGCTCCAGATCCAGCTCAACCGGAAGTTCGCCGGCGTCTCCCCGCGCTTCCTGGCGAAGTTGCAGAAACACGCGTGGACCGGCAACGTCCGCGAACTGCAGCACGTGATATTGCACGCCGCGCTCTGCGAAGACGGCCCGCTGCTGGAAGGCACGCACTTTTCGCCACTGAAGGAATCGGTGCTGGTCGAAGTCGCTCCGGTTTCCGAGCGCACCGGCAAGGACGCCGCCTGGCGCCAGGCCGTCCGCCGCGCCCTGCGCGACGCCAAAGGCAACAAAAGCCGCGCGGCCGTGGCGCTGGGTGTCACGCGCAAGACGCTGTACGCGTGGATGCGGGATTTGGAGGAGTGAGGTTTTTTAATCTCGCGCAAAGACGCAAAAGCCGCTAAGGCGCAAAGAACGGATTTTTATCTCGCGCAAAGACGCGAAGACGCAAAGAACGGCAATTAGTGCGTGTTTATTGATAGTGTCGCACGCAACGGAATTCGGATGTTCTGGTGCCGCTCATTTTTCTACCAATCTCTGTGGCCAGTCAACCGCTCGTCCTTGTTGTCCAGTCCCACCAGTTCGGCAAGTTCTTGAACTTTTGCGACAACTTCTTCGCGTTCCTCTGTTTCTATACACTTTTCGTCACGTTCAAGTTCGTTGAACTTACTCACAATTCGTTTGAGTATAGTTCGGCATTTGCTCTTGTTTGGCTTTTCACCCAATTCAATTAATTGAAGCGCTGCGTCCCGGAAGATTGTACGCGCCATTGACACAACACGCCGCGGCCACATTTTTGACCATTTGGCAAAATGTTTTTCTTGCGCAAAATCCGCTAGTGTCAATCTTTGTCTTCGCTTTTGTCGTCGTGCTTCGGCAAGCTTTAAGCGCGCTTCAGATTCTTTCTTGCGGTTTTCAATTTCAGCAACAAATGCATTGCGATCAAAATTGCGGCATAAATCGAGATATAGGTAAGCCATGAATTCTTCGGGGCTTTGAAAAACCGACGTGCCTTCTGGGCGGCAATGGCGCTTCTCGTTGTCAGTCAGCGTTGACGAGCTTGCTAAGCAGAAATTGGCTGGCAGGTCCTGTTTAAACCAACCTTTGAAAATATCTCCACTAGCACTTTGCAATGGCACGCATGCCGAAATTTCTTCCATGGAGGGCGCCGTTTTCCACCATCGATTCTGCGCAATAAATGTTTGACCGACACCAACTTCTATAGCGCGAATGGCCCCAATCATGCCGTTCTTTAACAGTACAGTATAGTTACCACCGACTTGAGCGGGGGAGGAAGACACTTTAGAGGTAACGCGCAAAAGGGTTCTCCGTGTCGAGCTGTCATCGCACGAAAAAGCCGCCTCCAATTTGGAGGCGGCTTCAAGATTGACTTAAATTAAATATTCATCGACAGCAGGAACTCAATATTCCCCTTCGTCTTGCGCATCTTCTCGATCAGGAACTCGATCGATTCGACCACGTTGAGGTCCTGGATGTAGCGGCGCAGCAGGTACATGCGTTGCAACTCGTCCTTGTGGACCAGCAACTCTTCCTTACGCGTGCTCGACAGATTCACGTCGATGGTCGGGAAGAGGCGGCGGTTCATCAAGCGGCGGTCCAGATGGGCTTCCATGTTGCCCGTGCCTTTGAATTCTTCGTAGATCACTTCGTCCATGCGCGAGCCGGTGTCGACCAGCGCGGTGGCGATGATCGTCAGGCTGCCGCCGTTTTCAATGTTGCGCGCCGCGCCGAAGAACTTCTTCGGCTTCTGCAGCGCGGTGGCGTCGACGCCGCCGGTCAGGATCTTGCCGGAGTGCGGCACTTCCGTGTTGTAGGCGCGGCCCAGGCGCGTGATCGAATCGAGCAGGATCACCACGTCCTTGCCGTATTCCACCTGGCGCTTGGCGCGTTCGATCACCATTTCGGCGACCTGGCAGTGGCGGCCGGCCGGTTCGTCGAACGTGCTGGCGATCACTTCGCCCTTCACGCTCCGTTCCATGTCGGTCACTTCTTCGGGTCGTTCGTCAATCAGCAGCACAATCAGCATCGCGTCGGGCGTGTTCTTGGCGATGGAGTGCGCGATCTGCTGCAACAGCACCGTTTTTCCGGCCTTCGGGGGAGCGACGATCAGGCCGCGCTGTCCGCGACCGATCGGCGCGACGAGATCCAGAATGCGCATCGAAATGTCGTCGGGCCCGGTTTCGAGCAGGAAGCGGCGATTCGGAAAAATCGGGGTCAGGTCGTCGAACGGAATCTTCTCGTTGACCTTCTCCGGCTCTTCGCCGTTGATCGCCTTGATCTGCAGCAGCGCGAAGTAGCGTTCGTTCTCCTTCGGCGGGCGGATCTGTCCGGTAACCACGTGCCCGGTGCGCAGATTGAAGCGGCGGATCTGGCTGGGCGAAATGTAAATGTCGTCGGGGCAGGGGAGGTAATCGTAGTCCGGCGAACGGAGGAAGCCGAAGCCGTCGGGCAGAATTTCCAGCACGCCTTCGCCCATCAGCGCGACGTTCTGGCTGACTTTTTCCTTGATGATGCGGAAAATCAAATCGTGCTTCAGCATCGCCGAGTAGCCTTCGACATTCAGGCTCTTGGCCATCTGATGCAGATCGGCGATCGACATGCGCTTCATGTCGCTGATGTACGCGATCTGCCCCGGAGGTCGCGGCGCAGCCGGAGCTTTCGTCGCCGGTCCGGAGGTGCCGTAGGTTTCACCGGTCGGCGCGGGCGGCGGCAGCGGTTGTGCGGGAGCCGCAGCGGCGGCGGCAGGCGCAGCGGCAGGAGCGGAAGCCGGCGCAGCGGGTGCAGCAGCGGCTACGGGTGCAGGTGCGGGAGGAGGAGTAGCAGGCGCAGCTTCAGGTGCCGCGGCGGCAGCGGTGGTGGCGGCCGGCGCGTCATTGGGTTCTGCGGCATCTTCCGGACGGCGGTCCGCCGGATTTTTACGAGGCCGGCCCCGGCGCGGGGCATTCGGTGCTTCGTTTTGCTCTGACATTTTGCTGCTCCTGTCCTGTTGTCTTTTCGGGTCCCTGTCCTGCAACGGTCGATCCACTCTCCACTGCTCTACGCTTTACTGCTCTCAGCCGTCCCCACTCCCCACAGTTTCAGAATCTCTTGAACCTGCCGATCCACGTCCACGATTGTCCCAGTGTTCTCAATGACTGCGTCGGCTTTCGCGCGCTTGGCTTGCTCCGGGTACAGACGCGATTCGCGGCGTTCCACTTCTCCTTCGTCCCATCCCCGTTCCGCCGCCCAGGCGTTTCGCCGTTCCAGCGGTGCGGCGACGAAGACGATTTTCTCACACACATCGTTGCGGCCGGATTCGAAGAGCGTCGGCGCGTCGAGCAGCAGTGCCGGAGCCGTCGAGTGCTTGAAGTGTACGATCGCGTCGGTAATGGCCTTGCCTGTGCGCGGAAAGATCACCTGCGACGTCAGCAGCTCCAGTTTCGCCGGATCGGCAAAGACGATCGCCGCCAGCGCCTTCCGGTCCACGTTCCCCTTTGCATCCAGCACCCCGCTGCCGAACCGGTCGCGCACGTCCGCGATCGCTTCCGGCTGCGTATAAATTCCACGGACTGCCTTGTCCGCGTCGTACACCGTCACTCCGCGACGCCGAAATGCCTCCGCCACGGTACTTTTTCCTGCGCACACCTGGCCGACAAGGCCGATCACGGGGCGCGGGTTCACTGCGAACCTCCGCGTGACTTTTTATTGCGGATTGCGGATTGCGGATTGCGGATAGGATTGGCGCCGCGCAGATCCGAATCAACTCTCCCCATCGAAAGATCCCTCGTCACTTCGCCCCTGCACGCGCCAACCTAATCCGCAATCCGCAATCCGAAATCCGCAATACTGTTCTCAGTCCTTGGCACTGAGCCAATCGTCGCCAGCTCCCACATCCACCACCAATGGCACGTTCATCTTTAACGCGCCTTCCATCAGCTTTTTCACCATCACCGTCAACTCTTTGACTTCGGACGGCGGGCACTCGAACAACAGTTCGTCGTGGATCTGGAGCAGCAGTGTTGCTTTCCAGCCGTCGGACTTCAACGTGCGGTGAATGTCGATCATTGCTTTCTTGATCAGGTCGGCAGCCGACCCTTGAAAGACCGTGTTGACCGCCAGCCGTTCACCCAGCGCCTGAGAGCCCCGATCGGAGGCTTTAAGTTGCGGAATGTAACGGCGACGACCCATGATCGTGGTGACAAACGTCTGCTCCCGGGCCTGGGCAACGATCTGATCGATGCATTGCCGGACGCCCGAATGCTTCTGGAAATACGCGTTGATGATGTCCTGCGCTTCACGGCGGGAGATGTGCAACACACCGGACAAACCGAAGGCGGTCTGCCCATAGATAATTCCAAAGTTGACGGCTTTCGCTTTCGCGCGCTGGTCGCGCGAAACGTCCTTTTCGGCACAGCCAAACAGTCCAGCGGCTACAGCGGTATGAATATCGATGCCGCGGCTGAACGCATCCAAGAGTGCCGGATCCTGGCAGTAATGAGCCAGGATGCGCAATTCGATCTGCGAATAATCGGCGGCCAGGATCTTCCAGCCGTCGACGCCCGGCTTGAAAGCCGCGCGGATCGAGCGCCCCAGTTCGCTGCGGACGGGGATGTTCTGAAGGTTGGGGTCGTGAGACGCCAGCCGTCCGGTTTCCGCGCCCGTCTGAACAAACGTGGCGTGAATGCGCCCCGTTTTCTTGCAGATCTGTTCAGGCAGCTTGTCGACGTAGGTGTTCTTGAGCTTGAACATGGCGCGGTAGTCGAGCACCTTCCGCGGCAGCTCGTGCTTGGAGGCGAGTTCCTCAAGCACTTCTTCCGACGTCGAGTTCTTGCCCGTCGCCGTCTTGGTGCTCGATTCCAGTCCCAGCTTGTCGAAGAGCACCGCGCCCAGCTGCGAGGGGCTGCTGATGTTGAAACGCTCGCCGGCGATCTCGTAGATGTCGGTTTCCTGAGCGGCCAGCGATTGTTCCAACGTCTTCGACATCTTGCGCAGCAGATCGCCATCAACGCGAATACCGGCCGACTCCATGTCAGCGAGCACTTCGATCAACGGCATTTCAATCTCGCGCACCAGCGGCAGGATGCCCGCCTCTTCCAGCTTGGGCAGCACCAGCGCTGAAATCTGCCAGATATAGTCGGCGTTCTGACAGGCAAACGTCCCTGCGTCGGCGACGGGAACAAGATCGAGCGTGAGCTGGTTCTTGCCTTTGCCGAGCAGCGCGTCGGAACCGGTCTTGCGCACGCCGAGATATTTGTAGGCGAGTTCTTCGAGCGAGAAGCGCGTCGCGCCTGGATCGAGCAGCCATTCGCCCAGATGCGTGTCGAAGGCGATGCCATGCATCGGCGCACCGGAATTTTCAAAGACGTGCGCGACGAGCTTGATGTTGTGCCCGATCTTCGCGACGTCCGGATCCTTCAGGACCGGTCCCAGCACCTTCAGCGCGTCCTTCAAATCCAGCCGGCTGTCGTTCAGCGGGCCGGCGAAGGGCAGATACGCCGCGTGATGCGGGCTCCAGGCAAAGGCGGCTCCGAGGAGCCAGGCTTCGCGGGGATGTGAACCGGACGCCAGCACGCTGATGGCAAGGCGCTTTTGTTTCGAGAATTCCTTGGCGAACGTCGCCAGCTTCTTCTCGTCGTCAATGATGGAGTAATGCGTTTCCGCGGGAGGAGCGGCCGCGGGTGCGGCGGCTTCTGCGGCGGCGGCTTTGACTTCAAAATTCTTCAAACTGGCCGGATCGAGATCGCGCAGGAACGTCTGGAATTCCAACCGCTTCAACAGCGGCGCGAGGCGATCGGCCTCGGGCGGCTTGCAACGGAATTTTTCCAGGTCCAGTTCGATCGGCAGTTCGGTATTCAAGCGCGCCAGGTCGCGGCTGGCCCGAGCCCGTTCGTGCTGCGCGTAGAGATACGCTTCGACGACTTTGACGCCCTTGGGCGGCTTGACGCCGATGCGGTCTTCCTTTTCTTTTTCGCTGTCCACTTCATGCTCGGCGACGAATTTCAGGATCTCTGTGTCGAGATGCTTGAACTTGTCGTGCACGGCTTTCAGCGCCTGTTCCATGCTGCCGTGTTCCTGCAGCAGTTTCGTCGCCGTCTGTCCGCCCACGCCCGCGACGCCTGGAATGTTGTCGGCGTTGTCTCCCATGAAGCCCAGCCAGTCGATCACCTGCTCGGGCTTGATCCCCTTCAGATTCAGTACCGTCTCGGCGTCGTAGGTGATGTCCTTCATCGGGTCATAGACGGCGATGCTGTCGCAGACGAGCTGCAGCAGATCTTTGTCGCCGGTGACGATGATCGCGCGCAAGCCTTCCTTGGCCGCCTTGACTGCCAGCGTGCCGAGCACATCGTCGGCTTCGTAGCCTTCCATCTGCAGGGCGGGGACGCCGTAGCTTTCGCAGAGCTCCTGCGCCAGATCAATCTGGGGGCGGAGGTCGTCGGGCATGGCATCGCGCTGGGATTTGTAGCCGCTGAAGGCCTTGCCCAGTTTGGCGGCGTAGGCTTCGTAAAGTTCTTCGCGTTTGACCGGACCGTGAGGATCGAAGACGGCGGCGAGCAGATCGGGCTTGAAGCGGGACCGCAGCGAACGGAGCATGCCGGCGAACCCGAACACCGCGTTGGTCGGTGTTTTACGGTCCGCGGCGAACATGCGGTTGGGCACGGCGTGGTACGCCCTGTAAAGCTGAGCGTGGCCGTCAATCAGGTAGAGTGTTCGGGCCGCTGTGGCCATATACCGGTCAAACCAACACGTTGCGATGCCAAAGAGGAGAAACAGAGTGAACGACGTGAACTTGGAGGGGCCATCCAGTCAGGATGATACAACAGTTCATTGTTACTCGACTCTGCTCACACGGGCCTCTAAGGCGATGTTAAAAAGGGGAAAACGGATCGAACGGACGGTCCAGGAACCCACAGATGATGTTGCAGAAAATATAGCTCTCTGCTTTTTCCCGTAGACCAATGCTCGTTTGTCAATTGAATGGTACAGCAGAGTGGTCTTCGGAGAACTTGGACGTACGGTAGCAACTCCGCAGAGCTTGTCAAGACATTTCACGCGCGCGAAAATATTTTGCCCTGACGGTGCCACGGATGCGCGCGGTGTTGAGCGCAGCGAAAGTCTGCGTTCATCCGTGCGTTGCGCAGGAGACATCCTTGCCTTCGGACCTGTCAGCTTTCCGAATCAGAGCTTCACTAACCACCACTGGTCCAACCATGAGATACGTCCAAGCTAAAAGATTGATGCCCAGCGCCGGTATCAGGTAGAATTCTTCGACCCAGTCGCCAAAACCATTCCAGCGGTGCATATCTTCCTGCGTTTCGCACTCCAAAAACGGAAGAGGCCAGCCATAGACTCGATCAGTTTCTTGATCGCCGCCGTAAGGCGTATGAACGACATACGCGCCGTAACTTCCGCGCATATTAAGCCCGATTACCCCGCTCAATATAATCATTGCGACCAGCGCAGTGAGCAAATGAAACCGAAACCATGGCCGCGGGGAAATCATGTAGAAGTCAACCGCCAAGTCGACGCAGAGGTCAGCTTGACAACGGTAATGATCTTTTGTTTTTGGTGGATTTTCCCCTCGCTCCGGTCATAGTTAAGGAGTGCAGCGAGGGCCGTTCTCAAGAATGTGTGCCGCTCCAAAATCGATCCGTTTGAACTCTGTGCGCGCCGCGCTCGCCGCCTTGCTGCTCTGTCCTTCCGTTTTCGCCATCGACATCCATCTGAACAATACGCCCAGCACCACCACGACCTCGCCGGGCGACGAAGAAGATCCCGATATCGAATTGGCCACGCGCCTGGAACGCGGCTTCACCAAGCTCGCCAAACGCGTCGGGCAATCGGTGGTCAGTTTGAAAGTCCACACCAAGCAGGGCACGTGGGTCGAAGAGCTCAAACGCATGAGCGATCAGTACGGCTCCACGCAGCAGCGCGATTTTGAAGGCTCCGGCGTCGTCATCGATCCGGCAGGCATGATTGTCACCAATGAGCACGTGATCCGCGGCGCCGATTCGATCCAGGTTCAGTTCGCCGACGGCCGCGTCGTGCCCGCGCAACTCTGCGGCAGCGATCCGCGCAGCGATCTGGCCGTGATCAAACTGACCGGCGACGACATCCCCAAGAATCTCAAATGCGCCGCGCTCGGCGATTCCGATGCCGTCGACGTCGGCCAATGGGTGATCGCCGTCGGTAATCCATTCGGCCTGGCCAACACGTTTACGCTGGGCATCGTCAGCGCCCGCGCGCGCAGCATGCCGGAACACAATTTCAACACCGATGTCTTCTACGGCAATCTGATCCAGACCGATGCGGCGATCAACCCGGGAAATTCCGGCGGCGCGCTGTTTAACATGCGCGGCCAGTTGGTCGGCATCAACACGATGATCTTCTCGAAGACCGGCATCTCGCAAGGCTTCGGGTTTGCCATCCCCAGCAACCTACTCAACAAACGCCTCGCCTTGCTGAAGTCGGGCCGCGAAGTCGAATACGGCTGGCTGGGCATCCAGCTTCGCGACATCGATCCGGTTCATTCCACCTTCAACGTGCCGGACAACAAAGGCGTGCTGATCGAAGGCGTCATTCCCAACACGCCCGCCGACCGCGCCGGTTTGCAGCCGATGATGGTGGTGCTGAATTTCGACGGCCGGCGCGTCGCCAACAAAGAAGAGCTGATCTCCGCCGTCAACGAAACGCCCATCGGCCACACCGCGAAGATCACCGCGCTCGACCGGCAGGGGAAAGTGGTTGACGTTTCGGTGAAAATCTCCAAGCGCAATCCCGAACTGGTCCAGGCCAGCGTCTTCGGCCGCGTCAAAGAGAACTCCGAGCCGGTCGACTTGGAAGAAGGCCTCAACGATCCCGACAGCGGCGCTGCGCCGGAAAAGAAAGTCGACGCCGCCGCCACGCCTGCTCCCGCCGTGCCCGCTAGCCTGAGCTACATGTGGCGCGGCCTGCAGGTGAAAGAACTGACCGCCGACGACGGCAAGAAGCGCGGCGGCCGCTTGGAAGTCACGCGTGTGAAAAAAGGTTCGCCCGCCGACCGCGCCGGACTCTACGAAGGCGCGATCATCACCGAACTGCGCAGCGCCAACAGCCCCGGCGTGCGGACGCTGCAGGGCGTCGACGATTTCAAACGCGAAGCCACCGCCAGCGCCGGCAGCGTGATGTTGAACACGGCCGGCGACGGGTTGATTCAAATCGACGAGAAGTAGACGTTCCTCGCTTCAATTTCCATGCGAAATCAGGATGCCGACGCCGCCGGCAATCAGAATTAGAATCGGCTCAGGCACTTTCTTCGTCGAAACCAGCACAGCAAGAGTAGCCAGGCAAATGATGGCCGTGGGAATATCGCCGATGGCCTGTCGGCCCAGCACGAATGCCGCGCCGGCGATGGCGCCTGTTGCCGCCGCGGTGACTCCGGCGATACACGCTTTCACTTTGGGATTGGAGCCGAATTTCTTATAGTACGGCGCGAGCAGCACAACGAATAGAAACGGCGGAATGAATACCCCCGCGGCCGCGAGACACGCGCCCACGGGTCCGGCCGCCAGGTAACCAATGAAGCCTGAAGTGATGACCACCGGACCCGGTGTGATCATGGCGACCGCAACTGAATCCAGGAATTGCTGCGTGTTCAACCAGTGATACCGATCCACCACGCCTTCTCGCAAAAAGGGCACAATAGCCAGGCCGCTCCCGAACACAAAAGCGCCGGCCTCGGTAAAAAATAGAAAGACGCGCGTTAACGTGCCATGATCGGCCGGAGCCCCCGTAAGCCCGGTGATGAACCAGGGAAACAGGACCAGAGTAGGGGCCGTAGTCTTTCTCGGGAAAGCGCGAATGAGCAGAACCAGCAAGCCGCTGCCGATGAACAGCAAGATGCTTTCTTTTTGAGTAATTGCAGTGAACAGAGCGCTTATTGCAAATACGAACCAGAGCAGAACGTCTTTGGCCAGCGTTAATTTGGTCAGTTTCCAGGCGCTGCGTGCGATGATTGCAATAACCGCCGCCTTGATTCCGTAGAACACTCCCTGAATCCAACCCATGCCTCCGTATTGGATGTAGGCCGCAGCCAGTGCCAGCACCATCAGAAATGACGGGAGCACGAAGGCCAAGCCTGTCAGCGCGGCTCCGAGAAATCCGGCACGCATCCAGCCCAGGTACATCGCCAGTTGCGCCGCCAGGGGGCCGGGTGATAGCTGCGAAAATGCGAGTCCTTCGACGTAGTCTTCCTTGGCGACCCATTTCCGTTGATCCACCAGATCGCGCTGCATGTAGCCGACCAGAGCAATAGGTCCTCCGAACCCGAAGGTTCCTAATTTCAGAAAATACAACAGGAACGCGCTTAAACTCGCGGGCGGAGCCACGGGCGTTGTTTCATTCTCAGGTGTTGTCTCGTCCATTTTTGTGAAGTTTCTCGTATGGAGTCGTTAACGCTTTAGCGCGGCGTAAAGCCCATCCAGCATTTCGAAGCCCTTTTCGTAGATCGTGTCATCCGAAACATTGAGCTTGGCCATTCCTTTGAATACACGATCGAGCCCGACCGCCTCAATCCGTTTAAATTTTTCATCTTCCAGATCCGCATCGTGAACCATCTCGGCAATCGAACGGATGGCGCTATCTACGATTTCGAATCGCTTCACCAGGGTCTCGAAGGTGCAGTCGTCGCCGTGATGCGTAAAGTCCACCTCGAACATGTCGTAGGGGATCGCTTTCGGATAATCCTTCAACTTGGTCGAAAACACAAACGTGGCGGCCGGATCGATGAATTTCTTGATCAGCCACGCTGACGCGACACGATCAATCTCCGGCCGGGGGCGCGTCAGCCACTGGCGCCGGGAGTAATCCTTGCGATGAACGCGCGGCGCCTGGCGAGTCTTTTTCTGCAGCAGGCTTTCGGCTTCCCGCAGCATCATCAGCGCGTCCTGAGCTTTGGCACATTTGAAGTAGTCCATTTCATTGAGCTCTAGAAACCGAGTCTGGAACTTATCGATATCCGACGCAAAGGTGCCGGCTGGACGCTTCTTATTGGCACGCACGAACTCGGAGAGTTCTGAAGCCAGCGCCGCATAGTCTTTGGCACGCGCCTCATTGAACATCTGCACGACCTTCTCGTGTGCCAACCCTTCAATTTCGCTCACCCTGATCAGTGTGGCTTCACCGCCGTCGTCCCGGATCTGAGTTGCGAGCCACTGAAAACGTTCATAGTGCCGGGGCTCATCGGGCAGGATGTACGCGGAAGTTTTGATGGGCATCGCGCCAAACTTTTTCAGCTTGCGCCAGAGTTGAACCCGGCCGGCGTTCTGGCGCGTCGGGAGTCCATAGAGAAGAAGAATCCAGGAGTTCATGACTTGTTTTCTTACACGGATGTAATATCTATTTCAACTGAGATTTTCGTATTACATATTTATAGGAGATCGAGATGCGAATCCTGCTCAGCCTTCTCACGTGTTTCATTGCGACCGCCGCCCTCGGCGGTGAAGCAGCGCTCGACACGGCAAAAATTGAGCAACTCACCGGCCTGAAGGGGACCATGAACGAGCAGGAGAAAGTGTTCAAGGTTATGGCTCCACGGACGGACGTGAAGGTGACGATTGATCAGGTGTCCATGCCGCCGTTCATGGGGCTGACTTCCTGGGCTGCATTTCAGGCAGACCCCAAGGGCGGAGCCATGGTCATGGGCGACCTGGTTCTGTTCCAGGACGAAGTTAACCCGGTGATGTCCGTGCTTCTGGACAGCGGTGTCGCGGTGACCGCGCTGCATAACCACTTTTTCTTCGATGAGCCCAAAGTCTATTTCATGCATCTCGGCGGTTCCGGCGAACTGGACGGCCTCGCGACCGGAGTGAAAAAAGCCCTCGATAAGGTGAAGGAAATTCGCACGGCCAAGCCGGCGCCATCGACAGAATTTGGCGGCAAACCGCTCGCCTCGCCGAGCACCATCACCGCGAAGACCATCGAAGACGCGCTGGGAACAAAGGGCACCAGCAAGGACGGAATGTACAAAGCCGTGATGGGTCTGACTGTCAAGATGCCCTGCGGCTGCGATGTGGGGAAAGAGATGGGCGTCAACACGTGGGCGGCCTTTATTGGCAGTGATGACAACGCGATCGTCGACGGCGATTTCGCGGTTCATGAAGGCGAACTGCAGCCCGTGTTGAAAGCATTACGAGCCGGCGGTGTCAATATCGTGGCCATCCATCACCACATGCTGGAGGAAACGCCTCGCATCATTTTTCTGCACTACTGGGGCAAGGGCGACGCCGCTGCACTGGCCAAGACGGTGAAGTCCGCATTGGATGTAACGAAGAAATAGTATTCGTTTTCGACTTTCGCAAACGTTGATGCAGGCGGTGAAAATGGGGTAATCGCAGGCCGGTGTGTAGCCCCCGTCTTTCAAATTCTGCTCGCTGATATCGTCGTTACGGCTCGCCCGAATGAAAAGGTTCTAATGTATGCTGAAATGCATTCGAATTATTGCCGTCACATTCGCACTGCTCATGCTCGCCGCCGCATCTGCTGAAGTTGCCCCGCTCACGTTAGATCGTTCCATTGCGCTTCCTGGCGTCGAAGGGCGCATTGATCACATGGCGCTGGATAGCGCAGGCGAGCGTCTGTTCGTGGCGGCCTTGGGGAACGACACGGTGGAAGTGCTCGATCTCAAGCAGGGAAAGCATCTGCAATCGTTAACTGGTTTGAAGGAAGCGCAGGGGCTGGGATGGGCAACGGACGCTGGAAAGTTATTTGTCGCTTGCGGCGGGGACGGGACTCTTCACATCTTCGACGGCAAAACGCTGGAGAACAAAAACACAATCCGGCTGGGTGACGACGCGGACAATGTTCGTTACTCCGAAGCGACGAAGCAGATTTTTGTCGGCTACGGCAGCGGCGCGATTTCCATTGTCGATCCCGTAAAGGAATCTGTTGTCGGCGAGATCAAGGTCTCCGGCCATCCCGAATCCTTTGAAGTTAATCGCAGTGCCAGGCGCATCTTTGTCAATGTTCCATCGAAACATCTGGAGGTCCTGGACACTGAAAAAATGCAGCGCTCCGCTGACTGGAAACTCAGCGACGCCAGCAGCAATTTTCCCATGGCGCTGAACGAAGATTCCAAGCGGCTCTTCGTCGGCTGCCGATCGCCCGCAAAAATCCTGTTGCTCGATTCCGAATCCGGCAAGAGCATCGCAACGCTCGATGGACCCGGCGATGTGGACGACGTATTCTTCGCACCCACGTCAAAGCGGATCTTCTCCTCGGGTGGCGACGGAGTCGTCTTTATCCACACTCAAGTGGATGGTGATCACTATGAACTCACCGCCAAATTTCCGACCGCCTCGGGCGCGCGAACGTCGCTGCTGTCGCCAGATGAAACCAAACTCTACGTTGCCGTGCCACACCGAGGCGCGCAGCAGGCTGAGATTCGCGTCTACGGTGTTGCGGCAGTGCCCGCCAAGTGACGTGGAACGGCCTTTTCGCCGCATCGCCGTCGCTCCGCGCGCCGCAGCGACCATTCACAGAAAATCGCGAGCACCGTCAACGCATTCAAACCCACGATACCATTCAACACCAGAAAGCTGAAAATTGAGTACGACTGGTTTTCCCCACGATTATCAACCCACGTCCAGAGGAACGGATAGGGATATCCAATGGTCTGTAACTGAGTGATCGGTTGTGACTTCGAATCGCAAAAAGGGCGTCCCCATTTGTGCTGAGGCAGCGTATTGACCAGCATATACGTTCCCGCCGCCAGCGAGAGATACACCACCGTGCTGAGATGCAACTGAAGCGGATGTCGTGGCGGATTCATACCTTCGTCCTCACACAAAAGGAAAACGTCGCACCGCCCAAAAACTTGCACCAAAGCGAAGCGCCGTAACCGACAACTTTTAGCCGGACACGCCCCGAGGAACGTGGAGACAAACTGCCATTCAAAAATTCCCGCCACGCAATACACTCCCCCCATGCACACGATGCTCCGCCCCAATCGCAAGCGCGCGCAGAAGCCGATCATTGCCGTCACCATGGGCGATGCCGCCGGCGTCGGGCCGGAACTTTGTCTGCATCTGCTTCGCGCCAAAACGCATGGCAACTCGGTGTCGCTGATCATCGGCGACGGTGATGTGCTCGCGCGCGTCTCCAAGGAACTGAAAATCCCCTGCAGCGCGCCGCGGCTGGATACGATTCCCGATTCGCTCGATGCGCCGGCGATTTACGATCCGCCCGGCGCTCTCGCTGGCGACGCGGTCCAGCCGGGGAAGAACCAGGCCATCTGCGGGCGCGCAGCCGAGCGCTACATTCGCGAAGCGGTCACCGGTTGCCTCGATAAACGCTTTGCCGCAATGGTCACCGCGCCGATCAGCAAAAAAGCGCTGAACATGGCCGGCATCGATTTTCCCGGCCACACCGAAATGCTCGCGTACCTCACGAAGACGCCGCGCGTCGCCATGCTGCTTTACAGTGACGCCATCGCCTGCGCGTTTGCGACGTGTCATCAATCGTTGAAGTCAGTACCCGGTGATTTGAATCTGGAGACCGTCGTGGAAGTCGCGGCGCTGGCCTGGTCGCACGTCGCCCGGATTCGAGGTAAGGCGCCGCGGCTGGCAATGCTCGGGTTGAATCCGCACGCGGGCGAGGAGGGACTCTTCGGCGACGAAGAGCAGCGCATCCTGATTCCCGCCAAGGCCGCGATTCTCGCGCGCGGCATCGAGATCGAAGGCCCGCTCCCAGCCGACACCGCCTTCACGCCGCAAGGCCTGAAGCGCTACGGCTGCCACATCGCCATGTACCACGACCAGGGCTCCATCCCGTTCAAGATGAAGTCCTTCGACGTCGGCGTGAACGTGACAATGGGACTGCCGATCGTCCGTACCTCGCCCGATCACGGCACGGCTTTCGACATTGCCTGGAAAGGCAAAGTCGATCCCGCCAGCTTCCAGAGCGCCTACGACCTGGCCGTCGCGCTTTCGGCGCAGAGCAAATCCGTCACGCGAAAAGTAGCGCGAGTTCCCTAGCGACTACTTTCCGGCCTCGTTCGGGAAATCTTTCAGCGCAACTTTTTCTTCAGCGTGGTAGCCCAGTTTCACCGACGCGACCCGCGCGTTTCCGGCGTCGGCGATGAAAATCCGGTGATCCGTGTGCGTGGCCACGAAACAGGGATGGAAGAGACCCACTTCGTCGCCGCCGATCGAGCGCGGAGCTGGCGGGCCGCCGTCGGCGATCAGCGGTTTGCCGTCGTCGACGTTGCCGTACTGTCCAATGCGCAGAATCAGGTTGCCGGCGTTATCCACGACTGCGACTGAGAAATGGCGCGTTTCCGGCGCAATGGAGCGGGAGAAGTAGTCGAGACAGAAGCGCGTATTCCAGCAACTGCAGCCGCCGGCCGCCCAGCCAGCGCTCATGCCGCTGAAGCCCAGACCGCCGTAAAACCAGTTCGCGCCCTCCACCCACGCATTTTCAGCCGCTTGGCCGTTGAGATCCGCCGAGCGTTTCAAATAGGCAGACTTGGGCAGCGGCACCGGAATGCTCTCGCTGGTGCTGATCACTTTGGCCTTCGCGGCGGGAACTTTGAGCAGCGTCTCCGACACGTCGTCTTTCAGATCGTCGACGGCTTTTCCGTCGATGATCCGGCGCGCGGCGGCCATTACGTAAATGTTGTCTTGATTGTCGAGCCCCACGCCGTCGAGGTGCCCCATGCCCGGGAACGCGTCCTCGATGATCAGTTTGCCGTGCTTGTCCCAGATGTGAAATTCGCCCCACGTCTGGCGGCCGGGATAGAGCTTGGGCGTGTAGGGCCGGCCGACGATGTTGCTGTTGCCTTCGCCGGAGATTTTGCGTTCGGCCTGCTTGGCGGGGTTGTACGTCGGCAACACGAGATGCCCGTTGGGTGCCACGTACATGCCGCCCATGTGCCAGAAGGGTGATGAGCGCTGTCCCGGAATCGGCAGACCGCTGGCGATGGGCGCGAAGCGTTCACCGCCTTCTCCGGCAAAGCCCAGCTTGTCCGTTTCCTCGCCGTAATCCCACGGCACCTCGCGGCCCGTTTCGAAATCGTACCGCGCGATGTACGAATCCGTGCGCAGGTAGATCAATCCATTCTGATCGAAGCAGATGTCTTCGCAGCTGAACGGCAGCTCGGCGATCTTCGCCTTGCCTGTTTCCGGATCGAATTCGACCATGCTGGTGACGCCTTTTCGCGCCGCGCAATCGCCTTCGAGCACGTACAGCTTTCCCGTCTTCGGATTCACGTTGAGCCGTTGGCGCCAGAGGATCGGCGGTTTGACACGCACGACGCTCTCGCGCACGTCTTTGCCGAAATCGCGGATCGGTTCCAGCTTGCCGTTCTTTTCGACCATGATCTTCAGCGTGGTTGCGTCCCAGTTGTCGACGGTGGTCATGAAGGAGCGGTTGTCGTGCATGACCACGCCGCCGGATTGCCCCGGGATCATCCAGATCGTGGGCTGCTCGGCCCACGAATCCACTTCCAGGCGGCAGGCGCTGCCGCGGTCGTTTTCAGACGGATTGCCGCTGCCGAGATTTCCTGTCAGCGTCATCGGGCAGGTGGAAATGACCTTGGGATTGTCGAACGACGCCAGCCGCGTCAAGGTTGGCGTGACTTTTTTAATCTCTTCGTTGGAAGTAAAGAACTGGCTGGCCAGGTACCACGAGAAGACATAGATCTCGCCGCTGCGCTGATGGATGCTGACCTGCGCCGGCTTGTTGGCGGGGATGGTCTTGAGCAGCTTGGCGTCTGCGTCGAAGACCTGGATCCGGTCGTTCATGTAGTCGGAGACATAGAGGCGCCCCTGCGGGTCGGTGGCCACCGACGACGGGAAGCGGAACTGCTTCTCGCCGGTTCCAAAGCCGTCCTCTTTCAGAATCTCGCCGACGAACGGCTGCGCGTCAGCGTCCGACGCGTACTCCGTTCGCATCACGCCGTACAGCCAGCGCTTGGTGAAGCCGTAGGGTCCGGTCGCGATGAAATAGCCAGTGTGGTAGACGTACTTTCCGTCCGGACTGAAGGCTGCGCTGCGCGGAGGCAGCGGCTCACCGCCCAGCGACTTCCAGACGGGCACACTGGTCTTGCCGCCCTCGAGCTTCATGCCGCCAGTGGAGCCATCGGTGGCCATGCGGTTGAGCTTCAGATGCAGCAGCGCGATCTTAGTGTCGTGAATCGCCATCGCATTCACGCCGTAGCCTTCGTTGTAGCTGTAGATATTCGTGTTGGTGCCGCTGGTCAGTAGCGTCGACTGATGGAAGCCGCCCTTCAACGGCAGGGTCTTGCCGTCTTGGGGAAAAGTATGCGTCGCGACGCCCGTGGCCTTGCTGAGCTTGTCAGAAGGGAAGGGGTAGACGGTGCGCAGGTAGTTGCCGCTGTGATCGAAAAGTCGGATGTGGTCGATCGGCGTGCCTTCGTAGACGTACATCCCTTCTGGCGCGGCGCAGAGGATGGGGCTGTCCATGCCCACGCGCTTTTGCGGCGACCAGTCGAGCGTGCGTTCGAGCTGCGGTTTCAGACCCAGGGAGACCCGCACCGTGAGGCTTGCGCGGTCCTTCACGTACGCGCCCTGATCGTCTTTGCTGTCCCAAACCAAGTCCTGCTTGAGTGAATTCTTCTCCAGCGGTGCGGGCGCGTTGGCGCCGAGCACGCCGCTGACCAAGTGGCGTACGATGTTTCCCTGCGCGTCTTCAATCGCGACCGTGACGTCGCAATTCCCCTTGGATTTGAAGGCAATGTGGACGTCGTAACCGCTGGCTTTGACCGTCGGTTTCTCGTCGAATTCAAAGACTTCCTGACGTTTGATCTTGAACTCTTCGATTTCCGCGGCGCAAATGGGGAGGCCGTGCGCCAGAACGAACAAGACCATGACCATGAGAATGGACGGGCGAAACCGCATCGTGGGAGTACTCCTGTATGGCTAATGTGTAATACACCCCATCCCACAGGCGGTTGACTAAATTCAACGGATTGATAAGGGCTGTGCGAATGTGTGCGGCAAATCGCTGCTCTGGGACCTCCGCGTGGCGAGCTGCGCGAGTTGTGATTCGCTTTTGAAATGTGGTTTCAGCCCAACGCGTCGGTGTATCAACCACCGACCCTTGAGCGCTCAGAAACGAGCGCTGCGTGCTATTGGTCACTGTGGTTACTCACTTGTAACACGATTGCACGCGGCTGTGTCACTTGCCTGCAGCGTTTGAACGCGTGCAACTGGTAATAAACTTGCTGTTGATAAACCCACGACCAATGCACTGGGGCGTGCTGGTCATTCTGCGGCAAGATTAATCGGAGCGCGTGTGGAAATTGTTTATTGCGACAGCTGCGGCGCACGTGTTCCTTCCGGGGAACTCGCGGCCGCACGTGGCAATGATGGCAAGGTTCACTGTTCCACATGTGCTCCGCGCGTCCGTCGCGGGAGTGCCATCGTGGCCTCCGTGATTCAGCCTGAAAAGTTGATGCAAGGCAGGAGTCCGGGGAACGGCACGCCGGCGGTGAAAAGTCCTGCGCCCACGTCGGGCGACATTAAATTCTATTTCTGCGAGACCTGTGGCAAGCGCATCACCGATCGCCAGATTCTCGAAGGCCAGGGCCGCGACAAGAAACTCAAGGGTATCTTCTGCAGCGACTGCGCCGTCGGCGTGAACACAATGGAGTTCGATGCCATCACCGAAGCCGATTTGCGCAACAAGCCCACCCGCAAGTCCGGCGGCATCGCAAAAGTGCCGTCGTCGGGATTCAAAGCGACCCAACTTGAAGCCCGGACCGATCACTCTCCAGCGAAGTCGAGCAAACCTGTGGCCGGGCCGGCGCCGGGGCAGGGGCCGTCGGCACTTCCTCCAGGGATCAAGCCATTTGCCGCGATGATCGCCGCCGCTGCCGCGCTGACCCTGCTCGGCGCTTTCGTTTTGTTTTCCAATGCCCACTCGCCCAAAAACGTCGCGAAAGTCGAGCCCGTAGCCAACGTGGAGAAGGAAAATTCCAACGCGCCACCCTTGGAGCCCATGCAAGGCCCGTTGCCGCCACGCGTCGATGCTCCGGCGGTCACGTCGACGTTGGCCTCGACGGCTATCAATGATCCCGAGGCCAGCGCCAAGGGCGCGTTCGACGCGCTGCAGCGTTTCGATGGACTCGCCGCCGACGACAACGCGGGACGGATCGAGCGCATTGACGCTTTTCTGTCGCAGCATGGCGACGCGATCATCTCCGGCCGGGCGCGAGCGCTGCGCAAGGAACTCGCGGCTGCGACGCCCAAGCCCGATCGCGAAGCGGTGGCGAAGTCGGACTACGACACCATGGTCAAAAAAATCGGAACGCTTGAAAAGGGCGACAGCACTGGCCGACTGGCCCTCGTCGACGCATTTCTGAAGGACCACGGCGACTCCGAAATGGCGTCCGCGGCCAAAACCCTGCGGGACGGCATTGCCGCGGTCGAGCAGTTCAACAAGACCCATGCGACCCTGCCGGGTCTGCCCGATCAGCCGCCTGGAACGACGACGTCGGCAGCAGAATTGCCGCAGACAAAAGTTGCGGATGGCGACGTCGCGACTCTGAAAATGATTCAACAGACGCTGGTGCCGTTGGCTCAATCGGACTTCCCCGCGGCGCTGCGGGCGATCGCGCAAAATCCGGATGCGACTGCCGAATCGCGCAACGCGCTGAAACTCGTGCTGGATGCGCTCCGAAAACGCGACGGCCTGTGGCGCGACGCACTGGTCAAAAACGTGGGGCATAAAATCAAGCTGGAGACGAGGACGGGAGGCGTTGAAGGCGTCGTGCTGGCCGTCGACGGCGACACGCTCAAGATCGAAAAGCCGCTGGTCATCAACGGAGCGACCATGGGTTCGGCGACCGTCCAGATTGCCGTCGGCGATATTCTGCCGGTCTCGCGGGAAGCGCTCGCACCGCTTCCTGCTCCCGCCGGCGACGAATGGATGGGACAGGTCCTGGGCGCGCTGGCCCGGCAGGATTTCGAAGCCGCGGACAAGGCGCTGACGCACTGCGACGGGCACGTGCTTTACGCCGCCATCAAGCAGTTGGAAGCGGCCGAACAGGGCGCCGCCCGCGAAGTCAAAGCTCAAACGCTGTGGAAGAAAGCGGAGGACCTCTTCGCCGCCAAAAACTGGAAAGCCGCGAAGCTCGTTTACGAAGGACTGCAACGCGATTTCGCCGCAACCGCGCTGGTCAAATACAATGCAGAGTCGCTCCAGAAACGGCTGGATGAGATTGAGACGACGCTGCTGGCCTCCCAGGCTGTCACGCTGGATCTGGGCGGCGTCAAATTGGACCTGATGCCGATTCCAGCCGGAGAATTCGAAATGGGCTCCAACGACGAGCCGAATGAAAAGCCCATCCACAAAGTCCGGATCACGCATCCGTTCTGCATCGGCAAGTACCCCGTGACTCAGGCGCAATACGAGAAGGTGATGGGCGTCAATCCCTCCCAGGTTAAAGGCGACAATCTGCCCGAAGACCATGCGAATTACGATGACGCGAAGGAATTCTGCAAGAAGGCCAGCAAGCTCACGGGAAAGAACATTCGGCTGCCCACCGAAGCGGAATGGGAATATGCCTGCCGGGCCGGAACGCGGACGAAGTACTACACGGGCGACAACGAGGCCGCTCTGGACCAGGCCGGATGGTATGACAAAAATTCCGGCGGCAAGCCGCGACCCGTCGGTCAGAAGAAACCCAATGCGTGGGGTCTGTACGACATGCACGGAATGGTGTGGCAGTTCTGCATTGATGGCTACGCCGCGGACGCGTATTCCAAAACCACGGTCGACGACCCGGAGATTATAGACGGCAAGGAATGCGTGATGCGCGGGGGCGCTCGAACCAAGGGTGCGGCAACCTGCCGTTCCGCAGCGCGCGGCTCCATCTGGAGAAGCGACCGCAGCTTCTACGACGCTTACGGATTCCGGGTGGTGCTATCGGCGACGCCGGCAAAGAAATAAAATCGCTCCAAAACAAAACCCTCCCCAGCAACGGGGAGGGTTTTCTTGGAGCAGACGATAACCGATGATTCCGTTTAGTACCGGTAGTGCTCCGGCTTGTACGGGCCTTCGGTGTCGATGCCGAGGTACTCTGCCTGCTTGGCGCTCAACTTGGTCAGCTTGGCGCCGAGCTTGCCGAGATGCAGACGGGCGACCTTTTCGTCGAGCTTCTTGGGCAGGATGTAGACTTCGTTCTTGTACTTCTTTTCGGTGCGGGTCTGCCAGAGTTCGATCTGCGCCATCACCTGGTTGGTGAACGACGCGCTCATCACGAAGCTCGGGTGGCCCGTCGCACAACCCAGGTTCACCAGGCGGCCTTCGGCCAGCATGATCAGCTTCTTGCCGCTCGGCCAGATCCACTGGTCGACCTGAGGCTTGATTTCGATCTTCTTCAGCTTCTTGTCGTTGGTCAGGCTGGCGATGTCGATCTCGATGTCGAAATGGCCGATGTTGCAGAGGATCGCGTTGTCCTTCATCACGTCCATGTGTTCGCGGCGGATGATGTCGCAGCAGCCCGTGGTGGTGACGAAGATGTCGCCCTGCGGCGCGGCTTCTTCCATCGTCACGACCTGGTAGCCTTCCATGCAGGCCTGGAGCGCGTTGATCGGGTCGATTTCCGTGACCAGGACGCGGGCGCCCTGTCCGCGGAGCGACTGCGCGCAGCCCTTGCCCACGTCGCCGTAGCCGCCGACGACGGCGATCTTGCCGGCCACCATCACGCTCGTGGCGCGCTTGATGCCGTCGAGCAGCGATTCGCGGCAGCCGTAGAGATTGTCGAACTTCGACTTGGTGCAGGAATCGTTGACGTTGATCGCGGGAACCTTCAGCGTGCCCTTCTTGACGCGTTCGTAGAGGCGGTGGACGCCGGTGGTGGTCTCTTCGGACAGGCCGCAAATGTCCTTCAACAACGCGGGATACTTGTCGTGGACCATGTTGGTCAGGTCGCCGCCGTCGTCGAGAATGATGTTCAAGCCCTTGCCGTCCGGCCAGTGCAGGGTCTGTTCGATGCACCAATCGAATTCTTCGGCGTTCATGCCTTTCCAGGCGAAGACCGCAATGCCGGCTTTGGCGATGGCCGCGGCGGCGTGGTCCTGCGTGGAGAAAATATTGCAGCTGGACCAGCGCACCGAGGCGCCGAGGTCAACCAGCGTTTCGATCAGCACGGCCGTCTGGATGGTCATGTGGAGACAGCCGGCGACGCGCGCGCCCGCCAGAGGCTTCTTGCCTTTGTACTCTTCGCGAAGGGCCATGAGACCCGGCATTTCAACTTCGGCGATCGCGATTTCCTTGCGGCCCCATTCGGCGAGACTGAGGTCCTTGACTTTGAAGTCCTGTGTGGCGGTGGACATTCGTGCTCCTTCCTCGTGCGGGTTAGATTTCAACACTTTACGAGAGAGACTGTACGTTGAGGGAGGAGCGCGGCCAACGGCGCGGTAGTTGATTAAGCGCAACTGACAGTTTAGTAGGGCGCCGTCGGCCGGGTGGAACTCCGGTCGTTTCGAGGCGCTACGCACTAGACGCAACGAAGCCGCTGCGTCCCCAGTGACGTAAGAGGTTACTGACGGAGTTGGGCTGTCAGGGCGATTTGCTTTCAGGCAAGGAGGCCGAGTATTTTGGCGCGCCGTTGACTTTGAAAGCCGCGACGAGCTTTTCCGGTGAGGTTTTGGCGGAATCGAAGGTGACGTATGCCGTGGAATTTTTGAAATCGATCGAACACTTCAGGACGCCATCGCACTTTTTAAACGCGGTGACCACCGCGGGCGGGCAGTTGACGGGTCACGTCATCCCCGTGATCTTCAGCGGCACTTCCACAGCTTTGACGGCTGGCGCGACCGGCTCGGTGGCTGCATCGGCAGCATTGAGTTGGCATGAGAACACCGCGCCCAACATGAGCGTCAGTGCGAAACAGACTTTCAGCATTGTGTGCTCCTTCCCAAAGGTGAAGCTATAAACATAAGTGAATGGGCGGCGGATTGAACAAGAATCCGGCGTAGTTTTAAGTCCTACGTGCAACCCTGATACGTGCAACCGTGAAAAGTGGGCTTAAGCCTGTCCGCTTTTGTCTGCTTTTTCGACCGGCGGGTAGCGGAAGGGCTTCACGGGCTGGACTACCGGCGGCTGGACGCTCGGGGCTGTCCGGTTTTGTCCGCTTTTGTCCGCTCGTTTAGCGGCCAGCTCCACCTTCTCGGCGGCGATGTCGGCTCGGATTTTGGCGACGGCGGCCTCTTCCTGGGATTTCATCATCTTGAGCATGACGTCGGCCGGCGAGGGCCGGTGCATGGCGTTGACGAGTTTCACGTGTTCGTCGCGGTCGCGGTTGGCCTGCTCCTGGCGCTCGGCCTTCTTGTCGTTGTAGACGAATTCGCGCCAGGCTTGAGCTTCCTCGGCGCGGCGTTCGGCACGCTCTTCCTGCTGGAGCAGCTTCAGCGTCTGGATCACGAGGTAATCGGAAGCCTTGGGGTCTTCCAGGATGGCGCGGATGCGGTTGCGGCCGAGTTTCCGGAGCTCCCGGTTTTCGTGGGCGATTTCGGCGGCTTCGTCCTGCTGGAGCTTGCGGGCCAGGGCGTGGTGCTTGTTGAGTTCGGAGACGAACAGTTCTTCTTCGGCCCAGCGGCGGACGGTGCGCGGGTTGACGTCTAGC
>JBBRPR010000063.1:0-45395 GCA_038227875.1 Planctomycetota bacterium
AAACGTGTCTCCCGCTGCCTGCGGCCCCATCCTGCCAACCTCTTCCACTATCTCGTCACTTTCCATTTTCATCGCTCCCATACCTTTCTTCATCGGCACGGGACGCTCTTCAATTTTCAACAATCAGTGGGACGCTTCCTTCGTTCCGGTCTGAATGGCTTCGATCTTCTGGCCGATGTCTTCCGTCGCCCGGGCGGTTTCCTTGGCCAGTTCCTTCACTTCGTTGGCGACCACCGCGAAGCCTTTGCCCGCTTCACCGGCGCGCGCAGCTTCGATCGTCGCGTTCAAAGCCAGCAGGTTCGTCTGCTGTGCGATGGAGGTGATCGTCTTGATCACGTTGCCGATCTCGGTGGAACTCTCCCCCAACTTGTTGACTGTCACGTTGGTGTTTTCGGCAACCTTGACGGCAGCCGTGGCAATCTTCGCGGCCTCGCCGGCGTTCTTGGCGATTTCCTTGATCGATGCCGACATTTCCTCTGCGCTGGTGGAGACGGTCTGAACGTTCTTGCTGACCTGCTCCGACGCCGCCGAGACCACATTGGCCTGGTTGCTTGTCTGCTCGGCGTTGGCGGCGAGGCTCTGACTGACTGCCGTCAGTTCCTGTGCGGCCGAGGCCATGGAGTTGGCGTTGGCGCCAAAAGCTTTGATCAGCTTCACCTGCTCGTTGATATTGGTCGCGAATTTCACGACCTTGTACGGTTTGCCATTCAAATCCAGAATGGGATTATAGGACGCCTGAATCCACACCTCGCGCCCGCCTTTGCCGATACGCCGATATTCGGCCGACTGGTAATCACCGCGGTTCAATTGTGCCCAGAACTCCTGATATTCGCGGCTGTGCCGATAGTTGTCTTCGACAAACATACTGTGGTGCTTGCCTTTGACTTCATCGAGCGCATAGCCCAGCGCGCCCAGAAAATTTGCGTTCGCCGTGATAATCGTGCCGTCCATATTGAATTCGATCACCGCCTGCGACTTGCCAATCGCGGCGAGCTGGCCCTGGAAATCCGCGTTGCGCAGTTTGTCCTTGGTCACGTCGGTGGCATATTTCACAACTTTGAACGGTCTGCCGTTGAGATCCATGATCGGATTGTACGAGGCCTGAATCCAGACCTCGCGCCCACCCTTGCCGATGCGCTTGAATTCGCCGGCATTGAATTCGCCGCGGTTAAGCTTGTTCCAGAACTCCTTGTACTCGTGGCTATCCCGGTAAGCCTGATCCACAAACATGCTGTGGTGCTTGCCCTTGATCTCGTCGATCGTAAAGCCCAGCGTGGTCAGGAAATTCGCATTGGCCGTAATCACTGTGCCATCCATATTGAATTCAATCACTGCCTGCGACTTGCTGATCGCGGAAAGCTGGCCCTGGAAATCCGCGTTGCGCAGTTTGTCCTTCGTCACATCAATGGCATATTTCACGACTTTGAACGGTTTGCCGTTCGAGTCCAGAATGGGATTGTACGAGGCCTGAATCCACACCTCGCGGCCACCCTTGCCGATGCGCTTGAATTCGCCGGCGTTGAAATCGCCGCGGTTGAGCTTGTTCCAGAATTCCGTGTACTCGCGGCTCTCGCGGTAGGACTGTTCCACGAACATGCTGTGGTGCTTGCCCTGGATCTCGTCGAGCGTATAGCCCAACGCGCTCAGAAAATTGGCATTCGCGGTCTGAATGGTTCCATCGAGGTTGAATTCGATCACCGCCTGCGACCGGTTGATCGCCGCGACCTGGCCCGCGAGGTCCTGGTGCGACGTGTCGCCTCCCGCTCCATGTTCGACAGGCTCTTCGGCCAACGCGGTGATACGATTTCGCACCGCAGGCACGGTCCGCTTTACCTTATGTCCATTTCCATTGCCGCTACCGTGTCCGTTGCCGTTGCCGTTGGTCTTGTGTCCGTTAGCCAATCGCATGGATCGTTCCTCCCTATAAATGTAATGCTGCGCTTCAGAATCTGATCACACAATGCATCGAGAGAGCGCGCACGCGCTCAGTACAGTCTCGATCTTTGGGGACCCCGGGTGTCGATCGAATTGATTAGCTTTGTGCGTTCTCAATTCTGATAAGCATTTTCCCCGCTTCGATTTCCGAAAATAAACATTGCACGCGGCATGCCATGTCGAATTTGCCCAATTGCGGCAATCTTTGCAGCGGGCCGTTCGAACTTTTGGAATCGCTTCCAACCCGGTGGAGAAGCGCTCGGACGGTAAAAGTTCCAGCTCTTCAGATGCAAATTGCCATTTCCGTTCAACACATAATTGCCTGAGCTGTAGAACAGGTGCGCTTAGTGAACTCTTTCGATTCCCCTATGCAGGGCACACAGATGCAGGTCATTGAGCAATCACCGCCGCGACCGACATCGATCTCCACCGCCCGCCGGACGCGCGGCATACTCGCCTCGTCGCTGGAGCTCCCCGACCCGCTCGCGCGCGGCCTGGAACGCTTCGCCGAGCTCACGCGCCGCGTGATGGTCTGGGAAGCCGCCGGCTGGATCGTCACCGTCCTGCTGGCCACCTTTACAGGCATCGCCCTGGTCGATCGCTTCATCTTGATTGAGGACAGCACGCGCCGCTTCCTGGCGTTCATCGCCTACGCCGGCACGATTACGTTGGGCTACTCCCTGCTCCGCCGCGCGTTGCGCGCTCGCCAGGCCACGGAAGTCGCACTGGCGCTGGAAGCCCAGGCCCCGGCCGATTCCATTCAAGAACGCATTTCGACGACCGTCGAACTCGCCAGCCGTCCCGACACCGGCGCAGGGCTCTCCAAGGCGATGGTCGAACGCGTGGCCGACGAAGCGGCGCAGTGCATCCAACTGCTGAACATCGATGCGCTTCCCAAACGCGACGGCATGCGGCGCGCCCTGCGCGTCGGCGGGGGCTTGCTGGCGCTGATGGTGCTGCTCTGCATTCCGTCGGGCCTTCACATGCGGACCGCGTACTGCCGCGCCTTCCTGCCGTGGGCCAACCTGCAGCGGCCGGGCGGCACGAGCATCGAAGTCCTGACCGGCAGCACCCGCGTCGTTGACGGCGAATCGGTGGAGATTCAAATTCACACCGCCGGCGAAGCGGTTACGGAAGCGTATCTGGAAACGCGCCAGAACGGCGGCCGCTGGCAGGAACTGCGCATGGAAGGCGACGCCGGCAGCGGCCGCTTCGCGCTGAAGCTCGGCCCCGTTCACGAAAAGATGGAATACCGCGCGCGCGCCGGCGACGGTCGCTCGGCCGCCTACGATATCGACGTCCTCCCCCGCCCCGAAATCGCCGGGCTGAAGATCACCGTGAAGTACCCGGAGTACACGCACATTCCCGTGCAGGTGATCGAGCGCCTCAATGGCGACATCACCGCGCTGAAGGGTTCGCACGTCGAATTGAAACTGAGCGCCAACACCAGGCTCGACGCCGCGCTGCTGGAATTCCCCGACGAGCGCCGCGTCTCGATGGCCGTCGAGAACGCCGGCGCGAATGTGGAATTCGACGTCACGCTCGACACCACTTACCGCGTCCGCCTGCGCTCAATCGACGGCGTCGGCAATCCCGACGCGCCGCTGTTCTCGATTCACGCGCTCCCCGACATGCCGCCGCAGGTCACGGTGCTCAAGCCGCAGTCCGACGAGAGCGTCGATGCCAACTCCGTGCTCGCGCTGGAAGCCCGCGGCGAAGACGACTACGGCATCCAGTCGATGCAGATCGTTGCGCAGGCCGAAGAGCAGCACGAACCGATCATCATTCCGCTGGAACGCCCCGCCGATGGCGGCAAAGTCTGGATGATCGCGCAGCCCTGGGATCTCGCCGGCCTGGCGCTCAACGGCACGCAGACGATCACCTATCGCGTTGAAGCCATCGACACCAACGGCTCCATCGGCAAAAGCGACGAACGCCGCCTGCGCCTGGCCGCCGGAGCCAAGCAGCAGCTCAACCTGCTGCTGGCGCAGCTCGACGAAACGCAGAAATTCCTCAACTCCGCGCGCACCCAACTGGCGCGCGCGCACCACGACGTCGACGACATGCGCCTGGTCTTCCGCGCCGACGATTCCGACTTCCAGGCCGCCGATCGCTTGCTGCTCTCCGAGTCGCTCAACCGCATCAGCCGCGAAACGCACAGCGCCGCCAGCGCCATCGAACGCGGGCTGCCCAACTCCGAAGCCGGCGCGCTGCAGACGCTGTTGCAGTCGCTCAACGGTTCGCTGACGCGCTTTGCCGACGCCTCGATCCGTCCGCTCCACCGCGCCGCCCAGCGCGCCAAGTCGTCGGAAGCGCCAGCCATCCGCGCGGGACTCGATGCGATCGCCGACATCATGCCCGGAACGGAGAAGGAGCTCGAAGAGATCCACGAAGCACTCACCGCCGCGCACCGCTACGCCGCCGCGACGCAGTTGGAAACGCGCGCCGTCGACATTCAAGAGACGCAGTCGCGCATCCTGCCCATCCTGATCGGTGCGGCCGCGTGGACGCCCAAAGGCACCGCCTTCCCCGGCCTGCTTACCGAATATTATCGCGGCACCGGCTTCCAGACGCTTAGTCGCCGCACCGTTGAACCGACGGTGTGTGTGAATCAAAAACTAATCGGCACGCCAGGACCGGAAGGCACGAGTATCCGCTGGAGCGGGCAGACGCTCGCGCCAAAAGCCGGCCGGTACACGTTTGGCGCGGTCGAAGACGGCGTGCGCCTGCGCCTCGACGGCAAGCTGGTACTCGACCAATGGTCGGCGCAGGTCGCCGACGATTCCGACAAAACCTTCGTCGCGGTCGGCGAATGGGTGGCCGCACCCGCGCAGGGCCAGAGCTACAAAGACGGCTTCCGCTACGCCGCCGCCGGCACCGGCGCGCGCACGGCGACGTGGACCTTCACCGGGATGACGCCCGGCCGCTACCGCGTCTCGACGACGTGGACGACCAATCCCAATCGCGCCACCGACGCCCCGTACACGATCTTGGATGGCAATACCACGCTCACCACTGTCCGCGTCAACCAGCAGCAGCCGCCCAACGACTTCACCGAAGAGAACATTCCATGGAAGGACCTCGGCGCTCCGGTGCGCATTGCCGGCAGTACACTGATGGTCCGGCTGACCGATCAGGCCAATCAATACGTGATCGCCGACGCCATCCGCATTGAACGTGTGGAATCCAACTCCGCCGTCCGCGCCGACGCCGCCGTGGAACTGACCGAAGGCTGGCACGACCTGGTCGTCGAACTGCACCGCTCCGACGCGCATCCGGCGATCACGCTGCTCAGTTCCGGACCCGGGCTGAACAAAGCGACGATTCCCGCCGAACGCCTGCGCTCGATCGGCACGGCCGCGATTCCGCCGCTCGACGGCCGTGTCCGCGCGGACATGGGCAAGAGCGCCAGCATCGCCGCCGTGAAGCACGCGCTGGTCCGGCTGCAGAACACGCTCGACCAGGCCCGCGCGCTGCCGCCGGAATATTCACGCATCGCCGCCTTTGCGCCCAAGAACGATCCGCAGGGCGACAAAGAAAGCCACGACTGGGCCGCACTACTGACCACGCAGATCCTGCCGCTGGACACCGTCAAGGCCGCGACGCCCGACGCCGCGCTGCCGCTGCTGGTCTGGGGCGATCAGAGCGCCGGCTGGGTCAACAATTACAAAGCCGTACGCGAACGCTACCGACAGATGATGCTGCAATTCTCGACCAAGCTCGCCACCAACGCGTACACGGTCGCCTCTGAACTGCGCACGCTCAACCGCGAAGCGGCGGCCGCCGAGAAAGCCTTCAACGATCTGCTCGCCGCGTCCAAGCAACCCGCCGACGCCAAGCGCGATATGGCGATGGCCAAGGCTGACGCCACCGTCCGCGCGCTCGCCGAAGATTTGCGGACGCAAGCCACGGAGATCGCCGCCGAGCTGAAAGAAGCGTCCACCGACGTTCGCAAGCCGATCGACGAGCGCCGTGCGCTGCAATCGCTGGAAGCCCGCGCCGAAGCGCTGGCGCGCGGCTCGGCCGCGGACATCGAGCGCCGCCTGAACGATGCGAAGACGCCTGAAGAACTCGCCAAGACCGAGCAGAACCGCCCCAATCTCGCCACCGATGCGCAGGCGTTGCAACGCGAATCCAACGAGTTGGCGGCGATGGCCGAACGCGAAGAGCGCGCCGCGCATCTCCGCGATGAATTGAAACAGGACGCCGCCACGCTGGCTGCCGCGCGCGACGAATTGACCAAAGCGCCGTCGGGCGACGTCGCCGCCAATCAGCAACGCGCGGCCGCGGAGCTCAAGCGCGAGAGCAGCGAATTGCAGGATGCGGTGCAGGCTTCCAACGGCGCCGTCAACGGGCAGCTCTCCGCGCAGGCCCAGCAACTCGCGCAGAATCCGATTCTAGCCCAGGCCGAAGACCTCCTGCAGAAGCGCGCCAACGAAACGTTCTCCGGCGAAAAGCCCGATGCCGCGAAAGAAGCCGCCGGACAGAAGGCTCGCGCCGACACGGCGGCGGAACTCAACAAGCAAGTCAAGGCCGCCAAGGATGCCGAAGCGGCTGCGAACAAGGAACTCGGCGCACTGGCCCAGGCGTGGAACGGCGATCCGCAGACGCCGCTCAACCAGGCCGCCAACGAGCTGCAGGAAACGACCAAGGCGCTCGCCGCGATTCCCGCCGATCAGCCCGTGAAGGGCGCCGACGCCAACCTGAACAACGCCGCGACGCACGCCGAGAACGCCCGCGAAAAAGCGGAGCTCACCGCCGATCGCCTGGCACTCGACGCCGAAGCGCTGCGCAATCCCGGCGCGACGCCCGAGCAGAAGGCGCAGGCCGACGACCTTGATCGCCTCGCCAGCGCGTTGCGCCATGAAGCGTCGGAGAAGCTCGACCCCACCGCCGACATGCTGCAGAGCGCCCGCAACGATCCCGCGCAGGAAACGCGTCTGCCGAAAGTGATGGGCGAACAAACCAAGGCCGCCGAAGACGAAATGCGCAAACTCGCACAGCTGGCGGGTGAAGTCATGTCCGGCGATGCCAACGCGCGCAAGCAGGCTCACGAGAAACTGGAGAAAGAATTGAGCGCCGACGGCCTGGCCGAGCAGGTCGACAATGCCTTGAAAACCGCCAACGCGCTCGACCAGATGTCCCATCAGCTCGAGAACTCCGGCGAGAAAAAACCCGACGCCAACGCGCCGGCCACTCCAGCCAATCCCGCCAATCCCGCGAACCCGGCGCCCGCTAATGCGGATAAGAACGCGACGCCGGATCTCGACGCGCAGCGGCAGGCGCTGGCCAAGGCGCTGGGTCTCGATCAGAAAGCGGCCGACGCGGCGGAGAAGCAGGCGCTCGCCGACCGCATGGGCGAACTTGCGAAAGACTTGCGCAGCGAAGCGGAAAAAGACCGCCAGATGGCCGAGTCCCTCGACCGCGCCGGCGGCATGGAAGAACGCGCGCGTGAAAAGCTGAAGACCGATGGCGCCGCTCTTGGGCAGGAGATGCAGAAGGCCGGCAATGAAGCCGCGCAGCTGGCCAAGACCGCCGCGCCGCTCGCCGGACAGCTCAACGAGGAACAGAAGGCGCTCGATCAGAACGGACAGGCCGTGGCCGCCGCCGCAAAACAGGCCAATTCGGAGCCGCTCGCGAAGCTGGCCGATCAGCTCGACAAGGCCGGACAAGCGTTGGAGAAGCCAACCACCGATCTGGCCAACGCGCTGGGCCAGCCCGACGATCCGAATACGCAGGCGGCGCAGAAAATCGGCAACGAAGCCCGCGACGAAGCCGGCCGGGCGGCGGATCTTGGCGAGGAACTGCGCCGCGCCGAACGCGCCGAGCAACTCGCACGTGAGAGCGATCGCGAAGATTCCGGCACGCGCGCGCAACTGGAGAAGGAAGTCCGCGACGCTCTCGCCGCGCTGGAGAAAAATGGCGGGGCGAACGCCGAAGAACTCGCCGCGCTCCGCAAAGCCGCAGAGGACGCCGGCAACAACCCGTCCTCAGCAGACTCAGAAAAGAGCGGCCAACCCGGCGCGCCGAAGAACGACGGTCAGCAAGGAAAAGAAAACGGCCAAGGCAAGGAAAGCGGTCAGGGTAAAGAAAGCGGGCAGGGCAAAGAGGCCGGGCAAGGCAAAGAAGGTGGGCAGGGAAAAGAAGGCGGACAAGGAAAACCGAGCGGCCAGCCCCAGCCCAGCCTCGAAGCCACGTCGAAGCAGGCGCGCGCCAGCGCTGAAAAAATGGAGCAGATGGCCGCGCAGATGGAGAAGCTCGCCAACGGCATGCGCGATGGCAGCGAAGGCACGCCGCCCATGCAGGCGCAGTCGCAGCCCGGCGAATCGACTCCGGCCAGCCAGTCGCCCGTCGCCGACGCCATGCGCGCGCTCGCCGCGGCCGAAGCCGCTCAGGAAACCGGCGATACGGCCTCGGCCAACGCCTTGAAACAATCCGCTGCGGAATTACTCGACCAGGCCGCCGAAGCCGCGCGTGGTCAGGCCACCGGCATGCAGACAGCCGGCAGCCCCGAAGCGCAATCGCTCGCCTCCAAACAGTCCGGCGAAAAAGGTGAGAGCGGCGAAAAGAGCGACAGCCAGGCTCAAGGCAAGAATGGCGAAAAGAGCGGCAAAGGTCAGGGTAAAGGCAAGCAGGCCTCCGGGAAAGAAAAGGGCGAAGGCAAGAATCAGGGCGGACAGCAAAACTCTTCGGGCGGACAGAAATCCGATCCGAATGCACCCAGCGCCCCGGCCAGCAAGACCGCTGCGGCCACTCCTCCGCCGGCGGGAATTCCGATCGATGCCGCGACGTGGAATCGCCTCCCCGACGACCTGCGCCGCGATCTGCTCAACGCCGCGGGCGGCCGCTTCCCTGCGGAATACGAAATGAGCATCCGGCGTTACTTCAAAAATGTGGCCGCGATCCAACAGGATCAGCCCCGGCAGGAGCGTCCATGATCACCCGCGCGCGCACCGCTCTCGTCATCTCGTTACTGGCGCTCATGCTCGCGCGTGCGCCGCTCTGCGCGGAACTTTCGTTCGAAGACGAAGCCGCCATCGTCAAAAAGCTGAAGAACCCCGAGCCCCGCGACCTCGCGCTGGATAAGGGTGCCGCCTACCTCTATACGCAGCAACGCCAGGACGGCAGCTTCAGCGAGAAGTATCCGACGGCGATGACAGGCTTGGCGATCATGGCGCTGATGGCCGTCGGCCAGACGCCGGACGACCCGACGCACGGTCCGGCGATTCGGCGCGGTCTGAATTACGTCCTCTCCCAAATGCGCGACGACGGGTACCTCGGCCAGAACGACAATTCACGCATGTATGGCCACGGCATCTGCACGCTGATGCTGACCGAAGCCGCCGGGATGACGCGCGACGAGATCCTCGAACGCCGCTTGATTGAAGCCTGCAAACGCGGCGTGAAAATTATTCTCGCCGCGCAAGCCATTCAGAAAGCCGGCGACCAGCAGGGCGGCTGGCGCTACGAACCGACCAGCACCGATAGCGACCTGTCGCTCACCGGCTGGCAGACGATGGCGCTGCGTTCGGCCAAAAATATCGGCGTCACCGTGCCGGCCGCGTCGATCCAGGCCGCCGTCAACTACATCCGCCAGCACGCCGGAGCCGACGGTGGCTTCGACTACCAGGGCAAAACCGACAACCCCACCCTGCGCGGTATCGGCATGCTCGCGCTGCCCGTTTGCGGCGTCTACGACGCGCCGGAGCTGGCCAAGAGCACCGCAAAAATGTTCGCCGATCCGCCGAAATGGCAGGGGCCGTGGTTCTATTACCGCACGTACTACGCGTCGGTCGGCATGTATCAAATGGGCGACGAGGCGTGGAACCGCTTCTTCCCGCTGGTCGACGACGCGCTGCTTCCGCACCAGAGCCCTGACGGCAGCTGGCCCGAACCGCCCGGCAACAACGAACTCTCCAACTACGCCGGGACGCCAGTCTACTCCACGTCGCTATCGATGCTCGCGCTGGCCGTGCACAGCCATCTGCTGCCGATCTATCAGCGCTGAAAATAATTTTAGATTCCTGTCGTCAATTCTGCTTCAATGCCAGACTCTATGTTGGTATTTGGAGCAATTTGAGTGAACGAGCGTGACGACACCGAACTGCTGCGCCTGTACATTCAGCGCGAAGCCGCGACCGAAGAAGCGTTCGCCGCTATCGTCGCGCGCCACGGGCAGATGGTCTTCAACACCTGTCTGCGAATCCTGGGCAACGCCGCGCAAGCCGAAGACGCCGCGCAGGCTACGTTCATGGTGCTGGCGCGACGCGCCAACGCCATCAGCGGAGCTCTCGCGCCGTTTCTGCACGGCGTCGCCGTCAACGCCGCGCGCTCGCTGCGCGATGCCGAACGTCTGCGCCGATCGCGCGAACAGGACGCGAGCCGGCAGCGCGCCGCGATCGCGAATCCATCCATGCCCGCCGAACCGAATTCCGCTTTAGATGAGGCCGTGCAAAGCCTGCCGCGCATGCAGAAATCGGCGCTGATCCTGCATTACGTGGAAGGGCTGAGCCAGGAAGACGCCGCGAAATCACTGGGCGTCTCGCGCACCACGATCGAAACGCATCTCAATCGTGGCCTCGAAAAGCTGCGGCGCACACTCTCCCGCGACCGCGTTCAGTTCTCCACGGCGGCGGTACTGGCCCTGCTGGCCGCGCCGCAGGCCGCGTGTCCTGCGAATTTATCGGCGGCGCTGCGCGGATTGCGCGGCAGTCCGTCGCATCCACTTACGGCGTCCACCGCTAAAACCCTTGCAGATGGAGTGATCCGAAACATGATCTGGGCCCAAATCAAAACAGTCTCCATAACCGCTGCCGTGATTCTCCTGATGCTCGGCGGCGCGATCCGCTTCGCGGTCGGCGGCGAGAACACTCCGCCTCCATCTGCCCCGCCCATGCCGCACGTCGGTCCGGTGGGCATCGATGAAGCGACTAAGTGGGGCGACGCAGTGAACGGCCTGCGCGCCGGCATTCATCTGGCGCAGGAAGGCCCGGTCATTCGCGCCAGCGTGTACATCAAAAACGAAACCGATAAGGCCATCACGTTCCTTCCACTCCAAGCCGGCCGCGGCTGGAAAGTCGCCGCCAGCGACGGCACTGCCGCACAAGCCAACCCGCGAATCGGCGCTGCCGACGAAGATGAAAACCTTGAGCCGATGGATGCCGGAATTTTTCGCGACGCCGTCTCCATTCCATCGCACGACATGTTGACCGTCTCGAAATTGTCTTACGTCGCATCCTTCTTCAATCTGCAGCCCGCGCCCAAATTCACCATCTCCTACGCGTACGAGCTGAGCCTTGATCTCTGGGGATCCAACCGCGAAGCCTCGCCGGCGATGATCCAGAAAAGTTTTGATGACATGAAAGCGCGCGGAACGTTTGTCGGCAAGCTCGCCGCGCCGTCGGTGGAGTTCGAACTTCCCAGGATGCCCGACGGCAGTCTCGACCAAACTCGCGCGCAGGCGGCAGCTCAAGCGGCGGCCGAGCGTGCGCTGAGCGGGTACTTTCTCAAAAGCAAAACGCGTTTCGAAAAATCCACACCGCCCGGCAAGGACGGCGATTGGATCGCCGGTTCGAAAGCACAACCAATCGTCAGCGCGCAAGCCGACGGCTGGACGTTTGAATGGAACTACGTGCCGAAAGCTCCCGGCATGGGCTTCCATGCTGAAGTGAAAGTCGAACCGCTCGGCAAGACCGTCGTGCGGCGGGTGTGGTGCACGAACTGAGTTACGAAACCGCGACTTTCATCACGACTTTCCGCACCGTCTCGGGCTGCCCGATCGCCATGCTCGGCATGTGAGCGTCGTGCGGATAGAAAATCGCGAACATGCCCGGCGTAAATTCCAGGTATTGCCCAGCGCCGTCGAGCAGCATGAAATCCTTCTCCGCATCGTATTCCTGCGTCACGCGCATCGCCGGCGTGTACGCGGTGCCCATCTGCTCGCGGCCGGAAACAATGTATTGAATGTCGATGTACTTCCGGTGCGCCTCCCAGACGCTGGTTCCCATCGGCTTGGTCTCGTATTCTTGCGGCAGCGCGAAAAGGTTTTTCCCGTCGAGTTCGAACTTCTCCAGCGCGACGCGCGAAAAGTCGGTCTGCTTCAGATACGCAAACGCCTCCTGAAAGCGTTTTCCGAGGCAGTTGTAAAGCGCCGCGTTCTCAAGCCGGTCGACGATCATGATTTTTCGCTCCGCAGAACTACATTCAATGAATTGAAGCGCTGATTTACCACGATTCCTCTTCCGCGCCTCCAAAAATAGCATGGCCGCAAATTGGCAGAATGGCTAGTATCCGCGTTGTATTCGCAAGTGTTGCTTTCTAACCAGCGGGCAAATTTGCCCGGAGGTCCTCCCCGTGAACATCCGCACCGTCTTAATGACGATTTCCCTGGCGCTCAGCATCGTGATCGGCCTGGCGCTTTCGCGCCAGAATGCCGGAAACGCCGGCGCGTCCGGAAGCAACCCTGCCGACGGCGCGAAACTCGTCGTCGGCCTCTCGCTCGATACCCTGAAGGAAGAACGCTGGCAGGGCGATCGCGACCGTTTCGTCGCCGAATGCAACAAGCTCGGCGTCGATGTCAAAGTTGAGGACGCCAACAGCGACGACTCCGCGCAGAACAAACAAGTCGAAGCGCTGATCAGCCTCGGCGTGAACGTCATCGTGATCGTGCCGCACGACGGCACCGCAATGGCGCAGGCCGTCGAAAAAGCGAACAAGGCCGGCATTCCTGTCATCGCCTACGACCGTCTGATCAAGAATTGCGATCTCGATCTATATTTAAGCTTCGACAACGTGCGCGTCGGCGAACTCCAGGCGCGCTACCTGCTCGACCATCTCCCGACGCCGAACAAGGGCCGCATCGTCCGCATCTACGGCGCACCGACGGACAACAACGCGAAGCTGTTCAAGGAAGGTCAGGACAACATCCTCAAGCCGCTGATCGATAAGGGCGACATCACCGTCGTTCACGAAGACTGGGCCGAAAACTGGAAGCCGGAGAACGGCAAGAAAATCACCAACGCCGCGATCACCGCGCTGAACGGAAAGTTCGACGGCATTCTCGCCTCCAACGACGGCACCGCCGGCGGCGCGGTCCAGTCGCTGATCGAAGCGGGACTCGGCGGCAAAATTCTCGTCACCGGACAGGATGCCGAGCTCGCCGCGTGTCAGCGCATTGTGGCCGGTACGCAGACGATGACGATCTACAAGCCGCTCAAAACCCTCGCCGCGGGCGCCGCCGAAGCCGCCGTGACGCTCGCGAAGCATCGGCCGCTGATCGCACGGCAGTCGGTCAACAACGGCAGGAAGGATAAGGGGGACGTCCCCGCGATCCTTTTCGACGTCATCGCCGTCGACCGCGACAATATGTGCAAGACCGTGATCAGCGACGGCTTTCAAAAGCGTGACGATGTCTACAGCGGCATCCCTGAAGACAAGCGCCCCAAGTGTCCGTGAACGTGCGGTAGAGATTTCTCAAACTCGGTGCGCCTATGCCCGCCATCCTCGAAGCCGAAAAGATCGTGAAGCGTTTCACCGGCGTCGTCGCGCTTAAAAGCGTCAGCTTCGATCTCCAACCCGGCGAGATCCACGCGCTCGTCGGCGAAAACGGCGCGGGAAAATCGACGCTGATCAAAGTGCTCTCCGGCATCCACCCGGCCGGAAGTTTCGAAGGCGCGCTGCGCGTCGATGGCCGCGTAGCCGACCTGAAAAAAATCTCCGACGCCGAAGCCGCCGGGATCTCCGTGATCTACCAGGAACTCGCGCTCGTCGGCGAGATGACCGTCGCCGAAAATATTTTTCTCGGCCACGAACCCGTTCGCGGTGGACTGGTCGACTGGCTGAAAATGGACCGCGACGCGCGCGAACTGCTGCTGCGCTTCAATTTAAAGCTCAACCCCGAGACACTGATCAAGGATCTCGGCGTCGGCCATCAACAGCTCGTCGAAATCGTCAAAGCGCTCGCGAGAAAATCGCGCATCCTCATCCTCGACGAACCGACCGCCGCACTCTCCGGGCCGGAAGTCGAAGTGCTGCTCAACATCCTCCGCGATCTGCGCAAACAAGGCTTAAGCATCATCTATATCTCGCACAAGCTGGAGGAGGTCTTCGGCATCGCCGACCGCATCACCGTGCTGCGCGATGGCGAAAGCATAGTCACCGCGCGCGCCAGCGAGACCGACCGCGCCACGATCATCCGCCAGATGGTCGGTCGCGAGATCACCGATTTCTACCCGCGCCGCCACGCCACGCCTGGCGAAGCGCTGCTCTCCGTTCAAAATCTCACCGTCGCCGACGCCAAATCCGGCAAGGCGATGCTCCACGACATTTCGTTCACCGTAAACGCCGGAGAAGTCCTCGGCATCGGCGGCCTGATGGGCGCCGGGCGCAGCGAGTTGCTCATGCATTTATTTGGCGCCTGGGGAAAGCGTCTCGCCGGTTCGGTGACGCTCGGCGGCGCGCCGTTCGATCACCCCACACCGGCGGAAGCGATTCAACGCGGCCTGGCGCTGGTCAGCGAAGACCGCAAGCGCTACGGACTGGTCTTGAGCCACAGCATCGGCTTCAATCTATCGCTCTCGTCGCTCAAACGTTTCGCCACCGGCGGATTCATCGACCAGCAGGCAGAGCTGAAGAAGAACAATGAATTTTTCGCCTCGCTACGCATCAAGGCGCCGAATCTGGAAACGCGCGTCGGCGGCCTCTCCGGCGGCAATCAGCAAAAGGTAGTGCTCGGCAAAGCGCTGATGAGCGAACCGCAGGTCGTCTTCCTCGACGAACCGACTCGCGGCATCGACGTCGGCGCGAAATTGGAAGTTTACGAACTGGTCAATCAGCTGATCTCCGCGGGCAAGGCGGTGGTGATTGTCTCCAGCGAACTGCCGGAACTGATGGGTATGAGCGACCGGATCGTGATGCTCTCGCGCGGCCGGTTGAGCCGCCCGATTCTGCGCGCCGAAGCGACTCCGGAATTACTGATGCAGAATGCCATGGCCTGAACAGGAATCTTTGATGAACTCAAAATTCTCGATCCGTGATTTCTCGAATATCTTCGCGCTGCTGGCGATCTGGATTTTCTTCGGCGTCGTCTCGCCGACGTTTGTCTCGCCGCGCAATCTCTCCAATCTCTCCGTCGAGCTGGCGATCACCGCCGTGCTGGCACTGGGCATGTTCCTGATCATTCTCACCGGCGAAATCGATCTCGCGGCCGGCAGTGGTGTGGGACTCTTCGGCGGCGTTGCGGCGGTGCTGGCGTGCAATCACCACTGGCCCGCGCCCGCGGCGCTACTGGTGACGTTGATTGTCGCCGTCACAATCTGGGGCCTGATGGGTACGCTGATCGTCAAGGAAGCGCTGCCGTCGTTTATCATCACGCTCGCCGGCATGCTGATTTTCAAAGGCCTGCACTGGAAAATCATCGACTACAAAACCGTGCCGATCGCGCCCAGCAGCGAGCCGACGATGTTCACGCTGCTGACGACGTGGTTTCTGCCGCCGCTGCCCAGCCTGCTGCTCGGCGCGGCCATCGTCGCGGCCTTGGTGCTGGCTGAAATGAAAAATCGGCGCCGACGCGCCGAAGCCGAACTCCCACTCGATCCCGCCGACATCGCCTATTCAAAATTGCTGATCGTCGCGCAGATCATTCTGCTCTTCGTCGTCGTCGCCAACCAGTACCAGGGCATCCCCCTCCCCGCACTGATTCTCGGCTCCACGGCGTTCATCATTCACATGCTGACGCAGCACACGCCCTTCGGCCGCCACCTGTACGCCATCGGCGGCAACGCGGAAGCCGCGGCGATCTCCGGCATCCCGGTCAAGGGCACCATAATCGCCGCGTTCGCCATCGCCGGATCGATCGTGGGGCTCACCGGTTTCATGCAGACGGCGTACAACGCCTATTCCACCAGCACCATTGGCGCCGAAATGGAACTCGACGCCGTCGCCGCCTGCGTGATCGGCGGAACCAGCCTGCGCGGCGGCCGCGGCACGATCGCCGGCGTGTTATTCGGAGCGTTGATCATGGCCAGCCTGCTCAACGGCATGACCCTGATGGCCGTCGAGCCCGCGTACAAACTTTTCGCGCGCGGCATTGTTCTGGCGTCGGCCGTGTGGATGGACGAACGGATGAAGCGCGCGTGAGATGCACGCTCCGTTCAGGCAGTTTTGAGTTTTGAGTTGAATCCAACCGCGACAGCAACTCAAAACTCAAAACTCAAAACTACCTTCAACCTGACTTCTTTTTTCAATCACTTCTTCTTCGGCTGATCCATGCCAAACCAGCAATCGGCCGTCCCCAGTTTCGGATTGCCGGCCTTGGCATACAGATATAGCTGCATGCGGTAACCGATCATGAAGCGCGCGCTGACCTGCAGCAGGGCCTGAGCGACCGTGACCGGCTTGCCCAACGGCATTTTGAATTTCTTCTTCAGATCGGCATCGGGAATCGAGCTGACGATTTTCTTGATCTCGCGGGCCTGCACGTCCATCGCCTTGGCGAACTGCGCCGGTTTCAGAGTCTCCGCTTTCTTGGCGTTCTTTTCGTACTCCTCCCACTGATTGGTCGCAAACCCGTTCAACTTGACGATGCGCACCGCTTCCGCGCCAAAGAAGGAGATGAAGCGCATCAGTTCCAGCGTCGAGCGCTGGGCCTTCGACGGGCGGTAGTTCAACTGGCTCTTCGAAAACTTCTTGGCGATGTGCTTGCAGACATTGCATTCCATCACCATCAACTCAATGACTTCCTGTTTGACGCTCATGAAAATTTCCTTTCGGTTTTTGAGAAGCTGGGAACTTTATCAAAAACAGCGGAGGCCGTCTAGTCGACGGCCTCCGCTTTGGAACACGCCCGGGATTGGCAGGCTGTGCTCGGGTCGATCTCGTTCAGCTTACTTGTGGGCCGGGCGCGAAGCCTGGGCCAGCGTATCCTTCTGAACCTTCACGCCTTCCGGCATGATCACGATTTCCACGCGGCGGTTGGCGGCGCGGTCGGCAGCCGTCTTCTCCGGATGGCGCACCGGCTGATGTTCGCCGTAGCCGGCCGTGTACATCTTCGACGATGCAATCCCGCCCTGCGACGAGAGGAACGCATAGACGGCCGTGGCGCGAGCCAGCGACAGTTCCATGTTATCCTTGAACTTCTCCTTGCTGTGAACGATCGGCGTGCCGTCCGTGTGACCTTCGATGCGCAGGTAGTTGCGCGGGTAGCGCGCCTTGATCGTGCTGGCAACCTTCATCAGAATCGCGTGCGAGCTCGGCTTCAGTTCAGCCTTACCCGGTTCGAAGAGCGCCGATCCAGCGACCGTTAGATGGATGCCATTAGACTCCTGGTGAATTCCACCCGGCGTGCTCGCTGACGTGTTTTGTCCCTTGGCGAACTGCGTGCCGAGGTCCTTCAAGAGTGCATCCTGCTGATCAATCTTCAAACTGAGCGCCGCAGTCTGAGCCGCCTGTTCCTGCGCAATCTTGGCGTTCTTCTCGGCCAACTGGTTGTTCTGATCGGCCAGCGCCTTGTTCTGTTCGGCGAGACCATCCTTCTCGGCTTTTTCCTGCGCGAGCAGGGATTCCTGCTGGCGGATGGTGTTGTCCTTCGCGGCGATGGCCACTTCCTTGCGGCCCGTGCAGCCCGTGCAGAGCAGCACCAGACCACCCGCGATCACAGCTTTCGGAATCGATCCGTACCAATTCATAACTACTCCTCCCATCACCCGAGTCGTCTTCGCGCGCTCATTTTGAGGCGTCGAAAACGTCCCCCCCAATCCCTTGTGACCTGCGGCGCGCGGCACCCGCGCTTGACCCACCCACCACACCCCATCTGCCCGTTGAAAAAGCTCCGTTCCGCCAAATTTCTTCGCGCATGTCGAAGGTTTTTCAACGGGCAGCCATCCGGAGCAGAATACTCATCGGCAACTGTGACCTCCCATCTAAAGGGAGAATTGAAGGAATTTGATAATTTTGTAAGCGATTAAACGGCGGCTGTTAGCTCTTGGCTCCTGGCTCTTGGAAGTCCTGTCGGTCAGTCCATGCTTGTTCGACTGACCGACAGGCGCCCCAAGAGCCAGGAGCCGCCACTCCCCGACCGCACTGGCCATGCCTCGAAAACGCGCTAATGTAAAGCCATGAATGCGCCGACTCACACCCCTCCCATCGCCCCGCCCACGCCCGACATGCGCGCCAAGCTCGAGCATCTGAAGGATTGCCTGCGCGGATACGGCAGCGTGATCGTGGCGTACTCCGGCGGCGTCGATTCGACGTTCCTCGCCGCCATCGCCGGACAGGTGTTGAAAGACCGCGCCGTCGCCGTGACCGCGAATTCCGAATCGCTGGCGCCGGAAGAATTGGATGAAGCCGTCGCCATCGCCGAGCGCTTCAAGTTCGCGCACACCGTCGTCCGCACCGACGAACTGCAGGACGAAAACTACGCGTCGAATCCGCAGAACCGTTGCTTCTTCTGCAAAAAAGAATTGATGACCAAGCTCGTCGAAATCGCCGCGCAGCGCAGCATCGCCACCATCGCGCTCGGCGCCACCATGGACGACCTCGGCGACATCCGCCCCGGCGAAAATGCCGCGAAGGACCGCGGCGCGGTCTTCCCGCTGCGCGAAGCGAAACTCCACAAAAACGAAATCCGCGCGCTCTCGCACGAACTGGGTCTGCCCACCTGGGACAAACCCGGGGCCGCGTGTCTCTCCAGCCGCATTCCGTTCGGCGAACGCGTCACCGCCGAAAAGCTCGCGCAGATCGCGCGCGCCGAACAACTCCTCCACGCCGCCGGTTTCCGCGAATGCCGCCTCCGCCACCACGGCCCCGTCGCCCGCATCGAAATCCCGCCCGGCCAGATCGCCGAATTCATGACCAAGTCCGCCGAACTCACCGCCGCGATCAAAGCCCTCGGCTTCGTCTACGTCACACTCGATCTGCAAGGACTGCGCTCGGGGTCCTTGCACGAGGTCGCGCGCCAATCGGAAAAAGACGTTTCTTAAATCTCACGCAAAGCCGCAAAGCCGCAAAGAACGGCAACTGCAAACTGCCGGTGTCTGAATTGGGGGCTTGGAAAATCGTAGGTCAATCTCCGGATCTAAATCCCATCCAATCCGTTCGTTTTTGTTCTTTGCTGTTCTTTGCGTCTTTGCGGCTTTGCGCGAGATTAAAAGGAGCCCCGAATGACCGTCGACGACATCCACCGCATCACCGTCATCGGCGCCGGGTTGATGGGCCATGGCATCGCCATCGACTTCGCGCGCGCCGGCTTTGAAGTCGCACTCTACGACCAGACCGACGCGAAAATCCTCGACGGTGAACGGAACATCGTCGCCAGCCTCCACCGCATGCAGCGCCTGGGCCTGATCGACGCGGCCGGCGTCAACGCCGTGCCCGCGCGCATCACGCTCACCACCGATTTGAAAGCGGCCGCCGGTTCGGCCGATTTCGTGATTGAATCGGTCGTCGAAAACATCGCCATCAAGCACACGATTTTTTCGGAACTCCATCGCCTCTGCCCCGCCCACACGATTCTCGCCAGCAACACTTCGACGTTCAAACCCAGCAAGCTCGCCGCGGTGACGCGCCGGCCGGAAAAAGTGCTGGTGACGCATTACTTCAATCCGCCGTATCTGCTGCCGCTGGTCGAAATTGTCCGCAGCGACAAGACCTCCGACGAGACCATCGCCATCGCGCATGCGCTGATGTTGAAGGCCGGCAAGCAGCCCGCGATCGTGCAGAAGGAAGTCACCGGCTTCATCGGCAACCGCCTCCAGATTGCGGTGCTGCGCGAAGCACTCTCGCTGGTCGAACAGGGCGTCGCCACGCCGCAGGATATCGACATCGTGATGAAGAACAGCATCGGCCGCCGATGGGCTTTCGCCGGCGTTTTTGAAGTCTTCGAAATCGCCGGCTGGGACCTGCTGCTCGACATCTGCCAGCAGATCCAACCCGACCTCGAACAATCCCGCGAACCGGCCGCCGCCTTGAAAGCCAAAGTCAAACTCGGCGAACTCGGCACCAAATCCGGAAAAGGCTTTTACGACTGGACCCCGGAAACCACCGAAGCGCTGAAGACCCGCATCGCCGAAGGCCTGGCGAAAGTCGCGGCGCAGAAGCCAGCGGATTTTTGAGAACGGCACGAACAAATGGGATCGGGGATCAGGCATCGGGCATCGGTCGTTTTGTAAATGCTGCTTAAGATCAAGAGCTCAGTTGTGTCGGGGCCGGTGCACGAAGAAAAACCGGCGCGACCGCGGCGGAGCTACCAAGAGTCTGCCGATTCCGCCAACGACCGATGCCTGATGCCCGATCCCCGATCCCCGATCCCATCCGTTCGTTAGCGGCTTTGCGTGAGACTATCAGTGCCGCTATAATCGCAAATCATGTCAGACGCCGTACCTCTAGATCCGAGCCAATCCAATACCGCCCCGGGCAATGCTGTACCTCCGCCCGGGCAGGCCTATTCTCCGCCACCACCGTCATCGCCGCCGCCGTCACTGAAACCCGAACCGCCCCCACAACAGCCGCCGCGACCGCCGGCCACCAACATCCTCTCGCGCATGCGTGAAAATCCGGACCAGGAAGGGCCGCGCATGTCGTTCCTCGATCACTTGATGGAACTGCGCCGGCGCATCTGGATTTCCGTCGTCTCGATCACCGCCTGCATGCTGATGGCGATCTTTTTCTTCGTGCCGCTGGTCGACATCATGCGCGCGCCGATGGAAAAACTGAACCGCGTCTACATGGACCGCCCCGATTACCAGGAGATCCTCAAGCGCGTCGGCCTGCCGCCCAACACCCCCGGCCTGATCGACCTGACCACGCTCACGCCGCTGGAATCGACGATGACGATCATGTGGATCGGCATCTACGCCGGCCTGGCCTTCAGCGCGCCGATCATCGCCTATCAGATCTGGCTTTTCGTTTCGCCGGGCTTGAAGGAACGCGAACGCAAGGCCGTGCAGCCGATCCTCTACGGCGGAATTATTTTCTTCATCGTCGGCGTGCTGATCACCTACTACCTGCTCTTCCCGGTGACCCTGGAGTTCGTTGTCTGGTTGGATGTCTTGTTGAAGCTGAAGATCCAGTACAATTTCGACAGCTACATGTCGCTGCTGTTGAACATGATGTGGGTCAGCGGCCTGGCCTGCGAAACGCCGGTGATCATCGGCATCCTCGCCAAACTCGGCGTCGTCCGCCCCGACCATCTCACGCGTTACTGGCGCTGGTGCGTGCTGCTCTCGTTCGTGCTCGGCGCGGTTTTCTCGCCCGGCGCGGATATGATGTCGATGCTCGTCTTCAGTCTGCTCTACCTGGGTCTGTACGTGGCGTCGGTGGTGATGGCCTTTCTCTTTTACAAAAAGAGGGCGTAAACCCAGATGATTCGTGGCGTCCGCAAACCCGATGAAATTGCCGGCCTGGGCTTAAGCCACCGGTTGACCGCGCGCATCGGCGCGCTGCTCAAAAAGAACACCGCCATCAGCGTCGCGGTCCTGGAATCCGCGCGCCCCGCCACCGCGCTGGAAACGCTGCTGCTTTCGCCGGCGCTGCTGGAACACGGCGGCACGCTGACCACTGAAGCGCTGCTGAAATTCAGCGGCGAACACGCGGACGGCACGCTCCAGATTCCGCCGCTGGCGATCCAGAACGCCGACGACGACTTCCACGTCATCTGCCTGCAGGATGAACTCGACGCCGCCGACGGCTGGGGCGAAGCCGTCGCCGCTGCCGCAGCGACACCGCCAGAAGCGCAAAACACCGCGCGAGTCGCCCCGCAGAGCACCGCGCTGGCGCATCCGCCGCAACAGAACGAAGGAATCTTTTCGCGCAACGAAATGGACCGGTGGCGCTTGAAGCTCGCCACCTCCGGCTCCGCATCCGATCGCGTGGAAGTGCTCCGCGCCCTCCTGCTCGGTCCGTTGGAGCCGGCCGAAAAACTCGATGTGCTCCTGCAGGGACTCTCCGACAAGGACCCGTCCGTGCGCGCCGAAGCCGCCGGGTTGCTGCCCAACATCGGCATCAGCCGCGACATCGCCGACGCGCTGGCCGGCATCAACGACGCCAATCCCGAACGCCGTCTGGCCGCGATGGAACGCCTGCGCAAACTCGTCTCCGAATCCACGCCCGACGCCGAAGTCGGCTGCGTCGCCGCGTGCGCCATCGCCGCGCTGAAAATCGGCTTCGATCCCGCGCTGAAAGGTTCGCTGCTGGAACTGCTCGCCTCCTGCGCCAAAGCCGTGGGCCGTAAATCCTCGCGCCTGGCCGAAGTGATGCGCGTCGTCGCCACGCTCATCGGCGAAGCCGCCAAGCACGGCGCGTCCTCGCGGCAGGTCGACGACACACTCATGTCCGCGCACCGCCTCATCCGAGCTCTCATGGTCGCGGTGCCCGAAGCGCTGCAGCCGATTTTAAAATCCGAACGCGAACGCTGCGCCGATCCCGTCACCGAATCGTTCCTGTTGCAACACCTGCTCGACCTCTCGCAGCCCAACAGCCCCGACGAACCGGAATTGGTCCGCATCGCCGTCGGCTTCCTCTCGCGCGACACCGACGAAGGCCGCGACTCGCGCGCCATCGGCAACCGTCTCGCGCGCCGCGGCGAAATCGCCATCAAGCCGCTCTGCGACGCCTTCCCCACCGCCACCGGCGGCGCGCAAAAATACACCTTCCTGCTCTTCGACGAAATCTGGCGCCGCGGAACCATTCCGGCCGAAGGCCTGGAGCTCGCCGCCAACATGGTCCTCTCCACGCTCGCCTCCGGCGGCCGCGGACTGCGCATGGCCGCGATGCAATCGCGCTTCGTCGCCGATCCGAACATCACCGACGCCACGCGCGAACGCCTCGCCGAAGCCTATCTGACCTCGATCGAAGATTTCGCCTTCCCGCTCGACATCGAAAACGTTGAGATCACCATCTCGCGCATGGGCTTGCCCGCGCTCCAGCCGCTGATGGTGCGCCTGGGGATCGAACGCGCGCCGATCGAACGCGTCCGCGCCGCGCGCTTACTCGGCGACCTGGCGCTCAATATGAAAGCGCCCAAGGGCCAGATGCTGAAAGTGCAGCAGGCCGTCGACAGCATTCTGCGCCGCCTGGAAGCGATGACGCTGGAGAAAGATTTCGGCGACCGCGGCGAACTGCTCCGCGCGCTGGGCAAGCTGACCTCCAGCCCCGCCGCGTCGAAGCAGGCCGACGCCGTGATCGTCCGCACGCTGATGGACGCCGCCGTGAGCAAGGATCCGAAAATCGCGCCGCTGGCACTGGAAGGCCTGACCTTCGCCGCCTCCTCGCGCCGCGCCACCGCCGAACTGGTCTCGCGCGTCGCCACGTTGCTGGTTCAGTTGCTCGAAGAACTGGTCCTCGACATCGAAACCAGCACCTCGCTGGTCAACGGCGAGACGGTGATCGAAATCAGCGGTGGCGAAAAGTACACCACGATCCTGCCCATCATCATTAAAGGCATGAGCCGCCTGGCCAGTTCCAGCAGTTGTCCGCCGCAGGTGCTGCGCGACCTGGGTAAAGTGCTGCTGGCGCGCTGGACCAGCATCTGCATGGGCAAGCTGGTCTGGGGCCCCGGCAACACCACGCTGCTGATCGAAGCGTTGCGCGACGTCGCCAGCCAGAAGGCAGTCTCCGCCGAACTGCGCATGGAAATTTTAAAAGGCTTCGCCCCGCGCCACGTTCAAACGCCGATCATGCACGCCGTCACCGAAATCCTGGCCGCCGCCGACAACGAAACGACGGCCGTCGGCGCGCTGACGATTGGACACGCGATCCTCGGCCGCCGTGGCCGCGACGGAAAGTTCCAGACCGAAGACCGCGACGAAATCCTGAAAGCCCTGACCCGCATCGCCAGCCGCAAGATGCTCGGCGCGAGCACCTTCGAAGCCGTCGAAAAAGCGACCGCTTTCCGCAAACTGATCGTCGACGAACTCTTCAAAGCCGTCAAAGATTCCGTCCCCAACATGTACGACCAACTGGTGAGAATGCGCGACAACCCCAGCGTCCCCCCCGACCTGCGCAAAGACATCGACCGCCAGTTAAAGGCCTACCACCAGATGGACACCAAGCGCTAACTGGTGCCATGGATGCGCAGTCGCTTGAGCGTAGCGAAAGCGACTGTTCATCCGTGCGTAGCGCAACCCCATTTCGTAAGTCCCACGCAAAGATGCGCGCATACTTTTCCTACGCTCAATCATCCCTCAGCTTGCGCCCAATTCCCACGCCCGGGTGCCACCCGCCTCGCCGTTGAGAAGGGTGCGAGATGGACACCGAGTTTGCAATTTGGACCCTCGCGTCCCACGTGCAAATTGAGCGCGGAGTGTGCCACTGGTGGCTAGCCGTTAAGCCACCAGTGCGACCTCGCGAAAAACACCGCGCCGTCTGATGCGCCTAACTCGCGCGAGTAGCAGTGGTAATCGCAGTTGCAGTTACAGTTCAAGCCGTTGCTTGCCCCCACTTTCAAGTGGGGGTGCCAATCATTTGACGTCCAACCAGCCGGCTTCAGCCGGCTTTCCGGCAGTTGCTGAAGCGCACTCGATTCGAAGTGAGCATAATTGTGCGCCGACGTCTCGCAGCCACGCTCCGTAAATGATGAGTGAAAAATGGCCGATGACCGATGACGCCGTTCCAGGGCCAACGGCCCGCCGCTATACCAGCCCAGGGCAACGCCCTGGGACCGATCCCACCGCCCTCGCCAAGGGCTGAAAGCCCGAACTATCGCGAAACCGCCCTCATTGCTTCGGGACCCACGACTGGCTTATCGGTCCTTCGGCTGCTTCGCCATTTGTCTTTTTGAGATAGACATTGCCATTATTCACAATGTCGTTCTTCCGGTAGCCGTTGACGTTTCCAGCCTCTGTTTTGGTCTGCTCTTCCTTCGCCTGCTCGGCGGCCTTCACCAAATCCACGCAGGCTTGCACATCGGCAGGCTTGGTGTGGATCTCTTCTTTGTTCGCCAAGGCCTTTCGCTGCGCAAGGTCGCCTTCCAATGCGACAGTATTGAACAACGTCTCACCGTAGAGGTTGAATATCTTGGTATGAGCGAACGTGCGGATTTCACGAATCTTACCGTCCACCGCGTAAGCCAACCCGACCGGCGCGGCATTGTCCTTGTTAAGTTGCGCAAACTTTTCGGTGACCGCAACACGAATTTTCTCGCGACGCTTTTTCGCGTCAACGTTGCCATCGTCCACCGTTGCCATCAAGGTGCCAGTAGACGGTGCATTGCCAGCCGTCGAATTGCTCAACTCGACGTTCGCCCATACATCCTGCTGGCTCTTGAGATATTGCCCACTGGTCCGGACTTCCTGGTTGGCGAGAATCGACTGCGCTTGAAACTCTCCTTTAGTCTCTTTGCCGTCGCGATTGGCAACCCAGCGACCGTGTTCGACGCAATAGGCATCGACAGGCACGGTCTGGCCAGGCGGGATGATGAAATCCTGCGCAATTTGACGGTCCTGTTGGCCGCCCTTCACCAGGGTTCCGGCAAGTACGAAGATGGCCTTGTCACCCTTATTCTCGATGACCAGACGATTGACTTCCCCACCACCCTGCTCCTCCACCGTATTTGCGTTCTGAATTCTGGCGGAACCCGTTTCACGGACAACGGACTGACTTTTTTCCTGTGCCTGCGAGAGAGTGATAAAATCGCCAATGGCTTCCTGCGGCTTTGAATTGAACACCGGCCAAACCGTGACATTGTCAACGACGACAGGCCTTCCCAGGTTTAAACCGTCGCCTAACTGCGCAATCGCTTCCTCCGCGCTGCGGGTTTCAACGCAGAGCAATGCCAGTATTGTAAGAACGACACTCAATCGAATTCGCATACGTGCCTCCTATCGAGTCCAATTTTCTTACCGATAATTAAACGCGCCAAACTGTAGACCAGTTACAACAATCTCAGTCAAACACGAATGCACACATGAAAACATATCTGCACCTGTTTTCTAATTGCGGCGCGCCTACACACATGCGATCCCGGACCGACCGGATCGCGGCCCCGAAAGAGTAGCGGCACTAGAATGCGCGCATCCCAACAGCGTACTTTTGCACTGTGCAGTTCCACCACACGCACTGCTGTACATCATGTATTATAAAATCTTTTTTACTAAATTTAAAGAAAACACTTGATTTTTGCGTTTCTCGACCGCATAGATACTATAGAGAAATCCTCGATTGCTAGGTCCCCAATGCCACAAGCCCTTCTTAGCGAACTTTGCGGCTTTGCGTCTTTGCGAGTGAAAACCAAAAACCCGTGCATGCGCCCACAAGCCCTGCAGCCCTTCCAGGAATGCCCAAAAAAACGCGTCCCAGCGCCCTCTAAACGCCTCAACGCCCCAAACCCAATCAAGGAGTCAATCGCAGCCACCGAATCACCCACAACCCCACAGAACGCAAGGAATCAAACCACCGTCCCGTGCACTGCTGCACTTCATGTATTATAAAATCTTTTTTACTAAATTAAAAGAAAACACTTGACTTTTAGGTTCGAAGGTTGCTTAATACACTATAGAAATGCGCGGTGCCTTATCGAGTGCTATGCCGCCGCTGTTACCGACCACTTTTCGCCGGACTGACCTTGAGGCTTCAACAGATGCGGCTCTCAACCAATTCCACAACTCCGAAGCGCGCCCAAAACGCACCTCGGGCACCTATAAAGGAGACCCCGATCGATGTAACATTTGGTAACATTCCGTAACATCGCCGCCCGCACCAATCTCATCCCGTTTTCGCGAAGGATCGCACCGCCTCGAAGCCTCTAACCACTGTGAACACGCTCCCCAAAATCGCAGCGCTCGTTCTGTGCCTTTCGGCGCTCACCACCCACGCCGCCGAAACGCGGCACGATGTCCCCAAAGCGCACCCGCGCCTCTTCGGCAGCGCCGCGACGCTCCAGACCCTCGCGCAGGCCCGGCCGCTGGCCTACAAACACACCGCCGAATTCGCCCACCACGGCAAGAACTACCGCGACTACGAAGAACTCCGCGCCCCCGCCAGCGCCCTGGTCTACGCCATCGAACACGACAAGGACGCCGGACGCAGCGCCATCGACTTCGTGATGAAAACCTGCGTCACGCAGCCGATCAAGGTCGGCCACATTCCCTTCGGCTCCGACCTGGCCCAATGCGCGATGGTCTACGACCTCTGCTTCGATCTCTGGACGGCCGACGAGAAAGCCAAGTTCATCGAATACATGAACAAGACCGTCGACCAGAACGTCGGCTCCGAAACCAGCACCTTCCACAACGGTTTCTACGGTTACAAAAACTGGGGCATCGGCCTGGCCTGCTACGCGACCTACTACGAGAACCCCAAGGCGCCCGGTTATCTCAAGACGCTGGAACAGGATGTCCGCGCCCGCGCCGAACCGGCGCTGGAACAGGCCGGCGACGGCGGCGGCTGGGCCGAAGGCCACTACATTCACTACTGGAACCTGGAATGGGAAATCTTTTGCGAGGTCGCACGGACCTGCGAAGGCATCGACTACTACGCCCACGCGCCGAAATTCTTCCGCAACCGCGCCATCGCCAGTATGTTCGAAATGTTCCCCGGCGCCGAACCCTCGCAGCTCAACTGCCCCATCCCCATGGGCGACGGCGGCAGCGGCAACTACGGCGGCTTCAGCGAGAAAATCCTGACCGCCCGGCGCATCCTCTGCAACTACTACCGCGACGACCCGGCCCATCAATGCATCAACAGCTACAACGAACTCGTCCCCGGCATGGACATCCCCGAATACGCGTACATGGACTTCCTCTTCCACGACCCCTCGGTGCCGAAGGGCAATCTCAAATCCTTCAAGCTCTCGCACTGCAGCCCCGGTCCCGGCAACGTCTACGCGCGGAGCTCCTGGGAACACGACGCGACCTATCTCTACTTCAAATGCGGCGACCGCTTCACCGCCCACCAGCACCTCGATGTCGGCTCCTTCACCGTCTTCAAAAACACGCCGCTAGCCATCCCCGGCGGCTTCTACGACGACTTCGCCGGCAACCACGCCTGCAACTACTACACGCGCACGATCGCCACCAACTCCATGCTGATCTTCGATCCGTCCGAGAAATTCCCCGACGGCATCCGCGCCGGTCCCAAGAGCTTCAACGACGGCGGCCAGGCCTACCCGCTGCCCAAGGGCTGGGGCCAGAACTGGGGCGCGCTCGATCCGGCCGAACGCGAGAAGAATTTCAAGAACATGGACACCGGCGATCTCCTCGCCTTCGACGACCAGGGCTCGTTCCTCTACACCGCCGGCGACTGCACCAAAGCCTACGCGCCCACCAAGTGCGACTTCTTCACCCGCCAGATCGTCTTCATTCGACCCGACACGATCGTGATCTTCGACCGCGTACAGTCGAAGAACGCCAACTTCAAATAGACCTTCCTGCTCCACACCATGAAAACGCCGTCGGGCACCGCACCGAATCTCGTGGAGGTCAACGGCAAAGGCAAACTCTTCATCCAGACGCTGCTGCCCGCCGGAGCGGAGGTGAAACTCAACACGGGCAAGAATCTCTACGCGTACAACGGCAGCGAAGGCCCGGTCGCCCCCGCTCGGCTCCCCGATCCCGCCTCCGCCAACATTCCCGAATGCCGCCTCGAAGTCTCACCCAAGTCCGCCGCCGCCACCGACTACTTCCTCCACGTTCTCACCACCGGCGACGAAAACGCCGCGCAGCCGCCGCTGCCGGATTGCAAAGTCACCGGCAGCGAGGTCGCGCTGACGATCGGCACCACGCACCTGCACTTCAAAACCGGCTCCGTGGGCGGCGCGATCGAGATCGGCGGATCGAAATTCGAACTCGCCAGCCGCATCGCCATCCAACCGCTGCCCCCAGTCCACGCCGCGAGCTCCCTGGCGGCGGCCAACGCTCCCGCCGATACCGCCGCCTCTCCCGCGAAGCCGAAAGACGAAATCTCCGGCGACGACAAAGCCGCTGCGGAAAAGCGCTACGCGGAACTCAAAACCGCCGTGATCCAGGGCGCGTCCAGCGGCAAGAAGATGCCGGCCGTCGTGGACCTCTACGGCGCGCCCACCGACGTCAAAGTCGCCGGCGCCGACGAGAAAGCGCTCGCCGTCGCCGTCGAAGGACTCCCCGACAGCATCAAGATCCCCTGGGAGAAAATCGACGCCGCGCACTTCTACCAGGTCGCCCGACGCTACAGCGACGATCACAAAGCGCTCTTCGATTACTGCGTAGGTTCCGGTTTACGAAAGGAGGCTGACATAGAAGCGTCCAAACGCTGATGATTCACGGCATTTCGAAAGAGAAAAGGATTGTGTGCAATCCCGTCCCGCATAAGATCCCAACCTGCGCCGCGCTCACCTCCACAGGTACTCTGCCCTTATGACCTCGCGCATACTTCCCCTCGTCGCTTTCACTGCACTACTCCACTTCGCCGGCCACACAGAAGACGCGGTCCCCATCCCGGAGCTCAAACGCTGGGAAGAGAACATGATCAAGTACGGGGAAGCGCACAAGGATGAGCGGGCCTCAGGCATTATGCCCGAGCAATTTGTGTATTACTACGACGGCGAATGGGTCTTCTTTCAGATCGCCGACTACACGAAGAATCCCAAGTTCATCGAGTACGCGCACAACTGCCAGGAGACCTACCGCGGTCATGTCTTTGCCGAAAGTGGAAAGCTCCCAGGACACCGCATTTTTCCCCATGGTCTCTACGAGGACTACAAACGCTTCAAGGATGAAAAGTCGAAGGAAGCCCTCATGTTGCTGGTCACCGCTCCGATTTGGGCTCCGGGACACCCGATCGATGGTGGCGCTCCAGAAACTGGCGCGTGCCGCGAGGATGCGTACATGCTGATGACCATGCTCGACGTGGAGAAACTGGGCGTAAAGATGCCGCGGATCGAACACGGAGTGAAGTGCGGCCTGTCGATCCTTGAACAGTATGCGGTAAGCAAGACGGCGAAGGAAATTCAGCCCTTCATGACGGGGCTGATGGCTGAGGCGCTGATCCAGTACGCCGAACAGCGCAACGCCTCCGCGGAGATCGTGCCGCCCCTGACCGTGTTCGCCGACTGGCTCTGGGAGCAGTGCTGGGTGGAGAAGGACTCCGCCTTTTGCTACAAGCGTGAAAATCTAAATGAGGCCGGAGGCGTCGCCAAAGAGGGCACCGCGGATCTGAACCTGCTGATTGCGCCGCTGTACGCGTGGCTCTACAAAAAGACCGGCGAGGTACGATTCCGCGTGCGTGGAGACCAGGCCTTCGCCGGCGGCGTGAAAGGCGCGTGGCTGGAGAAGGGCAAGTGCTTCAGCCAGAATTACCGCTGGAGTTTCTCCTATGTAAAATGGCGCCGCGAAGGACCGGAGAAGAACGCCACGGCAGCGCCGGCAAAGGCACCCATCGCCGCAAAAGCAGCCACTGCCGCTCCCTCTGTAGCTGTGGCGCCCGCCATTCCCGCAGCTGCGCCAACGGATCCCGCGCCCTACCGCGCCGCCGTCGAAGCGAACTTGAAAAAGAACGCCAAAATCAAGAAGGGCGATAAGGTCATGGTTCAAGCGTTTAAACAGGAAATGGGGGTCAGCAGCATCACTGAAAACGGCGTGAGCGTGATGATCGACAACAACGAAATGCCGCTGCGTTGGAAAGATCTGGCCAACGAGGACATCGTGCGCCTCGCGGCCCTGTATTGCACCGACGCCGACGGTCTGTTCAACGGCGGTGCCCTGGCCGCAGCCCTGAAACTGAGCAGCCAACAGGACAAATTCCTCGAACGCCTTGCGGGTGTCGATCCCGCCAGGGCAACAGAACTTGGAAAGATGAAGTAACCAACGCAGAAAGGAGACCCAGGACCGATCAGTAAACGCGCTCATCGGCATCCGGCGGCATCGGAGGAACAGTCGACGACTCCACGCCACTCACATTCACCCGCACCGGATCGATCCAGCGCAACAACTGCTCGCGGTAGAGACTGACCAGCATCCCCAGCATCAAAAACAGGAAACCCATCGCGCTGCTCAACAGCGCCTTGAAATGCGGAATGCGCCCCCGCGAGTGCGATGCCCAGGCCCAGACCGGCGCGATGCCCGGACTGAGCAGCCCCAGGTAAAACGCGGATACGCCGGTGGCTCTGGCCAACACCACATACCCGATGACACACGCCAGCCACACCTGCATCGCCACGCTGAACGGCAGTTCCCAATTCCACAATCCGTCCGGCGAAGCCCGTTCGCCCCAGAGCAACTGCAGCACAAACACCTGAGCCACCAGCAGCGACGTGGTCCAGAAACCCAGCCTCTTCCGCCGCTGCCAGCGCATCAGCACCACCGCCGTCGCCAAGACGCAAAGCGCCGGATACGCCAACCGCGATTCACCCGGCCGATCAAAAACCCAATCTGCAGCCATCAGATGAACCATGCTCGTTCCCAGCGTCACCACCAGCGCCCACACGCCACACCAGCGCGTCTCCATCGGATCACTAGGCTCTTCAACCTCATCCGGACCAGATCGCGAAGTAATCTTTAGAGGAACCGGATCAACATGCTCACTCCAGATCAACCACAGCAACGGCAGAATCGACAACCATCCGGCCATCCAGCCGATGCCCTGCAGCGCCGGTTTGCCGAACGCGAATGCCAGTCGCGGATCACCCAACAACGGCGAGATGCCGTGACCAACAATGATCGCAATGATGCACAGTCGGTACCTGCGCGGCAGAAAGATTCCCGGCAACCGCGAGTAGATCCAGAGCTTTCCGAACGCCAACGCCATGGCGATGAGCGCCAACAGAATCCCGAGCGTCGGCGTGATCGCGATCTGTTCGTCCAAGGCCAAAAACGAGCCGCTCAGAAAAAGCTCCGCGACGATCATCAACCCGTGCAGGTCGCGTCCGCCGCCGTGGCGACGCTTCAGGATTACACTCGCGACCAGCAGGATCGCCACTTCGTAAACATGGAGCAGCGCCAGACTGGCGAGCACCCCGCCCTCTTTGCCGATCTGCGGATCGATTTCGACATTCAATTGCAAGACGCCATACGCCAACAGTGCGGCGCTGATCACGAACATCGGATTGGCGCGGATGCATTCACGCAGCACCCAGCGGTAAAGTCCGAAGCGATTGATGTAGTCGGTGTGGCTGCTGAGCACATGAGCCATGCGCGAGTCCTCCGGAGAGGAATACTCTCTCAGGAGGCTACGCACCGCGTGCAGGTGCGGTTTGATGGTTCTTCGAAAAAGCGCGAAAGACGATTACTTCTTCGCCGAAATTTCCGGACCATCGACAGTGCGCCCTTCAAAACCTGCCGAATCGAAATACCGCGTCGCTCCAAGCTGTTGATAACGCAGATACGAAATCAGGCCGCCAGCAGATGCGGCGGATTTCTCGACGCCGCGAGTCGCCAGCGGAGCTTCCGGCCCGCCTTTCAACGCCTCGCCGATCACGCGGCCCATCAGCTTCCCTTTAGAGGGGAGCTGGAGATGCAGTATAGACGTGAGCGTGACCGCCACGTCGGCGTTGCTCACGGGTGCGGAATCGGTGAAGGCGACTTTAAAATCCGGCCCGATCGCCGCCATGTTGTTGTACGTATCGCCACGGCCGAAACTGCCATGCATCCCCTGCCCCTGCTGCAGCACGTAGTCGGCGATCTCAACGCAGGTGTTCACCGGATCGTTGGGATCAGTCGCGAAGGTGCGAAAGTTCACCACGATGCTCGGCACCGGCAGCAGCGACGAGCCCTTAAGATTGATCGTGCTCAGCGGCAGCGCACCGGGGATCGGTCCGTACTCATCGTCGATGAAAATCCCGCTGACGTAATCCTGCTGCGCCAGAAAGTCGACGAGCTTCGCGACGAGTTTCGCATCCTTCGACGGCACCCAGATCAGATCCGAGCCGCCGTTGGCTCCGATGACGACTTGAGCCGTCGTGGGCGCCGCGATTTTCGCCGCGCTCTCGTCGCCGAGCAGCGCGTCGCCCAGTTTCGGATGCTTGCCGGCCGTGGGATCGATCGGCATGTAGAGGGACTGTCCGACGTTCTGCGCATCGGGAACCTGCTGGTCCGGGTCGAAGAGTTTCAGGTTGAGAAAATGCGCGAGGTCGATGGCCAGAAATCCCGGTGGCAGAAATCCCGTATTTACATCCTTGTACGCCAGCGTCGCCGCGTAGCTCTTGGTGAAGTTCGTGCCCGTCGCGTCGAGATCGTGGCGGCTGATCGTACTGAAACCGTGGTCGGCGGTGACGAACACGTCGGTCGAATCGGCAAGCCCGGTTTCGTTGAGGTAATCGAGAATCTGCTTCAAATTCGCGTCGCCATTCTTCACCGCGGCCTTCGACGTATCTCCATTAATTCCTGGCACGAGTTTATTCAAACTGTCGCCTTGATTGTGCTGCGTCCCGTCCGGATCGCGCGACCAGTAGACCGCGACGAACGGTTTACCATTCTGCTTGAACGATGGCAGCACCGCCTTCGTCAGCGCATTCACGAAGAACTGCTGCTGCTCGACATTCGCCGACAGCGTGCCGGGCTTCTCGTTCGTGCCTTTCTCGCCGTTCGGTCCTCGAGCCGGCGTGGCCTCCTCCAGTTGCGCCGCTTTCAGCGCGGCCTTCATCGCGTCGCTCAGCGGCACGCCGCCCTCGTGGCCGGTCGTGTCGTCGATAATGACAGTGGCTGGCACAGGCACGACGCCGTCCTTCGGGTTGCCCTGCGTCACGTCCTGAATCAGCGTCGGTCCGAGCTTCCCAATCGCCGCCGTGTTGAAACCATTCGCGCGCGCGAAGGCCAGCAGCGTCTCCTCATCGAGAAAATTCTGGCCGGGGAAATGTTCGTCGACGTCGCCTTCAACCTGATCGTCCTCGAGAAACGGCGTGATCGTCCCCGGCTTCTTGCCCGTGAAGCTCCCTTTGTCGAAGACCGGAAATCCCGTGAACACATAATTTCCAAACACCGACGTGTCGCCCAGGTAGTGCCCCGTCGCAATCGCGGAGGAGTTGGGCATCGTCAGTGTCGGAAGCAGGCTGTGGCTGTTGACGAAATTCACGCCCTTCGTACGGACCGCGAACAACGTCGGCGCCCGATCGGCGGTTACCGAACCCGGACGCAAACCATCCGCGACAAAAATGATGACATTGCGGCGCGGCGCTGGATCGCCGTCCGCTCCGAGCACAATCCCGGAAAAGGCGAATGCAACAATACTGCCCAGCACAGCGGAAAATTTGCGCATGCGTCGAATACTCCAGTCGGCAATGTGAATAGCGATCAGGCTACGAAGCCTCCGTTAACAACTCATGTAGCGCGTGCAAATAATGTGTGTACCTACCGGCGCGGAATCTCGATGCCGAGGAAATCTTCCGCCGCCACCACTTCTCCTGAGAAGACGCTCTTCGCCTCCGCCACGAGATCGGCGACTTTCTTCGCCTCAGGATCGACCTGCTCGTACCGCGCGCTGATGTGCGTGATCGCCAGCTTGCGCGCGTTCGCCGCTGCCGCAAAGCGCCCCGCGTCGGCCGCCGTCGAATGGCGGTGCTCCTTGGCCTGCGCGCCGTCGGTGCTGCCCAGAAAGGTGGCTTCATGAACGATGAAGTCCGCATCCATAGCCAGCGGCAATGCCGCCGAACCGTCGCACGTGTCGCTCATCAGCACGACTTTACGCCCGGCGCGTGGCGGATCGACCAGCGTGGCACCGTCGATCTCGCGGCCGTCGGCGAGCGTCACCTTCTCGCCTTTTTTCAAGCGGCCAAAGAGCGGCCCCGGCGGCAGGTTCAGTCGCTGCGCTTCCTCAATTCGAAAACGCCCGGCCTGCGGCTTCTCGTCGACGACATACGAAATCGTCTGCCCGGCGTGAACGACCTCCACGCCACGCACCGCAAACTCCGTGTCCTCAAATACCACGTTCGGACCCGGCGATGGAATTTCATGGACCGTCAGCGTGTACGGCAAATAAAGCCCGCACGTTTTTCGCACCGCGCCGAGCAACTCGTTAATGCCGCGCGGACCATAAATATCGAGCGGTTCCTGAGCACCCTGCAGCGCGCGCGAGGCGAGGAGGCCCGGCAGTCCGAAACAGTGATCGCCATGGAGATGCGTGATGAAAATCCGGCGCAACTTCGGCAGCGTGAAACTCGAGCGCAGTACTTGATGCTGCGTCCCCTCGCCACAATCGAACAGCCACCATTCGGAACGCTGATCCGGCTGCAACGCCAATGCCGAAACATTTCGCCGCCGCGTCGGCGTGGCCGAACTGGTGCCGAGAAACGTGATTTTCATGAGAGCAGTTTATACGGGAGACAATGTAGCGCGCAACCCGTTGCCAAAACTGACACTCGTTCTCATAGGTGCGAATGGCAGGAACCGATTGCCGTAATTTCGGCATCCATATTGCAATGCTTTCGCTTGGGTCTTGAAATGAGACAGTCACCGTAATGGAGAACTCAAATGAAACTCGACCTCCGATGGAAAATGGCACTCGTGGTGATCAGCGCCATCACTATCATCACCACCTATTTCTATTTTCAATCCGCTGCACAGATTCGCAATCAGTATCAAGAGAAAGCGCGCTGCGTTGCGTTGTCCGCGGAGAGCACGCGAGACAATATGGCGAAGAAGTGGGACCTTGGAATCTTCACCGTCGAACAGCTGGCGCAGTGGGCCAAAGAAGGAAAGGAAGATAAGGTACTCAGTTCCGTCCCCGTGGTTTCAGCGTGGCAGAGTGCCATGGCGAAGTCGAAGGAAGGCAACTACACCTTCAAAACGCCCAAGTTCCATCCCCGGAATTCGAAGAACGAACCCGACGAGCTTGAAACCAAGGTGCTCCATCTTTTCGAGAAGGACAATCTGACGGAGTATTCCGAAGTCGACCGGCAGATCAATGCCATCCGTTATTTCCGGCCCGTCCGTCTCACCCAGGATTGCATGATCTGTCACGGCGATCCCGCCAGCTCCGAAAAGCTGTGGGGCAATTCCAAAGGCCTGGATGTCACTGGCTCTCCGATGGAGAACTGGAAGGTCGGCGAGGTTCACGGCGCGTTTGAAGTGGTACAGTCGCTCGATGAATCGGACCGCGCCACGCTGATCGCCTTCGGCACCGCCGCCGGAATGGCGCTGATCCTCGCCATCCTCTCGACGCTGCTGCTCTTCCGCTTCACCATGAAAGATGTCGTCATTCCCATTCGCAATGTCGTCACCGAGCTCAACAACGTGGTCGCCTCGATGCGGGACACCGCTACACAGGTCGCCAGCGCAGCCGGACAAGTAGCGGAGTCCAGCCAGGATCTCGCATCCGGGGCCAATGAACAAGCGTCGTCTCAGGAAGAGACCTCCGCGTCGCTGGAAGAAATGTCCAGCATGACGCGACAGATGGCCGATCATGCCAGGGACGCCAATGCCTGCTCGATGACCGCGATGAAGAGCGCCGAAGGCGGCAAGCAGGCCATGACGCGCATGATCGAAGCGATTCAGGAGATTCAGAAGTCGTCGAGCGCCACCGCCAAAATCGTGAAGACCATTGATGAGATTGCGTTTCAAACCAATCTCCTGGCGCTCAATGCCGCCGTGGAAGCCGCGCGCGCAGGAGACGCGGGAAAAGGGTTTGCCGTGGTCGCCGAAGAGGTCCGCAGTCTTGCCCTGCGCTCGGCAGAAGCAGCCAAACAGACGGCCGCGATGATCGAGCAATCTCAAAGCAAGGCTCAAAACGGTGTGCGAGTGTCCGATGAAGTGTCCAAAATCCTGGACGAAATTGTTGCCGCCTCCGCCAAAGTTTCACAGATGAACGCGGAAGTGACGTCGGCCAGCGAACAGCAATCCAAAGGCATCTCACAGATCAATCTGGCGATGACGCAGATGGAGAAAGTAACTCAGAGCAACGCCGCCAGCGCTGAAGAGTCCGCATCGGCCAGCGAGGAACTCTCGGCCCAGGCTCACGAACTGACCGGGCTGGTCTCGCACATCGCCGGCATCGCCGAGCAGGCTCGAAGCACCTGCGAAATGGGCGCGAAGTCCGACGCGGAAGTTCCGTCCAAGCCAGCTGCCGAAGCCCGGGTATCCGCAGAGAAAGTCCAGACCGCGCAAAAGTCTAACGCCATGCGGCAACCCGCCGATGAACCGCCCATCGCCAATGGCACAAACCGGATCGGAAAGCATTTCACCGGGTTGAAGCGCTAGTTTGGAGGTGAGCCGTTAGGCCAAGCTGGAGGATTGGAGGATTGGAGGATTGATCGCCGGCTGCGCAATCAGGCCACGCTGCTGGCCAAATTGGGGGATTCCGGAAGCACGATCCGGAATGTCGTGCCGACGCCGGATTTACTTTCGGCATCGATACGGCCACCGTGAAGCAGCACAATCTTGCGGCTGATGCTCAACCCCAGTCCGGTGCCCGCTTCACCTTTGGTGGAAAAGAACGGAACGAACAGGCGGCGTTGCTGATCGGGCGCGATTCCGCAGCCGTTGTCATGAATCGCCAACACGGTTTCCGTGCCCGTTCGCTCAATCGAAACCGTCACGCGCGGTTCGGGCACGTGTGCCGTGGCCTCCACCGCATTGCGAACGACATTGAAAACCGCCTGCCGCAACCACTGACCATCGGCGACGCATTCGGCGCCGGCGTCATCCACCTTCCGCAGGATTTGAACCCGATGCGTCTGCGTACTTTCCGACAAATCCCGGCAGACACTCTCGCTGAGTTCGGCCAGGTTGAGCTTACGCAACCGCAATTCGATCGGACGGCTGAGGTCGCGCAAATTGTTGAGCAACCGGTTCAGCGCCTCCATCCGGTTTGCGAGCACACCCACCGACTCATGGTAGGCAGGATCATCGATTTTAATCTGCGACAGTCTTTTGATCTGGGAAAAGATGGGTTGAGCCAGATTGCGCAATTCGTGATTAATGGCGGAAATCGCTTCGCCAACGCGGGCGAGACCCTCGTCCTTTTTGGAGCGTGCTTCCAGCTCCGTGTATTCGGTGATGTCATGCAACACGACCAGGAAAATCGTCTCCGCCGCCGCGGACCGCACCGGATGAAGGCTCAGCAACGTATGGCTTACCGCTCCGTGCACCGTCACGTCGAGATTTTGATTGGCCGTTGCACGTCCGTTTGCAATGGCATCGCTCACCGCAGCCGTAAATTCATGGCAAGCCATGTCACTCAGTTTTTCAGGCGGCTGCGTTCCACAGCCGCACAACTTCAGCAGCGCCGAATTTGTAAGAAGCACTTTTCCCGAAGATCCCACCAGCAGGATGCCCGTGGCGAGCGCCTCAACTGTCTGCCGGTTCAAATTTCGCAGTTCTTCCAACTGCATCCGCTCAAATTTTGCGACGTTCAAGAGGTTGGACACGCGCGTTCGCAATTCAATCGTGCTGAACGGCTTGGTCAAGTAATCGTCGGCACCGGAAGTGAGCGCTTCGAACCGGGCGGCATCGTCGGCACGCGCCGTCAGCACAATCACTTTTGTCGCGCGCAGTTCCGGATCCGACTTGATGCGCCGGCAAATCTCAATCCCACTGACACCGGGGAGCATCACGTCAAGGAGTACCAAATCGGGACGCGATTCCCGAATCGTTTCGACTGCGCGGAGACCGTGCGCAAGTTCCACCACCGCAACGTCGCGCGACAGGACAGAACCCAGAAAGCGGCGCATTCCGTCTTCGTCCTCGACAATCAACACCGTAGCGGAACTGGCCGCGTTGCCGTCGGCAGGCGCATCCACATGTTCTTCGGCAATCGTAAAGGCCTGATTGGCGCGACGATAAATGTCCAGCACAGGCTCAGGCACCTGGCTTGGAGAATTTTCCGCATTGTGCCGTGCCTCTGCGTATGGCATTTCAAGCGTGAATACGGAGCCCTTCCCCAATTCGCTTTGCACAAACAGCTTTCCGTTCTGCTCTTCCACCAGTTCGCGCGCGAGCGCCAGTCCTATCCCCAGCCCCTGTGCCGAACGGGTCGCGGATCCATCCACTTGCCGAAATCGCCGAAAGATAAAAGGCAGATCTTGAGCCGCAATACCGATGCCCGTGTCTTGAATGTCGATGACCACCGATTCCTCGCGTCGGAAACATCGAGTCCGGATTTGTCCGCCGCTCGGGGTGAACTTGATGGCGTTGATGAGCAGATTCATAATGGCTTTTTCAAGACAGCGCACATCAGCCTTGATACTCAGTGGCACTTCCGGGCGCTCCACCGTCAGTTGCAGCCCCTTCTTTTCTGCCAGATGGCGGACGGCGGCGGCCATGCCTGCGAGAAAGTTCCCGGTCTCAACAGACTCCATGTGGACGGGGCTGCGCGAATGCTCAAGCCGGACGAGTTCAAGCAGATCGTTGACAAGCTTCAACAACCGAAGGGAATTGTCGCGCACAATCAAGAGTCGGTCAGTCGCTTCCTTTGGATACGCACTGGGATCTTTCAGCAATTCATCCAAGGGTGCGATGATCAATGTAAGCGGCGTCCGGAATTCGTGGCTGATATTCGCGAAGAGTTCCGATTTCTGGCGGTCCAGTTCGGAGAGTTCTTTGACGTGAGTGCTGAGCTGATGCTGCAGGCAGAATTCCTGGAATCGCTGACGCGAGCGGAAATAACTCGACGTAATCGCGATCGCATCGGTGAACAGCATGAAACTGATATTTCCCAGAAACAGATTCCAGGCGACCGGTCCACCCGCCCCCAGCAGCGCAATCACAACGTAGCAGACCAATGTCAGTGAACAGACCAGAATCGATTCCGAAAACGTCCACGGAAGCAGCACGCCCACCGCCAGGATCACAAGATTCAGACCTGCGTAATACGGAGAAGCTGGATCCGCGGTAAGGTAGATCATGAAGCAGACCGCCAATTGCACGATCATGGCCCAGAGCACGCCGAAGATGTGAACGTGGCGTTTCATCAAGCCACTGTTGCGAACCAGGAGGATCAAGCCCATCATGAGTGCAGCGAAAATGCGGACCGCAAAGATCTGCCATTGCAGTTCCGGATAGACGAGATGATCCAGGCCGATGGCTGAGAGCTTTAACGCAATGGCCAGAACGCAGCAGATCTTTAGCGCCTTAACGCGCAGATCGACATCCACTTTTTGATAGGCAGCCAATAGTTCAGGAGCTTTGAAATCGATTTCAGGTGACGTCATATTCGTTCGAGGACTGGCGAAGTTCCCTCGGACCATTGATCTTCGCCAGTCGCGGAGTTCTCCTATTAATAGAAGCGCCTGCTTTCCAATATGTCACAGCCGTGTCGAATCTAATCTCTTCTATAGACTACGCCGAAACGTTCGCATGTTCCACTACCGGCGAGAGCGTGACCCGCACGGCTCCGTTGGTTGTGCGCAAACTGGACTGCGGCGTACCGCTGCCCACTTCCAAATCGGCAGAATTGCGAGTGCGGGAGACGACGCGCAGGCCGGCGACTTCGTTGAATTCTGCCGGGCCGTTGACTGTGCGCAAACGCAGCGCGCCACGGAAGGCTCGCCCGATTTCTGCAGTGATCGAGCCGTTGGTGGTGGTCAGGAGCAGCGGACCTTTGCCTTCGGAAGTCTGCGCGACGTCGACACTGCCGTTGGTCGTTTCGGCTTCCACGCTGCCGAAGCAACGTTCGACACTGATGCGTCCATTGGAACCGTGCGCGATCACGTTGCCGATTACGTCGACAAGCCGAATCTTGCCATTGGTGGTGTCGGCGCGGACGCTGCCGTCATGCGCGCGCACGTCGACGGCGCCATTGCGCGTCCGCAACAGCGCAGAGCCGCCCATGGCTTCAAGATTGATGGCACCGTTGCTGGTCTCCAGGTCCACGCCGATGGCATCGGGAATTTCAATGGCGAACGAACAGCCTTCCATGCCGCGCGGACCGCCGTCTGGCCAATCGGCGCGGATATCCAGCGTACCATCTGCTTCGCGCGTGGTACGAAGTTTAACGGCTGCGAGGCGTTCCAACGTTACCGCGCGCACGTCGGCGCGAATCGAGACCTGCGTTCCGGTGACCTTCGAGACATGAATAAAACCATTTCCCGTTCGAACGCGCAGCGGCATGCCAGGCTGGTGATCGGTTGACTCGGAGCGTGATTGCGTCTGCGTAGCAACGCCGACACTGTTGAGGCCGGTCTTGATCAGTCGTGCAATGAACCCCGTCAAGCCACCCTCCAAAGATGCGTCAACGTGCGGAGGCGTTGAGCCAGGCGGGACTGGCGGAACCGGATCGACCGCGCTATCCGCGGAGGAGTTCGCTACTTTCTTTCCGTCGAGTTCGTCGAGTTTTTCCATCAAACGTTCTGCGTCCGCGGCCGAAATTTTTCCGTCAGCCAGCATCTGCAAAATCTTGCGACGTTCGTCGAGCATGATTTCCTCCAGAATAAGAATGCGAGTTCGACGATCAGCCCAGTTGCTTCAGCGCTTCGTCGACGCTGAGCTCACCGCGAGCGAGGCGATCGAGGATCGCGCTGCGGTCGTCGGGAGCTTTGAAAGTCGCGTCGAGTTTTTTGGCGATAGCGTTGAGCCGCCCCTTCACAGTGGGGTAGCTGATCGAAAACAATTCTTCCATTTTCTTGATGTTGCCGTGCACACGGACAAAGGCGATGACAAACTTCTGTTCATCCGAGTTGAGCCGCGCCAGCGCAGGCAGTTCGAGCTTCCCTTCCAGTGCCAGATCGCAGGCCGAGCACTTGAACCGGACGACATCCATCGCTTGGCCACATTTCACACAGTTGAGCATGGAATCCATGTGAGAAGAATACGCCGCGATATTCATTAAATCAATATTGAACTTAATTAAATCAATTATTTATAAAATAAACTCATAATTAAATACCTAATATATACCTATTAATTTCCTCGATGGAGCGCAATGATCCAGCCCACAGCTTCTGTCAACGAGGCGGCTCGAAAATCATGCTGCGTGGGTGCTTTCTCCTGGTATCCGCGATCGATCCAGACCGTTCTGCAACCCGCGTTCTGGCCGGCTTCAATATCGCGCCAGCGGTCTCCAACCATGAAACTCTCGCTTAAGACCACGCCATACTTGCGTGCCGCTTCGAGCAGGAATCCAGGCTTGGGTTTGCGACAGGAACATTGGTCTTCGTCGCGATGGAAACAGACAAAAATCTCATCGATGCGGAGCGCCGCCGAGAGCGTTTGATTGATTTCCTCAACGTCCTTTTTGGAATGGGTCCCGCGCGAGACGTTAGGCTGGTTGGTTACCACAAACAGCAGGTAGCCCAATGCGCGAAGTTTCTCGAGCAATGCAGCTGCCTCGGGGTAGATCTCAAATTCGCTTAACGAGGCAGGAGCGTGCGGCTTGCCGTCCACCACGAGACTCTTGTTCAACACGCCATCCCGATCGAAAAATACCGCTCGTTTGACGCCACTCATTTGACGGACTCCCATTTTGTCGCCGCAGCCTTCAGCGCGGGATGCGAGACGAGCAGGTGCCAGACCACCGCCTGAAATGCTTCACTATGAGGTGTGACGTGATCCGCATTCACCGTGGGAATAATCACACACGCGTCGGCAACCGTGGCCGTGAACCCACCGTCCCGCCCCACAATTCCGGCGATGCTCGCGCCTGCTGCTTTTGCATACTTGAGCGCTGCGACCAGATTCGGGCTGACATTCTTCTCCACGTTTCCGCCACCGACAGACAGCACCAGAATCGTGTCGCCACGCCGCAAGTGGCTCACTTTCAGCCAGGCCTCAAACACCGTACTCCAGCCTTCATCATTGGTACGTGCGGTCAGTTCGGAGACATTGTCAGTCGGCGCATACGTTTCAATGCCGACGATCTTTCGAAAGTCGTTCACCGCATGAGAGGCGTTTCCCGCGCTGCCGCCGACGCCGAGGATGAATAGCCGGCCTTGCCGTGTTCGCGTTTCGACAAGCAGGTTGGCCAACTTTTCAATGGCCGCCTTATCCAGCGTATCGGCGATGAGTTTGATTTCGTTCAGGAACTGAGTTGAAAAGTCCATGTCCAATCCTCTGTGAACCTAAGTGGCCTTCCACGCATCAACACCAGAAGCAGAATGTGACTCCAAGCTGGAGCGAGTAATCGTACTCTGATCGCCGATGGATGTTGCATACCTTATCCTCTGCCATTCGATTGGGCAATGCCGGCATAAGTCCTGTATATTCAGCCGATCATCCAATGCCCCGCGGAGAAGTGTTTGAACAACCTCGATACGATTGATCCGGAGTTTCCTGGACTCGTCGAAGACTTGACGATGCTAGTGGAAGCCTCGAGCGTTCTTGCCGGCGCATTAAATTTCGAAACGGTCCTTCCGCGCACCTTGGAACTCTGCCGCCTGCTGATCAAGGCCGATGCATATGCGGTGTGGCTGTATTGCCAACAGACTTGTAAATGGTCGGTTGTCTGCGCGTCGGGCCTTTCCGAGGAATATCAACGGTTGACGTATGAATCCATGGACAATTCAGTCTCTCTAATGAATGGCCCTTTAATCATCGAAGACGCGGAAAGCTGCGCCCTCCTCAAAAGCAACCGCGATTTGCAACGCAAAGAGAGCATTCGCTCGCTGCTGGTCATTCCCCTCAAGATCGCAGGAGATAACGCGGGTACGGTCGTGTTCTATTACAAGAAGCCGCACACGTTCTCCGGGGCGGAGGTGCGAATCGGCGTCGGCATCGGAAACCTGGTCGGCGCGTCGATGACCAGCATCCGCATGTATGAAAATGAGCGCGCGCTTCGAAGGGAGTCGGAAAAGGCACGGCAGCGGGTAACGTTTCTGGCGGAACTTAGCACTCTGCTTTCGCAGTCGCTGGACCTCCGAAAAACGCTCGACAAGGTGGTTCGGCTGGCGGTGTTGAACCTTCCACAGGGATGCTCGATCTATTTTCGCAGTCAAACCGGAAATTTCGATCAAGTGGCAATGGCGCATGAAGACGCAAATAAGGAACGCCTGCAAGAATCGTTTCTGCGAAAATATCAACCCGCGAGCAATCCGGATAGCACGATCAAGCGAGTATTCGAATCACAAAAGGCCGTCCTCATCAGCGAAATAAAGCCGAGGAATATGGAAGTACCAGGCGCGGATCCCGCAATGATTGAAATGCTGCGCCAACTCGATCCCCGCTCTGTCATGTTTGTACCGCTGATCGCCCGTGGACACAGTGTCGGTGTGATCTCCTTTGCCACCTCGGATCCGAAACGTCCGTACTCCGAGGACGATTTAATCTTTGCTCAGGAAATCGCACGTCACGCTGCCTCGATGGTGGACAATGCCCGCCTTTATTCCGAGGTTTTGGAAGCGGACGCACGCAAGGACCAGTTCATGGCAATGCTTGGACATGAACTTCGCAATCCGCTGGCGCCTGTTCTGGCTGGCGTGGACGTTTTGAGCAACCAGCGCTCCAGCGAGTCGGAGCGGATGGAAACCGTGCAAATCATCCGGCGCCAGGTTCAGCACATGTCGCGGATCGTGGACGACCTGCTGGACGTCTCGCGGATTTCCACGGGCCGCATGGAATTTAAAAAAGCAGCAGTGGATCTTATCACCGTCGTCGAGAGATGCGCCGCCGACCACATGCGCTTGTTCGAACAACGGAAAATCCGATTCGAGCAGCATCTTCCATACGAGGCAATGTGGGTGGACGTCGATGCAATCCGGATTGCGCAAGCCATCGGCAACCTGCTTAACAATGCCCTGAAATTTACTCCTGCTGGCGGCAATGTTCACTTGCGGCTCAATCGCATTTCCGATTCCGAAGCGGCCGTTTCGGTCACGGACACGGGCCCCGGAATCGATGTTCGATTACTACCGCGGTTATTCGAATCGTTTTCGCAAGCCGAGAGCGGGGTTGACCGCGGCAAAGGCGGGTTGGGGCTGGGATTGGCGCTGGTCAAAGGGCTGGTGGAAGGACATGGCGGCCGCGTTTCGGTGAGCAGCCCCCTTGAGCACGAAACTGGTTCCAAATTTGTTATTGTGCTTCCATTGGCTCCTCCGGGATTGTTAATTGGAACGCCGGAAGGGGCAGCCGAGAAGGTTCCGCCCCAGCGCATTCTTCTCATAGAGGACAACGTCGATCTCGCACGGACCATGAGCGCATTGCTGAAATTGGGCGGTCATACTGTTGCCATAGCCCATTCAGGTTCCGAGGGTGTCGCTCAGGCTGCCGCACTAAATCCCAATACAGTACTGTGCGATATCGGCTTACCGGGCGCGATGGACGGGCTCGATGTGGCTCGCCACCTGAGGCGAAGCCATCCCACAATCAAACTTGTCGCATTGACCGGCTATGGCGGCAATGAGGTATTGAAATTATCCGTTGAGGCCGGATTCGATTTTCATCTGACAAAGCCGGTGGATCTCAAAACTCTAAATTCAATCCTGCTGAAAACCCGCTGAAACGGAGCGAGCAATCCCGTGAATTCAGCTCCAGTAGTGGGATTTGGACGATTCAATCCTGATCGACCGCAATCTTCACAGCCGCGCTGTAAACGGCGGTCGAAAACCGGAGCGGAGGGCGGAGGGCCGATCGGCGGTCCAAAAACGTAGCACCCTTTAAACGAGACCTTGTGCAGACTGTGGAAGTGGCGGCCGACAGGCC
>JBBRPR010000064.1:0-45342 GCA_038227875.1 Planctomycetota bacterium
CCCGTCCCGCCCCCCTCCCCCCACCCCCTCCCCTTCCCGGACCCGTTCCCGTTCCCGTTCCTGTTCCCGTTCCTGTTCCCGTTCCTGTTCCCGTTCCTGTTCCCGTTCCTGTTCCCGTTCCTGTTCCCGTTCCTGTTCCCGTTCCCGTTCCTGTTCCTGTTCCCGTAGAGCCCAGAATTGTGATGCTTGCGGTTCCATTGATCGCACCGCTGGTGGCGGTGATCGTGAATGGGCCTCCGGCAACGGCGCTCGCGGTCAGCAGCCCAGTGGCGGAAATGATTCCCGATCCGCTAGCGGCGCTCCACACTACGGCTGGCTGCGGACTCATGATGTTACCGAACGTATCGGCGGCCACCGCCGTGAATTGCTGCGACCCGCCAGGCGAAACCGTATTCGATGCAGGAGTGACAACGATGCTCCCAATCGTGCTGCTGGGTTTGATGGTTACGCTGGCGGTGCCCTGCACGGCTCCATTCTTGGCTGTGATCGTAAACGGACCGCCGGCAGCGGTGTTTGCGGTGAGAAGACCGGACGCGGAGATGCTTCCCGCTCCGGCGGCGGCAGTCCACGTAATCGACGGCTGGGGACTCATGGTATTGCCGAATTGATCTTTTGCGGACGCAGTGAATTGCTGAGTCGTTGCGGCGACAACACTGGCGGTGGCCGGCGAAACAGTGATGCTGCCAACGGTGGTTGTGGCGGTGATCGTGACGCTGGCGGTACCGCTGATCGACGCGCTGGTGGCGGTGACGATGAACGGACCGCCCGCGGTCGTGTTAGCGGTGAGCAAGCCGGACGCGGAGATCGTTCCTGCACCGGTTGCAGCGGTCCACGTAATGCTCGGCTGGAGACTCAGCGCGGCGCCAAACTGGTCTTTGGCGGTGGCTGTGAATTGCTGCGTCGTACCTGCGGGGAGACTGACCAATGCAGGGGTGACGGCAATGGTGGTGAGGACCGGGTTGGCCGTCGCGGTGAAATTCTGGCCGCTGACATTGACTCCGCTAACCACGACGTTGGCGATTGTGACCGGCGAGAATGTGTACCCGCTGCGCGACGGGGTCAGCGTGTAGGTGCCGTTGGGGACGTTGGCGATCGTGTACAGTCCACTCGCGTTGCTCACCGCGCTGCGCGTACCGTCACTCACGACGACATTGGCCAGTCCGACGCCGCCCGACGTCACGGTGCCGCTGATCGTGGATGTCACGCCTGCAGGTTTGTATGTCGCATAGACGCGGCTGTTTCCCGTGACATTCACGGTGGTAATCGCTGACGCGGGATTGGCAACCGTGCCGATCCATTTGTCGAAAACAAATCCCGTGGGTGCAGGCAGTGCGGCAATGTCGCGGGTGCCGTTGCCGTAGGAACTGCCTCCGCCCAGGCCGTTGGTCATGGCGAGGTTATTGAAATTTGTAGCGGCATAGTTGGCGTTGACCATAACGGTCTGGCCGGTGGTCACGCCTGAGATTGTCAACGTCGTCTGAGAATCAGTAGATTTGCCGAGTGTCGCAGTGACGCCCGGTGGCAGCGCGGCAATGCTCCAGTTCTGAAAGCGCCAGCGGCTTGGCACCGTGTACGTGAAACGGTCGGTGGAGATGCCCAGCACGATTGAGCCCGCCACCGGGACCAGGAATGCACCGCTGCCGCTGTTGGTGGAACTCAGTGCGGAATTCACCACTACGTTAAAAATCGGTGAGGAACCGGCCGTCACCGTGGCCGTAGTAGTGGTCACAGATCCGAAAATGTTGGTCAGTCGGCAGGAGTAGGTGCCTGCGACAGTGGGGACAAAGGTCCCTTTGTTCGCACCGCTGATCGGGGTGTTGTTCTGATCGAGCCACTGCCATTGAATCGGCTGCGTGCCGCTAGCGGCAACGGAGAGCGCCGTCGTCGTGCCGAGTTCCGTGTGCACGGGGTTTGCGAGAATCTGCAGCGGCTGGCCCAGCGTGCCACACCGGCTGACAACCTTTCCGTACGGATTTGAAATCTGGCAGTAAAACGTCGTCTCGTCGTCGGCGGAACTCAGTGCGCCGAGCGTAACGCTGGAAGTCGTCGCGCCTGCAACCCGTGCGGCGGAGTCCACGAGCGCAATGCCGTCGCGGTACCATTGGTAACTCAGGTTGCTGCCGCTGGCACTCACGCTGAAGGTTGCGGATCCTCCGGCCGACCAGAGTTGATTCGTCGGGTGCGAAGTGATCGCGGGCGCCGCGCCGCCGCCAGCCGCGTTGACGTGGACGATGATGCTGTCGCCGGCCGTCAGTCCGCCGGCGTCGGTGGCCACAACATTCAGCACGTAGTTACCCGTCGTGGTGAAATAGGAGGTGGGCGTCAGCGCGCGTGGATCGTCGAATGTGACTGGACCGGGTCCGCGTGCCGACCAGAGGTATGTGAGCGGGCCGCTGCCACCCGTTCCCACGCTGGCGGTCGCGCCGGAAAAGGCGTAACTGGCGAGACTCGCTGCGCTGGATAGCGTCACGGCCGGCGAGGTCGTGGCCTTGCCGGTGCTTCCGGTGCTGACGAGGGGAGGGAAGGGGCCGGTCGGCGTCCATTGGTAGATCGTCGATCCGCTCGCGGCGTAAACCGACGTTCCATCGCAGACCAGCGCCTGATTTAACTGGGAAAAGTTGGGCTGAAATGTGGTGGTGATGGTAGTCCAGTTGGTGCCGTCGAATTTGATCACATCAGCGAATCGCCCGCCGTGATTGGCGGTGGTCAGCCATGACGCGATGGCGTAGACGTCGCCGGACGGCGCGGTGACAAACTGGCTCATCAGCCGCGTGGAGGCTCGCGACGACGCGGAGTCGGTATCCACGGGTCCGTTCTGCGCGAGTGCGAATGCGCCGGTATTGGTGTAGACCCAAAAGTTTTTGCCGGTGTTCCGGTCGGTGTACATCAGGACTTCGCCGTTGGGCGTGCGAGACGTGGCGTAGGTCTGAGTCATGTGGAACGCGTTTGGGTTCTGATACATGGGATTTCCGGCGAGATCGCGTTCGGGCTGGTACCAGAGCGGATCGACCCATTCCCAGGTGTAGCCGTTGTCGAGCGAATGGACGTAAGTTCCGCATTCGCCGCCGTAGAACATTTCGCCCCACGGCGTGCGGCTCGTACCCATGCACCATCCGGGGTTGCCAAAACTGACCGTATTGTTGCCGTAGCCAGGCTTGTCGACATAATTCGAATCACCAGGCGGCGCCATGAATGTCTTGACGTCGGCGCGCTTGGTGAACGTCTTGCCGCCATCGGCGGAATCGATGATGCGCTGCTGGCCGGAGCTGAGCATCTCGCCGTTGTCGTCGTGGATCCAGCCCCAGATTCCTGTGCCGGTCCACGATGTTTCTTCGAGCGCGTTGAAGGTGTACGTCGTTTGCGCCCATGAGCCGGTGGCTGCATTGAAGTACCAGAGATACGGTTCCTTGTGATAGGTAGTCTTGTTCAAATCGATAATCGTCAGCATGGGCAGTGTGTTGCCCGTGGCCGGGAAGATGCCGCTGGTTTGAAAAATCTGAGGGGCCACCGGAGCCATTCCTGTGTTGGGGAGCGCGGTGAAGGTCATGTTGGGCGCGAGGGTCGATTTGTAGAGCGTGGGCACGGTCGCGCTGCCGCCGGGCGTGGCGTAGACGGTGGTGCCGTCGTCGGCAATATAGAGCGTGACAAACGCGCCCGGAGTCCCGGTGGTGTAGGTCGTCCAGTTGCCCGTCGCTGCATGCGCACAGACCGGAATCATCACGGTAATCAGCAGGAGCGCCGGAGAGAGCAGTCGTGATCGCGAGCTGTCTTTTTGAGCGAGGTTTCGGCGCATGCAAGAATCTCCGTATTTCCAATGAGACAAGTTGACACCGGCAGCACTGAGCAGCTCAGCGCCGAATTTCAAGGCAGGCAGTAGTTACTTCTTTTCTGAAACTGACGTTCGAACGAACAGCGCTCCGTTTTTCGTTCCGGTGTACGCACGGCCATCGGCATCGAAAGCGACGTGCGTGATCACTCCGGGCAAGCCCTGAACCGTGGTCCACGTCACGCCATCATCGATGGACTGATAGAGCTGGCCGCGGTCGGAGACACAGAGCATGGAACCACGTACGTCGGAGACGAGCATGCGGACGCTGCAGCTATCCGGCAGCTCCACAGGCGTCACCGGTTGCGGCGGTGCGTACCGCCACAGCGTGTGCGTGTCACCGCCGTTTGCGCGCAGGCGAGCCAATAGCACGTCTCCGTTTTTCGCAAAGCACGCCGCGTAGCAGGTATCGAATTCCTTTCCTGCGACGGCTGGAGGAATTACTTTCCAATTCAAACCGCCGTCGCCGGATTCGAAAAATCCGTAGTACTCGGTCGCGGCGAGGACTCTATTGGCTTGCTCGGGCAGGGGACTGCAGACGACCCTGGTGCAGGCTGACGCATACGGGCGGCCCAGGTATTTGAAGTGCAGGCCGCCATCCAAGGATTTCCACAGCGTCGTCGAGTCGATAGTAGCGATAATCGCGCCGTTGGCGTCCGCGCACAGCGATGTTACCAGTGGCGGCGTCTGCGTGGGTTTGTCCTGATCGAACGTGGACGCCGTCCAGCGCTGCGTCATGTGATCGCGGACCATGCAGGGGATGCCGGCATGATCGACATTTTTGAACGCGCATGCGGCTACAAGATCGCCGTCGGATGTCAGAGCTAGAGTCGTTGCGTACAACAGTGCGCCGGGGTTGTCTCCACTGATGTCTTTCCAGGTCTTGCCATCATCGGAGGACATGCAGATACCGCTGGCCGAGACCGCGGCGTAGAGCTCACCTTTTCGTCTGCACAGCAACGCCGTGATTTCCCGGCGCGGCAGACCTGAGCCGTTCAGGCGCGCCCAGTTGGGGTTCAGGCTGGCGGTTAAGTCGGTGGGCTCATTACGCCACGCGAACGCCACGGAAATATCCGCGGAAACAGCGGCGGCGGGGCCCTGACCATTTTTCGCGACGCTGCGTTCTCCGCCGGCGACAGCTACTTTTCCAAAGGTGTTGGCAAACTCGATCTGTCCCTGTTCCACCGCTACATCCGTCTGCTGGCGGTGGCGGATCACGCCGAATGCCGTGCCGGTGACGCGCACGTCGGCGTCGGGTGTCCGTACGAGAAAGCGCACCGGACGGTTGCCTGTTTGCTGCATGGAATGCGGCACCTGGAAGAACGCTTCGCCTTCGTTCAACTCCACGGTTAGCGGCGCTGAATTCGAAAAGGTGAGTTCCGTGCCTTCGCGCAGATTGAGTACTGTGCCGTCCGCCAGCGTCACTACTCCAGGCTTTGACGCGAAGCGCAGTCGTGCACCTGTGTTCCATTTCATCGGTGCGTTCAGGTCGATCGTCGCCGTGACGTCGTGCCACTCCGCTGTTTGCCCGGCGGACAATTGAAGTGCCCCATTTACCGCGATGACGTCCACCAATACGCTCGCAATAGGCTGCGGCTGGGGCTGGGTGGGGCTGCTCGGCTGAACCGAAGTAGATCGCCAAATGAAGAGAAGCGCGGCAACCGTAGCCACGGCGCACGCGGCCATCGCACCGTTCCGCCACGTGCTGACGCGGCGAAGACGCGATTCAACGCGGTAAGACCTCGATTCGTTCAACGCTGTCAGCGCCGACTGCGCGCCGGTGTGCAGCATCCGCAGCGTTCCATGCAGGTTCATCAGGCGCGCGAATTCCGCTCGAAGGCCGGGCTGGGACTCGAGCATCCCGCAGAATCGAGATTCTTCGGCCGCGGACAAGTCGCCATCGAGGAAGCGGCTGGCCAGTTCGTGGAATTCGTGGGAAGGCGTCGCGGATTCGGCGGTCATGAGGCGCGACCCTCGCGCAACACGGTCCGTTTGGTGCAATCAAGTAGAGCGCGACGGAGGCGTACCAGCGTCATGTTGACTTTGGCGAGGCTCTGACCGAACTGGTCGGCCAGACTTTTCAGAGCGACTCCGTCTTCATAGCGGCGCTTGATCAGTTCGCGCTGTTCCGGTGGAAGCTTTTCGAGGCAGCTCAGCAAGGCCTGGCTTTCGCTCGACAGTTGGGGCGCATGTTCTTCCGCGGAAACGGCGGCGAATTCCAGGATGCGAAGCCGAACGCGAGCAGCGGCCTGAGATTGAAAATGGCGTGCGACCACGTTGCGCGCAATACCAAACGCCCAGCGCAGATAAGGCTCCGACGTCCGGTAGTCGCCAAATTTCTTCCACAGGATCAACGTCACTTCCTGGAGCAGGTCTTCGGCGGTCTGGTAATCATGCACGGCTGCAAGCAGAAAGCTGAAGACGGCACGTTGCGCGGGCATGTGTACTTTTAGAAATTGCTCGCGGCCATCAGCGGTGTCGTCTGTGGAAGGTTCCATGTGCGTACTTTCAAGCTGCGTCATCGAATTGAACAGGAATTTTCAAGATTCGAAGTATTTGGGGAAGAATGTTCAAGTGCACCCGTGAGGTGTGATGTTCGATCGCAACTTCCTGCAACAGAGCGCCGGGTATGGGATTTGCGCTCTGGGTAACTAGTTGAGCTTCCGCGCCAGATCGAGAATGCGTTTATGCAACCGCGAGCTGATGCGCCCGGTGGTGTGGAGCGCGTAATGCACTGTCGTCTTGGAGACGCGCGATGCGCTTGGCGATGAGATCCATGTCAGCCGACGGTCGTTTCATGCTGAATCGATTACCCAATGGCTGCCAAATGCAAGCGCGATTGGCACCATCCCACCTACGCTGACGGTCAACAACGGATCGACCGCGTTTCGTGATTTTGGATTGTGTGTCGATGCAACCCGAACTCTAATGTGGAAAGGGGATTGGGTATACTTTACTTCTTGGCCGGACCTTCCCGCGTTGTCGTGGCGGCGAGGACTACTCGGAAGCCGAAGGCATCATACAGGCTGCGATCGCCTTTCCACATGGCGCCGCGCGTAGCCGAGCGGCAATTTGCGGCAATCCCGTTGCGGGTGCCGCCGCGCATCACGCAATCTCGGCCCTCTGGAACTTCCGGATCTTCGGCGGCGGATTTGGAATACGCATCAGCGACGAACGCATCGACGCAATACTGCCACGCACTGCCGTGCATGTCGTAAAGGCCCCAGGCGTTGGGTTTTTTCTGACCAACGGGGTGCGGCTTTCCGCCTGAATTCTTTTCGTACCAGCCGGCCTGATCCAGTGCCGCTTCGGTGTCGCCGGTGTAATACTTGGTCTTGGTTCCGGCGCGGCAGGCGTATTCCCATTCGGATTCGGTCGGCAGTCTTACATTCTTACCCGTGAGTTTGCTGACCTTTTTACAGAACTCCAACGCATCGGCATAGTTCGCTCTATCTTCGGGTAGATTGTCGCCTTTGTTTTGGGAGGGATTGACGCCCATCACCTTCTCGAATTGCTGCTGGGTGACGATGTACTTTCCCATGCAGAATGGATGCGTGATTCGGACTTTGTGGACGGGCTTTTCATTCGCATCGCCGTCGTTGGAACCCATTTCGAAGTCGCCAGCAGGAATGGGCATCAGGTCCAGTTTCACGCCGCCACCCAGGTCCAGCGTGACGGCTTGGGAGGCGAGGAGCATCGTGTCGAGTTCCTCCAGCCGCGTCTGGAGCGTCTCTGCATGGTACTTGACCCACTCGGTTCCAGCGAAGTCGTGCTCCAACGCTTCGTAGACGGGCCTCGCGCCTTTCCAGTTTTTGGCGGCGAAGAGATCCTCTGCTTTTTTCCAGAGCGCCTGGGCTTTGGATTCACGAGCAGCGCCCTGTTCAGCCAACTCCAGTTGCTTGATGGCGGCTTGAAGCACGTGGCCGTCGCAATGCAACAGTGCCTTGTCGGCGGATTCGAAATCCTGCCGGGCCAGCGCGCCGAAGACCTGTCCCATCCATTCGTCGCTGGTGGATGGAGCAGGAAGTGGAGCCAGCGCCTCCCGCGACGCCGGCAGCAGATCCGCGACCGCGACCTGGACGGTGGCTGATCCCATGGTGGCTCCGTTGATGACCAGTGGCTTATCGAGCTTGAGTGTCTCGGCGTCGGCGGCCAGCACGTTGCCTTCAACGACTCCGGACTTGGTCTCCAACTTGATTTTATGCCCTACGTTTTTCGCGAACGCTTCGCGCCAGATTCTGTCCCGCTTCTGCAGCACTTCCAGCACCGGCTTGAGGGCCTTGCGAGATTCGACCGGCGCATCCTGATTTTGCGCCACCGCTCGCAGTGCCGCGGTCACGTCTGATTGACCCAGCGGAACCAACACCTGACGGAGCAATTGCTGAGTAGCGATTTCGGCGTCCACAACTTTTGATTGCTGCGATTCCGCGGCCGGCGTCTTCGTTCCAGGCGGCGGCTGGTCGGGAAGATCGGGCATGGTCGCATGGGTCTTCTTGAATTGCTCGATCGCGGCAATGCCTTCACGCAGGGTTTTCGCGGACAATGTCATTTCGGAATCGCCGTGGTCTTTCAGAAATGCGTCGACCAGCGCCAGCCGATCGGTGCTGTTTTCTTTTTCCAGCGCTCCGATTTTTTTGACCATGGCGTCGTAGTCGGATTTTGCCAGCGCTTCAGCGTCAGGTTTGGGTGGTGTGACTGGAGTCGCTGACGCCAATTCCTTGCGCAGCGCCCGGGCTCGGCCGGAGACGATCGAATCGCCAAACTGAGTCAGAAAGGCATCAATGCGTTCGATCCGCCCCGCGCTGTCGTCTGCTGCGAGTCCATCGAAACGTTGCATCAAATCGAATGCGTTTTTAGCTCGGGATTCTGGATCGTCGGTGGTCCTCGAAGCCAGCGTCGACGTAACCGATGGAGCGTCGACACGGGGAGGCAACGGGGACGGCGCGGTATCCATCGGGTGGGCATTGGAGCCTTCCTTCTCGACTTTCGCGATGTTTTTAACCGGGTGCGAATTGGAGAATAATACGAAAGCGCCGATCAGCGTCACTACTGCGGCGGCTGCGATCATCGCGGCGAAGGGCTTGCTTTCCGGTGTGAGCGCGGACTGCTGCCCTCCCAGTCCCAGTACACGCTTGCTCAGTTTGGCTGGGGTAATGTTGGCCTTGGATCCCAGCTCGGTTGCTTTGAAACCCGACGCCGGCACTCCCGCGTTGCCGCCGGACTTGCGCGTGGGCTTGCGCAAATCGGCTGCGCTGATGGCATCGAACTCCATCGTGTTCACGCCCACGGCGCAATCGCTGCAGAAGACGCCTTTGAGCTTCTTGTCGCGGCCCTGGCCTTCGAGAATCTGGCGGTCGGTGATGCGCTTTCCACAGGTCTCACAGAAATAGAATTTGATGTCGCCGGTAGTCGGTGCTGCGGGCGTGCCGAGCGCTGGGCTCCTGGCTTCCGGCGCCCTTTTATCGGGCTGAATCACGGCCGATACGATGGCGCTCCCACGCCAAACGCGAGGAGCGCACGTGGAACAGTGGACTTTGTCATCATTGCCACGTGCGGCCGCAAGTTCACTGGAAGGAACGCGGACGCCGCAAGTGTCGCAATAAACAATATCCACACGTGCTCCCGCAAACTTGCCACAGATTGCTTAGGCACGCCCTCGTGCAATGGACGCAAGCGATCAAGGCAGCAAGTATATTACCACATCCGCTCGATCGCAGGCAAATGATACCGCGGCTGAGGCTCGTGGGCTATTTTAAGTAAACACTGTGGCCAATTGTGGACGCGCCTGTTCATTCATTCTTTTTCGCCATCCCTGGAACTGTTACTTTCTCCATCTTTCCCGGTTGCATCAGACCGGCAATTTCTCCTTGTGAAAGTGCGTAGCTGAAAATTTTGAATTCATCAATTCCACCCTCGTAGCCGATCCCAAGCTGCGCGCTGGGATGCACTGTCTTGATGCTGGTCAGTCCGGTCTTCACCAGTACACCGTTGAGATACAATTTCGTCTGCTTGTTGTCGTAGACGACAGCGACGTGCGTCCAGGTGGTGATCGGTGTTGAATGAACCAGCACGGATGGCTTGTGATACGGATGCGGCACATCGCTTTCGTTTTCGCAGACAGATACGCCGTTGTTGCCAACAACGAGGCCCACCCCGGCGTGGCCGGCACCGTAGAGATAGCCGTCGTACGCCACAATGCCCCAATGATACGGATAGTTCCAGACCGAACCGCTGGTGACCTCGGCAGTTTCTTGACGGGGTTGCGTCGGTTTGACCCACAGGGTCATGGTGAAGCTGTTGGTGATGTGGGCGAAGCATGCAGGCCTTGCCGTCACATTGCCGCCCGCGAACGTGAGGGCCTTGCCGAACTTGCCGTCCTGCGCATCCGCCTCCCAATAACGGTACCCGACGTTACTGTGGCCAGAACGATCAGCGATGATCTCTGCAGCGCCTTCGTCAAACGACCAATCCAAGAGACAGCCGGACCATTTGAACGACTTTGAGCCGGCGTCCATCGCACGGCCGGCGACGTTCTGGATATTCGTGGCGTGGAGCGAATAGGCGGTTTCTGGGGTCAGTGGTGAGGTCGACAACTGCACGGTCGCACCATCGTCGAGCAGATGCGCAGCCGTGACGCGGATTCCGCCGTCCACCGCGTAGTTGGCGGCATTTTCCGCGGATTTCTGCTCGACTCTCTCACTAAAAACGACCGCGACGGAGCCTGGCGGTTCGGCGTCCACGGCATCGATTGAAAGTTTCGCCGAATCCGGAACCGCTCCGGCCACGATGCGGAACAGCCGACCTTCGCCGGGTCCAAAATCGAGCGTGAGGGTGTTGCCGACGGGCACGAGGGCCGGCATTTCGGCACCGGTTTGTTTGCCGACTTCAATCAGCCCGCTGACCTGTTTGGTGAAAAGACGCGTCTTCCCCGGGAACAGATACTCGCGGTTGACCAGCAGGACGTACGGCCGATGGGTAGCATCGCTGAACCAGCCCGCCAGAATGGGATCGCCGGACGTGGATTGAATACTGGAATCGGAACTGAATCCTTTGGTGCCGATGGGCAGCGGCAGCGAATGCGTCACGCCGAGTGACGTCATGCCTCTTAGCAGCGGGGCCAGCCTCATGATATCAGTATTCAGCTTCTTCAAGACGTCGTACTGAGGAGTCTTGGTGCCGCTGGCATCCACGGAAGCGGGTCCGATCACGTTGCTATAGGTGAAATACTGCAAACCTCTGGCGCCGTACGCCAGGTTGCTGTATTGCTGCAATGCCATCGCGCCGCCGGTTTGAAGCGGCCAGCGGTCCAGTTTGGCGGACATGGAGAAGGCCCACAGTGGCACGTTCTGCTTCAGCGCCACGCGGCGGAACACTTCCAGCTTGTTGAAAAATTCGAGATCGCAGCCCGTGCGCGTAATGGGATAGGTGTCAAACGACAGAATTTGAGGCTTCACCGCTTCCATGTACTGCGTGATATCTTTTTCGTTTCCGCCCAGATCGGATTGATTGATGTAGATAAGATGCTTGGGATCGCGCTTTAAAATACGGTCTCTGATCGTGCGCAGTGAATCGTAGAGGGTTTTATCGGGCTCGTCGCAGACCATGAGACCCATATACGCAGGATGGTCTTTGTAGTCATCGACGATTTTATCCAATTGTACCAGGATCGCCGGATCAAGGGTTGGCTTGATCGTGGTGGAAAATCGTTCGTCCTTAACGACGATTTTAACACCCTTGAGTTTCGCCGCATCCAAGGCGCGGAGATTTTCCTCCCGCGATCCGCTGCGATCGCCCGCGTTCACGTTGATATTCAGACCAGCGTCGACAAAGTCCTGAAGCACGGCATCTTTGAAAATTTCAAGGCGCGGACCGCACCATGCCACATTGGGAAATTCCACGGCTTGCCATTGCGACGCGGGACTTTCCTCCGCCGAAAAGGCCGAAAGGCTGGCACACGCGGCGAGCAAGATCAACATCGCGAGTCGGTAGTATTCAGTTGGCATGGCGGGCTCCGAGTTGCGACGACGCGCGAATCTGTACTAGTGGTGAATCACTTTATGAGCTACTAGTGATACATACACCGCTTGCAGTCGTCAATGGTCAGATTTTAGAAGAACCTCGTTTCGAGTTCACCTGATGCTTAGTTAGGTGCTACATGGACTCCGATAATTGATGTCATTACGGCGGCTCAAAATACGCCGTCACCCGCAGTCCGAGTTTCATCGCGCTGGCGGCGGGGTGTCGAATTTGATGATCGCTTCGATGATCTTTACGTCCTGGCGTTCTTTCGCTTCGCCGGTGGAAAAACGTTTTTGGCCGGTGATCGGGCTGATCGTGTCGACGGTGCCAGTGTAACTTTTCGCATCGCTTGCGGATTCGATCGCGATTGTCACGCGTTGGCCGGGATGCAGTTGCGCGTAGTCGGATTCGTCGACATCCGCGGCCAGGCGCAGTTGGGTCAGGTCGGCGAGTGTTACGACCGGCTGCGGGTGTAGCACGTCGATGACCTCGCCGGGGTACATGTATTTGCGGACCACCGTGCCGTTCACCTGCGCGAGCATGCGCGTTTTGTCGAGCTCGGCGCTCGCGAGTTCAACCTGCGCGCGCGCTTGTTCGACTTGAGCTTCGGCGGATTTGACTTGGAAGCTGTGGGTCGCTTTACGGCGAGCGACTTCGGATTCCGCGCTGGCGAGCATCGCGCGCGTGCGGTCTTTCTCCTCCGGACGCGAACCGGATTTCAGCGCCGTGCCGCAGACGCTGATTTCGCCGCGCGTCGGCGAGAGCACGCCGCCGATCATCGAGAGCAGCGTCGTTTTTCCGCTGCCGGACGGCCCCATGAGAATCGTGAGTTCGCCCGGCAGAATCGCGAGATTAACGCTGCGCACGGCTAAAGATTCGCCGCCTGCGTAAAACTTTTCGACGTTGCGGATCGTGATCGTGGGTCTCATGTGCGGAACACCATTCCTGGCGCCAAGCGCCGCAAACGGACAATCGAGAGCAGCGCGGCTCCAGAACAAAGCAGCGTGGTGAGCACCGCGACGCAGACGAGCAGCGCCGGCGGAATTTCGACCGCCGTCCCTGCGGCAGCCGCCGCCGCGCGAATGCCGAAACTGATCACGATGCCTAGCACCAATCCCGCGCCGCCGGTTTCGATCAGCCAGTATTTGCGCGTGCGCCAACTGAATTCGTCGCGGGTGTGGACGTCGATGTCCGGGACGCTCGCGGAAATCGCGCGACGGCCGGATTCGACGTCCGCTCCCGGTTTGACTTTGATCAGAAAAGAAATCAACTTCGAGCCGCCGTCGGCCATCAGCCAGCCACAGCGTTCGCCGCGCCGCAGCGACGTGAAAATGTACGGCGTCGTCGTGAACGAGCGCATGCCCTTGGTGAAACCCACGGACTTTCGCGCGGTGCTCCATGATCTCGACGGAATCGGCCAACTGCGGCGCTCCCAGTTTCGCCAGCCGATGGACATCATGGATCATTACCTCTGAGTTACTGCGGATAGCTGGTAGTGACCGGGCGAAATAATGCTCTGCGGGTCGAGTGCGGATTTGATGCGCGCAGTGACGTCGAAGAAGACCGACGACGACTGACCGAGTTTATCCATGCCGGAATTTCCCATGCGGTACGGGATGTATCCGGCGGCAATGAGCGCATCGAGCGCTTCGGCGTGGCACGCAGCCGCTCGACGCCGTTCTTCGGCAACCGATTTGTCGAACGCGATTGTGGTCACGGCGCAGAGCGAGCGGGCAGTGACCATCGAAAACGTCGCGAGGTAATCAAAGCCGTAGCGATTGAAGAGGGGCTCCAGCAGCGTGTTGATGCGATCGATATGATCACGCGTCATCGGCAGCACAGGCGAGAGCCACAAAAATCCAGCGTTGTGATCGAGGGGATCGGCGGAGCGAGCGGCGCTCTCCGGAGCGGCGTTGCGTACACGCCAGAGCCCGCACTGCACGCAATTGTCCGGCGACTTTCCGCGCAGCAGTTCGAAACCCAGCTCCGCTTTATTCAGAAGACGCGCGAGCGATCCACCAACGCCGATTGCGGTGAGGCCCTTGACGATGCGGCGCGCCCAGGCGAGCCGGCGATCATCGAGGAAGACGAGAATCTTCAAACCCTTCACACGGCGGAGCGCTTTTTTGACTTCCGATTCGGCCGCGGCGACTTCGGCCTTCGATCCGTATAGGGCTCCCGATCCGGTCCAGGCCGAGACGCCATGACGCGCGCGCAATTGCGTTCGCACGTCTGAATTCAGCGGCGTCTGTCCGTTCATTTCGGTCCACGGATAGGACTGCGTCATCGAGATCACGCGAAGATCGTTGCCGATGTGAATGGGCGTCGTGAGAGTTCCGCGCATCCGGAGTGGTCGGAGTGCTTCAACGAGTTCTCCAAGGTCTTCAGGATTTTTGACGCTGAAAAAAAACGCTTTGAAGCATTCTGGCCTGGGCAGCAGCCAGAACGTCATTTGCGTGACGATGCCGAGATTCGATTGCGTGAAGATGCCGTCGAGATACGGCCCCACGCCCCACTTGTAAACGCTCGCGGCTTGCGCGTTTTGAAAATGTCCGAAGCCGGTTTTCAGCACGCGGCCGTCGGCGAGCACGATTTCCATGCCGCAGGTGTGGAGAAAACGGTCGCCGTGCGGCGTGTGGCCGAAGCCACGTTCGAGCGTGTTGCCGACGATGCTCGCCGACGGCCCGGCACCCGTAGCGTCGGGCATGAATGGAAGTTTGTGATCATCAATGTAATCGGCGAGTTGGCCCTGCGTCACGCCGGGTTCGATGATCGCGTAGCCGAGATCGGCGTGAACTTCCACGATGCGGTTCATGCGTTTGAGATCGAGCAGAATCTGGCCGCTGGTCGCGGCGCAGGCATCGCCGTAACCCCAGTTTTTGCCGCCGCTGATGGGATGGAGCGGCAGCTTGAAGTTTGCGGCGATCTTGACGACGGCCTGAACTTCCTGCGTGCTGGCGGGCTGAACGATGGCGCGCGGCGACGTGCCCGTGGGAAGCGTGGTACGCGCGCGGTATTCCCGGTGCGCGAAACTGGTCTGCACGAAATCTTTGCCGACGACGGCGCGCAACTCGTCCAAGGCTCGGGAGAAGGTGTCGGGGGCGACCGCGCTTCCCACTCCGGTGCGGCCGGCGCTTGCAGGTATCGTTGATTGGGTGGCGTTCACGATGGGAGGATTTCCTTGTTAAATCGCCTGGCGGCGGGGAACCCGGAACGTTTTCAGCGGGCTGCTAACGCAGCAATCCGAAATAGCGGGCGTCGTCCGCGGACATGGGCCGATGCTGGCGCGAGAGCGACTGCGCGATGGCGGTTTCTTCAGCCTTCGAGTACGGATACCCATGCAGTCGGCGACCGTTCCGATCGCGTCCACCCGTGCAACCCGTGCTCTTAACGGCCAATTCGATTTCGGACAAATTCAGACGCAGCAACACCGCTGGCGCGCCACGGACGCGCGAGCAGCTCCGTTCCGGACCTTCCTGCGTGAAAAGCAACATCCGGCGGTAGTACTTCACGTGTGACGGATTGACTTCGATAATCAGGTCGCTGGAGTTGCGAATGAAGCGCGAAAAGATGTAGCAGTAGTTGAACAAGGCCAACAGCAGACTCTTGGCGTCCGCGCAGGGTTCTTCAATCGCCAGACGCGTGACTTCAGCCAGACGGCAACCGCGTGCGCGAAGCGTGGCCACTTCCTGGCCGTAAATTTCGTCGCAGGGCAGGTTGTTGGCGGAATCGAACACGAGCGAAAGAGTGGCCACCGCGTTTCCCGAGGAATCTTCGGCCAGCAGCGTCAGTGTCTGGGCGTGCGCGTCGAAGGACGATAAGCACAATTCCTGGCCTTCTTCTGATGCATAGCCGGAACGGCGATACACGCGGTGGGCGAGAGCGTAGGCGCGCTGGCGATCTTCCCGCGTCGCGGCCACGACGATGCGGCACGCGGTGGTTGCGCCGATCGCTGCCGCGGCCAGTTCGCCATCATCGCGAATCGCGCGCAACGCCTGAGACACTTTCGATAACGGCCGGGAGAGGCGGGTCTCGGGGCACAGACCCAGCACGTCCAGTTGTTTCAGCGTTGACATGATGGCCTCCTTTACCAAGTGAGTTTCGAAGCGACGAATTCGTATGCGCGAAGACCACTCAAGCAGCTTCCTACTCGGCGTCTTTGTACTTGCTCGAGACCGCGGGATTATTGATCCGCGCGCAACTAAAGAGTCGTTGCAGTGAAAAACGACCGGCTGTTGGGGCGTATTTCACTGCAACGTTACGCGCGGATCATTAGGCGTGGACGGCACAACCGCCGGCTTCGCGGTCGCGCTCCAGGCCATCGCGGCTCCGGCCGCCAGCACTGAGCACGCGGCGATGGCCATCGTTCCAACGCCCACCCTCATGCGGCCATCACCGCCACTGCGCCGCGAGAGCGCCTTGCCAGCTGTGCGTCGGCCGGTGTCAATGTGCTGCAACGCCCGCGCCGCCGCACCTGGAGGGCACGTCTCGCCGGTCGTGATTGCTTCAAAAAGATTTTCGGCGTTGACCAGCGGCACAGCCGTGGCCACACCGGCTCCTGTCAGACTGGACCGCAAGCGGGCCAGGGCCTGTTGACTTTTGCTGCCAACGGCCGGCTGCGAAAGATTGAAGAGCTCGCCAATCTGACGGTGGGACATGTTTGCGCCGAAGGAGCACGCCAGCAGTTGCGATTCCAGCTCCGGAAGTTTCCTGAGTTGGCTACGCAAAACGTCGATCAGTTCCGTCCGCTCCGCGGTGTTTTCCGTGGCGGAGTTAAATCGTCCACGTTCGATGGTCATACGGTCCTCCCGTCTTGCGCTCCGCGCCCGATTCCGTTTTAGATTCAGGCTTTTTCCCAATACGATGCAGTAGATTCAATGGGTCGCGCTGGCTTCTGCGGCGAGCGCTGAATTGCGCAGAATGTGAAAGGCCCTGTTGAACACACGTTCGTGGCGCCGTTCGGCCCGGATCAGGCGCAGACACTTCAGACCGCCTTCGGCCTGAAATTCCGATGCGGCTTTCGTATTCAGCGTCATGGAAGTTCCTCTGCGTGTGGGAAAAAAGTGACAACGACACACCCGCCTGCCATCGAATGGATGGCCGCACTGCTACAAAATCCGTTTCGTTTGGGTCGTTACTTACTCAGTGGTTCCGCCCAGGGAACTCCACGCTCTGTTCCGGTGACGACGTCCGGCAGTGCCGCCATTTTTTCGATTTGTTGCCCGGGATTCCGCAGTGCGCTCGCCTGCTCCTCTGCCGTAAAATCCCGGACCACGACTTTCTGGATCACCACGTTCTTGAGACTCAAACAGATCTGATCGAAGGGACACGAGTCGTCGAATTTTCGGGCACTGAGCAGCTTCTCGTCGATGAATTGCAAGGCACACGCGTCTTTGAAATAGACACGGATTTCAAAACCGTTCGGGTTGGTGTATGGCGTTTTAAACTTCCAGAACTGATAGGGAGGAAAAGATTCGCCCTCGCACCACAATGCGTCAATTCGCGCCTCGTCCAGGGTCTCCTGAACACTCAGAATGACGACACAGGGCCGCTTGGGCAATGTGATTGGGACTTTCGCCACGACGATGCCCGCCGCCGCCATCGCGCCGGTTTGTGTGCCGGTACCGGGCCGCCATTTCCAATCGCCCCACACGGCAAAGTTTCCAGCATAGCCGTTTGTGAAATCCCATTTTTCAAAGAGCGGCTTGTTCGCCGGCGCAATAATCGGTGCGACAACAAGTGGCATGCTGGATTTCCAGGGCTGCCAGAGGGCGGCTCCAGCGACAACGGCCGCAGCAAAAACGCCCGCGATCGGCAGCAGCGCCATCCCCGATTTCTGGATCGCCAGGCTTTTCGTGCGCGTTGACGCTTTGGCGAGCTGCGAACCGGGATTCATGGCGCGGCTGACGATCCGGTCGCGCATGCCCGGCGGGCATTCGTGGCCGGTGGAGATGGCCTTGAACAGGGACTCGGCATCGAGCACCGGCACAAAGCTGGCGACAGCGCCTGCACCGGCCAGTTTGGTCCGCAGGCGTTGCAGTGCGGCGTTGATCTTCTGCGAGACGGCTTGTTGCGAGAGGCCGACCATGTCGCCGATCTTCTGGTGTGACAAACTTGAGCCGTAACAATAGAGCAGTAGCGTACATTCTAGCTCCGGAAGTTGATCGATCTGATCGCGTAACTTCTCGATCAACTCTTCGCCTGCGACAATCTCGTCGATGGCGCCGCCTTCCTTGCTCTGCATCTTCGCCATACGTTCCACTCGCTTTGCGCTTTGAGCGCGGCTGCGTTTCAAGTCGATGCTTTTGTGTGCCACGACACTCATGATCCAGCCGCGGGCTTGAGTGCCTGACGAAAGTGATTTTCGCGATTGCCAGAGGGAGAGTAGTGCTTCCTGGACAGCGTCCTCCGCCAGCTCGGAGCTGCGCAGGATGCGAAACGCAAAATTGTAGGAGGACTTGTGGTAGCGGTCGCAGAGCTCCGTGAACGCCGCGCCGTCGCCGTCTTTGGCCATGGCCGCAAGCAAGGATTGGTCGCTCTGTTCCATAGTCGCGAGTTTATCCGGTTCCACTGATGCATGTTGCACTTCGGTCTATCTTGATCGTCCATTCATAAATCGGAACAGGCGCTGCGATCACAAGCAGATTTTAGAATTATTTTATCGATTTCTGGCGCTCATTCACACGCTTGCTCTTCGTCGTGCCGCTCTTCCCTTCCTTCAGGATTCTTGAACCTCACGCATCGCGTCGTCGTAGAATACGTGCGGCGCCGGCTGCAGATAAACAACGGAAGCCATGAAATTTATCACGGCCATCTGCTGACACGCCGGAAAAATAACCGAATTCCACGACAGCGAAGTGGATCCGTGGTTGCGATGCCACCAATTTTACGACAAATTGTGGAAAGAGGTCCGCACCGATGTCTTCGTTTATTATGATCAGTAAGTTCAAGTGAAGGCAGGGCTTGGCAGCCCTTTTCGTAATTTCTTAGCGTGAACGGGTGAACAGGTATTCCTTTAACTCCTGCAGGCCCTGGAGCGAACCGATTTCATAAAAACGCTGCTGCTCCTCATATGCGGTCAGTTTGCCGGAACTCAATACCTTTTGGTAGACACGATCCAAGCCGAATGGCTCGGGCATTGAACCATCGAAGCTTTTGCGATCGAAGACGCCAAGACCGTAATCGATGTGCTCCATGCGATTCGTGCGATTATTCTTGTCGTACGCAATGATTGTATTGTCGCGGTACTCAACGTTGCTTTGATCGAATTTATGATTATTTCGGAAGACCGTCATTAATGCCATCGCCTGCGACTCGACGAATCGATCCTGAATCAGCCGATAGTCGCAATCCAGATACGAGTCGCCATAAAGGACAAAGAATCGATTGCCCAACAGAGGCAAGGCTCGTTGGATTGCGCCTCCCGTGCCGAGCAGCTTCGGTCCGTCAAAGGAGTAATCGACGTGGAGGCCGAAGGCGGCACCATCGCAGGTGAAATCGCGCAGCATTTCTCCAAGAAATCCCACGCAAAAAACGACGTGGGTCACGCCTTGAGAATGAAGCAACCGCAGCTGATGCGCGACAAACGGTTCGCCGTTAACATCCAGTAATGATTTGGGTATTTTTTCGGTCAGCGGCCGCATGCGGGTTGCCAATCCACCCGCGAGAATCGCTACAGGATACAATTCGGTGCTCATGATTGAATGACGACCTTGGTGCCTTCAAAATCAAAGCGGAAGCGCACTTCTTCGAGCCCAGCTTTGCGCAAGACATGACGCAGGCGAGATTTCTCTTCGGTGTAAAACATTAAAAATCCACCGCCGCCAGCACCAATGAGCTTTCCGCCGAGCGCGCCATTTTTCATGGCCAGGGTATACCATTCGTCAATGGCGCCGTTGCTCATGATGGGTGAGCGTTTGCGCTTGTGCTGCCAGTGAACGTCCATGAGTTTGGCGAATTCGGCTAAATCGCCCTTTTCCAATGCGTCTTTGCTCTGGCGTCCCAGGTCTTTTACAAAATGTAGATTTTCAATCATTTCCTTGTCGTTTTGCTTTGTGCGCGTGTCCTGATCCTTCAAAATCTCCGATGCCGAGCGGCTCTGGCCCGTAAAGAATAAGACCAGGTTATCTTCGAGATTGTACAGGGCCTCAGAACTGATTTTCAGGGGCCACACTTCAACTTGATCGTTGGGTAGGAACCGAAAGCAGGTCAAGCCACCGTACGCGGAGATGTATTGGTCCTGCTTGCCGATCGGCTCCTTGAGGATGTCCAGTTCGACGTGACACGCCTGTTCTGCAAGTTCGTGCGGATGAACGACCCGTTTCTGGGCGGTATGGAGCGCTTTGAGCAGCGCGGTGGTAAAGCTCCCCGAAGAGCCCAGTCCCGTGCCGGCATGGATGTCTGCCATGCTGGCAATTTCAAGATTAAACACGTCAACTCGCAACAGGCGCAGCGCTTCGCGAACGATCGGATGTTGAATTTCATCGATCGACTTCACACGTTCAAGTTTTGAGTATTTCAGGATTAACTCTTGTACAAAAGTGTTGTGAAGTGTGATGTAGACATATTTATTAATTGATGCGGCGATCAGAAAGCCGCTGTGCTCCCGGTAATACGAAGGAACGTCCGTCCCACCACCACCGAGCGTGATTCGCAGCGGACTACGCGTGATGATCATATCCAGACTCCTTGTAAATTTGCTCCACCACGCGCAGAGTTGCATGGGCGTCTGACAAGCCCGGGACAGACGGTCGACCCAGCCGAATGTCGTCGATGAACTCCGCGAATTCAAGGGCCCACGAGCGATCCTCCATGGGAAATTCCCATTTTGTAGTTTCCGGAGGCCCCATTTGCGGAAGCATTTTATAAAATGCCAGCTGCTCTACGCCGTAGCTTCCACCGAGTCCGGTAATCTCTAGTTTTCCATCCCGCCCAAAGATTTCGAATGAGAAGAGATTTTTCCATTCCGTGCAACTGGCGTGGAGAAATGCGGTCTTCCGATCTGCAGTCTCCAGCAGCATGAATGCGTTGTCGTCGACAGGCATCTTCCAGTAGCACGTCAATGCGCGACCGGCAACGTTTACAATATCGCCCAAAAACCAGCGGGAGAGATCGATCAAATGCACTCCCTGATCGATCAGTTCGCCGCCCCCGGATAAGCGCGGGTCGGCACGCCATTCTTTTTCGTAGCCTAGCCGTCCTCCGTGGCCGTACCGCGCACGGATATAAAGCAATGAACCAATGGCGCCGGCATCAACCAATTCACGGGCTTTGCGAAATGTCGGGTGGTAGCGGTGATTGAATCCCACCCTCACAGTGACTTTCGATTTTGCGGCAGCGCCGATCAACGGCTCGAGTTCGCTGCTGAAACGCGCCGCGGGCTTTTCAATCAGCACATGTTTACCGGCTTGAATTGCATGCAAGGCAATGACGGGAAGTGAATCGTGACGCGTGCAGACGATAACCATGTCGACGTCCTTACGTTCGACCACGGAGCGCCAGCTGTCGGAAGGTTCCACACCACTATGGGCTGAGGCCAATGCACGCGCGCGATCAGACACCTCATCGGCACACGCGATCAACCGCGCCCCTTCCATGAATCGAGCACGCTTGGCTCCAATCAGGCCACATCCGACGATGGCTGCATTCATTGTGGTTCACCCCAGTCGAGATTGCGGTCTTTGGGAACGATGCGACGGAGCGTGTAGATGTCCGACTTTTCCAATTGTGGCGCCAACTCCGGAAATCGATCCCAGGGGTCCCAGAGCGCACTGATCAGGCGTCCAGAAATTCCGTCGCTGGCTGGAGAGCCAAGGAATGTGCAGAGGTTTGCGCCGATTTCCAGCGGCGTGCCACCGGTGCGTTGTTGCTCCAATGCGGCAGCGTACATTGCGCGTCCAACCTTTTCCGGCCCGGCTTCCAGAACTTCATCGAGGAGTCTCGTGTTCAGCGCGCCAGGCGCAATCGTATTTACATCGATATTGTACTCGCGAAGTTCTCCGGCCAGTGTTTCACCAAAACGCACGATTGCCGCTTTTGATGCGGCGTATGCGCTTAAGTAAGGCATGGGTTTCGTTGCGCCCCCGCCCGAGAGGATTACAATCTTTCCATATTTCTGACGTTTAAACGCGGGCACGACCGCGCGACAACAATAGACTGTGCCCATAAGATTAATCTCAATGGCTTGAACCCAATCCTCCCAATTCACGGATTCAATAGCGCCTTTCGGGCCATAAACTCCGGCATTGGCTATGAGAATATCCAGTCCGCCCAACTCGGAAAGCGTGGCCTCGACCAGTGCATCGACCTGGGCCGTTTGCGAAATATTTACCGTGCGATGCAGAATTCTGGCTCCAGCAACGGACACGCGTTTGATGGATTCAGCGGCGGTGGCCAGAGCTGAGGCCTGCCGGGCGCAGAGCATCACACTTGCGCCCTCGCGCGCGAAGGCGTGAGCAACGGCCAGTCCAAACCCCTGGCTGGCCCCTGTAATCAAAGCTCGTTTACCGGAAAGTTTCATCCGCCTCTCCCGATTGCGAAGTAGGAAATCTTACACTCCTGCGCCAACTCCGACTCCAGGAAACGGCTGGGATCGAAAACACGCGGCGTGTTCATTGTGGCTAGGAAATCCGCTGTGGATAATATTTTGAATTCAGGCCATTCCGTTGCAATCAACGCTGCATCCGCACCGCGAAGCGCTTCTTTAGCAGTGGAGCAAAGGTGAATCAGCGACGAAAGTTCGTCGGGAAGGCGGCTAACCGCAGGATCAAACGCGCGAACGGTCACGCCTTGAGTGTGAAGCCACTTACAAACCTCGATTGCGCTGGAGCGCCGTAAGGTATCGGTACCCGGTTTGTACGTCAGTCCCAGGACGGTAAGCGTCTTTCCGGCTAGCGTTCCGAGCACCGTTGTGAGTACCCGACGCAGCCACTCTTTATGCAGATCGTTGCTTTCCTTGATTCCGGACAGCAGCGGCGTTTGGCAATCTGATTCGCGGCCGAGCCGCGTCAGGAACATAATGTCGCGCGCCAGCGTCCCGCCGGCGAAGGCAGGACCAGGCTTCAAATAGGCTTTCGGACCAATTCGAATATCCGTCTTTAGACCACGCTCAACTTCACGCGCGTCGGCGCCCGCGAGCTCGCATAACGCGGCGATTTCGTTGATAAAAGAGACGGAACAGGCAAGGAATGCATTCAGCGCGTGTTTAGTCATTTCGGCGGATTCAATGGACATCCATTCTATATTGATTCTCGATTTAAATAATTTAAAGAGTTCGATAATTTGATCGCGTGCGACAGGGTTTCGAAAACCAACCACGACGCGATCCGGATTGGTAAAAACCTCAATCGCGTTACCCAGACGTAGATTCTCGGGCGAATATACGAATGCAGCATGCCCATTCGGACACGCCTGTTGATAAAGCTTCTCCAGGCGGCGTGTGGTGCCCACAGGAACTTGAGACGAAACAATAATCAGGACGCGGTCTTTGAGGTGCGGAAAAAGCCGGCGTGTGCGTTGAACTACGGATTCAACGTCTGCGATGTCGTGGTCGTCAACTGGCGTGTCGTATGCAATCCAGCAGACATCGGCGGCTTGAATGGTTTGGGGATCCGAGGTAAAGGTCAACCGCCCGGCATTCATGTTCTTTCGCAGGAGTTCTGCCAGACCTGGTTCGGCAATTGGAGGATGTCCCTGCGCGAGATTCTGCATCAATTCCGGATCATCGTCGAGTCCGATGACCGTATGGCCGGATTCTGCCAGTCCCGCGGAGGCAACGCATCCCAGATGCCATAAGCCCACAACCGCAATGATCACGACCGTATCCCCAGGATTTCCGGATTCTGCTGCAGATATTTTACGGTCTGGATCACACCCTCGCGAATTGTCAATTTGGGCTGCCACCCCAGCGCCCGAATCTTTGAACAATCGAGAAAGATGAATGGGCTGTCGCCAATCCACCCGCGCTCACCGCCGGCGTATGATTTTTCAGGCGACACCTTGAGTTGCTCACAAATCCAGTTAATAGAATCGTTCACCTCACAGTAATGGTCAGTTCCTAAATTGAAGATATGGAATTTGTCAGGACATGAACGGGTGGCAAGCAGCATCGCATCAATACAATCCTGAACATAAAGATACGACTTTCGCTGCTTTCCATTGCCCAGAATGCGCAGTGACTTTGGATTTACGGAGAGTTGTTTACAGAAATCAAAAACGTGGCCGTGGGTATAGCGTTCGCCGAGAATCGAAACAAATCGGAACACGATTCCATTGAATCCAAAACCCTCTGAATAGGCCGAGATCAGACTTTCGGCCGAAATCTTGGACGCGCCATACAGAGATGTTTGGGTGGGGAAGGGAGCCGTTTCAGGCGTCGGAAAAACCGTGGGCTCTCCATAAACAGAGCCGGTTGACGAAAAGGCGATACGCCTCACACCGTTTGCCCGCATGGCCTCCAGCATGTTTGATGTGGCGATCGTATTCTGTTCCAGATCCTTGCGCGGATGCTGCGTTCCAAATCGGACATCGGCATTGGCGGCAAGATGAAACACGAATTCCGCGCCCTTGACCGCAGACATGAGCGCATCGGCGTCGAGCAGATCGCCGCGAATCAACCGAAACCTGGGCGAGGCCAAAGCGTGTTTGAGAAAGCATTCCTGGCCTGTGGAGATGTTGTCGAAGCCTGTTACAGCATGTCCCTCATCGATAAGCCGATCCACGAGGTTGCTGCCGATGAAGCCCGCACAGCCGCTTACGAAGTACTGCATTCAGTAACTCCCGAAGACGCAAACGACAGGCAGAACTCCATCGCATCTACAACAATCACCGTGTTCAGCGGTCCGCGCTGAAAGAGTGCCAAACGTGGATCATAGTCGTTACGCTGATAAAATGCGATGTCGCGCACAATTTTAAAGCCGCGATGTACCCGTCTGCACATGAGCACCATCAAAAACCGCGCTTGAGAGGCTAATTGAAACGCTTGGCGAGTCAGAATTTCACGAGGAGTTAAGCGCGCTTCTGAGCGGTGATTACACAACGAATTCCAAATGGATAGGAAATCCATCGTCCGGCGAGAAGTTCGACGCCCATGAGTAACTTAAGCGCAAAATTGCTTTTTGACGCACGTATGCTCTCTTGAACGATCTTCCGTTGCTCCTCAACGGGCGCGGTCAGGTACTTCTGATTTCTTTTCTTGGTCATATAAAATGCGGGGTAAAGCGAAAATCCGAGGTGCGACCGCTCGATAACTTTCAGGTCTTTGTTTTCAATGGATTGACGGAGCGCTTTCATGGAATAGCGCCTGAAATGCATCAATTGTTTGTCATACACATCAAAAAGATTCGGTCCAGCGGGTACTTCAATGACGGCTATTCCGCCGGGCTTTAGAATACGGGCGATCTGCGCAATGGCTGCATTGTCGTCGTCGATGTGCTCAAGTACGTTTAAAAGCACGACAGCATCAACACAGTTGTCGGCAAGAGGGCACTTGGTGAGATCGAATTGCAATAACGGCACATTCAACTTTTGCAAAGCCAGATGCTTCAAGGGTTGCAAAACATAGTCAGCGCCAATCAAGAAACTGCCCGGCAACCCTTCCTGAATAGTCTTCAGCATATAACCTGTTGAGCAACCGACCTCTAATATCGTGGCGGTATCTACTGGAGCCTTCAGATACCTTCGCAATTGCTCCAGAGCCCTACCCCGGGAAGCGCGATCCATGACGTGATCGCTTCCAGCGTTATTTTCGTGGAAGGCAGTCAGTTCGTCGGTCCAACCGGAATCGCCAGTCGCATAACTTAGGACCGCGACTGTTTGTTCCCCAAGTTGAAACGCGTTCCCGTTCCAGACTGGCCGCAACTGAACCCCGGGTATCGGAGCCCATGGGAAGTCTGCGAATTGGCCTTTTTGCATTTCAATTGGCGCTCAGGGGTCACTTCTGGAAATAAAAATGGGTTGCGTCCCCAAAACTAACTCAGTTTTCCAGGGTTTGAGGCCGATTGGGCAAGCCTCGCATCCCGATCCGCCATGTCTTTTTCGGATTCAAATCCGACGGACTCCTCGACGATGAATTTCGGGCGGCGTTTAGACTCGTCATAAATTCGGCCAATGTACGCACCAAGAATACCCATGCCAATAAATTGCAAACCGCTCATCATCAAAATCAACAGAACCGCTGTGGTCAAGCCGGGTGCGAAATCATAGATCCCTTTCGCTTTAATATAAATAACAACAACGGCGGCAATCACGGAGAAGGCCGACATCGCAAAGCCCATTACGACCAACATATTTAGCAGGTAGTCCGAGAACGCGACGATTCCGTTAAAGCCGATACGCAGGCTTCCGGTAATCCGATTGTATTTTCCCTCCCCACCGATGCGCGCCAGGCGGTCGAAGGGCAATAAATAAGTTTTGAATCCAACGACGCCCACCAAGCCCCGCAGAAATCCGTGACTTTCGTTGAGTTTGCACAGTTCGCGAATGACACGTCGATCCATCAATCGGAAATCGCCTGTATTCCGGGGAATGGCTACAGACGAAATTTTATTGATGAATTTGTACCCGACAAAGGAAATAAGCTTCTTTAATGGATGCTCCCCTTCGCGTGAGCGGCGTTGAGGAATAACAACTTTGTATCCGCCTTGCCAGTATTTAACCATCTCGGGAATCAAATTCGGCGGATCTTGCATATCACAATCAATTACGATGACGGCCTCACCAGCTGCATAATTCAACCCAGCCATGGTGGCAGCCGGCTGGCCAAATCGCCGTGAAAACTGAAGCAGCTTTATTCGTGAATCCTTTTCATTCGCTTCGCGAATGAGCTCGACGGTACGGTCCGTACAGGGATCCACCGCAAAAATGATTTCGTAGCTTTCGGTGACCGAGGAGAGTACGGTTCGCATTTCCGAAAGAAATTTAGGCAACGAGTCCTCTTCGTTGTACACAGGCACGACAACCGAAAGCATTGGTGTGACCATGGTACCTCGTTTTAAGCGGTGAGTCTTGAGGCATAATTGTAACTCTTGTCGTTGATTTCGGCCAGAATTGAATTGCTGGGGATCATCCCATTAACGTTCGCTCGCGGCGGGTGGAGTGCAGCTAACACGACAATCTCACGTGTGCGTTCCTTTCAAGTTTTGCCATTTGGCCGGTTTGATTCGAGAAGAGGCCCTTGCACAAGGGACCGAGAGCCGTGATTGTTCGATGCCGCTACTAACTACGAATCCCCGGCAATGGCGTGTTCTCCATGGCTTTTTGATAGGCAGGGAGCACTGCTTCAATCGGACCGTCCTGGACAATTCCGCCGTGATCGATCCAGATGCATCGCCGGGCGATTCGCCGGGCGAGGACGAGATCGTGCGAAACCAGAATGAGAATGTCGAGCGACGAATTTCCTGCGTCCATCCGGGCGCACGCTTTCTGCACGAAATGCGCGTCGGCATTCGCAAAGATTTCATCGAGAATCACGATCTCGGGATTCAGTTCCATCGCGATGCCGAACGCCAGACGCGTGCGCATGCCGGTCGAGTAATACTTAATCGGAGTATCGAGAAAGTGCTCTGGGATTTCTGCGAAGTCGATGACCTTTTGAGTGCAGGCCACGATCTGCGTGCGTTTCGCGCCAAGAATCGCACCGTTGAGGAACAAATTCTCGCGCCCGGTCAATTCAAAATGAAACCCTGCGCCGGCCTCGATTAGTGGTGTGATGCGCCCGCTTATTTTTAGTTCGCCACGGCTGGGCGGATAGATGCCGGCGATGACCTTCAGCAGCGAACTCTTTCCCGCCCCGTTTGGACCGACGAGCGCCAGGCGCTCGCCACGCTTGATCGACAAAGACACGTTTTTCAGAGCGTGGAATGTTTCGACTGATTTGGTGCGGAATGCCAATGAATTTAACAGCCATTCGCGCAACGAAAAACTCTTGTTGCGATAGAGCACAAACTCCAGCCCGATGTTTTGAAGTTCGATTTCGCTCATGAGCATTAAAGCCGGAAGATCAGTTTACGTTCAAGGGTGGCGTAGATCAGGTGTCCGATCAAAAACGTGACAATTGCCACACCAAACGCTGCGGCCCAATGCTGAGCGGGTGGCACGATGTTCTGGCTGATAATCTCCTGAAAAGGGCGGATCAAATGGGTCATCGGATTGAGTTCAAAGACAAAGTGCCACTTCTGTGGAATTTTCGCGCTTTCGATTTCGTAGATAATCGGTGTCAGGTAAAATCCGAGCTGCATCGTCACTGACATCAAATGCGTTGTGTCGCGGATGTAGACGTTGACCGTTGAGACTCCGAAGGAGATCCCACTGATGAAAATCAGCAGGATCAGAACCGCCAGCGGCAGCGTCAGCAATTCCAGGCCGGGCCGGTAACTAACAAATGGCATGATGACTAGAAAGAGTACCGCGAAATTAAACAGGAAGTCGTAAAAGCGGGCCAGGGTGACTGCGACCGGAAAGAGGTGCTTGGGCAGGTAGATTTTCTTAAGCAAGTCTTCATGCCAGACGATCGATGTGCCAGCGCCCCACATGGCACTCATCAGGAAGTTCCATGGAAGCAGGCCGGCGAAAACGTAGCGGATATAATGTTGTGCAGATTCGAAACCCAGGGCACGCCAGAACACGATGGTCATGATGGCCATCGTCGCGAGCGGGTAAAGAAGTGTCCACATGTAACCGAGAATGGTTCTGCGGTAACGGAGTTTCAAATCGGCTTTGACGAGGTTGGCTAAAACCTCGCGATATTGATACAGCGATCGCACGTCATGGATTAACGTCATTTCGGCTTCGGACTCTAAACGAAACGTGGGGCGGTGTCCATGACGGCCGATACGAGAGACGCTTGCCTCGATCCCGAGACCCAAGCGCTAGTTACGCCACCCAACGAGAATCCGATAGAGGCCGTTTCGCACGGACACCGGAACGAGATGTTTCAATCCCTTGTACGCGCCATAGAAAATCGAACGCTTGTATGCCGGCTGCTGCATGAGTAGTTCGGCCTCGCGGAGCTTCCTGCGTCTTGAATATTCCGTTGCGGCCGCGGCCAGAGCGCCCGTATCCGGTACTTCCGGTGCGGTCCGGTCAAGCAGGGGCTCGTAAATGAGCCTATAGGACTTCGCGTTCTCGGCCGGGGTGGTGTGCTTGAACTGGAGAAGTCTTTCTTGCATGGAGTCGACCTGCGCGCGGTTTCCTGCGAGCTCCTGCAGGATCGTAGCGGCCGCTGCAACAGAGTTTGAATCTATGATCCAGCCCCATTTCCCTGCCGCAACACGTTCTTCGAGCGCGCCCATCCGCGGGACAATCGGCGGGACACCCGCGAGCAACGCCTCTGAAAGTGTGAACGAAAATGTCTCCGCGCAGACTGAAGTGAACAGTGCCACATCAGCCGAACCCGCGAGTTTCGGGATGATGTCTTCACGCCGGTAGGGGCCATGGAATACACGCTTAACGCCGATTTCGTCGACGCGCGACATGAAGTTCAGGTACTCAACATCGCCAAAAAAGTGCCATTCAAGCGGAACATTCCGGGTCGTTGCTAGCAATTCGAGGATGAGTTCACGACCTTTGATGTTGTGCGCCATCTGGCCAATCAGCGCAACGCGGAGTCGCCGTCCCGGTGCCGGCCGGCACGGCAGATTATCGGGCGCAGTGTAACCATGAGGAATAACTTCCGCACGTGCGAGCGCCGTGGGAAGGGCTCTGAGCACTGTGTCGCGTGCGCTCATCGACGGGAAAATGATACGTTCTGCCGCGTCGAAGATTTCGTGCCAACGTTGCTGGTGTTCCGCCAGTAGTTCATTGGCCGGGCACGGCGGTTCCATCTTGTTTACTTCGAAGTAATTGCGCAGACAATCGACGGAGATCTGCGCCTCGGTTGTATGCGCGCGGCACGGTGTAAACGTGCGAATATCGAGAAGATTCAAGCTTGGGCAAACACAGTAGAAATCATGGTGGACCGTGACGTACTTCATGCCTTCGCTCTGCAAGCGGGGCAGCGCTGCAAGCGGAAAGTAGAGCAGGTGCTCGATCGAAACCACCGTTACACCGAACAGCCCGGCAATGCGAGCCAGTAGCTCTTCGGCTTCCGGATGTGCGTGCGCACACCGTAGCAAGGGCGTTTTGAGCGGGAAACTGAACAACTCTTTGGAAATGAGATTTCCGTCGCGGATAAGCGCTGCGTTGATGCAATCCGGAGTGAATGGATACACGATCACCGCGCGTGGCAAGGCAAGACTTGCGATGCGATCCAACACATGCATCTCCGTCCCACCAGGGGCAACCGCGAACGGATCGGAATGCAGCAAGAGCATGAGCGTGGAATTCATACCTCACCAAATGTAGCAAAAGACGCGGGGCAGGGTAGGTCAGTTCGGTCCTCCTACACGATTCTCAAGATCAAAACGTACTGGATGCCCGCCACTAATTGCTTAGACTCCGACGTTTCATCGTGGGCGGTGACTAAAGAAGATGACAGCAAACACATCCGACGAGCTGGATTTACGTGCGCTCTTAAAAATTCTGCGTGCTCGACGCGGAACGCTGGCGGTAGGCGCGTTTCTGGGCTTGGCCGCGGGAATTACCGTTGCGATCTTCACCCAGGAGCTATATCAGGCCAATGCCATCCTGACCCTCGACAGTAACCGCCCTAATAGCACCCAGCTATCCAAACCCGCGAAAGAGTACGCTGAAAGCGCGCATGTTCTCAACACTGTATCCGAGGTTCTCGGCGTCAAACTGGAACTGCTGCCTGACCGTTTTGTGGCTCGCTCCGTTGATAACCAGCTCTACTTGCGCACGCTAGCCGACTCGCGCGAACAAGCTGGGCTGCTGGCAAAGACGTGGGCGGACATCGTTGCGAGGGACGAACAGACGCAGTCGGCCGGCATTGTGCAGGCTCAACGCGAAGCGCTCAAGCGTACGGTCGAAGAGGCCCACAATGAACTCATTGAACACCAGAACAAGCTGACGAAGTTCGTGAAGGAAAATGACGCGTACGAGAAACTTGACGATTATCCCGTATTCGATACTTATCGTGCGCTTTCCAGCGACCGCAACGACAAGCTCGCGGAATACAACAAGCTCGTCGCCGAACAGCAGATCTTTTCCAAGCCGGACCTCGCGCCGGAAGACCTGTTCAATTCACCTCGCGCGCGCAAGGACACAACCCTCGACGAGTATCACAAGCAGATCAACGAGTTGAATCTTCAACGGTTGTCGCTGGCGAAAACCGACACCGACGCATTGCACAAGCTCGACGAGAAACTCACCGCGGTGCGAGCCGCGATGTTGGAGGCGTCCCGCAAGTTTGCCGTGCAGGTTCGCGTGGATCTCGGAAATGCCAAACTGATCCTCGAGCAACTCGACGAAAAGGCCGCGGCGTTGCAGAAGGAAATGGGAAAAGCCAAAGCCGACTTTCAGCAGTACTCAGTTTTGGCGACCGAATTGAAAGTGGCCGAGCGTCGCTACACAGACGCCTCACAGAAGTATGGCGAATTTGAAACCACCAGCGCCGCGCTGATCTGCAAAGTGGTCGAAGACGGTACGCAGAACACGGACAACTACCGCCGGAAGGAACTTAAAAAATTCGGCATCCTGGGCCTCGTCGGCGGGCTATTTCTTTCGCTGATGCTGGTAGGTCTTCAGGAAGCGCTGAAGGAACCAGAGCAAAAGAAGTAGGGAGGTATTTTTTCCAAGTCTGCTCAGAAAATTAATCTTCCTGCAATTGACGACCACAAGCAGGTAACGACAAAGTATTGTGACTCTCTTACGATTTGCAGTCTAAATTCGATACGTTAAGATTCGCCGTGTTAGATAAACCATTGGGCCTTGAAGTTCACACACTTCAAAGAAGGTTAAGGGATCTTGGGGCAGTCATGACAGTGGGACTTGAAACGAACTCAGCCAGCGATCACGGGTGCAACGAAATTGCCAAGGGGTCCGTCTTTGCGGAGGCTGGCTCGCAGATGTGGGGCGTGGCTTGGACGAAGTCAAGGTGCGAGAAAGCACTGGCCGAGTACTTTACGGCACGTTCCGTGTGTCTTTTTTTGCCTCTGGTGGCGACGCGCCGCAATGCTGGAAACCGCATTCGGCAATCCTGGTTGCCGCTATTTCCGGGATATGTTTTTTTCGATACCGCGGCCATCAGCCGGCCCGACGTTTTCGCATCGCGCCGGGTCGCTGAAGTACTTTGCACCGGCGACGAAGCGCAGTTACGGACGGACTTGATGAACCTGTCACTTGCCCTTCAGCACGACCAGTCGCTCAGAGAAGTTCGCTTTGGTGAAATCGGCTGCCCGGTGCACATTAAGAGCGGTTCGATGAAAGGTCTGACCGGCGAGTTGGTCCGTTATGGATCGCAGAGTCGCTTGATAGTGCGAATCCAGTTTCTCGGAAAAGCTGCCGAGCTTGAGATTGACGAGGCATTCATCGCGTGAATCGGCTTGACACGGAATGCCGCGGGTTCTAACTTATTTTGAACGTTAGGTTGCTCGTGGGGTATGTTCGGGTTGAATTAGTGTCCTTCCTGGACACGAAGGGGACGGAGTCTGTCCGGAACTCCTAAAATAAATGGTTTCCATCTTCTCCTCAATTCATTTCAACTGGCAAGCTTTAGCCTGCCAGACCTGTAACATCCACTTTGACATGCATTTCAAATCCTCCACGATGATTTACAAAGATGCCGGACGGGGAATAGAGGGCATTTTTGCCACACTTCCGCGAGAACTCGCGTCAATTATCGAGTTCGATGAGTTGTCTCTGGATGAGCATCCGACATCAAAACGGGTAACCCTGTGGTTCAGGCAGGGTGCCAAAGCGGTATTCCATATTCGGCTCATCCGAAAGGGTGGACGGTGTCTTGTGAAAATTGGGGGCATGGATCCGAGGCGGGTGCTGGCGGGAATCCACGTCTGCAAACGTAACTTCGACCAATGGTTTGATATTTCGAAATGCGATATCGGTTCATTAGATTGAAGATCCCGTACGAAAAACGCTTATCAAGATGGAGGCGGAATGAAGGCAATAATTCTGTGCGGCGGCCAAGGCACGCGACTTCGTGAATTCGGAATTGCTGCCCAAGCCCATGATTGAGATCGGCGGGCGTCCGATCCTCTGGCAAATCATGAAGACGTATGCTTATTGTGGAATCAACGAGTTCTTTCTGTGCCTGGGGTTCAAAGGCCACCTGATTAAAGAGTATTTTCTGAATTACGAAGCCATGAATACGGATTTCATCTGATCTCTAAAAATAACATATTTTTGCCTGATTGAAAAAAGGACTTGCCGATGGAAAAGGCAGAATCGATTCGAGCAGGAGTACGATTGAATTCCAAGCAGGCGTCGAGTGAAATGGCACTGAATACGGCAGCAACATCTCCCTTGTTGTCTATACTCGTATTAGTGCTCGCCGACATAACCATGGCAGCCATAGCAGCCGTGGCGTGTGTGTACGTTCGCAAGTATTTTGATCCCGCGTTGATTTTGAGCATGTACTGGGATCTCTGGCCAGGGTTGTTCGTCTTGGTTCTTGCCTTCGTCGGATCGCGACTTTACGTGCTGACGGGCATGAGTGCCCCCGAGGAGCTGAGGCGCATCGTTTCCGCGATGACTCTCGTCTTTGTTGGCGTAGCGGCATCGACGTTTCTGGTCAGAGGCGGCGAAGCGTACTCAAGACTCACGTTTTTTGGAGCATGGGCCGCATGTGGCGTACTGATACCGATCGGCCGAACAATAGTCAAAAAAGCCGTAGCCCCATGCAAATGGTGGGGACGGTCAACAGTGATTCTTGGTGCCGGAAAAACAGCGACTCGTATCGTCCGGGAAATGGTCAAGCGACCGCAATTGGGATTTAAGCCTGTCTGTATCTTTGACGACGACCCTGTCAAAATCGGGACTTCCATTCAGGGTATCCCGGTAATTGGCGGCTTGGATTTGGCGCCCGATATTGCGCGTCAACGCGGATTGAAATATGCAATCCTGGCCATGCCTAATATGCCACATACGCGATTACTGGAAATCGTCGAGCAACATGCACATGCGTTCAGTCATCTGATCGTAATTCCTGATTTATTTGGTTTTGCAAGCCTGCGAGTGCCAGCTCAGGATCTTGGCGGGACGCTGGGGCTGGAAGTTCGGCAGCAACTGCTGCTGCCTGCTCCGCGCGCGGCAAAATGGATTTTGGATATGCTGCTATGTCTGGTAGGCGGAATAGCCATCTTGCCGTTCGTAGCTATAATTGCGCTGATGATCAAGCTGGAATCTCGCGGACCTGTGTTTTACGGGCATACGAGGATAGGCCGCAATAACCTTCGATTCAAAGCCTGGAAATTCCGTTCGATGTTCAAAGACGCGGACAAAATGCTGGATCAGTATTTGAAAGATCATCCAGAACTTGCCGAGGAGTGGAAAGCGAACCAAAAACTCAAGAACGACCCGCGTGTCACGCGGATGGGCCGCATCCTGCGCAAAACCAGTCTCGACGAATTGCCGCAGCTTTGGAATGTCATCAAAGGAGAAATGAGTTTGGTCGGTCCGCGCCCCATTGTTGACAACGAAATTGAAAAGTACGGGAACGCATTTTCGCTATACCTGAAGGTTCTTCCGGGACTCACGGGCCTTTGGCAGGTTTCGGGTCGCAGCGATACCAGTTACGACGACCGCGTCGCCATGGACACGTACTATGTTCGAAATTGGTCGGTCTGGATGGATCTGGTAATTATTGCGAAAACGTTTCCGGTACTGTTGGGGAGAGGCGCATATTGATTGGAAATACTTCCGAATCTAAAGAAACGTGATGACGACAGAGACTTCAACAACCCACACGCCGATTCCGAAAAAAGCAACAATCCTGACAGTGCTTCTTAAGTATGAGTACGGTCGTAAGGACTGGGCCACATCCCCGGATAAGCACTTGTACTATAGCCGCGAAGATACATTAGTCAGGATGGAAATTTCAGCTCCGCTGTTCGAGAGAACTGTGGCCGTGGAAAGAAGATTCTTAAGCGCCTGCTGGCCGCGTCCAAAAGAATGGCAGCAATCGAAAGTCAAACGCAAGGAGAACTATGAGCGCATTTGTTCTAAATACAGATTCAACGATTTTGGTTGCTGGCCATCGAGGCATGGTCGGATCCTCGATTGTGCGCCGGCTTCTTGAAACAGGGTATTCGAAATTGGTACTATTCGGGTCAGACCAGGTCGATCTACGAGACCGGCTCGCCGTCAAACGCTTGTTTTCGAGCCAAAAGATTGACGTTGCAATCCTCTGTGCCGCGCGTGTGGGCGGCATACAGGCCAATTTAAGCCGACCTGCAGAGTTCATCTATGACAATTTGGCAATTCAGACAAACATTATTGATGAATCGTATCGCGCTGGCGTAAAGAAGTTCTGCTTTTTGGGAAGTTCGTGTATTTATCCTCGTGACTGCCCACAACCAATGAAAGAAGAGTATCTGCTGACCGGGCCGCTTGAGCCCACAAACGAGTACTATGCGATTGCCAAGATTGCTGGATTAAAACTGGCTCAGGCTTACAACAAGCAATATAACTTTAACGTCATCAATCCAATGCCATGTAACATTTATGGTCAGAACGATAGCTTTGATCCAGTCAACTCGCACGTGCTTTCTGCGCTGGTGCGAAAATTCGTGGACGCAACCGAGGCTTCCCTGCCCAGTGTTACTCTTTGGGGAACGGGTTCGGCCCGCCGTGAATTCTTGAATGTGGATGATGTTGCGCGAGCTGTGGTTCTCCTGCTCAACACGTGGAATTCCGCTGAAATTATCAATGTTGGAAGCGGAACGGATGTTTCCATTTCCGAGCTCGCCCACCTAATTAGCAGTGCGTGCGGTTACAAAGGCGCGGTGGAGTGGGATAGTACAAAGCCCGACGGAATGCCACGAAAGTGCATGGACGTAACGAAATTGACGGCATGCGGATTCAAGCCGGAAATTAGTTTGGAGCAAGGGATCTCGCAAATGATTTCCATTTACAAAAAAACAAAGAGTGCAATTTGACCTCTAGCCAAAGGAGAATTCGATGATTCCGTTAATGAAGTCGGCGTTTTTCAATGAACAGGAAGCCAAGCAGGCGTTAGCGGAGTTCATTGTCAAAGCGCCTCGGCTCAGTATGGACGTAAAGTGTCGAGAGTTTGAACGGGCTTTTGCGCGCTTTCAGGGGCAAGATGATGCAATTCTATTCAACAGCGGCGGCAGTGCGAATTTAGCAATACTACAGGCACTGTTGAATCTCGGCCGCTTAAAACATGGAGATAAGGTCGGCTTTTCCGCAATTACGTGGTCGACGAATGTAATGCCCATAATCCAACTGGGACTTGTTCCAGTAGCAATCGATTGTGAGCCGAGCACCTTAAATATGATGTCCTCGAATTTCTTAAAGGCATTGGAGAGAACGGCATTGAATGCGCTCTTTATCACCAATGCGTTGGGCTTCACGGGTGATTTGGATTTAATCCGAAAGATTTGTGTTGAACGAAATATCATTTTTCTGGAAGATAACTGTGAGTCACTGGGAACTGAATTGCCATCTGGAATGGCAGGTAACTTTGGAGTGGCCTCCACGTTTTCCTTCTTTGTGGCGCACCATATGTCGACAATTGAAGGCGGAATGATCTGCACCAGCGATCCGGAACTGGCCGAAATGTCACGGATAGTTCGCGCGAACGGATGGGACCGCAATCTTACGGCCGCGCAACAGATCAAATGGCGAAAGCGCGTCGGTGGCGTAAACGAGTTTGAGGCAAAGTACACTTTTTATGACTTGGGATATAATCTTCGCCCAACGGAGATCACCGGATTCCTCGGACTGTACCAACTTCAGTACCTTTCCGAGAACATTAAGAAGCGCGAACAGAACTATCTGTTTCTTGAAAAATTCATGAAAGAAAACCCAGACATGGTGGTCCTTGATCACTCGCATGTAAAGGTGCTTTCAAACTTTGCCTTTCCGATCATATGCAAGACCCCGGAACTAAAGGAGTTTTACCTTTCGCAGTTCTCTGGAGCCGGTGTGGAGATTCGTCCGATGATTGGCGGCAATATGCAAAAACAACCGTTCTATAAAAAGTATGTTTCTGAAATTGGGCCGTTGCCCGGCGCAGATTCAATTCACGATTGCGGCTTCTATTTCGGAAACTACCTTGAGTTGACTGACGTGGATCTTGAACTATTAAGCAGTTGTCTTATCAAGTAATAAGTATCCCGAAAAACTGCTGGTCGGTTTCAGAGACGAGGATGGCAAAGCATTGAATCGTAGGCAGTTAATTATCAGCGAATCGAGGAGTATGACATCTTTAAAGGGCTTGATTCATGGATAGCAAATCGCGTTCTTCCATTTTCCTCTAAGCTACTTATCAAGAACGCGGAATTGCTGCGTGAAAAGGACTATATCATCAATTTGGTGCTGCGCGGAGAACCGACGTGACGCGCACGAGGTAAAGGGGTGTTTGTGAAGAATTGCTGACCAGTATTTCGCTTAAAAGATTTACTGATTTATCCAAGCGCTTGAGGGGGGGTACCGTGGTGGTGCTCAATGCTTCTTTTTTAATATGCCTCGCAATCATTTCACGATTTTTTCACCTTGTGGCTTCGATGGTTACGCTGAGGCCCTTCCTGCTAGCCCGTTGACAACCTGATTTCGAGAAATTTGATTCACGCCCGTTGCGATTCCTGGCATAGAAAATACCGCCTGTTCGGATTTGCGCTTTTCCCCTTTCCACTAGTGGATTGGATTCCGTTCGCGCGCCGCGCCGCAGCCACGATGCCGATTCTAACCGCTAACTAAAGGATGACCACCTGAATAGCATAGTATTTTGCTGCGTGCTAATCTCCTATGTTTGGTTCGTTTTTGGGGCATGCCGGGTATTCCTTTCAAACGTTCCACTGCCTTGCAAATTTCTGGTGCTACCAGTAGTTGCAACACCCCTTGGAAAACTATTGTATCTTCCTGTCATTGCAGTTGATGGCCTGAAAGCTTCCTTCGTGTTGTGCGCCTTGGGGGTGGGTGTGTTTACCTTCAATACAATGGTGAAGCGAAAGCGGTTTTCAGCCTTTATATGGCTGCAGCTGATTTGCATGGTACCTATTGGGCTATCCTTGCTGGGTGTCGATAAGAATATAAATATTATCTGGGATAGACTCTACGAATCGCAATACGACAGCATTTTACTACGGTCATTGTCGTACCTGATTTTTGCAACGTATGGGTGTTTTGTCGCTGCCAGTTTGAAAAAACAACCCCCTGCCTTTCAAGAACTGCTTATTAATTCCTTTCTGCAATCGACCGTGGTAGCCACTCTCCTTGGGGTGGTCATTTTTGCGGGAGTATGGGTTCGCGCCTTGGATGTTGTCGATCTTACGCCGATCTCGGTGGACACACATATTGTCGACAACTTCTACCGGTTCAATCCAGGCGCCAATGTAAATGAGTTCGGAGTTCTCGCCGGATACGCCATTTTCTTCGTTCAATACAGGGCCATTGGCCACCGAATGACGTTGAAGGATCTGGCGCTCATTAGCCTTTTCGGAGCGGCATTATTCGCCAGTTTGACGCGCGGCGCTTGGGTTGCTTTTACCTTGGCGACGGTGCTGTATTCTTTATATTCCGCCCGTCGACTGAAGAGACTGGCAATTGTGGGTGGCTTGACTGCGTTGGCGATTGCAACGCTGTCCCTTGTTAATGAAAACGTTGCACTCATCATCGATACGCGCTTCAGTATGGACCTTGGCGCCGGGGGGGAAGAGCGGCTTGAAAAGTTTCAATGGGCAATTCATGGATTTTTGAACGATTCGTGGCTTCAATTTCTCATCGGACATGGGTGGGCAACCAATCTTTACGCACATAGCATTTTTTTTCAGCTTATCTATGAAGTCGGAGTCATTGGGTTTCTTATCTTTATGATTCTGCTTCTTGCCCCGATAGTTTTATGCAGTATTCGAGCGGTCACTAATCCACGGTTTTCTGTTCAACGCCAATTGCTTTCTGCAATGGGTCTCTTTCTGGTCGTCGTTGCGATGCTGCACCACACCATGTACCACGTTCAAACCTGGCTTGTCTTTGGATTCATCCTTGCCGGAGCGGAATCGCAAAGCGCAAGCAAGAATGTGGGCGCAATTAAATCAGTTGATCCGCAGGAATTTGCGCTGCGGCCCGATCAGGCAGGTGCATGAGTAACAAGGTTCTCGTGATTGCTGGTGCCATCGCGGGCGGTGTCGGCAAGCATGTCTTTGATCTCATCAACGGATTGAATCGCGAATTCAATATTTTCTTCGCCTTTTCAACAGAGGACGGCGACGGCGACTACTCAAAGAAGATTGACGATATCCGGCGGACGCTGAACGAGGGTAATTTATTACCCCTGAAAATTTGCAAACGGCCGGGCATTGACGACATAAAGAATGTCATGCTTCTTCGCAAATTTGTGGCAAAACACGGCATTGCCCTTATTCATGGGCATGGCGCCAAAGGTGGCGCTTACGCGCGTCTGACGGCGATTTGTCACCCGGAGGTAAAAGTAATCTACACACCACACGGCGGGGCCGTTCACTCTGCTCATGGTTTGATTGGCGATCTGGTTTACGGATTCATCGAAAAGACACTATACCACTACACTGACTGCTATTTGTTTGAATCGGCATACAGCCAAGTTGCATTTTTCCAAAAGGTTGGTGGTTCGCCTGCGTCAGGGAAATGTCTGGTCAATCACAATGGAATTGATTGCAATTCGCTTTCTGCTCCTGCGAGCGCAGCAAATCTATTGGCTGCTCGCGGACTGCCATACGATTGGCTGAAGCAACGAACCCCTGCTGACGTGCATTGCTGTTGCATTGCATTTGTAAGACCGATCAAGGGTCAGTCTGTATTGTTGAAGGCATGGAAAGGGGTTTTGGAGAAGGTGCCGGATGCCCATCTGCATCTACTCGGCCCGGTTGCCGACCCAGACGGCCTGGAGGCGCTGATACGAGAGTTGGGTATCCAAAACCGTGTACATATCTATGGCGATGTTCCGAATGCACGTTTACTTCTTTCGGTATACGATTACTGTCTCATTCCATCGTTATTTGAGTCCTTCGGCTATGTCGCAGTGGAGGCCATGTGCGAAGGGGTGCCCGTTATCGCTTCAAGAACTGGCGGATTGCCCGAAATTATTGATCACAACCACACTGGATTTCTGATCGAAGCCGGCAATCCCGTCGCTTGGACCGAAGCCCTTTGTCAGGTCTTTAAAGACAACACTTTTGCTTCATCATGGATTGCAAGCGCTCGCGCCGACGCCCGCACTCGATTTTCACTTCAAACCATGCTGAAAACGATCTCAAATGTATACCGTGAACAGTTACCGCTGGATCCGGAGATTTGAGTCTTGCCGGACCACATTATGTCAAGTGATCCTAAATCTTGCTTTGGAATTGAGCAATGGACCTTGGAAAAATGCGCTATCGCGGCATTATCCGCTGCTCTGGTCTTAATCTGGATTGCGGCATGTTTCTTGGATATCAATGCCCCCGCCCACGCGCGGTTGATCCGCGCATTGTCCGGGGTAGCAGTGCTCGGTCTGGGTGTCATGGAATGGCGGCGTCCGTGGACTGGATTCAAACTGTTTTTTCTGCTCTGGCCGCAAGGTCTGGTTTTTCGCGAGATTCTCGCCAAAGGTCTTTCCCCTTCATTCGACGCCATCCCTACGTTCTGGGGAGGTCCCCTTGCCGCGGCACTGACATTGGCCGTGCTCTTCCGCATTCCGATTGAACGTAAAGAAGCGGCGCTGGACTCCGGTGTTGACCGGGGATCGCAAAAATTCCGATGGGCATTGTGGACATTGGCGCTTATCTGGGTGGCGTCGGCAGTTGCTGGTTCGGTGCGATTAATGAACCCGCCGGAAGGCTGGCGCCTGGGCAGTGGGTGGCGGCAGTTCTTGACACCCGGAATGAGTGTATGGACGCCCTTGCAATCGGCGGTTGAAGTCGTCCCCGCGTTGCTCTTGGGACTTGCGCTGCTCAACGGGTCATTCGGAGTCGATGCGCGCAAACCATCGTCAGTTTCCACGGCACTCTTGAAGTGTGTTTGCGCGGGCCTGGCTGTTGCTGCCGTCGAACTCTTATTTTGTTATTGTATGAATTGCCATTTTACTTTTGATAACACGCCGCCGTCGGGGCCGTTCGGTCACCGTAACACCACAGGTCCTCTTTGCGTTCTTGCCTGCGTGGCCGCGATATGGCTGGCACTTCGCATGACTTCGAATGTGTTGAAGGGTCTGTGGGCCGTTGTGGCTTGTCTATCGCTCTTTGCGGCATATCAATCACTCTCTCGTAATGCCTATGCGCTTGCAGTGTGTACTGGGATTCTGGCTCTCGTGTATCGACCTTCAAAATGGCGAATTGCTGCGCTGATTTTATTTGCGTTGAGCTGCCTGATAACGGCGCTTTGGCTCCCACTGCCGGACCGCGAGGCTGTTCCCGCAGCCGTGCGACGCGTGGTCGACTCAATCAACGAGTTGCGGAGCGGAGAATTTAATAATTTGACGGCACATCGCGGCGGACTCTGGATTACGTGCTGGCATATTTTCCTCAGTTTTCCCATTTTGGGATCGGGCCCCGGAACGTTTGGCATGATTGCCTACCCCGGTTCACCATTCGCCGGTCCGGTGTCGGTCGAATCAGGCATGGCTGCGGCTCACTCGATGCCCTTGAACATCCTGGCGGAGTGCGGCCCGATTGCGGCGGTCGCCTGGTGCGTTGTCTGGCTCTTTAATCCGCTCGCCAGTCTCGTCAAACGCACGGCCAATCCGTGGACAATTCTTGCGCTTCTAATTGGTATTTCGAACCTTGCAGACACGGTTTGGCTTGTCCCCGGAATGGCGACGCTAGCCAGCAGTACGGCGGCATTTTCGTTCATTTTGGTGGTTCGAGAAGATTCCCACGAAAAGTTCGTCGGGCCTGATTGCTGTACCGGGACTGGGATAATGTCATCGCGCTGATCCTGATTCAGGAACGTCGCAGCAATCGTCAACGTACGGCGTCTATGTTCCACGGATAAATTACTCGTCGCCATACTGTGTTTTTGCGGATAAAATATGCCCATCGAGAGCCCAAAGATTAGATGTAGTTCGCACTGTGCACTCGCGATATTTAGAGCGCACATATTTCGGCAAACCTTCTATAGCGCGAAAACACTGACCCATGCTATACTTCTCAGCTCTACCGAGTTTACAAGGAGGCAACCCGAGTGCGATCAGCCCTTTGCACAATCATTTTGGCGTTAACCCTTTCCTCATTTTTTGGAGGCAAGGCTGATGCTGCAATCGTGTATGTCAATGTGAATGTTGCGGGGCCGACCCAGGACGGGACGAGCTGGGCGACGGCTTATAAATCGCTGCAAACAGCGTTAACGACTGCCGCGCCTGGCGACATGATTTGGGTTGCCAAAGGAACCTATCTCCCAACCGCCGTGGGCGATTTCAATGCTAGCTTCTTTCTGGTCAATGGTATTGCGGTTTACGGCGGTTTTGCGGGAAACGAACCTGCGACTTTCAATCTGGCATTCCGTGATTTCGTCCTCAATGCCACTGTCCTAAGCGGATTGATTGGAGCACCCGGATTCAACTCCCATCACGTCGTTCAGGTCCTGCCCAACACCAACACGACTGCAATCCTGGATGGTTTCACAATTACAAATGGCAACGCCAATGGTCTTGCGGCCATCGATCAAACTGGCGGCGGTATGCTCATCGGCGCCAATTCCAATCCTACGTTGGTCAATCTCCTCATCACCTCGAATATTGCCACAACTGAGGGCGGTGGCGTGGAAATCCAAGCCGGCACCGCGACCGTTTCGTTCGACAAATGCAAATTCGACACGAACAGCGCCCCGGATGGAGCGGGTGTCATTGCCCACTCCGCTACGCTATTCACTAACTCCACGTTTACGTCTAACAATGCCACGACGATCGCAGGCGGTCTGGATGCACAAGCGGGTGCCACCACTCTGAAGAACTGTACATTTAGCTCCAATCGCGCGCCCGTTGCAGGTGGTATGAACACATCTGTCTTGTCCTCTTTGACCAGTGTGATTTTTACGTCAAACGCTGCAAGTGGTGGCAACGGCGGAGGGTTGCGTCTGGCCGCTGGATCTGCCGGGTCGCTGGTGGATGGATGCATCTTCAATACCAACAGCGCTTTGGTGGGAGGCGGAGCCGATGCAGAAGCTCAGGCAACGATCAATCGTTCCACCTTTTCTGGAAATACGGCAACGAATCAGGGCGGGGGACTCTTTACCGCTGCCCCGGTGACTGTGTCACTTTGCGGTTTGGGTGGAAATCAGGCGACGTCGCCCGGCGGATTGGGTGGAGGTATTTGCAGCAGCGCTGCCATCACCCTCACCGGCACAACGCTCGCCTCCAATACTGCGGGCCAGGATGGCGGCGGGTTGGACGCCATCGCGGGTGCGGTGACTGCCACTAACTGTGTCTTTCAGGGCAACACCGCCAAGCGCGGCGGTGGCGCGCGCTTCAGTGGCGCGAGCGCATTGACCAATGTCGATTTCCTTTCTAACAGTGCTTCATCGCAAGAAGGCGGCGGAATCGACAATGCCGGCGCGCAGACCATAACCAACTGCGTCTTCAATGCCAATTCCAGCGGGCTCAATGGTGGCGGTGTTCGCAACCTCAATCCCGGCACTGAAACGATCGTCAACTGCGTCTTCAGCTACAATACGGCGGTCAACGGCGGCGCGATCCGTCAGCATGGCGCAGGCGCGGCGGTCATCACCAACTGTACGATCTTCGGCAATTCGGCGTCCGGGACAGGCTCGGCCATTTCCATCTTCACCGGTAGCGTCACAGTTCTGAATACGATCGTCTGGGGGAACTCGCCATTGGCGAATCCGGCCATCGACAACGCGGCGGAAAACGTCACGTATTCGGACGTACAAGGCACCGGTTACGCCGGCGTAGGCAACATTTCGTTGAATCCACTCTTCGTCAACCCGGGAGTTCCGGCGGGACCCGATGGTGGGTTTCGGACCACCGACGACGGATTTAAGTTGAACTTCACGATCGGCAACCGCAGCCCGTGTATCGATTCGGGTTCCAATGTCGGCGCGCCGGCTACGGACATTCTCGGAAATCCGCGCACGATCAATGGCGTGGCTGATATGGGCGCTTACGAATTTGCGCTCGTGCCGATCATCATTTCAAATTTGACCGCGGCACAACAAGACGCGTTGTTGAGCCAGGTCGCTCGCACCTACCCACTGCCCCAGCCTGGTCCGGTCTTTGGTACGTCGGTGATCGGCACGAATGTGATCACGACCACGAATACCAACAATGTCAATGTCGGCGATGTGATCGTTGCCGGTCCCGGAGTTGTCGCAGGTTCAACGGTGACAGCCGTCGTTCCAAACGTGAGCATCACTCTGTCGGCGAATGCAGGCTTCGGCGCCGGCGTCGGCACGTTCTTCTTCAACGGACCGACGTTCACAATCTCGGGAACATCGACTTCTGGCAGCACGATTATCACTACAACGGATACGGGGAACGTCGCGGTTGGTGACCTTGTCGTCATTGGCCCTGGCCTTACCGGCGCGTCCGTGGTAACGGCTGTTGTTCCCGATGTCAGCATCACGCTCTCAGTGGCTGCCAATGCTGCTGCGGGTACAGGCTCGTTTACGTTTACGGCTCCGCCACTGGTTACGGGCAAACCGCTGCTAACCACAGCCGTCAATCCGCCGCCGGTGACGATTCCTCCCGCGCCGCCCACTACAACAACGACTGGGACTGCCAACGCGCAAATCGAAATTTGGGATCTCAATACGTCCGCTCCGCCGCTGACCTACACATTTGCATGGTCGCTAATCAGCGGTCCTGCCGGTGGGACAGTGACTTTTACGCCCGGGGCGAACGGCTATGCCACGCAACAAACCGCCGCGACATCGCCTGTATCACCGTTCACGGCTTACCAGGGCAGGTTCCTGACCAACAACGTCACGCTGTCGCTGTCAACCATCGGCACCTATGCGATCCAAGTCAGCGCGACTAACGGATCCGACACGATCTACAGCACGGTATTCGTGCAGTATGTTGCGGCACCCGTTGTTACTTCAGCCGTAACGGCCACACCGAGCTCCGTTGCGCTTGGCCAGTCGATCCTGTTCTCGTTTGGCGTCTCCGATCCGAACGCAAGTCCACTGACGTTCACGTGGAATTTCGGTGATGGCACGACCGGTACTGGCCCCACTCCCTCGCACACCTACACAGCGGTGGGAACGTATACGGTGACAGCCACAGCGACTAATATCTATGGCCTATCTGTCACCGGCACAGTCACGGTAACCGTCTTCCCGTCGCCGGTCGGTAACTTCGCCGATTCCGATGGCGATGGCTTCCCCGACGATCTCGAAAAGTTCCTCGGTTCGTCGCCGTTTGATCCGAACTCCACGCCCACAGGTCTGCCGGCCGTGATCTCCGCCTACACCGTCACGAACAACGGACTGAA
>JBBRPR010000065.1:0-45265 GCA_038227875.1 Planctomycetota bacterium
GAGCATGTCGAACGGGCGAGAGACGCGCCGCGTTTGCAATTTGGCCCGCAGTTGTGTGCCACTGGTGGCTGGCCGTAAAGCCACCAGTGCCGACCTCGCAAACAAAGCTCGCCCGTCCGAAGCGCCACCGATCGCGCGTAGCGCCCGTCAATAGCCACGCGCCCCGCGCGCACTCAACCTCTCACGAACCATCCACTTGGTTCCGCGAGCGCGGCACTGGTGGACAAGCCACCAGTGGCACACTCCAACGTCCAAATTCCAAGAGAATCCCGATGATCCGAATTGCAATCGCAACGACCCAATCACCAATCTCTCGTTCCCCGCGAGCCGAAGTCAGCCGCGGTCCGCCCCGCATCCCAACCACGCCCCGCCATCCGCCCCTCGTAAATGAAAAATGACCAATGCCCAATGACCAATGACTCCGTAAAACCCCTCTTGCAACAGGAGACAAAAGACCATGCCACTAAACCCCAACCAGCACCGCGCCGTCGGCCTCCTCGCGATGGGCCTGAGCACCACCATTGTTGCCAACGATCTCGGCATCTGCCGACAAACGCTCTGCCGCTGGAAACAGATCCCCGAATTCCAGGAAGCTCTCGATCGCGAAGTCGGCGAAATGATGGCCGGCCTCAGCACTCAAGTTCAATCCACCGCGCACAACCTCGTCGAAGGCGGCCTCGAAGCCACGCAGCACCTGCGCTACGTGATGGTCAAGCACGGCGTGAAAGATCAAGACCGCAGAATCTGCGCCGCGCAACTCCTCCATTACGCGCAACGCTTCTACGACCTGCTCGGCTTCAACGCGAAACTAACGACCCCGCGCAAACTCCAGAACGAAGACCTCGCCAATCTCTCGCAAGCGGAGCTCTCCAACTCTGAAGCAACTCCCGACTCCCCAAGCGACGCCGCCGCATTCCCCTCTCCCCTTGAACGAGAGGTCCGACGCGACCCTGAGCTTGTCGAAGGGGAGAGCGGGGTAAGCGGTAACGCGCCGCCCGTTCTCGACAGCGCCCAAGCCGCAGCGCAAGCACCCCTCAACGCGCTTGAACCCAACCCTGTGCCGCGCGCCGCCATTCGATCCTCCGACTTGCAACCGGCTTGACCACAGTGACCAGGGCTTATGCAGCGCGGTTCTCAGCGCCAACGGGATTCGTTCCCGGGTGTGTCCTGACTCGGCGCGTTACCCACTCGCAAACCCTTTTCGCACGGTCACCGTTACTCCACGCGTACAGGAGCCTCTCGAGCAGGCGTGACGTCCGCCTGCTCACACTTCCCAATCAAGTACTCCCAGAGCCTCGCCACAAACGCCAACATCAACAGCGCCACGCATCCATCGCCGACTGCGGCAAGAGGAAAATAATGATTGCTGTCCTCCCCAATCCTGAAGGCAAACGGCCACCCCTGGCGCAATTCAAAAAGCGGTTCGAGCGGCGGAATAAACCCCGGCAAGTCGCGAAGGATATGCCGCGGCTCCACATTCGCCCAAACCAGCCACGCCGCAACAAACATCAACACGACGCATGTCGAGAGATGCAACTGAAACCACCGCCGTCTTCGCTTGTCGCTCATCGCACGCACCCGGGAGACATTCATAACAGAGCCTACACCACCTCCACCCCTGTTCAATAATGACCTATGGGATCACTTAGCCCAGCCAATATCAGGAATTGGAACAGCATATTTGTAATTGCGAATCGCCAGAGACACATTTGAGATCGTGTCATTTTTGAAGCCCATTTCTTCTGACTTTAAATGAATTCCGACTGATTTTATTAAGAACTCATGAGCAAGACTTTGGGTATGAACGTTGCTCCGTTTTCAACGGTGGAGCAACCATCGATGCAAGCCAAACGATATGAGGAGCAAACTATGGCCACTTCTGAACTGCACTCGCGGCACACGGAGAGTGATTTGAAGGAAGTCCGCGAATTGATAACCACATTGGGATCCATCTATGATGCGATGGTCCGCGGTGGCGATCACGCTGTGAAAGTCGCGGCACATCAGGCATGGGAGAAGAGTGTGGTAAATCTGCGGCATTACCTCGAATTGCGCCGCCACGATCTGCGATCCTGTCAGCCCAAACTGGCACACCTCGGCCTCTCCTCATTGGGTCGTTCCGAGGGCCACGTCATTGCAACGTTCAGCGCCGTGATGCGTACGCTTCATCAGCTGGCCCACCGCGAGTTCCAGGAACGTATGAGTGGTTCGCAGATGGTTCGATTTGGAGACGGAGCTTCGCTTCTTGAAAGTCATACCGATGCGCTCTTTGGACCTTCTCGGCCCGGACATCCTGTTCGAATCATGGTGACGATGCCCGAGGACGCGGCGACTGATGCGAAGCTGGTGCGCAGTCTGGTGGAAGCCGGCATGGACTGTATGCGTATTAATTGCGCCCATGACGATGCAGCCTCCTGGAAAGGTATGATCGACAATCTTCGCGCGGCAGAGCGGGAAACCGGCCGTACCTGCAAAATATTGATGGATCTGGCCGGACCCAAATTGCGAACGGGATCCATTCATGCGCTGCCCGTCGTAAAGTGCCGGCCAAAACGCGATGAACTGGGGCGGGTGATTTCACCGTCGCGGGTGTGGCTCTTTAAATCCGACTACACCGGATCCCTCCCTGACGCCGATGCACATCTGCCTCTTCCAGCTGCGTTTATTGAGAAACTCAAACCCGGCGATGTTCTCTGGTTTTCCGATTGCCGCGGCGCCAGGCGCAGCTTGAACGTCGTAGGCATTGCCACTTCGGGACGTTGGGCTGAAGCGACGCGCACATTCTACGTCCGTCCTGGATTGAAACTCCATTTGAGCTCCACCACGCACGTACTCGATACGCTCACGGCGGAGATCGGCGCCGCGATTCCTTTCGAACCGTTCTTAACGCTGCGCGCCGGCGATCCGCTGGTGCTCATGCGCTCGCAGGATCCCGGAAAGCCAGCGGAGTTGGATGCCGGCGGCCGCGTAATCCAGCCGGCGCGTGTGCCATGCACGCTGCCTGAAGTGTTCGACAGCGTCAAGCCCGGTGAAGCGATCTGGTTTGACGACGGCAAGATCGGCGGTGTTATCACAGAGGCGAACGCAGATGAATTGCGGGTTAAGATTCAGGTCTTGTCGGGCGCGACGGCAAAATTGTACAGCGACAAGGGAATCAACCTTCCTGACAGCCGCCTCTCCCTCCACGCGCTGACCGAGAGCGAACTCGCCCATCTTCCGTTTGTGGCCGAACACGCCGACCTCATCGGAATGTCCTTCATTGAGCGCGCAGAGGATATCCTGGATTTGCAACACCGGCTTCACGAGATGGGACATCAACCCGGTATCATTTTGAAAATCGAAACACGCCGTGCCTTCGAAGCGCTTCCGGAACTGCTGCAGGCCGCCATGCACAGTTCCACCGCCGGTGTGATGATTGCCCGCGGCGACCTGGCGGTGGAATGCGGTTTTGAACGACTCGCTGAAGTGCAGGAAGAAATCCTATGGATTTGCGAAGCCGCGCATATGCCGGTGGTTTGGGCAACGCAGGTGCTGGAATCAATGGCGAAGTCGGGGCGTCCCTCGCGTTCGGAAGTGACCGATGCGGCCATGGGCGAACGCGCGGAATGCGTCATGCTCAACAAGGGTCCGCACATCCTCGCAGCAATCCGCACGCTCGATGAGATTCTGCAGCGCATGCAGTCCCATCAGCGCAAGAAATCGGCGCTTCTGCGAGAGCTGAAATCATGGGGACACCTGGCCGTACCGTAATCATCTCGCGAATTGTGGCGAGGGTCAGTCACCCCGCCGTCTCGGTCTGTCGCACATCGCACGCAGCACCTATGGTGCACCCCTGTTTCGATGTAACATTCGGTAACATTCCGTAACATTGTCCGCTGGAAAACGAATCCCGACTCCCCAATCCCGAATCCCGTACCTGATCCATTCCGCAATAGACCTTGACTCAAAATCGGTAGCACACTATCTACTCCCCACTCTAATCAACCCACGAGGTCCGTGCTTTATGGCCAGTTTCGATTCCAAAGACGCTCCGCAGCCCGATACGTCTGAAAACGCGGGCACCATCGCCCGCAACGCGTTCTACGGGCTGATCCTGTTTGTGATCTACCTCGCCTTTTACGGCGGCTTCATGTACCTCAACGCCTTCAACCGCGATCTGATGGCCTCCCGGCCCTTCGGCGGGATCAACCTCGCGATCCTCTACGGCATGGCGCTGATTCTCGCCGCCCTCGTCCTCGCCGCGATCTACATGTTCCTCTGCCGCGCCAGCAAGACGGAGGACGCCGCGAAACCATGATCTACGAATTCTCCTCCTTCACCTTCTCGATCTTCGCGGCCTTCGTCGGCTCGGTCCTGATCTTAAGTTTCTATCTCGGATCGAAGGCCAAATCCGCCAAGGCCTACTACGCGGCCGGCGGCGGTATCCACTGGTTCGTCAACGGCGTGGCCTTCGCCGGAGACTACTTGTCCGCAGCATCCTTCCTCGGCATCTGCGGCATGATCGCTTTCTACGGCTACGACGGCTTCCTGTATTCGATCGGCTTCCTCGCCGGCTGGATCGTGGCGCTCTTTGTCGTCGCCGAACCGCTGAAGCGCATGGGCCGCTTCACCTTCGCCGACGCTCTCGACAGCAAGTTCCATTCGCGCGGCATCAAGCTCACGGCCGCGATCAGCACGCTGGCCGTCAGCATTGTCTACCTGATTCCGCAAATGGTCGGCGCCGGAGCGCTGATCAAACCGCTGCTGGGCTTGGAGCACATCTACGGCGTGCTGATCGTCGGCGTGGTCGTCACGCTGATCGTCGTCACCGCCGGCATGGTCTCGACGACGTACGTTCAGTTCATCAAAGGTTCGCTGCTGGTCGTCTTCTGCTCGATCCTGACGGTGATGATCCTCAACCGCGGCCTGACCACGCATCCCGGCACGGCGGAGCAGCCCTTCCACACGTTCCGAATTCTCCCCGCCGCGGAAGTCCTCCCCGCCGGCGTCACTGAACTTCCCGCCGACGGCCCGTGGAAAGACAAGCCCTACGTCCGCTTCAAAGAAGCCGACGGCAACATCGCTATCTGGCGCAAAGGCCCGAATGGCACGCTCTCTGAAACTCAAGTCGTGACCACAGCCAAAGCCGCCGGCTCCAAGCAAATGATCAACGGCAAGCCGCTGGGCAAAGGACCTGACGAAGCGACGCTCTACACCGTCGGCAACATCAGCAAACTTCCCGGCGGCAAAACCGAAACCGGAAGCCTCGGCCCGCTCGAGTTTTTCCAGACCCTGCAGGACAGCGAAGTCATTCTCTGGGGCACTGATACCATTCAGGAAGCCGACGGCAAAACTGTCGTCTACTACCAGAAGCCCACCTCCGGAGCAGAAGTTTTGATGCCCGGCAACAGTTCCACGTTCAAAGGCATCAAAAGCCCCAAGTTCACCGACAAACTCGACTTCCTCTCGCTGATGCTCGCGCTCTTCCTCGGCACCGCCTCGCTGCCGCACATTCTCATCCGCTACTACACGGTCAAGGATCAGGCCAGCGCGCGCAAGAGCACCGTGGTCGGCATCGCCAGCATCGGCTTCTTCTACATTCTCACGCTCTATCTCGGCCTCGGTGCGATGACCAGCGGGACACTCGACGTCACCAACACCAACATGGCCGCGCCGCTGCTGGCCAAGAGCTTCGGCAGCCTGCTCTTCGCAATCGTCTCCGCGATCGCCTTCACTACAGTGCTGGGCACCGTCAGCGGCCTGATCATGGCCGCCAGCGGCGCCGTCGCGCACGACATCTTGACCAACTACATGCAACTGGAACTGAACGACGACGGCAAAGTCCGCGCCGGGAAAATGGTCGCCGTGGTTGTCGGTATTGTAGCGATGGCCCTGGGCGTCGTCTTCGAAACGATGAACACCAGCTTCCTGGTCGGCTGGGCCTTCAACGTCGCCGCGTCAGCCAATTTGCCCTCGCTGGTGATGGTGCTTTTCTGGAAGCGCACGACCAAGCAGGGCATCACCGTGGCGATCCTGGTCGGGATGCTCTCTTCGCTGCTCTGGATTTTCCTGAGCGCCCAGGCCTACACCGTCTACGGCTGGGACCCCGCGAAGGCGATCGTCCCCTTCAGCCAGCCGGCGATTGTCACCGTGCCGCTGGGCTTCATCACCTTGATCGCCGTCTCCCTGTTCACCCAAAAAACCGGCACCGCCGAAGCGGTGGCCGCGCAGCGGGCAGGGTAGAAAATTGCTCGAACTTCCACTTTCACAACAATTTCTCCCGAGGTAAGCTTTCCCCTTCGTGCAAATTTCAGCCTTTTGTCGAGCGTTGGGCTCGGCGCCTGAGTTTGCGTTTTAGTCAAAGTCTGGTCTTGGGCTTCGTTTAAGTCTAAGCATTACACAGGTGGAACTTATCGTCGCACGCCTCCTATCCACACAGGGAAGGCGCTCGCGCATCATTCAATTCACACCCACTTCGAATGAGCTCGAGAGCGGAACGATTCCGCCGGGAAGGTCTTTTTAAATGGTCAAACGTTTCAGCACATTGGACATCGGAGTCGGCACCGCCGAACTCGATGCCGAAGTCGCCGAATGCATGAAGGAACTCGGTGACGGCACCACGTACAACGACACGGCCGTTGAATCCGTCGCCAATTTCACACAGGGCGCAATCATCAAGGGTCGCGTCGTCCGCGTCGCCGGTGACGACATCGTCGTCGACATTGGTTACAAGTCCGAAGGTTTCATCCCCAAAGCAGAATTCGAATCGCTCGACGATATCGAACCGGGCGTCGAACTGGAAGTCTACCTCGACCAGATCGAAGACGAATCCGGTCTCGTGGTGCTCTCCAAGAAGAAGGCCGACCGCATCCGTGGCTGGGAACGGGTCATGGAGGCCTACAAGGTCGGCGACGTCGTCAAAGGCAAAGCCGTGCGCAAGATCAAGGGTGGCCTGCTCGTCGACATCGGCGTGCACGTCTTCCTGCCGGCCAGCCAGATCGACATCCGCCGCGTGGGCGACCCGGGCGACTGGATCGGCCGCGAGTTGGAATGCAAGATCATCAAGATCGACGAAGAACGCCGCAACATCGTCCTGTCCCGCCGCAAGATGCTCGAAGAAGAGCGCGACAAGATGAAGAAGGACCTGCTCACCACGATTCAGCGCGGCGAAGTCCGCCGTGGCGTGGTCAAGAACATCACCGAGTTCGGCGCGTTCATCGACCTCGGCGGCATCGACGGCCTGCTGCACATCACCGACATGTCCTGGGGCCGCATCCAGCATCCCGGTGAAATGCTCAAGGTCGATCAGACCGTTGAAGTCAAGGTTCTCGAGTTCGATCTGCAGCGCGAACGCATCAGCCTGGGCATGAAGCAGCTGACGCCCAATCCCTGGTCGCAGGCGAGCACCAAGTACCCGATTGGCAGCCGCGTGACGGGCGAAGTCGTCAACATCATGCCGTACGGCGCGTTTGTGAAGTTGGAGCCGGGCGTCGAAGGCCTCGTCCACATTTCCGAGATGTCGTGGACGCGCAGCATTCAGCACCCGAACGAACTGGTCACGCTCAGCCAGCAGGTGGAAGTGGTGGTCCTCGACATCAACACGGAAAAGCAGGAAATCAGCCTGGGCATGAAGCAGGCCGAAGCCAATCCGTGGACGCACGTCGAAGAACGCTACCCGCCGGGCACGAAGATCAAGGGCAAGGTCCGCAACATGACCACCTACGGCGCGTTCGTGGAACTGGAAGAGGGCATCGACGGCCTGCTGCATGTCTCCGACATGAGCTGGACGAAGAAAGTCACTCACCCCAGCGCCATGCTGAAGAAGGGCGACGAAGTTGAAGCGGTCGTCCTGAGCGTCGACAAGGAACGCAAGCGGGTGGCGCTCGGCCTGAAGCAGCTGGCCGACGATCCGTGGGCGACGGACATCCCCGGCCGCTTCCACGCCGGCGATGTGGTCCACGGCGAAGTGACGAAGCTGACCAGCTTCGGCGCGTTCGTCGAAATCGACAAGAACCTCGAAGGCCTGCTCCACATTTCCGAAATGTCCGAAGGAAAGGTCGAGAAGCCCGAAGAGATCGTGCAGCCCGGTCAGAAGCTGGACCTGAAGGTCCTGAACGTCGATCCTGTGGAACGCAAGATCGGCCTCAGCCTGAAGGCGATGGCCCCCGGCGCGATTCTGAACCCGAATCCGCCGTCGGAACCGAAGGACGCACGCTAAGTTCAATGTAAAGAATGTACGAAAACGGCGCGAGGCCTCAAAACCTCGCGCCGTCTCATTTTATTGGAACGCTCACCCGCTTGACGCAAAATTTTAAACACCACTCCTATTGCCTGCGCTGTAAAACGCCCTACGCTAATTTTACGAACATCGAATCAGCAGGGAACGCATGAACCAGATCCTCGTCGCAGAACTATTGGCCGAAGACGCGCTCCTCAAGGAGATCGCCGACGAGCTGACCGCCGCCGTCGCATCGGGCAACGCCGCGCGGATCCAGGCCGCCGAAACGCAGCAGCTCAAACACAACAACCTCCGCCGCCTGATCCTCTCCGAAATGAGCAAGCTCGAGCTGGAACTTTACGAGCTGCAACGCGACCACGGCATCGCGGCGATATTGATGGACAATTAACACCACACTTCCGTTCTTTGCGCCTTTGCGTATTTGCGCGAGACAAAAACTCCAAAATCCAATTTGCGCCACACCCAACACACCCGGATAATCCGCCCCGAAAATGAGCGAAAATACCAAGCCTGCCGACAAGGGTGGCCCTAACGACACGCCGGTGATGAAGCAGTACCTGGCGGCGAAGGCGCGTTACCCCAAGCATCTGCTCTTCTTCCGCGTCGGCGATTTTTTCGAACTGTTCTACGACGATGCGAAAACGATCTCGCGCGTGCTGGGTCTCACGCTGACCTCGCGCAACAAGGGTGTCGATCCGATTCCCATGGCCGGCGTGCCGGCGCACACGGCCGAACAGTACCTCGCGCGTCTGCTGCGGATGGGATTTTCCGTCGCGGTCTGCGACCAGACGCAGGATTCGTCGGAAGCCAAGGGCCTCGTCCGCCGCGAAATCACGCGCGTGGTCACGCCGGGCACGGTGCTGGAAGAAAACCTGCTCGACGCCAAGAAAGCCAATCGCCTCGTCGCGATTCTGCCCTCAACGCACACGAGCGAACCTTCGCGCGGCGATGCGGTGCGCTTCGGAGTCGCCTCCGTCGATCTGGCCTCCGGTTGCATTCACGTTCAGGAACTCGAAGGCGAAGCGGCGCTGCGTTCGGAATTTGCGCGACTTTCGCCCTCGGAGATTCTGTTGCCGGAAGATCCGCCACTTCCCAACGGGCAGGCAACTCCGCTGCCGTTTCACGAAGGACTGCTCGGCGACATTGCCACGTCGCGGCTGAAGCCCGCCGCATATTCGGCACGCGAAGCCCACGCGGGCGTGATCGCGCGCTTCAGCGAAAGCGGTCGCGAATCGGCGCGAGCCGCGACGCTCAAACGTCTGTGCAAGGAACTGCCGCTGGCGCTCTCCGCGGCCGGCGCGCTGACCGGGTACATCGACGAGACGCATCCCGGCGGCAAGGTGCTGCTCTCGCCGCCGCAGCCGTTCGATCCCGAGAACTTTCTGATGCTCGGCGACGCGGTGATCCGCAGCCTGGAGCTCACCGAAACGATGCGCAATCGCAGCGTCGAAGGTTCTCTACTCTGGGCCATCGACCGCACCTGCACCGCGCCGGGCAGCCGCTGTCTGCGCGAATGGATGATCCGCCCGCTGCGCGATTTGAAAGCGCTCATTGCGCGGCAGGATTCCGTCGCGGCACTGGTCGAACGGACCGAACTGCGCGAAGACCTGCGCGCGATGCTGAAGTCGCTCTCCGATCTGGAGCGCATCGCGGCGCGGTTGTCGGCCAATCGGGCGACGCCGCGCGACCTGATTGCGCTGAAAGACACGCTCGAACTCACGCCCAAACTCCACGCCAAGCTCAGCGCAATCGACACCACACCGCTGCTCGAAGCGGGTTCCGAATCCGCGCCGAAGCCGTCGGCCACGCTGCCGCTCGGCGGAGTGAAAGGCTGTCCGGCGGTCCTTGCGGATATTCGCGACGCGCTGACGGGATTCGATCCGGTCGCGAAGTACATCGCCCAGTCCCTGCGCGACGACTGCTCGAATGTCATCACCGAAGGCGGGCTGATGAAGGCTGGCGTCGACAGGGAACTCGATCGGCTGCAGGCGATCTCCACCGGCGGCAAAGATTGGATCGCGCAGTTCGAAACCCAGGAGGCGGAACGCTCGGGGATCGGCAGTCTCAAAGTCGGCTACAACCGCGTCTTTGGCTACTACATCGAAATCTCGCGCGCAAATTCCAAACTCGTGCCGAAAGATTACGAACGCCGGCAGACGCTGACCAACGCCGAGCGCTACACCACGCCGGAACTGAAGGAACGCGAAGCCGAAGTGCTCGGCGCTGAAGAGAAAATCCGCGTGCTGGAGCAGAAGCTGTTTCTCGCGCTGCGTGAATCAGTCGCCGAATCGGCGGTGCGGCTGCTCTCGGCCGGACACGCGCTGGCGGAACTCGATGCGCTCTGTTCGCTCGGCGAAGTCGCGCAGAAACGCGGGCACGTCCGGCCGGTGCTTTCCAATTCCGGCCGCGTCGCGTTCGATCAGATGCGCCACCCGGTGCTCGAGGAAACATTGCCCAAGGGCGAACTCGTGCCCAACGATCTGGGACTGTCCGCGCCGATCCGCCGCGACGGCACTACCGCGCCCAACGGCAACGGCGACAAGCGCGATCCGCAGATTCTCCTGCTGACCGGACCGAACATGGCCGGTAAATCGACGTACATCCGCGCCACGGCGCTGTGCGTGATCCTCGCGCAGATGGGCGGCTTTGTTCCGGCGGAAGCGGCGGAAGTGGGACTTGTCGACCGCATCTTCACGCGCGTCGGCGCAGCTGATGACCTGGCCGGCGGACGCAGCACGTTCATGGTGGAGATGACGGAGGTCGCCGAAATTCTCTCCGCGTGCACGAGCCGCTCGCTGGTGATTCTCGATGAAGTCGGCCGCGGCACGAGCACCTACGACGGCGTGAGTCTGGCGTGGGCTCTGGTCGAACATCTGCACGAACGCGAAGCGACGCCGCGCACGCTCTTCGCCACGCATTACCACGAACTCAGCGCGCTGGAGGAAGAACTCCCGCGCGTACGCAACGCGTCGGCGGCGGTGAAAGAGTGGCAGGGCGAGATCACGTTCCTCCACCGCATCGTTCCCGGCCCGAGCGAACGGAGCTTCGGTATTCACGCAGCGCGCTTGGCGGGGCTGCCCGAATCGCTGCTCGAACGCGCCCGCGCGATTTTGCGGTCGCTGGAATTCGAATCCAGCCACCGCGTCGACAATCTGACCGACGACGGCGCGCAGTTGCTCAGCGGAGGCAGCGGGAAGAAATCCAAAAGTCGCAAACGTGCGCCGACCAAGACTGACGGCCAGTTGCAACTCTTTGAGCCCGAGACTGAGGACATCGATTCGGACGTTAAAGCGCTCTTGGATGAAATCCGCGAGACAGCTCCTGATACGCTGACGCCGATTCAGGCGCTGGCCGCGCTGGACAAGCTCGTGAAAAAGGCGCGTGGTATGTAAGTTCCACACTTGACTCAATATACAAATATGTATTATATTCCCTATAGGGTTTGTAGGAATTCAAAATGCGCGTCTCTCAGAAACTCGATTACGCCCTGCACGCGATGCTGGAACTGGCGATCCGCGCCGACCGGCCCGAGAGCGCGCGCACGGCAGAGATCGCGCGGCAGCAGCGCATACCGGAGAAGTTTCTCGAGGCCATCGTCGTTGAGCTCCGGCGCGCGGGGCTGATCGTCAGTCAGCGCGGACCGGTTGGCGGGCATCGGCTTGCCCGGCCGCCGCATGAAATTTCGATCGGCGACATCTGGCGCGCGATCGAAGGCGCGCCACCCGATCCGGCGGCGCGCGCCCGTACCAAGAAGGGGAACGATCCGTTTCAGGATGTGTGGGATGAAGTCGACCGCGCGACGGCCAGCGTGGTCGACGCAATTACGCTGGCGGAAATGCGCAAACGTAGCGAGTCGCGGCAGAGCGTCCCGGATTTCAGCATCTAGTCTAAATGGAGTTGCGAATTGCTCGAAAGGCTCGTACTTCTTAGAGCCTCGATTCACAGGTAAATTGGCGACTGGCTATCTGCGCAGTGTGGCATTGGAAAACGAGGAGGTTTTGGCATGAGCAAGATTTACGAAGACAATTCGATGAGCATCGGCAACACCCCGCTGGTTCGTCTGAACCGGATCACGGCCGGCACGGGCGCGGAAGTCGTGTGCAAAATCGAGGGCCGCAACCCCGCGTATTCCGTGAAGTGCCGCATCGGCGCCGCGATGATCTGGGCCGCCGAACGCGACGGCAAACTCACCAAGGGCTCCAAGGACGTCACCGTCGTTGAGCCGACTTCCGGCAATACCGGCATTGCGCTGGCGTATGTCTGCGCCGCGCGCGGCTACCCGTTGATCCTGACAATGCCGGAAACCATGTCGCAGGAACGCCGCCGCATGCTGCGCGCGTTCGGCGCGGAACTGGTTCTGACCGAAGGCGCCAAGGGCATGTCCGGCGCGATCGCCAAGGCCGAAGAAATCGTCGCCAGCAATCCGAAGAAGTATTTCATGCCGCAGCAGTTCAAGAACCCGGCCAACCCGGAAATCCATTTCAAGACCACCGGTCCTGAAATCTGGAACGACACCGACGGCAAGATCGACATCCTCGTCGCGGGCGTCGGCACGGGCGGCACAATCACAGGCGTCACGCGCTACATCAAGCAGGAAAAGAAGCGGGCCATCCGCTCGATCGCCGTTGAGCCGATTCATTCGCCGGTGCTCACGCAGATCCGCAATGGCGAACCGATCAAGCCCGGCCCGCACAAGATCCAGGGCATCGCCGCCGGTTTCAAGCCCGATGTCCTCGACTTGAACCTCGTTGATGAAATCGTCACCGTCACGAACGAAGAGTCGATCGAGATGGCCAAGCGCCTCCACAAGGAAGAAGGCATCACCTGCGGCATCTCCTGCGGCGCCGCCGTGGCCGCCGCGCTGAAGGTCGCGCAGCAACCGCAGAGCAAGGGCAAGCTGATCGTCGTCATCCTGCCGGACTTCGGCGAACGCTACTTGTCGACGGTGCTCTTCCAGGACATCCCGGCTTAAGCGCGCTAAAGCGCGAGGGGTCAGTTCGCTCGCTAACAGCCGCGAGCGAACCAGTGGGGGTCAGGGGTCAGGGGCCAGAGGTGGGTGTACGCGCGGGGTTGTGTGTGCGTCCTGCGCGTGGGAAGTCGGTGTACCACCGAAAAAGAAACAAAGCGCTGGCTGCGGAATGTCCGCAGCCAGCGTCATCTTGAAGCAGTCGGACTTCACGCGACGAGACCACTCGAGCAGAAGGACGGGTCAGCGGAAATGGAAAGTCACTCACGTAGCATCGCCAAGACGCTCAGTTGGCGCCTGTGGGCTACGATCATCACGACGGCAGTGGTCTACTTCTCGACGCACGAATTCAAGTTCGCGATGGAGATCGGATTGCTCGACACCACCATCAAGCTCGGCGCCTATTTCTTCCACGAACGCCTGTGGAACAAAGTCAACTTCGGCCGCGTCGTTGAAGCGCCCAGCGACTTCGAGATCTGACCTGTCTATACGCAGTTGCCCGCGGGGACCCGCGGGTTCTGTGACAGCACGCGCTGGTACACCGCTTCGTACTTCGAGACGATCTTTTCTGGCGAGAACTGGAGTGCCTTCTTCCGCGCCGCTGCGCCAAACGCGGCGAGTTTGGCATCGTTGATCAGCAGATCGTAAGCGCGTTCGGCCATGCACTGACAATCACCGACATGGCACAGCCAACCGTCGACGCCCGGCGTGACGACTTCGCCCAGGCCGCCGATCTCGCTGGCCAGCACCGGCAACCCGCAGCTCATCGCTTCCAGCGCCGACAGACCGAAGCTTTCGTACGCCGACGGTAGCAGGAACAGATCCGCGCAGGGCAGAATGTTCTCCACCGACTGCTGCTTGCCCATGAAGAGCACGTCCTTTTCAACGCCGAGTTCCTTGGCGAGGGCGCGGGCGGGCGGCAGTTCGGGGCCGTCGCCGACCATCAAGAGCCGACAGCGCAGGTCTTTGCGCAGCAGCGCGAAGGTCTTGACCACGTCGGGAATATTCTTCACCGGCCGGAAATTCGAAACGTGGATCAGCAGCTTTTCGCCATTCGGCGCGAGCTTCTTGCGCTGGCACGGATTGGCATCGCGCTTGGGCAGGAAGCGGTCGGAGTCCACAAAATTATGGATGACATCGATCGGCGTCTGCTCGACGTTGAAGGTTTTGATCGTCTCTTTCTTCAGGTACTCCGAGACGGTCGTGACGCCGTCGCTGCGCTGAATGCCGAAGCGCGTCATCTTGAAGAATTGCGGGTCGCTGCCCACGAGCGTGATGTCCGTACCGTGGAGCGTAGTGACGATCTTCAGTTGCTTGCAGGTCTCCGCGATGACTTCGCGCGCCAGATGCGCACACACCGCCCACGGCACCGCGTAGTGAACGTGGAGTACCTCGAGCTGATGGGTCTCGGCGATTTCGATCATCTTGCACGCGGCCGTCAGCGTGAATGGGGGGTACTTGAAGAGCGGGTACGAGCCGACTTCGATCTCATGATAGAACAGCCGGTCGGTGTATCCTTCCAGGCGGAACGGCAGCGCGTAACTGAGCACATGAACTTCATGCCCGCGCTTAGCCAGCTCCAGTCCCAGTTCACTGGCGACCACGCCCGAGCCGCCGTAGGTCGGGTAACAGGCAATGCCGATTTTCATGAATCACTCCCGCCGACGTCGATTCCCGATTCCCGATTCCCAAATCCCGAACTTTCCTATAACACCGCACCAATCTCATTTATTCCCAGCGGCCCCTTCACGCAGTACGCTTCGCCGAAATCGACGCCGACCTGGTAGCCGTAGTACGAATGCATGCCCTTCAGCCAATCCATGAAGCGCGGGTTGCTCAGCCTGGTTTTGAATTCCTTGGCGCGTCCCTGTCCCGCCCCGCCGGCGCCGAATTGAGTCTGAAAACAGGCGACGAGTTTCAGCTTCGCCTCCATCACGTCGGTGATGTCGATGACCAGATCCGCCTGAATGCCGTAGCGGTTGTTGTAATGCAGTACGCGTTGCGGGCGGTACGGTAGCGCGCCTTTGGATGCGACGCCGTGCGCCGATTCCGGAGCGTAGCGCGGCGCGCCGCAGAGCCACGCCGCGTACAGGCCGGCCTGGCCCACGGCCGCGTGATCGGGGTGCTGGTCTTCCCAGTGCGGAATCAGGAGCGTTTTCGGCCGGTGCTCGCGCAATGCATCGACCAGCGCGGTGCGCAACGTATCGTCGTCGTGAAGATGGCCGTCGGGCAGGCCGAGATTTTCGCGCGCGGAAAGTTTCAGCATCCGCGTTGCCGCCGCCGCTTCGCGCTGGCGCGTTTCCGGCGTGCCGCGCGTGCCCATTTCGCCCCGGGTGATGTCGACGACTACCAGTTTCTTCCGCGCGTGCATGGCTTTCAGCAGCAGTCCGCCGCAGCAAAGTTCTGCGTCGTCGGGGTGCGGTGCAAAACAAAGGATGTCGCAGGTTGGCATGACGTGAATCTAAACCGGACAGCGCGCGGACACAACGTGCGACCGCGCACAGACCCGGCGCAGCAAGCATTGGCGCGCGGACGTGAGTTCGCTACAATCGCGCGACCATCAACGGCAGGAGAACACAGACGTGTCAGAACCCGATTCGACCATCGAACTTCAACCCGTAAAAGGCGCGCGGGATTTCTATCCGGAAGACATGCGCGTCCGCAACTGGCTCTTCGGCCAGTGGCGCGCGATCGCGACGCAATTTGGCTTTGAAGAATACGACGCCTGCGTGCTCGAACACGAACAGCTTTACGTGCGCAAGGCCGGCGACGAGATCACCAGCCAGCTCTACAATTTTGAAGACAAAGGCAAGCGCCGTGTCGCGCTCCGCCCGGAACTCACACCCAGCCTCGCGCGCATGATCATGGCCCGCGGTGCGGCGCAGAAACTCCCGGCGCGCTGGTTCGCGATTCCGCAGTGCTTCCGCTACGAACGCATGCAGCGCGGCCGAGGCCGCGAGCACTTTCAGTGGAACATGGACATCGTGGGCCTCGCGCACGTGGCCGCCGAAGCCGAACTGATGGCCGCGCAGGTTGCGTTTCTAAAGAGTGTCGGATTCAAAATCGACTCCGAGAAGACCGAAGTCGAACTGCGTGTCTCCAACCGCGTGCTGCTGCAGCACGCGCTGGAAGGGCTGGGCATCAACGGCGATCACTTCGGTGAAGTCTGCGTGATCATCGACAAGCTCGACAAGATTGGACCGGAAGCGACTCGGGAACTGCTGCTGGCGGCGAACGTCAACGCGGATGCCTGCGAGCGCATCCTGAAGCTGCTTTCGATTCGCGGCATCGACCAGGTCAAAGCCGAATTCCCCGCGACCAATCCCGGCGTCGCGGCGCTGGAAGAACTGCTGACGATGTGCGAATCGTTCGGCATCGGCAGCGCGGTGAAGATCGATCTCTCGATGATCCGCGGGCTGTCGTATTACACCGGCACCGTGTGGGAATTGTTCGACACCAGCGGCGCGCTGCCGCGCGCGATTGCCGGCGGTGGGCGTTACGACCGGCTGATTGAACACTTCGGCGGCAAGCCCACGCCGATGGCCGGATTCGGTTTCGGCGACATCGTCCTGATCGAACTGCTCCGCGAACGTGGCATGCTCCCGAACCTGCCGCGCGCGGTCGACGACGTGGTTTATCCGATGAGCGCCGCGGAATTCGCGATCGCCAACAAAATCGCGACCGCGCTGCGCAAGAAGGGGCATGTGGTGCTCGTCGACTACGCGCAACGCCGCTTCAAGCACGCGGTCAAGAGCGCCGAGGACGAAGGCGCCAAGCGCATGCTGGTGCTCGGTGGGAACGAAGTCGCCGAAGGCGTCTGCCTCGTCCGCACAGTTGGCGCGGAACGCAAAGAGGAAAAGGTGGCAATCAGCGCGCTACTGAGCTGATGTGCCATGGATGTGCGGGCACTTGAGCGAAGCGAAAGTGGCCGCTCATCCGTGAGAGACGCTTTGCGACTGCGGGGCGTAACGCACGGATGAGCGAATTTCTTCGCTACGCTCAGAAACTCGCACATCCATGGCACATCGGAGACGTTGACTTCTCCCGCGAATCCACGATGATTGAATGAGCTTCTGACGAAAGGAAACACACACCATGCCCCTGGCTAAGATCACCCATGTTGAAGGCACCGCCGTCAACGTTCCCGGCAACGACATCGACACCGACCGCATCATCCCCGCGCGCTTCATGAAGTGCGTAACGTTTGATGGGCTCGGCGAGTACCTCTTCTACGATGTCCGTTTTGAGAAGTCGGGCGCGAAGAAGCCGCATCCGCTCAATGAAGCCAAGCACGCGGGCGCGAAAATCCTGATCTCCGGCCAGAACTTTGGCTGCGGTTCCTCCCGCGAACACGCGCCGCAGGCGATTCAGAAATTCGGGCTGCAGGCCGTGATCGCGGAAAGCTTCGCCGAAATTTTCGCCGGCAATTGCACCACGCTCGGCATTCCCTGCATCCAGATGAAGACCGCCGAGATCGCGCAGCTGGCCGCGGCCGTCAACGCCGACGCCAAGACGGTCGTCAAGATCGATCTGACGCAGGGCAAGGTTTTCTGGGGCGCGTCGAGCGCGACGTTCGAAATGAAGAGCGGCGCCCGCGATTCCCTGATCAAGGGTGAATGGGACGCGCTGGGCCAGCTGATCGACGGCAAGGATCAGGTCGCCGCGCTGGCCGGCAAGCTCGAGTATTTCAAGGCGTAACGTTGTGCCATGGATGCGCGAATTTCTGAGCGTAGCGAAGAAATCCGCTCATCCGTACGTTGCGTTCCCCCATTTCAAAGTGTTCCGGCACGGATGAGCAAATACTTTCGCTACGCTCAAGTATTTGCGCATCCATGGCACAATGAATGACCTGCCACCCGATCAATCTGTACACCTATTGCAAGATTGTGTAGAGTTGCCCGCGCCAATGAGCCCGAGAACCCGATACGCCATGCCCACCCGTCTGCCGGTCCGATTTTGCGCGCTCACGTTGTCGCTGCTGTGTTCAATTTCGCTCGTGTATGGCGCTGACGATCCGGCCGATGCCCTCGCTCCGGCGCTGAAGGGTGAGCCCTCGGCCGACGGCCTGATCACGTGGTGGCTCAACTCGCCGTTGCTGAAGGAACCGTTCGACAAGATTGCCGCGCCGAAGAACGTTCGCGAAGGCGACGCGATTCCCGGAAGCGATGGCAAGTGGTCGCTCTACATCGCGCCCGCGCGATCGGTGACCTTCCGCGAGTACGCGCTCTCGAAAGGCGTTGTGCTTTCCTGCGTTCATATTTTCAGCCCGAATGCGGGAGGGCGGCGCCTCTCCGTGGCCAGCTGCGGCGGGGTCAAAGTTTTTCTCAATGGACAATTGTGCATCGACAAGCCGGAGCCGTTCACGCCGGTGACCGATCTGGGCGAAGCGACGATTGATCTGGCCCAAGGCATGAACGAAATCTGCGTCGCGACCAACATGCGGCAGGGTTACATCACCAATTTTCAATTCGCGATCCGCCAGACCGGACCGCCGGGAGTCAAGCCGGCCGCCGGCGATCTTCTCGTGTTGCCGACGGAGAAGGGGAAGGAAGCACAACCGGAAGCCGTGCTGGTTCGGTCGCTGACGTTCAACGCCAAGGAATCGTTCGTGAAACCCGGCGACAAAATTGCGCTGGCCGCGTACATCCTCGGCTCAGTGCCGTGGAATCTCGGCCTGCTCACGCCAACGATCGTCGATCCCGACGGCAATCCCGTGCCCAGCGACGTCCCGCGCACGGCCTCTGAGCTCGGCACGCGCTCGTTCTGGCAGTCGCAGTACACTGTGCCGTCGACGAAGGCGCCATCGATCACGCTGACGCTGCAGATCAAGTCCGGCGAGAAAACGCTCGGCACCAAAACGCTCTCGCTGTTCAACTATCCTGGACTGCAAGCCACCGCCGAAGCACTGACCCAGTCGCTGAAGGAGCGTGCGCAGCGCGCCGGACATCCGTTCCCCAATGCGGCGCTTTACGCGGAGAAGGCTGGCCAGTTTCTGAACAAGATCGAAACCCACGACGAACTGCCGTCCCCGCAGCTCGGCGACGCGATCGTGCAGTACCTCGAAATCGCCAAGCGCTGCGCCACAGCGGAAGAGGCCGGAAACGATCCGTGGGAAGGCAAGACGGGGTATTTCGAAAAAGCGTACCAGAGCGAGATCGACGAGAGCGCGCAGCCCTATCAGCTCCAGGTCCCCAGAAGCTTCGCGGCGCCTAAAGACGGGAAGAAGTATCCGCTCGTGTTGTTCCTGCACGGCTACGTGCCGTATTACGACCGCCAGCATTGGTGGGACGAAGCGCCCGACTTTGACGTGATCTTCGAGAAGAACGATTGCTTCCTCGCGCTGCCCTTCGGCCGTTCGAACACCGATTTCCAATCCTGCGGCGAGACCGACGTGCTCGATGTCCTCGCCGATGTCCGCAAGCATTATCCCATCGACGAAAATCGCATCTATCTCTACGGCTACTCAATGGGCGGCATGGGCGTTTACACCATCGGCGCGCACCATCCCGATCTCTTCGCCGCTGGAATCGTGCTCGCCGGCCGCGCCGACAGCCCGCTCCAGAATTTCAAACCGCTGAACACGTTTGCGCCGTACAAGCAATGGATTATCCAGTCCGACAACCCGATCAGCCTGTGCGAAAATTTCGTCAACATTCCGCTGCGCCTCTATCACGGCCGCGACGACACGATCATTAACGTTTCCGAATCCAACCGCATGGAAGCGCGCCTGAAAGAAGTCGGCTGCGACGTGAAATTGCAGCTCGGTCCCGGCAGCCACGGTTACGGACTGGAGATCATGTTCAGTGCCGAGCCGGTGGCGTGGCTGCTCTCGCATACGCGCGGGGCCACTCCGGAAAAAAATCACCTCAAGACATTCCGCCTGGAATACGCGAAGCAGAACAACGTAGCCGTCACCGCGACGACCGGCGAACTGCAGCCCATTGAGCTGGAGTGGACCACCAAGGACGGCGCAGTTGCGTTCACGAAGGACGACGCGAAAGTTCTGCAGCGCAGCATCGCGGGGAAACTCGAGCCGGCGAAGCTCGACGGCCTGCGCAAATCGCCGCAGCTTTGCGGCCCAGTGCGCGAAGCGGTCTGCAGCGCCTTCATGGTTGTGTACGGCACGAAAGGTACGCCGCAAGCCGTTCTCGCCAACCGCCGCAACGCCGATCAATTCGCCGCCGACTGGAAAGAATTCTCAAAGAGTCCCGCGCTGATCAAAGCCGATACCGAGGTGACCGCCGCCGACAAAGCTGCGAAGAATCTTTTCCTCTTCGGCGAAGAGCAGGAGAATACAATTCACGCCGAATGCGCCGCGAAGCTGCCGTTCTCCGTGAAAAACGGTAACGCGGTGATCGACGGCAAAACCGTTCCGCTCGAAGGCAAGGGTCTCATGTATCTCTACCCAAGCCCGCTGGCCAATCCTGAGCACCCGCGGTCGGTGATCATCTGCGCCGGGATGCTGTACGGAGCCGGCGTCTCGTCGAATCACAAGCTTGACCTCGTCCCGGATTTCATTCTCTTCGACGACAAGCGCGACAATGACGGCACGAGCACCAACCGCGCCCTCTGCGCTGGATTCTTCAACGGAGAATGGAAGCTGGATCCGAAGATGATCTGGTGGAGTGATAAGTAAAAGAAGGATCGAGTTTGTAAAAATCGCACGACAAACCCGCGAGGGGTGGCCCGGCCCCTCGGGCCGGGTCGCTCGCGACAAGAAGCTCCAGGACTGTTGTTGCGTTCGTGGAACGATTACGTCTGTCCGGATTGCTTTGAAGTCGGATGGTTTTTTGGCAGGGGTGATTCCGTCCTGGAGCTTCTTATTGCTGACGCAACCCGGCCCGAGGGTCCGGGCCACCCAGCATAAAAAAGCTCGCCGCTAAAGCGGCGAGTTTTTTCAACGTTAAACACTCAACAATCCTCACACCGGTTTCGGTGCCAGCCGTCCCGGGACCGGAATATCTTCCGCCGGCCTGTTGCTGGAGCGCACCGCCGCTCGGCAGATCGCGTTCACGTACGCTTTGGCGGACGCTTCGATGATGTCCGTCGAGACGCCGCGTCCGTGGACGACCGTGCCTTCGATCTCGACTTTCATGTCGACTTCGCCCTGCGCTTCCTGCCCGACGGTGATCGAGTGGACCTGGAAATCAAGAAGCTTGGCTTTCACGCCGGTGAGGCGGTTGATCGCATGTGTCATCGCGTCGATCGGGCCGTCGCCAATCGCGGCATCCTGAAAACGCTCGTCGCCGCGCTTCAAACAGACCGTGGCCGTCGGCACAGATTTATTGCCGCTGGAGACCTGGAGCAGTTCCAATTCCCACGCCGGCGTGGTGGAATCGAGTTGATCCTCCACGATCGCCTGCAAATCGGCGTCGTAGATCGACTTCTTCTTGTCGCACAGCACCTTGAACGTATCGAACGCGCGTTCCAGTTCTGCGTCGTGGAGATTGTAGCCCAGTTCCTTCAAGCGCGATCCGAACGCGTGCTTGCCGGAATGCTTGCCCATCACCAGCGACGACTGTTCCAGGCCGATGTCCGCCGGATGCATGATCTCGTACGTCGAACGTTCCTTGAGCATGCCGTCCTGATGGATGCCCGATTCGTGCGCGAACGCGTTTTCGCCGACGACGGCCTTGTTGCGCTGAACGTGGATGCCGGTCAGATTCGAAACCAGGCGCGACGTCTGGAGAATGCGCCGCGTGTCGATATTCGTTGAGTAGCCCTTGTAAAAATCCTGCCGCGTGCGCAGTGCCATGACCAGTTCTTCGAGCGCCGCGTTGCCGGCGCGTTCTCCGATACCGTTGACCGTGCATTCCACCTGCCGCGCGCCGTTGCGCACGCCGGCAAGGCTGTTGGAGACCGCCAGGCCCAGATCGTTGTGGCAATGCGTCGAGATCACCGCTTTGTCGATGTTCGGCACTTTGGTTTTCAGCGTGTGAATCAATTGGCCGTATTCTTCCGGCACCGCGTAGCCGACGGTGTCGGGAATATTCACGGTCGTCGCGCCTGCTTCGATCACCGCCTGCACGACCTCGCAGAGAAATTCCGGCTCGGTACGGCTGGCGTCTTCGGGGCTGAATTCAATGTCCTTGCAATACGTGAGCGCCATTTTCACGGAGTTCACCGCCTGCTTGACGATTTCGTCCTTCGCTTTCTTGAGTTTGAACTCGCGATGAATGGCGCTGGTGGCCAGGAAGACGTGAATGCGCGGACGCTTCGCGTTGGCAACGGCACCGGCCGCGGCCTTGATGTCCTTCTCCAGGCTGCGCGCCAGGCCGCAGATCACCGGACCGTCGATCTCTTCGGCGATGGCTTTGACCGCGTCAAAATCTCCCGGCGAGGCGATCGGGAAGCCCGCTTCAATAATGTCCACCTTCAACCGCGTGAGGGCTCGGGCGACCTGCAGCTTCTCTTCGCGGTTCATGCTCGCGCCCGGCGACTGTTCGCCATCGCGCAGCGTTGTATCAAAAATCAGAATCTTGCCAGAATCAGGACCAGCGTTATCAGCACTCATGTTCGTTCACCCTTTCAATCGCATTTCAGACAAAGCATAGTATCGCCGCCGGACTCAAAGCCGGAAAGCGCGTAAACGATAGGTTTTAAAAATCATGAACTACGAATTTAGCGGGATAGGATGAGGCATGGAAGCGCGGCGCTCGCGGGTCTTTTTCCGCGAGCGGGGATACCTCCATGAACAAGGCGTGTACCGGATGCGTGACTCATGGCGACTATCAAACACTGTGCGGCGCGAATAATCAAGTAGGAAATTAAGCGCGCGCTAACGCGCGAGGGGCCAGGGGTCAGGGGTCAGAGATGGGCACGCGCACGGATTATTTTGACGGTTTGAGCGTGTGTCAGCAAGAAGGCAGAAGGCAGTAGCAGTTGGCAGCCCCGAGAGATCCACCCAGACCTTTGTGCCTTTGGGCACAAAGGTCTGTCTTCTAGCGGCGGCACGAAAAAACGGCTCCGTCGTCCATCGCCGCGCCGTTGCGAGATCCATTCCGTGCTCGCACCCACCTCTGACCCCTGGCCCCTCACCGCTAACCCCTCGCCGCGCGTGCCGAAGGCACGCGCGGCGCTTCGCACATGTTCACTTGTCGACCTAGTTGTTCAATAGTAGACATATTGTTTACTTTGCAGCAAAACGGTGGCGTCACCGGTCGCGCGTGGGGAATCTAAGGCGCGAGAGTCAAACGAGTTGCAAATAAAGCAGGGCCACGTAATGATTGGCGTTGCTTTTGCCCACTAATTAATCAGCGCCCGGAGCCTCTCCATGAAGTTGATCGAAGCCATCATCCAGCCTTCCCGGCTGGAGGCAGTGAAAGAAGCATTGAACGAAGTCGAAGTGGTGCGCCTGACGGTCTGCGACGTTCAAGGCTTCGGCCGGCAGAAGGGGCACACAGAAATTTACCGCGGGCATGAGTACACGGTAAATCTGCTGCGCAAGGTGAAGCTGGAGATCGCGGTCAACGACGATTTTGTCGAGCCGACGATCCAGGCGATCATCCGCGGCGGCCGCTCGGGCGAAGGCGGCCAGATCGGCGACGGCAAGATTTTTGTATTGCCGCTGGAAGATTGCGTGCGCATCCGCACCGGCGAACGGGGACCGGAAGCGATTTAGAAAAATCGGGTTGCGAATTTCAAGCTCCGGATAGAGTCGGGTGATCTTTTAAACTTTCACTGCAAGGCACTGCGCACCAGCAGGATTTTTCACGCGTGGCGCCATGCAGACGGGCAGGAATTATCGGACCGAAGAAGAAATTTCCCGGACCGGTTTGAGCAGGGAGCAGGAAGCAGGTCGCGCGTTTACGCGCTCGCTGTGGGGGCGTTCCGACAGCATCGAATTTTGAAATCTTAAGAGTAGCGTCACGTCGATAGGGATGGATGGTGCGGGGACAAATCCGCAATCCGGATCGTTCGGACGCAATGTGTAGAGGAGCAGAAGCGCATGCCCAAGACGGCAAAAGAAGTCCTTGAGTTCGCCAAGGCCAAGGGCGTCACCACCGTTGACTTCCGATTCATGGATTTCATCGGTACTTGGCAACACTTTTCAACCCCGTTGCGTGAGTTGTCCGAAGAAGTGTTCAAGGACGGCTTGGGTTTCGACGCGTCGTCGATCCGCGGTTGGGCGCACATTCACGAATCGGACATGCTCGTCGTTCCCGATCCGGACACCGCCTTCATCGACCCGTTCTTCAAAGACACGACCCTCAACATCATCTGCAACATTCAGGACCCGATCACGCGCGCCGATTACAGTCGCGACCCCCGCAACATCGCCATCAAGGCTGAAAAGTACCTGAGCAGCACGGGCATCGGCGACACCTGCTACGTCGGACCGGAAGCCGAATTCTTCATCTTCGACTCCGTCCGCATCTACGGCGGCGTCAACTCGGCCGGTTACGAAATCGAATCCGAAGAAGGCCACTGGACGTCGAAGAATCCCTCGACGGACGCGAAGCCCAATCTCGGCCACGACATCCGCCCCAAGGAAGGTTACTTCCCGGTTCCGCCCACCGACCAGCAGCAGGACATCCGCAACGAAATGATGCTGGTGATGGAAGCGTGCGGCATCGAAATCGAACGTCAGCATCACGAAGTCGCCACCGCCGGTCAGGCCGAAATCGACTTCAAGTTCGACAAGCTGACCCGCTGCGCCGACAAGCTGATGATGTACAAGTACATCATCAAGAATGTCGCCAAGCGCCACAACAAAGTCGCGACGTTCATGCCCAAGCCGCTGTTCGGCGATAACGGTTCGGGTATGCACACGCACATGTCGTTCTGGAAGGGCGGCAAGAATCTGTTCGCCGGTTCCGGCTACGCGGGTCTCTCTGACCAGGCCTTGTTCGCCATGGGCGGCGTCCTGAAGCATGCGCGCGCGCTGATCGGTCTGACCAACCCGACGACCAACAGCTACAAGCGCCTGACCCCCGGTTACGAAGCGCCGATCAATCTCGCCTACAGCGCCCGCAACCGCTCCGCTTGTCTGCGCATTCCGATGTTCAGCCAGAACCCGAAGGCCAAGCGCTTCGAGTTCCGCTGCCCGGATCCGACGTGCAATCCGTACCTCGCGTTCTCGGCGATCATGATGGCCGCCATCGACGGCATCCAGAACAAGATCCACCCCGGCCAGCCGCTCGACAAGGACATCTACGACCTCCCGCCGGAAGAGTTGGCGAAGGTTCCGAACACCCCGGGCAGCCTCGACGAGTCGCTCAACGCGCTCGAAGAGGATCACGAATTCCTCCTGAAGGGCGAGGTCTTCACGTCCGACGTGATCGAAACGTGGATCGACTACAAGCGCAAGAAGGAAGCCGACCAGGTCCGCCTCCGCCCGCATCCGCACGAGTACTACCTGTACTTCGACATGTAATCGTCGATGTACGTTCACTGTTTCAAGACTGGCGGCCCGCAAGGGCCGCCAGTTTTTTTTGCGTGGCGGCGCGAATTCAAAATTCCAAATTCAAAAACGTACGCGGATGGGATACGTTCAAGGAGCGACGATGCTTTGTCCGTAGTCCGGGCATCCTGCCCGGTCCGCGACGAACGGGAGAAATCTTGAAATTGTAGTGTCGTCGGGGAATGCAGTTTCATACCGCGTGCATTTTTGAATTTTTAATTTTGAATTCTGTCCGGAGGACGCGTGGGTCTCGAGATCGAACACAAATTCCTCGTCCGTCGTGAACACTTGCCCAAGCGCTTGCCGGCGGGCAAAGAGATTTACCAAGGCTTCCTCTGCGCGCTGCCGGTCGTGCGCGTCCGACTGATCCGCGAGCATGGGAAGCAGTCGGGCTTTCTCACCATTAAAGGGAAGGGACTGCGCGTGCGCGCGGAATACGAATACCCGATCCCCGCTAAAGACGCGGTCGAACTGTTGAAACTCTGCGGTACGCGCACGATCCGGAAAATCCGCCGCGACCTCGGCCCGTTTGAAGTCGACGAATTCCTCGGCCGCCACAAAGGCCTGTGGCTCGCCGAAATCGAACTAGCCTCCAGCACCGCCAAACTCCCACCCCTCCCGGAATGGATCGGAAAAGACGTGACTTCTGATAAGCAGTATGCGAACGTGAATCTGGCGGGCTATAGGCGCATGTGATTTCAGGAGCGAAATCGTGGCGACCGCGGCTGAGAAAACAAAAGAGCCGACTGTCGCGCGCCAGCTTGCGAATGACGGTGCGGTGTTTGTCTCATTGGGCGGGGTTGCGTTTGTTGTCAGCGCCTTGTTGACGCACTTTTTCTCGATAGACACGCACGAGACACTGACAATCGCAACTTTTGGCGGTGCTTGCACATTTGTATTTATGGTAACGGGACTATTGAAATTCATTTGGGCCAGACAAGCGGGGCTGACGACCGGAGTACAAGCACTCCTCATATACCTCTGCTGGGCTGCTCTCGTCCTACTCGGTACATCCTTATTTGGTTTTATGCTTCCGCGCTTTCTGAATTGGCCCGCAAGCGAGGCCCGAGACTTCTTCCTATGGACTCTCGGTTTTTTACTGATCACCCTGCTCCCTGTAGCCGTTGGAACTCTTGAGCGATTCCCACTTGTGCGCCGTAGTGGTTGCACAATCACGGTTAGTTGGCTGAGCCTGATATATTGCTGGGCGACGATTCGCTTCGCGCCCAGATTCGAGCTCTCGCTCACCAGCACCGCCACAGTTCTCGCGCTCGCGCTGGGCGCTGGAATTTCCGTCCTCTTTATGATGATCGGAATATCGTTGCTTCGAAGGATTGGCTGCGCGAATCAAAAGACCCGTACAACCGATTGGATCTGCCGAGCTACGGCGTTGAATGTCTGCTTAATGATCATCACGCTCCTGTGGTTCTTGCCGCTGAATCCCATCCGTTTTCTTACCATCGCGGCAACACTTTTTTTGGGGACTGTTGCAATCGTCCTCGGTTCACTATTGGCGCATTGGCGGCATGCGGGACGGATCTCAATTCGGCGGCGAATCCTGGTAACCACGCCGGTTTTGATCCTCGCTTTTCCGTTGGTAGTCGCGGCCGGGACGTACGCATCACTTACGTCGCACCGATACTATCTTTCCGTCGGACATGACTATTGGGTTTGGCATGTTCCTGAAATCCTCCGCGCGCCGATAGTCAGAACTGTGGTATGGGCGCAGCCGAATCTGGAAAAAGAAGCGTACACGGACGGGTTGGTCTCGACGGCAGAACTTAGAGAAGCAGCTTTGACGGATGACAAATATCATACGTTGCGAGCACTAATCTGGTTGGCATGGTGCGAACGGGATCCAGAATCCGCGCTTTCGGCGGGGCTTGCAATTCCGCCCCTTGTTGGGAGCGAGGACGCCAATTCCCCTTACGACTATTGGGGCGCGGGAATGGTGATTGGCAAGTTGGGCACGGACGACGACATTCGCGCGCGTCTGACGAATAACTACGGTACCGGGCTTGCGGGAGGAACATTGGCGGGATTGCTTCATATTCCAGAGCGTGCTTCCCGCCTGCGCTTTGACGTCATCCATTATTTTACCGCGTCGGGTAGCGAGCACAGCCCATGGTACTGGTTTCTGGATAAGCTTCCCGCGGACGCTGATGCTGTCCTCAAGGCAAAGATGACCTCTTCGGGACTAAAAGACTACGGTTCACTCCGAAACGCATTGGGAAATGCAACCTACCATATAGCGCTGAAAGAGTGCGCTTTGAGCTCTGACGACGTGGTTCTCCGAAAGATCGCAATTGAGAATTATGTTGCTACAGGAAATTCGGAATACTTTACGCACATGCTTAAAGCCGCTCGCGGTCTTTTGCCCAATTCGGATGCAGACGAGCAGCGCGCCAGCGCACACTACTTCGATATTTTTTTCCAGAAGGAAAAATCGCAGTTCTCCAATTTTACTCTCGACCCTCTCGCCACCCCCACGCCACTCACCCCGCAGGAGCTCGACGCCATCGACAAAATCTGCAAGGATGCCGAAGAGAAGCTGAAAGCCACCTCTCCGTTTTCGAACAACTGAATGCGCGGAGTAATCGAGTGACAACACCGTCTGACTCCGACACAGCGCTGCGTGTTGCGCTCGCCCGCCGGATCGCGAAGGACGGGGTGGTGTTTCTGGGGCTCGCGTATCTGGCGGGGCTGATCAGCCTCGGCGCAGCCTTTGTGTTTTCCGCGGATTCCAATGAACGGCTTCCGGTTCTGGGGCTGAGCATCAGCTGTTCGTTTGTCCTGGCCTTGTTTGGACTGTGGAAATTTCTGGTCTCGCGCAAGACGGGCATCAAGTCGGCGCTCAACAGCTTCGGTCCGGTGGCGGCGTGGCTTTACTGCGTCTGGCTGGCGATCGGAATTTTTGGATACGCGCTGCCTCGATTGTTGCAGTGGAATCTCCAGAACAGCGCACTTCTCACCATCCTTTCCGCGGTCTTCCTGGGAATCGGACTTCCGCTGGTATGGGGCATGGTGCGCAGTGATACGCCGGCCCGGCGCAGTTGCTATGCGATCGTGGGGAGTTTGATGTGCCTGCTGTACACGTGGGCTTTGCTCTACGCACCGGATTGCCATGTCCTGATCTACGGCCTCCAGGAATCGCTTCGCCGGGATTTTTGGGATGACGTCAGGCCCGTGGCTTGGAGTTGCATTTTCGCTGCGTTGATGGTCTCGATACCGCTCTTGATTTTCGGCCTGCAGGAACTTCGCTCTGCAGGTAGGACGCGTTCCAACAGATGGATTCGAGGCGGGGCATGGTTGTATGTCGGCATGCTCGCGATCACTGGCGCGTGTTTTATGCCGATTCGTCTCGCGACGTACTGGGGATTTGCGGCTGCGATTCTGCTGACGGCGCTCGCCCTGGCGCTCGGGTCCATTCTCGCTCATCTTCGCCAGCGGGGAGGAATTTCTTTCAAACGCCGCGCGCTGTTTACGGCACCGCTGTTGATGCTGACGCTGCCGCTGATCATCGCGGCGGGGATCGCCGGTTCGGTGTGCGCACTGAGTCGCGCGAACTTTAGCAAGAGTTATTCTCCACAGGGAGATTGGGTCTGGCACCTGCCCGAGTTGCTGCGCGCTCCAATCGCGCGCCTGATCGCGCTGGAAAGTGAAGAGGCCACGTATGGTGTCTATATTAACGGCCTGGTTTCCAATTCCGAAGTTCAGGCTCAAGCGCTCGGGACAGCCTCTCAATCTTTCCGTAGTTGGCAGTGGGCTGTCGTATGGAATTCCTGGTGCGAGCGTGATCCGGTGGCAGTTCTCGCGGCAGCCAACTCAGTCCCTCCTGTAGTCAGCGTTGCGGCAACGGCAACCGACTACGATGAGGGTGCTGGACTCGCACTGGGCAAAATTGGCAGTGACGAGGATGTTCGCGCGCATTTGAATGGAACCTATAGCAAGAAACTGGTGAATGGAATGCTGGATGCATTAACCCCGGCGCGCACGACTCGCCTGCAGCCCGAGTTGGTTCAGTACATGTCCTCCTACGCTTTCAGCCCGCTAAATCAGGAGGCATGGGTCTGGTTCGTGCGCCGGTTGCCTGTGGAAGCGGAAGTCGTCGTCCTGAAAAAGTTGGATACCCCCTCGGCGGACACGACCGAGCTATTCATGTCGGTGTTGCAAACCGGTGCTATCTCCCAAAAAATGATCGAGAAGGCGCTGGTCTCGTCCGATGTCATGATCCGCAAATGCATGCTGCAATTTTACAATGTTCCGTTCGACGGTCGGCGCATCGCCCAGCACATGCTCGCCGCCGCAAAAGGCCGGCTGCCCAAAGCGGATGCCGATGAACGGCGTGCCGGTGCGCAGCGGCTCCAACGTCTCTTCCATATTCCCGACGTCAGTCCTGAACCCAATTACCAATTGATCCCTCCTCCGCCATTAACGCCAGAAGATCTGCTCCGAAGTTTTCAATTGAATCCCTCAACTGTGAACCGGATCGAGCCTCTCTCTACCGAAGACGCGGCGAACATCGACCGGATCTGCAATTTTGCCGAGGACTGGCTTGCCAAGCATCCGGACGAGGAGCCGCAGGAATGAGCAGCGGATGGCTTCAAATTATCCTGTGACCCCCCATTACTTCACAGGTTAGGTGAATCGCACGGCCCGGTCCTTAGCCGTCCGGTTTCCCAGGAGAGCGTAGGCGTGACCTCAACGTCCCTAATGGTTGATTCTTCCGAAGATGCGCTGCGCTCGCGGCGGTGCGTCAAGGATGGGTTGATGTTCCTCGGGTTGGGCTTCGTTGCAGCGCTAATGGCGGTGGGCGCGATGCTGCTTGCCACACGTGATTCGCAGGAAGCGCTGACGGGTCTGGGCGTTGGCGGCGCGGCGGCGGCGGTGTTCACGGGGATTGGGCTGCTCAAGCTGGCTCAAGCGCGACACGCGGGGAAGAAGTCCCTCGGGCTGGGCGCGGCAAGTTTTGTGGGCGTCATGTACATCGCGGTGGTCTTCCTGCTGGTGTGCGGATTTCTGCTGCCCCTCGCGCTGGAGCGGTATCTGGGGTCGTTCACGAATTTGATTTCCTGGTCGCTGCCGGTGCTATCGGCTGCGGTGTGGCTGGTCTTGCAGATCCGCAAAACCGATCTGGCTCCCGCGCGACGCGGGCTGTTGGCGCTGGCGGGAAGTTACCTGAGTCTGCTTTACATCTGGGGCTTGCTGGTCTCCATGCGCTGGCATTGGCTGGTGTTTGGGGTTCGCGTGGTCGCTCATCATGACAGCGAATTTTTTAACGCGCGCTTGCAGACGATGATTACGTGCATGTCGGTGGCTGGCGTCGCCGCGCTCCTGTTCCTGCTGACGGGGGCGCGGATCCTTCGGCGCGCTCCGGCCATGTCCACGTGGGTTCGCTCGGCGTTGTGGTGGTGCATGAGCCTGCTGGTGGCGACGATCGCGTGTTTCACGGCCGACCGGCTGGTTAACTACTGGTTCGTGGTCGCCGGCGTGTTCTGTTTGGCAGGCGCCCTGACGATCGGCTCGGTGCTCGCGCATTTCCGGCAGCCGGGCGCGGTTTCCCTTGGGCGGCGCGCAGTGTTCACGCTGCCGCTGTTGCTACTCGCCGTGCCTCTGGTCACGGCCGTGAGCATGTTCGGATCGGTGTTCTGGATCTGGAATTACTACGACTTGCACGATACCCACCGGCAAGACTGGGTCTGGCATGCTCCCGAGTTTCTCCGGGCGCCGCTGGCAGAGAAACTGGCTGGCGTTAACGCGAATTTTGAAATGGCAATCTATTACCAGGGCCTGGTCTCCACCGCAGATCTGAAAAAGGAGGCGCTTGCGCTCTCTCCGAAACCCTGGCGCATGTACGGCGGCATGCTGGGCATCGGTGATCCAGTATGGCAAGCGTGGTACGAACGCGATCCGCAGGACGCGTTCACTACCGCGGTCGCCGTTCCCGCTCAGCCCCCGGGATCGAAATTGAATGCGACCTGTTACGATTTCGGAGCAGGAACAGTGATTGGAGTGGCAGGCTCCGATGCAGAGATCCGCACGCGTCTTGGCGGTGGGTACAGCGTGACGTACGTGGATGGCCTGCTGGAATCACTGACGCCTGTACAGCGGCGGCATTTTGAGACGGAGATCATCGCGTACTTTACCAAATTTGGCGGCGATCCCATGGGCTGGAACTGGCTGGAACGCTCGTTGCCAAAGGCGGCGAAGACTGTGATCGAGGCGCAACTGCAGGCGCCATCGGGGGTGAATTACAGCAGTCTCCAGATTTCACTGCTCGGGTATTATGGGCACGACGATTTGATCGACATCGCGCTGCACTCCAATGACGTCGAGGTCCGGAAGATCGGTATGAAGGCGCATGAAATGCGCTTTCCTCAAAACGCCGATGCAGCCTTCCTCCGACGGATGTTGGAAGCCGCCAAAGGCCTCTTGCCGAATGCCGATGGGGATGAACAACGGGGGGCCGCGTCCGTCCTAACCAACCGTTGCCGCGTGCCGGGGTCTCTTTTTACACTCAACGCAGTCAATTACGTCGTCAATACCACTGTCTCCCCAGCGCCACTCACCGCCTCGGAAAGTCAAAATATCCAGTCGACCTGCAATCAGGCGGAAACGTATATCCAAACGCACTTCACCTCCCCGACGGACAAGTAAGTTCCGCCGCGTGACGCTGTACACCGAAAGCCGCTGTGGTAAATTATTCCACATGACTGATAACCTCTTTTTGTCCTTCTTCGACCTCTCGCGGCCGTCGATGCGCGAGGCGAAGGCTCAGCTTGATTCTGGTAACGTTCATGGCGCGGCGTTGACTGCCGCGCGCAATGCGTCCGAAGGCCCCGTCGCGAGCGTGATTCACGGACGCGATGTGGCGTCGACCCGCGATGCGATTCAGAAGCATTTTCCGCGCAGCGTCGATGTCCTCGTGAAGTCCGCGGAGCTCTGGCAGCGCAGCGCGATTCCGCCGCCGGAGGACATGGGCTACGTCGACAATTGCAAGTACGGCGGCCTCGCGCGCTCGGGAAGAAAGCGCGGCACCGAATCGCTGATCCTTGCGTTGCTCTACGGCACCACCGGCGAGAAGTCGTGGGCCGAAGCGGCGATCCAGGCCGGTGTCAAAGCCGCAGCCGCGATGCCCGAACTGCCGCACGGAAAAGGCCCGGTGCCGCCGGAGAACTCCGGCATCGTCACCAGCGAAGCGATGGCGACGAACATGCCTGCGTACTCGTGGCATCCGCTCTCGAGCGGCCACATGAGCCACGACGGCGCGCATCAGCTTCAATACTGGATGCAGGCGTGGGCGATCTTAAGCCCCGCGATGAGCGACGAAGACCGCCTGTCGTGGATGAAATGCATCGTCCGCTACTCGCGCGACATGCTGCGCGCCAACCGCCATGAGATTCCGTTCAATCTGACCTTCCATCCGCTGCTGCCGTGCCTGCAGGTGGCCGTCGCATTTCCAGCGCTGAAGGAATCGAAGGAGTGGATCAAGATTGTCGGCGGCCGCATCGCGCAGGATTTCTCGCAGTTGCCATCGGTCAATGAGGAAGGCTACACGCGCGAAGGGTCCAGCTACCATAACGTCAACACGCGGCTGCTGACCTTGTCTCATCTCATATTTTTGCGCGGACTGGGCGAGGCGGTCCCGGCCATCGCGAAGGCGTGCGAAGGTGCGTATCACTTGCAGACGACATTCGTCTGTCCCGACGGCTCGCTCTTTCTGCTTGGCGATTCGCTCCATCTCGCCTACCACGAACACTGGCAGGACGCGCACGAAGCGCTGCAACTCGGCGCGGCGTTGTTCAACCGGCCCGAATGGAAGACGATGGGCGGTTCGCTGGCGGGCACCGATCCGCAGCTGCTGAATCTGTGGCTGATGGGCGCGGAAGGCATCGACCGCTGGCGTTCGTTCCCGAGCGCCGATGTCCGCAAGCGCACGCTGCCGACGACGCGTGCGCCGCTGGCCGCTTTTCACACGCTGCGCTCCGGTCCTGGCGCGGACGGGCATGCGGGAATCCTGTGCTTCGGCATGGAGCACAACCACGCGCACCACGACAAGGGACAGTCGCTGATTTACGGGCTGGGCCGGCATCTCATTTCCGATCCCGGTCATCCCGGCTATCCCGGCACCGACATGGTCCCGGCGATGAGCGTCAAGGTTCATGCGTCGGCTTCGCCGATCCGCCGCGCGCCGCTGGGGCCGCGGACGGAGTTCACGGACTTCGCCCGGACGCTTGGCCAGTACGAAGACGAGAAGATTTCGATCGCGCTCTGCGAGCATACCTATTTCGAGAATCATCTGGTCCAGCGCGCGATGGCGCTGGTCTCGCCGCAGGGCAAGACGTCGCCGGACGCGTTCTGGCTGATCTGGGACTTCATGAAATTCCGTCGTCCGTGGCCGGCGGGCGCCAACGAGCCGATTGAGATGGTCGATACAATTTTCCCGTTCCATGCGCCCGCGTGCGGCGCGAAAATTTCGAGCGACGGACGCTCGGCGTGGAGCCAGTACGACGGGCCGGAAGGACTGCCGTTCGTCCAGCGCGGTCCCATGCGCAAGGAATACGCAGAAGGCAACGAACTCTCGGATTCCGACGCGAACATCCAGGTCACGCGCATCGCCACGACCGGAAGCGGCGCAGCCTGCGACGTGGAATTGCGCGCCGGCCAGACGGTTTCGCACGGCGGCGCGCCGGGCGGATTCGTGCCGCGGCCGATGGCCGCCTTCCGTTGGCGCGGGTACCTGCCGCACGTCTCGGCGTATGTGCTCGTCCCGTTCCGCGGCGTACGCGACGCGGAGTTCGCTCAGGTCAGCGGCGAGACGGACGCCAATACGCTGCATGCTTCGGTGGTGCTGCCAAGCGGGAAAGTCGACGTCAACGTCACGGGCTTCGCGAGCGGGAAGTTCAGCGCAAAGGTCTCGTAGCGCAGCGCCAAGACGTGACGGGGCGAAAAAGGTAACGGTATTCATAATGATTCCTGATGGGAACCCGCTGATAAATTGGGGCAGCGGGTTTTTTATTTAGGACGAGTTACTTCGAGGTGGTTCGACAACTACTATAGCCGGCCGAGCGTGGATGACGTGAGGCCTACGGACGACGAAGGCACCGCCTGTTCAACGGGCGGGGCGAGGTATTGATCGATCACGAACGACAGGCCTTGAATCACGACGACGCTGAAGACCACGCCTTCGGCGACGCCGGGGGTGAAGAGGCGCAGGAGCACTTCAATGACGCCGAAGGCCACGCCTGCGTAGATCTTCCCGGCGAACGAGCGCGGGGCGCAGGTCGGGTCGGCGGCGAGGTAGAAGATCGCCAGCAACGTGCTGCCGGAGAGCAGGTGAATCGGGATGTTCTCGGAGATCACGGCCGGGTTGGCGCTGCTGCCGGCCATCCAGGCGAACAGATGCAACCCGCCAAACATCGTCGCCAGCGCCGAGAGCGGCAGCGCCCAGTGGACGGCGCCGGTGAAGACCAGCAGCAGGATGCCAAGAAAGAGCGCCAGCGCGCTGGCTCCGCCGATGGTCGCCGGCACGTAGCCGAGAATCATCTGCAGCATGTCGTAGGGCTTTTCGTTGTTGGCGTTGCCCAGCGAGACCTTGCTGACGTCACGGCCGGGCTGCGCTTTCACTTCGTCGATCGGGCGGGGGCCGCTGAGCGAATCCTTCTGGGAGCGGATGTCGCCCCCGAAGAAATCATTGAGCAGCTGCTGGACAACTTCGGCCATCGCTTTGCCGCCGTTGGCACTGGGCGCCTGCGGCCGCGAGATACCGCGGCTGAGTTCCGGCCACTGCGCCTGTCCGTTGTTGGTCGAGAGCATGAAGTTTTCGTGCGAGATGGACTGTCCGGCGAAGGCGCCAAGGTAAAGCGCGACCAGCCCGATCACCGCCGGCTGGAAGAAGGACATGTTGTCGATGGCGCTCCAGTACTTGCCCACGACGATGGCGACGAGGGAGCCGAGTACCGGCACCCACCAGCCAACATTGGGCGGCATGAACAGCGCCAGGATCAGGCCCGTGAGCAGCCAGATGCCATCACCGGTGCCGACCGAATCCGTCCAGATGTACTTGTGGCAGACGATGTCGGTGACCAGGGCGGTGAGCACGGAGATGGTGACGATCAGTCCCGCCCACCAGCCGAAGACGAACATGCCGACCATGATGGCGGGGATGAGCGAGACGGTGGCCGTGAAGCGTCGCGAGGCCAGAGCCTGCTGGTCGGGAGGCACGGATGAACGCCAGAGCAGGTAGCTGTGTATCTGAGTCGGGTACATCTCGGATCCTGTCTCTCGAATGAAAACGGTACGCTTTATGGTAGCAGATCGATCAGTCCTTGCTCGATCTTTTTCAGGCCGGCGGGATTCGGGGACGCTCCGTAGGCGCCTTCCACTTCCGGATCGACGCGCCACAGCTTTTCGTTGAGGAACTCGCCCGGATCGACAGCCTGCATGCCATAGACGGAGGCCGATTCCTGAACTTCACTGTTCATGCGCTGCCAGTATTTCTCCGGCGTGCCGAACTGGAAGGGCGGGATCAGCGTGATCTGCTTGATGCCCAGCGCGACCAGGCGCGCCTGGATTGCGTCGACGACCATGCGGTAGACGCGCGGATCGCTGGCGACGCCGAGGTCCTCCGGCGGCAGGCAGATGGCCACGCGCGGCGGGTTGGGCAGCGCCGATCCGTCCTTGGGCGTCAGCTCGCGGACGATCTGGTCGAAGGCGCGGAGCGCCGGCATCGAGCCGTCGGCGGGGTAGGGGCCCAGCGCGATCCATTTCTGCTTGTCCTGCGTGTGCGCCGCGACGTTGAGCGGCCAGCGGCCGGGAATGAAGACAACCGACGAATCGCCTTTGCTCTTGGGCTGAGCGGGCGCGTCGCCGACGATCCACTTGATCGGCGCAAAAGCGCGGTTCTGGACTTTGAGCAGTCGGTGAACGACCGGAACGATCACGTCGCCGTTGTCCTTGGCGACGAGGCGTCCGTTGACGATCTTGGTCTCCGGCCACGCCATGCCGTCGCGAATCAGGCGCACGTTGACTTCGCCGTACTTCCCCGTCGCCTTCTTCAACGTGAAGCGGATCGACGCCGCTTTGCGGATGTCCTGCGTGTACTGGCACTGCCCAAAGCCGCTCACGGGCGCCATCACCGCTTTGGTGACCTCTTCGGCCACGCCACCGGCGTCGTCGGTGACTTTGATGACGAGATCGAGATTGTCCTCCTTGCCCGTCGTGTTCTCGACGCGGAAGCACCCCGTGACGCTGTCGGCGTCATAAATGGCCTGCGGAAGATAATCAGTGATCAGGTAAAACGGCTCTTTTACAGCCGGAGCGGACTGCGTTGCGGGGCCGGATGGAGTTTGGGGCGCGGTCGGCGCCGTCTCTTCGGCGGCGGCGCCAAGTGTGATGGTGAGAATCGCGAGCATGGGTAGCGTCATCTTGTTCATGATTTTATCTCTCAAGAGTCGCTACGACTAACCGTTTGGACCGATGAACCGTCACTACTTCCCGGCTTGAGCCGAGATCCGGCACCCTCGCGAGTGCCGAATCCCGATTCCCGATTCCCGTCCGTTACTTCTGTACCACGGGAGCTGTCGGCGCTGGCGGCGCCACCGGCTCTTCGATCACTTTGATGCCCAGCTCCTTCAACTGCTTTTCAATCACCGTCACTGGCGCGCTGGTCATCAAGTCGACGCCCTTCTGGTTCTTGGGGAAGGCGCAGACGTCGCGCATGGCTTCCGTCTCCGTCAGCAACCACACCACGCGGTCCCATCCGAGCGCGATGCCGCCGTGCGGAGGCGCGCCGTATTGGAAGGCGTCGAGCAGGAAGCCGAACTTCTCGCGCGCTTCTTCTTCGCCGATGCCCAGCGTCTGGAAGACGCGCTTCTGGATTTCCGGATCGTGAATGCGCACCGAACCGCCGCCGAGTTCGTACCCGTTGAGCACCAAGTCGTAGCGGTAGCACTTCACGCGCTCGGGGTTGGTCTCGAGGTACTGCAAGTCGGCTTCGTGCGGCGAGGTGAACGCATGATGCGCCGCTTCCCAGCGCTTTTCCTCGTCGTTGTATTCAAACAGCGGCGGGTCGACGACCCAGAAGCAGTTCCACTTGCCGTCAGAACCGTACTCCGGAATCATGCCGAACTTCTTGGCGAGATGGACGCGCAAGTTGGCCATGACCGTGTGAACCATCGCCGGTTTGCCAAACTGGAAGAGCAGCGTGTCGCCGTCTTCGGCGCCCAGCGCCTGGTTGAACGCCTGGCGCATGTCCGCGGAGATGTTTTTGGCCAGCGGCGCCTGTCCCCAACCGCCGCTCGCGTCGATTTTCGCCCACGCCAGCCCCTTCGCGCCCATGCCCTTGGCGAAGTCTTCGAGCTTGTCGATCTGCGAGCGAGGCAGCTCGTACTGCTTGGGCAGACGGATGCCCTTGATAATGCCGTGCGAATCGACGGTCATCTTCATCAGTTTCAAACCGCCGCCATCGAACTTCTTGACGATCTCGGTCAGCTCGACGTGCTCCAGCCCGAAGCGCGTGTCGGGCTTGTCGTTGCCGTACTTGCTCATCGCTTCGTCGAAGGGCATGCGCGGCAGAGGGAGCTTGAGCTCCACGCCCTTGGTCTCTTTGAGCAGCGCGGCGATCAGGCCTTCGATGATGGTGAAGATGTCGTCCTGTTCGACGAAGGACATTTCGATGTCGACCTGGGTGAATTCCGGCTGGCGGTCGATGCGCAAGTCTTCGTCGCGGAAGCAGCGCACGATCTGGAAGTAGCGCTCGTAGCCGGCGACCATCAGGAGCTGCTTGAAGAGCTGCGGGCTTTCGGCCAGCGCGTAGAACTTGCCCTTGTTGGTGCGCGAGGGCACGAGGAAATTGCGCGCGCCGCCGGGCGTGTACTTCACCAGGAACGGCGTTTCGACTTCGACGAAGCCGTTCTTCGTGAGGTAGTTGCGCACGGTCTGGGCGGCGGTGCTCCTCAGGCGGATGATGCGCTGCATCGGGCCGCGCCGCAGATCCAGGTAGCGGTACTGCAGGCGGATGTCGTCGTTGGCCGTGATGTCGTCGCGGATTTCGATCGGCGGCGTCTTGGCCTTGTTGAGGACCCGGAGTTCAGCGACGTCGATTTCGATCGTGCCGGTGGGAATCTTGTCGTTGCGCGTGCCTTCGGGGCGGACGCAGACCTGGCCGGTGACGGAGACGACCCATTCGCCGCGGAGCTTGGAGGCTTCGGCGTGGACAGCCGCGTTCTTTTCGGGCTTGAAGACGATCTGCGTGATCCCGTCACGGTCGCGCAAGTCGATGAAGATCACGCCGCCCATGTCGCGGTTAATATGGACCCAGCCGGAGAGCGTAACGGTCTTCCCCGCATCGCCTTCCCGCAGTTCTCCGCAGGTGTGCGAACGGTACTTGTTGGGATGTGTAAACGGCAAGACAAACTCCTTCCATTCCTGTGGAACGTTGTGACGCCTGTTTCAGACGGTACAGAATATGGCGGATGCACGGTGGCGATGCAAGCGGTTCTGGGTCTCACGCCAAGCCGCAAAGGCGCAAAGAACGGCGGGGGTGGGGTACGGACGGGCGGGTGAAGTCTCCTGCGAGATGTTACCGAATGCGACAGAATGTTACCGGTTTGAGCACCAATTAGCGCCGAGGGTCCATCGGCCAATGGTCAACGGGTGAATTCTGATTGATTTGAGCGATGTTACTTGATCTCACAGGACTCTTCCGTGGCGTAGGCGAGATCAACGCGCAGCAGCCGCCTGTTGATGGCATCGCCGATGTAGGCGTGCTTGTCCGTCACACCCAAGCCCGTGGGCCAGGCCATAGCGATCTCCGGCTTGGCGAATGGACTGACCAGGTCTTTAGGATCATCGGTCCTGCGAGGGCGGACGATGCCGGTCTTGGGGTCAATCACCTGCGAATCCGGGCCGCAGTTATCGGCGTTGCCGTAGCCTCCGAAGTTGACGATGGAATTTCCCGCCGTGTCGATCACCCGGATCTGGTAGAGGCAAAAGTCCGGGAAGAACGTCCGGCCGAATTCATCCACATCGAAGGTCATATTTTCACAGTTGCAGGCCCAAAGCCCGATATGCCCGACACCCGGGTGGACCCATTCCGCTCCGGTGATCTTGACCGGAGAGAGCGAGCGGAAGAATAAATCCGCCTCGATTTCCTTGAGGCCGGCCGTCAGCTTCGCTGTTCCCTCGAACGGCTCGGGCTTTGCCGTTCCCATGTACGTTTCACCGGAACCGAAATGAATCGTTCCACCTTTTGGGCTGAACTTGACGATGCTGCCATAGAAGCCGGCGACCAGGGCCGCCTGCCCCTCCAGCACCTGTCCGGCGGCCGGCTTGCCAAGAGTCGGCTGCAGTTCCGGGGGAAATGCCCAGCCTCTGGGACGAACGATGTCTGCGACGTAGATATTGCCGGCAGCGTCGAACTTGGGTCCGACCGCGGCGTCAGTGAGCTTCCAAAGTATGGGATTCTCCGGCGACGTGACCCGCTTTCCACTGGGCAGGTATTCGTGCAGCGACTTCATAATGCGACCGCCGCAACTCTCCATGGACGTCACTTTATCGACGCTATAGAGATAGGGCTCAATCACAAAGAGATGCCCGTCACTCCAGCGCACGCCCAGTGTATGAGGGAGTTCTCCCATGGCTACGGGAACATAGGCAGTCGTTTTGCCGTCCCAGTTCTGGAGGTCGTTCTTCATCTGACCGTATCGGGTCGGAAAGTTCAGTTTCATCTCCAGATCCGTGGGCTTTCGCGGGTCGGAGAACGGCAGCAGCTTGCCGCTGTGATCCCATTGATAGAAAGTATAGGGCCATTGCAATCCGTAGAGGTTACCGTTGGGAGCCGGCACCACCTGCGGTCCCAACCCGCCTCCGCCTTTGGGGAAGCCGTCGAGCAGTTCCGATTTCCCCGTCTCGTCGTCGAACCGCTCCCAGATGCCTCCGAAGTTGCCGTTACGCGCATACACTTCCTGGGTCCGTCGGTCGACAACCACGCCCAGGTAGCCCTCGTCAGTTTTCGGCTTGCCGCCGTCGGGTGCGGGCACTTGGGCGGCTACGAATTTGCCGTCGCCGTCCTCGATTCGGAATAGTTCTCCGAAATATCCAGCGGTTGTCCAGATGACCGTCGGCATCGGCTGATGCGTCCACCGCCATTGACCGGGTGTTGTCGGTTCGGCCGAACTTCAACGCGATGCTGCCCGCTGGCTTGACCGCTTGCCAATCTAGTGCCCCGGCAGCGGCCGGCGCCGCAGGCAAAGCGAAGCGCGTGAGGTTTGCGCCGCCATTGCGGCTGAAGACGTAGACGATTCCTTTGGCCGAGGCCGTGCCGAGCATCTCGGGATAGTCGGCCTTGAACTCACCCCGGTACTTACCGTCGGTCTCCCCGACTACGACCACGCGATTGTTCTCCGTGTCTGCCACCAGCAGCGATCCACGCCCGTCACTGGCAATGCCGCCGGGGTTGGCACCGAGATGCTCGCGATCGTTCCCGGCCTTCCTGGGGTCGCCGAAGAGGAGATCCTGGCCGGAGCGCTCCGGCAGACCGATGCGGTAGATGGCGCTCAGCCCGGTCTTGCCACCATCGGCCACACCGGAGATGAAGAGTTGCTTGCCGTCTGAAGATACGCACAGGCTGGCCGCCGTAGTGATCGTCGGCTTCGCGCCGATCTTGCCCTCGTCGCCTTTTTTCAGCAACTGGACCATGGGCTCGGCGCATCCTCCGCTGGAATAGAAGCACATGATGCCCGCGTCCGTCGCGGCATAGATGCTTTTTCCGTCGCGGCTGACCGCCAGATTGCAGGGCTGAAAAATGCCGCTGCTGCTGAAGGATGGGTGGAGGTCCTTTTCCGCCCCCAGTACGGGGACCAGGCTGCCGTTGAGCTCCAGAACAGAGAATCCCTTGGCCGCCTTGTTGTCCGACGTGGCCGCAAAGGGCACCAGTGTCTGACGGTAACTTCCGTCGCGATTCATCGCCAGCAACTGGGAGTGTGAAAAGAAAGCCGGGAAGTGGCTATGACGGACGTAGAGCGTCCCGTCCGGCGCCGTCCCCAGCGCAATTGCTCCAGCGAAACTCGGAGACCGTCGCGAGATAATCTTGTCGTACTTGGGCCGCAGGCCGAGGGCGACGCGAACCTTGAAGGGACCTCCCTCAGCGGGTTTGCCGTAGTCGGCCAGGCCGTCCCACTCGAGTTCCTGGCTGAGGCCGGTCTTGAACGGCGGCGGTGGATTCCCACCCAGTACGCCGGCGGCCAAATGCCGGATCACCTTGCCCTTGACGTCCTCGATGTAGACAGCCACATCCGTCGGCGCCGAGACGGCAAAAGCGATCTTCACCTTGTCTCCGGCCTTGCTGGTGGCGGGCTTGGCAGTAAATGTTGGGGGTGGCTCGCCTGCCGAAAGCGCCGCCGAACCCACGAGCAGGGCAAACCAGGCAATAGCCACTATCCTCATGACGATTCTCCTCATAATACGGAATCTGATTCCCATCTGATTCCGTATTGATTTCCTATTATTTCTACACCAAGCTCCACCGTTCGCACTAAAAAAGTTCATATTTATCTCGACAGACTTGAATGGTTACAGGATAAGAGGATTGGGAATCAGAAGGAAATCAGAATGATCCATTCACGCCTTTCCAAAGAGCTTTCAGACCAGCTCAAACAACTGTCGCAGGCTCGAAAATTCAAGCCCGGCGAACTTTTGCCGGGACAGCGTGTACTGGCCAAGGAACATCAGCTCAGCGAGAAAACCGTCCGTCGCGCGCTAAAAATGCTGGCCCTGGAAGGCTTGCTCGCACCGGAGGACCGCCGCGGCTACCGCGTGCTGGGAGGCACCAACGACCCGAAGCAGGGATACCCTTTTGCCTGCGTCATTTCCAAACCACTTCAGGAAACAGTGAGCTGGTTTGTCCGCCGGTTGACGAACGAACTGCAAGCCGCCGTCGGACCGCAGGCGATGATCCGGCATGGACGCGCACTGGTGTGTGGAATACAACTCCATCCCAAATTTCCTATACTGGTCCAGGCCATAGCGCCAGCCATCAGCCTCCAGACGGCATGAGACCTTATGTGTGCATAGACGTGTCTCCAATTTTCTCGCGGTGGTTTGCCTGCTTGGCCTCATCGCAAGTGTGTTCAGCGTAGCGCTGACATTTATCAAACCTGCGGGTTCAGCTTCATCGATTGCAGAGTTGTCGGAGGATTCGACCTATATTTTCATTGGGATGCTTTTTTTTCTGGCTCTGGTCACCTTGGTGCGGAATAGAGGATTCGTTTTATCGGATGGATCCAATTTGAGAGTCTTGGCGCTCATTTGCAAATTTGCTTTGGCCCTTGGGTTGGTTTGCACGATTGTGACGTTTCGAGGAACCCACGAAGTAAAGATCATTGAAGGCAGGTACTATCTCACATCGAGAGCCATTCCACTAATGCAAACGTCGCTTATGGATTTTATGAGTGCGGGTTGGAACAACATTCGGTTTTTGTCGAGCATTGGTATTGCTGCGTTTGCGGCAGGCTTTCTTAGGCTAATGAGTAATGATTAACGCTGCTGTTAACGACAACTTTTAGCCGGACAGATCAGGTACTCGTGTAGTGCATAATAAAGTTCAGCGCGTGATACGAGGCAAGCCCCCGACCCGGCCACAACCACTTTTAGCCGGACAAATATGGGTCACGAAGGACCATGTCTCAGGCCTGTCCACGTTGAAAAACACTTCATCCCAACTTCACCACCATCTTGCCAATGTTCTTGCCCTCAAAGAGACCGATGAATGCGCCGACCGCGTTCTCGATTCCAGAGACCGTCGTTTCTTTGTGCTTCAGCTTTCCGGCTCGGTAGTAGGCGCCGACTTCGTTTTCGAATTCTCCCTGCCGGTCCAGCCAGTCGCGTACGAGCATGCCTTTCATCGTCAGGCGTTTGGTGATCATGGTGTGGAGATTGGAGGGACCAGGGCGCGGCTTTTCATCGTTGTAGCCGGAAATTCCTCCGCAGGCGATGATCCGGCCGTGGACGCGCAAGGCGTCGAGCGCGGCTTCGAGCGCTTCGCCGCCGACCATGTCGAAGTAGACGTCGATGCCATCCGGACATTCGCGATTCAAGTGGTCTCGCACGGGGCCGTCTTTGTAATTGAACGCAACGTCGAAGCCGCATTCGTTGCGCAGGAAGTTGAGCTTCTCTGCCGAGCCGGCAGTGCCGATGACGCGGCAGCCGCGCAGTTTCGCCAGTTGTCCGGCGACGCTGCCGACAGCCCCGGCGGCTCCGGAAATGAAAATCGTTTCACCGGCTTTGACGTCGACGAGTTTCAGCCCGATCCAGGCGGTCATGCCAGTCATGCCCAGCGCGCCGAGATACACCGAGAGTGGTTGGACCTCGCGGTTGACTTTCTGCAGTTTTTCCGGAGCGGCGATGAACAGCTCCCGCCATCCCAGGTTGGAAAGAACGACCTCGCCCGGCTTGAATTCGCTGGCGCGTGACTCGACGACTTCGCCCACTGCACCGCCTTCCAGCGGCTGACCGAGCTGGAACGGTGCGACATAGGATTTGCTGTCGTTCATGCGCCCGCGCATGTACGGGTCCACGGACATGAATAGATTCCGCACCAGAACCTGGCGGTCCTGCAGCGGCTGCAGTTCGGTCTGCGCCAGGGCAAAATTGCCCGGGGTTGGAACGCCCGTTGGCCGGGAAGCCAGCCGGATTTCGCGGCTTGTGGGGTGGGGGTGGGTCACGCGTGTCTCCTCTGAAACTGTAGGGCTCGGATTGCCACGGCGGATCATTCCGCGGGCAGAATTTCAACGTCCGTCTTGTCTCCGTAGTAGCGGTCGCGCCGAAAGGCTTCCAGATCCGCCGCATCCCTGGTCGGAAACAGGATTGCCCGGCTGCGCGGGAAGGGTTCGCCGGCATCGTCTTCAAAGCCGATCATGCCGTCCGTGCGCTTGCCGAGGTATCGCGATCCGAATTTGACGACGTAGTTCATGGCTGGGTCCTCCACTGTGAATTCGACACCTTGTCGCGACTCCGTTGCCAAAAGCGTGCCACCACAAGTCTATTGGCATCGGGCGGTGGATCGGCATGGGTTGGCGATAATCAGTCAGTGCTGGCAGAAATTCGCAGGGGCTAAGCAACGGATTTTGTCTCGCGCAAAGACGCAAAGACGCAAAGAACGGCGGGTGGAGGTGTTGCATGGGGATCGCCCGAAGGTCGGGGGGAGAGGAATGCAGGAGCGGGACGACCGGGGAAAGTGATGGGTTACATGGGTAGATCTCCGTGGGACGAGTGCAGGGACCTGAGTTGGGCGGAGCGGACTGGATGGTCTGAGCGGCGTGAGGACGTTGGTGTGGGTTTGTGGATTTCCTTTATATATCTATGCGGTTGATAAATGCAAAATTCAAGTAATATCTTGAAACTTCGTGTATAAACGTTAAGTATTTTTCGAACTAAAAGAAGTTATGAGAATTTGGTTTTCAGTTCGCATGGGGCAGTTTTCGTTTCTATTGGCCGGGGACGCGCGATGAAGGTGATGCGTCGTGTGGAAAGTGACCTTATATATAAAGCAACTCTCGACACTGAAAATCAAGGGAAATCTGGTGGATGAGCTAATTTGAGCAGGAATGAGAGCGAATGATAGCAAATGAGCGCGAATGAGCAGGAATGATTCAAAATGAGCGTGTTTGAGCAGGAATGA
>JBBRPR010000066.1:0-45213 GCA_038227875.1 Planctomycetota bacterium
ACAATCTGATTCTATTCCCGCTGCGGCACCGTCACGCGATTCATAACGCCATATATTTTGAGAATCAATCCGCGCCGTTCACACTTTCCCGCGCCGATTTATCTGAGACTCACAACGCTGAAGTACGTGATTCCCGACACTAATCGTTTGAAAGAATTTAGTGACGCCATAGACGCGATTCGAAATGAAATTGGTCATGCACCGACCGCCAGCGAAATTGCGGAACACTTGCAGTTAACTCGAGCTGCTGTTTACAAACGACTTACTCCGTTACTTCAAAAAGGTTGGGCGACAATCCATCAGCTCACCCATGGCGTGAGTCTAAAACTTCCGGATAAATTGCCCGGCAGGCCCCTGTACGACCTACTTTGCACAGCCTGCTGGGAGGAAACGCCAGACAAGCCTAAAAAAGCGGCGGCGAAGCTAAAGAAATACGGTCCCGACGAGCCCATTATTCATGCGTATGGGCGTGACGTCATAGTTATGTACGCGGCGTATGCTGCGTGGGCGACGTACGAGCGCCCAATCACTTGTGCCGAAGTAGGAGCCCTGTTCACCTTTTCAAAAAAGCGAATTGTAAAGGACGGCAGCACTACGCGCATAAAGGTGGTGGGCGGGCCAAAACTCGGGCAAAGTCTGCTCTCCAAACTTCGCAAGGATGGAGTAATTGATTCGACCAGCCGCGTAATCCGAACACTGGCGGGCGAGAAGTTTGACAATGATCGTTGCTATAAATGTGGCGGATCGCGTTTCGAGGGAGTCGAGTATCTAAAAGAGAAAGTGGATAAGCTTCCGCACGGTATTGAGCGATCGCTACTGCGGTTCTTCATTAAGCATCCAAGGCCTTCCGACGAACAGCGCGTAAAATTTAGACGCCACCTGCTAAAAATCGAACGGGAACAACTGGATGAGCGCGGCTGGGAGGCAATAATTGCCACAGCGCGATCTGCGGTATTGAAACTATGCGACTCCACTCGCACCGGTCGGGAACCGACCGTGCGCAAATCATCTCCGGGTAGAAGTTCCTCAAGTAGCCGCTGAAAAGACGACGCTGACGACCGAGATTGAGCGGTCATAGTCCCAAGCGACCCTAACGATTGCGTCCCCAACGCTTTCTCGGCGAGGCACTCCTTTACTTCAAATCCGCGAAGTCTCGCGGCAGCAGTTTCGCGTAGTGACGCTCGACGGTGCTCGGCTTGTCTCGCAGGAAGGCAGCGGCCGACTCCAGGCTCTTTGTCTGAACGACGAGGTCCTTGCCACGCGTCCTCCTCAGGCTCCTGCCGTCAAAACGGTCCTTGTCGATGGACTGCACCTTAGCGATCACTTCACGGAGTTTCTCTAGGTATTCCTTGTCCCACTTCGTCGCCTGCCAGAGCATCAGCGATCTCTCGTGCTCGGACGCCGCGACCTTGCGGCGATGCCATTGGGTACGCCGGCCACCACACTCGGTGTGGTCCCGCGGGAATAGAAGTGCGTGGCCCCGGGAGACCCGTCTGGCCAGGGACTCCTTGCAAGCCTTAACGGTCACGGGAACGGACGCCTCGCTGTCGGGCGTCTTTAGCCGTCGGACAAGAACGGTGCCATGCTTGAGCGGTTCTACGTATACATGGGAGATCGCCCTGCCCTTCCTCATTACGTTCTTGGCCTGAAGCATGGGCAACTCCTCTGGCCTGAGCCCCAGGTAATATTGGATTGTCATCGCGTCGGCCCAGTACTCGCCGACTGTTATAGCGGCGATTTCGAAAAACTTCTCCACTTCCGTCGGAGATAGCCAATACCAGTCGGCTTCGACCTTCGACTTGGACTGCCTCGCGTTTTCTTTTTCAAGCCACAGGCGAACTGCGCCGCTCCTGTACAGGCCCCCTGAGGAGTGCTCAAGCATCGGGAGAATCATCCCGGTCGTGTACTGGGTCAGCGTGGTGGGCTGGACGTCCAGACCCCGCAAGTACTCGATGACCTCGCCCGGCATCACCTCCGACACCAGTCTGGACTCGCCGAGCTTCTTGGCGAATGCCTTCAAGACGTTCTTGATCGTCTTCTTGAATCGGTCCCCGGAGCGCGTCCCTGCGTCGCCATCTCCCTCACCGATGAAATTCTTCCAGGCCTGCGACAGCGACACCGGCTTAACGCTATCGGCGATGGCGAGCCCCTCTGCGGTCGCGTGCGCCCTGAAGGCGGCCACCTCGTCGGTCAGGTTCCTTAACTGGGTCTTAGCGTCGTACAATTCCCTTTCGGCGTCATCCAGCCTGGCCTTGAGCGACCTCGCATGCTTGTTGAGCTGGCCGTAGTAGATAATCAGATTCAAAAACTCCTTTTGGTGGTCAACGATCGTCATTGGCGCCTTGTACGAGAACCAGTTCTCGGTCAGGTCGTCGACCATTCGATTTGTAAGAGGCCTGATGCCGAGCCAGTCGAGGATGATCTTGGGCGTATCGGCAGGCGGATCGTCGAACAGTTTGTTAACGAGCACGAAGGAAAGCTTCTCGGCAAGCTTCTTGGCGGCCTCCGAATCGCGGGTGAGCGACGACGGAGTCCGCGTCTTGCCGGAGCGGTCCTTGAAAACGATCTTGATGACCTCTCCAGCGTGGTCTATTCTGAGGGAAACTAATGGATAACCAGACGGAATTTGCATAGCAATGTACCCTTGGACGTACCCTCAAAGTCAATACCCTCGATAATACCCCCAGTCAAGTCTTTTTTTGACAGGTACTTATAGAGATTTGAAGACTGCCTGTAAATCTGTCAGCGAAAGCTTGCGGGGGTTCAAATCCCTCCCTGCCCACCACTTAATTTCTTACAGTTATTTCACAACCCACCCCTCCTCGACGCTCCACTCGAAGGCAAACGTGTCCGCCCCGATTGTGGCGTATACTACCCCTCCCAATTTTTCCATCACGACCGGCCCGCAGGGCTCCCCTGATTTCAGGCGCGGGTAGAAGACGGTGACGATACTGTGCGTACTGGCTGGCACTTTGGATTTTACGCTCAGCACATTTACCGGCTTGATCCAGCCGTCGGGCTTTTCAACGGTGCCTGTCACGTTGTCCGTGGCGAGCACGATGTCCAAGGCGGCTTCGTCCTGCTCGAAGAGCCAACGGTTGCGCTTCGTCTCGCTGATGGTGCCGTAGGTGTGGAAGCGCAGTTCGACCGGCTGGGCGACGGGCGTGGCGATATCGTCGAGGACGATCCAGTAGCGGCGTTTGACGAAGACCACTGTGCGCCGCGCGCGCTGCGTTTCGACTTCGTAAGTGCCGTCCGCGTTACCGATCAGCGCTTCGAAGTCCTTGCCTTTCACGGGACCGGTCAGTTTACCGGGCTTGCCGTGAAGCTGGCCCTTGTCGCCGATCATCACAGTGTTCTGGCCGCGCGTGGAAATCTCGTAGTACGTGTAGCGCTTGTCGCCAAAGTAATCGCCGGGATACGGGCGGCTGCCCAGTTCCGGCAAGATGAACGTGTCGCCAATGCCGATGCTGATGGCGTTTAAGTCCAAGTGCGTGTGATTGGCGGCGAGCGTGCCGTTTTTGAAAGCCAGGAAGTACGGCGGATCGGGTTGCTTCGCCGCCAGCATGCCCCAGCCGATGGCGTTGAAGGCATGGACGCCGTCGACCACCGGCGTGTACGGCGTTTTGGCTTCCGGCAGCCACGGCTCGTTGACCGGCCGCCAGAGCAAGGTCAGCGCTTCGGCCGGCCAGCCGCCGGATTTTTTGTCGGGTAGCCCGGCGCGGTCCTGGAACCAGATGAAGTCGGGATTCTTGTACTCGCGGCCGAGCAGGTAAAAAATCGGATCGGAGGCGCGGCTGTTGGAATCGCCGAAGCTCGCGGAGAGCTTCTTTCCGGGATTGAAGACGATGGGAAAGTAGCAGGTCTGCTTGACGCCTTCACGCGCGAAGACATCCGATCCGAATTTGTTTCCGCAGCGGCGCAGCGCTTCGGCGGCCAGCAGCGCGTAGCGATTGCCGTAGGTCCAGTAGCCCGTGCCTTCGTCCCAGCCGCCATCGTCGCCGAGATGGTCCCAGTAGGCTTGCATGTCCGGGACGCTCGAAGCCAGCGCCTTGGCCGCGTGGTCAGTCTCCGTCTGCAGCGCGAGCGCCAGCACGGTGGCTCCGCCGTTGCAGACGGTGTTCCAGTTGTGGTGGCAGGTCGCCCACCAGGCTTTTTTGTCGATGCCTTCGAGAAACGCATCCAGGCCGCGTTTGATGACGCCCTCGCGCAGTCGCGTCCGTTCTTCGGGCGTCAGGTCGTTGTAGAGCCAGTCGTAGGCCAGGCCGAAGGTCATGCAGGTTTCGCCGGTCATCAGGTCGAAGGGCGGCTGGTGCGCGGTGTCGACCCAGATTTTCCAGTGGGTGAGCGCATGGTCGAGCTCCGCGACGGCCGCGTCGCGGTATTTCTTCTCGCCGCTGAGCGTGAAGGCCATGCAGTAGGTCAGCACGCGCCCCTGAAGTCGTCGCGCGGCTTCGAGGCCCTTGATTTCGCCCGGCGCATCGGGCTCGCCACGCTGGGAGAGTGAGACGAGCAGCGGCGGGGCTGTGAGCATGAATTCAGCGCGCTCGAAGAGCCGCGCGGTGACGGCTTTCAGTTGCGGATCGGCGGAGCGCGCTTTGATCGTGGGGATGTCGCTTTTGCTGAATAGGAGGAACGGGTGTACGAGTTCGGCGGCCATAAGCGGGGTTCCGAGGAGGAGGGAAAGGGCGAGCAGGAGTAGTCGGCGCATCATGAGAAGATAGTCCTATGGAACGGGGTTTCAATGTTACGGAATGCGACAAAATGTTACAGGGGTTGGGGGAGGGGATTGATCTCTCGGTGGGGCTTCGGACGGGTGAGCTCTGTTCGCGAGGTCGGCACTGGTGAGCGCTCATTTGAAGCGGGGAATGGAGTGTGCTGCGTGCGGGATTTTAAACTACAGCCTCTGCCGGCTGTTGCCGTTCGCCTGTGTGATGAGCTTGGGGTGGCACCGCGGCTTCGGGCTCATCTCACGCTGGTTCATGATGCGGCGGTGCAGCTCTGCGATGGGATCGATCGAAAGTGGCCAGCGCTCAGCTATGACCGCGAGGCGGTGCTCATTGGCGCGGCGACGCATGATTTGGGCAAGACGCTGCATCCCGCGGAATTGGTGGGGCCGGGAAACGAGCATGAAGCGGATGGCCCGGCGCTGCTGATCCGGCACGGGCTGCCGCCGGCTCACGCGCGGTTTGCCGGCACGCATGGGAAACTCGCGTTGAAGGCAGACGCGACGGTTGAAGATGTGCTCGTGGCGTTGGCCGACAACGCGTGGAAAGGCTCGCGTGGCGAAGCGCTCGAGGAAGCGGCGGCGAGGAAACTGGCGGAGCTTAGCGGGCAAGAGGCGTGGAACACGTTTAGTGTTCTGGACACGATCCTGCAGAGAATTGCGAAGCACGCTCAGGCTCGGTTGGATTACCAACAGACATTTGCACGGTAAGTTTGTGGGCAAGGGCGGCCGCCTCCGCTACGGTCGCCCTTCCAAGCCGAGTGACGGCACCTGACGTCACGCGTGCCTAAGCATTCACACCTTCACGGACCAGCAGCTTTGTCCGCGAGATCGGCACGGGTGGGTGAAATCTGTCCAGATTGTTGAGGAAAGTGACTGTATCGCGGTGTATGGTTTGATGGCTAGGCCAAGATCAGATAGGAATTATTTCGTGCAAGATGTTTTAAAATCATGGTTTAACGGATTGATTCTGTCTCAAGGGGTTGTCGTGGAACGATTTGAAACCATTACCAAGGCGGAGCAGGCGACCAACCATTTGCGCCGCCAGATGCTCACGGGAGTGCTCAAATCCGGGGAGCGGATTCCGCCGGAACGGACGCTGGCCAAGGAGTATGGGCTCAGCCGCGTGACCATCAATAAGATCACGACCTCGCTGGTGCAGGAAGGGTTGCTGGAACGCAAAGGACCGCTGGGCACGTTTGTGGTGGGGTTGAACGGGCGGAATTCGACCTTTCAAATCGGATTCCTGATGCAGACGTCCAATCCGCATGAAGTGAATCCGATTTACGAATCGGTGTTGCGCGCGTTTGTGCGCGCTAGCCACACGTCTCAGGCGCGCGTGGTGTTTGGGATGATGGGCTCGTGGGGGATGACGCTGCCGCAGGGGTTCGATCCGCAGAGTCTCGACGCGCTGGTGCTGGCGGGCAGTCCGCCGCCGGGGCAACTGGAGCCGTTCATCCAGGCGCGCAAGCCGATGCTGTGGGTGGACGAAGTGGTGGGCGCGGACGAACGGAACCTGGTGGGGACGGACAATTTTGAGGCGGGGCGGATCGCGACGGAACACCTGCTTTCGCGCGGACGGCGGAAGATCATCGCGTTTGGTTATCCGAAGGGCAGTTACACGGGCTTTGAATTGCGGCTCGACGGCTTCCGTCATGCTCATGCGGCGCGCGGGATTGAACTCGACGAGCGGCGGATCATCCGCGGGTATTTTTCGCGCGTGGAGCACGTGATTGAAATTCTGCGCAACGTGGAGCGCGACGGGATTGCCTACGACGCGGTCTTCGGGCTGGCCGACGTGATCGGGATCTGGAATCTGAGCGCGCTGACGCGGATGGGCAAGCGGGTGCCGGAAGACGTGGCGGTGATCTCCATCGACGGACTGCCCACGGGCGAGTGGGCGCATCCGCAACTGACCTCCGTCGCGCAGCCGGTGGATGCGATCGGCGAGCAGGCTCTGGCGCGCGTGATGGGGATGTTGAAGCTGGGACATCAGAACGAAGGCCCCACGCGCATCGCGCCAAAATTGATTGTTCGTGAATCGACCTAAAGCAGATTTGAACACTGGACATGAACTCACACGGGGAGGCGTCAGCATGATCGCGATGCGAACGGCGAAGCGAACTCTGGCAGTTCTGGCAACGGTAGCGACGGTGGCCACGCTGGTTTGTCCGGCGCGGGCGGCCGACGAAAAACCGGCAAAGCCACCGCGGCCGGAGACGGCGACGCTGAAGAAAAGCTGGATCGACATTCAACCCGTCGATACCAAGGGCTTGAAAGAAGGCGAAGAGTTCAAGGTCACGGTGAAGTATTTTCTGGATGCGGCGGACAATTGGGGTGATGGCACCGTTCTGTCGCTGATGCCGCTGGGTCCGTGGGTCGATTGTCCGGACGGCAAGTACGCGACGAAGCGGCAGCACATCATGTATCCGGGGATGTGGGGTCAGGACGCGAAGATTGAACCGGGCGCCGGCTCGCATGTTTTCACCTTTAAAGTCAGCAAACTCTACAAATACAACGGGATCTTGTGGCTGGCGGCGTTCAAGGGCGGCGATGGCAATAACTGGCCGTGGGACATCCGTTCCGGCGGCCCGGAACTGGTCTTTGAAGACAAGTTTTTTCAGCTCACCTCCTCGAAGCCGGGGAGCCTGTTCGTCTACGACGAGCCGGTTGAGTTGAAGGTCGAATTCACCGACGGTGCAGTGAAGGGCGAGACCAAGACGCTGAAGTACAAGATCACGGACACCAAAGGCGCGGTGGTGAAGACCGGCGAGCAGGCGATCACCGTCGGCGCGAAGGGCGAATCGACGGCGCTGAAGCTGGACATCAAAGAGCGCGGCACCTTTCTGATCCAGGCTGGAGTTGACGGCTGGGGCGACCGCGAAGCGTTGTTCGCGCGCATTCCCGACGTGATGAAGATCACCGGCGGCGCGCGGACGCAGTTCGCGGCGACCAACCTGCACACCGACGGCACCTGCAAAATCGCACGCATGCTCGGCTTTACCTCCGCACGCCTGTTCATGGACTGGCGGGCGGTGCAGCCGGGGCGCGAGCAGTGGCACTTCGAAGAATGGGACAAGATCCTGGATGCGAACAAGGCCAACGGCATCGACGCGTGGATCTGCATCACCAATCCGCCGGTGTGGGTGCTGAACTGTCCGGCGTCGAACGTCGGGTACGAACCGTTCCCCTTTGAGGAAGCGGGCTGGAAGAACAGTGTTGAAACAATGACGGCGCGCTGGAAGGACAAAATGTGGGGTTGGGAATGGCTGAATGAAATCGTCCCCGGCGGCAAATCGAAAACGCCCGCGGAAGACTACGCGAAGCTCTGCGCGATCGGCACCGAAGCGGCCAAGCGGGTTAATCCATCACTGAAAACGCTGATGGCCGGCGGACTGTGGCCGCGGAATTTCCGCAACGACTGTCTGAAGGCGGGCATGGGCAAGGACGTGGACGTGCTGCCGGTGCACTACAGCGACATGGGCGGCGTGTTGGAGGCGATGGACGATCTGGCGGCGTCGCACAACGAAAAAGTAACCGTCTGGGACGACGAGTCGTCGCACGGCGCTTCGACCTGGAACATGCCGAATTCGGAAGTGATGAAGATCACCAGCCAGTCGCAGTGGTTCCTCGACCATTTTCCCGACGAGCTGCAGGCCGGCGCGGAGAAGGTGACGTTCTTCGGCGGCTGGACGGATGCGTGCGGCAACTGGACGTGCCTGATGGACGAACGCACGCCCCGTCCGCTCTGCGCGACGCTGGCGGTGATGACCTCGAAGCTCGCCGGCGCCAAGCCGGTCGGAAAATTCTTTCTTCCGGAGCAGGGAGTTTTCCAGCTCTTCGAAAAGGACGGCAAGTCAATCCTGGTGGCATCGGCCTCCACGGATAAGGGCGAGAAGATCGAACTGAATTCCGGCAGCGGCAGCCTGACGATCACGGATTACCAGGGCAACGAAACGAGCGTCGCACCGGCGAACGGAAAGGCGGCGCTGCAGCTTTCCACGATGCCGGTGTTTGTCGAAGGCGGCGATCTGGACATCCTCAAGTCGTACTGCACGGTAAACGTGGGCAACGGCCGGCAGATCGACCGCTTCCCGAAGACCACGGTGATCAAGGGTCTGGCGGCGAATGTCCAGGTGTCGGTGCGCAACGTTTACGCGAAAGCGATCGAGGGCACGATCTCGATCGGCACGCCCGAGGGCTGGCCGGCGTCGGAGCGCGCGAGCTTCTCGCTGAAGCCAGGAGCGTCGGAGCATCTGGAACTGCCGATCAAACTGACGGACGCGGTGGCGGCCGGCGACTATCAGCTCAAGCTGCAGGTGGAATTCAAAGACGCGGCGCTGCCGAAAACGGAGAAGCCATTTGGCCTGGCGATCATCAGCAAGGAACTGGTGGGCAATCTGCTGAAGAACGGCGATTTCGAAGTCGCCGGCGCGACGGAGACGCAGGCGGCGGAATGGGGCGGCAGCAAGCAGTGCACGCGCCATCCCAGCGGCGGCGGACTGGGGTTGGGGAAGTCGGTGCTGCAGATTGAGAAGGCGGAGAACTACGAATCGATCGGGCAGGGCCTGAACCTGCCGCCCGGACAGACGTACCTGTATTCGGCGTGGGTGTGGAACCAGAAGATCGGCGGCGGCAGCAACATCATTCAGACGATGACCGATGGGACGTCGCGGCCGTTCTACACGCCGGCGGTGTTCATGACCGCGGACAGTTCGGCGACGTGGCATTTGTACTCCTGCAAAACTTCCGCGCCGGCGAACCTGAAGACGATCGCGTTTGTGCCGGTGATGAAAGGGCCGGGTGTGGCGCTGTACGACAATCTGCGCGTCTCGCTTTACGAAGGCACCAACTACGCGGCGGAATGTCACAAGGCGAAAGGCCCGATCAAGATCGACGGGAAGCTGGACGATTGGGACACGCGCTGCCCGATTCCGCTGCTGTGCGAAAATCAGCTCTCGCCTTTCGACAAGGCCTACAAGTGGACGCCGGAGAACATGAGCGGCGTGGCGTACTTGAACTGGGACGAGAAGTACCTGTACTTCGCCGCGGAAGTGATCGACGACGTCCACGTCGCGAAGACGACCGGCGACGAGACGATCAACGGCGACAGCATCGTGCTGGGGATCCATCCGGCCAATCGCGCGACGGGCAAGGACGACAAGGCGTTCGCGTATTACTTGAGCTCCGCGTCGCCCGGTGGCGGAAGTGGCGCGAGCACGCTCTTCCGGCCCGCGGCGCACAGCGGCGGGTTGTCGACGGGGAACCTGGCGTGGAATTCATCGGTGTACGAGATCAACATCCACACCGAAGGCAACAAGACAACGTACGAAGTGCGGATGCCGTGGGGAGAACTCGGCGGGATCAACCCGGCGTTCGGTTCGAAGTTCGGCCTGTCACTGCTGCTCAACGACAACGACGGCAACGGCCGCGCCGCGAGCATGACGTGGGGCGACGGGTTGGTGACCGGTTGGGCGCCGTCGAACTTTGGAATTGCGACGCTGGTTGGCGAGTGAAGGAAGGACGAGGACTGAGAACAAAACTCCCCGTTTACGCGGGGAGTTTTGCTATCTAGTAAGGAAGAGCGAAGCGATGCGCCGTAACCTCAGTCCTCAGTCCTATCTGTTAGTTGTGTTCGATTGACCAGTCGGAGATGGAGGCTTGGACGCTGGAGGGGCCGCGCTGGATTTTGACGGCTTCGATTTCGACGGCGAAGACGCTGGAACTGAAGGCGCGCTGGCCGTCTTCCAGCAAGTCGATGATCTTGACCAGGACTTCCGGCTGCGGCGGGGTCAGCGGCCTGCTGGAGCCGTCGAGGAGCAGAATGTCGATGCGCGATTTTGAGTTCTCGACGGTGAGCACCACGCCCTGGGCTTCTTCGCGCTTGGCGTTCACCAGGATCATCGCCAGAAACATGTCGTGTGCTGCCATGGCTTGATTTACCTCTCACCGCGCACGGACATTTCAGGTGGCGCAGCTCTCGTCGGTTTCCGAATGTCCGCTGCCGGCCTGAAAGGCGACGATGCCGTTCTTGAGCGTCGTCCAAGCCAGCGTAGCGCATTTGACGCGCACGGAGAACTTGCGCACGCCTTCCAGCGCCTCCAGGTCGGGAACTTCCGCCGGCGGCTCGAAGGGCGCTTCGTTGCGCATCATCGCTTTGAAATGGTCGGCGATCTTTCCGGCCTCATCGAGCGATTTTCCGGTGACGGCTTCGGTCATCATCGAGGAGCTGGCGATGCAGATCGCGCAGCCTTTGCCGTCGAAGTGAACGTGATCGAGCTTGCCGTCCTTGACGTGCCCGTAAATCGTGACGCGGTCGCCGCAGACGGGATTGTTGCCCTTGGTGACGATCTGGGCGTTCTCGAGCGTGCCCTTGTTGTGCGGCCGCCGGTAGTGTTCGAAGATGACGTCGCGGTAGAGCGAATCGAGGCCGTGCTCTTCCTGATGGGATTTGGGCCCGTGAGGGGAGGGGGCGTCGTTGCTGCCGAACTTCTTTTCCTGGTCTTCCACAACTTTTGCTCCACTAATCGTCACGTCTGTACTGGTTCTGATCAGGTCCGAAGTACACTTCTCCGTCGTCGCCTTGCACTTTCGCTTTCAATCGCTTCGCAATCTCCAGCATCTTGCCGATGATCGGACCGTCGGGATTCTTGGTGTAAATGTTGCCGTCACACCAATCCAGCCACGGGTCTTCATACTTAGATTTTCCGGACCACAATGCAAAATATTCTCCGTTGTAGCCCGCCAGCTTCAATTCTGCGTCCGATCTAATGAGAGCCAACCACTCCTCAACCGAAATCTCGCACCCCTCGTTTTCAAACCAATTCTTCGCTCGCGTAATGTGAAGATCGTACCCCATGAATGAGACCCTCACTTAAGGTTTTGCAGTCTCTTCACTTTCAATTTCATCAAGGTTAGTGCGTCCAACAATTCAAGCGCCTCTTGAGTTTAGGATCTTTCTACTTCGAGCTAAACCGTTCCCGCACCTTCTCCAGCGCGTTGACCAGCACGTCGATCTCCCGCTCCGTCGAATACAGCGCGACGCTCATGCGGGCGGTGCTGGCGGCGTCGAGCACTTCCATCAGCGGTTGCGCGCAGTGATGTCCGGCGCGGATCGCCACGCCTTCGGCGTCGAGAATGTGCGCGATGTCGTGTGCGTGGATGGAGACGCCGTTAAGTTCCAGCTCGAACGAGATCGCGCCGGAGCGCAGTTCGACGTCGAGCGGTCCGTGGATCTTCAGGCCTTCGACGGCCTGCAACCGCTTGATTGCGTAGCGGAGCAGTTCCTTCTCGTGCGCGCGCACTTTTTTCATGCCGGCCTTCGTGAGGTAATCGACGGCGGCGGTCATTCCGGCGGTTTCGGCGATGGGCGGCGTGCCGGCTTCGAAACGCAGCGGCGGATCCTTGTAGGTCGAGCTGTCGACGCGGACTTCTTCGATCATCTCGCCGCCGCCGAGGAACGGGTTCATCTTTTCCAGCAGATCGTAACGGCCGTAAAGCACGCCCAGGCCGGTGGGTCCGAGCATCTTGTGCGCGGAGAAGCTGTAGAAATCCACGCCCAGCGCGCGAACGTCGACGGGTAGATGCGGCGCGGCCTGGCAACCATCGACGGCGAAGAGTGCGCCCGCGGCGTGAACTTTGCGCGCGATCTGCGCGATCGGGTTGATCGTGCCGAGCACGTTGGATACATGAGTCAGTGCGACAATCTTCACCTTCACCGACGCGAGGTAGCGGTCGAGATCTTCGAGCTTTAACGTACCGTCGGGATTCATGCCGATGGCGCGGATGGTGCAGCCTTTGTCCTTCGCCAGCAGGTGCCACGGCACCAGATTGCTGTGGTGTTCCATCACGCTGACGATGATCTCGTCGCCGGCCTTCAGGAATTTGCGGCCGTAGCCGTGCGCGACGAGATTGATTGCTTCTGTTGCGTTCTTGGTCCAGACGATCTCTTCGGCGCGTTCGGCGTTGATGAATTTCGCGACCTTGCCGCGCGCGCCTTCGTAAATTTCTGTCGCGCGTTCAGCGAGGACATGGAGACCGCGGTGGACGTTGGCGTTGGCGAATTCGTAGTAATGGGTCATCGCATCGATCACCTGCTGCGGCTTCTGCGACGTCGCGGCGGAATCGAGGTAGACCAGTGGCTTGCCGTTGACCTTCTGCTGCAGAATCGGGAAGTCCGCACGGTAGACGTCTGAATTGAGATCGCAGTCATCGCAGAGATCGCAATTGGGGTTGCCCTCCGCGGTCTTCGCCGGCACGCTGGTCGTCTTGCGCTCTGCTTTAATCATGATTTACAGCTCCACTTCGATATTCTCGCCTTCCACGCGGACGGGGTACGTCTTGACGGGCTTCACGGCCGGCAAGGTCAGCGCCGCGCCGGTCTTCAAATCGAAATGCGCGCCGTGCCAGGGGCATTCGATCACGCATTTTCCATCCTGAACGATCAATCCGCCATCGGCCAGTGACGCGTCGTCGTGCGTGCAATAGTCGTCGACCGCCAGCAGCGCGCCATCGCAATTGAAGACGGCGATGCGCTTGCCGTTGAGCACCACGGCTTTGCCCGAGCCGGGCGCCAGATCCGATTTTGCGAACGCTTTCAAAAAGGGCATGCCTTGGTTCTCCGACCTTTAAAATTCCCGAGGTTAGAAGCTGCCGATGGATGATGCGACCTGTGACCCAGCCTGGTAGGCGATCTTACCGTCGATTTCCTTGCGCAGCGGTTCGGTGACGCTTTCCAAGCCGAAGCGCAGAATGACTTCTTCGAAGAATCCGTCCATGATCATCTTCTTCGCCGAGAACTCCGTCAGACCGCGCGACATCAGGTAGAAGAGGATGGTCGGATCGATCTGACCGGCGGTCGCGCCGTGGGTGCAGCGAACGTCGTTGGCCAGGATTTCCAGGCCCGGAATCGAATCGATGCGCGCATCGTCGCTGAGCAGCAGCGTGCGATTCTGCTGGTAGGCGTCGGTCTTCTGCGCTTCGTTTTCCAGGCGGATCATGCCGCGGTAAACGGCGCGCGCCGTATTGTCGAGCGCGCCCTTGAACATCAGGTCGGTGGTGCAGTCCGGCGCGATGTGGTGCTGGTACGTATCGAGATGCAATTTCTGCGAACCCGTGCCGTAGTAGATCCCCGACAGAAACGCGTGCGCTTTCGGTTCCAGCATCACGGTGGAGATGAACGTTTTCGCCAGCCGCGAACCGAGATGCGCGCTGACGTAGGTCAGCTTGCTGTCGGCGTACTGGTGAGCGCGGTGTGCGCCGATGTTGACGCCGTTGGGCCCAATGTTCTGAAGCAGAATGTAGCGCAACTTCGCGCCGCGGCCGAGGATGATCTCGGTCTGCGGGCAGACGAACGACTTGTCGTTGAACTGTTCCTGCTTCGCTTCGTACGATTCGATCACCGTGGCCGATGCGCCTTCTTCAACGACGATCAGGTTGTGCGGATAGACGCCGTCGCTGCCGGCGCGCGTAAAGAACCGCGCCTGCATCGGCAGTTCGACTTCTACGCCCTTGGGGACGTGGAAAACGTAGCCGCCTTCCCACAGCACCTGGTTGAGCGCGTGAAATTTGCCGCCGTTGCCGAACTTGTCTTCCTGGCCGGCGGGGAAGACGGTGGTGTTCCAGTATTTCTCCAGCGCCGGAAGCTGATCCTTGCCGGCCTGTTCGGGCGAACCCCAGAACACGCCGCGCGATTTGGCTTCGTTGGAGAGCGTGCTTAAAACGCTCAGTCCTTCGGCGTGGCCGCGGACGGTGGCGGCATCGAGATCCAGTTCGCCGAATTCGACGCGGCGCCAGATTTCATCGCGGCGGCCGGGCATTGGCGCTTCGAGGTAATGCTTGAGCGCTTTGATGCGGCGTTCCGTGAGAAACGCGGGTTCGCCGGACTTCGACGCATGGCGGCCGATGCCTTCGACGGTCAGTGGTGCGGTGCCTTCTGCTAACTCGATTGACATTGTTGAAAACTATCCTCTTCTTCTTCGAGAATCGAACGCGTCAGGCCTTCCGTACGCGTTGCAAATCGGTCCGGTTGTCCGCCGAGTCGAAATCCTTCCACACGAGGTACGATTCGCGGCATTCGTTGGTACACGGCACATTGCGCCGCTTCACTTCGAGGTTCAGATCGTCCCAGCCCTTGCAAATGGAGTTCATCGAACCAGCGTAGACGGTGCTGATCACGTTCACCGCCGCGGCCGTAAAAAATTCGAACTCCCCCGGATCGCCCCTTTTTTCACGCACCGGAACACCAATGCGCAGATCCATTCCTTGATCGTGGAAGTGGTAGATGAACACTTCCGGACCGGCGAGTTCCAGGTTCAACTCACGCGCCTTGGCGAACACCGCCGGCACCGTCTTCTGCGCGTACGGCGGAATCTCCGGGACACTGCTGAGCTTCTTGCTGGTGCTCAGCAGGAGCAGCGCGGGGATTTGTTTTTCGGCGACGTCCATGTGAGCTTCTCGGGCGCTTTAGCCCACCGTGCCTTCCATCTCGAGCTCAATCAACCGGTTCATTTCCACCGCGTATTCCATCGGCAGTTCGCGCACCAGCGGTTCGATGAAGCCGGTGACGATCATCTTCGCCGCTTCGTCTTCCGTCAGGCCGCGGGACATCAGGTAGAAGAGCTGCTCTTCGCTGATCTTGCTCACCGAGGCTTCGTGCTCGACGCTGACCTTGTCGGCTTCGACTTCGATATACGGGTACGTATCGCTGCGGCTCTTGTCGTCGAGGATCAGCGCGTCGCAGACCACGCTGCTCTTGGAATTTTCAGCGCCGTCCATGATCTTGCACAGCCCGCGGTAACCGGCGCGGCCGCCGTCTTTGCTGATCGACTTCGAGGTGATCAGCGACGAGGTGTTCGGAGCGCAGTGCACGACTTTCGCGCCGGCGTCCTGATGCTGGCCCTTGCCGGCGAACGCGATCGACAGGATCTCACCGCGGGCGCCGGGTTCCATCATGTAGACGGCCGGGTACTTCACGGTCAGCTTGCTGCCGATGTTGCCGTCGATCCATTCCATCGTTGCGTCGCGGTAGGCCACGGCGCGCTTGGTGACGAGATTGTAGACATTCGTCGACCAGTTCTGAATCGTGGTGTAGCGGCAGCGCCCGCCCTTCTTGACGATGATTTCAACCACCGCCGAATGCAGCGAATCGGAGCTGTACACAGGAGCGGTGCAGCCTTCGACGTAATGCACGGTCGCGCCTTCATCGACGATGATCATGGTCCGTTCGAACTGGCCCATGTTCTTGGCGTTGATGCGGAAGTAGGCCTGGAGCGGAATGTTGACGTTCACGCCCTTCGGAACATAGATGAACGAGCCACCAGACCAGACCGCGCTGTTGAGCGCCGAGAACTTGTTGTCGGCGGGCGGAATGATCGTGCCGAAATATTCCTTCACCATGTCCGGGTGCTTTTGCACGGCTTCTTCCGGCGACAGGAAAAGCACGCCGAGGTCTTCCCACTGGCCCTTGAGGTTGTGGTAGACGACTTCCGAATCGTACTGCGCGCCGACGCCGCCGAGGAACTTGCGTTCGTCTTCGGGGATGCCGAGCTTGTCGTAGGTGTTCTTGATTTCGTCGGGCACCATGTCCCACGTGTCGTAGGACTTGTCGGTCGGCTTCAGGTAGTAGGTGATGTTGTCGTAGTCGATGCCGGAAAGATCGCCGCACCACGTCGGGGTGGGCTTCTTCCAGAAAATCTCGAGAGCGCGGAGGCGGAAATCGCGCATCCACTTGGGTTCGTTCTTCTGTTCGGAGATTTCGACGACCGTGTCGCGGGTCAGCCCCTTCTTGGTGCGGAAGGTGTGCTTCTCCGTTTCGTGGAAGCCGAACTTGTATTCCTTGACGATCTCTCCCGCGGGATTGACTTCCGAAGCGGCGGGTTCTCGTTTGATCTCAGACATGGTTGTTGCTCCCAAGTTACTGTGCACTTCGATTCAGTTTGAAATTCGATCTCCATCGTCCGACGCCAGCTTTACGCGCTCTTCTTCACGTACGTGGCCTTGATGTAATCGTAGCCCTTCAATTCCAGTTCGTCGACCAGTTCCGGTCCCATGCTGACGCCGATTTTGCCGTCGACCAGCAGGTGCGAATGCGTGGGCTTGATGTAGTTGAGCAGGCGTTTGTAATGCGTGATCACCAGCACGCCCATGCCGTGTTCCTTGGCCAGGCGCGCGGCGCCTTCGCCGACGACCTGGAGCTTGTCCAAGTCGAGGCCCGAATCGGTTTCGTCGAGCATCGCCAGCGTCGGCTGCAGCATCGCCATCTGCAGAATTTCCATCTGCTTCTTCTCGCCGCCGGAGAAACCGTCGTTGAGGTAGCGGGTCGCCAGCGTCGGGTCGATCTTCAGCGACTTCATCGCGGCCATCAGCTTCTTCTGGAATTCCATCACCGAGAAGCCCATTGCCTTGCCGCCGTCTTTATCGGTGGCCTTGACTACCGTGCCGAAAAAGCGGGCCTGGTAGGCAGTGCGCAGGAAGTTCGCGACCGAGACGCCCGGCACGGAAATCGGCGCCTGGAACGCGAGGAACACACCCGCGCGTGCGCGCGCGTCGGCTTCCATCGCCAGCAGATCGGCGCCGTCGACGAAGATGCGGCCCTGCGTAATCTTGTAGTTCGGATGTCCCGCGATCGCGTACGCCAGCGTGCTTTTGCCCGTGCCGTTCTGGCCGAGCAGCACATGGACTTCGCCGCGGTTGAGGGTCAGGTTCAACCCCTTCAGGATCGGCTTGTCAGCCACGTTGACGTGCAGGTCTTCGATGACCAATAACGGCTTGTCGCTCATGTTCTCTCCAACTCCCCTTGTTCTTGTCCGCTACTTAGCTCAACTGTGATCGGGTAAATGGGCTCAACTGTGATTGGCAATGGTTTGAGCGGTCGAGCCGCCTTCATTGCCATTGCCCCCTGCTAATGCTACGCCAGCGCCACTGGCCTTGGCGGTAATCCACTGAGCATCGGTGGCACTGTGATTGACAATGTCCTGCAGTGAAACTTTCTCCAGCACTTCGTTCATCTTCTTTTCGGCTTCGCAGAAGGTGGCAACAATCAGGCACTTGGGTCCGAGTTTGCAGTGCTTGGTGACGGCATTGCATTCGTACATGGACGAACTGCCTTCGAAGACCATGGCGATGTCGCGGAGCGTAATCTGAGCCGGGCTGCGGCTGAGCATATATCCGCCACGTGAACCGCGGTGCGAACGGAGCAATCCGGACTTCACCAGCTGCTGAAAGATCTTGGCGAGGTACGAGACCGAAACATGCTGCGCCTGCGCGACCTGCTCCACGGAGAAGTCGGTGATCTCTCCATGCGCGGCCATGTAGAACAGGCTGTCGATAGCCAATTCGGTGCTCTGCGAATATTTCATGTGAACCTCTAGCCAACCGAAATAACTACCCCACGCCTACATTTATAGAGCTTCAGTTTCACTCGTCAAGACAATTACGACAATAGTTGTCCGCGATTAGCGGAATTGGGAATTTGATAGGTAGGGCACGTGTGCGGTAGCGCGCGTACCTCAAAGTGACTCGGACCAATTGGTCCGAGTCACTCGACGTTAGAACGTTGCATTCCCCGGCGTGCGCGGGAAGGGGATGGCGTCGCGAATGTTCTGAATGCCTGTCGCATAGACCACGGTCCGTTCGAAACCCAAGCCGAAGCCCGCATGCGGAACCGTGCCGTAGCGGCGCAGGTCGCGGTACCACCAGTACGCGGCGGGGTCGAGATGCATCTCCTTCAGGCGCTTGTCGAGCATGTCCAGGCGTTCTTCGCGCTGGGAGCCGCCGATGATTTCGCCGATGCCCGGCGCCAGCACGTCCATCGCGGCGACGGTTTTGCCGTCGTCGTTCTGGCGCATGTAGAAGGCTTTAATTTCCTTCGGGTAGTTCATCACCACAACCGGGCGCTTGAAGTGTTCCTCGGTCAGGTACCGTTCGTGTTCCGACTGCATGTCGATGCCCCACTTCACGGGGAACTCGAACTTCTTCCCGCATTTCTCGAGGATCGCGATGGCTTCCGTGTAGTCGATGCGTTCGAAACTGGCCTCGACGAATTTCTCCAGACGCGTGACGCATTCCTTGTCGACGCGTTCGACGAAGAACTTCAAGTCGTCCTGGCGTTCGTTGAGCAGCGCTTTGAAAATGTACTTCAGGAAGTCTTCGGCCAAATCGGCGTCGGCGGCGAGATCGTTGAACGCCACTTCCGGCTCGATCATCCAGAATTCCGCGAGGTGCCGGCTGGTGTTGCTGTTCTCGGCGCGGAAGGTTGGTCCAAACGTGTAGACCTTCGAGAGCGCCATGCAGTAGGTCTCGACGTTGAGCTGCCCGGAGACGGTGAGGTACGCAGGCTTGCCGAAGAAGTCCTGCTTGTAATCGATCTCCTTGGTCTCCGGCACGCGCGGCGGGTTGTTGAGGTCCAGCGTCGAGACTTTGAACATCTGCCCCGCGCCTTCGCAGTCGCTGGCGGTGATGATCGGCGTGTGGACCCAGAAGAATCCATGTTCATGAAAGTAGCGGTGCACCGCCATGCTCAGGCAATGCCGCACGCGCGCGACGGCGCCGAAGGTGTTCGTGCGCGAACGGAGATGCGCAACTTCGCGGAGGTATTCGAAGCTGTGTTTCTTCGGCTGGATCGGGTAGGTCTCCGGGTCTTCGACCCAGCCGACCACTTCGATGCTCGACGCCTGAATCTCGACTGACTGCCCCTTCGCCGGCGACTGGATCAGCTCACCATGCGCGATGACGGCGCAACTGGAGGTGAGCTTCTGAATCTCGCTGGCGTAATTGCTGAGCGTGCTGGGCGCGACGACCTGGATGGGGTCGAAGCAGGAGCCGTCGGTGACGTGAACGAAGGAGACGCCGGCCTTGCTGTCGCGGCGGGTGCGGACCCAGCCCTTGACGGTGACGGACGTCCCGACGGGAATCTTGTTGGCGAGGGCATCAGCAATGCGAATCGTGGTCATGGTTTCGGTAATCCTGGACGGGTAGATGCGCGGGGGTGCTCAACATGCACCAATCCTCGCCATTCGGGCAAAATCGTCAACAGCAGAGAAATTCGGAATGTCCTTCCGAAAAGCCCACATTCGGAAGTGGACTGACACAGATGACCGCGTACAACATGCTCCTATCGAGCGAACATTGGAGGGGTCGGTTGCGCACGCGTGCAGCGGGTGGCGGAGTACTGTCGTTTCGGGTGGGTTTACTATCATGGCAGAGCAGAAAGCGAAGTCCTATCTGTCCATTTCGGCGCATCGCGTCCTTGAAATTAGCGCCATCGTTATTGTTTTGACGGTCCTGGCCTGTTCGGGCTGGCGCCTGGGACGTGCGCTGCTCGATGGTGGCCCCATTCTATTGGTCCTCGCCGCGATGTTGCTGGGCTACATGATGGCCGACTTTGCCTCCGGCGCCGTGCATTGGCTGGCCGACCGTTACGGCACACCGGAGACCCCGGTGCTGGGTCCGAACTTTATTCGTCCTTTCCGCGACCACCATGTCTATCCCGATGCGCTGGCCGGGCATTCGTTCATCGAAACCAACGGCAACAACAGCATCGCTTCACTTCCGTTCATGGCACTGTTCTGGCCGCTGCTCCACGCCGAAGGCGACGACGGCTGGCCGATCATGGGCCTGGCGATGGGCTTTGCGTTTTTCAGCGGCATGTTCATCACCAACCAGATTCACAAATGGGCGCACATGAAAACCCCGCCCATCTTCGTCCGGTGGCTGCAGCGCTTCCGGCTGATCCTGTCGCCCGATCATCATCGCAAGCATCACACGCCGCCGTTCAATTCACACTACACGATCACGACTGGCTGGCTGAACGCGCCGTTGAAGACCCTGCGCATCTTCGAGATCGTCGAGTGGTTGCTGCGGCACGTGATCGGACTGAAGGCCGGCGAGTGAGTGCAATGTCGAATGAAAAATGTCGAATGTCGAATCGCATGCGCTCGCGATACGGCGCGTGGCTACTTATAGCATCTCATTCTATACTTCGATGCGTCATCGCCCAATAGCTCGACTGCTTGTCCTGATCGATCAACTGAAATTATTTTATACAGCGCAGGCCGCCGAACTCTAAATTCTTCAGCGTAGAACACCGCGACGACATGCCTTTCCCGTTCGACCGCACGTAATTCAGAGCCTAAGACGGTCGCTTTGGGATGCGCGAGCGAAAAGAATGTAATCGCCTTCTTCTTCGCGGCCCTTGCGGCCGGATAAAATATTCCGATCAATATTCCAATCGGCCGGTAAAACATTTTTCCTGCTCCGCGGCGACCTATCGGCGTAGCGACATTCGACATTCGACATTCCGTCACTTCCAGCTCAACGCCACTTCCGGATCCACGTTTCCGCCGCTGACGATCAGGATCACGTCGCCCGGGTCGTCGGGGTCGGAGAGGATCGCGCCGCTCTGCCATGCGGCGACGGCGACGGCGCCGGAGGGCTCGACAAGGATCTTCATTTCGCGCATCAGGTAATTCAGCGCGGAGACGACCGCGGCGTCGCTGACGGTCACGATGCCCTGGATGCATTGCTGCAGAATCGGGAAGGTCAGTTCGCCGGGAGTCGTGGACTTCAATCCGTCGCAGAGCGTTGCAGGCAGATCGATCGCCACGCGTTGTCCGGCGGCGAAGGATTGCTGCGTGTCGTTGCCGGCTTCCGGTTCGACGCCGAGAATCGTGCCGGAAAAGCCGCGTGCGCGGAGCGCCGCGGACGTTCCGGCCATCAGCCCGCCGCCACCGACAGGACAGGCCACCGCGTAGAGCTTGCGGGTCTTGGTGGGAATCGCCATCCACTGGTCCATCACTTCCAGGCCGATCGTGCCCTGTCCGGTGATGATGCGCGCGTCGTCGTAGCTGGGCAGCACGGCGCGGCCTGAAGACTCGCCGAGCTCGTACGCTTTGGCTTTGCGCTCGTCGACGGTGTGGCCGCAGGTCACGATCTCGGCGCCGAGCTTCTCCATTGACGCGAGCTTCACCGGGTTGGCGTCTTCGGGGACGACGACCGTACATGGGTATGGTGCGCCCGTTTCTTTGATTCCCAGATCGCGCGACGCGTAGGCGACGGCGGCGCCGTGGTTGCCGGAACTGAAGGCGATTACGCCGCGCGCGCGGGCTTCGGGCTCCAGCGAGGTGATGGCGTTGAAGGCACCGCGGACTTTGAACGAGCCGGTCTTCTGCAGGTTCTCCGGCTTCAGGAAGACGCGCCGGCCGTCGCGTTCAAGCTCTTCTGCGCGCAGCAGCGGCGTGGTGAAGATGTGGGGCTTAATGCGTTGCTGAGCTGCACGGAGGTCGTCGCCGGTAGGCTTCCACGTCATGATAAACTCCAAATTGGCAGGGTGGGAGAACGAAGTAATGCTTCTACCACAGAGAGCCAAAGGGCATCAAGTCACACGTGCAATCTTGGAGTGAGAATACCCATTCGAGACAGCCGCGGAGTGCGGGTAGAGGGCCGAAAGCGATTCCCCGTGTATAAATTCATGAATCCATCGAATCCGGCGCGAACGGCAAGACCTTTGCTTTCTTATTTTAGTGTAGTGCAAATCCTTCCGGCGCGAGTCGGGTTGAGTCCTTCAACTTGATTCAGACCGCATCCCCGCAAGAGTCCCCACCTCAGCGCTCGAGGGCTACCCAGCCAACGAGCGCTTCCTTTTTAACTGAACACATTCTGCACGAGGCATACGGCGGGATTTAGGCTACGGATTTCAGCCAACGCTTGACTGAAAATGGATCGCCCTCTATTTGCGCCCGACAAACGTCAAGCGCTTTGCTCGACTGTTGAACGCACCGTGAGACGCCGTATCGAATCCCTGACACGCTGCAAAACCTGCAGTCTCGAAGAGGGTGACCAATTCCCGATAGGTGTACAGTCGAATCGAGACGTTCGATTTGGAAACACCTGTGGGTTCAATGAACGTCCACTCGGCATCGATGCGGCCGGCGGCCACGTCCAACTGCCGGTCCTGGAGGATGATGGTCTGGCCTTCCTGGTGCCAGCCGCGAGCGGTAAAGACCGGCAGGAGCGTTTCCATGCAGTGGGTTTCGATCAGGAACTTCGCGCCAGGCTTCAAGGTGCGGTGGACGGCGCGCACGAAGCGTTCATTCCCGGCGTCGTCGAAGTACCCGAAGCTTCCGAAGTAGCAAAATGCACCGTCGAACGTGTCCACCCATTGCAAATCGCGCATGTCGCACTGCTCGAAGGCGATTTTCAAATTCTGTTTCTGAGCCCGCTCCCGGCCGGCGGCGATGACTTTGGCTTCAAAGTCGACGCCGACGACGTGGCAGCCCCGCAGCGCCAGTTCGCGCGCCAGGCGTCCTTCGCCGCAGGGAACATCGAGCACGCGGTCGCCGGACTTCAAGCCCAGGCACTCCGCGACCCACGTGGCTTCGACCACGTTCTCGCGCGTCAGCGCCGCTTCAATTTGCGCGTTGGCTGCGATCGGGAAATAGTGCTTCCACCACTCGGATTCCATAAGCCCCTCGACTCGATCGATGACCCGAGTGTAGTGCCCCCAGTGCCCCCCCTGATTGAAGTTCTTGCTTGGTGCCTTCGGCCGTGCTCTTCGTTGCCCCGGCGCTAAAACTTCAATCAGTGTGGGGCACTACACTAGCGTCAATTGCTGCACTGGTCAAAATGACCTCCGGGCCACGTGGCCCGGAGGTCTCCCTGTAACATTTGGGGTGACTTGCACGGGTTGAGGTACCACGGTTCTTCATAGGAGAATGTTACAAAATGTTACAGAATGTTACGTATTTCCGGGGTTCGGTTATTTTCCGTACAAAAACATTGTTGTACGAGCGGGTCCGGTTTTAGATCTCAGGCAGAACCACGAAGCCATACAGAAAGGCACTGCTGACGACGGGACCGAGACGCGGTCGGGCCGGGGTTAGGGTGACGAATTCGCATGTCAAAGATTAGGACGACATCAATAAATGACAATATACCTTACAATGGGTTTTGGCAAGAATGATTTAGGAATAATGATGAGAATTTGCGCAAGACGCTTCAGCACGACGATTGAATGCACGGAATGGATACGACTGTTCGCGAGAGCTTCGAAGTCGGATGAACGTACGGCAGGGGTGATTCTGTCCTGGAGCTTCTTGTTGCTGACGCAACCCGGCCCGAGGGGCCGGGCCACCCCTCGCGGGTTTGGGTTCGATTTCAATGATTCATGACTCAATGACTGTGGGGCGAGCGCCGATCTCCGGCGCTCGCCCCCGATTCCCGATTCCCGCCACCGTTAGAGCAACTTGATGATCTGGTCGGCCAAACCCTTCTCGCCGATCACGACCTTCAGGTTTGCCTTCGCGGTGACTTTCTCGAGTACTTCCAGTTCGCGGAGGCGCATCAGCGTCGGGTTGTTCTCGAGAATCTTGGCGGTGTTGGCCTGCATCCGCATCGCCGCCGTCTCTTCGCGGCGGACGATCAACGCAGCCTCGGCCGCCTTCTTGGCTTCGGTGACCTTGTTCATCAGGTCCTTCATGTCGCCCGGCAGGATGATGTCGCGAATACCCAGCGACAGCACCTCAAGGCCGAATTCCGCCGCGCGCTTCTTGAGGATTCCTTCCAGGCCCGCCGCGACCGCATCCTTTTCGGCCAGCAACGCATCCAGCTCTCGGGTGCCGATAACGGCCCGGAGTGCGAGCTGCGCTTCGCGGTACAACGCCTGACGGTAATCGTCGATCACCGTGATCGCCTTCAACGCGTCGGCGACGCGGTACGTGACAACGGCGTTCAGGCGGAGCGTGACCTTGTCGCCGGTCATGATCTCCTGACCCGAGACGTCGGCCGTCTGCTCGCGCAGATCCACCGTGTGGATCTTGATCTTCGCCACGCCCTTCCAGAACGCGTGCGGTCCCGGACGCAGTTCAGTCTGGAACTCACCGTCCTTGAAGTACATGCCGACCGATCCCGGCTCGACGGTGTAGACCTCGAGCAACTCCGCGCCCGTGCCCTGCGCGAGGATGTTCAGGTCGATGCGCTGGAAACGCGGCTCGCGGACGTCGAGCACTTCCGTGCGGACGGTGCGGAACGGCGTCCAGAGTGCATACAAGCCCGGCTTGAGGATCGCGTTGAAGCGGTTATCGATCCAGACCAGCGCACGCTGCTCGTCCTTCAAATCCAGGACGAGCGCCTGATCCTGGAGCGCGCCGGACTTGACGATGACGTCGAGGTCCTTGTGCTTCAGCCACGGATCGCGCAGCGAAACGACGTCAACGCGGATCTTCTGGGACGGATCGAAGAACCAGTGGCGGCCGGCCGTGAGGATGACCTTGAATTCATTCTCACGGAAGAGCAAACCACGCTCGTGTTCACCGATGGTGATGCGGCGCATACCGAACATCAATCCCGAGGTCATAACCATGTTTCACCTGCGCTTTCTGCGCTACCTTGCGTTCAAAAACGCGTTCAAACCGAACGCGACAAATCAAATTCGAAAAACAGGTCTTCGGAGATGGAACGAGCGTGGCCACATGCGGCAACGCGGAGCACAACTTGAGTTCCCGCCGACTCCGCCGTCCGCGCGCAGCAGTCGATGCTGGCCGAAGCCATCGACTGCTGCGCGCCTCGCGGCGTTTGGGCTGAAACTGAATCCGCGTACTGCATAGCGCCGCCGAATGCTGCCGAAGAAGAATCCATGGAGGCCTTCTTCTGTGGCCGGACACATCAGCGTTCCATCTCCGTTGACCCCTTGGTGGGAATGACGGGAGTCGAACCCGTGACAGCCAGGTTATTAGTCTGGTGCTCTACCATTGAGCTACATTTCCGGAATGCGAAGCTCCGTCGTCAGAACCCGTTCACGGAACACGCGCTGCCAACTACGGTGAGTAGGGCATGGCGAGCCGCCGGCTTGGAGTACTTCGCACCGCTTGGTGTTCCGCGCAAATTTCAGCGCGGAACGAATCGATTAACGGAGTCATTGGTCATTGGGCATTGGTCATCGGTCATTTTTCATTTACGAGGGGCGTTGTGTCGGATCGATTGGCCCGTCTTCCGCTCTCCGTAAATGACCGATGAAAAATGACCAATGACCAATGACCAATGACCAATGCCCAATGACTCTGTTTCTTCACTTTCGCAGCGCGTCCCATTCCGTGCGCAGCATGCCCATCGCGTAGGCGTCCCAGTATCGCCCCTCGCGGTAGACTTCCTGGCGCAGGACGCCTTCGCGTTTGAATCCGACCTTCTCGTACGTGCGGACGGCGCGCGGGTTGTACTCGTAGACGCGCAGGCTGATGCGGTTGAGGTTCAGCGTCTGGAAGCCGTAGTCCACGATCAGCCGCGTGGCTTCCGTGCCGTAGCCCTTGTTCCACTCGTCCTTGGCACCGATGCTGATGCCGAACAGCGCGTGCCGGTCTTTCGGGGCGCGGAGATGCAAGTCCGTCGCACCGATCAGCCGGTCGTTCTCCCTCAGCGCAATGCCGAGACAGATTTCGTTCTCGTTGGTGCCCGGCGTGGCGATGAACTTTTCGACGCTCTCCAGCCCCAGCGGGCGATAGACCATCAGCGTGCGATTGACATCCGGATCGTTGATGTACGCCTTGAGCACCGGCGCGTCCTCGCGCTCGAGGACCCTTAAGTAAACTTTCTCACCGATCAAAAATGGCGTCTTCATGCGCTCCCGCTCCTCGTGGGGTGTCAAAAAAAAAACCTTCCGGGGCTTTGCGGCACCCGGAAGGTCATGGACTGCTGAGTTACAGTGCCAAGCTCTTCTAGGGTGCCGCCTTTCCGGCCTGATCGCCGGTACCGTTGACGTCTGCGTCATTCGACAACATCGCCGCTCCGGTTTGCACCGGGATGGGGGACAGCGATTCGAGGTTGTGTTTCCAATGACTCACGTAAAGGCAAAGCTCCTTTGGTAGGACAACTAACCCTGTTGCGGGTGGGTTGTCAAGAAGGTGGGAGGGAAAAGTGAAAATAGATCATTCCAATATTACGTGCGACGTTGGATTCTTTGCATCGACGAGTAATTGAATAGAAGGCGAGTGCACGTAATTTTCCGCCTTGGTTGCGGCTACCGAGGTGCGGCTTTCGTAATAGTTGCGATCTACGTTGTAGGTGTACGAAATATTCTTCATTCCTCGGTATTGAAATCCGCTGACGGATTGGACCCGTCCTGTCACAATCATGCCGCGGCTGTCGAGGTTGCGGGCCTTTAGAAACGAGAACAGCGCCGTCATTCCACCGATGACGAAAAACATTCCACCCAGAATTAGCGACATGTCGCGGCCTTCGGTATACAGCCTGCCTTCCAGCACTTTCGAGGGTTCGAAAATCACGGCACCCGTGATCAGAAAATAGAGCAACTGCGCCGGGCCGATGATGGCGAACACCATTCCGAAACGGAACGGCACGCTGGTAAAGAGCAGTTTTTGCAGGGACGGGCGACTCATGGGTTGATTAAACTCCGTGCATAATATTAAAGCGGAGTTGATATCTGAAGGGTTCAACGCGTGCAAGCTTCGGAAGGGTATGGACTCGTCTACCGATGCGCGGGTATCGAATTTTTGGCGATTAAGCATTGCCGCACTAATTGATTGCCGTCAATCGATCTTGAAAGGCTGCACTGCGATCCGTCATATTAATTGTGAGGATTCCGCCAGTCGGGCCTGGATTTAAGATTAGAGATTGCCTGCCGGAGTATTCGTGTTTCGACTTCACTCCAAATAAGTGATGAACGTGCCCTTGTATAACGACAATCGGACTAAGCTCCTCAATTGTAGTCCGAACGCAGTCATAAGCAGCGTTATTCGCAGGGCTCGAGTCGGCAAGAAAATCGCCAATCTTTGCGGGGTAGTGGGATAAAACGATGCAGGCGTCATCGCTACTGAGAGTACTTCGCGCTTTCTGGACAATAGTGTCGCATACTTTTGCCAGATCGCATTCCTTTGGAGTGTCACCGTAGGACCGGCCAGAATATCCAACCCCCACAACAAAAAGGTGAGGAGCTACTTCGACTATACACCCTGAAATGTCATGTCCGCATTGGGCGATCAACGAGGCGGCGGCGTCTCCGTAATCATGGTTCCCCCGCACTAGATAAACTGGAATGGTGCGTTTCTTGGACCAAGCGAGAAGCTTCTTCTCAGATGCGATCCATGGTCCATCGAGTCCGTAGTTGCAAAAATCGCCACCGTGCAACCAAGCCACGACACCGTGCTCATCAACAACCGGTGGCGCGATACCATGAGTATCGGAAAAACAAATGAACTTCACTGTGCTCATGAATTATCCGCTTCGCCGAGATAAAATGTCGTCTGGATCTATCCTATCCGAATTCGTTGCTTCCGGAAGGATTCGTTGCGGTACTCGTGAAGTACATCCATGTCATATTACGTGGTAAGTTGAGACGCGGAGATTAAATGCGCCCGGATCAAAGACGCCGTGCGACGGTAATTTTAATCAGTTGCGTCGGCGTTGTATTTGCCGCGTTGGGCACGCTAGACGACGCCGTTGCTCACCAAAGGTGAGGCGTGTTCGAGCGGGCCTTTCTGGACGAGCGAACGCTCGCCCACGAGTTTCTTGTTCGCTGTGCTCACCCACCCGAATTCTTCGAATTCGGGTGGGCCACCCCTCGCGGGGATTGGCGCGAATCCCGAATCCCGGCGCTACTGCCGCTCCGACTTCTCGATCGCTTCTTTCAGCTTCGCCGGATCCATGGCGGGGATTTCGGAGAGGGTTTTGACGTCCAGGGCGTAGGTCTTCACCGGGGTTTCGCTTTTCACGGGGCCGGAGACGAGCGTCAGTTCAATGCTCTCGGCGCTGCGGGCGGCGGCGGTGATGGCGGTGTAGAGGCGGTAGACTTCGTCGGTCAGCGGTGCGCCGGTTTCGGTGTTCTGACTCACGCGCGTGGCGGAGGCGGCGTCGGTGCCGAGCGTCAGCTTCACGGTGCTGCCGTCGATCTTGACGGCGCGCACGAAGGGCTGGTGCGTGTCCATCGTCAGCGAACCGAATTTCGCAATGAGGCTCAGCAGCAGATCGTGTTCGGGCTGCGAGAGTTTGCCGTACGTCGTCGCGATCCAGTCGTCGACTCGGGCGTTGAGTCTGGCGATCAGCGCTTTTTCCAGCGGGCCGGGGACGCCGGCGTTGTTCTTCATCGCGTCGAGTTCCACGCCGCCGATGTAGCGGCGCGCTTCCATCACGCAGCCTTGTTCGAGCAGGTGGTTGACCTGCGCTTCTTCCGCGGCGGCGACGTGTTGGGTCTGCGCGGAGGCGATGTGCGTGCGCACCCAGACCAGGCCGTACGTGGAGCCGAGCAAAAACGTCAACCCTGCGGCGATGGCGCTTAAGCGCGCGGTGCCAGAGAGTGTGAAGCCGACGGCGCCGGTCAGGATCGCGATGACCGAGAGCGCGGCGACGACCATCAGCACCTGGCCGGGAATGAAGACGGCGGCGATGCCCAGCGCGAGAATGATGGCCCCGCCGACGATCAGCAGCGTCTTCGGGCTGAGTTTGATGACGTTGGCTTTGTTGCGGCGGCCTTTGACGCAGTTGACGCACAGCAGCATGCCTTCGAGGAGAATGCTGGTGCCTTGAAGGGTGCTCTGCGGTCCCAGGATTTTTCCGCAGGACGTACAGTTCCATTTCCCACTGGTGCCGCTGGCCGCGCCGGGCTGAGCGGGCAGCTTCGTGCTGGTGGAAGACGACGGCCGCAGCGGATTCATCGCGGGGATCGAGAAGTTGCCGGTGGGGCTCATGCGCCCGGACGTACGCGCGGGGGAAATCGGAGCGGGGGCGGGGGTAAGGGGCGGACGCACGCTGCCCGGAGCGGTCGGCAGCGTCGGCTTAACGGTGGACAGCCGCGCGCTGTTGCGGCGGGTTTCCGCGAATTGGCGTGCGCGCTCGGCGCTGCTCAACGGCGCCGGTAACGGCACCTTCAACAAGTTCGGCGGAGTTTTGGTCGCGTCGTTCTCGGTTCGCATTTCTTTCGTGCTCCCGTCGTCCGGTCTTCCCGGCTGGTCCTGACTGCCCGTCGCCATCATCATCCTATTGCTGATTGCCCTGATTCACGCACCAGATGGAACGGATCAGTACCCGTTTTTGCGTCTGTGTCGTGCCGGTGTAAATGGCGCTGGGCGTGCGGCCCGACGGATCGCCATTGGGTGGAACTTGATGAATGTCGCAACCGCGCGAATTGGGGTTGCCGGCGTCCGGGCCGCTCCAGTCGGTGATCGCGGTCAGATTCGTGTTCTGCGGATCGAAGGGCTTGCCCGAGACGTTGGGCGGCGAGAGGTACGTGTCGGTGGCATTGCGCTGCATGCCCCATTCGTTCTGCAGGCGCGTGCCGACTTCGTCGTAATTGCGGCTCTTGAGGAACGTGCAGTTAAAATCCATCGAGGCCAGGTAGCGCGGCTGCGCGGCGCCGCCGTTGTTGGGGTCGGGATTGTTAGCGTCCGGCGACGAATCCAGCGCGTTGGCCACCGGGTTCCAGAGGCGCGCGGTCTTGCGACTCATTGGCATTTCGTTCTTGTAGTATTCCCAGTAGGGGTTCTGCGCTCTGGTCGAGGAATCGGTCTCTTTCAGCACATCCGGCGCGAGTTCCAGCACCACGCCCCACTGATTCCAGGCCACCGGGCGGTGGAGATCGAAATTCGTGGGATTGGCGCGCACGCTGTCGCCGTCAACGAGCTGCGCGTTGATGATCAGGATGTAATTGGTGGTCGTCGTGGTCAGTTCCGTCGAGAAACAATCGGGCGAGAAGACGCGCTGGCGTTCGGCGATTTTCAACGGCAGCGCCGGGAGCGCGCCGGGGAGCGACGAGGGCTGCGTCAGGAAATCCAGCCACGGCCCGGCGGGATCGCGCGGGTTGAATCCGGAAGCGAGCGACGGGTAGTACGTTGCGGCGCTGGCCTTGTTGAAGCTGGCGGCGTTGCGCGGATCGTACGGGGACGCGCAATAATCTTTGCCCTTCGCGGAGATGCTCATGGGATTGCCGAAGTGGTCGGTCATCGCCACTTCGCCCCCGGCGGGGAACGACCCGGCCCAGCGCGAGGCCATCAGCAGTTGCGGATTGTCGCCCCACCAGCCCTGTGTGTTGTTGTTGGCGTAGTGGGAGAGCGAACCGTCGAGATACTTGAACGCCGGATCGATGGCGTAGAGATCGTCGACGTCTTCCATGCGCGAGACGCCGAGCTTCCACAGTTCGTAGAGCGGATCGCCGCAGCCGTCGGCTCCGGAAGCGGCGGCGGCGTTGGCATCGGTGTAGGGACGGCAGGCGGCGAAGCGGGCGATGTCCTTGGGCTTGCCCGGCACGACGTTGTCGTAGCAGGCGGCGGCGGTGCGCATGTCGAGCTTGCCCTGCTTGATCTGCGGCACACCCGATTTGTCGAAGCTGACGCAGCCGTCGGTCTTGTCGGGCCCGAACATCGCCGGATAACCGGCCGGCAAAGTCGGCGCGGGAGCCGGGCCGACGAACGCGGGGTTGATGTTGTTCTGGGACATCGCGTAGAGATCGTCGCTGACCCAGGTGCGGAAAGTGCTGAGATCAGTGTTGAAGCGCGTCTTGCTGTAATCGTTAACGGGGCAGTAGTGCTTCACCGGAAATGTGGCGTCGGTTCCGTAGACGCCTGCGTAGGTTCCCGGATCGGCCGGAATGTACGGACCATACGGCGCGCCGCCGTGGAGCAGCGCGTTGGGATAGTACTGCGGAAACTTGCGCAGTTCGAAGTAGTGATTGTACGAGGCCGTGAAGTAGCGGCAGAGCGTCTCCTGATACTGGTAAGCGAGCTTGGTCTTCAGCTGCTCGACCTGCATTTTCTCGGCGGTGCTCAGCGAGGGCCATTCGGCCTGCGCGTGCTTCCACTGCGGCGGCGCGGAGGTGGTGCTCCAGAACCAGCCGACCTTGACGATGCGGCGGAGCGATTCGATGTTCCAGACGCTTTCCATCGTGAAGGAATTCGGGCCGTAGGAGTAATCGTAGTAGTAGCCCATCGGCAGGAATTCGCCGCAGTTGTAGCAGGTGTTGACGTTGATCGGGCTGCGGCCGGTGTCGGGATCGGAGTAGGCCTTGGTCACGAAGCCGGTCATGTACGTGTATTGATTGCCAATGCCCAGTCCAGCCACCACGCCGGTGCAGCCGCCGGTGTCCGGCGGATCGACGGGGTAGTAATTCTGCGAACCTTTGTAGACGTACGACGCGGGGTGGAAGGCGTTCCAGAACGACGACGCCGGATAGTAGCCGCTCGACGGCAGAATCGCATGCATGCAGGACATGTCCGGCCCAAACATCGACATCCACGTCGAGTTGGTCGTGGTCCAGTTGTAGGAGACTTCGTTGTCGACTGGTTCGCCGTGGCTGTAGGTCCAGTCGATGTAGCGGGTGGTGCGGGTGGCGGCGCGCCAGGCATCGTCGTAGCGGATCGGGCAGAGCGTGCTGGCCGAACCGCCGCCGGTGTCGCGGCGTTCGCGGCACTGTTCCATGTACGTCTGCCAGCCGGAGTACATTTGCATGCCGTAGGCGTCCATGATCATGTGGCTCATTTGCGCCTGCGAGGGCATGCAGTCGTCGTTCCAGTCGTTGATGTTGAGGAACGCGTTGGTATCGACGATCTGGACCATGAAGCGCGCGTACAAACCGCCGCCGGGAATCGTGTCGGCCGGCATGTAGACCCACTGTGATTCGGTGGTGTTGGGCGTGAGCTGATTGAACGGGCGGTTGTACGTCCAGCCTTTGTAGAGCCACTTCGAGATGCAGTTGTTGAGCAGGTACTGTTCGTTGGGGCGGTACCACCAGTTGGCCGGGCCGACCGCCGTGAAGGAGACCGGCTTGGTGGCGTCGATGTGATCGGTGTTGTCCATGGTGTCGGCGGAGATCGACGCGGCCGACCAGTCGATCGCGGACTGGACGAGGTTGACGATGTCGCCCTTGTTGCGCTGTTCGTTGACGGCCTGAACTTCGCCGCGCGTGAACGAGAGGAAGCCGACGCAGATCGTCAGCAGCACGGCCAGCAGGCCGATGACGACGAGCATCAGAAAGCCGCCTGTGCGCGCGGGCGGAGCGGTCATTTTCGTTCGATTCATCCAACCCATCGCGGCCTCGATTCAAAACTGCACTGGCTGCTCTCGAAAATTCTGACGTTCACTACGGCCAGTTGTAAGGCTTGACGCCGTCGTACAGGATCGTCGTCGTTTCACTGTTGCGCGACATGTCGTTGGAGGACGGATTGGCGAACGAGTTGTCGCCCTGGAACGACGCCGGCAGCTTGGGCATGTACTTCGTGCGGTTGTAGATCGCCGGGGTGTAACTGCCGAGCGCGGCGGTGTAGTAGGCGGTGTCCTGTGCATCGGATTTCACGCCGCCGGGACCGGTGCCGGTGGGCAGATGGATCAGCCGGCAGAGCGTCACGGTGCTGCGCTTGTCGCGGTCGCAGACGGTGATCGTGACACGCACGGCCTTGGGCATTGGCCAGAAGTAGACGACGTCGTTGTCGGGAACATCGGTGAACTGGCGCGCCGTGTCGTCCCAGTAGGAGACCGCGAGATCGAGCACCTTGAACTGGCCCAGGCGCCGCTGGCGGTTGTCGCCGACGTCGCCTTTGTAGTAATCGGGCATGCGCGCTTCCTTGCCGGGGCCGAGCGCATCGGGAATGGCGTCGTAGTGCGTGATGATGTTGCCGCCGCTGCCGCGGAACTGGTCGCCGACGGAGTAGAAGACGAACGCCATTTCCACCTGGCTGACGTCGGCGAGCTGTCCGGGGCGGTTCCAGCGGTTGCCGGCGTTGTCGGATTCGTAGTCGGCGCTTTCGATCTTGTGCTGGTAGATGAGCGTCGAACGCATCGACGCGCGCCAGGCTTCCGGGTAGGCGATTAGGCCGCAGGGGTATTGCAGCGGGAACGATTTTCCGCCCGGAAACTGCGTGTAGAGATTGGCGCCCGCGCCGCCTGCGCCGCCGCCTTCCAGGCGCACGTAGTCCAGCGCATCGGAAAAACGCCGCGACTGCGCGTAAGCCAGGCTGGCAGTGTCGGTGATGCCGGGCGTGAGCGGCGGCGTGGGGCTGACCGGCGTGAACGTATCGGTGTCCAGCCAGGACGTGCGCTTGAGCGACCAGCGGCCGCCGCGTTCGTTGGCGACGGAGAGCTTTAATTCGGATTCGATCAGATCCAGAACGTTGCGCGCGGCTTCGTACACGGCCAGCTTGCGCTCCACGACCTGGACGGTGCGCGTCGAGAGCCGGAAGATCGGCGCGATCATGGTCATCAGCAGCAGGCTGACGGTGAGGACGACCATCATCTCCACCAGGGTGAAGCCGCGACGAGCCGAATTGTAGTGCGCTGTTGGCATGATCAACGGGCGTCCCTTACAGCTTGCCGTAGGAGAAAAAGAGCTGCGTGAATTTCATTTCCCGCGATGTGGTTTTCATGCGAATGGAGACCGAGACGCGCGAGAGCTTCAATTTGCCCTGCGTCTTGACGACCACCGGAAAGTAGTAGCCGTTTTGCGGCTGCGGGCCGGTGCCAGGATTGGTCACGTTGTCGACCAGTTCCGATTCGACCTTCCACTCGTAGCGCTGGATGTCGTCGAAGTACTGGTAGGGCGCGCCGGGGACGGAAGCGAAATCGCGCCAGGGCGCACCGTCGAGCGTGTTGAACGGTTCCTGCTGCCCCGCGACGTACGAGCCGCTACCGGGCAGGTACGCGCTGCCGGATTGCAGATCCACAGCCGGGTCGACGCGGTCGCGGCGGAACTCCGCGAACTTTGAATTCGACAGGTGAATCGCCGCGTCCTGGAAAATCACCCACGTCGCGGAGTTGACGCCCGTCGGCAACGCCGCCAGCACGCCGAGAATGCCCACCACAAAAATAAACATCGCCAGCAGCACTTCCAGGAGTGTCAAGCCGCGCCGTTGATGGAAATGTGATGCCTTCATCTGCTTTCCACTTTCTACTTTCACGTCTCAAATGTCCGTTACTGGTCGATGTACTTCGACAGGTCCGAATTCTTCGTGACCGTGTGCAAGGCTCCCGACGGACCGTACACGCCGGTGAGCTGATAGGGGAGAATGCGCGGCTTGGACGAGATCAGCCATTCGCCGACCCAGATCAACTGGTGTTCCCCGGTGACTTCATCGAAGACCAGGAGCGTGTAGTAGGAATTCAGGCCGTCGTACCAGCCGGGCATCGAGCCGATTTTCGAGAAGGTGACGTTGTGGCGCTTCAATTCGCCGTCGGCTGAACGCTGGTAGTTGGCGGACGGTCCCCAGCCGAACGTGACTTTGATCGGCGAGGTGCTCGTGCGCTTGAACAGTCCGGCAAGGACGCGGATGCCGCCGGGCAGCGGTTCGGAGACCGGCGAGAGGCAGCGGTCGAGCGTCTCGTACGGATACCACGCGGGGATGCTCCAGGACAACGGGTAGTACGGTCCGTCGTTGGCGCCGACGCCGTCGATGCTGCCGTTGGTTTTCACTGTCCACATTTGCACGGAATTGTTCGGCGGCAGCACGCCGGGCGTGGGCGCAACCGGGCAGTGCGTGATGTCGTCGCCGAAGTAGACGGTGACCATGCGGCGGGAGTTGATTGCTTCCTGCCGCGCGCGGTACAACTGCGCCATCACCACCGAACACGCCTGCTGCAATTTGGAACTGCGATCGGTGTGCATCAGGCTGGGAACCGCCATGATCGTCAGCAGTGCGGTGATGAACAACACCAGCAGCAGTTCGATCAGCGTAAAGCCGGAGGCGCGGCCTGAGCGGTCGATGCGGAAGAGCTGGCCAGACCTGTTCAAGGGCGTACCTCTAGGGTGCTGCAGATCTGTCCGGGTTTCGACGCAGACTGCGAATGAATTAGTGTGAAGTAAGTGCCGCTCCGGATGACTGCACGCGCAGGTAGCGGCTCCGACGAGCGGCACATTCGCATCAAAGAGGAGGGTTTTCAATAAGATAGTTTTTCGTTGGCACGAGTGTATCCCATTTGTATACTTATGTGTCATGGGTAACATCGAGACCGTACGCTACCGCCAGATCGCCTCCCAAATCTCGGACCGGTTGAAACGAGAGGAATGGAAACTGGGCGCACAGTTGCCGTCATTGCGGCAATTTGCAGCGGAGTACGACGTCAGCCTGAAGACGATGCAGCGTGTCTTTAAACTGCTGCGTACGGAAGGCCGCATCCGCGCGCGGCCGCGCCGCCGCTCCAGCGCGGGAATCGGCGCACCGGCGCTTTCAATCCTGGAAAACAGCATCGCGCTGGTGCTCAGCCAGGAATTCAACAACGTCCTCATCAGCGAAACCGGCGCGAACGTGGTCTTGCGCGGCTTGACGCGCGGACTGCGGTCGCGAAGCACGGTGATCGTGTTGCACGGGTTGCGCTGGCGGCAGGAATTTCCTGCAGGACTGCGCGACTTGCCATTGCTGGGAATCCTGCTCTTCGGACCGTTCAAATATGACATTCTTCGGCTCTACGAAGACCTCGGCGTGCCCGCAGTGCTCGTGGACCAGCCGCCGCAGACGTTGAAGCTTCATGCTGTCTCTTTGGATAACTACAATCTGGCGCGCGATGCGACACTGCGCATGATTGAAGCCGGGCACCGTCGCATTGCGTTTCTGCGGTCGGTGATTTCGTCCATGCGCGACATCGATCCGGACGTGCGCGAACGCGAGCGCGGATTTCTCGACGCCTGCAAAACGATGGGCCTGAAGTTTCCGCAGGTGCGCGTGTACACCACCTCCACGCTGCCGAGCACCAACACGATTCGACAGATGCTGCAGAGCGAACCGCGGTTGACGGCGGTGTTCGCGGCCGACTCGGGTCTTGCGCAGGCCACGGCGCGGATGGCCAAGACCTGCAAGATTCAAGTCCCGCGCGATCTGAGCATCGTGACGCTGCGCGTCCACGGAGCGATGAAACAAAACTTTTCAGGGCCTGAAATTGACTTCATCCGTCTGGGCGTGACCGCGTACGAAATCCTGCGCCGCAATCCGCCCAAGCCGACGCAGATTCGCATCAAGGCGCCGTGGAAAAACGGGGACACACTGGTCCGTCCACATGTTCTACCTGCGCTGAAAAAGGGAAAAGGGTAGCGTATCCAGCGCACGAGTGCACAAGATTTCGGTCTATTTGCTCATTATTATACAGCAACGTATTGAAGTCTGCTTTTCACTGTTTACCATCCTTTATTGCTTTTCCGATCACAACAACCCGCACTGACTCCGCTATTGAGTGCCGTGGGATTATGACACAAATCGACGACTATGAACTGATCGGCAAACTCGGCGAAGGAGGCATGGGCGCCGTTTACAAGGCGCGCCAAGTCTCCCTTGACCGTGTCGTCGCGCTGAAAGTGCTCGCGCCGAAGCTCGCCACCAATCCCGAATACGTCACGCGTTTTCTGCGCGAGGCGCGCGCCACGGCGAAGCTCAATCATCCCCATATCGTCGCGGGCATCGGCGTCGGTTCGGCCGCCGGATACCACTTCTTCGCCATGGAATTTGTCGAAGGCGAAAACTTCAAGCGCCACGTGGAATCCAAGTCGCGCATGTCGGAAGCCGAAGTCCTGCGCATCGGCGTGGCCATTGGTTCGGCGCTGGCCCACGCTCACGCCATGGGCATCGTTCATCGCGATGTCAAACCCGACAACATTCTTATCGCCCGCGACGGCACGCCCAAGCTTGCGGACCTGGGACTCGCGAAGGCGGTCGTGGCTGAAGACAGTTCGCTGACACAGTCGGGCATGGCCGTCGGCACACCGCATTACATTGCGCCCGAACAGGCCAACGGCGAGCCGGACATCGACGGCCGAGCCGATTTGTACGCGCTGGGCTGCACGCTTTACCATGCGGCGACGGGCTCGACGCCCTTCACGGCCAACACCTCCGCGGCGATCATGGTCAAGCACCTCAATGATCGCATGGCTCATCCGCAATCTCTGCGCGCGGATCTGAGCAACGAGTTCTGCCTGATCCTCTCGCGCATGGTCGCACGCGATCGGGACGATCGCTACGCCACGCTCGAGGCCGCCGTCGCCGACATGGAAGGCTTGCTGGCGGGAGAGCAACCGTCCTGCCGGCCGCTGCCTGCCGCGAGGAGCCGCTTCGTGGAATCGACGCGCGCCACCGGCGGTTCATCCACGATGCGGCGCGAACGGGGAGAGACCCGCCGCCAGGTGCCGGTCGGTTCCGATGACGGACATTCCGGCAGCCGCGAATCGCGCCGTCGCATCGCCGCGCAGAAGCCGGGACATCCCTGGTTGTGGCCGGGCGTCGCTGCTGGAACATTGGTGTTGCTCGGCGGGCTGGGGTATCTCGTTTCCGGCTCCGGCAAAGCCGTGCCGGAAAAGACGCTCAGCGTGATTTCCAACCCAGAACCCGCGCAGGCTCCCGTGGCCGTGCGTCCTTCAACGCCAGCTACTTCGACTGCGTCTGCTGTTCTGGCCCCAGTGGCCTCAATGTCGGAGAAAGCGCCCGCACTGCCGAGCCTTCCGCTGCCTGCGGTAGCGCCTGCTGCCGTGGCGGAAGTTCGGCCCCCGTCGCCGAGCCCTGCACCTTCGTCTCCGGTTGCTCCGAAGACAGCTGAACTTCCTCCCACGAGCGCCGAGACCACCGCCGTCTTCGACGGCAAGCTTGAGGGCTGGAAGTTGATGCAGCCGGTGTGGACCGTGGAAGACGGCGCGCTTGTCGGGCGGGGTACGGCCAACAACGTCGCGATCTGGAAGTTCGGCGCTCTGCTGATGGATTTTGATTTCACGTTCGACGCTGAAAGCACTCAGGAATTTCATTTCGGATTCACTGGGGGGCACGTCGCCACGATCTATATTCATCACGACGAGGGCGCCGTGCGCATTACGCGCTACAATGAAGAGAACACCGAACTGGCGCGCGCCTCATTGTCGCTGCCGTACGGCAAGCACGCGTGGCGCGTCGTCGCTCATAACGGCACGGTGAAGGTTTGTGTCGACGGAACGTCCGCCGTCGAAGCGCGCAACGTCGATCTTCTGCCTGCCGGAGCCAAGACTGATCTCTGTTTCTTTGCCAGCCCGCACAGCACACTGCGCCTCAAAAACCTGTTGGTGCGCGCGCCGTCGGATGCCGTCGCAACGCCGTCACCTGCTCCGACTCCGGAGACAGCACAGAAGCCCGCAGAACTCTCCGCCGACGCCAAAACTCAGGCCGAGGCGCAAGCCGCCTATGCCGCGTTCGCCGACGACTACCTTGCGCTGATGCGCAAACTCGACGCGAAGGGCGCCGCCGATCTCGCCGGCCATGCGGCAAAGATGCCGGTGCTGGCGCCGCTGTCCGGATTGGTGAAACAGGATCAGGCTCTGCTGGAGTTGCTCAATACGTTGCTGGCGGCCGAAGCCGACGGCGCGCGGAAGCTGACTGACGTGGACGACTTTGAACTGGCCATGGGCCACGGCGCGCCGCAGCACGTCGGACGAAAAACGCCGCTGCACGTCGCCAAGGTTGAAAAGGGCGCAATCGTGCTCGATGGCGGCGGCGTGACGCTGCAGACGAACCTTGCGCAACTGAGTCCCGACACGCGCTTCAAGCTCATCGCCATGGGCCTTCCAGCCGTGCCGGCCAGCGCCTCGCATGCCTTTCTGGATCTGTTGATGCTGAAAAATTCCGGCGACGCGAAAGGCCTCGCCGCGATCCGCACGCAACTGGATGCTGCTCGGAAAAGCGCGTCGTCGTCCGCGCATCCGGATGTCGATGCGGTGGAGCGCTGGGCGCAACTGGTCGAAGACGGCGCGCAGAACGCCGCAGCCGCCGCGACGTGGCCGCGGCTGAATGCGCAGGCCGAGCAGCAACAGGGGCCGGCGCTCAAGTCAGCCCTCGCGGAATTCGCGCGCAACTACGACAAGACGCGATTCTATCAATCCCACCGCGCCGAGATCGACGCGCTGAACCGCGGCGCACAGGACGCCGCCGATAGCGCGCTGCCACCCGACGAGCAGCTCAAACGCCTTTCGGAAAAGCTGAAAGCCGCCAACCCGGATTTCGACGGCGCGATCACACCCACGATTCAGAATGGCAAGATCACGGGTCTGCAACTCAGTGCCAAAGGGTTGAAGGACTTGGCGCCGCTGCGGGGCATAACGGGACTGCAGTCGCTTGCTTTAACGCCCGTGCGCGAAGGTTCCGTGCTGACGGACGTGAGTCCGTTAAAAGGCTTGCAGCTGACGCATCTTGAAATGTCGTACTCAAAAGTGGCCGACCTGACTCCGCTGCGCGGAATGCCGCTGGTCGTCCTGGACATCGGCGCGACTCCAGTCGCCGATCTGACGCCGTTAAAGGGCATGCCGCTGGAATCGCTGAATGCGCAGTGCACCCAGGTCGCCGATTTCTCGCCGCTTCAAGGCGCGCCGTTGCGGCAGCTTCAGTGCTTTGGATGCACGAAACTGGCCGATCTCAAATCGCTGCAGGGGCTGCCGCTGGAAACGCTCAATTGCAGCTGGAATAGAATCACCGACGTGACGCCGCTTCAAAACATGCCGCTTAAATATTTGAATCTGGAAGAAATCAAGACCGACGATCTTGCGCCGCTGAAGAATCTGAAACTCATCACGTTGAAGTTCAGTTACAAACCCGGTGTGTACGACGCATTGTTACGGGATTGGACCGCGCTGGAATACATCAACGCGCTTCCTGCCGCGGACTTCCGCGCCAAAGCCGCAAACGGCACGTTGACGGGAAACTAAATTGGAATTTACGCGTCGCCGATCGACACGTGCTCGCCGCTTTCCAGAACGCCGTCGATGACGGACTTCAGATGATCCAGATCGAGCGGTTTTTTCAAACAGCAGATGCCGTTGATCTGCGCGTACGAGATGCCCTTGGGGCTTCCGGTTAGAAGTACAATCCGAATCTCCCGGCGGATGGTCCGGAGCTGTTCGCGAAATGTTTCGAAGGAGATTCCGTTCATGTAATAATCGCAGATCACAACATGCGGCGAAAATGTGATGACTTTTTCGATGGCCTTGGACCGGTCAGATATGGCTTGCGCATTATAGCCTTCACCAATTAACAGGAGCTCCAACATTTCGCAGGTGTCAGTATCATCGTCAATTATTAACACACGTTTCATACCCGTTCCTCCGTTTGGGTAGGTGCTTTTATTACAAGACGGAAAAGTGATTCAATGGGTTTCTGTTAAGAATTGTAAATAGTTTCAAAAGCAATGACTTACAACCCAATCAATGACCAAAAATAAGGCTATATATGACTGCGCATAGGTGATACTTTTCGCTCAATTCGCTTGATAAAGTTTACGATGGCCGTCGATGAACGCGTCGAACGAAAAGTGATCGGCGACGTGCCGGCGCGCTGCGGCGCTCTGGCGCGCATGGAGTTCCGGATCGTTCAACAGCGCCAGCACTTTTTCGGCGATGTGCGCCGGATCGCTGACGCGCGCGAGAAATCCCGTCACGTCGTCGACGACGACATCGCGCGAGCCCATCACGTCGGTCGCCACGACCGGAACGCCGCGCGCCATGGCTTCCAGCAGCACGTACGGCAGGCCTTCGTAGAGGCTCGACAACACCAGCACGTCGAACGCCGGGTAGAGCGACTCCGCATCTTCGCGGTGGCCCAGCAACCGGAATCGTTCCGGCGGAAGCTTTAGTTCCACTACGCGCGCGCGCACGGCGTCTTCGTCGGGTCCGCTGCCGACCAGCACGAAGGTCACGGTCGGATGCTGCCGGATCGCTTCGGCCGCCGCGCGCAGAAAAATGCCGACGCCTTTTTGCGGCGCCAGGCGCGCCACCATCGCGACACAGGGGGTGCCGGGAGAAAGTTGCAGCGACGCGCGAAGCCGCGCGCGTTCCTCTGGTTCCATCGGCGGCGCCTGTTCCACGCCGTTGCGGATGACCGTCAGCCGTTCGGCTTCCGCGACGCCGCACGCCAGCGCCTCCGCGCGCTGACCTTCGCCGACGCAAATAATCGAGCGGCAATGCCGGCTGGCGTGGCGTTCGATGCTCAAGTACAGCCGCTTCTTCATCCCCATTTCCCATTGAAACGGAAAGACGTGGGGCGTGTGGAATACATTTTCAATCTTCAAATGATGCGCCGCTTCGCGTCCGATGATGCCGCCCTTGGAGCCGTGTGTGTGGATGAGGTCGGGCTTGAAATCGCGCAGCAGATCTTTGACGACGCCGTACGCGCGCAGATCGTGCATGCCGATCGAGCGTTGAAATTCGGGAACGAGCACAAACTCGAAGCTGGGAAATCGCGCCTTGAACGCGCGCAGTTCGTCCTGAAATCCCGGCTCGCCGCGATCGCCGAAAATTCCGCGGATGGTCAGTCCTTCCTCCGGCCGCAAAAACACGCGTAGCAACTCGCGCAGATGCTTGCGCACTCCGCCTTGCGTGGATTCACAGACGTAACACAGGCACCGCGTCGGCATGGTGTTTGAGTGTACGGCGCTTTCAGCCTTGGTGCGAGCGAAGCGCGCTGAAGCGCGCGCATGCGCGCTGTAACTGTGTAATGCAGAATCACTTGCGCGTTCTTTTTCTCTGGAATAAACGCGTCCGTTTGCGTACTGTGCATAGACAGGAATTCAGCTCCGCACGGTGTGTGAGAACGACTATGGCAACGGGCACGCATATCAGCTTGGCAGCAGTCGATACTGGCAAAGAGCTGAACTTATTGCCGTATCCGCGCCAGGTCATGGTCAAGGGCGCGCCGTTCCGGCCAGCTCCCAGCAGCTACCTTTATCTGTCGCCAGCCGCTCCGCCGAGCGTGCGCCGCCGGGCTCATGTGCTCTGCCAGCAATTTGAAATGCTCAAGATCCGCACGACGATCGGCAACGGTCCGTCGCTGCAGGCCAACCAGGCGTACTTCACCACGTCCGCGACGTTTCAAAAGACTGAGCAGATGGAACGGCCGCTGCGCGGCGAAAGTGTCGCGCCCGAAGGTTACCGACTGGCCGTCACCGGCGAAGGCGTGGTGCTTCACGGCAACGATGAACTGGGACTGCAGCACGCCGGGACGACGCTGCGCCAGTTGCTCGAAGATGGACCGGAAATCCCCGGGTGCGAAATCGAAGATCACCCGCTGTTGCCCGCCCGTGTGATGCATCTGGATTTCAAAGGCTGGGCGCCGAAGTTCGAGTATCTCAAGCAGGTCATCCGCACCTTCGCGAATTTAAAGATCAACGGCATCATCCTCGAATACGAAGGCTACTTCGATTTTCCGTCGCAGCCGGGCCTGGCCTACCACGGCGCGCTGACCCGCGATGAAATGATGGAGCTGGATATCTACGCGCTGGACCTGGGCGTCACGCTCATCCCGCTGGTGCCGTGCATCGGCAATGCCGGCCACGTCCTGCGCCTGCCGGAGTACGCGACAGTCCGCGAGCATCCGCAGTACTACCAGCAGTATTGCCCCGTCAATCCCGCGACGCTCGACATCGTCACCGCGATGATGGAAGACCTGGTCGGCACGCACGCCGGAAAATTCTTTCACATGGGCGGCGACGAGACGCGCCTGCTGGGCACCAATCCCGCCAGCGAGCAGCGCGCCAAGCAGCTCGGCGGACGTGCGGCCTTGTATCTGGAATACCTCGGCCGCGTCAGCCGCTACCTGATCCACCGCGGCAAAGCGCCGTTGATCTGGGACGACATGTTCCGCAAGATGAGCGACGAGCAGATCAAGTGGCTGCCGCCCGACGCGGTGCTCACATTCTGGCAGTACGAAGGCCAGGGCGGCCGCGCCACGCCGGAAATTCTGACGAATCTCGACCGCTACAAGCGCCTCGGCCGCGCAGTCTGGGGCGCCGCGACGCGCTCACCGGCCGTGCGCTACGATACGTTCGACAATATCGATGCGTGGACGGATGCCGCGGAGATGGGTTATCTGAACGGCCTTATTACCACCGCATGGACGCGCAATCATTCGCTATCGGCGCTGCTGCCGCCGCCGGAGACCGCGTGGCCGGGCGCGTATTACGCCGCGGAGCGGGTCTGGTCAGGCTTGAAGAGCGGCCCGGTGCGAACGATGTTCCCGCAGCGCTTCATCGCGCGCATGTTTGGTATAAAGGAGCCGTCGCAGTCGAACACGCTGTGGGCGGGCTTCGATCATCTCCTGCGCGAAAAACCGCGCCGCGCACGCGAGTACTTCGCCGCCGGCGCAAAGCATGCGTTGCGCAACCGCGACACGCTCGACTTCCTGCAGCTCTGGTCGGCGATCGGCACGTTTGAGGAATACATCAAGCAGTTCGATACGGAAATCGGCGGCAACTATTCCAATCTGCAGGCCAACCAGGGCGATCCGTTTCACTGTGGCCGCCTGCGCTGGCGCGTGCAGGACATCAAAACGAAAGTGCCGCTGCTGATGCGCCATTTCACGCAGCAGGCCCAGCGCATCACCGTCGACGCGATCATCCGCGAGTACCTGGAGTCGCATGTCGCGTACGGTCTCAAGCGGCTGGACGAGATGGAAAGTCTGCTCAGCACTTACCCCACGCCGCCGCCGGAATGGCAGCAGCCGGTGGCGCTGTAAAACGCTGAGTTATGAATGATGAGTTATGAATGGGGCGGCGCAAGCGTTAAGAATGAGCGCGAGGACTAGACACAGGAAATTTTCAATGAGATGCGTTAAGCAAGGAGCAAGCAAACGGCCGCTTGCTCCTTGACACACAGGCGCGCCGGTCCACTCATCAATCATAGTTCATCGTTCCCATCGTCACGCCCGCCGCAGCGCGTCGACGACTTTCATCCGCGCGGCCTGGAGCGCCGGCAACAGTCCGCCCAGAAAGCCCATGAACAGCGCCGTGATCAGCGCGATCAGCAGGATCTGCGGGGTCACGCGGAATTCGAAGGCGGTCTCGGAGAATGTGGTCAGGTTGGTCGTGCCGGTTTTGATGCCGTCGAAGAAGAGCGAAATTCCACAGCCCACCAGCGCGCCAATGAACGAAAGCACCATCGCCTCCAAAATGAACGCGCCCCAGATCGATTCGGGCGAAAAGCCCATCGCCAGCATGCAGCCGATCTCGCGTTTGCGCTGACTGACCGCGGCGTACATCGTGTTCATCGCTCCGACGACCGCACCGACGGCCATGATTCCCGCCAGCATGCCGCCCAGCACCGTGATCACACCCGACATCAGCTTCGATTGATCGGAGTAATATTCCGTCTCGGTCTTCGCCATGATTGTGCGCAGGCGGATGTCGTCGCGGATTTGAATCTTCAATTCGTTGAGCGCCGCGAGAGGGTCGCCCTTGGCGCGGAAGAGCACCGACTGAAACAGATCACCGCGGTTGAAGACCGTCTGCATCATCTCCAGGTCGATCCACATCTCCGATTCCAGCGCGCTGCCGTGCGCTTCGAAGACGCCGACGATCTGCCACGGCCGCTTGCCCGCGACGACGACCTGCCCAAGCTCGAAGCCTTCCAATCGGCGGCTCAGGGAGGAACCAATCACTGCTTGTAAAGCAACGGCGTATCTAACACGAAAAACGGCGTTACCAAGCTCCCACAGAACCCCCCTAGGTTGTGTGGGAGGGCAGTAGCGCGGCGTTATTCGCCAAAACAGGCCAATTTAATACCCCAATCCGACGCAAAAACC
>JBBRPR010000067.1:0-43178 GCA_038227875.1 Planctomycetota bacterium
CCATACTTGCTGTCCAACGCTCGTTCCACGTTACTGGACCGAGGTGCCGCCGACGACGAATTCAGCCGCTTGCGCAAATCCTCAATGTCCCGCTTCAACTGATCAATTTCCGCCTGCGATGCATCGGCGGCCTTGACTGCAGGCACCACCAACACGAGCGCGGCGAGAAACAAGCCGACGAGTGACTTCATACGAACCATTATCCCCTCCCGTATGCCGGAACTCGTTTCTAAATCCTTGACGGCCCGCACCGTCACTTATGTGGATTAGAAACGAACAAAGTCAAGAACTGGCGCCAAATGACGACGCGTTTTGCAAGATCTTTATCCGCTGTAAGCGATTAGGTGAAGCTTTTTAACCGCGGTGGTCGGATTGTCAAGGACGTCTTGAAAAATTTTCTGTCGGGGCTCCGGTTATCGGTATTCTTGTTAGTTCAATGCACATAGTGATTTATCGGCTGCTTTCACAGTGTTCATTACCAAACAATGCGCACCATGTTTTTTCCGAAGATGTCACTTGTGGATTACTTTACTGCTGCTATTGTCTCGTGTTCAAACCAAAATAGTTGGTCGAGCACATCGTTTTAAGGGGGGATGCATGTCTCATCGGAAAGTTTCGTTGGTAGCTTTGTGCGTGGTGATGGCCATTGCCAACCGTGCACAGGTGAAAGCTGCTACGACAGTCGAAGATCTGCGCGCTGAAGTTGAAGATTTACGAAAGCGTGTCACAGCAAAGCAGGCCTCGACTCCCATCAGTGAGGTGGATAACTGCACCTGCAGTAAATTTGGCCCCAACGCTCCGGTGACCACGCGCAACGGCAAGCTGGAAATCGGTGGGCTGCTGCAGATCTGGGACGTCACCTATTACAACCGCGACAAGCAGGACATCTTCGGCGACCGCGGCCCGAATGCCGGTTCTGGCGGCACCAATGAAACGCAGGATAACGGCGGCTACTCGATTCGCCGCGCTGAATTGCGCTTCAAGATGGACATCCACGAAAACATCACCTCCGTCGTCACCATCGACCCGGCTCGCGAAATCACCAGCGTGCCCAGCTATCCCAGCAATCAGGGACAGTTCAAGTCGGTGCGCACGAACCCGTCGATCGCTCACGGCACGTCCGTCGCCCTGACCCCGGTCGGCCGCGTGCAGTCCGGCGCCGGCACCTCCAACCGCATGCTCGAAGATGCCTACATTAATTATCACGGCGTGCTGCCGCACCACGACGTCACCATCGGCCAGTTCAAGCCGGCGATGGGCGAAGAAGGCGTGCGCAACAGCGCGTACCTCGATTTCGCCGAACGCGCGATGGTCACGCAGCTCAACGATGTCCGCGACATTGGTATCCAGGCACACGGTACCTGGGTCGATGACCGCCTGCAGTACTGGGTCGGCGCCTTCAACGGCACCGGGAACTACTTCGGCACCGCCGGTCCCGACGGCACGCTGGTCGCCCGCCCCAACGGCGCTCAGAACCGCGCTGACGACAACGACAATAAGGATGTGCTGGTCAGTCTGCTCGGCCGCCCCTTCTGGAACTGGGGCTGCATCGGCAGCATGGAAATCGGCGTGTCCGGCGAAGCTGGCCTGCACGGCGAAGCCGGTGGCGTCGATTCGCTCAACTCCCCGGTCAACGGCCTCAATCGCCGCCGCACCTGGGCCAGCCGCGAAGCGGCGTGGGTCTACTACAAGCCCCTCGGCGTCGTCCGCGGCTTGTGGGTCCGCGGCGAAGTCGGCTCCCAGCAGGACCGCACGGTTCCGCTCTCGGTGGACGCCTTCGATCTCGGCGGCGGCCCCAATGGCGAACAGGTTTCACCCCATCCGTTCCGTCGCTACGGCGGCTATGGCGCGGTCGGTTACAAGCTGACCGACAGCGTCTTCGCCGAACGCCTCAGCCACGGTGGCTTCTTCAATAACCTGCTGGAGCCGGTCGAATTCGTCTTCCGCTATGAACAGTTCGGCAACATCATCACCGAAAGCCTGCGCAGCCCCGACACGCAGACGGATGTCAACGACACGAAGGTCGTGACGATGGGCGTCAACTACTACGTGAAGGCCTACAATTCGCGCGTGCAGATGAACTATTCGGTGGTCGATGAACCGTCGAGCCACGTGCGCGGCTTCCACGAAGTCCAGAACAACGTCTTCATCTTCACCTACCAGATCATGTTCTAAGCGATCTGGGTTCGAATCGTTCGAACGCAGGCGGCGCGAAAGCGCCGCCTGCTTTTTTATGTCTGACACAAAACTGCGGTGTAGGTCTTCGAAGCGGCTGCTCCCACACTTCGCCGCAGAAAGCGAGTTCTCCCATGCGCGTGTTACTTATTGCCACGGCAGTACTACTCGGATTTGCAGCCCACGCGGAAACCACCGTCTGGTGCGTCGGCGAATCCACGAAAATAAAAGCGACCGATGCCCCGGGAAAAAGTTCGATCTGGGATGCCGCCACGCATACCGTGACACTCGGCAGCGCCCGCAACGAATACGTCGCGTTCCAGATTGGCGTCCACGCGGATAAGGACGAACTGGCCGGCGTCACCGTCGTTCCGGCCGACTTGAAAGGGCCGGGCGGTGCCACGATCCCGGCGACGAACATCGATCTGTTCGTCGAACACTACCTGAATGTCACGGTCTCCTCGCGCGGCGACGAGAAGTCGCCCTTCCCCGGTTGCACGACCGGAGAACATCCCACGCAAATGGTGCCGTTTGGCGCGAAAAAATTTGGCGCACCATTTACCGTTGGTGCGGGCCGCAATCAGCCGGTGTGGATCGACATTTACGTCCCCGAAGACGCCGCTCCCGGCGACTACAAAGGCACGTTCAAAGTGAAAGCCGGCGAGACCGCGCTGGGCGACGTCAACGTGGCGCTGACGGTCTGGAAATTCACACTGCCGCAAGAGACGCATTTTCGCAGCTACCTCTATACCGGCCCGGAGAATCTGCGCTGGGGCCACCGCATCAAGGATCTCCCCAGCATCTATGATGCAAAATTTCTCGAATTGGAAGACCATTACTTCCAGATGGCGCATCAGCACCGCTTGAATTTCCATCCTGTTGGCGGCACGGGCCTCGAGGAAGTGCTCGACCATCATTACAAATATTACGACGGCTCCGGCTTCACCCAGCGCGTTGGCAAAGGCGTCGGTCAGAACGTCGCCTGCATCACGCCGGAAGGCAAAGACGAAGCGAGCTTCAAGAAGATCGCCAAGGAGATCGTCGAAAAGTGGGAGCGCAAGACGCCCAAGGCGGTGCTCTTCGCGTACATGTGGGACGAACCGCATTCGCCGGAGGACTTCGCTGAATCCAAGCAGCGCTGCAAATGGGTGCACGACGCCGTCGGCAAGAAACTCCCCACGTTCATCGCCACGCCGCAGTGGCAGAAGTATGAAGCCGGCGACGTCAACTTTTACTCTGAGCCATCCGCCGAAGACATCCCCAAGATTCTCGAACGCGGCGACGCCGTCTGGGCTGTCAATGGCGGCTACGGCGGCGGACCGTACGTCGATGCGCCGGGATACGGCGGCCGTTCAATCGTCTGGATGAACTGGAAGATGAAGCTGGCCGGCTGGCAGTTCTGGGACTGCTGCTACTGGGTCGACAAGCAGAACCGCAAACACAAGGAAGGCAAGCGCTGGGTCGGCGACATGAATTACGGGCAGATCAACGCCGATCCCGAACGCTACCTCGAAAAACTCTGGTCTGATCCGATGAACTTCGACGAAAGCCGCAAGAAAGGCTACCGCATCGCCGACGCCATCCGCATCAACGGCGACGGTCTGCTCTACTATCCCGGCTTCGATGTCGGCATCGACGGTCCGGTCGCGAGCTTCGCCGTGAAGTCCCTGCGCCGCGGCGCCCAGGACTACGAATACCTCTGGCTGCTCAAGCAGGCCGGCAAGGAAAAGGAAACGGAAGCGATCGTCAACTCCGTCTGCCCCTCCCCCGGCAAGTGGAGCGAAGACATCGAAGCCTGGGAAAAAGCGCGCCTGGATTTGGCGGCGCTGCTGAACAAGTAGCACTCGCTTCAAGATTAATCGGGCCACAATCCCGCGAGGGTCCGACCACCAGCACAAAAGAACTCGCCGCATTTATGCGGCGAGTTTTTTATCAGTCGTCCTCAGTCGTTCCGTTCAATTCCCCAGCTGCAGATACCGATAGTACACTTCCAGCGACAAACATCCCATCGCCGTCGCGTACGCGCGGCCCGAGCGGATTTCGTAGGGCGAGAGCGTGTCCCACGAGCCGGCGAAGTCGCCGTCTTTGCGCTGATGCGGCAGCAGCATCTCCTTCATCGCCGTGTTCCACTGCTTCCACAGGTCGCCGCCGACCTGGAACATCATCAGCGTGGTGTAATAGGTGTAGTACATCGGCCAGCCGCCACCGTTGCCGACGCCCAGTTCGGCCTTCCATTCCGGCGGGGACGTGCGCATCAGCCACTGCGCCGAACCGTGGATTTCTTCGGCCTTCACACCCAGGAACAACTGGCACAGACAGCCGATCGCCGTGGTGTTGTGCATCGGTGTGCGGTCCAGGTAGCCGTAGCGGTACTTCCCGGTGTCGTAGCCGTCGTCTTCCTTCTTGACCTTCTCGGGGGGAGCTTCGCGCGTGGCGTAGAATTTCAGCGCGCCTTCGAATGACATGGGATTCACATGCAGGCCGGCGATCTTGGCACTCTTGAGCTGCATCACGTACCAGCCGCTGACGGAACTGTCGGCTTCCGCCGCCTTGGGCGAATAGCGCCAGCCGAGTTTGTCGCTGCCTTCGCCGTATTGATAAATTTCACAGGTGTAATCGACGGCTTTTTGCGCTGCCGCCTTGGTTTCAGGAATGCGGCCCATGCCCGCCGCCTCGGCCAGCGCCATGCCGCAGATGGCATGGTGGTAGGCGTAGCCGCCGTGCATTTCCTTGTATTTTCCGTCCGTGCCGATCGCGCCGTCGGCGCGCTGCTGTGAGATGATCCAGGCGATGCCGCGCTTGACGTTGTCCTTGTACATGCCCACGCGTTCAGAATGTCCCGCGCCGAGGAAGGCCAGCACCGCCAGTCCCGTCACGCCCGGATCCCAGTCGCTGTCACCGCCGGTGTTCTTCACCGACCAGCGGCCGTCGGCTTCCTGATGGTACGCCAGCCAGCGCAACGCCGCGTCCACCGCGTTTTCAGTCAGGTGGGAACCGCCGTGGCGCTTGACCATCAGTTTGCGTCCGCCGCCGTTGCGTTGTCCAAAGCTCCCGCGTCCGGCGCCCGTGCCCACGCCGATGCCCGTGCCGTCGCCGCCGCCGAATCCCCCGCCCGTGCCTTTGCTCGCGCCGCCGCCCACGCCGATCACGTCTTCCATGCTCATGCCGCCCATCCCGCCGCCGCCTTCGGCTTCGGTGTTGCCTTGAACGGAATGAAACATCTTCGCGTCAGGATTGCCCAGCGCGCTGTGCGTGTCGGGCTGGTCAGGATTGATCGTTTCGAAGTGATCGCCCAGCTCCGCCTTGGCCAGGATGTCCGGCGGCACCACCACATCGGACGCTTCTTTCGACGTCGGATCGGTCGCCGGCGTGTCGTGTTTGGACGCGAGCGCATCGACGGGGTCGGGCTTGGTTTTCTCCTGCTCCGAGTCGATCACCGGCCGCGCCTGCATTTCGGTCATCATGATCACCGCGTCGTCCGATCGCGGCAGTTCGATGGCCATCGAGACCAGGCTCGCCAGCGCGATCACGAGGATATGGAGCGCCGTCGAAACCAGCCACCACGGCGCGGAACCCAGGCGCGTCGCAAATCCAGCGGCCGCCACTTCCTCTTCCGGCTCGCCGTAATCGCCTTCCGCGGAGTACGACGCCGTCGCCGCGCCGGGCGCCGCCGCTTTTGCCACGCCCCGCGGTGGCGATTGCTTCAACGCCAGCACGCGCTTGTCGGCGCGGCTTTCGAAGTCCTGGGAAATGACTTTGTCGCCGTACGTCTTCTGCAGCAGTTCGAAAACTTTCTTCTGCGCATCGAATTCGGCTTTGCAGGATTTGCAGTCGTTGAGATGCGAAAGCAGCGGACGGACTTCGCCGGCCGGCAGTTCGCCCTCAAAATAAGGACGGAAGGATTCCAGCGCGTAGTCGCAGAACGCCGGCGCCAGTTGCGCGCTTCCCGGTTTGACACTCACCGCTTTTGCGGATCGCGAGCTGCTCATTTGGGGTGTGACTCCTGATGGACGACGGCCTTGAGTTTTTCGCTGAGCATGCGGTCGGCGCGCGCCAGGCGGCTGCGTACCGTGCCCGGGGGAATCCCGAGGCGCTGAGCGATTTCATCGTTCGAAAGTTTTTCCCAGTAGCGCAGGACCAGCGCTTCGCGAAACTGTTCGGGCAGACTGTCGACGGCACGGGCGACCGCGTCTTCCGGTTTGATCGCAGCCTTGCCGCCAGTCGTGTTGCCCGGCGCGGGGACCGCGTCAAGCTGCCCCGTCGCCAGACGCTCTTCCTTGTGGCGCGTGCGCTGCCGTACGAGATTCTGCGCGAGATTGCGGTTGATGCCCCGCAGCCAGACGCCGAGTTTCGCCGGATCTTTCAACTGCCGCAGATTCACGAACGCCTGCGAGAGCGTCTCCTGCGCGACGTCTTCGGCGTCGGCCTGGTTGCCGAGCATCACGAAGGCCTGGTTGACCAGATCGGCGCGGAAACGTTCCATCAACTTCCAGAACTGATCGAGCGGCGCACCGTCGGGGTCTTCCCGGTGCTTGATCAGCGTATCAATCATGACTTCCGTGGTCGGCATGTCAGTTCCCCGCTGAGCAAGTCGGTCGCTCTATAGACTAGTGGTCACGACTTTCGGATCTGCTCCCAAATTCTGAGAAAAGTTTTTTGCGAGGAGTTAAACGCAGTGCGCCAGTGCATAATGCGCATTATGCATACTATGAGGGGCGACGTTGAAAGCAATAGGCTGCTGAACTTATTCTTAACTGGGTTTGTTTTCTTCGCCGAGCGGGAGGAGGCGCAGGATTCCCAGCAGAATCAGGAAGGCGACCAGTATGATCACGAATGGCGCGGTGCCACCCCACATCGCTGGACACCACGGACCCACTTTGATCCGATACCAGAACACGTAAATCAACACAGCGCCGGCGGCCGATACGACTACACGAATGGCGTTCACGGGCTGGACGAGCAACCCCGTGCTGACCGGGCACTCGATCTCCGCCGCGAGCCGGCCGGCGAGCGCGACCATCTCGCGCTGATCGTACGACCACTTTCCGGTCCGCTCCACTTTGCCGTTCTTCAGGCGGAGCTTCAGAAAATAATTGCGCGGCCCTTTGCCGCCCGGGCAATGGACGTTGACGCTCGCCACCTGCTCGAACGGAATCACCGTCGTCTTTTGCCCGAAGCGGCTGGTCTTCCGGACCGTCAGCTTCCGGGTGGACGGATCGACGAGCACGGAAATGTCCTCTTTCAACAGCAGCGTCAGCAGCCCGACCGCACACAGCAGCACGCCCAGCCCAAACGCTGCAGTCACGTTTGGCGCCGTACCGAGCTTGCTGTACGTCAGAAGAATAAATGGAATCCCCGCGCACAGGATCACGGCGCCGAGCAGCTGATCCTTTCCAGTGTTGCTGCCCAGCGTCCAGGCAGGTCTGTGGGTCGCGGAGTTCATGTGTTATTGAGAAGCCTGTGATGGATTCATCATCGAAAGCGCGAAGAACGCTGCGCAGAGAAACGCCAGAGCCGAGACAGTGCCGGTCGCCAACACGCCCACTCCCAGTGCAATGGCAATGCAGCTCACCAGCTTCATCCGTTGAGGATTGACGATGCCAAACGCAAACCAGAACGCCGTCGCCAGGAGACCGCCGCCGCCCCACGAAACCGGAATCCCCAGCTTCGCCGCCCTGGCCAGAAACACAACCGACGTCAGCAGCGACAGCGCCCCCAGCCCCGCCCAAAACCCGCGCACCCACGGCTTCCGGCCTCTGATCGGCCAGTTTTTCGTATCCATCATAAACCCCTTACGTCGAGACCGCCCGCCAGATAGTTCACAGTGGCATAGGTGATAGTTCTCCGACGCCGCAGCGGCCATTATAAAAAGGCGCGGCGTTTGTATGGTGGGACTTTGGTCCGGGGACGCCCGTCAAGTGCGATGTTCTTCGCTGCTGCGCAGCTCTGTGGATAAAAAAATCACCCGCGCCATGCGGGTGATTTTTTCAAGCGGTGCGCCATCGCGATTCTCAGTTCGGCGCGTTGCTGGTCCAGCCGTTTTTCTTCGGGAAGATCGTCAGCGAGCTGGCGCCGGAGAGCGTGGTCGTCGACGTGCTGTCGATGAAGTCGACTTCCGACGTGTAGTTCGGCGTGGCCGTTGAATTCGTGCCGCTGATCGGAATGCCCGTAGCCGTGGCGTCGAGGTACGTCGTGGTGTACGTGCCTTTCAGCGACTTGGTGCTGAAATTGAAGCGCGTCACGGCGTTGCGCGTGGTCGAATCCACTTTCATGCTGGCCTTGATGTTCGTGCCGCTGACGGTGGCAGGAAGCGTATTGGCCAGATTGCCGACGCTGATCTGCACCGACGCGGTCTTGCTCAGATCGGTGCCGCTGGGCGGTGTGCCGACAAACGCCACGCGCCACTTGTCACCCAACTGGCTCTTGTCATCGTGCCCCGAGATGGTGCTGAGCACCAAAAAGCCGCCGGCATCCGACGACGAGCCGCTCAGATCGAGACTCGAGGTCGACGAGCTGTTGACCGAGACGACCTGCTCCGTCGACGTATCGCCGACCGTGCCGCCGACGACGCCCGAGCGGCCGCTGATGAAATCGTCAGCCAGCGTGCTGCCGGCGCGGTGCGTGGGCGAGGCGGACTTCTCCAGCAGTTCGGAGATCGCGAAGTCGGCGTTGGTCACCGTGATCACCACCACGCCTTTGCCGTTGACCTTGGCCGTGATCACCGACGTGGCGCCCTTCTTCGGCTTGCCTTTGACGTTGAGATTCGAGGCGGTGCCGTCGGTGCCGAAAACGCCTTCGGGCGAAACGTAATTGCCGATGCGCAGCTGCACTGGCTTGCCGGCGAGATCGGAAATCTTGCCACCTAGGTTGATCAGTCCGGTGTACGTCAGCGTGCCGGAGTTGGAGCCCTTGCCAGCCTTGATCTTCAGGCCCATGCAGAACGATTCGCTGGCGATCAGCTTGTTGGGATCGACCTTGATCGAGAAGGTCTGATTCGGTCCGCTGCCGTCGCGCGCCAGCGCCACATTGCCGGCGGCGTCGGTGCAGGAAGCGGTGAAGGTAATCGTGCCGGCCTTCAGCGGCTGGCCGAAGACGATGCCGTCGTGCTTGCCCAGCGCCAGGCCCAGCGCCGCGAGGCTCGGCTGCGCCACGCCATCGAGGAAGACCGAACCGGTCAGCGCGAAAGTCAGCGGGTCGTTGGGATTGATGATGGCCAGATGGTCGGCATAGCTGCGGAATTGCTGACCATCGCTGAGGCCCGGTCCGATCGCAAAGCGGAAACGCGAGTCGGCGACAACATTCAGACGGAAGGGCTCGGTCCGCGTGCCGGTGCTGCCCAGTTCCGTGACGGTGGTCATGAAGCGCAGCGGTCCGGGCGGAAAGAGCGGAGGCAGGACGGTGCGGACTTTGTTGACGAAAGGCACGGTAAACAAGCCGCTGCGGTTAAGCACAAGATGGATTTGTCGAGCGATCCGGCGGTGATGCGGTAGGGCGGCACGCCACCTTTGGCGCGGACGAAGCGCCGGAAGAACTTCCCCGGCACCGCATCGCCGAGATCGCGATCGACTGTGGCTGACACGAACGGATTGGCGAAATTCAAGGTGGCCCGTGCCGGAGCAGCCGCGCGCGCTTGAACGTCCGCGTCACGGGATTCCGGCGACGTGGCAATCGCGTACGAAAATCCGGCCATCGCCAAAACCAGCGACAACAAGGCCGTTCGGGTGCGTTTTCCAGTCATGCAATTGACCCCTCTTAAAGGTGTGAATCACCAGAGTATCGCCGCGTTTACCGCGATCGCAAGTTGTCTGAGCCCCGTGTTGCTGCCGCGATACATATTAGATCGTTCCGGGAGTTCAGGGATTACCCAAGCCACCGGATTTATGCTGGCCCACTATGAAGGTACGCGCCGAAACATCTGCTGGATCAGCGTTTGGCCGCTGGGTATCGTGTGCTGAATGGAGTCGGAACTTCAGCGCATCGTCTTCGTCGGCGACCTGCATTACCAGGCGCAGGACCGCGGTTATCTGCTCTGTTCCCGCGCGCTGGAATTGTGGCGCGCGTTGACGCTGCGGGGAAACGCTCCACCGCACGCGTTCGTTCAAGTGGGCGACCTGATCGACGGCTACAAGCTGCCCATCGACAACAACAAGCTCGACCTGGCCACGGTCGGCGAAGCACTGCGGCGCTCGCCGGTTCCCGCGCACGCGATTGTCGGCAATCACGAAACCTACTGGCTTCCGGACCGCGCGTACCATCTTCAGGCGCTCAAACTCGAGTCGTTTTCGCGCGTGATCGACGGTGCCGTGCGGATCGTGCTCTTCGATGTCACCGTCGATCATGAAAGTTACGGCGAGCTCACGCCCGATCGCGCCGCGTGGCTCACGGCCGCCGCCTCCGCCGAACCGGCGCGGCCGATCGTGATCGTGCAGCATCAGCCCATTCACGTCAGCGATGAGATCTGCACGCACCGCCACTACGTTCGCAACTCCGGCGATTACCGGCGGCTTCTAGCGCGCCTACCCAACGTCCGGATGCTGATCACCGGCCACCGCCACATTCCGGAAGTCACGACCGTGAATTCGATTCCGCAGGTGACGCTGGGCGCGTTCTGCAGCTACCCGTTCACGATCGGGGAATTGAGCATCGACGCGGCCGCGCAACAGGCGGTGTTGCGCGAGCGCCCGCTGGAAGCGCTATGCGAGCTCGATGCGTCGCTCGACTTTTCGCAAATGCTCGACGCCAGCCAGCGCATGATCATCGCAGACAATCCGGACGTCTGGCGCAACCGGCCGAGGCTGACGCGCGAACTGGCGGACGTGCGGATCTCGTGGGCGGCCGGGTCAAAGCCCCATTTCCACCGTTGAGATCAGTTCGAAGATCCATCGGATGTAAAAGAAGTGCGATGGAATCAGCGCGATTCCCGCGGCCAGCATCAAATACGTCAGCTTCTCCGGTTCCCTGTAGGCTGGCATCCGCTTCCACTGCCAGAGTTGATCGACAATGAACATCAGTGCGCAGGCAATAACCAGGAAGACCACCAGGCTCTGAAAACACTTCTTAATCCCCTGCTCCCAGGACAGGAGCCGGCCGGCGATGCCGCTTTGTCCCGGAAACATCAAGCCGATAAAACCACAGGTTAAGGGATACGCGAGGATCATTTGTCCGGGCTTGTAGAACGCCAGGACGCAGATCAGGACGAAACCCGTGATTGACCCACAAATCAATCGCACCTTGTCTGACTTGGCCTTGAACTCTTGCAGGCCGCTCATGGTATGATCAGTCGCCGACGTCTTGATGATAGACCAGAGAAATGAAATGAACGTCGTCGCGAGAAGGACGAGAAAGAGAATCAGCGCCGGTTGAAACGATAGAAGCAAGACCGCGCCGCCGCCGACACCCGCCGCCAGTGGTATGGCAAGAACGTGCCGCATGAACTCTCGAGTCGCGGCGGCGAACAACCACGCCGTCCCAAAAGCGCAGCAGGCCAGAAATACGGCCAGTAGGTCTTCGACGTTCTTACTTTTTGAAAACCACCAGACCACCGCGGCCAAAACAGCAGCGGCCGGCACCGCAACCGCTGCGAATGTCCACGGCCAAAGCGTAAACGCGGGGCGTTCCGGCGGGTTCATGCACGGGCTTCCAATAGCAGTCGAGCAGTCAATCGATTGTCGCAATTAAACGAAAAACGGCTCCAATCAGGAACCGTTTCGCCATGACACGCTATAAAATTTTATGGTGCCAAGGCCCAGAATTGAACTGGGGACACCCACATTTTCAGTGTGGTGCTCTACCAACTGAGCTACCTTGGCACCGCGCGGAACATCATTAAAGAAGCGTGAGGTGTTGTCAAATCAAAGCGGGAGTTTTCGATACTCCCGCTTCATTCAGTTCACTGCTTCTTCTCATCCTTGTTGGCGCTCGCCGGCGCTTTCGTCGGGATCGTGATGACCTGGAGGTGGCGCTCCGGCGTGATGTAACGCTTGAGCACGTCCATCATCTCTTCCTTGGAATAGGTCGTGATCTTTTCGACCAGCTCTTTGACGTCAGAGAGCTTCGTGCCGCGGTAGTCGAGATCGCCCAGCACGCCGACCCAGTAGCCGGGTTCCTTCAGCTGCGTTTCCAGGCTGTTCTTGAACTGTTTGCGTACGGTCGCGATCTCTTCGTCGGTCGGACCGTCCTTGGCGAACGTTTCAATCAGCTGCTCAGCCACGCCCGCGGCTTCGGCGGCCTTTTCGGGATCGGCCTGGAAGTATGCCGCGAGCATGCCCATGCCCTTGTACGCTTTCGACGGCTGGCTGATGCACGCCGGCGAGTACGCCAGGCTGCGCTTCTCGCGGATTTCCTGGCGCAGGCGCGTGGAGAGGATTTCGCCGGCGATCTGCAGGATGCGCCGGTCCTTCACTTCCGACCAGTCGGCGCCGCGCCAGCCGGTCAGCACCACCGCGCGGGGCGTGATCGTGTCGACGTCGACGGTGGCCGTCAGCGGGCCCTTCTTCTCGTCGATCTTGCGCAGGCCAGCGAGCGTCGCGTCGGTGACTTCGCGCTTGGGCAGGCCGCCGAGGTACTTCAGCGCCAGTTCCATCGCGCGCTTGGGGTCGATGTCGCCGACAATCGCCGCTTCGATCGGGCCGCTCTTGAAGATGGCGTCGATCCACGCCTGGGATTTGGCGATGTCGACCTTGTCGAGCTGTTCCTTGTTCAGAATCTTGATGCGGACGTCGTCGCCGCTGATCAGCGCCGAGAACTTGTCGCGGAGCTGCGCTTCGACGCTGGTCTTGCTCTGCTCGATCTGCTGCGCCTTGCCCTCGCGCCAGACTTTCACGGCGGATTCTTCGAGCTTGCCCTGCGTCAGGATCAGGTAGGCGAGGCGGAAGCCTTCTTCGATGTCTTCCGGCGTGCCGCTGATGCTCAGCGAGATTACGTCCTGTCCCGCGCCGCCGCCGACGGCGACGTTCTTACCGGTCATCATGTCGCGGATCGTGGTGGAATTGAGCTTGGCGGTGGCCGGCTGCGCCAGGATCAGCGCCGCTGCTTCGGAGATGCCCTTGGTCTCGGCCGTTTCGCGGATCGTGCCGCCGGCGAGGTTGATGCTGACGAGCACCTGGTTTTTCTTGAAATCCATGTTGCGCACGTGGATGCGCACGCCGTTGCTCAGCGTGGCGGACGTGATCTTCAGGTCGGGTTCTTCTTCCTGCGCCGTGATGGTGCCGGGCGTCGGTTCGGTTTCGAGCAGTGACTTGGGGCGCTCTTTTTCCTTCGGCGCTTCGAGCTTCGTCTGCTCCGCGGCTTCGCCGGCGGCGAGAATCTCGGCTTCCGTCGGAACCTTCAGGCCTTCCTTCTGCGGCATGGTGACGATCAGCAGGCGGGCTTTGGGATCGAAGTTCTTCTGGAACGCCGCGGTCACTTCTTCGCGGGTGATGCCCGGCAGCAGCGACTTGACCAGCTCCAGGCGCTGCGCGGCGGACATGGGCTTGATCTTGCGCGAGACGTCGTTGTTCATCGACGCCACGAACGAGCCGGCATCCAACGTGCCTTCCGTCTGCGCGGCCCGTTCGGCACCGGCCAGCGTTTCCTTCTTGGCGTCGTCGAGTTCCTGCTGGAGGATGCCGAATTCGCGGCCGCGTTTGATTTCCAGCAGCAGCGCCGTCAGCATCGCCGACCACTGTTCACCGCCGGCCTTGGCGTCCTTGTTGCTGCCTTCGCACTGCGCGTCGTAGTAGCGGCAGACGTTGAGGAACGGCGAGACGCCCAGTTCGGCGGTGAGGAACGGCGCCTTGCCTTTTTCAATCAGTTCGGTGTAGCGGCGGTTGAGCGCCCATTCGCCGAGGTCTTCGACCAGCTCGCGGCGGAAATCGGCGACGGTCTTCAACGGCGTGAGCGGCCCGATCTTGGCGACGCTGATTTCAGTCTTCTCCAGTTCCGGATCGGTGATCACGCCGGCGCGGTTGGTTGTGTAGTCCTTCAGGCCCGGGTCGCTGTCGGTGGCCGGCGCTTCCACCGGTTTCCATTCGCCGAAATTGTCCGCGATTAGCTTCTCGACCGCGGCGGGATCGATGTCGCCGACCACGATCACGGTCGTGTTGTCCGGCCGGTACCACTTGGTGTAGTAGTCGACGAAGCGCTGGCGATCGGCGGTCTTGATCACGTCGTCGATGCCGATCGGCAGGCGTTCGGCGAAGCGCGAGCCGGGGGCGATCATCGGCAGCAGCTTTTCGATGATGCGCTGACCGGCGCCTTTGCGCGTGCGCGATTCTTCGAGGATCACGCCGCGTTCGGTTTCGAGCTTGTCGTTGGGCAGCAGCAGGCGGAAGCCGAAATCGGCGAGGCACTGCATACCCTTCTGCAGCGTTTCGGGCTTGGTGTCGGGGAGCGTCAGCTTGTACGTGGTCTGGTCGAAGCTCGTGAAGGCGTTCTGGTCGCGGCCGAACTGGAGACCCAGCGATTCGAAGTACTTCACCAGCGTGCCTTCGGCGAAGTTGGTGCTGCCGTTGAAGGCCATGTGTTCGAGAAAATGGGCCAGGCCGCGCTGGTTGTCTTCTTCGTTGATCGAACCGCTGCCGACGTGCATCCAGATGTTCACTTTGCCCGGCGGCGTTTTGTGGGCGCGGATCCAGTAAGTGAGCTTGTTGGGCAGCGTGCCCATCTTGACCTGGGGATCGACCGGCAAGGGCTGATCTTCCGCCCGCGTCGTCGAGACCACAGCCAAAGCCAGAAGACAGATGACGGCCGAACAACGCGTTACACGCGAGAACATGAGACTTCTCCTGAAGTTAGATTGATGCAGAACAACTATCAGCCCGTTGCAAAGGTCTATTCCGCAAAGTTTCTCCGTGAAACGCCTGGCAGTAAAGGCGTTTCGCGGTGCAGGCCTAGGGTTTATCAGCGGGCTGCTAGGGACACCTGGCTGGGGCGAATGTGAGTAGATTAGTCCCCTTTTTAGAGACGTCCAGCGTCTGTCTGTGCCAATCAAATGGGATCGGGAGTCGACGTCGCCAATCTTTGTGCCCAAAGGCATAAAGGTCTGGGCATCAATCAGCCCAGACCCATTGGTTCCATACAAGACTGTACCGAGATGGCATTCCATTATGTAAATTTACCTTATGGTAAATACCACCACACCTATTTGGACACTCCGAAACTCTACTTTGCGTTTTATCTTGTCGGACACAAGTGCATGAACCGTCGATCGTTCAAAGAGTCAATGGGAACTCATTTTTTTATACTTCGCATGGTGCTTTTATTACCTTCGGAATTATGCTTCTACTTCGTTGTCACCTTTCTATGCGTAAGCGGTAAGCGTAATAAATGTTTAATTTTGCTTTCTTGATCACAATTCCTGATGCGCTGAGACCCTCTCGGTAGTCAAACGATGGCGGTGAGGTATCGGCGCCTTTTATTCTTAGAGGATGGAACGCTTATGATGGATGGAAAGCTTCGTCTTGCTTCGGCCGCTCTCGTGGCCAGCTTGGCCACCATGCTGCCGGTGCGCGCCGACTACGTGTTCCTCAAAGACGGCAATGTGATTGAGCTTAAAGACGTGCACGGCGTCACCATGCCCAACGGCAGCCGCGGCAAAAACACTGTTGGCGTTGAAGGCACCGATGAGAAGGGCGAGAAAAAGCAATTCGAAGCCGTCGAGCTGACCGACGCGAACAATGTTGTTAACGCTGTTGTCAAAATGAAAACATCCTGGGAAAAGCGCGCCGACAATCAGAAGTGGTACGACGATTCCGTTTTGAAAGTGGCCGAGACCTGGCAGGCGCAAGTCGATTTCGCGCGCCGCTGCAAAGAACGCTCGATGTACGACGAAGGACTCTTTCACTACAAGAAAGCCTACGACCTCCGCGCCGCGCTGCCTGCCGATAAAGGTGAGACCGAAGAACAGCACCACCGCACGCTCGCGCTGTTCCTCGACAAGGAATGCGGGCTGCTTGATGAAGCCAACAACGAGTACGCGAAAGTTTACGACCTGATCAAGGATCAGCCCAAGGATTCCGAACAGCACCGCAAGATGGCGCTGTGGTGCATCGATCACGACCTGCCCGACGCCGCCGACGCGCAGTACAAGGAAGCGATCAAGACGGCTTCCGATACGCGCTTGTTGACCAAGGAATACGCGCAGTTTCAGCGCTCGCAGATCATCCCGCTCAATCGGCAGCTCTATCAGCAGCTGCTGCCCAACATCGAAACCGCCTGCAAGTACCTCCGCAAGAATGAATTCCTGAACCCCGACGGCAGCATGGGCAAGGACGCCACGGAAGCCGGCGTGCAGACGCTGCGCGGCATGACCGCGATGACCGCCGAAGCGTTGCTGTGCGAGTGGGATTTGAAGTTCTTCAAGGATCCGGACTCCGCGGGCTCTCCGCCGAAGGAAGTCACCGGCGCGATCAACTACCTGCTTTCAGACAAGGATCACAACCGTCACATGGGCCAGGGTTTCATGGGCGACGACCTGTGGGGCCCGGCGTTGACGTTGAGCTTTTTCGTCCGCGCGTACAGCCGCCCGTACCTGGCGGATCGGCGCGACGAGATTGCCAAGGGCATTCAAGTCGCGATGCAGGATCTGAAGAAACTGCAGCGCAGCGACGGCGGCTGGAACTACTACAACTTCATTCAGAACAGTTGCAGCTTTCTGTCCTCCGTGATCCTGGTGAATCTGGAGTCGGCGAAGAACCTGGGGATGCCCGTCGACACGGCGATGATCGACGAGGCGCGCAAGTACGTGGAGAGCGCGAAATTCGGCGAGGGCACGTACAAGTATTCCGTCGAGAAGTACGAAGAGAAAGGGACCAACCGTTCGTTCTCAGCCGTGGGCGCGTGTTCGCGATCGCCGCTGTGCGAACTGGCGGTGATGTCGGCGGGCGGCGGCAGCCAGGGATCGATGCAGCGCGCGATCACGAACTTCTTCGCCGGCCACGACTTTCTGCTCAAACTGCGCGGCCTGAAAACCACGCACACCGGACAGGGCCGCACCGCGCCGTACTACTATTTGTTCAGCCACTACTGGACGTCGCGCTGCATCAAGCAGCTCCCGCGGCAGTTCCGCACCAACTTGCAAAACCTGATGGTACCCTTCCTCCTCTCCGCGCAGGAACCCGACGGGACGTATAAGGATTTCACCGGGACCGCCGCGTACAAGCTCTATGCAACGTCACTGGCCGTGTTGACCATGCACGAACTGATCAGCGGCGAATCCGACATCGCTTTCACGCCGCTGAAGGCCGCCAAGTTTGAGGCGACCTTTGTGCCGAAGTCGCCCGGCGACACCACAGCCACGCCTGCGCCCCCGCCGCCCGAGAAGGTGAAGAAGACGGAGACGATTGAGCCGCCGAAAAAAAAGGACTGAGGTTACGGCGCGTCGCTTCGCTCACTTGAAACTGCTGAAAGAAAAACTCCCCGCGTAATCGGGGAGTTTTTGTTCCTCAGCCCTCAGCCGTTCCGTTCAACCCGGTGGCCAGCCGAGCTGGCGGCCGCCGAGGAGGTGGAGATGGACGTGGGCGACGCTCTGGCCGCCGTCCTGGCCGCAGTTCAGAACAGTGCGGTAGCCGCGGTCGGCGATCTTCTCTTGCTGCGCGATCTGTTGAGCGGCGATGACCAGCCGCCCGACGAGGTTGCCGTCTTCCGGTGCAAAGTCGTTGGGTGAGGCGTAGTGCTTCTTGGGGATGACGAGGACGTGGACGGGCGCCTGCGGATTGATGTCGCGAAAGGCGAGGATCTCCGGGTCTTCGTAGACGACCATCGCCTGAATTTCACGTGCTCCGATTTTACAAAAAATGCAGTCCGGCATTGAAGGAACCTCCCTGAAAACAGTTCACCGCCCGCATTATGACACAAGGCGGAGCGTGAATCCAATTCAAGCTCGCAAGGGTTACGGGCTGTTGCAAAAAAGAGGGACTTGGCCTTGTGAGGCTAAGTCCCGCTTCTTGAGGCTGGGTCATCGGCGCGGAATTTATTCGCCGATGGTGACGGGCTCTTTTTCGAGGATGTTCTTCAATTCCAGCAACGCCATCTGGATCTGCTTCTCCATCCGCCGGCTGCATTCCGGGGTGGTTTCGGGGACGGAGAGGCTGATCGTGACGATGGTGTCCTTCGGACCGTTGGGTTTGAATTGACACGAGCCAGCCGCGCTCGCCGGGGAATCCACCGTCGTCCGCCAGGCCAGCAGCGCCGGCTCTTCGCTGATGACCTCAACTTCGGCGTCCCAATGCTGGCTGCCGTCGAGCGATTTGCCGCCCAGCTTGAACTTCGACGGGGCGACCGGTTCGATCGACGTGACGTCGGTGATGATGGTTGGCAGGTTGTCGAGATGGCGGCAAAAATCGAAGACCGCTTCCGGCGGCCGGCCGACGACGATATTTTTTTCAAACTTCGTACACGAGCTCATTTTAAAAATCCTCCACTGTGCTTAGCATTCCCACTCCCAGCGCACCCTGCGCAGACGTTTGCGCTCGGTACCTTGGAGAGTGCGGGAGCAATTGTGGGACCGTGTTGAGTTAGCTGTGTAGAAGGCTGTGTGAGAGGTGAAATGCACTGATTCTCGGAGCGGGGACGGCGAGAAATCCGGACGATGGAGGGATTGGTATTTATGAGTAATAACTCAGCGAAAATAGCTACGGCTTTGCGTTGACGGACTCCAATAACCGGCAAAGCGCTGTTCCGTCGGACTTCTCAAACCACTTCACTCGATCCTTTCCATCGGCATCTTTGAAAAACTCGAAGTCCATTTCATTTTGATTGTCTACTCCCAAGGGGAGTAGTTCCTTCTGCACTTCCCGTTCTATGCGAATTTTCGTTGCTTCCACCATGGCATAAGTGTGAGCCGTGTGGCCTGTCTTGTCGGCAAGGGTCGCGTCAGCGTCGGCGGAGAGCAGCATTTTGACCACGTCGATTTTGCGTTGTTCGCGTGACCAGGAGCGACCTAAAACGGCATACATTAGCGCTGAGGATCCATCGACATCCACAGCATTGACGTATGCGTCTGCATCTAACAGCATGCGCACAATTTCTGGCCAACTGGCGGCCATCATCAGCGCTGTTTCACCTTTGTATCCCGCTAGGTTGACGTCTGCACCCGCTGCGATCCAAGCGGCTGCGACGTCTTGCATTCCGCCGGCCGATGCAATTGCCAGTCCGGTCAAGCCGTCCTCAGGGCGCCGGCAGTTAACATCAGCGCCTTGGCTAAGAAAAGTTTTGAAAAGATTGGGATTGTAGGGTGGATTGGCCGAAGACAGAAGTCCCGCGTCGATGTCACGAAGAATGGGCTCGTCGATTTTCGATCCGTCGTGAATGGCATTTAAGCTGGGAGTGGTGGCAGAATCAATTTGCGCTTCAGTTTCCCGTTGATTGTCACGTCCCTCGGAATTTGAATGTTGGACGGTTCCTGAATCGGACCGCCGGTAGTCATTGAATATCCATGCAAGGGATCGTCCGAGCAGTCGTTCGCGATTCAAAAATGTTTTAGGCAGCAGGCCGGCAATGGAAAGGCTGATAGCGGAGTCGAACGTTGTAAATACACGCCGGTTTCGGTCCTCAGTCACCGTCCAAGGAATCATGTAATCGTGTTGTGCGGAGGAATGACAGGTCACGTTACTGCCATCCTTTAGAAACAACTTGATGCGTACCACTGGGGAGTCGTCTGTCCAGTCCGAACCAAAAACTTTTTGGACCAGTTCCGGGGACATGCCGAGCAGTTTCGGGTTGGGAGCATCAAGCGGCTCGCGCTCCAATGCTGTCAGTAACACTGAAACTGATTCCACTGAGACGAAGAGGTTTTTCAATTCAGGCGGATCTACAATGCGGAATCGATCGCCTGCCGCAAGGGCTTCGAATTTTGCGGCATGTGACGGCGGCTCGGAGAGTCCAAGCCAGTGCGAGAAAATAACGAACCGCTCAACCTCACCGCCGTGGATCATATGGCATACCTTGAAGTGCTTCGTCGCATGCTATTTGGGATTATTGATCGGGTCCAGAGTGTAACCAAGGACTCCTGTTCGAATCTCTGGAGCCCCAAGTGTGGAGAGTTTTGCGGGGGCGGCGCACCGCGAAGCGAGTTCGCGATGCGCAGCGAAATTTAAAATTGAGTTGAAAGCACCAGAGCTAGTGAAGCATCTGCTTTTCTTCTGAACAAATGGCCGCTGGCCGCCACAACTTCAACTTTCGAAACACCCGCGCGTCCGCGCTCGGATGCACGGCCAGAGCGGTCATCGCGTGCTGCAGGTCCGGCTCGATGAAAAATTCGCTGGCGACGCCACGAGCGGTAAGCTCGCGGTGCCAACGTCTCAATTCCGGTTCGTTTTCGACGCCGAGGACGACCAGCGTTTTATGCTCGGCGGCCCAGTTGCGGACCTATGGGTCCGCGCCGTGCTTGAGCATGAATTCGGCCAGCGCGTGGGCGGTCTGGACGACCGCCTGCGCTGGGGTGAGGTCCTGGCGCGTCAGGATGTAGAGCCTGCGCGCGTTCGTCTCATCACGATTGCCCATGTTGCGCCTCCCGTCTGGCGGCGGTAAAGCGTTCGGCTTCCGCGAAACGTTCCGGGTCGGCCGCCAGTTCAATCAACGTGGACGAGAGCGACGCCAGCGCGCTGAAGATCAACGCAGAAGCCTTTGCGCGCGAGACGTGATGCGCAAACTTGCCAGCGCGGACGGCTTTCCGGACGTCCTTCTTCAGCGGCAGTGCGCCGTTGCCAAACTTCAGCAGATGAAGCGCCGTGAGCCAGCGCGACGCCTCCTCGCGGGCGGCGAGATACTCCGGCCAGCTGGGATGGGGCGGCGAGATGCAGGCGGTGACTTTTTCGTAGGCTTCCCAACGCTGCGTCCATCCGGCGTCGAGATCGAAGGCGCATTTGCGGCGGCACCTGAACACCGCGCCGTCGGGCGAAACGTAGACCCATTTCTGAGCCGTCTCGGATTTGAACGCGTCGGACTTCAACCGGCGAATCCGTTCGGAAACCTGAGCGACGTGGAACTGCAAGACCTGTGTAATCGTGACCATGTGTAAAACTCCTCGCAAAAAGGTTGGTTGTGAAACTGCACGCGAACGTGGGAACCAGCCTGCGAGGTCACGGCGGACGGAAGACCTAGAGCATGGCGTCTCCTTTCGGATGGCTTGGAATGTGTAAGTGAGAATGGATGCGCGCAAAAACAAAAAGGCCAACGGGAACGCCGCTGACCTTTAGTTTATGAGGTGTGGAAGGGGTGTGGAAAGAGATCTAGAGAAAACCGCGCATCGTTAGTCCTTTGAGTTGCCTGCTTATGCACTTACCTATACCTCGCGAAAAGCAGGAAGTCAAATTTTGGTGGCCCCGGCGGGAGTCTCACCCGCAACCGCAAGCTTTAGAGGCGAGCTGCTCTGGAATTGAGCTACGGGACCGCGTTGGGGTTAGTGAACCCCATGAGAGGAGGTTGTCAAGGGTGACGTGATCGCGACATTCGACTCATCGCGACTCGCCGTCATTCCTTGAACAGCGCCAGCACGCGCTGCTTTGCCCACTCGGTGCCGAGATAGCCGAGGTGGCCGCCGCGGGGCAGCACGGTCAGGCGACCGGGGGGCGCGTCGCGTTGAACGTACTTCAATAATATGGGATCGTTGAGCGGATCGTCGGCCGTCAACACCACGTGGACATTGTCGCCGGTTTGCGGGAGCAGTTTGCCCAGGTCGCCGAACGACCAGAGATCCTCGAGCGAACTGACGCGCTTCTTGTCCTCCCAGTACGGAAAGACCACCTGCTCGATGAACCGCGAAAACGCGTAGCGGTGCTTGTCGCCGCCGTTGCCGTCCGAGGGCAGATCGGGGAGTTCGTACTTGTAGACGTTCTTTGACGTATTGATCGCGTCGGTCAAATCGTCGTGAAAAACGTATCCGATGCCGGCGCGCATCAGCGAATCGGTGAACGGAATCGCCTTCTCCGGGCTGACGGGTTCGTGGCCCTTCATCTTCCACAGGTCGAGCAGGCCGAACTTGGAGCGGTCTTCGTCGTACATCTTATCCAGCAGTGTCGCGGAGACGTGCATGCTGACCGGCGGCGAAAAGACGAGGACGCGGTCGGGCTTCAGCGTGATCTTGTTGGTCTTTGCCAGGCGCGCAAAGTTCAGCGCAAGGATGCCGCCGTAACTGGCGCCGAGCAGGCCGAGCTTCGTGACTTTGCCTTCCAACAGCGAGTGCTGTTCGAACGAGTTGATCACATTGGCCGCGGAGATCGCTTCCATCTCCAGGTTGCCGGCGACGCCGTGGTTGGAACTTTTGTTGAACGACGAGCGGAAGATGGAGTCGAAGGTCATCACGTGGCAGCCGGCTTCGTAAAGCTGCGCTTCCCACAGCCGCGCGAGCGGATCCTTGCTCTTGGAGGCCAGCCCGAGAAAGATCACGACCAGCGGAGCCGGATGGTCCTGCAGCATCGCGCGGACTTCCAGGTCCTTCTTGAAACCGTAGACCTTCAGCTTGAGTTTCTGCTCGCCCTTCAGATCCGGAGTTTTGAAGCTGGTCATCGCCGTCAACGTGGCATAAAGCCCGTTGTTGCATGAAAAGGTGTAGGGCACCGTCGGGATCGCCGCATCGAGCACGGCATTCGCCGCTTGAACGACGGCAGCGGACCCGGGTGCTGGGGCGGGCGCCGTGGAATTCAACGCCACCGGCCCGGCTTCTTCAGCCGCAGCGAGCATGAAAATGGAGCAGAGGAACAGCGCAACGCCGAGTCGTTTCATAGCCGTCGGATTCCTTTCGTTCAGATTCGCGATATAGAGGTGACGTTCGAGGCACGGATATACTCGGAGAATTCCATTTCGCATGGCAGAAAAATATCACGGCCTGCGAGAGGCCGCGGTTTGAGAGAATTATTAATTTACTGCGCATAATCGCACGCTTCTATTGGCCTGCGAAAATTAGGAATTCAAAATTCAAAATTGTCCTAGAGCCCGCCTCTACCATTCCCCCTTGCGCCCGAATTTCGTGCGCGCGGCGGCTTGAAATTCCTTGCCGGCCTGGTTGAGCGCGCTCAGCACCTGCTCCGGCCCGCCCGGCGTCGTGCAGGCTGGCAGTAGCGTTTTGCATTCGTTGCCGTCCATGAATTGCGCGGCGTCCAGCAGCGCGGCTTCGTCCTGCCGCGGAATGGCGAGAAAACCGTGTTTGTCGGCATGGATCAACTGCCCGGGCTCGACGGTCCGGCCGAACACTTCAACGGCGCAGTTCCACTTCACCGGACACGAATGTGCGTGCCCGACGCACAGCCGCCGCGCGAGGGCTTTGAAGCCGGCGGCGTTCATCTCATCCAGATCGCGGATGCCGCCGTCGATGATCGTTCCGACACAGCCCAGCGCTCGGTGAATGCTCGAATTCACCTCGCCCCAGAACGCGCCGTACAGGTGCGGCTTGTCGAGGTCCTGCACGACCACGATCTTTGGGCCGGGTACGCTGGCCACGTACGCGCGGTATTCGCTCCACGCATTCGGATTGCGCTTCGGCGGCTCCGGATTTCCCGGCTGGATCACGACCGTGATCGCATAGCCGACCATCGGTCCCATGTGCGGCATGAAATCGCGGACGTCTTCAAGATTAAAACCGTCACGCGCCGCGTTGCTGTGGGTGGTCTGCTCCCAGCCGTTGTAAATGGTCGGCGTGTTCCAGCGTTTGAGCTGCCACAACGTGGCGTTCGGCAGGCGACCTTCATCGGGATTGGACATGGGTGAACTCCTCGAATTAACGCGCGAATACCGGCTGCTCGACGCCGCGCCCACGCACTGCGCTGCGGTTGCGACCGTAAGCTTGCAGTTTTCCACCGAAGAAGGCCAGCGCTTCCAGTTCCCGCGGAGACAATCGCGACGGTTCCGGCGTCGCGAAGTAGCGCAGGTCCATGCTCCAACGGACCGTCTGCGTAAGGTTCAGCTTGCTGGCGTGAAACGTGAGATTGGTGAAAAGCAACACGTCGCCGCGCTTCATCGGCACGGGGATCGGCGCGCCGCGTTTTTCGACGTCTTCGAAGGTGCGGATGTTCATGTCCTCGCCGCGTTTTCCGCCGAGCAATCCCCAGCGGTGGCTTCCGGGGATCACCCAGAGGCAACCGTTGTCGATGTTCACGTCGACCAGCGGAATCCACGCAGTAACAATATGCAGATGCTGCGTCGGCTCGCCGTAATACTGGCTGTCCTGATGCCACGGAAAGGACGTCAACGTGTCGTCGGGAAGTTTGGGGCGCAGATGAAAATCGCCGCTGAACGAGATGTCCGGTCCGAGCACGAGTTCCAGCGCGTCGATCACGCCTGGACTTCGCACCAACCCGCTGAGCGCCGCCGGGCTCAAGACCTCGTCCCACGCGCGCATGCCGGCCTTTTTTCCACGGTAGAGACTCGCCAAGCGCCGGTCGAAGGACTCAGCGGAGTGCAATTCTGTAATCTTCCCGTCGGCGAGCATCGACTGCGCGTGAGTCTCGACGCCGGCGACGATGCAGGACTCCACCAGTGCGATTTCGTCGGCCAGAACCGCGCCGGGAATGAGGCAGAATCCGTCCGTTTCGTACTGTTGGCGCAGTGCTGCGGTGTCCATGGCTGCGAGGCTCCTTGCCGATTAACTCCGTGTTGAATGCTCACGGCACAATACGGTTTGAAACGCGGACGATCTACGGTAATTAAATAGGATCGACGGTAAGAACGTAAGGACACTTCAGCGATGCGCATCCGCCCGCCCGAAAACACCCGCACGTATTATCTGGCCTTGCTGGATGAACTGATCGAAACGCGCGCGGTGAAGACGCTGAGCATCGGCGGCGTGCAAGTACAGTCCGTGCGCGACGGCGATCCGCCGATGCGCGTGGACGAACACGCGCGCCTGAAAATCGTGCTCAAAGGTTCGCAGAAGCACGGCGTCAGCCGCGCGGGCGAGCGGTTGGACCTGAATCTGAAACCCGGCCATGCCGTCTACTGGGCGCCGCACGCGTGGACGCTGCCGCACTACGACACGCCCTGCACGTTTTTCGGCATCGTCTTCCGCCGCAATTTCATGCGCACGCTTGTCGCGCAAATCGCCGGCGGACCGCCGCCAGGCACCACGCCGTTCTGGTACCACACCCGCGCGCCGATCACCGGCCCGGCCGTGCATCTGCTCGCGGCGCTCAACGAACAGGCCGAACGCCCCGGTGATGCGGAGATCGATCTGCCGATCTTCACCGCGCTGCTGCGCCTGTCGCGCGAGCACCTCGCCCGCGACGCCGACGATCCGTCACAGAATTCACGCGCGCTGCAAACCTTTCAGCGCCTGACGGATTATCTGCATCAGAATTACGCCGAACCGATTACGCGTGATTCCGTCGCGGCGGCGCTCGATTTACATCCCAATTACCTGTCGGCGCTCTGCACCCAGATCGGCAAGCGTTCGTTTCACGACACGCTGGAAACGTTGCGCCTGGACCACGCACGGCACTTGCTACGTCAGTCCGATTTGAAGCTCGACCGCATCGCGCAGCTCAGCGGTTACGCGTCGACGAATTATTTCATCAAGGTCTTCCGGAGATTGACGCGGACGACGCCGGGGAAGTATCGCGTGCAGCTCAAGCTCTAGCGGCCCGTTGAAAGGGCGATTCCGCCCAGGTTCTCCATGAAACGTCTGGCAGTAAAGGCGTTTCGCGGCGTAGGACAAGGGTTCATCAACGGGCTGTAACGCTGCGCCGGATGAAACTCACGACAAACGCGATCCCCAGAACGATCGTGAGCCAGAGCTCCGGCAGCACCAGCACGCCCCACTTGTATTCCGGCCGGTGGCGGCGCCACTCGACGATCGTGTGGTCGGTCGATTCGCAGACAAAGCGCGTACCGTCCTCCGCGAAGGCCAGATGCGATGACGTGCTGGTGTGCGGAATCGACGCGACTGGGGTGAGCGTTTCGTAATCCCAGATACTCACGTCCATCGGCGCGCGGTCGAAATTCCACGGCACGGAAATGAGCCGCGTTTCGTTCCCGGAGATTTTCCAGACCGCGTTAGTGATGGGCAACTCGCCTCGCAATTTTCCCGTCTCCGCTGCGTAAATCAGCAGCGGGCCATAGTGGTTCACGTCCAGTTTTCGATAGACCAAGACATCCCGGCCACGCGGCGAGAGCAGGCATTCCGTTTCCTTGATCTCGGGAATCGCGCAGAGTTGTTTGCCGTTGGCCAAGTCCCAGACACGCAGTGTTTCAAAGTCGTTCTCGAAACGACCCGCTACGCGGATTCCGTCGAAAGACATCTCCAGTTGCGTCGGCCCCCAGAGCTTGCCGGGCTTGAAATCGTGCGTGGGGTTGAAGGCCATGAGTCGCTTGCCACTTTCGATGTCCCACAACTGCGCGTGCCTGGCGCCATCAATCCACGTGAGCACGCGGGTGGCGTCAGGCGAAACTATCGCATTAATGGCGACGCCCTCGAGCGCTTTGACATAATCGCTCAGCGTTTCCGTGTGGACGGACTTGAGCAGATCCACATGGGTAAAGGCGGCGCCGCTGGAGTAGCCCTGACTGATGGGCGCGGAGAGCGCCAGCACCGGTTGCGCAGTCTGCGCATCCCAGGCGTGAAGTTTGCGCCGCGTAATCAGCAATTTTCCGCTGGGATTAAAACACGCGTCTTCGGCCCATTGGTTACTGATGTCAATGATCCGGGGTTTCTCCTGCCCCGCCACGTCGTGAATCTCGATCGAGTCCTTCTTGAAGACAACAAGGCTTCGGCCATCGGGTGACAGTTTGGGATCGCGAAATATCGGAGAATCGAAGCCATGAACCACCGGCACGTCCGGAATGCAGCACACTTCCCGGCCGCTCGCACACTCCCACAGGCGCACGGTATTGTCTTCGGAATGGCTGAGTAGTTTATTGCCGTGGTCGACGTATTGCAGTGACGCGATTTCTTCCGTGTGCCCGCGCAAAACGCAATCCGCTGACCACGGCTCCCAGCGCCAGCGCAGCGTCATTCCACTGGCCACAGCGATAGCAGCCGGAATTGAAACCGGGAACGCCTTTTCGTTGCCTTGGGTTCTGCGGAGAGCGCTTCCATGCGGGTCTTGTACCACAAACGGGCGTGATGAATTTGCGTCTGACGCGAGTATTCCACCGTCGGTACCGTTCAGCTGACCGGCAGTCAGTTGTTGTTGTGCTTTTTGCTACTTTTATGCTGCCTTTGCTCGTTTCAAAGTTACGATAAAGAGTCTTGCTGGCTTCAAGGTTCTTCGCATGCGCTACGCAGTCCTTCTACTGATTCTAACCACGGCGCTGCGGGCCGCCGATCTATCTACCATTACGACTCTTGGCGGCGCGCATTTAAATAACGGCGGCACCGCGTCAAACGCGCAACTCTGCCGGCCATTTGGCGTCTCGGTCGATTCGTCCACCGGGAAGATTTACGTCGCCGACCGCAATAATGCCCTGGTCCGCGTGATCGATCAATCGACGGGCAAAATTGATGTAATCGCCGGAACCAACATTGAAGGCTACAACGGTGAAGGCACCGCAACAACCCGGCGGCTCCACAATCCGCAGGGCGTCTGCGTCGCCAATGGCAATGTTTACATTGCCGATTCCGACAACAACCGTATTCGAAAAGTCGACAGCGGCGGAACAATTTCCACTGTGGCGGGAAATGGCGTGCCTGCCTATTCTGGCGACACGCTCGCCGCCACCAGCGCCAGCATGTTCTTTCCCGAAGGTGTCGCCGTGGACGGTGCGGGCGTGATGTACATTGCCGATACGCTCAACAACCGCATCCGCATGGTCGATGCGGGTGGAACCATCACTACAATCTGCGGAACAGGAGCAGCGGATTACACGGGCGACAACGGACAGGCCACCGCCGCCACGTTGAACACGCCCACGCGTGTGGCGTTGGATGGCAACGGCCATCTGCTGATCGCCGACTCCGTCAACAACGCGCTGCGCCAGATCGATCTCACGACCCACGTGATCACCACGATTTTCACCGATACCGCCGTCGTCGATGTCGGCGCGGATGGCAGCGGAAACATCTACGTTGCCACCGATTCCCAGATCAAGCGCATCGACCACACGGACAGCAGCGTCTCGGTCGTGGCTGGAGACGCGACGACCAATCCCGGCAACAGCGTCGATGGCCCGGCGACCGCCACGGGACTCTGGCCGACCGGGATTTCCGTCTCATCCGCGGGTGACCTCTACCTCGTGGAAGAAACCTACAGCCGCCTGCGCAAAATCTCCGGCGGCAACATCTCGACGCTGGTGGGCGGTTCAAGCGGCGATGGGGGGTCGGCGCTGGGCGCCAACTTCGTGCGCGTGATCGGCCTGAAAGGCGACAACGCGGGGAACGTCTATCTGCCGGATTTTCACGGCAATCGCGTGCGTAAGATCGATTCCGGCGGCACGATCACCACGTTCGCCGGCACGGGCGTAAACGGTTCTCTAGGCGACGGCGGTCCGGCAGCGTTGGCACAGCTGAAACTGCCCGCGGATGTCGTCGTCGATTCCCGCGGCAATGTGTTTATTTCCGAAGTCGGCGCCGGACGCATCCGCAAAGTGGCCGCGTCCGACGGTTCCACCAGCACCTTCGCCACGGGATTGGGAGATTGCTACGCGCTGGCAATCGATGGCGCCGACAATATTTATGTGGCCAGCTACACAAGCAGCGTCGTCACTAAGATTACTCCGGGCGGTACTGTCATTCCGTTCGCCGGTGTATTTGGAAATACTGGATACAACGGCGACAATATGCAGGCCACGTCCGCATTCCTGAATTTCCCGCTGGGTCTGGCCGCGGATGCGGCGGGGAATGTGTTTATCGTCGACCTGGTGAATTCACGCATCCGCAAGGTGGATCTGACCGGAAAGATCACAACCATCGCCGGCACCGGCGTCGACGGTTACAGCGGCGACGGCATTGCCGCGACGTCGGCTAAAATCAACAGTCCGCGCAGCGTCGCGGTCGACGGCGCTGGGCGGATCTACATCGCCGACTCTCAAAACCACCGCATCCGAAAAATTGAGAACGGTATCATCAGCACGATTGTTGGAGGTAACGGGCAGGGACTCGCCGGCGATGGCGGACCCGGCACCGCCGCCACGATCGATTTTCCATGGGGCATTTACAGCAATCTTGCGGGCACGGCGTTGTACTTCTGGGATTGGAATCGGTACTGCGTCCGCAAAGTCACGCGGCCCGATCCCGGCCCTCTGGCGTACGACGGCGTTCTCACCACGAACAAGAACATACCGCAGACCGGCACCCTGGTGGGTAAAGATGGGGATGCCCACCCGCTGACGTATTCCATCGTGACCAACGGCGGAAAGGGATCGGCCAACATTACCAATACTGCGACGGGCGCGTACTCCTACACGCCCAATTTCAACGCCTCGGGCACCGATACCTTCACCTTCAAGGTGAATGACGGCACCCTGGATTCAAATACCGCAACAATTACTGTAACAATCACGGCACTTAATAACGCGCCGATCGCCAGCAACGGCACGCTCACCACCAATGAGGACACCGCCAAGACCGGAACACTGAGCGCCAGTGACGTCGATGCCAATCCGCTGACGTACACCATTGTCGCGAACGGAACGAAGGGCAGCGCCGTGATCACCAACGCCGCTACCGGAGCGTATACGTACACGCCCAACACCGATGCAAACGGCGCGGATTCCTTCACGTTCAAAGCCAATGACGGCTCGGTCGATTCCAACATCGCGACCGTGAATGTCACGATCACACCCGTTAACGACGCACCCGTCGCCAGCAACGGTACGCTCACTACCACTGAAGACACGGCCAAGACCGGAACACTGAGCGCTAGCGACGTCGATGCCAATCCGTTGACCTACACCATTGTCGCGAACGGAACGAAGGGCAGCGCCGTGATCACCAACGCCGCTACCGGAGCGTATACGTACACGCCCAACACCGATGCAAACGGCGCGGATTCGTTTACGTTCAAAGCCAATGACGGCTCGGTCGATTCCAACATCGCGACCGTGAATGTCACGATCACACCCGTTAACGACGCGCCCGTCGCCAGCAACGGTATGCTCACCACGAATGAGGACACCGCCAAATCTGGAACACTGAGCGCCAGTGACGTCGAATCTGATCCGCTTTCGTACACCATCGTGACGAACGGAACGAAGGGCAGCGCCGTGATCACCAACGCCGCTACCGGCGCGTATACGTATACGCCCAACGCCAATGCAAACGGCGCGGATTCGTTTACGTTCAAAGCCAATGACGGCTCGGTCGATTCCAACATCGCGACCGTGAACGTCACAATCACGCCCGTTAACGATGCTCCGGCGATTGCCTCAGCCGCGAGCGCCACGCCGTCATCGACGACAACTGGCGCGGACATTTCATTTTCTGTCACGGGTTCCGATGTCGACGGCGATACGCTGACGAACCTTTGGGATTTCGGCGATGGTGTGCAAAGTTCCGGCGCTTCGGTAACGCATGCCTACGCAACGCCGGGAAATTTCACGGCCAGTGTCACCGTCTCCGATCCGTCGGGGGCGCACGTCGCGTCAACCATTGGCGTTACCATCAGCGCTCCGTCTGGTCCGCCTGTAGGGCCGCCAGTCACGGGAACACCCGGCGACAGCGATGGCGACGGATTCCCCGATGCCCTGGAGATCGCGCTGGGCACCAATCCGCTCAGCGCCGCCGACACGCCGTTCGGCGGCGCACCGGCCGGACCGTTGCAGCCGCTGTCCGTCGGCAAACTTTCCATCGCGCTTAACTTTAAGCGGACGAACGCCGACAGCCTGATGCTCGAAGGCACCGTTGCCATCCCCGCCGGCTTTGCGCCTCTGGGCCAGACTGTCGTGGTCGACGTAGGCGGCGTCGTCCGTTCGTTCACGCTTGATAAAACCGGGAAGGCCAGTCACGGCAGCGATTCGTTTCAATTCACACTGAAGAAAGGCGCCGCCACCGCGCGCTTCACCGCCAAATTTTCCAAAGCCGCGCTGGCCGCGACGCTCGCCGACGAAGGACTGACTAGCCAGGCCGCCGTGAAAGCGCTGAAGACCATCCGCGTAAACCTGCTCTTCGCCGCGACCGACTACCAGTTCGATGACACGGTCTTGTACTCCGCCAACGCAGGAAAGACGGGCAGCGCGAAGTGACGCACGCGTTAAATTCAATAATCAAATTGGGGGCTAGCCTTTTCAGGCGGAGCCCCCGGCTTCATTCCCAAACTCATGGCGCTAAAACTTTTCGTTCTTTCCATCGGGTTCCGGCGCGGGCGGAGCCGGCGGCGTGGCGGGGGCGGCGTTCTTTTGTATCAGCGTCGTCAATTCCGTCAGCGGGCTCAGGGGGATGCGGACCTGCAGCAACGCGCGGCCGTTTTCCGTGACTGCCGCGCCGATGATCGGCTTGGCGTCGCTGAGCTGCTTGAGGTTCGCCAGCGGATTGGCAGGCAACTCCGCCATCATTTCTTTCATTAGTTCGATGAAATTGTAGTCGAAGTACGCCTGCTTGCCGGGGCCAAAGAAAGTCATTGCCTCCAGCGTGACGGCGGCCTTGTCGGCCTTGCCATCCAGCGCGCGGTCGATCATCGCGTCCAGGTCGGCGGGGCTGGTCGCGCCCAGGTACGTTTGTTTGACCACCGCGATATCCATGTCTTTGAGCATCAGCTTCATCGTGCTGGCCATCTGCGGGTCCAATTTGGAGATGTCCGCCTGGGTCTTGTAACGCATGATGTCCAGTCCGCGATACGTGCGGATTTTCTTTTCGAGAGTCGCAGACATCGGCACGCTCATCATGGAATAGTACTTGGCGAGCGGACCGCCCGGTCCGGTTAGAACTTGCATGCGATCGTAGAGCGCGCTGATGGAATTCGAGTCCGTGACCATCATGGCGAATTCCACATTCATACCGACTTTCGGAATGATGCTGGTGGTGGTCGCAAAATCCCCGCCATAGGCCATCATCCAGTCGTTTACGAACTTCGTGACCTCGGGCGTCAGGAATTCCGCGAATTCCGGATCCTGTGCCGCCCCTTTCAGAATTTTTTCGACGCAGGCGCGTCCCCGCACCGGATCAAACCGTGCCGTTCCAGCCATCACGCCCGACGACGTAAGGTAGTTCAGCGTTTTATTCGCGTCCTGCGGCGCTGTGTTGAACAGATCGGACAGCGCTGAATCCTTCACGGCCTTGGCCACGGTGTCGATGGTGATCGCATCGCCTTTGAGCGTAATGTCGATTTGTTCGGATTCACTCTGTGCCAGCAGGTTCAACACTGCCTGCCATTCCATCTTTAGTCCCTTGGCCACCTTGGCTGGATCGATGCCGGGCGCCGATTTCGTCGCCGCGCTCTGCTCGAGCATCGTGGATACGAAATCTTGAAACTTCAGGCGGTACGCGGCCAGCAGATTGGCGTTATTGATGAAGATGCGCGTATCCGCCGCGATTGTCGTCGACGCGATCTTGTTGTACGCAGCCGTCTGCCCCTGCGCCGTCTTCAGCGCGTCGGGCGTGGACGCGAGGATCAGCACTCCATCCTTGAACGATGAAACCCACTGCGCGCGTTCCGCCATCGCGGCGTACGGCGCATCGGCCTTCGCCGGAATGAAGATCGCCAACGGCGCGCTCGCGTCGGTCGCGGCGCTTTTCAGCATCATCGCCACCACCGGCTTACTGGTATCCAAATGAGCCAGGCCCGGATCGTTGAGGACCATGCCCAACTGCATCTTGATCAGGCCCGCCGGAATTTGAGCGTTAAATGCCCGCACCAGCGTATCGACATGATCGACCGTGCTATTGACATCGGAAATCACCGCCAGTCCCGTAATCTCCGGGCTGCCCGGATCGAGCAGCTCGGGGACGACCGGCCCGGCGACCGCCGGAGCCGCGTTGGGATCGGGAGCTTTCGAGACATCGGCGGCGCGAGCGTTGGCGCTGGCCGAAGCCAGGGCCAGCACCGTGCCTAAAATTGCATTCTTAAAGCTAGCCTTCATCGGATCTTTCTCCTGAGTAAGTTTGATGGGTGGAATTGTGGAAAGGGCGTGTTGCTTCAACGGATCTTTCAGGCCCGGGTCGACCACCGGAGCCAGTTCTCTTTGGGCAGGTGCCGCGTCCGGCACGACCGCCCCCTTCTGCAGAATCTGCTCTGTTTTCGACGTCTGTTTGGTTTTTGCGTCAACGTTGGCCACCTGCGCCTGCGGCGCAATGAGCCCGCCGTTGCGTTGCGAGTTCCACATCCAAAGCAATAAAAGAATGACCGCGACGAGCGCCGCGCCGGCGGCCACCTTCCAGCCGGCGGAATTGTCGCGCGGCCGCGCCTTCTTTTGCTGCCGCGCGCGTCCTGCCAGAGACGGCGCCTGACGCGCGGTCTCCTGCAACGACGCCAGCAGCGACGCGGGCGCCTGTTCGAGCTGCAGCGCGCCGATCGCCGCGCCCAGTTCGACGACGCTCAGCGTAATTCCCGACGCCGTCAGCATCTCACGCAGCCGTTCGATGCCGCGTTTGATCTGGCTGCGGATTGTGTTCTCCGGAATCTGGAGCACCGCCGCGACTTCCGTGCTGGTCAGACCTTCATAGTAGTGCAGCGACAACGGCGCGCGGTAGAGCACCGGCAGCGTGCGCACCGCCTTCGCCACTTCCTGATGGAGTTGCGCCTTCTCCGCGCCGCCATAGTCCGGCAGCGTAATCGTGGTGCGCTGGCTGGCGGCGCGTTGTTCGCGAGCCGCGCGCCGGGAGTTCTCGAGTCGCTTCTTGCGGCAGACGTTGACGACGATTCCCATGATCCAAAGCCTCACGCTGCCCTCGCGCTGATGATCGAATTTTCCGGCGTGATGGACGAGATTGACCGCCGCGGCCTGCACGGAATCTTCCGCGTCGCTGGCGTTGGCGCTGAAGTGGCAGGCCAGGCGGAAGGCCGCGTGCGCGTGAAGATTGAGCAATTCGCCAAGCGCCTCGGTGTCGCGCTTCTCGACATAGCGGCGCATCAGCGCACGGTCATGCTCATCGTCGGACCCACGGACCGCTGGAATGAGTTTGGATTCGATGGCCGTCGCGCTCCGATTCACAAAAATCGTCCTCCGAGTATACCGTGTACTCCCCGCCGACTGGCCGGGCGTTGCATGGCTCAACGATAATTCTGTAAAATTATTTTGGATGATGGAGCATGCAGGTGGGTTGAACAGGATAGACTTGGACGAGTCACGCCGTAGTCTGGAACGCGGCACGCTGTTCTTATTAATCAAGAACTGAAGCCAATTAACGGAAGAGTGCAGCGATGATTCGCGTTGTTACGCCACAAGGGGAGTTGTTGGCAAAACTGGAGAATTCTGCCGTCGCGGCGTATTTGAGGGAGCGCGGACTTGTCGGGCGGAAAAAATCTACGAGCGCCGAAGTTGACGCGTTTGCCCCGACCATCGAAGCTCACTTACTCGAAATGAAAAAACCGTCCTCGAAATCCTCGATTGTGATTTGGAGGTTCGACCGAACACGAATCCGCTCGTTACTTGCGGAAGGCAAGACCGTTTATCTGAATATCAAGCCGCGAGAGCTTCGACATTTTTACACTCGGCAATGCTTCTTTGACGTCATGCAGAAGTTTGCCGAAGAGGAACGCCCCGTCGAGGTAGTCATCCCAGCGGGCAGGTATGGCGACCTTTACGCTTTCGCGCTGCGAAAGCCTAGCTTGTAAATTTACGGCAAGGTACCTGCGGGTAAATTTACCCGCAGGTCATTAGAACCTCCGGGCAAATTTGCCCGCTGGTCAAAAGCCAACATAAGGAAAATTTTCCTGGGTGGATTCAGTTGGATAGCGAGTGGGTCACGTCGCGGCGCGAACCCAGAAAGTATTCCACGTCCGCGCCGCTCATTTGCGCCTGACGCCGCGCCAGAAATTCCGCGACCTTCACTTCATCCTTCGCGAAGAAGTGGGGATACAGCGTCCGCTCCGCCGCCGCCTCACCCTGGCCGCCGACGCGCTGAACTTCGCGCTCCACCATCGACAAATCCAGCCGCAGCAACACCGCCGGCGCGCCCTGCACGCGCGGACATGCGCGTTCCGGTCCGGCCAGCACGAAATTCAGGAGCCGGCAGTAGTAGTTCACATGACGTGGGTTGACTTCGATCACGAAATCGTCACGGCCTTTCACTCGACGCGCGAAGATGTAGATGAAGTTGAAGAGGCAGACCAGCAGCGCTTTCGAGCGTTGGAATTCCGGATCGATCGCCAGGCGCGTGACTTCCACCAGGCGCCGGCCTTGAGCGCGCAGCGCGGAGAGTTCCTCGCCGTAAATCTCATCGCACGGCAAGCCGTCGTGAGCATCGAACACCAGCGAGATCGTCGCCGCATCGCGTCCGTTTTCGTCCTGGACCAGCAGCGTCAACGTTTCCGGACTCGCGTCGAAGGGCGAGACGATCAGTCCGCTGTTGTTGCAGGCGTAACCGCGCCCTTCGTAGACGCGGTGGGCCAAGGCATACGCGCGCCGGCGGAGCATGCGGTCACAGGCGACGCGGATGCGGTAATCGCCGGTTGCAAATGTCTTGTCCCGCCAAGTCTCGCCCAGTTCCAGATCGTCGTTGAGCGCGCGCAGGATCTGCGAGACGGCCGTGGTCCGTCGGGCCAGTGGCCGCTCCGGTGCGATTCCCAACACGACGCAATCTTCGGGTGCCAGCATGAGAAATTCTCCGGTATGCCACCGAGTTGTTCAGGCGGACAGTTCGCTTCGCAGTCGGTTCATTACGTGATTGAGGCGATACGAGATGCTCTGCTGCGGCGCGCCGATGGCCGCGCTCATTTTGCGCTGCGACATGCCGGCCTCGTAATGCAGCGACAGCAGTCTGCGCTCCGAGACCGAAAGCCTGGCCATGACGCTGCGCAACAGCACGTGCGCGTTCTCGCGCTCGGCAATTTCGCAGGGGGAATCGGCGATGCGAACCAGGCGCAGCGCGGTGGCGTTTTCGGCGCGCTTCTTTTCGCGCTGACGCGATTTCATCAGCCGCAAACTTTCGCGAGCCACGATCCGAAGCACCCAGCCGCGCACGTTTCCAAAATGCAGCGACGCCGCGGAACGCCAGACGCGCAACATCGCTTCCTGCACGGCGTCCTCGGCCAGCGCACGGTCTTCCGTCAGGCGCAGCGCCAAACCCAGCGCGGCGACGGCGTGCGCTTCGTAGAGATCCGAGAAGACGTCCGGCGCAATACTCTCGCGTGTTTCCAGCGACTCATTCGCAATCATGGCGCGACTCCAATCCAAGGTGAACCCCTGCCACGTCAGCGGCACGCATGAACGTTCTTCGGATTCAAGGGCGTCTGGCCGTTTTGCTGAACGACCTCCCGCCGCAAACTTCCGCCAGGAAGAAAAAGGTCCTCGCGCTCTTTGGCACCCAGACGGATCAGCAGATCGTGCATGAGACAGCGGTCGGTCAGCGACGTAATCACCAGGCTCGACGACAGCAGCAGCGCGCCGCCGAACCACGCGGCGTGATGCGCCAGCCCCAGCACCGTCAGCACGAGGATCGCGGCACCCGACAGCAACCGGCCCCAGCGATCCACGCTCCACGGCCGCGTCTGTTCGGTGCTGGCTCGGGGACGGTTGCTCTTCATCTGGGTTTCGCGTGTGTCGATCACATGCCACCTCCTGCGGAAAGACAACGAGGCTCCGCGGCCGCGCCGTGCGGCTGCTTCTGCTTTCGGTTTCACACGAATCTTCTGCGCGGGCGCAGTGAAACGCCTTAATGCGGGCTGGCTACAACCGGCTCGCCGTGCTCGTCGAAGTTCTTTGGCTTGCCCATTTGCTGAATCAGTTTCGGAATGTCTTTCAACTCGTCCGGGATTTCCGCTGGAGTCAGTGAATGAACGTCAATCTCCTCGACGTTCAGCTTTCTGAAACTCAAGGCAATCTTGCGAGAAGGATAAGGCGTGGGCGCTTCGATTACGCTGCTGAGATTTCCGTTCCACTCGCACACCAGGTAGCGATCAATGAAATAAAGCCTCGTCTCCATGTGGAAAGGCGGATCCGTTCGAAACTTTTTGTAGTCAAGCCATTGACGCGTGGGCACCGTCAAGCGATTGTTCATCCAGAGCGCCGTCATGGCAAATTCACCGCTCACGTCCTGCATGGCAGAGACCTTGATAACAATCGGATGACGCGGAAGGGAGAGTGGTAACGGAATCAGCAATCCAGGATCGGTGGGGGATACCATCTCACCGCCGTGGGCTGTTGCCCGCCACGTCCACTGTTTTTGCATCGGTACCAAGTCGGCGGCAGGCCCCTTTTCGAACGTCCACTTCGCGTGAATCGGCGCGTCTTCCATCTGCGCGGCCGCGACGGGAGCCGACTGAACTGTGGGCGCGGAACGCTGCGTCCACATCCACGCGCCGCATGCGCCGCCGCCCAGCACCACGATCAGCGTGAGCGCCGCGCCGGCGCTTGAGTACCAGGACCGCCGCGCCAGTTTCCGCATCGCGCGACTGCCGGACATTTCAATGCGCTGCGCCAGCCCCTCCACCATGCCCGGTGGGCACGGGTGTCCGGTGGTCATTGCCTCGTGGATGCCTTCGGCGCTCAGCAGCGGAATCACCGCCGCAACGCCGATCCTGGTCAGGTTCGAACGCAGGCGCTGGCAGATCTGTTGCAGTTTTTCACTGACGCTCGCCTGCGACAGGCCCAGCAGTGCCCCGACCTTGCGGTGCGGCATATTTGCGCCGTAACAACAGGTCAGCAGATCGCGTTCGACTTCCGACAGTCCTTCAATGTGGCGCCGTAGAATGGCGATCAGTTCTTTTCGTTCCAGGTCCACGCCGACACTCACGGGCGTGTCCGTTCCGCTTCGCTCCATGGCAGCGTTTTCCTCTCGCTGAGTACGCCGTCGCTGGCTTCGTTTGAGCGTCAGGCTTTTTCCCGCCACGATGGCCAGAACCCATCCGCGCACATTTCCGTCGGGCAGGCTGGATTTTTTCGAAAGCCAGATGGATAGCATGGTCTCTTGGACGATATCTTCGGCCTGCTGTGAATTGTTCAGAAACTTGTACGCCAGATTGAAGGCGTGGGCCTGATGCCGCTCAAACAATTCCTTGAACGCCGCTCCGTCCCGACGGAGGACAATGGCTTCCAAAAGAGCATTGTCGTCGCGCGCGTCCATGTTCCCGCCATCCGCACCGGGCCGGCCAGACTGGGTCAGCCTTGCAACTCTTGCCGATCCAGCCATGAGCCCCGCCATCGGTATTGCTCCTGCATCCATACTTTTAATGCCGCCCGCGCGGCGGTGATCGGAAGAATCTGAAAATAATTGTGAATTGAAAAATAGATCCCGGGCGGCTCACCCGGAGTCACAGATTTATCGGCGGAAGTATATTGTCGTTGGATGTTGTGAAGCGACTAGGTTCCTGCTGTCGCGATAAACTACAAACGGCCCCTCACTTCCCCGCTCGATACGCGTAGGTATGCCCGCCGGCAATGAAGACAAACACCTTGTCCGCCGGATCGTAAGCCAGGCAGTGGAACGTCATCGTGCCCGGCTGCACGCCCTTGATCTCTTCCGACGTCCACGCGCTCGTCGCGGGATTGAAACTGTAGAACTTGTTCGCGTTCACGCCGCCGCTGATCACCTTGCGCTCCTTGTCGAAGACGAACCCGCACTCCGCGTTGGGTGGCGCTGTTCCTGTGACCGTCATTTTCGAGATCTTCGACTTCGCAAAATCTGTCCGGTTCATCTCCAGCGACCACACTTCCATCGACGCCGGAACCGCGTACATGCGCTGGTCGATGGGGCAATAGACCAGCGTCCCGGAGTAGCCTGTCACTTTGTACTTGTCCTGAATGTCGTCGAGAATCACCTGCGACTTGCGCGTCTCGGCATCGAAGAGAAATACTTTCTGCCCCATCACCGCCAGGATCTTCTTCGAGACCGGATCGTACTCCGAAACGCCGCCATATCCGCCGAACGGCACTGCAAATGCTTCCCACTTGCCCGTCGCGAAATCGTACGCACCAGCCGCTCCACCAAAGTAGCCGATGCCCGGCGCGACGCTCGACGGTCCGCAACCGTCGCGAAGCAGCAGGAACTCCTTGCGATGATCCGGGACGATCAGAAAATCGTAGGTGTGGCGCGCCGCGGGGCGCGGATACGGTCCCTCGCCGCCGCTTTTCCAGAATCCCTTATCCATGTTCTCCGGCTTGTAGAACTTCTGCGGCGTAGGCTTGTACAATGCCTTCCATTGCAGAGTCTCGAAACTGAACGCGTAGATCGTGTCCGTGAACGTCGTCGCGTGGCCGCCGCCAAACATCAGGATGCGGTGGTTGTGCGGATCGTACGTCATGCCGCTGTAGTCGGTGACGCGATTGGCCGAACCGTCACCCTCGCCCTCCGGACTCTCCAGATTCAACGGCCCCAGATCGATCGCCGTACCCGGCGCGAGCCCCGCCAATTTCGGATTGGGCCTGGCCGTGGCCGCAGCGGCCGGCGGTGCCGACTGCGCCGCGACGAGAGCCGGCGTCAGAACCAGAATCATCAAAACCCAGCGACGAACCTGCAGCAGTGTCATGTGAAGCCCTCCTGATCCTACTTATTAAACACCGTCATGATTGTCATGAAAGTAGTAAGTTTTTGAATCTAGACTCATCTAAATTCATACAAATCTATAACTTCAATTTACTTCCATTGATGTTTTTAAACTTTTCAGATGACTATTGTGTTATTTATGTCATTAATAAGACATGAGTGCCGATGATTTCAACCGCGATGTCCAAGCCTTTAAGGAACGCCTGCGAACGATGATCGCGCGCGCCGAGCTCTCTGAAGGCGTGCGCATCGACGAACCGCTGCTGCGCCACGAGACCGGCGTCACCGTCCGCGCCGCGCGTCAGGCGCTGAGCGAATTGGCGCGCGAAGGACTGATCGTCCGCAAGCCGCACGTGGGCACGTTTGTCTCGGGAAGATTGCCCGGCGCGGCCTTCGCCGTGCTGCCGAAGTTGCGCTCGGTGGGAATTCTCAGCAGCCGCTCGCAATCGTTCTTCGCGACCTCGACGTTTGGCTACACGATCATGCGCGGCGTGGAAGCGAGTCTTCATGCGCCCATGCACATCTCCTTTTTCGTTCACGCCGAAACGCGTCCGATGTCGCTGGACGACCTGCCACTGACAGAGACCGATACGATCAAGCGTTCGTGTCAGGGCTTGCTGGCGATCGAAGCCAATCACGCCTCGCGCCTTAACGAAATTGCCGGCAACGGCGTGGCCGTGGTGGCGATCGATTTCAATGCGCCCGGCGCCGCGTTCGACGTCGTTGAAGTCGACCACTTTTCCGCCGGATACCAGACGACGCGCCACCTGATCGCGCTCGGTCACCGGCGCATCGCTTTTATCGGCGAAGCCGCGATGCCGGAATCCACCGACCCGACCTGGCAGTCGCGCCTCAGCGGCTACATCCGCGCGATGCTCGAAGCGGGCTTGGAAGTCTCGCAGGAGACGATCCTGGGCATGGGCCGATCGGACCGCCGCATTCCCGCCTTGCTGCCGCCATTTCACCAGCGCTGCCAACCGACCGCGTATGTCCTCTGCAGCGGCGGCCTGGCCCCCATTGCTTCCCGCACGCTTTCGGAGCTCGGTTTGAACGTCCCGGCTGACATCAGCTTCGCCGCCGCCGACAGTTCCCTCCTCGATCTCAACGCCGTTCCGTTATCGCAAGCGCGTGTGGATTACGAATTGCTCGGCCGCAGCGCCATCCGCCTGCTGGCCTCCCGCCTGGCCTGCAAAGCCATGCCTCCGCTGCACGTGACCCAGCCCGTCGGCTTTGTTCCCGGAGCCACCAGCCGCGCGCGATAGACAGTTTATCAGCCTGGACCACCCGCGCCGACGTACGCTGCGAGCATCTCAAGGTCCGCGCGCTCATCGCGAATGCGCCTGAGCAGCATGTTCCGGATCGACGCCACACCCAGGACACGCCGTTGGGCGTCGACAATGGGCAGATAGCGGATCCGGTCGCGATACATCATTTGAAGACCCTCGATGATGCTGGTCGTCGGCGATGCCGTGACAGCCGGCGCGGACATGACCGTCCCGAGAACAGTGCGGGCCGGATCCAGGCCCAGCGCCGACACCCGGATCAAATTGTCCCGCTCCGAAAATACGCCGAGCAGTTTGCCCTGCGTGTCGACGACCAGCAGTACGCCCACGCCTTCATCTTTCATCAGCTGCGCGGCGGCTTTGACGGTCATTTCAGAAGTGCCCACGATGGCCGGCGATCGTGCAATTTTAATCAGGTCCATGTACATGGCCTCCTCAAAGACGTTTCGCGACGTTGGCCAGCAGTTTCTCATGGCTTTTTTCATACAAGGCGATGCGCTTCTTGGTCTCCACCACGCTGTCTGGATTCAGGGAGATGGAATCGATGCCCGCCTCGACCAGGAACTCCGCGAACTCCGGGTAATCGCTGGGCGCCTGCCCACAGATGCCCACCTTGCGTCCAGCCTTGTGTGCCGCGGTGATGACAGTGCGGATCATGATCTTGACGGCTTCGTTTCGCTCGTCGAACAGGTACGCCAGGTCCGCCGAATCGCGGTCCACGCCCAGCACCAGTTGGGTCAAATCATTGGAACCGATCGAGAATCCATCAAAGCGTTCAGCAAATTCGTGAGCGAGGATCACGTTTGAAGGGATCTCGCACATGACATACACCTGCAGCCCGTTTTCGCCGCGGCGGAGACCATTGCGGGCCAGTTCCTTGTGAACGTCATCCGCTTCCTGAATGGTGCGGCAGAATGGAATCATCATGATGATATTGGAGAAGCCCATCTCTTCGCGGGCCTTCTTGATCGCCTTGCATTCCAGCGCAAAACCGTCGCGGTATTTGGGACTGTAGTACCGGGACGCGCCGCGGAATCCGATCATCGGGTTCTCTTCGCTCGATTCGAAGGGCTGGCCGCCAATCAGATTCGCGTATTCATTGGTCTTAAAATCACTCATTCTTACGATGACAGGTTCTGGATACTGCGACGCGGCAATCCGGGCGATGCCGCGTGAAAGCTGATCGACGAAGTACTCGCTCATGTCCTCATAACCGCGTGTAAGCGTTAAAATCCGCTGCCGCACCGCTTGATCCTTAATCTGGTCGAAATGAATCAAGGCCATGGGATGAACCTGAATCAAATTACTGATGATGAATTCCATGCGCGCCAGACCGATGCCCTTGCAGGGCAGCTTCCACCAACGAAACGCTTCCTCGGGGCTGGCGATATTCATCATGATTTGTGTGGTTGTCTGCGGTATGGCGGACAGATCCACGTCCGTCACTTCGAAGGGTAGAATTCCCTCATACACGTGCCCCTGATCGCCTTCCGCGCACGACAGGGTCACGCTCTGCCCGTTGACCAGCAATTGAGTTCCATGGCTCGTGCCCACCAACGCGGGAATTCCCAATTCGCGGCTGACAATCGCGGCGTGGCAGGTTCGCCCGCCAAAATCCGTCACGATTCCGGCCACCTTTCTCATCACGGGCACCCAATCGGGATCGGTCATTTCGGTAACCAGAATTGAACCGGGTTGAACCTTATCAATGTCGCGCGGATTCAAGACGCGGCACACCTTGCCTGTTGCCACCGCGCTGCCGATGCCGACGCCCGTGACCAGACAACGCGAACGGCCTTTCAGTTTGTATGTTTTGAACGGATGACTGGCGCTCTGGGATTGCACGGTTTCAGGACGCGCCTGGACGATAAACAATTCGTTTGTATTTCCGTCTTTCGCCCACTCGATATCCATCGGTCTTTTGTAATGTTTTTCAATATCGCACGCCCAACGCGCCAATTGTACAATTTCTCCATCATTGAGGACGAACGTGCGGCGCTTCTTTTCGGACGTCGCGGTATTCAGCGTGGCTTTGCTGCCGCCGGTTGCATAGATCAGCGTATGGGCCTTCTCACCGAGTTTCTTGTCGACGATCGGCATGTCGGGAATCACGTACTTCAGCGCTGTGAGTCTCAGATAAATCGGCGCGGGAAAGTGTGAACGGCGCGGATTGATTCTCAAAATATATGGCGTTATGAATCGCGTGACGGTGCCGCAGCCGGAATAGAATCAGATTGTAC
>JBBRPR010000068.1:0-42650 GCA_038227875.1 Planctomycetota bacterium
AAACGTGTCTCCCGCTGCCTGCGGCCCCATCCTGCCAACCTCTTCCACTATCTCGTCACTTTCCATTTTCATCGCTCCCATACCTTTCTTCATCGGCACGGGACGCTCTTCAATTTTCAACAATCAGTGGGACGCTTCCGAGTCTTCTTGTCGTAGAAGATGAAACGGACGCTCGTGACCTTATCGCTTTTGCATTGCGGCAAGCCGGTGCGCAAGTAAAGGCGACAGCATCAGTTCAAGAGGCACTCGAAAGCTTTTGCGAAAAAAAGCCCGACGCGATTGTCTCAGACCTTGGGATGCCCGTTGAAGATGGTTTTGTTCTCATTCGGAAGGTTCGAGAACTTGAAGCCAAAAATGGAACGCGCACGCCCGCTATTGCATTGACCGCTTATGCGCAAGACGTTGACCGCGTTCGATGTTTGGCATCCGGCTTCAACATGCACATTCCAAAACCAATTGACCCCAATGCACTTGTCTTGGCAGTGTCGAACCTTCTGGAACTGCCTTTGTGAATACTCAGAAAGTTGCTGTCTACCCCTACGTTTTCGGCACCTTCACTTTCGCAAATGCTTCGTTAACTCCGCGCCGCACTCGATTCAAATATTTTTGTGTCGTGCCCAACCCGCTGTGACCGAGCGCCAGCCGAATCGCTTCAACCGATGCTCCCTGTGAGTCCGCTTCACAGGCAAAGTAATGCCGCAGCGAATGGGGACTGCATCCTTCGGCCAAACCCGCTTTTTTCGCCAGTTTCTTGAATCGCTCGTAAGTGCTGGAAACGCTCAAGCGCCGGTCAGTAGCCATCGCATTGATGGGCTTTGCGCGAGCCATTGCGATAAACAGCGGCGCGGTTTCATTCAATTCATCCGTGCGCCGTGAAAGATAGCTCAGCACCACAGCCCATACATCCGGCGAAACGTGGACTTCGCGCTCTTTCTGCCCCTTTCCCGTCACATGAAGCGCCTTCCAATCCTTTTCGTCCGCCTCACGCACGTCGCCCACCGAAAGCCCACAGATTTCCGAAATGCGTAATCCTGTAGCGGCCATCAGCAAGAACATCGCCCGGTCCCGCAACTGAGCCATTGAATGCCCGCCAGCCTTCTCAAAGAGCGCCTTAATCCCTTCCGGCGTCAGACCACGGGGTTTTCCGGCTGGCGGGACTGGCGGCACGTCCACAAATTGCAGCGGGTCTTCTTTGAGTTCCCGCTCCCGGACAAGGAAGTTGAAAAAAGCCTTAACGATGACAACCTTACGATGGATGGTCGCGGGCTTGAGATTTTGGCGGCGACATGATTCAATGTACCCGCGCAAATCGCTCGCAGTGACGTTGTGCGTGGGTTTATTGACCCATTGCAGGAAGATTCGCAACTCGCTGGAATAGACCCGCTGAGTGCCCGCAGGACGCCCAAGAATGAACGATGCAACCAGCGCGTCATCGTTGCGGGTCTTCTGGATAATGCGGAGTGCGGCGCTCATGACAGTGTTCTCCCGGAAACCTTCAATCCGTGGTGATTCCGCAAATGTTCAATTCCGTTGCGCGTCAAGACTCGCCCGCGCCCGGTTTTCACAATCAAGCCACGGTGCATCAAGAATGGCTCGACAGTTTCTTCAAGCGCCCTTTGGTCTTCGCCCACCAGCGATGCCAGCGTGTTCAAACCGACCGGCTGGCCAAGATTGTTGGAAAGCAGTTTCAGCACTTCAACATCGAGCCGCGCCAGTCCGATTGGGTCGATGCACAAAGATTCGAATGCGGCCTCACAAATGGCTGTGCTCACCGTGGTCTTGTTCTTGCCGATGGAGATGTCACGCACTTGCTCACACAGCGCCACAATTTTGCGCGGCACTCCACGGCCACGCGATGCAATGAGCGCTGCCTGTTTGTTCCCGCACTTGAGGCTGAACTTTTCGAGAACTTGCCGAGCAATCTTCGCGGAGTCATTTTGGTCGTATGGTTCCAGCCGGAGATTCAGTCGCAGCCGGTCCCGAAGCGATGTCGTCAAATCGCCCGGACGGTTGCTGGCCATCACAAGCGTAAAGCAGGGAACCCATTCGCGTGTAGGAGTCATCATGCCGGTGATTGGGTTGCGGATGATGGATTCAAGCACCCGGTCTTCAACCGCGCCGTACAGCAATTCTTGGCTATGGCGCGGGAGCCGGTGCGCTTCATCGACCAGTAGCACCGTGGGCTTTGTGGCACCGACTACGTTCCCCTTGCCATCGTACCCGTGGTCATCCAGTTTCGAGAGAAGCCCTTTAACATCGGAAGAATTATCCAGCGCTTCTGCCGTCGTAGACACAAAACCAATGCCCATTTCAATAGCAATGAGCCGAGCGAGCGATGTCTTGCCGAGTCCAGCAGCGCCCGTAAGCAATGTATGTGGGAATGGCGCGTTGCGTTTATGGGATGCAGCCGCCGTAGTCCGAATCAATTCCTTCAAATGATTTTGGCCGACGAATTCCGATAGTGTTTCCGGTCGGATGCCATTCAGGGTTTCGTTTGAATCGAGCGTGCTCATTTCAAAAGCCTTTCATTAAAAAGTCACACTTTTAACAACGTTTGAGGTCGGTGATTTGCCAAATAATTTCGAGAAATATCGAAGCGAAAATAAATTGCTGAATTGTTTGGAATCCGGCGCACTTGCCGCGTTAATTAAAATGTACATTCAGGAGAGAGAGCGTGGATACCAATGGAAAAATACAGGAATCCGTACTGGATGACTGGCTCCGACAAGGTAAGGAGTTGGTCATGTCCACAATGAAGAGGCTTCGAATCCAGCGTGACCTATGCCCACTCATGTCGAGTGATTCAGACCGCGCCAAGTTGCTCCCCAAGTTTGCGGAATTGAACACCGACATTGACCGGCGCTGCGAAGCAATGCGCAAACTGGAAAATGAACATTTCGGCTGCTCCGCCATATTGGGGCGGGAAGCTGAACGGAACTCGGTATATGTTGCCTGTGTGCTGTTGGCGTTCGCTCGCTTGAATGACTCGCTGGACAGTGAATGCCATCTGATTTCGAACATCATGCAGATGGTCGGCACGGACCCATGTGATGCGCTCGTGGTAAGAGACGCATTCAGAACCCAAGGCGCGCTCTATGAACACGTGGAAATTTCGGACGCTTCGGCGATTGACCATGCACACGCGCAGATTTCGGAGGTGGCGCTCAATAAAGTGCTCGGACGTGATTCCACGCCGTATGAGGAGTACCTGCACGTGAAGAACATCATGGAAGTGGTTTCGGAGAGGACAAAGACGCGGCGATGAAGTGACTTGCGACGGTCGCCACAGGATACGACGACAATCCCCCTTTTTGCAAATGACCAAGTCATAAAAGCTGAACGTGTGTTCGTGAATTATTTTTTGGAAATGGTATTTGGTTTTGCGGGTTCAAGGAATTCAATGTCGTATTAAATTTTGAATACGATGGGAGATTTCACGTTTGGCTGTTCGGTAAATCTCGGATTTCGAGTTTTTTAAAAGGGTATTTTTCACGATAACCTGCGCAGTTTTTTGAGAGGCGTGGGCTGGAAATTATGGTCACGCTCTATCGGCAGACCGCACACCACGGTTTCTTCCAGTTCCTCAAGGGAGAAATATCCAAGCTCTTCTTCTTGGCATTGAACCAGCCCGAAAAATATTTTTGTTGTCGGATTATACTCCGTGGCGTAGGCAGTGTAATTCGAGAGCGGATGGAAATACTTCACGTAAGCGATTGCTTCGTCGCCTTTACCGTCCTGCGAATACAACGGCGGTAAGCGCTCTTGGTCAGCTTTGGTTAGCAGGTTCATGGTATCAGTCTCCGTTGGTCCAAAATAATTAACGCAGAGCTACTCCTGCTTTCTAAGAAATTCCCGTATAAAATTCAGGCGACTCGGACTGTCGAGTTCCTTCCGTGACGTGCCCGTTGTTTTACTTAGTGCGCGTGATATAATCGGATTCATGGCTGACCCTGATACCGCACATTTAATCAGCGACTACAACATCCAACTCTGGATGATGATTTCAAATTGCGTAATGGCACTAGCAACCGTTGTACTTGGTATCTTTTCCATATTATTTGTGCGCAAGCAGAATGCGATTCTCGGCAACCAAACAGCGACCATGAGCAAGCAAAATGAAATTATTGCAAATCAGGTCGATGTTGAAAGCAACACTTTAAAACTTGAGTTATATGATAAGCGTTTCGATGTGTTCGCGTCGGTAATGGACATGCTTGTAAACTTGCCTTTAGTCGAAGACGACAATGTTGATGACAAAATTTTTAATCAGTTTGAGGCGAGTGTCCTACACGGACAGCTAATGCTTTCTAAGGATGTGTGGGAATACGTGCTCCAAGTTCAATTCAAGGTCAAGGAGTATGTAGACCTGTATTGTGCATACACGCAAATTGGCTGTACTGGTACACCAATGGGAATAAGACAGGGTAGACGCTTGAAAGGCGAAGGGGAGACTGCAAAACACAAAGAGTTAGTAGAATGGTTTAGAAGTCAGCCGAAAATTGCACTTGAAAAATTTAGGAAGGACTTAGACCTAACGAATATTATGGATGCTTCAACACGTGGCGTCAAGATTTGAAGATAAATCGCAAATCGAGCACTTTCCCACTTCATGCTTACTCATACGCGCCAGAATCACCAGCATGAATAGCGGTTTAACCAGCGTGAACTACCGGCAATTCAGACCACCGCGTAGTGAACCGGGGTGACCTGCACAGGAACTTGGTCTTCCAAGTTTGTCGAAACCCCGTCGCAGCATAATGAATAGTTCCGGCTCCCATGTTCGCGTTAAGACTGTCCATCGCTGCCGATAATTTACCATCCCGTTCCCGGTTTCGTTCGTCAAAAAGATTGGCTTGGGCGCGGTTCGCCGGTACAAGCTCGTTCAGCAACACTCCCGCCTTTGAATATCGGTAGCCCTCACGAAAAATTGTATCCAGCCCTTGCAAAGCGTATCGAATCAACTCGCTCGTGTCAGCGGTCTGCACAGGAAGCACAATATTTACCGCGTTGCTGTACTGCGGTTCATCCTTCCTGAAATGGTTGGTGTGGACGAAGACGGTCAAGTAGCTTGCCGCCAAGCCGGAACGCCGCGCTTTTTCCGCTGCGCGACTGCAATACGATGCCACAGCTTCTTGCATTTCGGCCAGCGTTTCAATGGGGCGGGAGAATCCACGCGATACACAGATGTTCTTTTTGTGCGGTGGATGCAGGTCCAACGAGATACAGGGCGTGCCGCGAAGCTCAAGGACCGTGCGCACTACCACGATGCCGAAACGCGCTTTGAGCCAGCGTACATCCGCGCCACGTAGGTCCAGCGCAGTGAGGATTCCGCGAGCCTTGAGGACGCGGCTTATCCCCGGCCCGATGCCCCACACGTCTTCCACGGCAATCCGGGAGAGAAGCGAATCCCGCTCTGAATCTGGCAGCACCGTAAGGTCCAGCACGCCATTGGTTGAGAACTTCTTGGCGGCGCGATTGGCGAGCTTTGCGAGTGTCTTCGTTCCCGCGATGCCAACAGATACGGGAATTCCGGTGCATCTTTTCACTGTGGCCCGGACGTGCTTGGCATAATCGGTCAAATTGCGTTCGCCAAGGTCCGCCAAATTCAAAAAAGCTTCGTCGATGCTGTAGACTTCCATTTCCGGCGCGCATTGCCGAAGCGTCTCCATGACCCGCCGCGACATATCTCCATACAGTGCGTAGTTCGAAGAGTACATCTGGACGCCGTGGGTCTTTATCACGTCCTTTATTTCAAAGACGGGGACGCCCATTGCGATTCCAAGGGCTTTGGCTTCCGGGGAACGTGAAACAACGCAGCCGTCGTTATTTGACATGACGATAACCGGCTTGCCTTCGAGCTTCGGGTTGAATACCCGCTCACAGGAGACGTAGAAATTATTGCAATCCACCAGAGCGTAAGTCGGTGACATGGTTTTCAGACCGGATGAATGACGTTTGTGACAACGCCCCAAATCGCGACATCGGTTTCGTCATAAATATTCAAGGGCGCGTAATCAGGGTTATCGGATTCCAGCGAAACAACGTTCCCGCGCTTGTGGAGCCGCTTCACGGCCAGTTCGCCGTCAATGACCGCGACGACGACGCTTCCATGAACAGCTTCCTTGGCGCGGTCTACGACCAGCAAGTCGCCGGAATGAATATGTCCTATCATCGAGTCGCCGGAAGCCCGCACGAAGAATGTTGCGGCGGGATGTTTGATAAGATGTTCGTTCAAGTCCAGCGAGCGTTCAATGTAATCGTCGGCGGGCGAAGGGAAGCCAGCGGGAATTGGAGCCGCAAACAGGGGACGCCAACAGCGGCTTGCAGTCTTGGCCGGATGGATGCTCTCCGTGTGTGTTGGCATGTTTTTCCCCCGGACGCCCCAACTACCAATTAGATGTTTATTAGGGCGCAGGAAGTAGGTCAAGTCAGCTAATAAAACATTGTCCGTTCAACGCGCTGAGCAGTGCTCTTTTAGAGCATAGGTCTTCCAGATGAGGCGGACGAAAACCCATTTTAATGTGTAACATTTGTGTAACGTATGAAAAATGTTCATAGGTGCGAAAGTGTTTACGAAAGCATTGCTCTACCGCTGAGCTAAGATGGCGAGGAGGAAACTCCGTGCGGGATGCTTCGTCGAAGATTATGCAGAAACCGATTCCACTTTCAAGCGCGTTGCACAAACTCTCTACTTTCTCGCTGTAATTTTTTTTCGACGCTGTTCTCTCCCTTCACTTTTCTGTCGGCACCACAATGCCGCGCATGATCAGGTTTTGGCAGAAGATGAAGACCAGCAGCGTCGGCACGGCTGCGATCACCAGCGCAGCGAAGACCACAGCGGGATGAACCTGGCTCTGCAGCTGGTACAGCCACACCATCAGTGTCCACATGCGCTGATCGGGAATGATAATCAGCGCGACCATGAACGCGCTGTACGCGCCGTTGAAGGCGTCGAGCGCGGTGACGGCGAGAATTGGCTTCGACAGCGCCATCGTGAATGTCCAGAATTTCGTCCATTCACTTGCTCCATCAATCTCGGCGGCTTCGTACAGTTCCTGTGGAAGGCTGTCGAAAAATCCTTTCAGCAGGAAAATGGAGAAGCCGTTGGCCATGCTCGGGAGCACCAGCGCGGCGAACGTGTTGAGCAGGCTGACGTGAATGTCGCCGACGAGCACCGGCACAATCCATAATCCGGCCACCATCGCGACGCCTAGTGAGATCAGTGCGCGAATCGTATCCTGCATCTGGGCCTTCACTTTTCCCAGGATGATCCAGGCGATCACAAAGGCGATTGTGCCACCCACGAGTGCGGCGACGGGAAAACTGCGCTTCAGCAAAAAGCCGGGGATCATCGTCACTTCGCCGGGGAAAGCCATCGTCGCCATGCAGAACAACAACACGGAGTAGGTGCTCGGTGGTTTAAAGCGGCTGAGGCTGTATGCGGCAAGCGGGTTGACGATCAGCGACGTCAGGATCGCCAGCGCGCAGTAGATAAACGTGTTCCAGACACCATCGCCATGCATGACGACGTACTCCAGAACGTGCTTGTAATTCCGCGTCGAGAATTCCCAGCGCAGGTCCTTGTGGTTGACCTGCGTGTCGTGATAGTCGGCTTCGTACGTGGGCAACGGAATTGGCGGAACTTTGTCGAGCGCGATGCCACGCTTGGCGGAGACGAATTCTTCGAAGGCCTGGCGCGATCCATAGACCTCCAGCGCCCCAGTGGGGCATTGGTCACTGCGCAGAAAGCCTTCCCAATCGACTTGCGAGAGCCTGTCGCCCGGGGCGATGTGGGGGAAGGGGAGGTCATTGAAACTGGCGTAACTGGTTTTGAATTTGGCGTTGAACTGCGCGATGTTTTCATAGCGCGACGAAATGAACGTGCGGTATGTGGCTGCTTGCGATTCGTCGATGCGAATGGCATCGAGCGAAAGCTGCTCTCGGACGAACTTATCCCAGTCCTCCCGTGTCAGTCCCGACGCGGGTGCACGGCGCGTCAGCAGAATTTCGTTGTAGCTGCCATATGCGGAACCGTGTTTCTTGTTGTACTCTCCAATGTTCTCCGTGTAGGTGGGCATCAAAAAACTTTTGGTGAAGCGACCGTCAAAATTGATGATGGCCCGGTCTTCAATCGGACGTGTCTGCGCGAAAGTCAGGAACGCCTGAACCAGAGGATTGTCCTGATTCGAAAAGCGGAACGGGTTGGGCATCGGCGGCGGGCGGACGTCGTTCCATGATTTCACCGGCAGCTTCATTTCTGTCGCGAACGCGTCGAGATTGCCCTTGTACTTTTCCTGCATGTACGCGCGAAAGATACGTGCATTGGCCTGCAGGAACTGACCGGTGTTTGTATGCCCCAGCCACCACCAGTGGCAATCCTTGCGCCATTCCAGGAAGTCGTCGAGGTACTCGGACTGTTTTGTCGGCGCGGGAATCTTGTCCCAGATGCCGACGCGTTGTCCCCACTGAATTTCCGCCTGATCCAGCGAACCGTTGTACTTGGACTCCGCGTACTTCTGAAACAGCGGCAGTTCCTCAAACCAGTATGGTGGATAGGCGGTCATGTCGTTGCAGTCGGCGGCGCTCTTGACCGAACCGGTGAGCATCAGGATCAGGGGGTAAATCATCGACGCCGCGCCGATCAACAGCACGACAAAGAGCGTGCCATAGACGGCGCGCACCCGTATGCTCTTGGATCCGACGTGACTGATGATCGGCATGAAATCCTCTAGACCTTTTCCGTCGACTTGAATTCCATGTTGCGCAATCGCTTCAACTGGATCACGGTGAATCCGATTAACATCGACCCCAGGATCCACGCCATCGCCGTCGCCGGCCCGAAGCGCAAGTATGCGAACGACTCCCAATAGATGTGAAGGCCCACGACTTCCGTCTGCCCGTTGGGCGTGTACGGTCCGCCGCCGGTCATAACGAGAATATTCTGCCCGCCGCTTTTCATCCCGCCGATCAACGCGCCGATGAAATTGATCGTGATTAACGCCCGGATACTCGGCAGTGCCACGTAGAAAATCTTTTTTGTCACGCCGGCGCCATCAATGTCGGCGGCTTCGTAAATCTCTTCGGGAATCGTCTTCAGCGCGGCGAGGTAGATTAGGCAACCCGGACCCATCCCGGCCCAGATCGTCGGCAACAGGCAACAGATCAGCGCCGCCTGGGGCGACGTCAGCCATGCGGTGTGGTGCTCGGGAACATGCAAGCCCGGAATGTAGTTGATGACTTTGACGCAGAAGTTGACCAGCTGATTCAACGTGCCTTCAGGCGAATAGAAATTCTTCCACAGGAACATCACGACAACACCAGAGAGCACCGCGGGCAGGTAGTAGATGGTGCGGAAGAGCGTTTTGCCCTTCGGCACTTCGCTGAGCAAAAATGCCAGGGCAATGGGCGCGCAGAAGCCGAAGATCATCGACAGGAACGCGTACTGCAGCGAGACCCACATTGCGTACCAGAATTCCTGGTCGAAGAGCACGCTGGCGAAATTCTCCAAGCCGACCCAATCACTGAAGCCGCGGACATTATAATTCTGGAAGGCCATTACCGTGCCGCGCGCCAGCGGATAATAATCCCACATGGCGATCGAGATCATCGCCGGAAACAGGCAGATGTACGCCCATTTGTGCTGCTTGATTTTCCAGCCGCCAGGTGCGGTGACGCCTTTCTGCGCAAACGTTGAGAACACATTCCAGAACGTCAGCGAAAAGATGATCAGAATTCCGACGGCGACCAGCAGCGCGATCGTATGCCGGAACGAACGCACTTCCGGCGGAAGTATGTTGAGCATCTTCTCGTTGCCGTATGCGACGCGCGCTTTCAGAATCTCGCGGATCGCGTTTTTCGCCGCGACGGCATCACCGCGCTCGATCGCTTCGGTGATGGTGCTGTCGGTGCGGATCTGGTCGATTGCCTTCGATGCGTATTTGTATACCTGCTGCGTGTTTTCGCCGTACGGCTCGGGCACGCCCAGCGAGACGATCCGGTGGTACTCTTCTTCCCAGCCTTGCGGAACCTGCGGGACGAATTCCGGATAGCCGGCCGAGCGGAGCAGAGACGGATGCACGAACTGGCCGAGTCCATTCTCGACAAACACGCGCGCGCGGATCTGCTGCGCTTCCGGACAATTGTAAAACAGAATGTATTCCCAAGCCGCGTCGCGCTTGACCGGATCGTTTTCCAGGCCCGCATAGATTCCGGTCATCGACGCATTGAATTCGCCGGCGCTCTGCCCACCCGGTCCCGACGGCGGCGGTCCGAAGCCGTTCGAAGCCGGATCCTTCTTCGAGAACTGCGTCGATGAGAGGTAATTGTATTCCATGGCAATGCGCAGAGTGGACGTGGATTCATCGCCAAGATAGACGACGCCAGTAAAGTGGCCATACTTGTTGTCGAACGGTTCCAGAAATAACCGCGCGACGAAATAGTACGCTTCGACGGCGTTTTCAGAATCGAACGCGCAACGCCAGTGACCCTTCTCGTCCTGCTCCACCAGGCGCCCACCATACGAGTACAGAATATTCAGCGTGCTCCACCCGATTTCACCCAGGTTGAGCGTCAGACCGTACCGGTCCTCTTTCGGGTTGGTGGTCTTTTTCGCCCAATCGAACATTTCGTCGAGCGTCTTGGGGGCATGGGCTGGCAGACCGGCGTCGTAGAACAAATCCTTGCGGTAAAACAGAGCCATTACTTCCGGCGACTGCGGAAAAAACCAGGTGTGCTGATGTTCTTCGACCGGCGCGCCGCCCCAAGCCTTCACGTGCGGACAGTCCTTGCCGTACGGACAGCGGCGGCGCATCACTTCCCAGCATTGCGGCGTGACACGCTCGCTCAGCGCGGACTCGTAATTCTTGCCCTTTTTCAGCGCCTCCAGATATTCGGGAAACGGCATCAGGTAGCTGTCTTTGATTTCCACACCCGCGGTCTTCTCAACATACTTGTCGAGGGGGTACAGAAATTTGTTGGCGATGTACGTCGCCGATTGGCGCAGATTGACGTACATGACTTCCTGCGGAATGTTTCCCGCGATCTGCATCAATGGAACGATGTCCATCGACCGGCCGGGAATTTCCAGGCCCGTCGGTGAGATCGGATAAATGTTGGGGAAATGTTTGCGGAACGCCGCCAGAATTTCCAACTGCGCCAATCGTCCCGGATCGGACCCGGCATTGTCGGGTACGCCCCACGCGCGCAGTACCAGGGGTTGCGTCTGTGTTTGTTCTGGTGCGGTCTCGCCAGCGTTAATCGGGACCTGTGAAGTGGCTCCTACGACTGCAATAATCGTAATACACTTTTGTATAAGTCTTTTGTATAGAAACGACTCCACCATCAATCCCCTTCGACGACTACTTCTATTCCAGACCGTTAGTGAGGACAACTTTCTAACCGCGAATTTTCGATTTTCGAGGATCGAATTGAACTTTCGAGAGGGCGGGTGCTGTGGCCATACCAGTTTCTCCCTTAGTGACTCGAGTCACTAAGGGGTCGATCGTTCCTCTTTCCATTCCAGCAATCCGTGCTTTGCCATGTAGCGGAAATGTTCCGCAAGCAACTCCGATAAATCGCGACCGTGTTCGTAGGCGACACGCCGCAGAATTTCGGCCACCGTCAATTCGCCGCGCGCCCAGAACATCGCGCACTGCAACGGAGCATTCCAGGTGGGCGACCCAGCCCCGGGCAGTGATCGTTGCTTCAATCCTTCGTACGAAGGAGTTCCGATGAATTTCTTGCGTGGGCGCAGCTTCGCGATGTCGGAAATCCCGCGCACCGGCTTCAATTCACCCGGTGCGCAACCCGCGAGCGACTTCAGATGCTGCTGCTCCAATTTCACGCGGTTGCGCGCATGCCCGATCAGGCGATTGAGCTCCATATCTGCATCGTGCTGTTCGGACTTTGGGATAAGCATCAACGCGGCTCGCAACGTCCGGCTGCAGATCAGCAGGATGTAATCGAGATGGTCGAAGGCTTTGGCGAGTACCTGCGGTTTGTTTGCTGATTTTTCGCGAAGTTGGACTGCATAAGTGCTGGTGGTCGCATCGATGCGCTTGCCGTACTCCCGCAACGTATGATCGGCCAGAAACAGAATCTCCTCCGCACCCGCGCTGGCCAGGAAATGCAGGTAGGTCGCCGAGATCACCGCGAAGGCATGGAGTGTCGGCCCGTGAATGGTGTCTAGCGTGTCGGCCGAAGTGTGCCAGAAGCGATCCTGGCTGTCGACGTACGCGCACGGCACTCCGATATCCGGATCGTTGTAGGCGTTGTCCGTGAGCGCGAAGGCCATGTCGCGGCGCGTCTTGGCAAACGGCAGCGTTTTATGCAGCCAGGAATCCATCAGCATGCCAATCAACGTATCGATCACTGAAGCCGAAGCATCCGCGCAACGGTGCTGGCGGAAAATCGCCGTCGCCGATTCCTGGTAGCGTCCGACCGTGTCCCAATTCAGCGCCGCGACGAGGCGCAGCATGATTTCCGGATTTTTCGCCGCGTAGCCGATCGTGCCGTAGCATTCGTTGGTGAGCACTCCGCGCACGCCGCGTTTCAGAGGTGGCAGCGCCTTGAGTTTGCTCGAGGACTTGATCGCGCGCAGCGATTCGAGAATCACCGCACAGCCCGAGGCGTTGTCGTTGGCGCCCTGTTCCATCGCGTGGCCGATCGCCAGGATCTCGTCCTTGCCACTCCCGGGAATGAACCCGGAGACAATTGGCAGCGTGCCTTCAAAGTAGCGCGACGCCACTGTCATCTTCAACGTCACGCGCCCGTGCTTCAGCAGCGCATCGAGTTCCGCGCCAGTGGTCCCGCTGATCGCCATGCCCGGCAGCGGTGTGTCGTCAGCGTGAAACGCCCAGCCTGTCGGATTGTCGGACCATCCGTTGAACCAGAACGTGGCCTCGGGCAGTAATTCCCGGTTGCGGCAGTAACTGGTCACGACTGCCAGTGCGCCGGCCTTCACCAGGATGGCTTTGAATTCCATCGGATGTGACGGCGTGTAGACGATCTTGTTCTTCACCGCGCTTAATTTTTTGCGCAGCTCTTTCCTGTCTTCGATCCGCACCACGTCCGCCGTGATTCCCTCGGGAGGCGTCGGACCGCACCACATGATCGTGTGCGTCGGCCGGTCCTTGCGATCGGCGATGACGCGATTTTTCACGCGCGGCGAAACAATCTCGAGCGTGGCTGATGTACAGTCCCACGCCAGCGGCATTTTCCAATCGCCGTACATGGTTTTGCCGTCAGCGGGGAGATGGCAAATCTCGCCTTCAATGCCCCAGTTTTGAATTTTCGAGCGCACAATCTCCGCGGTCCTGGCAAACGCCGGATAGGTGAATTGGCGATCGTTCTTCCAGATCGTGCCGACTAGATCGACGAGACTCTTTTCGGAGACGAGTTTGGCGAAAGCTTTCAAGCGTGCTTGTAAATCGACGGCCATGGACTCTCCTGGTGAATTCTTCACCGCCACAATAGGGGAAGTCTGGATTTTTGTGTAGTGAAAGCGAATCAATCTCGAGTCTGTGCATTTTCTGCGCAAACGTTCACGAAAGATTCCGCCACCGCCGGATTGGACGCCCAGTGCGCGTGAACATAAGAGGCGAGTACATTTGTAAATGCGCCGCGATAACCCTCTGCTTGCGAGCGCCCCGAGTAGACATCCGTCACCGTATAAGAACACCGCGGATTCTCGACGAGCAACCGCGGCTCGGAGTAGCGGAACTGCTGCCCTCGAAAGCGGATCTTCGCCGGCCCCAGCACCGTCGGTTCCTGCGTCTCCACGTCGACGTACCCAATCGCTTGCAGTCGTTCTGACATCACCGTATCGACCGGAATGAGCCCAGCCATTTCGTGCCGTTTTCCATCGAGCGTCAGAATCGCCGCCGCCAGATACATCAGCCCACCGCATTCCGCGTAAATGGGCTTTCCGTTCGAAGCGAACGCGCGAACTGCCGAGCGCATCCCCGAATTCTCCGCCAGTTCCGCCGCGTAAACTTCCGGATAGCCGCCACCAAAATACAGCCCATCCACATCCGGAAGTTCGGAATCCGTAAGCGGCGAAAAGCGCACCAATGCTGCTCCGAGCCGTTCGAGTCGGCGCAGATTGTCCTCATAGTAAAAATGCAACGCCCGGTCGAACGCGATGCCGATCCGGCATCGACGTGGAATCGCAGGCGCCTCTGTCGGGGGAACGGGAAGCGCACTCGCCGAGTGCGCAATCGCCAGTACCGCATCGAGATCAAACCACTCGCGGGCCATCTCGCCCCACTGGTGGAGCAATGCATCAGGCACCGTCTCGCGGCTGGCCGTGACCAACCCGAGATGCCGTTCGGGAAACGCAAGCTCCGCGCGCCGCGGAAATCCGCCAACGATAGGGAAGGGGGCCGTTGCCAGACCGAGCAATTCCAGATGCCCCTTGCCGCCGATACCGTTGGCAATTAGCCCCGCGAGTTTCACGTCCGCGTCAAACGTCCGGAACCCGTGCGCCACCGCGGCTATCGAGCGTGCCATCGCCGACGCATCCAGCGCGAGCAAGACTGGCGCACCAAGCCACTTGGCGATCTGCGCCGTCGAGCCCTCATCGCTGGTCGCCGACGCGCCGTCGAACAGCCCCATCATTCCTTCAATAATCGCAACATCCGCGCCGCGCGCCCCATGAGCAAACGTCGCCAACACCCCGTCGCGCCCCATCAGCCACGAATCGAGATTGTGTGAAGCACTCCCCGCCGCGCGCGCATGGTAAGTCGGATCGAGATAATCCGGCCCGCACTTAAACGCGGCCACCTTCAGCCCACGCGCGCGCAGCGCCACAATCAGCGCCACCACCGACGTGGTCTTGCCCGACCCGCTCGATAAACCACCGATGACGATGCGGGGAATGTTCACGCGCCGCTCGTCACTCCACTCCCGCAATCAACTTCGCCGCGAACTTGGTCGTCTCGCTTTTTCCCGCCGCGATGTGGATTACCCCGTGGCCGTCTTCGATGGCCTTCGGCAGTCCCGTGAACGGCTCCAGTGCCAGGACGTACGCGCGACCCCACCACGGCGACTTGAGTTGATTGCAATTTTCGTACAGCCAGCAGTACGGAAACTGTGTGGCGTCCCAGCTCAGTTCAAAGGCGAGTTTCCAGGTCGGGCTTACGACGCGGAATTTGCCTTCCGTGAAATCGGTGATGAAGACCATCTTGCCCGTGTTGCTTTTGGGCGCGCCCACTTTCCGCAGATCCACACCGTCCTTGTTCGTCGGCCAGCGCATGCGGATGATCGGATCGTCGCGGTCATCAAAGTAGCTCGTCGCCGGAACTTCGATGTAGGTTTTCTCGTCCACGAACGGCGCGCCGAAAATTGGATGCTGCCCCCACATCACCGTCAGGTCCACGCCGCCGAGATTCGTGGCTGTCTCTTCGAGGTACAGCGTCGGATCGTTCTTCTTCAGCGAGAACGTTTTGGTCAGTTTCCACGGCGTGCGAATGGTGTGGCAGGTCATCGTTACCGAGCAGGAATCGTCGTCTTCGTGCGTCGCATTCAGCTCAAACGGCAGACCCCACACTTCGCCGTGAAAGCCAATCTTCGCGCCTTCCTGAGTGACCGGCACCGAGCCACTCGGAAAACATTCGTACCAGCCACCGGGGTGGTGATCGAAGATCGGGTGCTGTTCGTAACTGCTGAGCTGAAACGTGCCGAGGGGCCGCAGTCCATTCGGATTTTTATACAGCACGTCCAGATCAAGCGGCTTGTATTGAATTTCGGAGATGACCGCGCCGCGCCCGACATTGATGACCACGCGCAGAAATTCATTCTCCAGCGCAATCACTTCACTGCCGTAAAGCTGATACCCCTTCAGGACTCGAGGACCATGACACTTGGGCGACTGGACGTTCTCGTACTTCATGAAGATCTCCGGGACGGTAGTTTTGAGTGATCAGTTTTGAGTTTTTAGTTATGTTGCCAGCCAGTGACGAATTCAAAACCAAAAACGTATGGCCCGGTTGGCTCTCAATCAAAACTCAAAACTAACAACTCAAAACTCCTTCGTGCCACCCGCGCTCGGATGGACGTTAGTAAAGTGCGGGACGTCGGTAAGCCGGCTTCTGTTCAGTAGGCTTCAATCTGCGTGTTGGACACGCAAACGAAACCTACCGGACGGCCATTTATCTAGGACCACCGTTGCCGGTGGCCTCCAGCGCCCTACCCGCGAATTCAAACGGCGCGAACCGCGCCTCTCCGCCTATTCGGGCTTGCTCCGGGCTCAGGTTTGCCGTGCCCCCGGCATTGCTGCCGGAGCGGTGGGCTCTTACCCCGCCGTTTCACCCTTACCACACGCGGCTGATTGCTCAGCGCGCGTGGCGGTTTATTTTCTGTGGCACTGTCTCTGAAGTTCGACGCCCAAACTGCGGCGTCTCCTCCGATGGGCGTTACCCATGGCCCTGTCCTATGGAGGCCGGACTTTCCTCGGCGGAGGCTGTTGCGGTGGTCCGAAGGCCATCGCACAGGTAGTCCGCCGCGGCCGTCCGACGCCCCGCATGTGAGATGATAGCCGAATGACCGTGGACCCGCAACGTGACAAGGTCGAAGCACTATCCGCGCTGGACTGCGCGATGCATCTGCTGCCGGTACGCCTTCGGGTTTAGTCCTTCCACCCGGCGAAAGCACGCGCTGAAATACTGACTGTTGCCGAAGCCCGTCTGGATGGCAATTTCCGTGAGGCTTCGCGGCGTAGTAGTCAGCAGTTTCTTGGCCAGTTCCACCCGCGCCCGCACGACGTAGTCCTTGGGCGTGAGCCCGCATTGCTGCTTGAATTGCCGATTGAGATACGACGCGCTGACGTGCAGCGCCCGAGCGACTTCATGGATCCGCGGCTGTTCGAGCGGATCGGCCGTCAATCGCCGCATCGCCTCGGCGATCAACGGAGACACATCCCCGTCGCGGGCGGGAGTTTCGAAACAGCGGAGCACCTCTACCAGTAGTCCGGTCAGCAGTGCACGCGCCGCCGTCGTTTGCAGAGGCAAGGGACGCGGACTGCGCAGCAGCTCCAATAACGCTTCAAATCCAAAGACAACGGCCGGTGAAACGCCGCAGGTGCGGCGGGTGATGCGGCTAAACGCCTGGCACAGCATCCGGGCTTCTGAAATCGGAAGTTCCAGAACCGTCCGGCCCCCGATTTTCCCGCTTTGGGGCAGTCGCACGTTGATCCAATAAAAGCGCGAGGGATGCAACTTCTCGCCGGCTGCTGAATGGACCAGGCCCGGCGGCGTGAGCGACATCTCCTGCCCGCGCACGCCAAAGATCGTACCGTTGCTTTCCTGCCAGTAGACGCGTCCGCGCTCGAGGTAAACAATTTCGAACGCATCGTGAACGTGCGCGTCGAGAATCATGCTCTTACGCTTGCTCTGGAATCCCGCGTAGGCCAGTTCCGGCAATCGCGGGATGCTGCCGTCGGGATAAACTTCGCGGGTTTCAGCCATGAGTGTTCACCGGTGCGGATTTATGAAATTGAGTCAGCGCAGTCTACGAAATTTCTTCTCGCTCGTCCGGTGTAAAGTCTCCATGCAACCCACGCGTTCGCATTCACGCGTGCCGCAAAAGGAGCGTTCCATGATCGGTTCCACAAAAACGCAGTTCGTGTTGCTCGTCGCGGTTGCTCTCGTTCCCACCGTTTTGGTTCATGCTGGAGAGAATAGCACCCAAGTGGCCGGCTGGCTGCGCGATGGCCGGAACACCTATGCGGAAACCACTCCGCCGGTCACGTGGAAGCACGTCGACAAGACCATGCTCAACCTGGCTTGTCAGGCTAAAAAGCCAGCCGCTGGCGCGACAGGAATTCCCCTGATGCCGAATGCCGCGATTCCGGAGTGGCTCGTGTTGGGGCCAATTCCAGCGACAGACCTGAAAACGGAGTTCCCGCAAGAATTCGTCCCCAAGGAAAACGAACTGGATCCGGACGATGTCGAAAAAACGGGCGCCTTGACGTGGAAGGCGATGCCATCCGACGGCCACATCCTGAATTGCTTCGGTCCGATTTTCGACGTCGACAAGGCTCAGATTTTTTTCGTCTGTACGCATCTGTTCAGTCCCGACGCGCGAACAATCAACCTGCGGCTGCGCGGGGACTACACGGGTCCGGGATTCATGTCCAAGGTCTGGTTGAACGGAAATAGCGTGAAAGACATGAATGTGCCGCTGGCGAAGGGCTGGAACCGGTTGTTGATTAAATTCACCAAGGCTGCGCAAAAGACCTTCATGTTTCAAACCACGCTGCAGCCCGCCCGGGAAGCGGCCCACGACTACGACAATAAAAACATGCGCTGGATCAGGCCGCTACCGTTCAGTTCTTCGTCACCGATTGTCCTTGGCGACAAGGTGTTCGTCACCATCGATCCGCACTACCTGGTATGCCTGGACCGCCACGATGGAAAATTCCTCTGGATGCGGCCGAACGGCTACTACGAATCCGCCAGCGAGGACGAGAAAAATGCGCATCCCGAATTTGCGGAGATGGCGCCGCTGGCCCGGCGTCTCGACGAACTCATTGAATTGCTCTATTTCAATTCCAAGCCGGCTCCATTGGGTAAGGAATTGGCCGATCTGAAAAAGGAGATCGCCGAAGTACAAGGCAAACTAAAAGTTCTTGCACTAAAAGTTGATCCCGTCCGCTACAAAGCCACGACCGAACAGGACGGCGGCTACTCCGGAGCGACGCCGTGTTCCGACGGCAAGTTCGTGTACGTCTGGATGGCCACCGGAGTGACGGCGTGCTACGACCTGAGCGGCAACCGCAAGTGGATCCGCGTCGACAACGCCGGATGGTATCATCACGGATACGGCTGCTCGCCGTTGCTGGCGGACGGAAAACTAATCGTCTACATGCAGCATATTCTCGGCATCGACTGCGCCACCGGCCATCTCGACTGGACCTTCAAGCGCGATCTTAAAAATGGACTTCAGTACAATTCGCCGGCCATTGGAAAAATCGGCGCTACCTCGGTCGTGGTAGCGAACTGGGGCAATGCCGTTCTCCGTGTTTCGGATGGCAAGGTGCTATTCGAAGGTCCGTATTCCCTGGATATGACCGCACCCACTCCCGTGATGGCCGATGGTATTGCCTACTTGTTGCCGCATGCAGCGCCCATGAAGCGCCTGCAGTTCCCTAGCGACGTGTCGGGTGACAGCATCTCCGCGACGAATCTTTCGCCCATTGAGATGAACCCCATGCAATTTGCCCCGTTCCATATGGGCCGGCATTGTTACACCGCCACTCCGCTGATCTTGAACGGGCTGATGTACTGCCTTGACATCGAAGGTGATCTGACTGTGATCGACACTCAGGCGGGAAAGGTCGTCTACCAGAAGCGACTGGATCTCGACGTTCTGTTCATGCACCTGACCTACATCCTGATGGGCGGAGATCACGTCAGCATCACCGCCGCGGGGAAGTATATTTACATTTTTGGTAATACCGGAACCGCGATCGTTTTAGAACCCGGCCGCGAATACAAAGAGGTCGCGCGCAATTACATGAAGCACTTGACCTTGATCAACGACTGGAACACGCGCTACGAATCCTTTTGCGTCGTGCCTGTTTTCGACGGCAGCGAGATGTTCCTGCGCGGCGAAGAAAATCTCTACTGTATCAGTGAAAAGTGAACGTGACCGGCGCTGCTTTATGGCGCTGGCACCCTGTGGTTGCGAATTGCCCCGCTTCCAATTAGAAACTGGGGCTCATTTGAAACCATTGGAGACGCGACGTGCAGTTAGACGAGAGCATTACACGCATTGCCATTCCCAGCAAAGGCCGCCTGCAGGAGCCCAGCGAGAGTCTGCTGCGCGCCGCGGGGATCAAATACCGCAAGCGCGACCGCTCGCTCTTCGCGCATGTTGATGGCCTGAAGGCCGTGATCCTCTTTGTCCGCCCGGACGACATCCCGCTGCTCGTCGCCGAAGGCGCCGCGGACATGGGCATGGTGGGCCAGGATCTGATTTACGAAAACCGCTGCACCGGCCGCGTCGAGAGTAAACTGGAACTCGGCTATGGCCACTGCCGGCTCGCCGTCGCCGCCCGGACCAACGGGCCCAAGACCGTTGCCGCGCTGAAAAACAAAAAGATCGCCGCCTCGATGGCCTACTCCGCGAGCGAATTCTTCAAGAAGAAGAAGATCAACGTCAACCTGCTGGAAGTCACAGGCTCCGTGGAAATCATGGTGGCTCTGGGTCTCGCCGATGCCATCGTCGATCTCGTCGAATCCGGCGACACGCTCCGCGACAACGGGCTGGATGTGATCGAAGTCATTGCGCAGTCACAGGCAGTGCTGATTCAAGCCAAAAAGCCGCGCGATCCCAAACTCTGCACGCTGATTGTACGGCGCCTGCAAGGAGTGCTCACCGCGCAGCAGTACACGCTGCTGGAATACAACATCGCGCGCGCGAAGTTGAAGGAAGCCGAAGCGCTCACGCCCGGATTCGATTCGCCGACCATCAGCGACTTGGAAGACCCGAAGTGGGTCGCGGTAAAGGTGATGGTGCCGAAGAAGAAGTCGATCGAGATCATCGACAAACTCGAAGCCCTCGGCGCTTCCGCGATTCTCGAAACGCCAATTCTCAACTGCCGCCTTTAATTCGATAACCGGGCGTCCCTGCCCGGTAGTTCCTGATCGGGAGTCGCCACGACATGGTTACGCGCTCCGACGTTCTGGAAAAATTCTTCGGCCGCCGCTTCGTTTCGTGCTTGGGCTGGAGCATCCTGTTGTTCTTCGCGCTGGTCGCTGGCCTACTCGCGTATTCCTATTACAGGACGGATAAGTCGACGGGGCCGGAACAACGCAACACAACGCCACCTCCGGCCCACGGTTGATTATCGGTTCGCAGGACCTTGTCGGAAATTTACGACAAGGTCCCCGCATTCATTTCGATTGCCCTTCCGCGTGCGTTTTTGAATTTTGAATTTTGAATTGTCGTTCACGCTTTCAACTCCCTTCCGCTGCGCACGCCACGCACCATGAACGCCGCCGTCGCAAAGTCGTAGCGCAGATCGTCCTGGCTCGCGTCGCGGTACGTACTGATCAGTGCCCAGCGGTCCTTACCGCTTGTGTTGGCGAACGACGCATGCAGCGTCAGGTCGTGAAAGAACACCGCCGTTCCCTTGCGCGCTGGCACCACGACGGCCTTGCTCTCGTCGATATCCTCAGGACGCAACCGATTGGTGAAGCCGACCCCTTCGACATCCTTCCCGCCGTGACTGACCAGCGATTTGTGAGAACCGGGAATGAATTTCAGGCAGCCGTTCTCTGGCGTGGCGTCGTCGAGTGCGATCCAGACGGAATATTTGTTCGCGCCTTTCCAATAGGTGTAATCCTGATGCCACGGCGATCCGAAATCGACGCCCGCCGACTTGTAGACAATCTTGTCGCTCCAGAATTCAATGTTCGGTCCGTAGATCTCTTCCCAGACGTTCGCGATGCGCGCGTCACCATTGAGCGCCTTGAAATACGCACTCTTGATGGTCAGCCCGACATACACGCCATTGTCGCGGCTGTCGCTTTTGGCCAGGCGTTCGGATTTGACTTCGTCGAGTACCCGGCGGACTTCTGCCTTGGCCTGGGTCATTTCGTCGGCTGAAAACAGGTCCTCGACCACCACGTAACCATTGCGCGCGAACTGGGCACCGATCTTCGTTTCGACCAGCATCTGAAGCATCCTCCGTAACGTTCGAGTCATCTGCGAGTGGGAACGTTCCCACTTCGGGTTAAAAAAAAAATACTGCTGCTACCGTTTAAACATCTCCGTGGATCCGCGCACCCGCAACTCCCCACGAATGTCCCGGTCGATGCGATGCTGCCGATCGCCGGAGAGCACGCGGTCCAATTCCTCCACCGCCGCTTCGCCCATCTCGTAGGTCGGCTGAGCATAAGCCGTGCAGGGCGGGTCCATGTGCGACGCCGTTCCCAGGTCGTCAAATGTGGCTACGGCCACCTGGCTGCCGATGGTCAACCCCGTTGCTCGGATCTCCCGGTACGCGCTCATCGCGCCGGCTTCGTGGCTCATCAGGAACGCATCAGGTGGCGTGCGTGAAAGCGCCTCGCGCAACACCGCGTCGACTGCCGCACCGCTTCCGAATTGGGACCCGCAATGCAACTCCAGCTTTTTCGGCGACTGTCCCAAGTCCTTCCACGCCGCACGCACGCCCTCCCCGAACGGTCCGTACTCCGCCGAAAGCCAATCGAACGCCACGATGCTCCGGCAGCCGGTCTGAAAAAGATGCGTAGTCAGCGTTCGCCCAGCGTGAATGAAGTCCGTCCAGCAATGCGGGTCTTTCGGTCGCGAGACATTGCGCCAGTTGACGCCCACCCACGGAATCTCGTAGCGGTCGAGCAGTTCCAGCGTGGCTGGCGCCACGGAGCCCGTAAACAGAAATCCGCCGATGGATTTTTCCATCGCCAGGCGGCGCAGCTCAGACGGGTCGTTCAAATCCGCGAAGAAAATCTGGAGATCGTAATTGAGCCGCTGCGCGCCGCGCGCCAGTCCTTCGAGCTTCTCCGACCCGATCGCATGACTGATCACGCCGCGCGTTGCTCCGCGTGGAAAAACCGCTGCCAGCAGCCGGTTGCCGCCCTGCCGCAACGACCGCGCCGACGTATTAACGCGATAGCGAAGTGCCGAAGCCGCCGCCAGCACCTTATCGCGCGTTTTCCCGCTAGCCGCCCCATTGCCCGAAAGCACGCGCGCCGTGGTCGACTTACTGACCCCCGCCTTGCGGGCAACATCGAGAATGTTCGCGAGATTCTTCTGCTTCACCCGATCCACTCCAAAGTGGGAACGTTCCCAATATTAATCAACATCGCCTGCGAGTCAATACTTTTCCAAGAGCTCTTCACAACAAATTCGTAGCTGTTCTTTGCGTTTTAGTGGCTTTGCGTGAATAAAAAACCTCAGCCACAGGCTTGGACCAGCGCCGCGAAGATCGCCTTATGCTGCGATTCCGCCGATTGTCGCTCCGGGTGCCACTGAACCCCGAGCAGAAACCGGTCCGGCTTTGCAAGTTCGATCGCCTCAATCACGCCATCTGGCGACCAGGCCGTGGGAATCAGCCCCTTGCCGACGCGATCCGGCTGGACTGCCTGATGATGGTAGGAATTGGTCATGATTTTTTCCGCGCCGGCGATTTTCGCAAGGAGACAGCCCTTGTTCACCCGAATTTCATGCCGGTACACGTTGCCCGCTTCCGCCGTCCCGGTGCGCTGGCTGTCGGAGTGGAGCAGGGTGCTCGCATGTTTGGCGTCTGCCTTCCATTCCGTCTTCAAATCCTGAACCAGCGCGCCGCCGAGAGCGATGTTGATCAACTGATGCCCGCCGCAAATCCCCAACACCGGCTTGCGCGTCTTCTCCAGAATCGCCTCCGCCAGCCACAGATCGAACGCATGTCGTCGCGGATGCATCAGTTCATCGGCTGGCTGCGAATGTCCGCCGTAGTGCGCCGGATCATAATCAGGCCCGCCCACGAGCAGAAATCCATCGAACATCTTCAACACCGCATCGAGCATCGAACGATCCGTGTACGGCGGAATGATCACCGGCACGCCGCCGTTCTCCGCGATGGCATCGATGTATTTGAAATGACAGATCGCCTTCGCCTTCAGCGGATCGTCCATGTCCATGGTGGAGGTGTTCAGGCCGATCAGAGGACGGGGCATCCAGAATCTCCTAGCTCTATCTCGCTATTGAATCAGATTGAACTCGGCGGCACGGCCATCTTATCAATTACCGCTTTCTTGAACCACGTTGGCACGATGGCGGACTTGAGGCCAGTCAATCGGCCATCCAAAAATTCTGCGAGCCACGTGTGGCCCTGTTGGTGCAATGAATTATCAAAAATAAATGCGCGGTCTGAATTCCGAGACCGGCTTAAGGGTACTCTTTCCAGAGCCATTCGGACCGGCGAACATGCGCATTCGTGCGGGCAAAGCATTCACCGAAGAGTCGACAGAGTATCTAGCGGGATGGAAATCCAAGGTTCAATGCGCTTCACAAGTCTCTGAGTGCCGTCAGGAAAGACTTCGTAGATGGCATCGCCGATTGTTTCATAAACACTCAGGCCGGCGTCAAGCGCCCGTTGCCGCGCACTATTAAACGCTTCTTCAACGAGAGTTGGAAACAAGTTTTCCAATGCCTCAATTTCTTTATCGTCGTCGTTCAAATCGGCCATGAGCATACCATCCTTTCGCTCTTATATTACGTTCCGCAACGACGGAGAGCAACGCCTACTTTCCTCATCCCGCATGCCGCAGCACGCGTCCCGCGCGCGTGGCCAGCACGGTGCCTTCCTGCACCGCCAGCTTGCCGTTCACGTACACGCGGTCGATGCCCGTCGGAAAACGGTTGGCGTCCGCGAATGTTGCTTCGTCGCGGACGGTCTGCGCGTCGAAGAGCACCAGATCAGCGTACGCGCCCGGGCGGATCACGCCGCGGTTTGCGATGTGGAACGTCTCGGCCGGCAGCGAGGTCATGCGCCGGATCGCCTCTTCCAGGCTCATGATCTTTTTCTCGCGGACGTACCGTGCGAGCATCCGCGGAAAGGTGCCGAACGTGCGCGGGTGCGGCGCGGCCACCCGCGTCGGGCCGGTGATGTTCCGCGCCGTCGCGTCGCTGGCCACCATCACGAAGTCCCAGGAGAGAATCGTCTCCAGATTCTCTTCGCACATCGTCGCGAAAATCGCCGACGTCCGCAGTTCGTCTTCGATGCAGATCCGCCGGAAGGCTTCGAACGGTGTCACGCGCCAGTCCGCGGAGATGTCGGCGATCGTCCGTCCGGCGACTTCCGAGCGCAGATGTTCGGCCGTTACACCGGCAACCTGAATTCGCGACCAGAAATCCGGCTCCGGATTCTTCGCGAGGATCTCCGCCTCCAACTTCGCGCAGATGGCGTCATCGCGCAGCCGTTTGAGCTCCTCCGCATTCCCGCCGACGTACGCCCACTGCGGCAGGATTCCGTCGAGGCCCGTCGAGCTGGCTGTGTACGGATAACGGTCGGCGAAGACGTCAAGCCCTTCGGTACGCGCGCCGAGCAGCGTCTGTTCCAGAAATTTGATCTTGTGCCAGTTGCGTTGGTGCGCCGTCTTTAAATGCGAGATCTGTGTGCGTGCGCCGCTTTCTTTGCAGACACGCAGCGTTTCACAGATCGACGCTTCCAGTTCGTCGGATTCACTGCGCATGTGGCTGGTGTAGAGCGCATTCTTTTCTGCGCAGAGCTGCGCCAGTTCCACGATCTCGTCGTGCTTGGCGTAGCAGCCCGGCGGATAGACCAGCCCCGTTGATAAACCGAAGCAGCCGGCGTCGAGCGCATCTTCGAGCAGGTGGCGCATCAACTTCTTGCCTTCGACGCCCAGCGGATTGTCGCTGTAACCATTGACCGCCGCGCGCAACGCGCCGTGGCCTTGGAGAAATCCGCGATTGATGCTGCACTGCGTTTTTTCGAGCGTGGCGAAGTATTCGGTGGCGCTGCTCCAATTGAGCACTGTCGGTTGCCAGCCGTATTCGTCGCGCGCTTCCTTTTCGAAGCGGGTGCGCAGGGCGCCCAGAAGAGGGAAGGGGGTAAGCCCGCAGTTGCCGGAGATCTCCGTCGTCACGCCTTCGACGACTTTGCCGGCCGCGCTGTTATCCGCAAGCGGTTCGAGCTCGCCGTGCGCGTGAATATCCACAAACCCGGGCGCCAGAACCTTGCCCGCCGCGTTGATGCGCTGCGCGCCGTTCTTGAATCCGTCAGTGAAGTGCTCGGCGACCGCGACAATCCGGTCGCCTGCAACAGCGACCTGCGCGATGCGCGCGGACTTGCCTGTGCCGTCGATGACCGAAGCGTTTTCGAAAACCAGATCGATGGAACTCATGCGAGGCTTCCTTACGTAATTCCCCCAAATGGGTATCGGTTTTTTGGGATTTGCTCGGTAGGGTTTTCCGGCACTGTTTTTCTGAAGTGTCGCCGTTTCGGCCGCGGTCAAATTTGCCCGCGTCATAGACAGTGAAGTAGTACCGAAATGTTGGGTTTTAACCACCGCGCCAATTGGCGCGGTGGTTAGAAGTCACCAAAATCAGCGTGTACCGCGTAGCTCGCGCAGCGCCATCGCCATGTCTTCCGGGATCGGAGCGTCGAATGACCTCGGTTCGCCGGTGACCGGGTGCTGGAACGACAGCGTTTTCGCGTGGAGCGCATGGCGGTGCAGACCGAACTTCACGAATTCAGATTCCTTGCCATAAAGCGGGTCGGCCAGAATCGGGTAGCCGGACTTCGCCAGATGCACGCGGATCTGGTGCGTGCGGCCGGTCCGCGGATGAGCTTCGACGTAAAAGTACGGACCTTTGAAACGTTCCAGCACGGTGAAGTGCGTGTACGCCTCGCGCCCTTCGTCGGGGTTGCGCATGATCGTCATTTCGGTCCGGTACGTGGCGTGCCGCCCGATGCGCCCTTCGCAGACGAATTCGTTCTGGAGCGGGTTGCCGTGGCAAAGCGCGATGTATTCTTTCTTCACCGTGCGGTTGGCAAACTGATCGGCCAGTCCGCGGTGCGCCGTGTCGTGCTTGGCCGCCACCAGGCATCCCGACGTGTCCTTATCCAGACGATGAACGATGCCGGGGCGGATCTTCCCGTTGATCGTCGACAGATCCTTGCAGTGAAACAGCAGCGCGTTGACCAGCGCGCCGGACGTGTGCCCGGAACTGGGATGCGTCACCATGCCCGGCGGCTTGTTGACTACGATGATGTGTGAGTCTTCAAAAATGACGCTCAGCGGAATGTCTTCCGGCTTCGCTTCGATCGCTTCCGGTTCCGGCAAGTTCACGGCGACGCGTTCGCCGCCCTTCGCGTTGCCGCTGGCTTTGACGGCCTTGCCTTCGACCAGGATCGCGCCGTCTTTCAGCAGGCGCGCCGCGTACGTCCGCGAAATTCGCGGCACGACGCTGGCGATCGCGACATCAAAGCGCGCTCCAGCCTGTTCGGCAGGAATCACGACTTCGAAATGCAGCGGTTCGTCTTCGGGAGTGACTGGGCCAGCAACAAGATCGGAATCTGGATCAGGCTCGGTCGGAGCCGGAGGAGTGTCAGGCATCGAGGGTTTTCAATCGGCCATGCGTACGCCGGCGGGCGGCGCACTGCCGGCCTGACAGCGAGGGCAGTTGCAGAAGGCCGGGCGGCCTTCTTTCAGCATCTTCTGGATCTGTGAAAATGAAAGGTGCCCGCTGGTGTTAGCGGGCACTGAAGGATCGTTCTCGGGATTCGGCAGCTGAATGCTGCCGTCTTTCTTCGCTTCGTCTTTCTTGATGTCCGGCTTTTTCTCGTCAGTCTTCTTCTCGTCGGGTTTCTTGTCTTCTGTTTTCTTCGCGTCAGCCGGAGCTTTCGCGTCGTCTTTCTTTTCCGCGTCGGTCTTGCGGTCGCCTGGAGGAGGCGTCGGCGCGGGCGGCGCCTTTTCAGGCGGCACCTTGCCGTCCGGCAGCGCCTTGCCCGGCTTGTCGATGATCGCCTTGATGAATTCCGCTTCGCCGCGCCAGCCCTGCGAATCTTCCTTCTTTTCGCCGACGTTGCGGAGCGCTTCGCCCAGCTGTGTGCGCGCTTCCTTGCGGTCGGGTTCCGGATCTTCCTTCTTCTCAGCCTTGGCCAGCGAGCGCAGCCAGTATTCGCGGCCGAGCTGCGCGACCATCGGATTGTAGAGGTAATGCTTTTCGATATCGGGCTGAGCCAACGCGTCTTTCAGCAGCTTGATCGCCGCGTCGTAATTGGCGGTCTGTGCGTAGCAGGCGGCAGCGGCACGCGTCGCGGCCGGCCCGAACGTTTCGTTGCTCTTGAACGGCTCGTTGGTCGCGACCAGTTCATACAGCTTGGTGGCCTTGTCGAGCGCTTCGGTGCGTTCTTCGCGCGCCTTCTTCGGATTCACGGCCTGTTCGAAATAAATGTTGCCCAGTTCCATCAGGATGTACGCGTGTGCGGGTGTGCCGGCCACTTTCGGCGCGATTGTTTCAAGCGCCTGGATGCGGTCGTTGGTCTTGGTCTTATCCTTGGTCGCGGTATAGACCTCGTCCCAATTTTGGCGGAGCTCTTCGGTGCGGCGCTGCTGTCCGACATAAACCACGCCGATGACCACCAATCCGACGGCTCCCGCAATGACACAGGCGAGAACGATCCACTTGGCCCAGCGCGATATTTCTTCAACGTTCAATCCTGATGGATTGCTCGTCTCCGGCGGTGTAGCTAAAGGTCGAGTGACAGTAGGTGCAGCCATTGTGTCCGCTTTCAACTCCGAAGAAAATGCTGCCGTCCCGCTATGCGCATGCAAAGCGTTGACAGAGGCTCACTTCAGCAGAGTATTAGGGAGTGTCCCGAATGTCAAGGAATGTCGCGCGCGAGCCGGGCTTTCCGCGAAGGATTTGAGCTCGCCTGGTGCTCTGGGTATAGTGCAACCAGAGAGCCTCTCTAATAAGGGATGATTACGATGGCGCGACCTGTGGTGATTGGACTTGTTAATGGACCCATGGACATCGTTCCGGTGGCGCAGCGGCGCGCGGAACTCCTCGGACACATCGCCGACGCCGGTGCATCCGGCTGCCAGATCGTGATGCTGCCGGAGTTTGCTGACCACCATCGCACCCGGGAAAGTCTCGCGGCCCACCCCAAGGGTCCGGAAGAAGTCCGCAAGCAGCTCGGCTTCAAGCTCGATTCGCCGTGGCTCAAGGAAGTCTCCGCGCTGGCGAAGAAGTTCAAGATGGTCGTCATTCCCAACGTGATGCTGCATCTCGACAACCTCTGGCGGAATTCCTGCGTCGTCTATGGTCCGGAAGGCACGGTCCTTGGCCACTACAACAAAGCCCACACCGCGCCGGGTGAATGCAATTACTTCGAACCGGGAAATGTGATCGAACCCGTTGAGACGCCGTTCGGCCGTTTGGGGTTGCTGATCTGTTACGACATCAATTTCATCGAAACGACGCGCTGCCACGAGTTGAAAGGCGCCGACATCCTGTTGTGGACGACGATGCGCCAGGCCGAGAACGAAGACGGCTTGTATCGCGCCGGTCTGGCTGCGCGGAGCATCATCCATGGCTTGCCGTTGGGCGTCTCGACATACGTCAATGAAGGCCAGGTGATGGCGCGCAATCCGATGTCGAGCATTCTCTACAATTGCTTCGGGCAGGTGATCGCCGGCGGTCGTTCAACACCGGGTGTCGTGCGCGGCGTGGTCGATCTCGACGAAAGTCCGCTCGAACGCCGAACGTGGAGCAAACCCGAGTGGGTCGACAGCCCGTCCTACCTGCGCCGGCAGCGCCGCCCGGATCTCTACGATGTTCTGGTGAAACCACTGAGCGAAGCCGATCGGAATCTCGACAACGAACCGACGGCCCGCCCGGCGCTCCCCGACCAGCGCGGCGACGATTGATTGAGAAGGCATTTCTAAATCTCACGCAAAGCCGCGAAGCCGCAAAGAACGGCAACTACAAACGGCTTGGTTAGATTCTGCACGTCGGTAAGCGCAACGAACAACGCAATTGCTTCCGAAAAGACAGTCGGATGCCTTTGAGCGCCTCTCATTTTTTACGCAGTTCTTGGCCGTTCTTTGCGACTTAGCGGCTTTGCGTGAGATAAAAAAGCTACGCCCGATTCAACTCGTCAATCAACAACCGGAATCGCCCGTAGTTCCGCCGGTTAAAGTGGAACGCGATGCGCGGCAACTCGAGCAGCTCGTTCTCCGCGACTTCTTCCGGCAGAGGTTCGGTGGCGAAGATTGTTTTGTTCGTGGCCTTGGTGTCGATCAGCGCGGAGGCGAACCGCTCGTTCAGCATTTCCAGCGTGCCTTTCGGCAGTGGCGTGAGCATCCGGATGACCAGCGTGTCCTTGACGTAGCGGCTGGAATGGTAGCGCTTGTAGAACTGCACCACTTCATTGGCGGCCCATTCGACGTCGTCGGTGATCTTGAACAGATGCATGTCGTCTTCGCTGATCAATTTGTTGGCCAGCAGATGGTTGACGACATAGTCGGCCCACTCGCGCCAGTAATGGCCGTTGGGTTTGTCGATGAACACGATGGGGATGATCGCGGCCTTGCCGGTCTGGATCAGCGTCAGCGTTTCGAAGCATTCGTCGTGCGTGCCGAAGCCGCCGGGAAAGAGTGCAATCGCGGAGGCTTCTTTGACGAAGCAGAGTTTGCGCGTGAAGAAGTAGCGGAAGTTGATCAGCTTCTTGTCGCCTTCAATGTACGGATTGGCGCTCTGCTCGAACGGCAGTTTGATGTTCACGCCGAAACTGTAGTCGCGACCCGCGCCGCCCTGAGCTGCCTCCATGATTCCCGCGCCGGCGCCGGTGATCACCATGAACTGGTGGCGCACCATTGCCTCGGTGAACTGCTTCGCCTGGAGGTATTCCGGGGCATCCGCCGGTGTGCGCGCCGAGCCGAAGACCGTGATCTTGCGTCGGTCGTGGAACGGGCGGAAAATGTTGAATGCGTAGCGCAGTTCGCGCAGCGTCGCGGCGAGAATTTTCAGTTCGCCGCGCGTCGATCCGTCGCGGACCATGCGCAACGCCGTCATCATGATGTCGCCGATCAGGTCCTGATCGGGATGTTCGCCCTGCAATGAAATCAATTCCTGCACGCGCTCTTCCAGTTGCATGATCGGCGGCGCGGGACTGGTGAGCTTCACTATTTTGTTGGGTATGCGCGGGGGCCTTGAGCGCCCCTTCTTTCCCGCGGTGGCGGCGATCAGCTGTTGCTGCGTCGGCGGAGGCGCGGTGGGCGTTACTGTTTCCGGCCGCAACGGCAGCGAGGAGATATCCGCATGCGCTTCGTCGCCGTGCGGTCCGGCTGTACTGGCGTTCGGTCCGGATCCCATCGCGCCCGGCGAGGTGCCGCCGGTGGGTGCGAGCGTGATCGACTCCGGCTTCTTCTCGTCCGGTTTGTCTGGCTTCGGTGGAATTGTGCGGGTGGTGTGCTTGTTGCTTCGCTTCGAGGTATTCGCCACTTTATCTTGGATTTCCTATAGTCTGAAAAAATTCATGCTTCACGTTCAACACAGTACCACTTCGTATTTCGACGAGTCAAAACCTCGATGTTAAAATGCCGGCATGCTCCTCAACCTGTGACCGACGAAGCACGGTTGAGCACCTTGTCTTCCACAAAGATGGGCACGGTTGTGCGGACTGCCAGCGCGATCGCATCAGAAGGCCGGGAGTCGATATCGATGATTTCGTCGCCGCGACGGATTTCCAGGATGGCAAAGTAGGTGTCGTCACGAAGATCGTTGACGACGATGCGCGAGAGTTTTCCGCCCATTTGTTCGATGATGTTGTGGAGGAGATCGTGGGTCAAAGGGCGGGGGACTTGCGCGTCTTTTAATTTCCGGTCGATCGCCATGGCTTCGTTGTAGCCAATGAAGATCGGAAAATACCGGTCGCCGCCACGTTCGCGCAACACAATTACTTGTGTGGGTGAACCTTCGGTGATGATGACTTGGAAGAGTTCGACCTCAATGAGCATAACGCGCGCCCCGTGAGTGGCAAAATTGCCATCCGTGCTAACACTAGCTCGAAAGTGAGGATATGTCAACACTTGCGATAATTTGAAGCAGCTATTTTTGAACGTTGTGCGCGGAAGTTAAACGCACACGCGCACTTCACTGTGCGCCGCGCGAAATCCGCACCAGATTGTCCAACGCACCTCTCGCACGACCTTCGTCGATGCTCTTCTGCGCGAGCAAAATGCCTTCGCGCCATTCGTCCGCCTTACCGGCGACCAACGCAGCGGCGGCGGCGTTGAGGACCACGATGTCGCGCGGTGCGCCGCGCTGGCCATCGAGCACCGAGCGGATCATCGAAGCGCTTTCGTGCGGATTACTGACATAGAGCGCGGCTTGCGCTGCGCGGGGGATGCCAAACTTTTCCGGATCGACCGTGCTGATCGTGACCGCACCGCGCAGCAGGCGGGCCACGGTAGTCGGACCGAACGTGGAAAATTCGTCGAGGTAACCGCCTTGCGCCTGCCGCAGGTGGCCGCCTCCGTCGTAACAGGCGCCGCAGACGACCATCGCACTGACGCTGCCGAGATTGCGCAGTACTTCCGCAAACGTCTCGCACAACGTCGGATCGAAAACGCCGAGCAGCTGATAGGGGCTGTTGGCCGGATTGGAGAGCGGACCGAGCAGATTGAAGACGGTCCGCACGCCCAGTTCCCGCCGCACGGGAGCGACGTGCTTCATGCCGGGATGATGGTTCTGCGCGAACATGAAGCCGATGCCCGCCGACGAGACACAGCGCGAAATACACGCGGCATCGGCATCGGTGTTGACGCCCAATTCGTGGAGTACGTCGGCCGACCCCGTCTTGCTGCTCGCGGAACGTCCCCCATGCTTGGCGACCGGGATGCCCATGCCGGCGACCACCAGGGCCGTCGCCGTGGAAATATTGAACGTGCTGCTGCCGTCGCCACCCGTTCCGCAGGTATCGAGCGTCTCCGGTGGCACGGTAACGGGCACCGCCGCGGCGCGCATCACCGACGCAAACGCGGTGAGCTCATCGACCGTTTCCCCCTTCATGCGCAGCGCGACGGCGATCGCCGCCAGCGTCGCCGGCGGAATCTGGCCGGCGATAATCGACTGCATCAGCGCCGTGGCTTCCGTTGGTTTCAGATCGCGGCGAGCCAGGAGCGAAGATAATACATCTGCCCCGTTGATATTCATGATTTTAGACTCCCTTGGTTTCCGGAGCCCAGATAAATTTATGCATCTGCAACTGGAACCGCACAGGAAGTTGGTCGGCGAGAATCCAGTCGACTACATCCACAGGTTTCACTTTACCAAATGCGACGGAAAACAGCACAGAATTCGCGCGTTCGGCCAGTTTATGTTCGCGGACCTGCTGCCGGGCCCACTCGTAGTCGCCACGGCTGGCGAGGACGAATTTCACCTCGTCGCGGGAGTTTAATTGCGCGATGTTTTCAAGCCGGTTGCGCCGGGATTCGCCGGAGTCCGGGCACTTCAAATCCATGATCCGGATCACGCCCGCCGGAAGCACCTCGATCGGCCGCTCACCCGACGTTTCGATCAGCACGGTGTACCCGAGTTTCAGCAACCGACCGCACAGTTCCGGAACCGCCGGCTGCAGCAGCGGCTCGCCGCCGGTCAATTCCACAAGCTGGGGAGACAGCTCCCCGACGCGGGCGAGGATGGCGTCGAGCGACATCCATTCGCCGCCGTAAAAGCTGTACGCGCTATCGCACCACGAACAGCGCAAGTTGCAGCCGGTGGTGCGGACAAACGTGCACGGCAGCCCGGCCCAGGTCGACTCGCCTTGGACGGACGCGTAGATTTCAGTGATCTTGATGCGTTCGCTCACGACGTTAGTCTTAGCCGTTCGAGCGACGACAATCAATCGCTGCGCGGACTTCGCGCCGTTTGTGCTGTGACTTTTCGATTGATGCACGGTCCTTTCCGTCCACAATGATCAGATCGCACACGACCCAAGCTCCAGGAGCACGACCATGCCGCATCCCTATGCCCGCCATATCTTCCGTTCCGAACTGCTCGCGCCGTTCTGTGAACGTTTGAAGCGCAAGGAACACTCGCTGATCCTGGCGCTCGGCGATTCGAACACGTGTAACACGACCTTTACGCAAGGCGCCAAGCAGTGGCCCGAGCTCCTGCATTCGGAACTGCGCGACCATTTCGGCACGCAAGCCGTGTTGCTGGTGAACTCCGGTGTCTCCGGCGATTGCAGCAAGATGGTGCTGGAGCGCTTCGAAACCACCGCGCTCCGCTTTCAACCAAATCTGACGATTCTCTGTCTGGGCCCCAACGACCGGCGGCTGACCGAAGCCGAATTCCGCGCGAACATGACGGAAATCATCGAGCGCCTGCAGGCGGCCGGGAGTCTCGTGCTACTCCGCACGCCGACGCCAATCATGGAATTCAAACCCGAACCCAAGCACCTCTGGCGCGGCGATGACGATCTGCGCGCGCGCATCGCAATCATCTGCGAATTGGCCGATCGCCGCGGCCTGCCCTTCGTGGATACTTACGCGCAGTGGTGGGCGCGCGAAGAATCCGGCTTCGTTCCAGTCGGAGCGCTGATGTCCGACGCGGTCCACACCAACGCGCTGGGCCACCAGGAAGTCTGCCGCGGCCTGCTCCCCGCTTTCGGCGCGCCCACCGAATTCGCGTGGGAAAGCACCGCACCGTGAGTGCGACGATTAGTTCGATTTGGGCGATGCTGCAGTGAGGCGGCGATAAAAGATCAGCGCCGAACCCTTTGCTGGCAGCGCGACAGACAGACCTGTCTCCATTAGTTCCCGTCCCGTAAGCCTCGACGGTTCGGGCTTGTCGGAGTCGGTCATTTCATACGTCGCCGACGGATCCAGGCCGCGCAACTTGAGATGCAATTCCACTTCCTTTGCATCTTGTCGGCGGAAAGCCATGACATACCCCGTACCCTCTTCGGGCCGATTGAATTCCCAGGCGATCCACTGATCGGTCTGCAGGCTGTACGGTGTAAGCGGAAAGTAATCGCCATAGAGCATCAGTGGAGCGAGTTTCCGGCAGTCAGCATACGCCTTTTTCTGTATCTCTTTGTTGTTCGGCTCCAAGCCCCCCATGCCGAAGCCCGGAAGCAGGAAGCTGCGGTACGAGTACGCATCGTACAGTCCAATGCCGGTGCCTTGAAACGGTAGCCAGAAGGATAGCCCATACGTATGGCCCTGGTTCCCCTCCACGACGCCCTTCATGTCGCCGATTTGGAAGTCGCTGCGCAGCAGCGGCACGGCACGTCGCATCGATTCGAGATCGTTGCGACGGCCACCGGACGCGCAGGAGTCGATATGCAAGTCCGGATTGCGGCGCCGCAGTTCGTCCCAGAATGCAAGATGTCCCTGCACGAACAGGTTTTCCGCGACGCCCTCGCGATCAGCCGGTTCGCCATGCCGCCACGCCGGCAGCGGGCCGCCACCGTTCATGTCTTCGCGGTACCAGTCGATCCCCTGCGACTTGATCATGCCGTCGACGTGGTCGATCAGCCACTTTAGCGCGCTTGGGTTCCCCAGGTTGAGCAACGCTCCGTGCGATGTTCCCGGCAGCAGCCATTCGGTGTGCTTACCCAGAAATGAATTGGGATTGCCGACGCGTTCGGGTTCAAACCAGAGTACGAATTTCATCTCGTGAGCGTGGATCCAATCGGTGAACGGTCTGAAACCCTTCGGGTATTTCGTCGCATCGATCTCCCACGTACCGGTGTTCAACCACGCGTCGTTGCCTGTGTAGGGTCCTTCCGTGTTCGGATACCACGTCGTTCCGCCCGCACCGGCGTCGCGCCAGCAGACATCGGGCTTGATTCCTGCCTCGAGGAAGCCTTTGACCGCCTCGATGCTCGCTTCAGCTCCGTCGGTCTGGATCTGCATGACCGGTTGCTGTGGCACTCCGTTCACGCGCGGAAGATTGTGTTCAATGTACCAGCGCCGCCACAGGTTCTGCGCGAGCGTGACGTCGCTTCCCTTCCAGTAGAGCAGGGTGATCAGCGGGGTGCGAATCTCCTCGCCGGGTTTGAGCACCAAATGAGTGTGCTCCTGCCCCGCGCGGATGCGCAGCGCCTTTCCAGCGTCGCGCTCAAACAACGAGCGCCACTGACCTGGCCAGCCGATGGCAAGTATCATCCCGCCGCCAGGAAACTGGAGATTGTAGTAAGGCCAGCCAGACTTCCCGTCGCACGATTTGCCGCTTTGCGCGTCCGGCGAACGACGTTCCACGAGATTGGGCGCCAGGATGAGCTGGTAGGGCGCGTAACTCTCCGCCGCGCACCAATCGCCGTTGATTCCGTTGAGCTGGAACTCGCCGCCGTCGCTGCGTTCCATGCGCGTGTCCAAGCCTTCGACGTCGCTGAGCATCGGCGTATTCTGCTTGCTCGTGTTCTTGAACCAGACCGTCCATTCGACGGCCGGAAAATCGGAATACACGACGGAAACGCAACGCACTTCCAGACCTGACTTCTCATCCGTCCACGTCACCCCATTTTCTATGCGTGTTGCATCGAGCTCCTTCTTTGTGATCTTGCGAGTCCATGTGGGCAACAGCACGGTCGACGGTTGCCCGTCGTACACAAAGGAGAAGGGTTGCGGCAGGTTTTCCGAGAGGAGATTTAGATTCTTTAATGGGGCCGCGTCTCCAACATCGTTTGGCAAAGCATCGGACGCGCGTGCGGTTGCATTCATGATAAACACCCCTGCAATCAGCAAAGAAATACACCTTGTTTTCATTGACGAACTCTCTCTTTTTTCCGGGAACCTGAACGTGCAGAAGCAGCGGGTTCAATGTGTTTACGGAGCATCCGATCCGCCATGACCAATCGTTCGGCGATGATGAGATCATTAACGCACGAGGCGGCCCTGCTCGCCAATTTCTATCGGGCGAGGTCCGGACCAACAAGCACAATGTCTGAACCAATCTGACTACACTCTGACAAAATATTTCTAACTTTTTCGTGTCAGGCCTCTCGTGACTGGTGTATTGTAGTCAGATCGGATGAGATTGGTTCAGGGGCGATTATGATTTCGGAAAAGCTTGATACTCGCGGCACCAGCGAAATGATCTCTCGGGTGCGCTCGGCGATCCGCGAAGGGCGCTATCCCAGCGGGCGATTTCTGCCCAGCGTGCGGCAACTCGCGGCGGAATATGCGATGTCGCCGGAGACGGTGCGCCGGGGTCTGGTGCGGCTGAGCGAAGAAGGGTTGCTGGAGATCCGGCCGCGGCGGGGATTTCTGGTGCGGCAGGAAACGCGCGACGCGGCGCATCTCCCCGTGGCGTATGTCACCGAATACAACCGCGACTTGAGCGACGCGCAGCCCGTAAACTGGGCCATCGATCGGGCGCTGACGGCCGAGGCCGGCGAACAGGGCCGGGGTATGCTCGGCGTTCATGCCGCCAGCCTGGACACGACGAAGCTCAAGGAGCAACTCGGTGCCGCGCGCGCGTGGGGCTTGGTGCTCGATACGCTGGATGCCTCGCTGGTCGGCACGGTTCGCCAGACCGGGCTGCCGGTGGTGATGATCAATTCCTGGCTTGAGGGATCCGATTTCAATGTCGTGCTGCAGGATAATTTTCTCGGAGGATTCCTCGTGGCGCGGCACCTGGTGGAGAGCGGTGCGAAGCGGATCGCGTGGATCAATCCTGTCGGTAGGTATTGTCACAGCCGGGAACGCTTCGCGGGTGCGGTGGCCGGGCTGGCAAGCTGCGGGCGCACGTTCGATCCGAACCTGATTTTCGACACCGATGCCGATTCGCTCAGCGACGAGAAAGCTGCGACTCTGCTGGCGCTCCTGCGCAGCACGGAGCGGCCCGACGGTGCGATGATTTTCTGGCGGGACATTGCGCGCACGAGCCGCAGACTCATTGCTGAAGCCGGGCTGAAGATCGGCGTGAATCTGAACGTGGTGGGTTGGACAGTGGATGAACTATACGAGCGTGAACACGTGGTGCTTTACGAAGGAATAGAAACGCCGCCGGCGATCACCTGGAAGGCACGCAGCATGGCGCACGAAGCGCTGCGGCTGCTGAACGAACTACGGACCGATCCGCTTTCCGAACAGCGCCGCGTGCTCGTACCGACGCGTGTGCGGTTGCGCGGGTAGTTGATGCGTTGGCGGTGAAGCCGCCAGCTTAAAAATTCAATCGAGGATGAGAACATGAGATCTGCGCTTACCGCAGTGACGGTGTGGTGCTCTGTCCTGATTTTCAGCGCGAGTATGGCTTTTGCCGCGGACGACGCGCAGGCCCTGCTTGAAAAGATGCAGGTCAAGGGCGGACTGTGTCTGGTCGTCGGCGCCAAAGACACGGCGCTGGCGAAATCCCTGGCGGCGAACAGCACGCTGTTTGTCCAAGTGTTGCAGCCCGATTCGAAGTTGTCGATGCAATGGGGGAGGGACTGTGCACGGTCGGATTTTCAGGATCGCGAGAAGATTGGCATTCGCAACGCGGCGTTCGATCCAGAACATTACGGCTCGGATCTCTTCAACCTGATCGTGGTCGAAGATTCCGCAGCGCTGGGAAAAGCGAAACCGGCGGAGCTTGTGCGCCTGCTCACGCCCGATGGCGTCGCGGCGTTCAAAAACGCGCCGGCGGAGTTCGCCAAAGTGATCGCGGGGCTTGGCTGTGAGACGCTGAGCGCCGGCGCGTACGCAACGGCTTTCCGCAAACCGGTGAAACCGGCGGAGTGGAAAATCTGCGACAGCTTCAAATGGCGCGCGGGGCCGCGGGCGCAGCTGAGCAGTGGCTGGGCCTCGGTCCTGGCAGCAGATGGGAAATTTTTCCACCGCGAGCGCATGGAAATTCCCGGCACGCTGACCGAAAGCAGTTCGCAACTCTTTGCGCGCGATGTGAACAACGGCCGGGTGTTGTGGTCGGTCGAAGAAGACAAGTGGCGCGATCCCCGTCCGCTGGCGGCGGCGCACGGACGGGTCTACACCCCGCTGGGCGAAAAGCTGGTCTGCCTCGACGGGGCGACCGGCAAACAGCTCTTTGAGATTCTGCCGGGGGGACTCGGTTCGCGCTGGAGCCTGACGCGTCTGGAGATCGTGGAAGATCTCTTGCTGGCCCAGGGCGAAATTGGTTTTCACGCCTTTTCGCTCAGCGACGGCAAGGAACTCTGGAAGATGGGCGTGGACCGATGGCTTTACAGCCAGGGAAAATTGATCACGGATCTGCGCGGACAGATCACGGCGCGCAGTCTGAAAGATCCGTCGAAAATATTCTGGCAGGTCAAAGTGGAGAAAGATTACGGCATCTTCGATTCGGAAAAGTATCTGCATGTTTTACAGACTGAATTCGGCAATGTTCCCGCTGCGATCGCGACGCTGGATATGAACACCGGCGCGACGGTCTGGACCTACACCGCCGAAGCGCAGTTCAAAAAAGGCCGCACATACAAATTTGTACCGATGGGCGACAAGCTTTATTCGCTGGCCTACGCCAACTATGAGAACAAGGCGCAGGATTTGTGGATGACGCGGCTGGACATAAACACGGGAAAAGTGGAGGCGGAGGACTGCGGTCCGAAGGGCGCCGATCCGTTTAATATGTGCGCGCCGTGGGTGCATCGCGCGGGAAAGTACCTGGTCTACTTTTTCAGCGTGTGGGTCGATCCGCAGGACAATTCGCGCGTGTTCAAGTACCTGGCGCATCCGTCGTGCGCAATCGGGACGGTTTTTTCCGAGGGCATGATGTTCAATATTCCCAGCCGCAAAGCGGGTGCGCTGCAGGGAATTTCGGCGATGGCTCCGGCGGATCTTGAGTTCAACCAGGATCCGGGCGGAAAGGTGCTCACCAAGTACGGCGAGGCGCACCTCGGCGCCGATGTGAAGGACGACGAATGGCCGATGTTCCGCGCGAATCCCGAGCGTGGAAACGCGAGCAGCGTGAAACTTGGCGACAAGCCCGTCAAACTCTGGGAGGCGCAAGTCGGCCTGGGCGGTCGAAGCTTCGGAGTCATGAGCAGTGAGCGTACCGGACTGACGCAAGCGGTTTGCGCGAACGGAGTGGCGATTGTCTCCGATATCGACGCGCACCGCATCGTGGCGCTCGACGCCGCGACGGGAAAGCAGAAGTGGGTTTTCGCGGTCGGTGCGCGCGTGGATTACCCGCCGTCGCTCTACAAAGGGCTCTGCATTTTCGCGGCGCGCGATGGCTGGGTGCATTGCTTGAACGCGGCCGATGGCACGCCGGTCTGGAAACTGCTGATTTCGCCGCGTGAGCGGCTGATCGGCGGCCAGGAGAAACTGGAATCACAGTGGCCGATGGTCTCCGATGTGCTCATCGCCGGTGGCGTGTGCTACACGTCGGCGGGCTTGAGCTTCGACAATCTCGGCGGCGTGCGCGCGGTGGCCTTCAAGCCGGAAACAGGCGACGTGATCTGGAGCCAGACGTATTACGAAGAGAAGCATCAGGGCTACGGCAGCGGACCGATGGCCAACATGTTTACGGCACTGGCGGGCCCCAAGGGATTGGTGGTGGCCATGGGCGACCGGCCGGTGGACGTCGCGACTGGAAAGTTGCTGCCTGGAAATATCAAAGGCACTCTCTGCATTCCCGACGATTTCATTGCTGGTGACGTGAGCATTCCGCGCAACGAAGAAGACCGTGCCGCGGTCGGGATTACGGATGGCCGAATCTGGGGCAAGACCGTCGCATTCGACAAGGAACTCAGTGTCGCCTACACGAATGCCTATGGCGGTGAAACCTGGGAATTCAAAGGGAAGGTCTCGCTGCTGGCCAGGAAGACGCCGGGCAAGACGAACCTCTGGGAGAACACCGAGGCGGACCTGACCGTGGGCGACATCATGCTGACGCCGCAGTTCGCCTACTGCGTGGGCCATTATCAGCGCGCGAAGTAGAATCCGGAACTGCTCGTGGTTTCGCGTGAGGACGGAAAAGTCGTGAACGCGATTGCCGTCGATGGATTTCCAAGCTTCTTCGGCATGTCCGCGGCCGGCAACAAGCTCTTTGTGGCGACGCGGGATGGCAAGCTGATTTGTTATCAGGGCAAGTGAAGCAGACAGGGCGATTTCATTTGGAGCGTTGTGATGACCAGAATTCTTGCGGTGCTGATTGTTCTTCTCTCCAGAATTATCAGTGCCGCTGAGTCGACTGCACCGCCGACGTTCACTCAACCCCCGAGCGCGATCAAGACGGGTGAGACGATCAAGGTGGCCTTCGCGGTCTCGCAGAAGACGGACGTGGAAGTGGCGGTGCTCAATGCCGCCGGCGAAGTCGTCAGACACCTGGCGGCGGGCGTGGTCGGAGGAGAGGCCGCACCTCCAGCCCCACTGAAAGCCGGACTTGAGCAGAACGTGGAATGGGACGGCAAGGATGATTACGGACAGGCAGTTGCCAACGCGAGCAGTTGTTCCTGTCGCGTTCGGGCAGGAATGGGCGTGAAGCTTGAGAAGATTGTCGGCGGCGATCCTTATGCGTTCTGGTCGAACCAGAGCGCCACAGTTCAGGATCACGCCCAATGGAAGGTGACGGGCATTGAAGCGAAATCCGACGGCAGCGTGTATGTGATCGGCTCCGAGACGTCGTTCGGTCTGCCGGTGCTGCGTGCCTACGATGCCCGCGGCAACTACCTGCGAACTGTTTTCCCGCCCTCGGCGGGCAAGTCTGCCGAAGACGTCAAGGGATGGGGCGTCAACCTGCGCGCCGATGGCACGTTTGCTCTGGGAACCAGTTACGGCTGGAACACGCGTCTCTCGAATTGGGGACTGATGAGCGGCGGCCTGGACTACGGCAGCATCTGGTGCGCGCATCTGATTCCATCGCCGGACAAGAACGTACTGCAGGTGGCACCGCCCTTCGAGGGCGCCGAAGGAAACCGGGAGATGACGGTCGGCACAGACGGCTCGATGCGGGAATTCAAGCCCGGCCCGGTGCTCGCTGGAGAACCTCTCCCCAAGCAGGACTTCTTCAACGCGTGGTTTGCCGCGCTATCTTCCGACGGGAAGAGCCTGTTCATCAGCGGTCTCGGCACCATCGTGAACGGATTCTGGCGGGACGGACAGGTCTGGAAGGTCGATCTTGCCACGCGGGTTCCGACCCCTTTCTTTTCACTGAGTGATGAAGAGCGGAAGGATCGCACCGCGATCGGCAATGGCACGGGCGCTCCCTATACCGCGTTCCACGGCGTTGCGGTGGACGCCGATGGACGCGTGTTTGTCTGCGACCGGCAGTTGAAGCGTATCGCCGTAGTTGACAAGGATGGAAAGTTGATCCGTTCAATCCCGGTGGAATTCCCTGACGCGGTCGCCGTGAGTCCGAAGTCGAAAGCGCTCTACGTCACGACGCGCTGGACCAAATGGGGTGCGAATGGCGAATTGAAACTGCTCAAATTCAACGATTGGTCCAAGGACGAAGCACCGGCTGTCACGATTTCGCTGCATCAGGCTCTGGGCCTGCATAAGGCGTTGTCGCATCTGGCCGTGGTTGAGGATAAGGGGGACGTCCTGGTCTGGGTCGCCTATACGATGCTGCCTGTCCGCATCTACAAGGATACGGGGACTGGATTGGAACTGTTTAAGGATTTCTACGAGGCTGGTCCGAAGCAGCGCGCGCTGGATCTGCAGCACATGGAGGTGGACCGGAAGACCGGCGACGCCTATATCGCCGATTCGCAAGGCTTCTTGTTTCGTATCCGGGACTGGACGAATCCTCAGTTCGAGCCCTGCCTGATCAATGCCAAGACCCGGATCGGCGCTTCGAGCATCGCCATCGATTCACGCAGCCGGCAACTCTATACCAAGTTCCACTACAAGCCGATGGTGCGCCGCTGGAACATGGACGGGGAGTTCTTCACTCCCGCGACCGATGCCGGCGCCAGTAACACTTCATCAACATCGGGCGGTAACGAATTCACCACGGCAGGCGAGTCCGTCAATAGTGTGCCGGTAAGCCTTGCAAACGGTGTCGTGCCGCCCATCACCTGTTCCTGGGTGTTCACGGGACTATGGGAACGCGGTATGGCCGCTGCCCTCTGTGCCAATATGAGTGAGACACTTGCCCCCTGTAAGTTTAGAGTCGAGGGCGAGAAGGAAATCACTCCATGTCCAAAGCACGGACAACTGTTGTTTCAATGCTGTCTGGCGGCATGACTCGTGAGGGGATCGAGC
>JBBRPR010000069.1:0-42434 GCA_038227875.1 Planctomycetota bacterium
CGGCGGACAACTTCGACAATACGACTTTTCACCTCGGCCGCGACATTACGTCACTCGACCCAACGATGCCCGGGCAAACATTCTCGCTTCTACACGAAAATCAGCGGCATCGCCCTCGATTCATGCAACATGCAGGCTAGCGGTCGTACTCTGTTGCTGAACGATGAGTGGCTCGCTGCATACACGGCAAAATCCTTAGACGATATGCTTTGCGCAATTTTCACCTCCAATGTTTCTCAATGCGAAGAGGTGGATTTGGATTCCGTAGATCCCGAACGTGAAATTAAACGCAAGAGACTGGATGAATATTATGGCGATGGCATCTAATCCGAGATCTGTGCGTCAGTTATCAGAAGGTATTGCCATAGAAATCCCCCGTCAAACGTTCAAGCAATCCTCCGGGGGCGTGCGGATTTCTTCGTGCGGCGAACCGGAGGTGTCGCTGCGCTCAACCCCCGGCTAAATTCTATGAACCCGCCGGGTTCTGAACGGGAGGCGGGCGCGGATGTGATCGCAGGATGGGTTGAATTGAAATCGGTCACGTTCATTCGCGATCTGCAGGAGCGTCGTGAGCGCTGATCTCGCTCTTTCAGAGCTCTCGAAAATTCGCGCGGATTTTTTCCAGGGGCGTTGCCCCTGGCTTTCTCATGTTGCTCCTTGGAGCAGGTGTTGGGACGAAGACGTTGAGAAGAAAGGGCACGCTACGCAGCAGGTTGAGCAAGCGGGGCCAATTATGGCGGGGTCATCGGCGCGCACATTTTGAAACCGCGGTTTTGTCCCGAAGGGACGTTGGAGCTTAGCCGGGGGCAGGGCCTGACGGGACGAGCCCCGGAACGGAATTCTCTTCGGTATTCAGGGCCCTCGAAAGAATGATGTTTTGGAAAATTGACGCGGGGAGCTCGAATTGAAATGCGTCATTCCGGCACCCTTTCAGGGTGCGATTGCTTTGGGGGAATCCGGTCCGGGGGCTCGGCCTTTCAGGCCGGCCCCCGGCTAAGCTCCGTTGTCCCTGCGGGACTTGAAGTGGAGCCGTTGGGTCGAAGTGCCGGAGGGCGTGACGCGCGCGCATCGGCCTGATCACAGGATTTTTTAAAGGGGAGTCTGTCGTTTATTGTGTTTTCCAAAGATGGGGTATGACCAGAAGACACCAGACAGAACCGATCCAACTTAGGATAAAAAGAAGGCCATAAAGCGCCATTTTATTCCGCCACCGCTGTCCCTCTTTGGATAGGAGAGAGTCCATGTAGGGCAGCAGCGGATGTAACGGATGAACGCCCGGAATGCGATTTGCCACCATTTTACACATCGAACTGAACATTTGTGCGCCCGAGAACACGCCCATTAAAACGAATGCTCCGCCGAGGCAATATAACATTCAGGTACGGTACACCGAAGACTTACCATCCGTCAATTGGGCAGAAGAATGGGCGACATGCGTGAGCTGGGCCATGGTTCTGGAAAATGCGGGAGAGCTCGCGAGCGCTGAATGGGCGTCTTGAGCGGCGATCTCGCTCTTTCAGAGCTCCGCAAAACATCGGGGGGAGGAATTTTTCCAGGGGCGTTGCCCCTGGCTTTCTCATGTTGCTCCTTGGGAGCAGGTGCGAAGAAAATGAAAAGAAGGATCAGACCAAGGACCTCGAGGAATGTGAAGATGAAAGCGTGGGGTTGTTAAATAGGATTCGTCTGTAGCCAATATTCACACAATCGATACATGTCTTGACTTACGGGAGCGACCATGGTCTCAGCGTTTCTTCGCGTGTTGCTCGTCCTCATTATTGTCTCTGCCTTGGTTCTGATTTACATTCTCGCGACCGCAGGTGTGGGCGCGTTCTTTAAGGCACTGGGAATCATCCTTGTGCTGTTCATTGTTCTGGCGTTCGTTGTCCTGATTGCACTGCGTCTGCTTATCAATACGGTGGCCAAGAAGCTCGTCGGGGCGCTGGCGGGCATGCAGCATCCTGGCACGCCGCGCCGGATACAATTGGTACCAAAGCCCGACCTGGCCTGGAGCGATCCCGCAGCGGTGCAACAGCAAACGGATGACTTTCTGCGTCTGGGTTTCGCGGAGGCAGGAACGTTCGAAATCGAACAGATACCCAACATGAAACTGCGTGGATTCTGTCTCGCGTCGGAATCGATTCATGGCGTGTTGTACGAATCGGCAGACTCGGGAGTCTGGTCGGATCTCATCTGCTACGTCAATGATGGCCGGCAATGGTTGCATTACACGTACACCAATTCTCCCAGCGAACACCTGGGAGTTCTGAAAAAGCCGCCTCACAGCGTCAACGTTAGAGCCCCGGGTGTTGAACTCTCGAAACTGCTCCAACGGTTGATTAAAGAACGCATGGCAGGCGAACGCCGTGAGGTTACGGTCGGCGATTTTAAGACTCGTTTTGAAACAGCATGGGCGGAGGAGATCGACTGGCGTAATTCGCAGGGCGGACCGACGGAAGATGAAGTGCGCGCGATCGCCGGCATCGGTGGAAACGTTCCGAAAGATGATGTATTGGAAATTGCGCGCGAGCAACTGACGGTCAAAGCCCTGGAGCAACTGGAGGAATCGCTGCTGGAAAACTTTGTGGCCCAACATCCAGCCACAGTGGCCACTGAACTTGTTGCGATTCACGACAGGCTGAGGCCCAAAGATGTCGCACGAAAACTGCGCCATCCGTCAACGCACGGGATTGTCCCGGACGTGTTGGAGGAAAAGGGCGTAAAAGATCTGCCGCCAGGGATGCCGCGGGTGGTGTTCGCGGCTGTCAATCAGGAGCGACCGGTCGAATCGCGATTCACCTGGCTGGGAGCAATCGAGAAACCCATTTCAGCTGACGTGTATCGTCTGCCGCCGGAATTCATGCGCGCTGCAGATGATTCAGGACGGGGTTAGTGCTGAGATTCAGCACGCGCGTCTTCGATCAACGGAGCGTGAATTTCCAAGTCAGAGTTTTCGAGCAACTGCCGGAAAGCCGGCTGAAGCCGTCTGCGGGGGAAGAGGCAGGGGCTGTCACCACCACTTGAAAGTGGTGGCAAGCAACGGCTTGAACGGCAACGGCATAGGCAACTGATGGAAAAAGCTATGGCTAGGGCGGTTACGTTCGCGCGTCAGGCCTGCGAATAGTCCTGATTTCTTGAAAATTCGCGTCACCTTCACCCGCTTGTCTCTGTACGACAATTAGAAAGCGCGAGGGCAGCCGGTGGAACCTGACAACCTTGAACTTCTGAGCGATGAAGCGCTGGCGCAACGTGCCCGGGATGGGTGCGGGGGGGCGCTGCAGCTGTTGCTGGAGCGGATGGCTCCGGTGGCGGTGCGGGCGGCGGCGGGGATTCTGGGGCGGCGGGATGAGGCTTGCGATGTGGCTCAGGAGACGCTGCTGAAGATCGCCTGCGAGATCGGCGGCTACCGGGCGCATGGTTCGGTGCGCGGGTGGGTTGGCGTGATCGCGCATCGCACGGCGCTGAATCGATTGAAAGGGGACGTCATGCGGCGGCGGCGGGAAGAATGGGTCGGGCATGACGCGGTCGCACCCATGGATTCCGTGGATCCCGAACGTGTGCTCGAAAAACACGAGATGATTGAGGCGCTGCGGCAGGAATTGTTGGAACTGCCGGCGCTGAGTGTTGAAGTTTTGAGTCTCTACTATTTGCAGGAAGTGCCGCTGGCGGACGTGGCGGTGCAGACGGGGCTGTCCGTTGACGCGTGCAAGCAGCGGCTCGCGCGGGGGCGCGAAGAGCTGGGCGCTCGGTTGCGCCGGCGCGGGATGTCGCTGGCCTGCCTGGTGCTGCTGGGGTGGCTGTGCGATTCGGCGCGCGCGGCGGCCAGCGAGACGACGCCGGCGTGCGCGGCGGCGTGGGCTTCGGCGGCGGTGCGGCAGTCGCGCAGCCAGGGTCTGAGCAGAGTCTCACGGATGCGTACCGCTAGCACGGGGACGGGAGCGGCGCTGATCAGTTCGATTGCTTTATTTGTCGTACTCGCCTTGTTTATGGCTGGTGCTTGCAGCGGACGCGCGCAGAGCACGATTCCATTTCCATCCGGCCAACCCGGCGAACTTTCCAAGCATCGCGAGCATCGCGAACCCGGGTTGACGGAAATCCCACGGCTGTCGCCGGCGGGAACTCAAACACTGCACACACACATGGAGAATTCCGAGATGAACGGGTACTTGCGTAAAGTTGCAGCCAGCGTGGCGCTGGCGAGCGGGATGTTGTTTTCGTCCCGGGGCACAGCAGCCGAAGGGGCAGTGAAGGCGGACACCGTTCCGGTGCTATCCACGCCGCTGTTCACGTTTCAGACCGTGGAGACCATCCAGGTTCCAGAGACATCTGTGAGGGTCCCGCTGGAGGACGTCGTGGACGCGCTGAAGTCGACGCCGGAGGCCTCGCTGGCAAAGATTCCGGGCAATGATTTGACGGCCAAAGCCAAGTATCTGCTGGAGTGCGCGTCGGTCTCCAAAAGTATCGTGACGACGCCGGTGTCGGATTTCAAAATGAACACCGATACGCACAGTGGATTCGGATTTAATGCGGTGATGTACAGCGGCAGCGGTAAATCGATCCTCTTCAACGCGCCGGCTCCCGCTGCCACGGGCACCGGCGACAAGGGGAACGCCGCGGCGCCGACATCACCGGAAGCGGACACCACGATCGCGGCGGTGTTGAATCCAGAGAAGCCGGAATTTTCGATCCAGATCCATGCTCTGGATGCAGGCCCGACGGCGCCGGACAGCAGGCGGACGGCCGAATTTGCGGACGCCATGTCTAAAGCCCTTGACGACGCGTTCACATTGACGCCGGAACAGAAAGCGGAGATGCAGGCGAAGGCCAAGGCGGCGGCGGCGTCCGGGACGCTGGTGGACACCCCCGATAAGATTGACGGGAAGGTTTACACGTTCGAACTCAACAAGGCGGCAGCACCCGCGGCGGCGGCGCCAGTAACTCCGGCGAGTGCGGAGAAGAACGACTTCTAGGCGAAAGTGGAAAGCGCAGAGGCAGGGCGGATCGCACAGGCGCGAATACTTTATCGCGTGCTGTGCGATCTGTTTTTGCCAAATGGGTTCGTATGCGCAATCGGCTCAGCTTTTGACCACATTTACATGCGTCAGCGGGTGCCAGCCGTCGTCGAGCAGGTCGGCGAGGGCCAGCTTGACTCGGGCGCGGCCGGTCGCGTCGACGATGGCGCAGTCGACGCGCGCGGGGCCTTGTTGGAGCGTGGCGGGGATGCGCAGCGATTCCTGTTCGAAAGAAAAATCGGGAAGCCAGCGGCGGATGTCGGCGGAGAAGCGCACGAGCTCCGTGTGCGTGCCCTGGACGAAGCGGAGCGCGAAGGCGTAGGGCGTGTAAATCGGCGCGACGCCGCGGTTGTCGATGGTCAGCGATGCCTGCACCGGCTGCCCGGGGACGACTTCGCGCGGCAGCATCAACTGGTGGAGATGGTAGCGGTAACCGAGGCGGTTTTCGAACGCGGTCCACGCGTCTTTCCATTCGGCGGGGATCTCGACGCTCTTGGCCATGAACGTTGACGGGTGGTACTTCAGGCATTGCTCGAGTTGCCAGCGGATGTCGCGGCTGAAGCCTTCGGCCTTGAGCAGATGCCAGACGGTGTGGTAAGGCTCCAGCGATACGGGGGCGTGCATCCACGTGTCGCGCAGACCCTGCGCGATGAGATGGCGCGGGTATTCATCGTACATGTGATGCCAGACCAGGCCGTCGGGGACGATTCCAGGCGCGCGGAATTTGACGTCGAGGAACCCGTCGCCGCGCCAGCCGATGTTCTTGCGCTTCAAGCGCGCCGCGTGCGCGCAGCCGTCGGTGCCGATCATCGAGAGCAGGAACGTGTCGGGAAACGCAGCGACATACGCGTCGACCAGCGCGGCGGCGACGTCGGGCGTGGCGTTGCCGCCCATTTCGCCGTAGCGGCCGCCGTAGGCGACGTCGACGCTGTCGAGATTGGGATGGGCGTTGAATTCCTTGCCGACCGCGGCGACGAAGCGGCACCAGTGTTTCAGGTAGAGCGGATCGTTGCAGTCGATGTCCGGTCCCGGCCGGCCGTCTTCCGGCAGCAACTTTGCGCCGAGGGCTGTGTACCACTTCGGAATGTCGTCGAGCACGTAGGGTTCGAAGCGGATCTGGAGACTCTGGCCGTGCTGTTCGGCGGATTGCAACGCGGAGTGGATAAAGTCGAAGCGGTAGCGTCCCTGCTCCGGTTCAAGCACGCTCCACGGCCAGCGGCAGTACGAGACGCGCGTGGGCGGATAGAAGCCGACGTACGGCGGCTTGCTGGCCGACGGCGGTGCGAACGTGACGGGACCGGATTCGTCGTGCCAGGAGTGATCGGCCTGGAGCGCGTCGCCTCGAAGCGCTGAAACGTGGTGACACCGCGGTGCGGGTTGTTGAGCGGCTGATCGGTGCCGGCCGGACGGACGCGTTGGATGCGTTCGGCGGCGGCGAAGCCGGCGGACCATTCGGGGTAGGTTAGCATGTGTAGGAATGTCGAATGGCGAAGGACGAATGTCGAATGAAAAAAGCGATGCGCGAAGGATGCACTCGACGACAATTTTCAATTTTGAATTCTTAATTTTGAATTGTTGCCGAGAAGTAATTCAAAATTAAGAACTCAAAATTATAAATTACTTAGAGTGCCCGCTTACTTCTTCAGCGGGTTGACACCGGCGGGTTTTTGGGCTTCGGTGGAGATGACCCACTGGTCGAGCTTCGGGCCGTCTTCGCGGACGTTGAACCAGAGCGTGTGCGGGCCCTTCGAGAGTTCGAAAGCTTTGGGGGCTCCGCCGACCCAGAGCGGGTGCCAGTCCCATGCGTAATTTTTCTCGCTGACCAATCCTGCTTCGTCTTCGAGGTTAAACCACGTGCCGTCGTCGATCTTCACCCACACGGAGTTGCCGCAGTTGTCGCGCCACTTGGCGCGGAGGTAGACGTAGTACGCATCTTTGCGCGGCGCGTCGAAAACATAGCTCGCACGGCCCGGGAGTTTCGCGGGCTCCTTCTTGTCGTCGCCCAAATTGCAGCGATCGATGAAGCCGTTGTCGACTTCCAGGTACTTCACCGTCGTGCCATCGCTGATCTCGTGAATGTGGAGGACTTCCACCTTGCCGTCTTTCGTCTTCGCGTCGATCGTCGTCGGCTCTTCGCATTCGAGCACGATCTTGGCGGGGAAGACCGGCGCGGCGTCGGTGGCGGTGGACGTGTCATTTTTGACGACGACGGGTGTGCCCGGCGTCGGTCCGCCGTCGACGACCACTGGCGCGGAACGGCCGAACACCAGGACTGCTCCGATCACGACCAGCACCGCTATACCTGCGATCAGTCCGCGCATGTTGCTTTCTCCGTCTGGCATCCGCCGACCTTGGTACAAATTTGTACCAGGGTATGGTGGCTGTCGGGCCTACGTAACTTCCATCTTTAACTTAAACTGTTCCTAAAAGGGCGCAACCGCTATCCCTATTAGGGGATGTGCGCGGGCCCTCTATTTATTCGAACGTTCTGATGGGCGTTGAGGTTACATCGATTGTGCGGGATTGTGGCGCAATCGCGCTATTTTTGCGCGGGGGCTTGGATCTTGGGCACCAGCAGCGGGTTGCGCTCGGCGGATTCCGGTTCAGTTCGCGCGGCGGCGGAGGCTTCAGCAGGCTCTTCGGGGTCTTTCTTGTTGCGGTGGCGCAGCCATTGCACCAGCACGAACAGCGCGACGATTCCGATGGCCGTATAAATAATGGTGTGCATGTAGGCCATGTATTTGTCGAGCTGCGCGCTCATGAAATACGCAATATAGATGGAGATTGGGCAGGAGATCAGCGCACCGAGCAGATCCCAGAAGAAAAACGTCCAGTAGGACATGCCCATCGACCCGGCCATGAAGAATGTGGGCATGCGCAGCCCAGCCAGGAAGCGCGCGCCGAAGATGGCTTTCGAGCCGCGGCGTTCGAAGAACTTCTGCGTCTTTTCGATGTGCGACGGCTTGACGATCTTCGCGAACCAGCGGTGCTGCAGGAACGAGAGTCCGTAGCGCCGGCCGATGAAGAACGGGATGGAATCGCCGGCCATGATGCCGATCAGGCCGCAAACGCACAGCCCGTAGATGTTGGCGCCATGCTTGGCGCCGATGAGTCCGGCGCTGATGAAGGTGACTTCTTCGGGAATCGGGACGCCCATGCCGCAGACGATGAGCGTTAAAATGAGGCCGCCGTAGAGCGCGTTGCCGAGCATTGAATTGATGAAATCGCCCACCGCGCACCTTCCCTGCCGCACCAACTCTGCGGATAATGTCTTACGCTATCTCGACGTTTCAACGGATGCAACCTTATACTAAATCGGCGATTTTACACGGCTTCCGCAGGGTTGTACGGGATTGTGAAAGTTCACGGCGGGTTAACAGTTCCCTTCGGGCCACGTGGCCCGAAGGGAAATGCGCTTGGGTACGATTGCGCTTGCATCCCTTCTGCGGTTGTGACAGCCTAGCCGCTTCGTAGGAGGGACCATGACGCGTTGCTTGTTTCACGCGCTTATTTTAGCGGCATTCGCAGGGCTGGGAACTGGCGCGGGCGCGCTGGAGACTCCGCCTGAGCCCGGTCCCCCTTCCCTTCCCGTTCCTCCTGAATCCAAAGCAGACCCGAAGGAGCCTTCCGTGAGCGCAGCAAAGACCGGCGAACATAAATACACCAACGCACTAATCCACGAGACCAGCCCGTACTTGCTGCAACACGCGCACAACCCGGTCAACTGGTATCCGTGGGGCGAGGAGGCGTTCGCCAAGGCGCGCAAGGAAGGCAAACCGATCTTCCTCTCTGTCGGTTACAGCTCGTGCCACTGGTGCCACGTGATGGAGCGCGAATCGTTCGAGAACGAGATCGTCGCACACGTTCTTAACCAGGATTTTATTTCGATCAAAGTCGACCGCGAAGAGCGCCCGGACGTCGACGAGATCTACATGACCGTCGTCCAGCTCATCACGCAGCAGGGCGGCTGGCCGATGTCGGTGTTCATGACGGCGGACGGCAAACCGTTTTTCGGCGGGACGTACTTTCCGCCGGAAGACCGCTACGGCCGCATGGGGTTCGGCACGCTGCTGACAAAGGTCGCCGACGTCTGGAAACAACAGAACGACAAGGTCCAGCACGATGCCGAGCGGATCAGCGAAGCGGTGCGCGAATCGCTGGCGAGCAAGAGCATTCCCTCCGACGGCGTGCTCGACGACACGATGCTCGGCGACGCCGTGCAGCAGCTCAATGAGAACTTCGACACACAGCGCGGCGGGTTCGGCAGTCGCCCGAAGTTTCCGCCCAACAACGGCCTGCCGATGCTGCTGGAGATCCGCGAGGTGCTCGGCGCCGGCGAGACCGGCACCGTGGCAGACACGATCAACACGCTGACGCTCGACCAGATGGCGCTGGGCGGAATTCACGATCACGTCGGCGGCGGGTTCCATCGGTACTCCACCGACGAGCGCTGGCTGCTGCCGCATTTTGAGAAGATGCTGTACGACAACGCGCTGCTTTCGAAGGCTTACGCGATCGCGAGCGTGACGTACAAAAATCCGGAGTACGAACGCGTCGCGCGCGACACTTATGATTGGGTGCTGCGCGAAATGACCGCGCCGGACGGCGGTTTCTATTCGTCGCTCGACGCCGACAGCGAAGGGGAAGAAGGAAAGTTTTACGTCTGGGACAAGAAGGAGCTCGACACGCTGTTGGGCGCCGACGCGGCGACGTTCTGTTCGATTTTCAACGTGGCTCAAGGCGGAAACTTCAAGGAGGAAGCCAGCGGCCACGACACGGGCTTGAACATTCTGCATCTGACCAAGCCTCTGTCCGAGCACGCCAAGCGCTTGAACCTCGACGAAGCGGCGCTGCGCAAGCAGGTCGACGGCTGGAAGGCGAAGCTGCTGGCGGTGCGCATCAAGCGCGTCTGGCCGGCGCTGGACGACAAAGTTTTGACCTCGTGGAACGCGCTGATGATCTCGTCGCTGGCGCGCGGGTCGATCCTGCTCAAGGAACCGCGCTACAAGGACGCGGCGGTGAAGGCGGCGGAGTTCCTGCTCAATAATTCGCGCACACCCGAAGGCCGGCTGCTGGCGACGCATCGCAAGGGGCAGAGCAAGCTGCCGGCGTACCTCGACGACCATTCGTTCTTCGCCGTCGCGTGCCTGGATCTTTACGACGCGACGAAAGACGAGAAGTGGAAGGCCGAAGCCGTCGAACTGATCGCGCTGATGGACAAGCATTTCAGCGATCCGAAGAAGGGTGGCTATTACTTCACCGCCGACGACCATGAGAAGCTGCTCGCGCGCACGAAGGATCCGACGGACAAGGCGATTCCCTCCGGCAACGGCTGGGCGGCGATCGCGCTGGTGCGGCTGGGAGAACTCAGCGGCGAGAAACGTTACGGCGAGAAGGCAACGGCGATCATCAAGGAATTCCAGGGCCTGATGGAACGCGCGCCGCAGGCGACCGAGAGCCTGATCGAAGCGCTCGCGCTGCAGCTCGACGCGAAGAAGCGGCGCGGCGAGGAAGTGCATCTGCCGGAAGATGTGCGAGACGAGTCGTTCTTCAAAAAGGGCTCGGTGAAGATCGAACTCTTCGCCGGGGTCAGCGCCTTGCGGCGCGGCAACAGTGTGCCGATCGCGGTGCGTTACACGATCGACAGCGGTTGGCACATCCAGGCCGAAACGCCGGATGACATGAGCGCCATCGCCGCCGGCTACACGCTGCGCAGCCGCAATCTCGGCAAGCTGAGCGATCCCGAATTCCCGGCGCCGAAAACACTCACGGCGCCGGAGCTCGGCGGCGAACTGAAAGTGCACAGCGGCGCAGTGCTGGCGAAGGCGACGCTGACTGTGAGCCCCGACGCTCCGCTGGGCAAACATGCGCTGCTGGTGCGCGTGCACTTCCAGGCCTGCAACGATCACGTCTGCGAAAAGCCGGAGGAATTGCTGCTCTCGCTGCCGATTGAGGTTGTGGCGAAGGACGGGGAGGTGAAGGCGGTGAATGCGGAGGTTTTTGGGAAGTGATGGAATGTTGAATGTCGAATGTCGAAAAAACGGAAGGACTGAGGACTGAGGAAAAAGCACTACCCTCCCCGCGAGGAGAAGCAACGATTGTCCGGGAGCGCTTCGAAGTCGGAAGTTTTTTAGAAGTTGGCGATTCTGTCTTGGAGCTTCTTGTTGCTGACGCAACCCGGCTCGCGGGGTTGTCGCTGGATTAGTGCAGAGGCCCGTTTGGGCTCCCCACCCACGCGGGGAAATTAGAGCTTAGGAATTCAATTCTATGAAATCCTATCGCGAAGAACTGTGGTTCGAGATTCCCAACCGGCGCGGGTACGTCAACATCACGCCGAGCGTTGAGGCGGCAATTGAGAAGAGCGGCGTGATGGAGGGCATGGTTCTCGTCAATGCAATGCACATCACGGCCAGCGTCTTCATCAACGATGACGAGAGCGGACTGCTGCGCGACTTCGAGAAGTGGCTGGAGCGGCTCGCGCCGCACGAACCGGTCGCCGGTTACGAGCACAACCGCACGGGCGAGGACAACGCCGACGCGCATCTCAAGCGGCAGTTGATGGGACGAGAGGTTGTCGTGGCGATTACCGATGGAAAGCTCGACTTTGGCATGTGGGAGCAGATTTTTTACGGCGAGTACGACGGCAACCGGAAAAAGCGCGTGCTGATCAAGATCATTGGGGAGTAACTTTTAGAAGGAACCGCCCCGTCCCACGTCTCACTACCATGATCCCCATGCGCGCTCTCCATCTTTTTGCCGTGATACTCTTCGCGAGCTCCGCGGTGCGCGCGGCGGAGTCGCGGCCGAACATCCTCTTCATCCTCTCCGACGATCAGCGCTGGGATGCGCTCGGCGCGGAGAAAAACGCGCAGATCCTCACGCCAAATCTCGACGCGCTGGCGGCCAGTGGGATTCTGTTTCCGCAAGGGACGGTCGCGATTTCCATGTGCTGCCCCAGCCGCGCGGCGCTGGTGACGGGATTGTTCTCGCACCAGAGCGGGTATTTTTCGAACAAGACGTGGACGGTCGAGGCCGGCAATGGTTTCGGGCAGCCGACCGCGGTAGAGCTGCTGCGGCAGTCGGGGTACTTCACGTCGCTGATCGGAAAATGGCACATCAAACCCGTGCCGTGGAGGTGCGGCTTTGAAGAAGTGCGCACGTGGATGCCGCACGGCGCGGACAACTACGTCAACCCGGAACTCGCGCACGGCTTCAGCGACAAAATCAAAGAAGAACCGGGGCACGTCACCGAACTGTTCGCGAACGACGCGGTGAAGTTCCTCCACGAACGCAGGAGCAGTACCGACGGCAAACCGTTTTTTCTGTGGCTGGCGTTCACGGCGCCGCACACGCCGCAGCGGCCGATTCCAGAACGCTGCTGCGAACCGTACAAGGAATTGTCGCGCGATCTGCATCCGCCCGGGTTTCCGCCCGACGAGCACGCCGACCGGCCATGGGCGCAGTACTATTCGGCGATCACGCACATGGACGAGCAGACCGGGCTTGTGCTGCAGGCGCTGAAGGAAAACGGCTTCGCCGAGAACACCGTCGTGATTTACCTGAGCGACAACGGCTGGATGATGGGCAGCCATGGCTACTTCGGCAAAGTGCTGCCGGATGACGAATCGATCCGCGTGCCGTTCATCATCCACGCGCCGCCGGCGCTGCAGAAATGGAAGGGCGTCTCCAACGCGCTGGTCTCGAGCATCGATCTGGGGCCAACGTGGCTGGACCTCGCGGGAGTCACGCCGCCGGCGAATTTCTCCGGGCAGACGCTGCTGCCGCTGCTGAAGAGCGAGCATCCGGAGCCGAAATTCCGCGACGATGTCTTTTGTGAGTTCGAAGACGAGATGGCGTGGCCCGGCTACGCCTTCCGCATGGTCCGCACGCAGGACTGGAAGCTCGTGCTGCGCCCGCACCGCGCGGGGAAGAAGCTCGAGTCGCTGGAGAAGGATTTCAAGGAGACCGAAGAAGAGAAAAAATATTTCAAGCCGCCGGTGCTCGAGGAAATCCAGCTCTTCGATCTGAAAAACGATCCGCACGAGTTGCGCGACGTAGCTCACGAACCCACGGCGGCTGTGGCATTAAAAGAAATGAAGATGCGCCTGGAAGGCTGGATGCGCCGGAGCGACGATCCGGCGCTGACACCGAAATTTCCCACCTGGACGCTGGTCAAGCCAGAGAGCATCGAGCATCTCAAGCGCAAGGACAACCATGCGGACTAGCCTCCTTTCAGTTGTGATCACGCCACAATTCCCTATCATTCGCCGCCATGAATTTGAGTTCTGAAACGGCCCCCGCGACGGACACGGCGCCTGCGCAAGCAGCGACGTTTCTGGACGCCATTCTGCTTGCGGCGATTTTTGCGGTGATGGTCTGGGGCGTCGGCGACTACGGCCTGTACGAGCCGCACGAAGGACACTTCGCGGGTGTCGCGCGCGAGATGGTGACCAGCGGCGATTGGATCCTGACCAAGCTCAACGGCGCGCAGTACCTCAACAAGCCGCCGCTGTTCTACTGGATGATCGCGACGAGTTATTCGATCTTTGGCATCAACGAATGGGCGGCGCGGCTGCCGCTGGTGATTGTCGGCTGGCTGGGCGTGGTGCTGGCGTGGCAGTGGACACGGGAACTCTTCGGCATCCGCGCGGCGCGGTCGGCGGCGATCATGCTAGCCATCGCCACGGGCTGGTATTTGTTCTGCCATCAATTGCTGATCGACGCGCTGCTCTCGGTGTTGAATCTCGCCTCTTTGTATGTGCTCTGGAAAGCAATCCAGGCGCGGACGCGCACGTCGCTGTGGGTCGCGTTTTATGCCATCGTCGGGTTGTCGGTGATGGCCAAGGGGCTGATCGGCATCGCGTTCCCAGCGGCGGCGCTGCTGTGTTTCATCGCCTGGTATCGCGACAAGGCGCTGCTGCGCGCCAGCCGGCCGATCCTGGGACTGATGGTGATCGTCGCGGTGATCGGGCCGTGGATGTTCCTGCTCGAACACAAGATGCCCGGCACGATCTGGTACATGCTGAAGAGCGAACATTTTGACCGCGCGTTCGACCGCCGCTGGCCGCCGGATTACAGCGTGGTGAAAGTGAATTGGTGGAAGTACATCGTGATCACCATCATCTGGCTGGCGCCGTGGAGCCTGCTGCTGCCGCAGGTCGCCGGGTTCTGCCGCGCGATCGTGCCACGTAGCGCGCGTCCATCGGCGTTGCGCGACGCGGTGACGCTGCTGTCCTTCGGCGCGCTGCTGCCGGTGGTCGCGTTTCTGCCGATGCCGTCGCGGCTGATTTATTACAGTCTGCCGTGTGTGTTGCCGTACGTGATACTCACGGCCGGGTGGTGGGCGCAGTCGGATCAATTCCAATCCAACCGCAGCCGCATTTCCGCGTTCTTGACACTCTGCGGCATCGGCGCAGTAATGCTGGGCGTCAGTTTCTTCCTCGCCGGCTGGCTGAAAGCGATTCCCGATCTGGCTTCGTCGCCCGGCGAACTGGTGCTGATTCCGCGCGTGGCGCTGCTGATGGGCGGCGGATTGCTGCTCGGCGGTGGATTACTGATGAGCCGCCGACCGATGGCCGCGATCCTGGCGGTGGGGCTGCTGTTTGGCACCGCCGACATAATGAACGTCTCCGGCTTCGCCGATTACGACCACGTGCTCTCGTCGAAGAAACTGGTTATGAGCATCCGCGACAAGGTTGGCGCGGATTGCATCTGGATTTCGGAAGGTTCGAAGGAGATCGGCGCCAGCGCAGGCATCGCGTATTACCTGGGCCGCGAGAAGAGTGGTGCGTCGCGTTTCGTCTACGTGATGAGCGACGACACGCGTCGTCCGCCGCCGAAGTTTCCCGGCCCACCACTGACGTACCTGATCGACCAGAAGCGGCTGGAAGAATTGTGGAGCGGGTCCACGCCCGTGGTCTTCGTCACCGATTTTCAGCGCAGCGACTGGCTGGGCGATCCGCCGCACCTGCCGGCCGGAGCGGGCGACTGCATCGCCGATCCGCCGGTGACCGGCAACCGCCGCGTCTATGCCAACGCGGCGGCGTTGAAGCGCCTGCAATCCGACGTCAGCGACGGCAAGTAGCGCTTACTCCGACGCGACTTTCGTGCGGAAATCGAATTGGCCGTTGCGGAAATTGGCGACGGCAGTGAGTTCCGCGGGCGCACCTTCCGGACGGACGCGGTAGTTCACTGACACGCGCGGCGTGCGGGTCGTGTTGATTGTGACGCGATGCCAGCAGTAGGTGCTCATCAGCACCACCGTTCCCGCCTTGGGCGCGATGGCGACTTCTCCGGGCAGGGAATCCTGATGCCCGCCCGCAGGGATACGGCCGCGGTGGATCGAGCCGGGGACGACGACGATTTGGCCCATCTCGGGGGCGATGTCGCGGGTGTAGATCAGCCGGTTGAGCACAAAATTCTTCGGGTCGCTGGAATCCTGATGCCACGCCTGTCCCGTGCCCGCGCGCGTGCACTGGACGAGCAGGTATTCGTCGATGAATTCCGTGCCGAGTGCTGCTTTCGTGAGCGCTTTCAAACGCGCGTTGGATTGGAATTCGATGAACGCCGGGTGCTTCGATGCTTCGACGCCGAGGCCTTGCACGTCGGTCTGGTAATTCTGTGCGTAGAAATTCGGCTGGCGTGTTCCGGTCTCCAGAGGCTCGGCGAGCAGTTGATCGATCACAGCGTTCATTGCCGCCAGTTCATGAGGGCTATAGAAATCGGGGAGAATCAATACGCCGTCGCGGGCAAAAGTTTCGCGCAGATCATCGTCGTTCATGGGCTTGTCTCCGTATGAGGTTGCGGGAATACTACGCTGTGACGAGCTCCTAATGAATGGACGGAGCGGAGTAGTACGCCTGCACAAACCGGAGATTCGAACATGGCCGATCTGGAATGCCTCTTCGCCTTCCAACACATCGTCCACGCGCCATACACCTGCGTACGCCATCGGCATGCGTGTACGGAAGTGGTCTTTAACATCGGCGGCGAGGGCACGCTGTTTCACGGCGCGGAGTCGTTTGAGTATGGTCCGAAGTCGGTTTTTACATATCAGCCCGGCGAAGAGCATTGGATCACGCAGCGCCGGCCGGGCATTCACCTCTGCTTCGGCCTGATGGGCTGCGGCGCTGAAGACGTGCGTGTCGGGAGCTTTCCGGCGGGGCGTGAACTGCTGGCGCTGGCGAAGAGATTTCAAGCGGCGCTCGAAGATGGATCGAGCAGCGCGCGCAGCCGGTTGGAGTTGATCGCCGGACTCATCACGCTCGACTTGAACGAGCGCTACGCCCGGCGACGGCCCGCCGATTCGCTCGCGCACAAGGCCCGTGCGCTGATCGACCGGCACTACGGCCAGCCATTAACGATCGCTGAGCTGGCGCGAAAGTTGTTCATCAGTCCCGACTACCTGCGCCAGGTTTTCCGCAGGGAGTTCGGCACCGGACCGCTGCATTATCTGCTGCAAAAACGCATTGATGCGGCGACAGAGCTGCTCCGCTTTTCAACGCTGCAGATCCAGGAGATCTCGCGACAGTGCGGGTTTGAAAACCCGTTCTATTTCAGCCGCCAGTTCCGCAAATTCGCCGGCAAGGCTCCGTCAGCGATGCGCAGCGAACTGACTGGGCAAGTGCAGCGCCACAATCGCAGGCGGGCCGCCGCCGGTCGCAGAGCCCGGCGATAACAGCACTACTTCGCGCCGCAGGCCTTCGCGTAGTAGCCGGTCACTTCCATCACCTTGCTGTGCAGCAGCGCCTTCGGCTCATTGGCGATTTTGCCGGCGCGGACGAGTTCGTACTGCGGCGGCATGAACTGCGAGAGCACCGTCAGCGGCGCGGGATGCGCAGTCAGATTGTTGACGAGCTTGGTCAGCGCGGCGTCGAGCTTCGGCTGCGGCCAGTAGTAGCGCGAGCGGTCGCTGTAGCTGAACTTGCGCGCGTAGCGGACGTAGCCATTGTCGCCGACGTAGTAGGGCTTCCAGTAAACGGGATTTTCCATCATCACTTCGTCGAGAATCATGCGGATGCGCGAGAGGCTGACGTTGTCGTTGTCGCTGAGCCATTCGCGTTCGATTTCCGCCAGCGCAAAGACGGCTTCGCGAAAGGCGAACGTCAGCCACGGTCCGACTTTCAGGATCGCGAAGTGGTCTTCGACCAGTTCCTTCAAACCCTGCGCGGTCTGGTAGTCGGTGGAGTGGGCTTCGTAGACGAGGCCTTCGTGTTTTTCTATCACCTGCGAAAGCGCCTTGGCCTTCGCGCGCTCATAGGGAAAAACGGTGTTGTCGGAGAATTCCACGCCCGGCTGCACCACCACGCCGATGACGCGCTCCCACGCGGCGTCGAGGCGGCGCTTCTTGAACGCTTCGCGACTGACGGCGATGGTCCGCTCGGCGTCCTCGGTCTTCGTCACCGCGATGCCGGCGTGATCGGCCTGCTCACCGCCGGGAACGGGAACTTCCGTGCCGATGATGTAAACGGGCGCCGGCGAACCCTTGGGCAGTGTCGCGTAGGCTTCTTCGGCCGCGGCGCACATTTCGGCGGCGCGCGCGGTCACGGTCTCTTCGGCCAGCGGCGTGTGCTTGCCGCCCGGATCGTCGGCGCAGCGCATGCTGGCATCGAGATGAATCTTGGTGTAACCGGCGAGCACGCAACTGCGGACGAGCTCGAGCGCTTTTTCCATCGCCGGTTTGGCCGGTTCCTTCTGCCATGCGTTCGGTCCGAGGTGATCGCCGCCGAGGATGATCTTGTCAGTGCCCAGCCCCACCTGTTTGGCGATGTCCTTCATGTACGCCGCGAACTGCGCCGCCGTCATTCCCGTGTAGCCGCCAAACTGATTGACCTGGTTGGACGTCGATTCGATGCAGACGGCCGAGTTGTCTCGCTTGGCCTGCATCATCGAGGCTTCCAGCACGTACTTGTTGGCCGAACAGATCGAGTAAATGCCCGCGGCCTTTCCTTGCTTCTGGGCTTTCACCATGGACTGCAGTAGTGCGGTGGACATGAGTTGGCTCTTGGCTCCTGGCTTTTGGCTCTTGGGATCGTTAGGGCAATGCGTCTTTTTACTGACCTCGGATTTGTTTGGCTGATTGGCGCTAGCGGCTTCGCCCGTCTGGGAGCGTTACTGGATCACTCCCAAGAGCCAAGAGCTAAGTGCCGTCCTATTTTTTGTACTCGTAAATCGTCACGCCCTGGACCACTCGGTTGATCGTTCCGCTCACGCTCGGGTTGTCCGGCTTCAGACCGCAGCGGAGGCAGGTGAAGGTGCCGAGGATCTGGCCGACCATCACGTCGGTCATGACGCGGAAATCGTCGTCGACGGCGTTGCCGCCGGGGAACAGTTCGATCACGTCGGTGGCCAGGTCGCGGATCTCCGCGGTGGCGCGATCGCAGATCACCAGTGTCGCACTGCCCTGCTTCTTGGCTTTCAGTTCGCGCAGCATGTCGAGTTCATACTTGCGGACGTAGGCGTCGCTGGAGAGCGCGGCGATCACGGCGCATTCTTTGTTGACGAAGACCTGCGGCCCATGTCGCAGGCCAGTGAACGAATTGAACATCGCGGCGACGCGGCCTTCGGTCATCTCCTGCAGCTTGAGATGGCATTCCTGCATCGCGCCATTGAGCGTGCCGGAGCCGAGGAAACAGGCGCGGTTGAACGGCGCGTCGGCGAATTTCTGCAGCACCGTGCCGTATTCCTTGATGATGTGCTCGCCGGCGGAGCTGAGCGCAAAGGCGGTCTTGGTCAGTTCGTCTGGCTTGTCGAGCAACCCCAAGCCCGCGGCGGTGAAGGCCATCGTGGTGAACGAGCTGGTCATCACCAGCGAGCGGTCGTTGGTCTCTTCGGGCAGTTCGATGTAGTAGGAACCGGAATCCTTCTTCGCAGCGCGGGCGAGCGCGCCTTCCTTGTTGCAGGTGATGGCGATCTGCTTCGTCTGGGGCGAGACCTTCTTGACCAGATCGTACGTGGCCATCGATTCCGGCGAATTTCCCGAGCGCGCGAACGAGAGGACCACGTAATCGAGCCCCGGCACGAAGAGACTGGGATGCGTGACGAAATTCGTCGTGGAGACGGAGACCACCGAGCGTTTCAGGCGCTTGCGCAATCCCGGCGCGACGGCGTTGCCGACGAACTCCGAGGAGCCCGCGCCGGTGAGAATCAGTTCCGCTTTCTTGCTGCCAGTCAGTCCAGACGACGCCAGGAATTCACCGAGCTCTCTCTTGCGCGATTGGAGCAACTCTGCGGCCTTGGCCCATGTCGACGGTTGCTGCGCGATCTCCCGCGGCGTGTGTTCGACGCCCCTGGTTTTCTTCTCGGCGTCCGGCAGGCTCAGCAGCGCTTCAAATGCGTTCATCACGACTCCTTAGTGTTGCGCCAGAAATTTCACGATGTCGTCGTACGTCGAACGGTGCGCGACGCCGCCGCCAAACATGCAGCTGCGCGAACCGGTGGCGTTGCCGATTTTCAAGGCTTCCTGGACGGGCAGCTTTTTCTCGAATGTACCGAAAAGAAACCCGGCGTCAAAACAGTCGCCCGCGCCGGTCGTGTCAACGACCTTGACGCTCCGCGCCGCGACATGATGAATTTTGCCGTCGGCGAAGACCATCGAGCCGTCCTTGCCCGCCTTCAAAACCGCGCAGTGCGTTTTCGACTGCAGGGTTTTGCAGGCTTCTTCCAGCGACGCGGCTTTGGTCATCGAGAGCGCTTCGCCTTCATTGACAAAGAGGTACGTCAGCAGTGGCAGCCACTGGTCCATGTAATCCCACTTCTCCGTCATATCCCACTGGGGATCCAGCGACGAGGTCATCTTCTGCGCGGCGGCGAGTTTCAAGAGGCGCGTGATTTCCGGGCGCAGTTTCGTCTGCTGGTACGGTCCGGCGAAATGGATGTGATCGAAGCCGCTGAGCGTCTCCGCGGTGATGTCCCTGCCGTCGAATTCGGTGATTGTGCCCGGGTAGGTGACCTGCGTGCGCGTGTTACCGAAGATCATGTTGACCGTGACGCCCGTGCGGAATTTATCGGTGCGCAGCACCCGGTCGGTGTGGATGCCCAGTTCCTTCATGCCTTTGAGCATGAAGTTGCCGTAGTCATCGTTTCCCGCCAATCCCAGAAACGAAGCACTGCCGCCCAGCGACGCGTACGCGGCGGCGCAGATCACCGCCGACGAGCCCATCACCACGTCGTATGACTCGCACATCACTTCCTTGTCGACGACGGGCAGCGATTGCAGCCCGCCCATCATCACGTCCACATTGATGTCGCCGGCAACCAGCACTTTCTTCATGAAGCAAAACTCCTGTTATTCCTGTCCATGTGACCGGAATTATTCGGTGTAGTCAAACGCGCCCAGGTATTCAATCGAGGCGCTCGACGGCGAACGGACGACGTTGGGGGCGTAGACGCAAATCGCCACGTTGGCCACCTTCTCGGCAGTCAATTTGGTGAGGAACTGGTCTGCATGCGGCGCGGTGGCCAGCAATTCCCGAACGGGAACCGCCTGCGGCTTGTGAATGGCTTGAAGGTGGTCCGGCGAGAAACTGGAGATCCGGACTTCGTTGTTGAACGGCGAAGGTTCGGTGTCGCCGTCTTCCGTGTACGTTTCGTCGACAAACTTGCGCAGCTGCTCCATCGACTGGAACCGCCCCTTACTAATGAAGATGTGGACTTTGGATGCTTCTGACATGGGACCGTCTCCTGAAATTTCGCGGGTTGGTCTGACGCACGTAGTTTTGTAATGGCAAGCAACCGGTTTTGCAGTCGCGAATTATAACGTGCGTAAATTTTTTGCACGGTCGTCCGCCACGGCGGCGTGGTTGGACAGCGCACCGTGGACGGGTTATTCTGCTCCATTCCATTAAAAATCTCTTCCACGACTCCGGAGCGAGCGCCCTCACATGCCCATCGTTAAACCCAACGTCCTCCCCAAGCGCAACCACGGCTGCCGCATCGAGACCGACGCGACGCTCTGGGGGCAGCGGGCCGTCGTGCTGCAGAATGAGCTCTTGCGTGTCACGGTGCTGGCGGGACGCGGCGCGGACATCGTGGAGTTTCTCTACAAGCCGCTGGACGTGGATTTTATGTGGGCCAATCCCAACGGCCCGGTGAAGGAAGATTCCTCACAACCGCCGCAGGAGGCGCTGAAGGCGTTCGGGCATTATTATTCCGGCGGCTGGCAGGAACTGTTTCCGCACGGTTCGAAGCCCGTCGAAGCCTACGGCACGGATTTGTACCAGCACGGCGAGGTCTGGGGACTGGCGTGGGACGTGCGCATTGAAGAGGACTCGCCGGCGCGGATTTCCGTCTGCTTCACCTGCCGCACGCGGCAGACGCCGTTTGTGCTGGAACGGCACATGACGCTGAATTCCGGCAGCCCGGTCGTAACGATCGACGAAACCGCGCACAACTTCGGGCGGCTCGGGCTGGACATCATGTGGGGACATCACCCGGCATTCGGTGCGCCGTTTCTGTCGCGTGATTGCCGGCTCTACGCCAACGCCAAAACGCTGAACGTAAATCTGAAGCACCGCACCTCCTGGCCCATCGGCGAGTACAAAGGCGAACGCGAAGATTTTTCCAAAGCGCCCGTGCCGCGCAGCGGCAAAGGCCGCATGCTCTATTTGGAAGATTTGATCGAAGGCTGGTACGCGCTGGTCAATCCGAAGCTGAAAGTCGGCTTCGGCATGCGCTGGAACAAGCGCCAATTTCCCGTTGTCTGGATCTGGCAGGAAGCCGGCGGCAAAAACTCACCGTGGTTCGGCAACGGTTACGCGACGGCCGTCGAGCCCTTCACGAATCTCCCCTTCGCCCGCGAACGCAAGGAGAAGCTGATGCGCGTCCCAGCCGGAAAAGCCATCACCGCGCGCTTCGAAGCCTTCGCGATTCCCGGCGGTAAGCCGGTGCGGACGAGCAAGGATCTGCCGCGCTGAAAGCGTGAACGGCCGGGATTCGGGATTCGACATTCGGATGCGCAACGAATCCCGGTACGTCGCCTTAGAAGTCGCGGTCCGCCGGGATGGGCTGGACGGAAACGCCTTGGGCCCTACCGATCAGTTCGAGGAATTCCGCGCGGTATCCGCCGGGATCGGTTCCCAGAGACTCTTCGGCGGTCTTGCGGATGAGTGGCCAATCGCAGGCGCCTTTGTGTTCTGATCCGCGCAATTGCATGCCAAACATGGCGACTGCGGCAGCCCACCGGAAGTTGGCGCTGGTGTTTTTCCAATTGGCGCCCTTGTCGACGAAGGGGACATTCATTTCGGTTGCCTGTTCGGCCTCGGGAAGTTTGTGCCTGACGTAAACGGTGAACAGATCGCCACCTTCGGCGTCGGGGCTAAGATCGCCGTCTTTCTGATACTTCAGCGGCATGCTGCCCTTACCTGCGAGACCAGATGAACCGGGCACGATTTCATAGAGCGCCGTGACGGTGTGGCCGGAGCCGAGTTCGCCGGCATCCTTCTTATCATCGCGGAATTCCTTCGCCGCCATCACGCGGTTTTCGTAGCCCACCAGCCGCCACGCCGTAACTGCGGCGGGATTGAATTCAACCTGGATCTTTACGTCCTTGCAGATGGTGATCAGGGTGCCGCCGATCTGATTGACAAAGATTTTGTTCGCCTCACCTTCGTTATCGATGTAACCGTAGTTTCCGTTGCCTTTGTCGGCGAGCATTTCAAGCGTCGAATCTTTCAAGTTGCCCATGCCAAATCCCATGATGGTGAGGAAGACGCCGCTCTTGGCTTTCTCCGTGATCAGGGCGTGGAGTCCTTCCTGGTTTGAGATCCCGAGGTTGAAATCACCATCGGTGCAGAGGATCACGCGGTTGGTGCCGCCCTTGATGAAATGCTCCGAGGCCAGGCGGTACGCCTCAACGATGCCCGCGCCGCCGTTCGTTCCGCCGCCAGCACCAAGGCCATCGATGACGGACTTGATCTCCGCCTTGTGGTCACAAGCAGTCGGCTGCAGCCTGACGCCGGTCTCGCCAGCGTAGATCACGATGCCCACGCTATCCTTCGCTCCCAGACGGTCGACGAGCATGTTCAACGATTTTTTAACCAGCGGCAGCCGGTTCTCGGCGTTCATCGAGCCGCTGACGTCGATGAGAAAGACCAGGTTGCTCTCCGGGCGTTGGTCCCAGGGAATCTCACGGCCTTTCAAATTTACGAGTGCCAGGCGGTGCTGCGCTTCCCACGGACAATCAGCGATTTCGCAATGGACGGCAAAGGCGCTGCCGTCATTCGGCGCTTCGTAGGTGTAAGGAAAGTAGTTGATCATCTCTTCGATGCGCACGGCGCCCTTGGGCGGACGCATGCCCGAACGCAGGATGCGCCGCACGTTGGAATACGACGCCGTGTCGACATCGATGGCAAATGTGGAGAGCGCATCGTCGCCCTGCGTGACAGTGAATCCACTCTCAGTGAGTTGTTCGTAGAGTTCGCCACTCCCCGGTTCCGCGGCCGGGACCGAAGCCGCGTCGGGTGCCGGGGCTTGATCCGCGCGAGCCACGTCTTTGGGCGTCGCGGCGGCAGCGACTTGCGCCGCGGGGCTGAGGCCGTGCAAGGTTTCCAGGCAAAGCACACCCAACGCCGTCTGCCCCACGCGGCCCCACTGATCGGAGTACTCACCCGCCGGATCCCAGCTTCCGCGTGCCGGTCCGCTGCGGTTCTGGGATGCCGTGAGTTTCTGCTGCACCAACCGGTTCAAACGCGGCCAATCACCATTGCGCTGTTGTGCTCCATACAAGCTGCCGTAGTACCAGCCATACAGATCCGGCTTGTCAGCCTCAAGCGTTGCGGCGAAGTCACTGCCGCTGGCGCTGTTTTGCATGCCCAGGAGATTGCAACACACGCCGCCGATGGCATTCAAGCGCGCGTTAGACGTGCCGCCGGGGCGATACCGGTAGATCATGTCGCCTGTCTCGGAACGGGAAGCCACGCTGCTCACAAACTGACGTGCCTTCTGCAGGGCGGTGTCGGGCACATCCAGGCCGGCTTCTCGAGCCGAGTTGAGTTGCAACAGATACCAGCCCGTGACCGACAAATCGCCATCGCGAACGGGACCCGCATAGCGCCAGGCGTTCCACGCATCCGCGGGCTGGCTTTCGTTGCAGCTCCAGCGCAGCGCGCCTTCAGCCGCGCGGCGAACGGAGGCATCCTTGCTGAGCTTCGCAGCTTCTGCCAGACTCAACCCGGCAATGGCATGGGAGTACGCGGACTTGTCGCCACTGTCGGTCATCTGTCCGTTGGCGTGCTGCTGCGACTTGAGCCAGTCCATCGCGCGTTGCACATTCTTCTGATAGCGCCCGCTGGTATCGGACTGTCCAGCGCGCAGAAACGCGAGCAGCGCCAGGCCGGTCACCGCGGTGTCATAAGATTTGCCTTTGTGCTCGCGGCAATTCCAGCGGCCATCGGGCGCCTGGTTGGCGGCGAGCCAGCAGAGCGCGGAGTTAACGCCGGGCAACTGCAACGCATCGTTGGTGGAGCGTCGCGCGAAGCTCTCGCCGCTGCTGTTGCCGCCGTGCCGCTTGATCATCACTCGTCGGCCACTGCCATTGCGATTGCCAAAACTTCCCCTGCCTACGCCGCTATTGACACCAATGCCTGTTCCCGAACCGCCGCCCCATCCGCCGCCTGTGCCCCGCCCGGATTGAATTTGGCCTCCAACGCCAAGCACTTCTTCCAAACTGGCACCATTTGTACCGCCGCCACCTGAACTGTCGGCATTGCCGTTGATGCTGTGGAACAGGTTTGCATCGGGATTGCCAAAGGCGGCGTGAGTGTCGGGAACATCTGCACTGATCGATTCAAAATGGTCGCCCAGTTCCGCTTTCGCCAAAATGTCTGGAGGAATGACAAGATCCAACGCCTCACTGGAAGTCGGATCGGTAGGCGGGGTGTCGTGCGAGGACTGCAGTACCTCCTGAGGCGCCGCCTGCCCGTTTCCCTGGGTCGGTTTTTCAGGTGTCAGCAGCGTTGTATCGGTGACGACGAAATGAGAGTTGTCTTTGACGACCGTCCACGTGATCAATGAGACCAGAAAGATGGCGACGAAGTGAAGACCAATGGACACTGCCCACCACGGGATCTGCCGCCAGCGTGGGGTAGCTGCTGCAAGTGGCTTAACGGAGGTTGGAGGTGTTTCCGGCGCAGATTTTTCTGAATCTTCCTGTTTCATAAACTTTCTCCACACGTGTGCGCAATGCATTCGTTGATTCACGATCCATACGAAGCAGTAACGACGACGAGTGAATTTTCTTGCGTGCGTTGTGACACATTGCTGGCAGGTGGGAGATTTTTATAATCAAGCAAAGCCGCGTGAAGATCGGGATTCGGGATTCGCCAGTGCGATTGCGCGACGAATCCCGATTCCCTAATCCCGAAGCCCGAATCCCGGCCGTTACTACTTACTTCCCCTCAAACATCAAATAAACCGGCGCTTCCGTGATTGGCACGGTTAGTTTGTCGCCTGCAGTCTTCACCTCGATTTTCGCGGCGGGCTCCTTGCTCAGCGGCATCTGTTCGGCGGCGATCAGTTTTAACTTCGGGTCGGCGCTGAGCGAAACTTCCGCGGTGCGGTTGCTGCCGGTCGGCGACCAGACGGCCCAGATGTGCTTCTCGGGTTTGTCGGCGCTGGTGAAATCGTAGGCGTAGACGTCGCCGGACTTTTCCTGGATCACTTTCGTGAAGCGGTACTCGCCGAGCGTTTTCTGCAAATGCGCGACGGCGTGGAAACTGGGCTTGGGTTGGAATTTCCGCGTCAGGCCCGATGAGCCGTGAACCTGCGGCTCGTCGTTGTCGTCGAAGAAATAGATGTAGGCGCGGTCGACGGGCATCCGCGCGAAGATCAGGAACGAGCGGACAATATACTGTGCCTGCTGCGTTTCGGTGCTGCCCTGCCACTTCGCAAAATCGCCGGTCTTCGGCGCGGGTTTGGTGGACGCGTCCCACCCGAACTCGGTCACCCAGATCTGCTTGCCCTTGGCGTGCTTCTCGCGCCACGCGACCGTGTCGGTGATGTCCTTCAAGTACGGAATCGACGCGTCCTCCGGGTACGAGCGTTTCCACGTGGGCCAGCCTTCGACCTGCGCGTAGGTGTGAATGTTGATCACGTCGTAGAGCTTCTCGAAGTTTTCGAAGCAAGTCAGGCTTTTGGCGTAGTCGTGACTTTTTCCGGTCGTCGTGTTGCAGGTGACGACCAGCATTTTCGGATCGCCTTCGCGCAGGCCTTTGGCCATGTTCTCGAAGACTTTCTTGTAGGTCTCATCGTCGTACTTGCCGGGCTCATTGCCGATTTCTGCTGAGCTGACGAGGTTCTGACCCGAGGGCCCGAAGTACTTCGCGAAGGCCACGCCGTAGGCGTGCGTGTCGGCGGGGAGGTCCTTCCACTTGTCCGATTTGACCGGCTCGAACATCAGGCTGACATCGGTGGTGTAGCCGGCTTTTTTCCAGCTTCCGTAAACGCCCAGCCAGTCGACTTTGTTGCGGGCCATGGGGAACGTGGTTTTGTAGCTGGTGTCGTCGCCGAAGTCCCAATCGATCGGATGGTAGTCGCGCACAACTTTCACGGCCGGGCTGTACAAATCCGGCTTGAACTGAATGGTGTGTCCGCAGAGACCCATGAAATCCTTCATCAGCGGCTTGAGTGGCGCGTCGCCGTCCGCGGCAAGCAGCGCGCCGCTAATAAGGGATAGAATGAGCAGGGCAGCGGCGCGGTTTAGAGGAAGAGGTTTCATGAGCTTACTCCTTTAAGCGGTGCGAAAACGATTGTTCTCGATTCTACTCCGGGAGACAACGTCAGTTTGTACCGCTGGCATCCTCCGGGACGGAGAGATTCGGCTTTCGCATCCTCGCGGGTGTGGTAGACAAGGCACCTATGGTCCGGTTTGCGGCTGCACTTTTGCTTCTGATTTCGCTCGGCGCCGGCTGCTTTGCCGCGACCGACGATACTGCGCCACCGCTTCCCGCTCCGCCGCCGCCGGGCCGCCCGATTCCTCCTGAGAAGCCAGTTGCGGAACCGTCCACGCCGCACTGGCAGGAGGTCGTGAAAGCGCGGCTGCAGAAGCGCATCACGCTGGCGCTGGACGAATCGACGCTCAGCGACGCGCTGGCCAATTTCCGGCAGATGGCGACGGTGGCGATCTTCACCGACCCAGCGATCACCGACGACGAGCAGGGCGACATCAACCAGAATTTCAGCGACCTGCCGCTGGCCGACGCGCTGCCGCGGCTGCTCGGCCCGCTGGGTTTGGAATACACGATCCGCGACGAGGCGATTTTTGTTTACCGACGCAATGCGTACGCCGCTGATGCGTCCGCCAGCGGCACGCTGCCCGACAAGAAGCTGAGTGAATTGAAAATTGCCATCGTCGAACTGTCGTCCGACGACTTCCGCGTGCGCGAGCACGGTTCGGAAACGCTGGCGAAATTCGGCAACGCCGCCGCGCCGTATCTGCTCAAGGCGATACGCGCGAGCACCGATCCGGAAGCGCAGGCGCGGCTGAAACGGCTGACGGAACGTTACGCCGCGAAGCCCTTTCCCGAACCGGCGCCGGAAGTCATGCAGAAACTCGACGCCATCGACGCGCTGATCGCCACCGATTTCGAATCCACGCGCGTGGGCGAAGCCGCGCAGTTCATCGCCGTCAATGTCGGCAAGAAGACCGGCACGCCGCCGGTCATCGACGTGGCCGCGGAGCTGCGCGACCAGCCCGTCTACATGCCGCCGGCCGTGATGCATGCCGGCAACATGTTGAAGTGGCTGGCCGTCCTCTCCGGCGCGCAGATTACGCTTGAGGGTGACAAGCTGAAGTTCACGAAGCGGTGAGCGATTCTGGTTCCACGGATGCGCGAAATTCCTGAGCGCGAGCGAAGGAAGTTCGTTCATCCGTGCGGGACGCTCCGCCATTGCGGTGCACACCGCACGGATGAACGGACCCTTTCGCTACGCTCAAGAGTCCGCGCATCCGTGGCACCATGGATAACGCATTCTCTGGTTCCTCGGTTATTCCGAATTCGACATTCCACTTCCCCCGCCCTCGCCGTTGAACGTTGATAAATCCCTCCCACATGCTATCTCTAATAGGCAAGGAGCGACCCATCATGAGCGTTCAGGCCATACCCGTCGTCAAGATGTCCGGCACCGGCAATGACTTTCTGCTGATCGATAACCGCGAGCGGTTTTTGAAGGAGGCGGAGTTGCCTGACCTGGCGAAGGCGGCGTGTCCGCGGCGCGTTTCGGCCGGGGCGGATGGGATCATCCTCGTCGAGCCTTCGACCCAGAGTGGGCATGATTTCCGCATGCGGATTTTCAATGCCGACGGTTCGGAAGCTGAGATGTGCGGCAACGGTTCGCGGTGCATCGCGGTCTTCGCGCGGAAGATCGGCGCGGCGCGCAACACGCAGAAGATCGAAACGCTGGCCGGGACGCTCAATGCCAAGGTTCCCGACGACGGTCTCTCCGCGAGCGTGCAGCTCTCGCAGCCTTCCAAACTGGAACTGCGCAAGGCTGTCGATGTGCTCGGCAAGCCGTACGACATTCATTTCATGAACACCGGCGTGCCTCACGCGGTGTTGTTCGTCGACGACGTTTCGAAAATCGACGTGAAGGCCATGGGCGCGTGCATCCGTTACCACGAAGTCTTCAAGCCGAAGGGCACCAACGCGAACTTCGTCCAGCTCGCCGGCAAGAACGAGATCAAGATCCGCACGTACGAACGCGGCGTGGAAGACGAGACGGGCGCCTGCGGCACAGGCTCGACGGCTGCCGCGATTGTGGCGGGATTGATTCACGGCTATTCGTCTCCGGTTAAAGTTCACGTCGCCAGCGGCGCGGTACTGAACATCCATTTCGAGAAGACGGGCAGCGATTCGGTCGGCGCACCGTTTTTGGAAGGCGCGGTGGACACGGTTTACAAGGGCGAGTTTTATTGGAGAAAGTGACGGGAATGTCGAGGGGCAAATGTCGAAGAACGGCATTCAGCGCTCGACAACCGGACTGATCTAAACACACAGTAGTTTTCTTCTCTCAGGTTTATCGATGGCGGCACCTACTTCAGATCCGCACTCCGCGACGCCGCCACGATCGCACAGTCCGCATCTCCCGCATTTTTCCGTGCCAAAGGTTCCGTCCTTTGTGCAGCTCTATTACAACGAACTGGTCCGCGGCGATGTGCTGCTGCGCGCGCCGGGACTGGCGTACAGCACACTGGCGTCGCTGGTGCCCATTCTCGCGATCGTGCTGGCGGTGTTGTCGACGGGAACATTCAAGGAACGCCAGGAAGAAGTCTTCGATTCGCTGGCGTCAAAGCTGGTCTTGACCGTCGACGACGAAGAGTCGTGGCTGCCGAACGACGAAAGTTCGCAGCAGTCGCGCTACAAGGAAATCTTTCGCGAAAACGTCAGGCCGATCGCTGAAAAAATGGGAGCCGTCGGAATCGGCGGCGGATTGGCGCTGATGGTCACGGCGTTTCTGCTCTTCCGCACCATCGAACAGGCGTTCAATGCGATCTGGCGCGTGCAGGTCGAGCGGCCATTCTTTACGCGACTGGCGATCACGACCAGCCTGGTGGTCTGGGCGCCGGTGTTGCTGGTCGTCTCGGTTTCGCTGACGGGCCATCTCGAAAATTTCCACGTGCTGGGCGAGTACGTTATTCCGGCGCTCTTCACCACGCTGGGCTTCACCGGCTTCTACATGGTGATGCCGTATGTCCGCGTCAAATTTCTCTGCGCGCTGGCCGGCGGAGCACTCGCGGCGACGGTCTGGGAACTCTCGAAGCTGTTGTTCATCGTCTACATCAACAAGCTCGTCCATTACAATGAAGTCTACGGCACGCTGGGTCTGCTGCCGATGACGCTGCTGTGGCTCTACGTGAATTGGGTCGTGATTCTCGCCGGCGCATCGTTCGCATGTTGTCTGCAGCAGCGCGAGATCCTGGAACGCGAATGGCAGCAGCGCCGGCGGCAAGAGCAGATTTCCGCCGCAGCCAACGGCACGGGCGTCGATCCGCTCAACCCGCCGCAGCCGACCATGGTGCTGGCCGCCGCGATCGCCGTCGCGCAGACGTTTCGCGCGCCGTGTCCCAATGGCATCCGCACCAGCGTGATCGCCACGGCGCTGGAAGTGGATTTCACGCAAGCCAAGAACGCCGCCGAACGCCTGGTGATTAAAGGCGTGCTCGTCCGCGTCGAAGTTCCGGAAGGCGCCTCGGCAGTTAAAGCGGAAGACACCGCGTACGTCCCTGCCTGCGATACAAACGCGTGCAACGTCTCCTCGATTCTGCTGGCGGCGTACGCCGAACATCCTGAATCCGCCGCGCGTAACGTCGTATGGGCTCGCGCCTGCGAACTGGCCGACGCGTTCTCCAAAGCTGGCGCGAATGGGCGGTTCGCCAACGTGACGTTGGCCGAGCTGGCAGATCCGGAGAAGAAGGTCATCACGCAAGAGTGATATTCACAACGATCCACTCTCGCGGTGCGCTTGGCTTTGCCTTCATTTTCGACTACAACATAAGCAGCGCCAGGCCCCTTTGCCCCGACGCACACAAACCGAGGTAGAATCATGAGCGAACAGACGACTCCCCCACCCACCGCGACCACTGCCGCACCCGCACCGACTCCGGCGCCGAGCACACCGCCGGCTCCGGGCGCTGCGCCCGTGACGGGCGTGCTCAGCGGCACGACCACCGACGGCTCCGTCGCCTCGCCAGACGAGATGCGCGAAGCGCTCAAGGAAGTGTTCGACCCGGAAATTCCGATCAACATCGTGGACCTCGGCCTGATCTACAAGCTTGAAGAAAAGGCAGCCACCGTCGACGTCGAAATGACGCTGACCAGCCCGCACTGCCCCGTCGGCGATCAGCTCAAGGCCCGCGTGACGGAAGTCGTGACGCGCTGCAAGGGCGTCAAGGGCGTCAACGTCAACATCGTCTACTTGCCGCCGTGGTCGAAAGAGAGCATGACCTTCGAAGGCAAGCTCCAGGCGTCCATGCTGGGCATCATGTAAGAAACGTTTCTCTTCTCGGCGGCGCCCATGATTACGCTCACGACCGATTTCGGGCTTTCTGACGCCTTCGTCGGCACGATGAAGGGCGTGATCCTGTCCCTCGCGCGCCAGGCGGAGATCGTCGACATCTGCCATTCCGTTCCCGCGCAGAATATCGTCGTGGGCGCGTTGCTGCTGGAAGAGGCGTACAGCTACTTTCCGGCGGGAACGATTCACGTCGCCGTCGTCGATCCGGGCGTCGGCAGTTCGCGGGCGGCGCTGGCCATTCAGACGGAACGCTACACGTTCGTCGGGCCGGACAACGGCATCTTCGATCTGGTGCTGCAGCGCGAGCGGATCATCAAGTGCGTCGGGCTGAGCAACCCGCAATATCACCGCTCACCGGTCAGCGCCACATTTCACGGCCGCGACATCTTTGCGCCGGCGGCCGCCTACATCGAAAACGGGACGCCGCTGGAAATGTTCGGCGAGCCGATTCCGCGCCGCTCGAGCTTGATTCTGCCGCAGCCGCTGGCCGCTGCCGCCGGGCTGGAAATTCACGTGCTGCGGATCGATCACTTCGGCAACCTGATCACGGACCTGACGCAGGAGCACTATGAGCGGTGGAATGAGCGCGGCCGCGTGATCAAATTTACCGCCGGTTCCGCCGGCGCGGCGCGCACCGTTCACGGACTGTGGAGCACCTTCACCGACGTGCCGCAGGGCGAGCCCGTGGCATACTTCGGCAGCGGCGGGAGGTTGGAGATCGCGGTACACTTCGGCCGCGCGTCGGACCTGCTGCAGTTGCGGATTGGTTCGGCGATTCAGATTTCTTTCGCGGATTAGAAACTTTTCAGCTGGCATGCGGGTTAAGACTTAAAGGAGGCATCGAAGCGTGGCGGATGAAACGATCGAAGAGAAGCTCAAGGTCATGGTCGTCGATCGCCTGATGCTCAAGGCCAAGCCCGAAGAGATCGGCGACGAAGACGACCTGATCAAGAAATGGGACGTCGATTCGATCCGCCTGATGGAGATCGTGATCGGATTGGAGGAAGTCTTCGGCGTGCAGCTCGGCGACGACGAATTCAGCATCAAGAAATTCCGCACAGTGAAGAACATCGCCGCCGTCGTCCGCGAGAAGCTCGGCTGACACGCCGCGCATCATGGCCATTCCGCCCACCGATTCCGCCTCTCCCTCCCCCGCCCCTGCGCGCGAGCAACTCGGTTACGTCCTCGCGCTGGACGGGTCTTCGCTCTACGCCGTCTATCATGTCCCCGAGACCAGTTCGAAATTGCCGATCGTGATCGCGCCGCCGCTGTTTGAGGAGCGCAAGAGCGCGTATGCCGCGCTGCGCCGCCTGGCTCAGGATCTCGCCGGTGCCGGACACCCGGTGATGCGCTTCGACTACCGCGGCAGCGGCGAGTCCGGCGGTTCGGGCGCTGCGCGTCGCTGGGAGCATCTCGCACAGGATGTGATGAGCGTCCGCAAAACCTTGTCCGCGCTCTCCGGCAAACGCGACTCGGCGCTGGTGGGACTGCGGCTCGGCGGCACGCTGGTCTTGCAGGAATCGATCCGAGCCGGCGGAGAAGCGGTGCTCGCGTTCGCGCCTATTGTGATGGGCTCGACCCAGGTGCGGCTCTGGAAGATGCGTTCGAAAATCCGCGCGGAGCTCACGACTGCGACCGCGGGAAGTTCAACGACCAGCGCTGCCGCGGAGACGCTCGACTTCGATGGCTACGACGTTCATCCCAAGTTTTTCGATGACGTCGCCGCCATCGATCTGGTGAAGGACTTGGGCCGCCTCTCGTGCCCCGGCCTGATCGCCCAACTATCCCACCGCACCGACCCCGCGCCCGAATCGACAAAGCTCATGGAAACCCTCGGCCCCCGCGCCAAACTCGAATGCCTCCGCATGGAAGCGTTCTGGGACAAGATCGATGATGCGGAGACGGGCGCGTTGAGCGAACTGGCGCTGAAGTTTTTTCAGAGCGTCTAGCGGCCTACTTCGAGATACCCAGTTCGCGGGTCAACGAACGCAGGAACAGCTCCGCGTCGGTGACGAGACCGATCGCCTGCTGCGTGCCGCGGTCGGCGAGTTTGGTGACGACGGCGGGGTTGATGTCGACGCAGATGGTTTTCACGGCGGCGGGGAGCATGTTGCCGGTGGCGATCGAGAGCAGCGTCGTGCCCACCATTAGCGCCAAGCCGACGCCGGGCAGATGCTCGCGCATGGCGTCTTGAGCGGCGGGCATGTCGATGATCACGTCCGGCAGCGGGCCGTCGTCGCGGATCGAACCGCTGAGCACGAACGGGACCTTGTGGACGACGCAGGCGTGCATCACCCCGCTTTTCAAAATTCCTTTCTTTACAGCCGCGGCGATCGAACCGGCGGTGCGGATGCGGTTGATCGTGCGCAGGTGATGTTCGTGGCCGTGTTCCACGGGCGATCCGGACTTTAAGGAGACGCCCAGGCTGGTGCCGAAGAGCACCGACTCGATATCGTGTGCCGCCAGCGCATTTCCGGCGAAAAGCACATCGACGTAGCCGTGCTTGATCAGCGCGGCGAGGTATTCGCCAGCGCCGGTGTGGATGATTGCCGGGCCGCCGACGAACAAGATCTTGCGCTTCGCCGCATGAATTTCGCGGACGTGGCGGACGATTTCTCGGATGACCAGTTGCTTCGGCTTCTCGCTCGACACCGCGCTGGCCATGAATTCGAAGCCGTCCTTCCCGCGCACGCGCTCCAGCGGTTCGACGCGGATGCCGCCATGTCCGGTGACGACGAAGTCTCCTTTTCTGACGCGGTGCATGCGCAGGCAGCGCGCGGATTTTCGTTTCGCATCGACGACGATGGCGCAGTCCATCTCCGCGTTGGCCACGGGAATCCAGCGCCCGCCGAGCAACACTTCCGTCGGGAGATTGGTGGACGCATAGAAGTCGTCGGGGAAAATTCCGTTGCGCGGAGCGCGTTCCAGTTGAGCTTCTTCGGCGCGGGCCATCATCGCGCCGGTGCGGGTGACCAATTCCAAAACGGCGTCGAGCTTCACGCGATCTTTGGCTTCGATGCGGACGCGCGCGTAGCTTTCGTCGTGGCGTGTGTGGCCGAGCTTGATCTGCTCGATTTCGTAATCGGCGCCCAGGCCCATGATCTGATCCAACACCTTTTCCAAGGTGTGGCTGTCCATGATGTGGCCTTTGAGCTCGATCGTTTCGGCGGGCATGGTTTACTGCTTCGGCGCGGGGGCGGCCGGAGTGGGAGCAGGTTGCGGAGCTGGAGCCACCGGCGCAGTGGCGGCGGGAGGCACAACCGGCTTTGCGTGGGTCGGCGGCAGCATCGACGGTTTCGATTCTTCGCCGTGCTGTTTGGCATTCAGTTTCAACAACACCAGCTCGTGGATGCGCTGTTCGTATTCCTTGTGGCGCGTGAAGAAGGTTTTGTCGGTGGTAATGGTGACGCTCAGTTCCGGCGCGCAGGAATCCTTGCCGCGGCCGTCGATCTTCACCTTAATCCACGAAAAATCGATGTACGGCGCCCGCAGGTAGGTTAACTGCGATCCGCAACTGCAACCTTCTCCGGAATCCGTCCGCTCGATCTGATCGCGGTTGACGTGCGCTTCTTCTTCAATGGCCTCGGTCGCGGCGCGGACGATGCGTTCGAACTCAGTCGTGTAGTTGCGGTCCGTGGAACCGGAGAGAGCTTTGACATTGGGCGAATAATTGGCCGACCCGCGCAGTACTACCTCTTCAGAGGAACAGACAGAGACCGAGAGTGCGGCCAGAACGAAAATCGAAAGCAGTTTAAACCGCATGCGGAAACCCTCTGTCTTCAGTGATTGATCTGTTCAAAATAACGTCGCTACGTGGTGGTTGCCAGCGCCGAAATAAACAGGGACGCGCCACGGAGCGCTTGCGCCCAGAGCCAGGAGCTAAAAGCTAAGAGGCAAGAGCCGCGCTACAAATTCTCCGCCATCTCAAACGCTTCTTCGATATCCACCGCGACTTCCGTTTCGTGATGTTCGGTGCCGTCGTAGGTGAGCAGGCGGCCCTTCCCGCCCATCACGGTTTCGATGTGGACCGGGCGGTTCCAGATGGTCTGGATGTTGTGGATCGTATCGCGGGCATGGTCGAGTTTCAGTTCGACGCCTTCGTAGCGGTGGCGCAGGTACAGCTCGCCGCGATTGGCATGATTGGCGTCGACGACGTAGATGAACGGCTGGCCGGAATTGGTGAGGCTGGCGAGGAGCTGCTGCTTGACCTCGCGGAATTCGCGGCTTGAGATTTCGTACACGCCGCTCTTGCGGTTGAACTTGTACGCGAAGAGCTTGTGTTCTTCGCAGAATTCCTTGGTGAAGAACGCGTCGATGAAGGTGACGTCGTTGTGGACGCGCCGCACTTCAAAAATTTTCTCACGGCCGAGATTTGCCTTGGTGTCCCAGTGACTGCGGCGGTCGTAGTCGTCGCAGCGATCCCATTCCGCGCCGTGCTGGCCCTTGTTCCAGCGCTCTTCGATGTTGCGGTAGAGCTCTACGCCGACCTTGTACGGGTTGAGCTGCTGGCCCATCGCGACGGTGCCGGAATGGTGATCGGCGTAGTCGATGATTTCCTGATCGGTGGCGAGCTTTTCGGTCATCATCTTGGAGTGCCAGTATGTGGCCCAGCCTTCGTTCATGATCTTGGTCATGCCCTGCGGCGCGAAGTAGTACGCTTCTTCGCGCACGATCGAGAGCAGGTCGCGCTGCCACTTTTCCAGCGGCGCGTACTGGATCAGGAACTGTAGAATGTCGCGCGTCGGTTCTTCGGGGATGCGCTTCTTCTTGTTCCGTTCGTCTTCCAATTCCTTCTTCTTCGCCGCGAGAAATTCCGTGGGATTGACGAAGCGGTCCATGTAATCCTTGGAGCGGATGCGCTCCACTTTCAGCGAGTCGTCTTCTTCGTCTTCCAGTTGCGACTGCTTCTTGGCCTCTTCCTGCCGCCGGATGCCGGTGGAGTGCGCGTCGATCAGATTTTCGATGCTGAGGCAGCAGTCGAGGAACGTTTCGACGGTTTCGTGGCCGTAGCGTTCAGCGTAGCCGCGGATGCGCGCGCCGTGGTTGGCCATGTCGTCGATGGCCTTGCGGCTGGTGTGTGCGAAGAAGCAGTTGTTCTTGAAAAAATCCGAATGCGCGTAGACGTGCGCCATGACCAGCTTCTGGTCGCCGACGGGATTGGACTGCATCAGGTACGCGTAGCAAGGATCGTTGTTGATCACCATTTCGTAGATCTTCGACAGGCCGTACGTGTACGATTTGCTGAGGCGTTCATATTCCATGCCGAAACGCCAGTGCGGGTAGCGCGTCGGAAAGCCGCCGAGCGCGGCGATCTGGTTGATTTGGTCGTGAGTAAGGACTTCATAGACGACGTCGAAGAAGTCGAGCCCGCAGTCGATGGCGTGGGCCTTGATCTCTTCTTTCAGGTCGTCGAGCTCGGGTGACAGATTCATGGTTGAGTCCTCACTTTTTGGATGCGTGTTGCTTTACCCACGCGCGAAATTCTTCACGACGACAAGTCAATTGTCCGAGCCCAACGATGTCCAGTTCAAGTTCTTCGGCCAGGATGAAGAAGAGAGATGATTCCAACGTACCCCCTGTCGTAGGCCATACGCGCCCGGCGATCATCGCCAGTCTCCGCCAACAGCGTCGAATACGTTTCCCAACTAACGTTGTTGAGGACCACGCGTTCTTCTCCCAATACCTCTCGTTGCGCGATCACGAGAACCTCTCTTCCAGCCACGGGTCGGCGCGGTTGTGGTAGCCGCGCAGTTCCCAAAAGCCGAGGCGGTCGTTGGCGATGAAATTGATTTCGCGGATCCACTTCGCGCTTTTCCAGAGGTAGCGCTTGGGGACCAGCATGCGGACGGGGCCGCCGTGATCGGGCGTCAGCGGCGCGCCGTTCCACGAGTGGATGACCATAACATCGTCGTCCATGCAGCAGGGCAGATCGAGATTGGTCGAATAGCCGTCGAAGCAGGTGAAGTAGACGAAGGCTGCTTCGGGTTTCACGCCGACGTCGCGCGCGAGGTCGGTGAACTTCACCCCTTTAAAAGAGCTGTCGAGGACGCTCCACGTCGTCACGCAATGCATGTCGGCGATTTGTTCGCTCTGCGGCAGCGCGTTGAAATCGGCCCACGTATACATCTTCTCGCGTTCGACAAGGCCCTTGACGGTCAGCGTCCACGAAGCGACGTCGACTTCCGGCACGAATCCGAGATCGAGGCGCGGCCAGTTGTGCGGCACGTGCTGCCCCGGCGGCACCTTGGCACGCGCGACGGCGTTGCTCGCGACCTGCTCGGGATGCAGAACCTTGCCCTGGTTCTTCGCGGCCCATTTTTCTTTGTTGGCGTTGGCGTCGGACATCACACGACCCTTTTCCGATTCCAGCTTTTCAATCGCTCAATCACCACGCTGATCACCACATCAAAGAAGAGACTCACAGCCCATTCGAATGCGATTCCCAGCATGGTCTCAATTCCAAACTTAACCGGGCTATTCGCGCTTACCCGGTTTGCGCCACGCCTCGCGCGCGAGACCGACACAGAACTGTCGAAGAGGCGGAGCATCCGGCCGCAATCCGATCAAATGCTCCGTACCTTCGACAAATCGCAATGGCCCTGCATCGAACCTTCTCCCCTCATTATGCCGCTTTCGGCCATACTTGGCATAGTTCAGGTAGAATGCCTTTATCGTGTATCCTTTTGAACTGACCGTCCAAATCGTCTGTCTGCTTCCGGCTCCATTTGAGAGAACTATCCCTACTAGATCACCGATTAAGAATAACCGATGCGGACACACAACTTGCCCCAAATGCCAGCCACCCAGCAGTCCGCCATTTTTAAAAAGGCGGTCATAAGAGGCATTGCCCCTCCAATATCTTTTGTACTCCGGACAATATCTAAGACAGATCAGTTCCGCCGTACGGTCCCACTGTTCTTCCGGAGACAACAGCGTCCTTTGCCGCATAGCCGCCCCGCCTACCCTCCCGAAAGCATCGTTACCAAGCTCCAATCGTATGTCTCATTGTTCCAATCACTTTACTCACCGACCAATGCGTCTCTCATTGCAAGCCCAAGGGGACGATTTTACCATATAATTTGCCTGTTGATTTCGTTGCAATGCCATAGGAATGTTCCTGCGGATCAAAGACAACCAGCCGGCCTGACTTCTTGTTCGGATCAAGATCGATGACCGCCCAAAGCCATCTGAATCCAACCGACATCTCTTTCCTGAAACGCATCGACTTTGGCGAAGCGATGATTCCGTTCAAAATGTTTTCGTGTGCAGGTCGGAAACACCCTCGCCATCCATGTAGTCTCAGCTCAGATAGGTCATTGAGCACTATCGACTCAACCTGTGCTCGCCTGCATTTCACGACTTATGATCCAATCTCAGCGCTTAGCCTTATTCCAACGCATGAACAAATCGCTCATCACGCACGCCACGAGTTCGAGGACTATTCTGAGAATCAATTCTAAAACAAGGCTCATTGGTCCTTCCTGAATTACTTCCCCTTCCCCAAAAACACCTTGATCGCGTCGTAAATCTCTTCCTTGTTCTTGATGTCCACCGTGATCAAGTTTTCTGTCTCGAGGGCGTCGTCGAGCTTGCGTTTGAATTCGCCGGAACCGTACAAGCTCCGCACTTGGCCGTAGCAGAAAAGATTGATCTTCGGCAGCAGGTGTTCTTTCAGGATCTGGAAGCACTGCTCGTTGTCGCTGAGCAGATTGTCACCGTCGGAGAAATGGAAGGCGTAGATGTTCCAGTCCATCGGGGAGTAGTTGTGCTCGACGAGTTCCGCACAGAGCTTGTAGGCGGAGCTGATCGCGGTGCCGCCGGATTCGCGGGTCTTGTAGAAGGTCTCCTGATCGACTTCGCGCGCGGCGGCGTCGTGAGTGATGTAGCGGCTTTCGATCGTGCGGTACTGGCTGCGCAGCCACGTGTCGATCCAGAACGCCGTCGTGCGGACCAGCTCCTTCTGTTCGTCGCCCATCGAGCCGGAAACGTCCATCATGTAGAAGATGACGGCGTTGGATTCCGGAACGTGCGTGATCTGCCAGCTCTTGTAAATCTTGTCGGCCTTGATCGGAATGATGCGCGGGTTGTCCGGGTTGTACATGCCCATCGCGATCTGGCGGCGCAGGGCGCGGACGAAGGTGCGCTTGAAATGGCGGAGCGATTCCGGACCTTCGCGGCGCACGGAACTGTAGCGTTCCTTCTCAGCAAGAATGGTGCGCTTGCCTTTCGGCTTGATGTTCGGCAGCGCCAATTCTTCGCCGAGAATCTTGGCGAGCTCTTCGAGCGTCAGGTCGACTTCGAGAATGTGTTCCCCGGGCTGGTCGCCGGCTTCGCCCTGGCCGTCGCCTTCCTGCGGCTGCCCGCTGACCGGGTCGCCGACCTGGCCGTCACCGGAGCTGACACCGCCCTGATTGCGGCCGAAGCGGAAGTGCGGGATGTCGATCTGCGGGAGCGGAATCGAGACGAGGTCTTTGCCCTTCTTGCCGATCAGCTCGCCCTGCGTCATGTACTTGCGCAGCTCTTTTTTGATCTTGCCGCGCACGATCTGACGGAAGCGCGAATGATCGCGTTCGATCTTGGAGATGGATTCGTAAATCGGGTCGGGCTTGGCGTTGGCGTCGCTCATGGCCATCTCCTGACTGCGTACGTTTTGCTTAGCGGCCCGATCTGTGTCCCGCGTTTAACAAATGGGATCGGGGATCGGGCATCGGGCATCGGTCAGTTCGAATTCTCCCAGTTCTAAAACATGTTTTTGCTTCGATTAAGCGTTACGGACACGTCTTCCGAGAAGCAGATGCCTGATGCCCGATCCCCGATCCCATCTGTTATCTTTGGTCCTAACGGCCCTTGGCCCAGCGGCCGCGCTTGCGGGACGGGAAAGCGCTGCGCTTGCTGCTGGCGATCCGCATCGGACTGGGAGTCGGCACGATCGCCCAGTGAAAATATCCGGCGACGATCAGCGCGCTGGTCATGGTAAAGGCCGCGGCAATCGTCCAGTAGTCACGGGCGTACGGTCCGAGCTTGAACGAGAAGACGACGGCAATCACCGACCACATCATCGGCATGACAAAGAACGGAATGGTGAGCCCCGCGGCGATGATGCGCAGGCGCCAGATCGATCCTTTGATATACGCTTCCTGCGCCTTAGTGATCGGGACGGCGATCATGTGGAGACCGCTTTCGGAAGCTTTTCGGATCAGGCCCGAAGAGTACTTCCTCCAGTGGCGCATCAGTTCCATCAGGCGTTCGCGGATCGTGCGCAGCGCGAGACTCCAGGTGGCGACGATGCCGAGCATGACGATGACGCCGGCGTGCTTTTCCCACGCGCGTCCGCGCGCGAGGTAAGCGATACCCAGCAGGCAGCAGGTGACTCCGGCCTGCAGCGCCGTCGCCCAGAACCACGAGCGGCTGCCTGCGGAATAGTCGGGGAGATCCGCAAAAGGATCGAAGGAACTGGGTTGCGGTGCTTCCGAATTTGGCTTCATCTTCAAGGTCCTCGGGTACGGCAAGTTGATATTATTTGACTCCTGCGTTTCACCAACTCTCCAGCTTAAGACCATCGATCAATTTGAAATGCTTATCCAAAGTCACCAGAACCAAATCGTGCTGCAATGCTTGAGCGGCGATCCAAACATCATTTTCCGGCAACGGCTTTCCTTTTTTTCCGAGATCCTGCTTAATCTGCGCATAGATTCTTGACGTATGCGAATCACAGTCGAGAACTTCGCAGTTGAACATAAAGTCCTCGATTCTCCTAAGCTCCTCATTGGCATGCATCGATTTCAGTGCACCGTAAAAAAGTTCTCCGAGCACCACGACTGAAAGAGCCACCTCATCCTCGTCCTCAAATTTCCTGCTTACGTCTGGCCGACTTCTAAGCAACCCGATGAAAATACTCGTATCCAACATCCGTTCACCAGCCACTCGAATCGATCCTTTCACATCCTTCTTTGATCGCCTGCTCCATTCGATCGCAGGTATCAGCGCTTAAAGTTCCGATACTTTTTCTAAATTCAGAGATGCGAATGGTTGGTACTTTTTTCTTCTCAGGGGCCAAGGATGATCTCAATCCGCCGCGATGTCCTCTAAGTCGCAACTGACGGCGTATTCTCTTTTTCTCCGCGAGTTTTTTGGTTGCAGCCAGTTCAGCGAGCAACTGCTTGATTTCAAGCGACCGTGCAAACTCGAGCACATCAAGTTGCTGCGACCGCGACAGCAACTCCAACGCCTCAATTAATTCCTTCTTGACGGTTGGCTCAACCATGATTGTTACCCCTTCTTTCCACCCTTCGTATCACCACGTGCGAAGATGCTGGCGACGAAGTTCAACACGTCTGTCGCCGACTCTTCGTCGTAGCCGAAATTGCGGATCAGGCGGCTTTTGACGATGTCGATCTTCTCCTGCGTTTCGCGATCGACGACGCTCGACACCAGCGTGCTGAGCTTGATCGAGTCCTTCTGGTCTTCGAACAGCTTCAACTCCAGAGCGCGATGCAGACGGTCGTTCATGCGGAAGTCGAAATGACGCCCGTCGATCGCCAGCGCGCCGATGTAGTTCATGATCTCGCGCCGGAAATCGTCCTTGCGGCTTTCGGGGATTTCGATCTTCTCTTCGATGCTCCGCATCAACCGTTCGTCCGGCGGTTCGGCCTGGCCAGTGTACTTGTTGCGTACCTTTTCCTTCTGGGTGTACGCCTTGATGTTGTCGATGTAGTTTTGGCACAGCTTTGCGATCGCTTCCTCGTCGGCACTGATCGCGCGCTGGACTTCGTTCTTGACGATTTCTTCGTACTCTTCGCGCACCACCGCGAGCAGTTCGCGGAAGCGCTTGCGCTGGTCGTCGCCGGTGATCAGCGAATGATGCTGCAAGCCGCTTTCCAGTTCGTTGAGCACCATGAACGGATTGACCGACGTCGCGCTGGTGTTGGAGACCAGCGCGTTGGAGAGCTTGTCCTGGATGTAGCGCGGAGAGATGCCGTTCATGCCTTCGCGCGGCGCTTCCTGCTTCAGTTCCGAGATGTTGTCCTCGGTGTAGCCCGGCAGCGTCTTGCCGGCATAAAGCTTCAGCTTCTGGATCAGCGAAAGCTGCGCCTTCTTAGGTTCTTCCAGGCGCGTGAGGATCGCCCACATCGCCGCGATTTCGATGGTGTGCGGCGCGATGTGCTTCTTCACCTTTTCCTTGTTGAAATCGCGCTCGTAGATGCGGATTTCGTCCTGGATGCGGCAGTTGTACGGAATGTCGATCTTCACCGTACGGTCGCGGAACGCTTCCATCATTTCGTTGGACTGGAGCTTCTTGTATTCCGGCTCGTTGGTGTGGCCGATGATCACTTCATCGATGTCCGTCTGCGCGAACTTCTTCGGCTTGATGCGGTGTTCCTGGCTGGCGCCCAGCAAGTCGTACAGGAAGGCCACGTC
>JBBRPR010000070.1:0-42116 GCA_038227875.1 Planctomycetota bacterium
TGAGCGCCGTATCCGCCTCCCTCAGCTTGGCGATGATCTGCTCTGGACTGTGCCTCTTGCGTTTCATGAGAATCCCTTCCGGCCTCTTCAGGCCTAAGAACTCTCATAACACCTGGTTCAGTTTTTGGGGAGCAGGTCATCAGCGCTGCAGTAAGAAGGAGGTCGTTATGGCTGGCAATGCGAAATCGGGTGCTCTCTCCCCATCGGGGAGCGAACGTCTGGAGAAGGCGCTGCAGGTTCAGAAGATCGAGGTACTGTCCGCGTTGTTGGATGGCAGACTGCTGATTCGGCTGGATCACACCGCTGTCATCGCCGACAAGGTTGTTCAGAACAAGATTCGGAAAGTCAGCTTCCAGACTGAACAGAAGGAACGTTACAACGCGTTCACGCAAGACGTAGGGAAGTTTGGTGTCATTGAGCCGCTTCAAGCATTCCCGGCATGGCAAGGCGACACTGTCCTCATCAAGCTCTTTTCGGGTTTCAACCGCTACGCCGCAACCAAAGCGAATCAGCTTGATGTGATTCTTCACCCGAATCTGGATGAGACCAGCGCGGTCGAGCTTGGAATGAAGCTCAACCATCTGCGCAGTCAGGCTGAAGAACTCGATATGGTGGGTCTCATTGAGGCCAACGTCTCCGTCGCCAATATCGCTTCTGTGTGCGGTGTATCCACAAAAACCGTGGAACGCTGGCAGGCGGTCTGCAAACTCGGTCTCTACGAATACATCGAAAGCAAGCTGCTGAAGCAGGCTGACGTGCTGAAGATCGCCAAAGCATTTAAAGAAATTCCGGAGAAGAAGTTCGAAGACGCACTCTTGGCGCTTAAGAAAGCAATGAAGGGTCAGAAGGACCTCGCACAGACGAATGTCAATAACGAAATCAAGCGTGCAGCCGAGCAGGGTGAGGACGCAAAGGAAAAGGAGATCAAGCCTGCGACCCACTTCCGGAAGGGTTTTACGGGCTGGCTTGACACTTTAGCAAAGTACAAGAGCGTATCTGACGACGCTCCTGCCCCGGAGTTTAAGTCCACCGTTGCCGTACAGGATCGGACCAAAGCCCTCAAGGTCTACAAGAACGCCGACTGGAAAGATGGAGTCCCTTCGATAGGAGTCGAGGGACGCAAGTGGTCGAAGGTCACCAGCAGTCAACTCGCAGAGGTGCAGGAATGGGCTAACACCCTGTTGCTGTGGTTGAACGCTCAGATCGGCATCAAGAAAATCGAGGAGCAGATCACAAAGAAGGAGACTGCAGCCGCAACAACGCCCCCTGCGCAGACGGAATCCCAGACGGAAGAAACTCAGAACCCGAGCAGCAAACAGAAGCCACTGCCAATTACCAAGAAGAAAAAATCCGGAATCGTTGCAGAGGGTGTGGGAGCAGGCGAGAACCCTGGTCCAGAGCGCACCAATCAGACAACGGACGAAGAGAACGCCGAGTAACGCCTATGAGGGCGACGGGGACTGTCCCCGTCGCCCTCACTCATTCCAACCAACAACGCGTGTTCTAAAGGTGTGTTCACATGGGTGAACATTTGCCATCTTTTGACGATGCAATTGCAGGGGGGATGAATAACCCTGCGATAGAGGCTCACCATGAATTCCGGGCGAAGCCGCTGTCGCTTAAAATGGTCCCGCGATCCGTCCCAGCGATGGACGCCGAAACGGATCGAGCGACCCGCGCCGCAACCATCCGCTTTCTGGCAAAGTCACTTGCTGCGTCCTTATTACGGAAGCATGGTGAGAACGAAGCGGCCAAGCGCGTCTGGGAGTGAATCAAATGGCAACCATCCACGGGTACTTGCGTTATAGCAGCGGCAATCAGAAAGACGGAATCTCACTCGAAATACAACGCTCAGCAATAAAGCATTTTCTCCAAAGCCAGGACAAACTCCGGAACCTGCCTTACGTCGAGTACGCCGATGAAGGCCAATCAGGGACATCGATCAAGAAACGTCCGGCGCTCGCCAGTCTCCGCACAGCCGTTTGCAAGGACGATGTTGTAGTCGTGTACAAATTAGATCGCCTGGGACGCAACCTCGCCGACTGCACCGTGGTGCTGGCTGAATGGAAATCCCAAAGCATCGAATTCTACAGCACGCAGGAAGGTGGCGGTTCACTGACGCGGAACATTTTGCTTTCTGTCGCCGAAGATTTTTCCGAGCAGCTTTCCAACAGAATGCGCCACGTAGCGAAAAACCTCGTGAATCAGGGTTTCGCCGCGAACAAAGCATGCTTTGGATACATGCTCAGGGCGGATGGTCCGCGTAAACGCATGGTTGTGGTGCCGGAACAAGCAAAGACCGTGAAGCGTATCTTCGACCTTCGTGCCAAAGGCAACAGTCATCGAGAAATCATTAAGGCTCTGAACACAGAACGTATTCCTGCTCCGAACGGCGGACTCTGGCATCTCGGTTGCATCTGCGCGATGCTGAAGAACGAGCGCTATCTTGGCATTGATTATAGTGGCTGCCGGAAATTCAAAAAGGGCGAAGGGCTACAAGCCAAACGACCAAGGGCAGAATGGACAATCCACAAAAACGCTCATGTAGCAATTGTAGATCGCGCATTGTGGGACCGCGTCCGTGCTCGTGACAGCAACCACACGGCACAACATGTAGCCACGCCGAATCGTCGATCACCGCACTTGCTCTCGGGTTTCTGCCGTTGCCCTGAGTGCGGTAAAATGCTGATCGTGCATCAGTCGAAAGGGCGACGATACTATGGACATGATGGACGTGACACGGCAACAGAACTGCCATGCCATAGTCGCTGCTTCATTCGCAAAGAGATACTTGATAAGGCCATCTTCGAAATGATCTTTGGTGACATCTTCACTCGTTTCCTAGATGAATTGACTGCCGCGTTTCGAGAGGAAATCCAGCGCGCTCGCGGTCCAGAATCTCCCGATACACTGCCAAATTTGGTGCGCCAGCATGACGCACTTAGCGCGCGAATTGCGAAGTGGATTGAACGCCAGATGGACGCGCCAGAAGACGAGGAACCGGTGATTCGCGAGAAGTTGGATGAAATGAAGCAGCAGCGTAACGATTTGGCTATAGAGATTGACCAGCGACGAAGTTCGTTACCACGGGCTGAGACTCCGCTGGAAATACTCATTTCGGAATTGAAATCACAGATCCAAGTGATTGCAGAAGTAATCGGTGGCGAAAACGTACTTCAGGCACGAGAACGCTTAGCTGCTTTAGTTGAAAGCATCACCGTGACGCCTCAGAAGATTGTGGAAGTCGTTGGGCGTCCGGGTGTTGTGCTGTCCGGTACGCCCAGCGTTCATATCCCCACGGGGATTTGAACCCCGGTCTTCAGGCTGAGAACCTGACGTCCTGGGCCGGGCTAGACGATGGGGACCCAATTGACGTTGAAAAGGCAATCGTACGCTCGTTCGCCGCCGTTTCAATTCACATTCCGCGAATCGTTTCGCACCCTCGGGTTCTAGTGGCCAAACGTCCCGATCGCTCGCCGCACGACGTAGCGCTGCGTCGTGATCACTTCGTAAACTGCGTTGTCGATGTACAGCGTCACGCGTACTTTTCGGGTCTTGAGCTTGCCGGGCATCGCTGGCAGATCCTGATTCGGATCGGTTTCCGAATTCAACGCCTGCTGGAAACTGCCAAAGCCAATCTTCAGCGTGAACTGCCGCGCGCTCTTGCCGGGCTTCAGCTTGAAGACGTCATTGGCCGAGAACGGCTGCAGGTTCGGGTCCAGCGAGTTGATGGCCCGCCCGGAGGCGTCCAGCTTGTACGCGCGCACGACATGGCCGACGTCCACCGACAGCGTCTGACCCGATGGATTGAATCCCGGCGTCAGCGGGAGGATTCCGCTGAGCTGGATCTGATCCTGATTGATCTGCGCGAAGTTCAGCGAGATGCGGATTTTTCGCAGCTTGAACGGAGTCTTGACGCCCGCGTTGACCGGCAGCAGGAACACCGACGTGACAGACTGCCCGTTGGCGTCGGTAACCGTAAGCGTTACGGTGTAGATGCTCGGCACGCCAAACAGATGTGTAACGGTACTGCCGCTGGCAGTTGTGCCGTCGCCGAAATTCCAGAAGTACGTCACACCGGTGGTGCTGACGGCGCCGGCGGTAAACACCACGGGCTGTCCGGGTACGGCAGGATTCGGCGTCGCCACCGGCGGACTGATGATGCTCAGGACTGCGACGTTGAACGTTCCCAGCGTCGCCGCGGCAAGGAGATTGCCGGTCGTGTCTTTCACCTGGTTGGCCAGCACCGCAATGGTGTAAACACCATTCGCCCCAGCCACCCATGAGCCTCCGGGAGCGTTGATCTGATACGTCGCCGTCACCGGTGATCCGGGAATGGACGGTACCGAACTCACGAACGTGGCGAGCTGGCTGAATCCATTGGGTCCGGTCACGAGCACATTGGAATTGCCGAACGTGGCCGGATTGATCGCGGCGTTGTCGGAGAAGATCACGGTGAACGTGTAGTGATTAGGATCGGACGCGTTGGTCACGTCCGGCGCGCTGCCGAGCCGCGCGATCGGCGCGGTCTGATCGAGTTGAATGGCGCCAATGTCGACGACATTCCCCGCTCGAGCGCGCGGATAATTAACGTCGCGCTGATCGGTCGTCAGCAGACTGGGTGAATTGAAAATGTCCGTGGTGTTGAGGCCCGCGCCGATGGCCGGACTTCCCGGCAAGACGGCGTGTGTTTCCGTTACGCCGCCGTTGTTCTGCAGCGGTCCGAGCACCGGGTCCAATGGGCTCCCAGCCGTACCGATCTTGTTTCCCTGCGCGCCGTTGGAAATGCCGGAGACATTCGTGTCCACGCCGATCAGATTATTGGAACTTGTCGTGTCGATGTTGCCGCCCAGATCGTCGGGAGTGGCCGCCGCGATTCCGCTCTGGCTGGTGTTTTTCGCCGCAATCGTGCTCACCAGTAACTGGGATGGAGGGGGATTTGAATTGAAGGTATTGTAAACATAGGAGCCGCCACCCGAGGCATAACTGCCTGACGCGCCAATGGCGGAGACCGAATTGTTCACCACCGTACAATTGTAGATCTGGACGTTGCCGCTGGCGTAGATCCCGCCGCCGTAAGCACTGGCATACGCTGCAACAGTGCTGTCAGTCGCACTGACGCTGTTGCCGGAAATCGTGCTGTTTTGTATCGTGAGCTTGCCGCCCGAATAAATTCCGCCGCCCTGCGCATGTGCGCCGTTTGTGCCGTTGGAGGCTTGGGCAACATTGCCGCTGATGGTTGAATTCGAAATGTCGGCGTAGCCGAATACAGAAAGTCCTGCGCCGGCCGCGCGCGGCTTCGCGCCGCCCGATGCCGTCGCAGAATTTCCTGAGATGGTGCAGTTTTTGATTAACGCCAATCCGGAGAGGATGCCACCGCCGCTGTAAAGGGTCGAATTGCCAGAGGAATTGGTCGAGATCACCGCATTTCCCGTGAATGTCGAATTCGTGGCATATAAATAATAGGAAAATACGCCACCCGCAAACCCTCGCGGGCCGGACGAACTGCATCCGGTGACATTGACGTTATTCAGCGTCAGGTAGTTGAACGAGAAGATTGCACCGCCCGCGCTGAGCTGTGCACCGGTAGTATGGCATCCAGTGATCGTCACGGTATCCAGCGTCAATTTGGCGCCGCCGTAAAAGCCGTAGTTGTAAAACTGCGGCGCGCCATTGATGCCACCGCCAAACGTGTCTGCAGCCCCATTAGCGATCGTCATACCGCTGATGGCCACGGTGGTGGTGGGATTGGCATTGAGGACAAAGATTCGCGAGGCACCCTTCGCATCGACCGTTAGCTTTGCCACGCCCGGCCCGCTGATTGTAAACGGACCGTCGATCAAAATATCGCCGGTCGTCACTGCGATGGCCTGGGGTGCAGCGAAAACCACCGGATCAAACGTGATCGTGCTGGGCGAGTCAACAATCGTTCCTGCCGCCGCGCGCAGGCTGCCCGGACCGCTGTCGTTGGTGTTGGTTACGACCAGGGATCGCGCCGGCTGGACTTGCAAGGAACCGATGTCGATGCTTCCCGTCAGCGGGCGCGGAGCGCCGCGCTGATCGGTCGTCAGTCCCGCGGGATTCGAACCGGCACCCAGCGCTGGGCTGCCTGCATTCGGCAACAGCGACAACGTGGTTCCGCCATTGGGCAGCGGCGAGCCGAGTTGGGCCGCCTGACCCACGATGTTGGCCGTGTTCGCGCCATTCAATGCCGCGCCGGGCGAGACCTGAAACAACGAATGGTCGGCATTCAGCGTACCGTCGTAGCTCACACCATTAAAATGGTTGAATGCATCCGCTCCTGCCGGCGCGGTGTTGCCCGACAGGATTGTGCTCTGCAGCGTCACGGCAGGCGCCAGACTTGAAAGGTAAAGTCCGCCCCCCTTTACTGTCGCAGAGTTGTAGGCGACTGTGGAGTTGCGCATTGTCAGCGAGGAGGAATCAGCGTCGACACCACCGCCAACCTGAGTGGCGTGGCAACCCGAGATCGTGGAATTCTGAATGACGAGGGAGTTGTCCGCAAACACGCCGCCACCGTTCGCCGCAGTGCAATTGCGAATCACGCTTCCACTGATCAGCGTGGGTCCCGCGCCGACGCCCGTCAACACCCCGCCACCGGAGACAGTCGCGGTGCAATTCAACACTCTTGAATTGATCAGATTCAGAGCGCCGTTGCTGTAGATTCCCGCGCCGTTTTGCGCGGTACAGCCATTCAATGAAACCGAGTTTAGCGTCACGTTGGAATTAACGGCATAAATGCCGCCGCCCTTAAGGCCTGCCGCGCGTCCCTCGATTCTCAGGTTTGAGATCGAAACGTTCGAAGGGCCGCTGATATTAAATACCCGGCTTGTACCGGAATAGATGCTCATTCCGTTGTTGACCGCGCCGGTGATCGACATCGTGTTGGTAATCGGTAGATCACCGCTGGTCAGGAGGATGGTGCTCGGGAAAGGCAGATTGAAATTGATCGTGTCGCCCGCGGGATCCGCGTTGGCCTGCGTGATCGCCGCGCGCAGACTGCCCGGGCCGGTGTCGTTGGTGTTGGTGACGGTGATCGTCGCGGCTGAAGACCGGCGCGCCGTGCCGAGCAGGATCGCACCGCAGAACAGCGTCACGGCCGAGAAACGGAGCATTCCTCCCAGCGTTTGAGGCGTTTGCGCCTGCGCGCGGCGGACCGCCTTCGACTCGGGCTGGGATGTGCGGGTTGCGTCGTGCATGCGCGAAAAAACTCCGTGTCTCACAGGTGAAAATCGTTCTGTTCCAGCGTCAAACGCGAGATGGAAAGTGTACTCGGGGTGACACTTAACTTCAAACGTTCAATCGGTTCGTCACCTACAGAACCCTGAAGTTGAACGGTCTCAGTTCAATGTAACATTTGGGCTCACTGCACGGGGTGAAGTACCACACCTTATTCATAGGCGAATGTTACAAAATGTTACATAATGTTACGCATTTTCAGGTGCTTGGTGTTTTCCGGTACAACAGCGTTGTGGTACCCTTTCCGACCACTTGAGCCCTGAGATCAGTCGGCAACTTTTACTCTTGGCGTGATCCCTCCCGAAATCCAATTATCTCGAGCGGCGACCCGAGCTCGGAAGACCGCATGGTTTAATAATAGACCGTGGAATGGGATTGGTCAATTAATTAATACATAAATTTATAAAGTAGGTTAACCGCGCGTGCACGCTGCCTCGCTCTGCCCACGGCGGTCAGCGCGACCCTGTGCAGCGCGATCTTCACAAGCTACCCTCCGTAAGAAAATCGCAGGAAATCTTTCACTGGTTTTGTGATCGCTCACCGGGAAAATCTCAACATGAAGAAAATCAACCTGCTCATCAATCTGCCTGCCGGCTTTCACACCGCTCCGGTCCTCAAACCGACGTACGCGCGGCTGGCGAAGATCGCCAATCTGCGCAAGCGTTCCCACAACGCCGGCACGGAAATCGCCGCCGATCTGCCGTGGGCCGATGCGATCATCATGTGGTCGTGGCCCGGCTATACGCACGAACTGCTCGACCAGGCCACGCGCTTGAAATTCTCGGGCCATCTCGACATCTCGCAGAGCGGCGCACGCGTCGCGCTGGAACGCGGGCTGGCCGTCTCCGTCACGCGGCGCGCGTTTTCGCCAGCGGTTTCGGAAATGGCCCTGTCCCTGGTGCTTTCCACATTGCGGCAGACGTCCAATTACCACGCGCAGATGCGCGCCGGACGCGAACCGTGGATCGCGAAATTCCCCGACGAGATCCCGCCGCACGAACGTCAGCTCACCGGACGCGCGGTGGGCTTGATCGGCTTCGGCGCCGTCGGCCAGCGCCTCGCGGAGCTGCTCGCGCCGTTTCACTGCCAGCTGCGCATCTACGATCCGTTTGTGCCGCAGGAGGTGATCGCGAAATTCGGCGCCGAGCGCGTCACATTGAAAAGCCTGATCCGCTCCTCGGAGATCGTCGTTCTCTGCGCGGCCTCGAATCCCGGCTCGCGCCATCTGCTCGGCAAAGCGGAGATCAACGCCTTTCGCAAGGATGCCGTGTTCGTCAACGTCGCGCGCGCTGCGCTGGTGGACACCGCCAGCTTGATCGCCCGTTTAAAGAAGAACGACATGTTCGCCGCGCTGGATGTCTTCGACAAGGAGCCGCTGGACAAGTCTTCGCCGCTGCGCAAGCTCCCCAACGCGTTCCTGACGCCGCACCGCGCCGGCGGTATTCTCGAATCCGTGCAGCGCATCGTTTCGATGCTCGCCGACGATCTGGAAGCGCACCTCGCCGGCAAGCCGAGGGCGTACGCGCTCCACGAGAAAATGATCCCGGCGCTCGACGCGTAACGGCGCTACAGGCCTGACGTCCGTTCGACGCGGGCCACGCGCAGTTGAAAGCCTGAATACCATTCCGTGCGTCCGCGGAACTGCGCGGCAAGATGCTCCGCGTTCTGTTTCCACGCGCGGATCGATTCCTCATCCTTCCAATACGAGACCGTAATGCCAAAACCGTCGCTGCCGCGCGCGCTTTCCACGCCCAGATAACCGGGCTGCTGCGCGGCCAGTTCTTCCATGCGGTCGGCCACCGCGCCGTAACCGCCCTCCCCCGCTGTGCGCTGTGAACTGAAAATCACCGCATAGTACGGCGGCTCGGGCAATTTCGAGAAGGCCATGCTGCCTCGCTCCTCCATTCTAATGGGAATCTGGTCGATATAGATTAACGTGGAACAATATTGTCCGCAAAAGGAGCTCCCTTGCGCAAGTCACTTCATGCCGCCGTCGTGCTCTGCCTGCTTGCGACTGTTCCCATTCCCGCGTTCGCCTGGAACAACTGCGGACACATGATGGTCGCCGAAGTCGCCTACCAGGAATTGCTGCGCAACCATCCCGAGTTGCTCGCGAACATCATCGCGACGCTGAAAAAACATCCGCGGCTCGAGGATCTTGAGGCCGAAATCGCCGCACATCACATTCACGAAGACGACCACGATCACTACCTGTTCCTGCTCGCCGCGACCTGGCCGGACATGGTCAAGCAGTCCGGGCGTAAAAGTTCCGAGCACGGCAGCGGCCGCTTCGATCCGGAAGACCACCGCGAATGGCACTACATCGATCTGCCATACAATCAGGACGGTAAGGAACACGCTGGTGAAAAGTTCGACGAAAGCGCCTGGAAGCCCGGCGCGAAATCCGAGCCGCGCAACTGCGAGCAGGCGCTTGACAAATGCGAAGCCGAACTTCGCGACGCCGCAGTCTCAACCGAGATCAAAGCCAAAGCGCTCTGCTGGATTTTCCATCTGGTCGGCGACATCCATCAGCCGCTCCACTGCGCCACGCTGTTCTCATCGGCGCTGCCCGACGACGCGCCCTTCGAAAAGGGAGACAAGGGCGGCAACCTCTTTTTCCTCGAGGAGAAATCGAACCGCGGCCGATTCCGCAAGGAACTCCACGCGTATTGGGACGACCTGCTGGGCAAGTCGATGAGCTTCTCGCACCTGAGCCAATACTCGCGACACCTGATCGCCGTGCATCCGCGCAAAAATCTCGCGAAGGAGCTGGCGGAATCCTCCGAGCGCGCGTGGGCGCACGACAGCCACAAGCTCGCCGTCGAGTACGCGTACCAGAACGGCAAGCTGACGCCAAACCACGATCCGGGCGAGGACTATTTCTACACCGCGCAAAAAGTCGCGGAGTCGCAGGTCGCGCTGGGCGGTTATCGGTTGGCGGACAAGTTAGTGGCGTTGATGAAGTGAAGGCGCGCTACGTCATGTCGGGATCATGATCGTCGCGAAGACTATGGAGAAAATCAGGATCATCGCGAACGAGTCGCGAAACTGTGGCAAGGGCTTCGAGTGTCCGGCCGCTGGGCTTGGCGCCGCTGAGCATCAGAAAAACAACAAACACCGGTCCGCCATCAAGTGCCTTCCAGTCGAGTCCTTTCACAGATACGCCCAGAGAACACATCATCTCGGCGCTGAACGGCAATCGCGCGTGCGGGATCGCCACACCGGAGCCAATTCCCGTGCTTCCATACTTCTCGCGCTCAACTAACGCTTTTACACAGTCGTCTACGCGATCCGCAGATAACGCATCGACTTTCACTAATTCGAGCACCAATTCGCGAATCGCTCCGTCGCGCGTCGTCGCGCGCAGTCGAATCGGCCTATCCATCGGAAATTCATCCCTGAGTTGCATGCCGGAATTCTCGCGCGTTCACGGACGAATTCCATGGGTATTCTGTCATCCGATTCTGCTCTTGAACGAATACTCCATCCCGCTTCTGATGAGTGGGTGCGAATGACGAATCCCGCTTTCCTGCTCAGCTCACTCCTGGTCCTGCTGATACTGCTTGCCGGTTGCGGCGAGCCTTCCGTCGCACTCAACGCACCCGCGCTACCATCCCCCGCCCCGTCCGCCCAGCCTGCTCATGCCCGCTCCGGCCCGCACGGCGGCGCGCTGATCCCGCTGGGCAACGATCACGTGGAGATCCTCTACGAAGAACCCCACTCGCGGCTCGTCGTCAGTTTTTTCAATGCCGACGCGACGTCGCTGAAAGGCGTGAACGCCGCGGCTCTTTCCGCGCAATTCAAGGTCTCTCCCGACGGACAATTTCAGACTCTGACGTTTGCACCGCTGCCGCTTGAAGGCCAGTCGTCCGAGCTCTGCTCGCGCTTCGCGGCGCCCGCACCGAACGTGAAATCTGAATTCGAAATCGTGCTCCGGCTGCGCAGCGGCGATGCCGTCTTCCGCGCGCACGCGCTGCTCGATCCAGCCACGATCGCCAGCACCAAATTCGTCTGCCCGATGAATTGTTACGACGGCAAGCTCTATCCGCTGCCCGGCAACTGTCCCAAGTGCGGCATGAAGCTGGTTGAAGCGACGAGCGGCGCGCAGCCGCATTCCGATCACCGCCCGCGCCACGGCGGCGTCTTTTTCATGTCCGCCGACAACTGGCATCATCTCGAAGGCGTCTTCGCGCCGCCCGACGAATTCCGTCTGTATTTTTACGACAACTTCACGCGCCCAATGGACGCCGGCAGCTTCGACGGCACCGTCGAATTTGAAAGCAAAATCGATGCGGCTGAAAAACCCGCATCCGCGACGCAGAAGCTTCAGCCCGGACCCGGCCGCGCCTATCTTACGGTCAAAGTTCCACCCACGGCTGCGCTCCCGCTCCGCGTCACCGTACACGTCAAACTAAAACCGGAACAGCCCCCTGAACTGTTCAACTTCTCATTCTCGGACTGGGCTCCGCCCAAACCCTAGCATTCCCCGCGCGGGTTAGTCGTTTACTTTTTAATTGCGCTCAGTTCACGCTCGTCTGCCATTTCTGGAATGACTCGGCAAAACCGCAGGAACAGCGCCGGCGTGGCGGCAAAATCGAGCAGCGTTGTCGTCAGCAGTCCGCCCACGACCACCAGCGCCATTGGATGTAAAATCTCGCGGCCCGGCTGGCCACGACTGATGATCAACGGGATCAGCGCCAGCCCGGTCGTCAGCGCCGTCATCAGCACCGGCGCCACGCGCTCCTGGCTGCCGCGCTCGATCGTCGAACGGCTCAGCGGCAAGCCCTCGCGTCCGATCAGGTGGTAGTAATGCGAAATCAAGAGCACGCCGTTGCGCCCCGCAATGCCGGCCAGCGTGACGAATCCAATTACGCTCGCCAGCGAGAGCGTTTCATGCGCCAGCGCCAACGCGAGCACGCCGCCGATGAATGCGAACGGGATGTTGATCAACACCAGCAGCACCGGCGCGAGCGCGCGGAAATGGGCGAACAACAGCAGCACCGCGATGCACAGCGCCAGCATCGCCGCGGGCAATAGAAAACGCGTGGCCTGTCCGCGCGCTTCGTATTCGCCGCTGAACTGCACGGAATAGCCAGACGGCAGCGACGGCGTTACGTTCTGCTCCACCGCCTGCTTCATCGCGTTCACGGCGCCACCCAGATCGCGCCCGGCCACACTACAGGCGATCGTAATCTGGCGCGCGCCGCCTTCGTGGCGAATCTCCGAGGGGCCGTCCGTTTCAATTACATCGGCGACATCCGCCAGGCGCACAAACGCGCCACTCGGCGAGACCAGCGGCATTTCGCGCAGGCGCTCCGGAGATTGCCGTACGTTTTCCGCCGACCAGAGCAGCACGTCGCTGGGCTGCCGTGCGCTGAGTGCCGGCGCGATGAGCTGGCCGTTCAGCGCGGTGCCGAGCATCTCCGCCACACCATTCGCGGTGAAACCGTACTGCGCCAGCGCTTCGCGGTTCAGCCGCGGCTGCAGGCGCGGCACGGGCATCGGGCGATCGTTGATCACGTGCGTCACGCCGGGAACGCTACGCACGGAAGTCTCCACGCGCGCGGCCAATCGCCGCAGCGTTTCGACATCGCCGCCGCGCAGCTTGATCACAACCGGCGACTTCACGCCCGACAACAGATGATCGATGCGATGCGTGATCGGCTTGCTGACCGAGACCGCCAGCACCGGGACGCCGCGCAGCTTTTCTTCGATCTCACGCAAAACGATGTCGCCGGAACGCAACACGGCGGGCCGCGACCGACCGAGCACCGGCGGTGATTCCGCGTTGCCCCAGAACGTCACGTCGAGTTCCGAACTGTGCAGGCCTTCGGCGTGTTCATCGAGTTCCGCGCGCGCGGTCCGGCGGCCGGTCGTGCGCACTTCCGGAATGCCGAGCAGCATCTCTTCCACTTTTGTGGCGAGACGATTGGATTCCGTCAGCGAAATTTCCGGCCACGCGCGCAGTTGGATCGTCAGCGTCGATTCACTAAAGGGAGGAAGGTAATCGCGTCCCAGTCTCTCTGCCGTAATTCCCGCCAGCAGCAACGCGACCGCAAGCACACCGAGCACCGTAATCGGGCGCGGAATGCAGAGCGCGTAAAGCCACCGCGCCGCGCGCTTGAAACCGCGCAGGATCAGTGCTTCGCCTTGCGGCGCCGACCGGCCCAACAGCAGCGAGGCGAGCGCCGGCGTCAGCGTCAGCGCGACGAGCATCGACATGAAGATCGAAACGATGTACGCGGACGCCAGCGGCGCGAAGAGCCGTCCATCGAGGCCCGGCAGGAACAGCAGCGGCAACAGCGCCAGCAGCACCAGCGCCGTGCCGTAGACGATCGCCGAACGGATCTCCATCGACGCGCTGAAAATGTGCGCGAGCAATCCCGAGGGATGGACTCGCGTATGCGCTTCGGCGATGCGACGTTGAATGTTCTCGACGTCGACGATCGCATCGTCGGCCAATTCGCCGATCGCGATGGCGATGCCGCCGAGCGTCATGCAGTTGATCGACTGTCCGAACAGTTTGAACACCGCCGCCGTGGCCAGCAGCGAGACCGGCATCGCGATCAGCGTCACCAGCACTGGTCGGAAGCGGAGCAGGAAGAGCACCAGGATCGATGCCGCCAGCACCGCGCCGCCAGCCAGACTTTCGCTCACGTTGCCGACGCTGGAGCGGATGAAATCCGCCTGCCGGAAGAGATTCGGTTCGAGAGTGAATCCGCCCGGCAGGCTGGCGCGCAATTCGTCGAGCGCCCGATCGACCTCTGCGGTCACGGCGCGCGTGTCGGCTTTCGCCTGTTTCTGCACCGCGACAATCAGCGCCGGCTTGCCGTTCAACGACGCATCGCCGCGCGGCAGTTGCGTGCCCGCGCGGAGGGTCGCAACATCACCGACCGTTATCGGGACACCGTCGGTGTTCTTGATCAACGCTCCGGCGAGCGCATCCATTGACGCGACTCCGGAAACCGCGACAGCCGTTTCCCGCTCGCTTTCGACCACTGCGCCGCCCACGCTGCTTCGGGCCGTGGCTTGCTGCAGCGCTTCTTTCAATTCGCTGAACGTCACGCCGTGTTCGCGCATCGCCTGCGGATCGGCGAGCACCTGCCACTGCGGCTTGCGGCCGCCGATCACGGAAATCTGCGCGACGCCGGGCAGCGCGAGCAGTTTCGGCCGCAGCGTCCAATCGGCGAACGTGCGCAACTGCGTCAGCTGCGCGTCGTCGCTGCCGCCAGGGACCACGCCGATCAGCATGATCTCGCCCATCAGCGACGCGTCCGCGAGCATCACCGGCCGGGCGTTGCCGGGCAGCCTGGCCGCGAGCTGATCGAGTCGTTCCTGGACAACCTGGCGGTTGCGGTAGACGTCGCTGCCCCATTGGAATTCAATGTTGATCAGCGAAAACCCGCTGCTCGAGACGGAACGAATCGTCGCCGAGCCGGCTGATCCTGAGAGCGCAGCCTCCAGCGGCGTGGTGATCTGCGCTTCAATGTCTTCCGGCGGCAGTCCCGGCGCTTCGGTCATCACCGCAACCGTGGGGCGGTTGAGATCGGGCAGCACGTCAACGGGCAATTCCAGCGCGGCGTAAAGTCCGTACGCGCAGACCAGCACGGCGATGGCGATTACAAACGCGCGGCGCTGGAGCGAAAATGCGATGAGGCGATTGAGCATCATATGAGGTATGCTACTCTAATCGTCGCAGTGAATTCGCGAAAGCCGATTAGCCATTTACAGGCTCGGAAGTCAACATGACGCCCCGTTCCACTTCCATTTCCTGGCTGCGCACCATCGCCCTCGTCGGGTGCTCGACGGCGGCGGCATTTATGCTGCTCCATGAAATCAGCGACACGCGCGTCAGCGCGCATGGCGAAGAAGATTCGGCAGTCAGCGACAACGACCTCGACGTCCCGCGCTCAGTCTCCGCGGAGACGGCAAAATTCATCGGACTGAAAACCGTCGAGCCGTCGATGCGGCCGCTGGCGGACTCCGTGGAACTCACCGGCCGCGTGAAAACTCCGCCGGAGGCCCGGCGCAAGGTCTGCGCGCGTTTCGCGGGAAAAGTTGTCGCGATAAACAAGCACGTCGGCGATGCCGTGAAGCCCGACGACGTCGTCGCCGTGCTCGAAAGCCCCGAGATTGCGCGCAATCAGCTGGAGGCCCACCGCTCCGAGGCGGAGATTCAGCGGCTCCTTCTTGAAATCGAGAAGGTGAAAGTCGAAGCCGAGGGGTTGAAGCGCACCGTTCGCGTCAGCGAACTCCAGAACGAAGCGGCAAAAGCCGAACTCAAGCGCGTCGAAAGCCAGCCCAATCCGGCCGCCAATTTAGCCGCCTTGGAACTGGCCAACCGGCAGGAGTCCGTGACGCGCACGACCGGCGACCTGCGGCTCAACACGCTGCAGCTCAACCTCGCCGAGACCACCGTCGCCAATCTCACCAAGCAGGCCGACGCGATTCGCGCCGTGATGAAAATTCAGCTCGCGTTCGGCAATTCCGAAAACGGCACGCTCAAACTGACCGCAGACGGCTCTGGCGTGGTGACCGCTTGCCTCGCGGTTCCCGGCGAATGGGTGCAGACCGGACAAACGTTGTACGAACTCGCCGATCGCGCAGCGGTGCAGATTGAGGCCGACGTTCCCGAAGCGCTGTTGCCGCGCGTGCGGGATCGCAAATCCGACCACGCGACTGTTGCAATAAAAGGGAGCGAGCAATCCATCGATGCCACGGCCGGCGCGCTGGGCGCGAGCATTCACCCCGTGCGCCGCACCGCGAGTCTGTATCTCACCGCGCCGAACGCCAACAACGCGCTGCTAGATGACGCACGCGTGGCCGTGACGCTGAACTTGAGCGAGACGCAAAGCGTGCTGACCATTCCGCGATCAGCCGTGTTGCGGCGTGGGCCGGTGCGATTTGTGTTCGTGAAGAATGGCGACGCTTTCCTGAAGCAGGACATTGCGATTGGGCGCACCGACGGCCAATTCGTCGAAGTGAAAGCCGGTCTCGCGCCGGGCGACACGATCGTCAGCGAAGGCGCCGAAGCGCTGCTTCATCTGCGATGAAGTAATTCAAAATTAAAAATCAAAAACGCACACGGAAGACAGTGTGCCATGGATGTGCGGACGCTTGGAGCGTAGCGAAAGCGCCCGCTCATCCGAATTACGACAGGCCGATTAGCATAGGGAAAATTTTCCCTATGTTGGAAATTAACCAGCGGCCAAAATTGAACGAGGATCCTCAGGCAAATTTGCCTGACCACTACTAATGGTAGAGTTGTACCTGTGGAACACCTGGGGACAAATTTGTCCCCAGGTATCTCTACGAACCGTTTTCCAGCGCGTGCGTTTTTGAATTTTAAATTTTGAATTGCTACGCCCTTACTTCTTCGCGGTGCCGCCCTTGCCCTTCTTGGACTTGTAGTTGAGCTTCACCACCGAGCCGGCGACGTAGGTTGCGGTCGTGGTCTTCAGCGCCACGGCCATCGGCAGCGTCACGGACGTGCCTGTGGCCGGCGTGGTGATGTCGGTCAGGCCGAAGGTCGTCAGCCCGGCCTTCAGGTTTTCGCCGCGCACGCCGAACGTCACCACCACGGAGCTCGAACCCTTGGTCGACGTCTTCACCACCAGCGTCGTGGAACTGCGCGGCGCTTTCGTCGGTCCGCCGAAGGTCAGGTTGCTCTTGATCACATTGCCGATCTGGACCGTCGCCGTACCACCAAGCGCAGGTGTGCCGCTGGGCAGCGTGAAGCGCAGGGTCACCGCGATGAAATCGCCGGAACCCGTCGGCACCACTTTGATCTGCGCCTTGTCGACCGAGAGCGGCGAATTCACCGGCGCGCTGGTCGCATCGTTGGGATCGGTGCCGGCCAGCGTCTCGAGGAAGTCGGGCACACCGTCGCCATCGGAATCCATCGTGAACGACGAGACCACCGCGATCACCAGTGTCGAACTGACGGTCCCCGCGCTGTTGGTCGCGGTGATGTGAACCATGTACGTGCCGGCCGTCGTCGGCGTGCCGGAGATCAGATTGCCATTCAGCGTCAAACCGTCGGGGAGATTCGCGGCCTGGAATGTGATCGGCTGCGTGCCCGTCGCGGTGATGGTGTAGGCGAACGAGATGCCGGCGATCGCGGAGACCGTCAGCGGGCTGGTGATCACCGGAGTCGGGAACGCCGGAGCCGGGCCGAAGAGCGAGAACGTGGACGTGTTGCCGGCCGTATCCGTCAGCGTCGCGGTCAGATTCATGCTGGCCGACGAAGTCGTATCGATCTTCCAGATGCCGCCGATGCAGGAACTGCGGCCGAGCAGGCTGCCGCCCTGGTCTTCGAGATCGTTGAATACTTCCACCGCGCCGTCGACGGCGGCGTGGCCTTCGACGTGGATGCCGACGCTGTCACCCGTGGCGCGGCCGCCGGTTCCGGTGCGGTAAACCAGATCAAAGATCGGCGGCTTGATGCCGTTGTTGCTGCCGTCGAAGAGCGCGATGCCGCCCTTCTTATTGGAGCTGATGCCGTTGTGCTTGGACGAATTGAATTTCGAGGTCGTCGCGCGGACTTCGACGCCGTTGCCGCCGTTGTAGCCGATCGCGTTGCCCTGGCCGGTATCGCCGCCGACCTGTGTGCCGTTGGTGCCCTTCGAGAGGAAAATTCCCGCGCTGCCGTTGCCGGCAGAACTACGGCCGCCGAGCGTGTCGCTGAGATCGCCGCTGTCGCGCGTGCCCACGTTGATACTGCGCCCAGCCGTGATCAGCGCCGACGCGCCGACGATGTTGCCCATCACCAGATTGTTGTTCGTGCCCGCGCCGGAGACGGTGACGCCTTCGTAGAGATTGCCGCTGATCACATTCGCTTCGTCGGCAAGAGTGCTGCCGACTTGGTTGTTGCTACCGCTCTGTTGGATCAGGATGCCGGCGAGATTGGGCTGCGAGGAGCTGCCCGACGCATCCAGTCCGATCCAGCAGCCCTTGACAATATTGGACGAGCCGCCGGCGACTTCAATCCCGAACGCGCCGTTGCCGGCAATGCGCAGGCCCTGGCCGTTGGGACCCGGGCCCGCGGCCGGCAGCGCGCGACTGCCGCCGATGATGTTCGAATTGCCCGTGACGTAGATGCCGTCCTTGGTGAAGCCCACGAGCGTCAGTCCCTGCACCGTATTGCTGTTGGAGACCAACTGCAGTCCGTTGGCCGAGCCCGCGCCGCTGCCGTTGACCGTCACGCGCACGTTGGACGCGTCGATGGTCACGTTCCCCTTATTCATGTCGGGAAGCTGGCTGAGCACATTGATCACCGTCGCGGCGTTCGAGTTGACGAGATTGAAGACGGTCGTGTCGAAGAGAATCGAATCGCCGCTGCGCGCATCGTTGAGCGCCATGCGCAGCGAACCGGCGCCGGAGTCGGCCGTCGTGGTGACGATCCATTGGCCCAGCGCGCCGCCGAGAATGGTGAACGGCTGCGCGATCGACGTTCCGCCGCCGGGCGCCGTGTTGACCACCGTCACATTAGCGGTTCCGGCGGTGGCGACGTCCGAAGCGGAAATCGTGGCCGTCAACTGCGTGGTGCTGACAAACGTGGTCGGACGCACGGAGCCATTCCAGTTCACCTTCGAACTGGTGACGAAGTTCGTGCCGTTGACTGTAAGCATAAAGGCGCCCGCGCTGCCGGCGATCGCCGCGTCAGGACTGGTGAAGGAGATCGTCGGCACCAGGCTGTTGACGGTGATCGAGATCGTCCCGGTCTTGCTCAGCCCGAACGTGTCCTGCGACTTGAAGGTGAAGCTGTCGGGTCCGGAATATCCCGGCGTCGAGGTGTAGACGAGATTCGGTGCGGTGCCGCTGATCACGCCGTGTGTCGGATTGGTGATCGATGCGCCGGGGAACGTCACGCCCGCGTCGTCGATGGTGACGGACTGCAGGGTGATCGCCAGCGGATTGGATGCGTTGGCGGCGATGGGCGTGGAGACCGGTTCAGATTTCGGATCGTAAATTTCCACGGCGCTGGAGAACCCGCCCACAAATCCGCCGGTGACGAGAATGCGGCCGTCGGCGAGGCTGGTCAGTTGATGGCGCGTGTGCGGCGTCAGCGTGCTGCCGGTCAGCCCCCACGTGCCGCCGCTGACGGGATCGTACAGATCGACCTGCGCAAACGAACCGTCATGACAGCCCACGGCCAGCACTTTGCCGTTGGAGAGCATGCCAATGCGGTGTTCGGTGCGAGCCTTGGTCATGCTGCCGGTGGGAAGAAAGGTGTTGCCGGCGACCGAGTACAGTTCGGTGCTGGGAAACAGACCGTTGTTGAAGCCGCCGATCATCAGCACATTGGCGCCACCATTGACGACCACCGCCTGGTGCCGGAAGCGACCTGTGATCATCTGCGCGCTCAGTGCAATGAACGAGCCGACACCGGAATTCGCCGTCGGGTCGTACAGTTCAGCGCTGGTGTAGAAGACATTATTGGCGCTGACATCGGTGCCGCCCGCGATCAGCACGTTGTTGGTCGAGAGCAGCGTGGCGGTGAATTGCTGGCGCGCGGTGTTCATCGAACCGCTGACGGACCAGGTTCCCGTCGTTTCGTTGTAGCGCTCGGAAGTCCCCGCTGGCGCCAATTCGCCACCCATCACCAACACATCCGGATTAACCGCGGGCGTAGCCAGAAGCACGGCGCGGGCATTGGTGCGCGCGGTGCCCATCGAGCCGGTCGGCGTGAAAGTGTTCGTGGCTGGATTGTAGAGGTCGGCGCTGAGCAGGAGTGATGAACCATTGGTACCGCCAGCGAGCAGCACCAAGCCGTTGCCCATCAACACGGCGACGTGCCCCGAGCGCGGTGAGGACATGTTGTTCGCTGTCGGCGTCCAATTTCCGGTGGACGGATCGAACACTTCCGCCGTGTTCAGCGTGGAGGAGTTCATGCCGCCGGCGACGAGAATCTTGCCATTCGGCAGCAGTGTCGCGGTGTGATCGGCGCGCGCGGTACCCATCGGATTGACCGACGACCAGCTCGGATCGATCGCGACCGGGAAATCCAATCCACGCAGGTCGGCGCTGAGCGTCAGGCGCGCCCGGCCGTTCAACATCGGTTCAAGATTCACATTCAAGCGGTCGCCACAACGCAGCACGCGGCCCTTGGCGTCCTTGCCTTCCGGCGCGCTGATCTGCATGCGCGGCATGTTGTGTGCATCGACGAAGGCCACCGCGCCGTTGCTCTGCACCAGCGGTCGGAGGTCGCCGATGCTCAGTTCCCACGACCAGGACGAACTGTCGACCGGCCGGCGCACGTACATGAATTCCTCGGTCTTGCCGGGCATCGAGCGGTAGGAGACGTCGCAGGAATCAAACCCGTTGGCGTAGATCAGCGAACCGTCTGGCGCTTGCGTCGCTTGGCTGGTTTGAGCATCCAAGGGACGGACGGAGACCTGCGCGCCGCCGGCGCTCACCGTCAATGTATCGTCGAAGCGCGCTGGGAATTTTGTCTCGACCGTTTGCGGAGCGTGTTTTGCTGCCGCGCTGGGGTAATAGCGCTGCAACGCCGACGCGGTCTCCGCGGCGGAGTGCTCCGTCTTCTGAAGCCTTGCCGTGAATCCGGCAACAATCAGGGCCGCCATTACCAGGATTGCCTTTGTTTTCATACTTCGAATTTCAAACACGCAGTCGTCCTCCGTAGAACATCATTGGAAATTGAAATTATCGCGTCGCGCTGCCGGACTTACCCTGGGTCGCCTTGTATTTCAATGCCGCGTCGCCGCCGCAGTAGAACGTGCCGGAATCGGTCTTCATCGTCACCACCACCGGCACATGAACCGTGGTCGAGACCGTCGCATTGATCAGCCCGTTGGCCGCCAACGCGTCTTTGAAATTCGAATTCTTCACCGTCAACGTCACAAAGAACGACGAGGAACCTTTCACCGCCGCTTTGATGGCGATGGCGGCGCTGGGTCCCGCGGGACCCTTTGCGCGAGGCAATTTGAGCTTGGAAGCCGCGGTCATGTTGGCGAAGCTCGCTGCGCCAAATTGCACGCTGACCACCGCGTTCTGAGCGCTCGTGCCATCCGGCAGCGTCAGCGTGAACATCGCACTCAGTGCATCCCCGCTGGCGACGGCAAAATTCAGCTTCACGGCTGCCTTATCGACTGAGAGCGCCTGCAGCGGCGACGAGACAATCACGAGGTCGATTGAATCAGTGCCGAACGCGTTGCTCGCCGTGACGTGAACCACGAACGTGCCCGAGCCGAATGTCGCGCCGGTGATCGTGTCGCCGCTGAGCGTCAAGCCGACGGGAAGATTGGTGGCGTCGAAGACGATCGGCTGGTCGCCGGTCGCCGTGATTGCGTACGAGAATGGCGCACCGACGGCGGTTTCAGCCGTCAGCGGACTGGTGATCAGCGGAGAAACGCCGGTGACCGCGGGTGCTGCCGCAACAGTAATGGTGGGTCCGGTTCCTGTAATCCCGCCCGCGTCGCTGGCGCTCACGACGTAGGTCACCGCGCCGGAGGGACTCGTCGAGAGCACCACCGTCGCCATGCCGGCGTTATTGGTGTCGCTGGTGGGCGTGGAGAGAAATCCGTTCGCGCCGGTCAGAGACCAGGTCACGGTCGTTCCAGAAGTCGTGACGGCATTGCCGCTGGCATCGATTAGCTGGGCACTTACGCGCACCGCAGTGCCGGCGCTGACGGACGTGCTGCTGGCACTGACGACGTACTTCGCCGCCGGGCCGCTGAGCGTACTAATAAGGGGTGAAACTCCAGTGGACGCGCCCGTGGTCGCCGACACCGTTCCGGAAGTTCCCGAGATCGTCGTTGCCGTGAGCAGAACCGTGGCAACGCCCGCCGCATTGGTCAGGCTGGTTGGCGTCGCAAGATTGCCGATGGCGCCAGTCGGAGTCCACGTCACAACCTGTCCGGCGGTGGCGACGGCATTGCCGTTGATGTCGACGAGTTGCGCCGAGACGGTCACCGCACCGCCCACCACGGGAGACGTGGTACTGACGCTGACGGTGTACGCCGACGCCGCGCCGGTCTGCGACGTAAACGTCGCGGCCGTTCCAGTGATCGCCAGGCCGTCCGTCGCCGTCAGATTGTACGCTACATTGGCCTTGGGTCCGGTGGTGAAATTCACGCTGACCTGACCCGACGCGTTGGAGGTGCTCGTCCCCTGCGCGAACGCGCCGCTGGCGTCGGAGCTCCAGATGATCACGATCCCCGGCGTGGCGACGTTGTTCCCGTTCACATCTTTAATCTGTCCGGAAACGGCCACCGTGCCACCCGCGACCGGGTTGGTCGGCGTGACAATCAACGGACATTGCACCGCTGTGCCGGCGATGCTGGTAAACGAAACCGATCCGACGTGCGCGCCTTCGGTGGCTTTGACGGTGTAGAGCGTGCCGGCCGTGGTGGAGGTCGTGTACGTCACCGTCGCCAATCCGGAAACGGTATTGCTGCTGAGACTGGAGAAACTTCCGCCGACGCCGGCCGTGAGGCTCCAGTTCACTACCAGTCCGCTGGTCGTCAGTGCGTTGCCAAAGGAATCGGTCAGCTGCGCGTTGACCGTGACGCCGCTGCCGGCAACTGGCAATGAAGTGCTGGCGGTGACGATGTACTTGTTGGCCGGGCCGGGATTGACGGTGATCGTTCCCGTGCTGCCCGTGTTGGTTCCGTCTGTCGAGGTGAGGACCAGGCTACCCGCGGTGGTGCTGGCGGTGAAATTTACGGAGGCCAGGCCGGAGCCATTCGTCACGGAGGTCGGGCTGGTGAACGTACCGCCAACGCCGGAGGTGCCCCACGTCACCGTCTTCACCTGCGAAACCGGATTGTTATACGTATCGGACAATTGCGCGGTCACGGCATTGCCGGCGCTGCCGACGGTCATGGAACTGGCCGCGGTCATCACGTATTTCACCGGGACGTCTGCTTGAGACGTGATGTTGATGAAGCCCGTGTGCGGCACCGTGTCCGTGGCCGTAATCGCGCTCAACCCGGCGCTGGTGCTGGGCGTAAAGGTCAGCGAGCAGTGTCCGGACGAATCGGTCGTGGTGGGACTGGTGGTGAACGTGCCGCCCTTGCCGGGGGCCGTCCACGTCACCACCAAGCCGGAAGTCGGAACGGGGTTGTTCAATGCGTCCGAGAGCTGCGCGTCGGCGGTGATGGCCGTGTTGACCGTCGGCGTCGTCGATGAAACCGTCACGATGTACTTCGTCGCCGGACCGGGATTGTTGACAATCAAGAGCGTGCCGTTGGCCGTGCCGTCGGTGGCCGTGACGGTGATGCTGCCGGACGTGTTGCTCGTTTTGAAACTTACCGAAACATTGCCGCTGGCGTTGGTCAACTGCGCCGTGGACGGCGTAAACGTGCCGCCGGGAGCGCTGGCCGAAAACGTGACGCTCTGCCCAGCCTGCGGGAGCGCCGTGCCGCCGCCGTCTGCCAACTGCGCCGTCAAGGTGATCGTCTGCCCCACAGTATAGGGTCCGGCCGGAACAGCCGTAACCAGGTACTGAGCAAACTTGGTCGTGATCGCTGCGCTGGTGCTTGTATACGGAGCATCGGTGGCCGTGACGGTTTCCGTGAGTCCGGCGGTCGTCGATGAAGTGAACGTCACCGATGCGAAACCCGCCACGGTGGTGCTGGTCGGCGAACCGAACGTCGCGCCCGAGGCGCCGTTGCTGTGCGACCACGTGATCGTGCGCACGGCCGAAACGTTATTGTTGTACTGATCGACCAGCTGCGCGCTGACGGTCACCGGATTTCCCGCAACCGGATTGGTCGTCGAGAGTCCCAGCGTGTAGTTCGTCGCCGGACCGGCGACCGTGGTGATGCTTGAGGAAGTTCCCGTCAGCGTGCTGCTCGTGGCGGTGAACGTGTACGTCCGTCCCGAAACCGTATCCGTGGTGAAGGTGACGGTGGCGATGCCGTTGGCGTCGGTACGCGTCGAAGCACTGGCGAATGCGCCGAGAGTGCCGGTCTTGCTCCAACTGACCAGCATGCCCGGCACTTTAATCGCCGTGTTGGTCGAATCGCGCAATTGAGCGGAGACGGTGACCACAGCGCCGGCCGCCGGCGACGGCACGCCGGTGCCTGTCACGGTGACCTGAAAGTTGCTGACGGAGCGATTGACCGCGCCCTGATTGATCCAGTCGCGAATGATCTGCTGCTCGGCGGCGTTCAGGTACGGCCCGCCCTGCGGCATGCGCACGCCACCGCCGGGCGGCGTGCCTTCGTGAGCTTTGCGGAAGATGTAGCTGGTGCCGGCGTCGGACGGATTAAAATACTTCAACCCCGACGAAACACCCACAACGTTGACGGTGTTACCGTAGCTCGTCCCCGGATCGTAATAGGGCGTCTGTCCGCCGCTGGTATGACAGCCCGTGCACTTGCCGAAGATCGTTTGAATACGGTTGTAGTCCAGGAAATACGGAACGGGCGTGGTCTCGACATCGTTGCCCGAAGGATTCGCCACACACGTCGTAGCAGGAAGTGCGGTGCCCGAGAACGTGCCGTCATTTCCGGAAATCACGTAGGTGGTCATGCTGGCGCCAGCGGTGAACGTGACCGTGGCCACGCCCGATCCGATCGTCGTGGAAGTCCCTGAACCGAACGCGCCACCCGAGCCGGTCTTCGACCACGTCACCGTTCGGCCAGAGGTGCCGACGGGATTGTTGTTGGCGTCGGCGAGTTGCGCCGTCACTGTCGTGCCACCTGACAGCACGGGCTCGTAATTGGAAAGCGTGACCAGATACTTCGTCGCCACTCCCGCGGCGGCGATGCTCGTAATCGTGTTCGACGTGGCCGAATAACCGCCGCCCGAAGCCGTCACGGTGCACGATTGACCCGCGCTGGCCGGAACGGTCAGCGTTGCTGTCGCGTAGCCCAGCGCGTTCGTTGACGACGACGCGGTGATGCCATAAGCGCCGTTGGAGACCGACCAGTTCACAGTAATCGCGGTAAAAGTTGTGTAGGAGCTATCGTTGACCGGCAGGCCCTTGGCATCTGCGAATTGAGCGGTGACGGTGATCGTGCGGGACTGCACGGGCGCGTAGGAATCCGCATAAATGTTCAGCTGCGTTCCCAACGTAGCGCCAAACGCCGACTGCGCCGCGAGAGCACAAAATAACACGAAGCCCGTGGACCACAGGGTTCTCATAAATCGTTATTCCCCGAACGCGGCAAATCCGCGAAACGCTTTTACGTTAGTTGTTTGTGATCGCAGGGCACATCGTGGTTACTATTTAGCAAAGCTGTCAATTATTCCAACTTAATTCTTCCTATCAAAATACTAATTCCGATCCGGCCATTCTTGCTGGGTGGTGGCGTCTGAACGGTATTTTTAACAGTTACATATCTGTGTTGGTGTGGCAGGACCCCAGGCCGCGCTTCATCAGATACTTCTGATGGTAATCTTCCGCCGGATAGAACTTCGCTGCCGGAACAATCTGCGTGACAATCGGCTTCTTAAATTTGCCCGACGCGTCCCAGCGTTTCTTCGCGACTTCAGCTTGAGCCTGCTGCTCCGGTGAATGGAAGAACACCACGGAACGGTACTGCGTACCCATATCCGGACCTTGCCGATTGAGCGTCGTGGGATTGTGGCTGACGAAAAATATGTCCAGGAGTTTGTCGAAGGCAATCAACGCCGGATCGAAGTCAATCTGCACCACCTCCGCATGGCCACTCCCGTCAGTACAAACATCTTCGTACGTGGGATTTTCGAGCGCGCCGCCCTCGTATCCAACGGCCGTCGCCGTCACGCCCTTGAGCTTGCGGAACGTCTCCTCCACACCCCAGAAACAGCCCGCGCCGAACGTCGCCTGTGCCATCGCTCGATCCTCCCAATGTCAGGTGCCTATCACGACAAGCCATATATGTAAAGGCACAGCGTAAATGTTCCCAGAAGTCCGCGCCTGTATTAATTAACTCGACGAGTACCTGCCACTTGCTTTGTACCTCATCCCGCCGTTACTATGTTAACGGGTGCTCAGAGGGCGAACTGGCCCACCGCACTCCACTGGGAAACTTACAATGAAGACCGTACTGATTGTCGAAGACGACGATGCAACGCGAATCCTGCTCTCGCGGCTCGTTGCCGCACAAGGCTACCAGGAATACGCCGTTGCGTCGTGCGATGAGGGTCTGGCGATCATGGCCACGACGCCCGTCGATTTCATCATCATGGATTATTTCGTGCCCGGCACCGATCCTGGAAAGTTCGTGGAGAAAGTCAAAGAGCGTAACCCTTCCGCGCGGGTGATCCTCACCTCGCGCGATCCGCAGGTCCAGAAGCTTTCTCAAGTCCTGCGCGTCGATGCGTGGCTGGGCAAGCCCGTCCAGCCAGACGAGTTAATCAAGCAACTCGCGCGATTCGGCATCCGCTAAACGACATAAATTTTGACGCCCTATCTGAAATCTGTTATCGTAAAGCTATTCTTGTCATTGATTAAACCAGAGACTTACGGGATACCATTCCACATGCCTGTTTTTTACTTTTATGCTGTTATACGTCGCTTTTTTCGGTGCACAGAGCGGCATAGTCAGAGTTCCTCACTGCCAACTGCACTCGCCTGCGGCCTGGCAGCGCTTTTTGCTGCGACCGCCGGAATGAGTTTCGCAGAAGAGGTGGTCCAGTCGCCCAAGGACGCTAAAGCACCAGCCGCCACGCCAACACCGGCCCCGACGCCCGCGCCAGCCAAGGAGCCAGCCAAGGAGCCAGCCAAGCCCAGCTCGGGATCCAAGGATCTCACCAACCTCTCGCTGGAAGAACTGCTCAACATCAACGTCACTTCTGTCTCGAAGCGTCCGGAACATCTCGCTTCCGCGCCTGCGGCTGTGTACGTGCTGACCAACGAAGACATCCGGCGCTCCGGAGCCACCAGCGTGCCTGAAGCGCTGCGTGCCGTCCCCGGCCTGAATGTGGCGCGTGCCGACGCACACACTTGGGCCATCAGTTCCCGCGGCTTCAACGATGTCTTTGCCAACAAACTTCTGGTGCTGATGGACGGCCGGGCGGTCTACACGCCGCTGTTCTCCGGTGTCTTCTGGGACGTTCAGGGCACGATGCTCGAAGACATCGACCGCGTGGAAGTGATCCGCGGACCCGGCGCGACACTGTGGGGCGCCAACGCCGTCAACGGCGTGATCAACATCATCACCAAAAGCCCCAAGGACACCGTCGGCGGGATTACCTCGGTCACCGGCGGCACCGTGGCGCAGGGTTTCGCGGACATCCGCTACGGCGCGCAGGTCACCAAAGACGCCTGGATCCGCGGCTACGCCACGTTCACCAACACCGGCGCATCGGAACTTCCCAACGGCGACCGCGCCAACGACCGCTGGTACCAGGGTCACGCTGGTTTCCGCGGACTGTGGGAACCTTCGATGGTCGATTCGGTCAACGTGCAAGGCGATGTCTACGCCGGCAGAAACAACGAGGCCTACCAGGTTCCCAACCTCTTTACGGCCACTGTGGATACCGACAAGCACCTCGACGAGGTCTCCGGCGGAAACGTGCTGGCGCGCTGGTCGCACGGCAAAAAGGAAGAGGCCAACTTTTCCCTGCAGACCTTCATCGATTACACCGACCGCCAGAACCTGGTTGTCCACGAAACCCGCGAGACCTACGACCTCGATTTCCAGTACAACGTGCCGGTCAACGACCGCAATCGCATCGTTTTCGGAATGGATTACCGTCTCACCGCCGACTATTGTCCCCCACGTCCCGTCGTCCAATTGGAACCCCGGCACAATACTTTGGGCCTGGTCAGCGGCTTCGCGCAGGATGAATTGAGAGTTCTCAAAGAGCTCACGTTCACGGTCGGATCGAAATTCGAATACAACACCTACACCCACTTCGAATACGAGCCCAGCGCGCGCGTGGCGTGGACTCCCGCCGCCAAGCAGACCGTGTGGGCAGCCGTCTCCCGCTCCATTCATACGCCTTCGCGCGGCGAACGGGATTCGACGATCGAAACGAACCTGCTTCCGCCCGGCGCCATCGCCCCCGGCGCGCCGGAGACGCTGGTGAACATCCAGGGCAGCCGCCACGTCGGTTCGGAAGTTCAGATCTCCGGCGAAGTAGGCTACCGCGTCGAACCGCTCTCGCGCCTGTCGCTGGACCTCGCCGGGTTCTTCAGTCACTACAACAGTCTGCGCACCTTGGATCCTGAAGCGCCGGTGCCGCAAACCTCACCTGTCCCGCATCTGGTGCTCAACAATATTCTCGGCAACAACATGGAGGGCGTCACCTACGGCGGCGAATTGGTCGTCAACGGTCGGCCCACGGATTGGTGGCGCATCCAGGCCACGTACACCAATCTGGAAATCGCTCTGGATACCACCGGTGGCGGATTCGCCAGAAACCTCGGCGCTGAAACAGAAAGCCCGCGCCACCAGGCTGGGTTGCGTTCGTCATTCGATCTGCCGGAGCATGTCCAGCTCGATGCCACACTGCGCTACGTCGGGCGGCTCGAAAGTCTGGGCGTGCCCGCCTACACCACCGGCGATTTGCGCGTCGGCTGGGCTCCGACTTCGCGCCTGGACGTTTCGCTGTGCGGACAGAATTTATTCCAGCAACGCCATCTGGAATTCAAAGCCGGTGGCGTGGTGACGCAACCGACGGAAGTGGAGCGCAGCGTCTATCTGAAGGTGACGCTGAAATTTTGATGAAATTCTGCCGCATTCCCTCAAGAAGTCCCCTCTTGGCCGCTGCCTTGCTTTTGGCAGTGCTTGGGGCAGGCTGCACTTTTTGCAGGGCCGGCGATTCCCCGAGTCTGGAGTCTAAAGTTAAAGCGGCGTGTATTCTGAACTTCATCCGCTTTACCGAATGGCCGTCCACCGACTCCAAAACGGAGATCGTTGTCGGTCTGCTTGGCGACGACCCCTATGAGGGCGCGTTGGAACAGATTCTCAGCGGCCAAAACGTCGGCGGCCGTAAGATCATCGTCCGGCATTATTCGTCGTCGAGCGATGTGAAGGGCGCACAGGTGATCGTTGTGGGCATCACGGACGGCAAAACCAGTCAGGATGCGCTGGAGCAGGTCAAAAATCAGCCGACATTAACCATTGGAGAATCGTCGGCGTTTCTCGATGAAGGCGGTATGATCCGTTTACTGAAAGAAGATGGAAAAGTCCGGTTTGAAATCAATACGAGCCCGGCAAAGTTTTCGCACCTGACCATCAGCTCCAAACTTCTGTCCCTCGCCAAAGGGTACCACCCGAAGGGAGATTAGCGCCGTGCACTGGTCGATTCAGCGCAAACTGACCCTCACCATCGGTGCGGTTGCGTTGCTGGTGCTCATGGCCGCCTGTCTCTGCTTCTACGCCTACGAATACAACGCCGCACGCCAGCAGCTCGCCAGCCGCGCCGAAACGCTGGCCGCCGTCATTTCCGGAAACGTCACCGCACCGCTTGCATTCGCCGACGCCAAGTCCGCCTCCGAAGCGCTCGCTTCCCTGAAGGCTGACGAGAGCGTCACGGGCGCGCGTTTGTTCTCCAAGGACGGCACTGTCCTGGCCGATTACCGCCACCCCGGCAAGACCGCGCACCTCCCCGCCGCGACGGCGCCGGACCGCGAAGTGTTCGATGGCGAACACTACACCGTCATCCGCAGCATCAAGCTCGATAACGACACCATCGGCAGCCTGTACCTGGAAACCGACAACGAACTGCAGCTCCGCCAGCTCCGTTCGCTGGTCTGGGTGATCGCCGTGCTGCTCTTCAGCTCCGTCCCGATTTCACTCCTGATGGGCTGGCTGCTGCAGCGCCGCATCTCGCGCCCATTGCGCGATCTGGCCGAGATCACGCAGCAGGTCTCGCAGCGCAGCGATTACTCCATCCGCGTCACCGCCGCGTCGCAGGATGAAATCGGCATCCTCTTCCGCCAGTTCAATCTGATGCTCAAGCAGATCGAAGAACGCGACGCGCAGCTCAAGAAAGCCAACGACGAACTCGAAAAGCGCGTGCTCGACCGCACCCGCGATCTGCAGACGGCGGAAGCGTCCGCGCGGCAGAGCGCCGTGGAAGCGCTGCGCGCCCGTGACTTGCTCGCCGGCAAGACGCAGCAACTGGAAGCGCAGGCGCGCGAGCTATCCAAGGCGCGCGACCTGGCGCTGGCCAGCACTCGCGCGAAAGCCAATTTTCTCGCCAACATGTCCCACGAAATCCGCACCCCGATGAACGGCATCGTCGGCATGTCCGAACTGCTCTCCTGCACGCAACTCAACGCCAGTCAGAAGGAATACACCGACACCATTCTCAGCAGCGCCAACGCCCTGCTGTCGATCATCAACGACATTCTCGACATCTCGAAAATCGAAGCGGGAAAATTCCATATCCAGGAACTCGACTTCGACCTGCAGGACCTGCTCGACAACGCGCTGGAACTGCTGCGTGTCCAGGCCATCCGCAAGCGCCTGTACCTCACCGCGACCATCCAGGTCGCCGTGCCCACGCTGCTGCGCGGCGACGAAGGACGTCTGCGACAGGTCCTGATCAACCTGATCGGCAATGCGCTGAAATTCACCGAACGCGGCGGCGTGCGCGTGGTCGTCACCGTCACCCATGACACGGAGAAGGACGCCGCCCTCCGCGTCGCCGTGATCGACACCGGCGAAGGCATCAGCGACGAAATTCAGAATCGGCTCTTCCAGCCCTTCACCCAGGCCGACGATTCGACTTCGCGGCGGCACGGCGGCACGGGTCTGGGCCTGGCCATCTCCAAGCAGCTCATTGAATTGATGGGCGGAGAGATCGGCGTCGTCAGCCGCGCAGGCGACGGTGCGGCGTTCTGGTTCCGCCTCACGCTCAAAAAACAGCCCGGCGTCCAGCGCCCGCCGCGGCGCCACACCACCCACGCGCACGTCAAGCGCCCCGCGCCCAAGCCGCTGGACCTGTCCGGTGTGCGCGTGCTGATTGCCGACGACACCGTTGTCAACCAGCGCGTCGCTGCGCTGCTGCTGATGCGCACCGGCGTCCAGACCAGCGTCGTCAACACCGGTCGAAAAGCCGTGGACGCCTGGGCGCTGAACGGTCACGATCTGATTCTGATGGATTGCCAGATGCCTGACATGGATGGCTACGAAGCCACCCGCGAGATCCGCAACCGGGAAAAGAACGGCGCGCACATCCCCATCATTGCCATGACCGCTCGTGCAATGCTGGGTGATCGGGAGAAGTGTTTGGAGGCAGGCATGGACGATTTTATCGCCAAACCCATTCAAGCGGAAGAACTGCGAAGCAAGGTCGAAGCCTGGGCTGCCAAAGCCGTCGCGCTGCGCGAACAATCCCGGGACCCGGTGCTGGACCTCTCGCGTTTCGGACAACTGGTCGACATCGAAACCAAATCAAAAGCGCCCGGCATGACGCGCGAGATCGTCACGGCCTATCGCGCCGGCGCCCGCGACGTGGTGACGCAGCTGTCCGCCGCGCAATTGTGCAGCGACACCGAAAAGATCCGCGGCCTGGCCCACAAGGTTGGCGGCAGCGCCAGCAATCTCGGCGGCGCCCACGTCAGCCGCCACGCCCTCTCCGTTGAACGCGCCGCCGAAGCCAAAAATCTGGAGGCCCTCCCTCCCCTGATCGAAGCCCTGGTCTTCTCCATTCAGGACCTCGACGAAGCGCTGGTGGAAAAGCTGGCGAGTATGGAAGGGGAGAGAATCGCGAAAGGGTGATGCTGTCGCGGCCGCATCCTACTGCGCGTCGTCGTCCTCATCTTCAGCACGGAACTTCAATTGGCTCGCGAGACAGGCGCTGGAATCCACGTCGCTGCGCACGCCTAGAAACGTCGGCTGAAACAAGCTGCCGCCTCGGTACGCGTAGAGATAACGCACCTCTACGATTTCGCCTGCCGCGGGAATCGTGGCGTTGGGCGGGATCGTAACGTTGCCGATGCCCGTGCGCCCCTTCCCGTCCAGCACCTCCATGGCGACACTGCGCTTGCCCGTGTTGACCTTGTTCACCAGCACCGACGCCGTGGCGTAGAATTTGTACTTTAATTGCGTGCCGCCAGTGCTGGGCCTGCCGGCCTTGTATGGAGCGTCATGCAACTTCAGCACGACGCCCTCTCGCTGTTCATCCATCAGGGTCTTGCAGAGCGCCCGCTTCTCCGCCACGCTGCGCGCCGTCTGGACCGGCGCGATCGCGCCGCCCGCACCGAGCAAGGATTGCAACCGATCCAGTCGCGAACCGTATCCGCTTTCACGCAAATCGCTGCCGGCGCTGAAGAGCAGATCGAACGCATGCAACCGCTCACCGATGCACTCCCCGTCCATCACAAAGTCGCCATGCGCCGCACCGAGTTTACGCGCATACGCCTCCACCGGCCCGGGCAGCCCAATCGAAAGTCCCTTTCGGTTCACGCCCGTGATCGAGCCGCCTTCGTGCCGCACCAGGACTCGTTTGCCGTCCTTCTTCTCCTGCGCCCAATACGCGCCGTCCCGGATCAGCCGTTCCAGTTCGTCGTCGTCGACGGGGTTGAGCAACTGACAATGAAGTCCGGTGGCGCGCTGCTCTTTATCCGTATGGACATACGGAGTGCCCTCTTCGCCGGGCGTGTAGCCCTTCGCCTTCTTCTCGTTCACCAGCTTGTCATAAATCTTCTTCGCCGCCGCAAGCGCCACGGGAGCCGCCGTCTTCACCCCCGTGGTAAGCGTGCTCCCCCGCCGCCCAAACGCGAACGAAACAATAAAGCCCCCATCCCGCTCCTCAATCGCCGCCTGATACACCTTGTCACTGGACCCATCGCGGTAGTACAAGGTCGTGTTTTCGATGGCCATCGATAGTTCTCCTCAGCGTTGACGCAAGTCGCTGCTCGCCAAAGCGTGCTAACCACCTAAAGTACGTAATATCAGACGAAGAGATTACAACGATGAGCGCAAAGCTCTATACTTGACCTGCAATAAAAACCTCCGCTTCCCGCGGAGGTTTTTGGGTCCGTTTTCGAAAGCATTACTTCCATCAGGCAACGGCCATTTCGCGGCCGTCTTCCAGCACGGGCCAGAGGGAGTCGATCTGGTCGAGGACCACGCCGGTGCCGCGGGCTACGGCGGTCAGCGGGTCGTCGGCGCGGCGGACGGGGAGGCCGGTTTCGCGGGCGAGCATGCGGTCGAGGCCGCGCAGCAGCGCGCCTCCGCCGGCCAGCGTGATTCCGGATTCGATCAGGTCGGCGGCCAGTTCCGGCGGCGTGCGTTCCAGCGTCTGCTTGATGCTCTTGACGATCAGGTCCAGCGGATCGTGCAGCGCTTCACGGATTTCTTCGCTGCGGACGATGATCGTGCGCGGCAGGCCTGCCAGCGTGTCGCGGCCGCGGACTTCCATCGTGTATTCTTCTTCCAGCGGGTAGGCGCTGCCGATTTCGATCTTCACCCGCTCGGCGCTCTGTTCACCGATCTGCAGATTGTAGACTTCCTTCATGTGCTTGATGATCGCTTCGTTCATCTCGTCGCCGGCGATGCGCAGCGAGGAACTCTGGACAATGTCGGAGAGCGAAATCACGGCAACTTCCGCGGTGCCGCCGCCGATGTCGACGATCATCGAACCGCGCGGTTCGGTCACGGGAAGTCCGGCGCCGATCGCGGCGGCCATCGGTTCCTTGATCAGGCGCACTTCGCGAGCGCCCGCGCGTTCGGCGGAATTGATCACCGCGCGCTTTTCAACGGTGGTGATGCCGGAGGGCACGGCGACGATCACGCGGGGGCGGATGAAGCGGCTGCGGCCGTGAGCTTTGCGGATGAAATAGCTGAGCAGGGCTTCGGTGATTTCAAAATCGGCGATGACGCCATTTTTCATCGGACGAATGGCTTCGATTGATCCGGGTGTGCGGCCGAGCATCTGCTTGGCCTTTTCGCCGACTGCTTCGCCATCCATCAGAACTTTGTTGGTGCCTTTTTTCACGGCGACGACGGACGGCTCGGAAAGAATAATGCCTTCACCGCGCGCGCAGACCAGCGTGTTGGCCGTCCCCAGATCGATGCCCAGATCCTTGGAGATCATGCTGTTGAAATAGTCAAAAATCATGCTGCCTCCCGGCGCGCGAATCACTGCGTTATTCTGTTGTAAGTCCGTTCCATCGAGGAACCTGCGCATTCCGTATCGGCAGGCCTACGCACGTAATGCACAAAAAAAGAAAGAAATGTCCGATAAAGTGTGGGCGCGCTAAAGCGCGAGGGGTTAGGGGTCAGGGGCCAGGGGTCAGAATAGAGCGTTCGCACGGGGAAGTCGGGGGTGGTCTTTGCCTTCGGGGTGAGAGTACAGTTCGTCAATCACGAACCTTGATCGTGGCAGTGCGGGAGTGCCGACTGCTACTGCCTTCTGCCTTCTCGCCACCACCGCGCAGAACACCATCAGCTTCCTCCGTGTCCACGCCCAACTCTGACCCCTGACCCCTGACCCCTGACCCCTCGCGCGTTAGCGCGCTACGGCTTGCGCGGTCCGCACTGCCCATTTATAGTCATCGCAACACTCAGGAGAGCTTCCCGGTCCGTGATTCTGGTCATCGATAACTACGATTCGTTTACGTACAACCTCGTCCAGGCGCTCGGCACGCTCGGGGCCGTGATGAAGGTCGTGCGCAACGACATGATCACCGTCGCGGAGATCGAGAAGCTCAAGCCCGAGAAGATCATCATCTCCCCCGGCCCGTGCACGCCCAACGAAGCGGGCGTCTCGGTGGCGACGATCAAGGCCTTCGCGGGCAAGGTGCCGCTGCTGGGCGTGTGCCTCGGTCACCAATCGATCGGCGCTGCGTTCGGCGCGACGGTCAACCGAGCCGACCGGCTGATGCACGGCAAGACCTCGCTGGTCACTCACGACGGCAAGGGCGTCTACGCGGGGATGGGTAATCCATTTCAGGCTACGCGCTACCATTCGCTGATCGTCCGTGAAGAGACCTTGCCGCCGTTCTTGAAAGTAGTCTCGCGCACGCAGGACCAGGGTGAAGTGATGGGCATCCGCCACACCGAATGGCCGCTGGAAGGCGTCCAGTTCCACCCAGAAAGTTTCCTGACCTACGAAGGTCCGACGCTGCTCAAGAATTTTCTGACGCGCTTTTAAGAAGAAAGCCTCGCGATGCGACTTCCCCTCCGCGTCGCTCACGCCATCCGCTCGCGCCAGTTGATCGCGCCGGGCGCGCATGTTCTCGTCGCGCTCTCCGGTGGTCCGGATTCCGTCGCGCTGCTGCGTTGCCTCGTGGAACTCTCCGCCAAGCGCGATCTGGCGTTCCGCCTTTCTGCCGCGCATCTGCATCATGGCATCCGCGGGAAGGACGCTGATGCTGACGAAGCTTTCTGTGTGAAACTCTGCGCGACGCTGAAACTCCCGCTACTCACCGCGCGCGCTGACACGCCCAGCCTGGCGCGAGAACTGAAGCGTTCGCTGGAAGAAACCGCGCGCATTCTTCGTCATTCCTTTCTGGCCGACGCCGCGGAGCAACTCGGCTGCGACACCGTTGCTGTCGGGCACCACGCTGACGACCGCATCGAGACGGTCCTCTTCCGCCTCTGCCGCGGCACTGGTCTTGCCGGTCTTCAAGGCATCGGCTGGACCGGACCGGTGCGCTTGATCGGCGAGCCTGACGTCGCGGCACGGATTGTTTGGTCGAGCTCGCATCACCTCAGTACTCAGGCCTCCGTCCTCAGTCCTTCCGTTTCGGTCGTCCGGCCGCTGCTGGAATGCAGCCGCGCCGAAGTCCTCGCCTATCTGAAGAGCAAGCGGCAGCGCTTCCGCACGGACGAGACGAACTTCGACACGGGAATTCCGCGCAACGCGTTGCGGAAGATCGTGCTCCCTGCGCTGGAAGAGAAGGTTCATGCCGGCGCGCGCGCCGCCTTGTGGCGTCTGGCGGAGGAAGCGGAAACGCAGGCCGCGCAGCAGACGTGGCGGCGCGCGTGGCTACAGGCGTTCGCGGCGTGTACGGAAAGCGGTGAGCTGACCTTGCCGGCACCGGACGAGCTGGAATTACCGGGCGTGGCGGAACTTTCCGATGCGTTGGAGGTCCTCCGACTTGCGTGGAAATTGGAAGGCGCAAACTTCACGGTCCGCCACGCGCAGGCCCTGCAGAAACTTTTCCAGGCGCGCAGCGGACCGAAAGTGTTGCACTTCCCGGCTCAGATCGTGGCCGAACGGCGCGGGAAGTGGGTGACTTTACGCCGGCAGAATTCCAATCTTTGACTCTGCCGGGCCGAACCTTGTCGTGAGCCTGATAGCTCAGTCTGGCCTGATAGCCAAGGTTCGTTTAGCGTCTTATCGGCTTGAGAACCGCTTCAACATGGATGTCGTATATCAACCGCGGGACCACTGGTGGTGCATAGTGGAAGCTGTGCAAGCGTAACGAGTTCGAATGCACATCTCACCCCGATGCGTGTTGGGCGAATAGACACGTGTTCGTTTGCAGAACAGTCCCCGAACGGCGCGTGACGGTTAAACGCGCAGCGGGTTAGGAGAAGTGTGGCAAACGCCTGGCTCCCCACTGCTCATAAGATGCGCCTGCTCGGCGTGATGCTCGTTGGCGTTGGGATCTTCTTTCTACATTTGTTCACCTCCGAACCGACGGGTGGCATCCCCGGCTTTCCGCACGCGTGGCGCGGCGCGCCGTTGATTCTTGGCGCGTGCTTCTTTGGCATCAATGGGTTCTACCTCCTCTTTCAGCGGAAGTTCTCGTTGGCGGCGCTGCTGGTTGCCGGGATTGCGTCAAGCGCGGTGGCGTCGGCGGCTCAGGCTTATGTGCGGAGCATCCGGGACGTGGTGCCCATGGATTCGTACGTTTATTTGCCGGAAAAGGAGCGACCTGACTTTATCGCACGCGCCAAGGAACTCGTCACTCCTGATACGCTCCGACGATTTGCCGACGAACAGTATGAAAAAGGCTGGAGTACTGGCGTTGATTTCGAATCGGTATACGTGACCTACGGCAAGGCACCTCAAAACAAAGATCAGATCGCAGTAACCACCAATCTTGAAGTATGTCCCTTCATCTATCCACTCGCCCGCGACTCGCGAGTGAGTGTACAGAATTATTCGAATTTTCTACATCTGTGGATTGTCGCCAAACTCACAAACGTGAAGCCGGATGCGACCCATGCTGTTTCAACTTTTGATTGGGGTTCATCTCGGAATTCCGCGGAATTGGAACTTGTAGAGCTTGTTGATTCCTTGGTGAATTCCAGCCGAGTGCTCATCGGTTCTGCGAACTATAAAATATCAGTTCGAAAAGCCCGGCATAACACGCTGGCGTGGCTGCGCGACCGTGAGCCAAACACAGAAATAAAGCAGTTCCTGTCAGAGGCATTGACAGAATTCGATAAACTGCCAGACCCACCTTGATACCGGCTCTTTGCTTCGCTTACTGGCGGGCGGGACGCCCGCGATACGGACGCACGCGTTCGGGCGCGCGTGCGTTTTTGAATTTTGAATTTTTACTTTTGAATTGCCTCGCACGGCTCACGTCGCGTGCGTGGATTCTTCCAAGAAGCCTTCGAGCTTGCGGCTGCGGACGGGGTGCTGGAGCTTGCGCAGCGCCTTGGCTTCGATCTGGCGGACGCGTTCGCGGGTCACCTTGAACTTGCGGCCCACTTCTTCCAGCGTGTACGTGTATCCATCGCCCAGGCCGTAACGCAGCTTGATGATTTCCCGTTCGCGGAAGGTCAGCGTATCGAGCACCTGCTCGATCTTGTCCTTCAGCATTTCGTAGCTGGCCACGCTCACCGGCGATTCGACCGACTTGTCTTCGATGAAGTCGCCGAAGTAGCTGTCGTCGGAGTCGCCGATCGGGCGGTCCAGCGAGATCGGATGCTTGCTGATCTTGAGGATGCGGCGCGTTTCGGAGATCGACAATCCCGCTTCGTCGGCCAGTTCCTCCACGATCGGTTCGCGGTGGAGCTGCTGAACGAGCTGCTTGCTGATCTTGCGCAGCTTGCTCATTGTTTCGATCATGTGCACGGGAATACGGATCGTGCGGGCCTGGTCGGCGATCGCGCGCGTGATCGCCTGGCGAATCCACCACGTCGCGTACGTCGAGAACTTGTAGCCGCGCTGGTATTCGTACTTTTCCACCGCCTTCATCAGGCCGGTGTTGCCTTCCTGGATCAGGTCGAGGAATTGCAGGCCGCGGTGGCGGTACTTCTTGGCGATCGAGACGACCAGACGCAAGTTGCCGGCGCTGAGCTGCTTCTTGGCGGCTTCGAACGCGGCGTAGCGGCGGTCCATCAGCGTGACGCGCAGCAGCAGTTCTTCCGGCGATTCCTTGACCGTTTCGACGATGCGGTCGACACGGCGGCGGAGGCGCTCCAGCTTGTCGGCCTTGTCCGGATTCTTCTCGACGTTCTTGATTTCACCGAGGTAGCTCTGGAGCTGGCGGTTGTAATCGCGCAGCCGGTCCATCAAGGGCAGGAGCTTCTTGGTGCGCAGACCCAGCTCTTCCAACAGCTTGGCGCCGTTGAGGCGGCGCTCCTTCAGGATCGTGGTGATCAGCAGCGCACGGGGGGCAGGAAGGTTCGGGTCCTTCAGCTGCGCCAGGTCTTCGGCGTTGCGGGCCAGGATGGCCTTCAGCGTCGTGAGATGGCCTTCCTTGCGTTCGAAGATGTCGTCGCGTTCGACGCCCGAGGAACCGGACGTCTGGACGGTGCGGTCGAAGGCCAGGTCGGCGCGGTTGAGAGCTTCGAAGATCTCGATCGCCTTCTCGATGACGTGATCGTTGGTCAGAACCTTGCGGCGGAAGCCGTTGTTCATCAATTCGATGGTCTTGGCGAGCTTGATTTCCTGGTCGCGCGTCAGCAGCGGGATGGAACCCATCTGGCTGAGGTACATGCGGACGGGATCGTGGAGTTCGCGGCCTTCGGCTTCTTCATCGACGATCGGTTCATCGTCGTTCATGATCGCGGGACTTTCGTCGCCGGCGGCTTCGCGGGTCGCTTCCTTGTTCTTGATCTCCATCTCTTCGCCGAGTTCGATGCCCTGCTCTTCGATCTTGGTCAAAATGAAGTCAATGACTTCCGGAGTCTGGACGTCCGAAGGCAGTTGCTGATCGAGGTCTTCATAGCTGAGCAGACCCGTCTCACGATAGCGCTCGACAATCTTCTCGATTTCTTCTTCTTGTTTGGGCGTTAAAACGCTCGTATTCGCCTGAACCAATGTACGTCCTCCCCAATTTCTCTGACCCGACACGAAGCAGAGCAATATACCCCGACGCGGGTCGACTTCTAAGACATTTAGAAGCTATTTAGTCAAAATTGCACTCGTGCAAACAGTGTCCTTTTTGACACATTTTGGCACACTTTAAGTGCCTCGTTTCAACACAGTATCGTGCCCGTCGACCGCTGGCTTGACTGCAAACCGGCGCCCGGGCCCTTACGGCACACTATAAACCATTGGATGACTGCGATTTAAGCTCTGCGATGGCTTTCCTCAGTTGCACGACTTGCTGGTAGGCTTCTTCTGACCCCGCAGCGTCGCCATTGAGCTTCGCGTGGGCCAGTCGTCGATTGGCTTCGTCGTGTTTAATGTAGAGGCTAAACCTGCGGAGCGGCCGAATCACCATGTTCAGACGAACACCCGCATCTAATTTTACTCCTTGAGGCCTGCCTTCCGCCAGTGCAATGCAGAGCGATCGTGCAGATTCCAACACCTTTTCGTCATTTCCATCACTCTGCCCTACTCCCGCGCTGCCCCCAGCGTCCCGATATGTACTTGGGATGCGTGGGATCAATTCGCGTGCCACTGCACTGCCCGCCGCGCCATCGATCATCGCTGCGGGGTCCGGCGGCAGTACGCCATCGGCCATCGCCGCCAGAATACACCGGCCAACGACCGCTTCGGGCTTGCCCGTCAACGTCGCCAAGTCGATCTGCCCGACGGCCGCTTCCATCCACGCCGGTTCGTGAAACAAAAAGCTTAACAATTCCCGTTCCAGTTTCGCGCCTTCATGCTCCGGAGGCGGCAGCACGCCGGTTCCCGCGCCGCTCTCGTCCACCTGCGCTGGAGGGGCGGGCGGAGGCGCCGGGCGGGGCTCGTAACGCAGATCCCGCTCATTGATATTAAGACGCTTCAGAACCTCGTATCTATAGTTATTTTTCAAGATTGGGTTGGGAATCAGCGAGATCAATTCCATTAGATCTTCCGCAGCTTTCTTAACGCCCATCGGTTGCAGCAAGTCATACTTTTTCTTCACCATTTCGAACTTGTAGTCGAACAGATCCATCGACTCTTTCAGCGCCGCGTCGAAGGGTTCCTTGCCGTTGGCCAGCAGGAAGTCGCAGGGGTCCTTGTCCTTGCCCGGCAGTCGCGTCACGCGCGCCGGCATCTCCTCCTGAAAGATCACCGTCAGACTCCGTTCGCTGGCCTTCTCGCCGGCCGAATCCGAATCGGTCATCAGCAGCAGCGAGTCGGCGACGCGGCGCAGCTGCCGGATGTGGTCGCTGGTGATCGCCGTGCCCAGACACGCGACGACATTGGTGATACCAAACTGGTGGCACATCATCACGTCCGTGTAGCCTTCGACCAGGATCGCCTCGCGCGTGGTGATCACCTGTTCGCGCGCGAAGTTCAGCGCGTAGACGGTCTTGGTCTTGCTGAACAGCGGCGTCTCACGCGTGTTCAGGTACTTCGGTTCGCCCTCTCCCAGGATGCGCCCGCCGAAGGCGATCACGCGGCCCTGGATGTCGGCGATCGGGAACATCAAGCGGTCATAGAAGAAATCGCGCGGCGGCCCGTCCTCCCGCTGCGACGCCAACCCCGCGGCGACGACTGCGTTCGACGGAGCCTTTAACGCGAGCAATCGCGAGAGCAGCGGCGATCCGCCCGCCGGCGCGTAGCCGATGCGGAACTGCTCGCACGTCTCGTCGCTTAAACCGCGCTTCTTGATGTACTCCCGCGCGTGCTTGCCCGCGTCGGTAAAGAGCTGCTCGCGGTAAAAACGCGCCGCTGCGTCGTTGAGCTTAAAGAGATAGCTCTTCCAATCCGTATCCTTCTTGTACTGCTTGGCCGCTTCTGGATTGGCTTCGACGCGGATGCCCGCTCTGTCGGCCAGCAGTTGGAGCGCTTCGGGAAATTCGACGCGTTCGTAGAGCATCACGAACGTGAAGACGTCTCCTTTTTTGTTGCAGCCGAAGCAGTTGAAGTACTGCCCTTCCGGATTGATGTTGAACGAGGGCGTCTTTTCGTTGTGGAACGGGCAGCAGCACTTCAAATTCCGCCCGGCTCGGACGAGCTTGCCGACGGAGGCCTGGATGACATCGACGATGTTGTTGGCTTCGCGCACGCGCCGCTTGAGATCGTCGGAGAACATACTGGCCATGGCGCTTAATTTCCGTGAACGGCTCGGTCCTGCTAGAGGATGTCTTCTGTACCCGCAGGTGTAGTGAATGCAAAAGAGAAATATTTTTTGTCTCGCGCAAAGACGCCTAGACGCAAAGAACGGCGGGTTTTTATTCTCACGCAAAGCCGCTAAGACGCAAAGAACTGCAGGTGGGTGTTGAGTTCTCCTTGCTCGGCGATGTTTCAAAATGTTACCAAATGTTACATGGTTTGAGGGTCGATTATTCTGAGCGTGTGCGAATCGGCTTGAGCACAAATCACAGGCAAGGGTGCGGGTTGGACGTTGCGATTGCAAATTGGACTCGCGCTTTTCTTGCATGAGAACCGCTGGAGTGTGCCACTTGTGGCTTGTCCACCAGTGCGAACTCGCGGACGAAGGTGGATGGTTCGTGAGGGGTTGAGATCGTCTGAGACCTGGAAGGACGACTGTGGCGGCGTGGGAATCGGGCGCCCTATCATGCCGCGGGTTGTTCGCGGTCTGGACGCATCGAACGGGCGAGCTTGGTTCGCGAGTGCGGGCACTGGTGGCTTAACGGCTAGCCACCAGTGGCACACTCCGGCGCTCTTTTTGCAAGACGGGCGTGACGGTCCAA
>JBBRPR010000071.1:0-40295 GCA_038227875.1 Planctomycetota bacterium
GCGGCGACGAGCCCTCTAAATCCGAAACTAAATAGTCGTCTCACCAGGCGGAATAGACATTCCAGCAGGAAGCAGTACGTTGGGCAGAGTGCTACGTTTTTCGCCCGCCCTCCGCTCCAGTTTTCGACCGCCGTTTACAGTTTGACGGCAATGAAATCGGCACGAAAGCCAAACAGGCCGCCGACGCGATCCGCAAGGACCCCAAGATCGTCAAAGAGTTGGAAGCCGAACAGATGTACAAGCAGATCCTGGCGATGGAAGACGGTTTCAAACCCGTCGCCGGCAAGAAGGATCCGAAGGCCGCCGCCTTCAAGAAACTCAACGCCCAGAGCATCGCCACGGTCATCGGCGGCTGCCAGCAATTGATCCAACGCTACCCTGGCACGCAGGCCGCCCAAAAAGCCGACGCGCTGATGACCGAATACAAGTGAGGCGATTTTGAATTTCCGCAGCGCGAGCGGAGCGGAAGTACATCACAAAAATTATGAGCTAAGTTTCTGCTCGGTGTTAAACCTTGGCGTATGTCGAAACCGACGTCTACCCCTCACAATTGGCTGCAGTTCAGCCTGGGCTCGACGGTCTTTATCGTTCTGCTGACCAGCATCATTCTCTTTCTCAATCTTCGCCCCGCGCACATTAGCAGTATTAGAAATTGGGAAGGTACGACCACCGTAAAATATGTCGGCCCGGGATGGCCGTGGTCCCTTTATGAGGGAAGCGTGGGGTTCCCTACAGATTCGGGATTCAAAGCGGTCACCATCTTTAATGACGGTGTGAGGAGGTCCGAACTGAGTTTGAGCAGGAAAGATCGTGTGGCCGGATGGGCCGTGAACGTCATGATCTGGTTTAACATGGTTGGAATAATGTTGCTGGTGACCGAGCGGATTTTCAGGAAATCACGCACGCCCGGACTCTCCGCCGAATTGCCAGGTCAGCAAACTGAACAGCCAGCACGAAAACCCATCGGCAAAATAACGTGGGGAGTATATCTGATCGGCTTAACCGTGATAGTTTGGCTGAATGCTCGTCCTCAATCGTCATCGGAGATGAATGGAGTTTCGCAGGAGGTTCCTGTTGGCAATACCTTTGATTCGGCACTGGGGGAACGAATCGTCCGTGGTTTCGGATGGCCGTATACCGCTCTTGCTGACTGGGGCCCGGCAACGTCGCCGCGCTCTATTTTCATTTTCTGGAAGTACTTCGGTGTCGATATTTTAATGAGCGTAACGCCGGTGGTCTTAGTGTTTTTGATTGTTCACGGTTTGACCCGCCGTCGCTTGCGCACCGGTCATCTGCCACCACTGCAGTAACACGTGACTCGGAACATCGATGGCCGTGCCGATCCAGTCCGCAGCAATGGACTTGTATTTTGAATCATTTTGTACACGGAGGTGGCGGCGTATCGTCCCAGATTCCCACCCATTCGTCCCAGTATTCTGCGTCGAAAAAAAGGAGCCACGTGCGCTTGGGAATCTTTTCAGCTTGCAGCACGGTCTTGAGTAGTCGAATGGCCTTGGGAAGATCCACAATGGCCAGCAGGATGTAAGAATAAACATGTCCAGTTCCACCGCCGATGACGCCGCCGGCTCGGTTGCGATTCAGTTCGTCATCGATTGCGTCTTCGATCGCACCGCGATCCTTAACGTCAGAGAACGCGCGACCGTCGATTTTCAGGTACGTGAACAGTTCCCCGCATTTCGAAAATCGTCCTGAAGCGAAGTCGGTGGAAAGAATGCACGCTTCGAAAATTTCGGAGTGAGGCGAGGTTCCCACATACAAATCCACCCACAGGGGGTAGTCGTCCATTGGCGGCAGCTTGCGATCGATTTTGAACAACTTGCCGACCACGACTTTTCCATCTGTATTGGGCGCTTGCGGCGGCGGATCCCATTCGAAAAGCGGTTTGGACGGAAGTTGATCGTGAACGGAAGCAATCAAAGCATCGACCGTTCGTTTTAGTTCCGAAATGGGCAGAAACGTTTTGCCATCTTTCTCGCGTTGAAAGAGACGAAAAAAGCGTTTAAACACGCCGAACTCTTCGATCGTGATGCCATTTCCAACCCAGCGATTCAATACTTCATCGCCGAGAAGACTGATCGCGGCGTAAACCGATGCGCCCTCCGACTGCCCCTGACTCAGCGTTGTGGCGAAGGTGAGCTCGATCTTCCGGTTCCGGGTGAGCCGTGCGCGGAACTTCAAATCGCTCGCATCGGTGCCACCTTTGGCCTTGACGATCAGGAGTGCAGTGTCCAACTTCTCTGGAAGGCGGTACGGATAGAATTCCCATCCGGAAATTTCCGGCGCACGCTTCACCAGAGTGTCGATAAATGGCTGCGCGTGCCGCTTTCCCTCGCCGGAAAATACCAACCTGCGGCCTTTGATGCGGATCGCAGGTCCAAATTCCCACTGAACCTTTTCCGGGAGTGCGTCGAGCAACTGCACCATCCAACCGTACAAATCCCATTGGGCGCGGTTTTGAATGTGAGCTTCGATGTCGGGGATTTTCTGAGCGAACTCTTTCCAGAATTCATCGATGCAGCGTTCGAAATGCCGGCGGTCTTTCAACGCTTCCGGCAACGTTTCTTCGCAAAACCAGCGCATGCAAAGTCCCCGGACTACGAGATTACACTTTGAGAGCCCACCCAAAATTTACCCTAAAAATATTCTTGACATAGCCTACTTTACGGTCTATAGTTATTAATTGAAGTCCGAAGATCTTTGACAACTCCAGAGCTCCTCGAGCGTCGACCCCGCACCACCGGTCACCGCAGCGTCGTGCCTACTCACGTCACGGCGCCCAAAGCGACCAGCGCACATGGAAGGGAGGGGCGGGATACAACATCGATGTTGTACGGAAAACAGTCCGCCCCCCGTTTCATGTAACATTTTGTAACATTCTGTCACATTTGCCTATGAAGATGGTGTTGTACTTCACACGGTGCAAACGACCCAGATGTTACATGCGGCGGAGGTCGGTAGTGAGAAATTCCAAGAGTTCGTTGAAGTGATCAAAAACCATTTCCGAATGTCCAAAAGTAGTGAACGATACGTGGTTCGCTGCTGAATTGAGTCCAGTGCAAATAGGTTTCATTACCGTCGTCCAAATCGACTCCCAGTAAAGACAGTTCATCCCAAGTGACGGCACCGACGATAGAGTCTTCCCAATACTCCTTTCGAATTTCAAGTTGGGTTAGGATTTCGACACTGCTCCAAACGTTCTCCATTTCCCACAAGGATAGCCACTTTTTTCCAGGCTCCGCACCGAACCAAGTGCCAGCAAATTCAAAACGACATTTAAGCATCGGTGATGGAATTCTATAGATATCCTTTTTAAGAGTAGGAATGCGCCAATCTTGGCTGGGAAAAGTCGGTTTTGTATAGAGCTGTCCTGCGCGGTCGGTTTCTTCTTTAAGAATACTCAGCAGTGTTCTGGTTTTCGTCGCGATCTCATCGTCAGTCATAACTATCAATTTCCGAAAGTAGACATCCGGCCGTTGCGAAAGTTTTTGGCCCCCGACGCACCTCAGCCCGGAAGAGTACAACATCGATGTTTTACCGAAAACAGTCCGCCCCCCGTTTCATGTAACATTTTGTAACATTCTGCAACATTTACCTATGAAGATGGTGTTGTACTTCACACGGTGCAAACGACCCAGATGTTACACGCGGCAGCGCGACTAGACCTTTGTGCCCAAAGGCACAAAGGTCTGTTCGACCACTTAGGCTCAGACTAAGTCGTGCGCGCCCCCATCTCTGGCCCCTGGCCCCTGACCCCTGACCCCTCGGGCCGCAAGGCCCGCGCGCTAGCTCGAGAACTTCGGCAGCACCACTTCGCGCTTCTTAAGCTGCTCCTTCGTCACGTCGAGCCGTTCGAAACGCGCAAAGAAGCCCCACGCTTTGCCGCCGTTCAGGTCCATCGCGATGGCGATCTTGTGCGCGCCTTTGTTCAGGTCCAGCTTCACGGACTTCGCATCCATGATCGCCGGATTGATGCCGGCCATGTCGGTGAAGACCGCCGCGTCGTCGACCCACACCCGCACCGGCGCGTCGTAACCGAAGCGCAGCATCAGCTTCATGTCCTGACTCAAGTCCAGCTTGCCGAAGAAGACGGCCTGTCCGGAGTTGTTCTGCCATTCGAGGTGATTGTCGACGAAGACGCCATCGTACTTTTTCTGGCGCAGACCGTACTCCGGCAGCGGCGATGGCGCGTCCCACGCGTCGATCGACTTGCTGGCCGGAAGAATCGTGCTGACCTGCCAGTTGTTCAAAAATCCCGTGGACGTGCCCGGCACGCTCAGCGTCTCCGGTCCAAGAATCGGAATCGGCATGTCGCGCTTGTCGGTGATGTTCAGGTACGGCGTGAAGCCCACGCCATACGCCAGGTTCGAATTGAACGTGTGGAAGAAATCGGCCTCCAGCCGGATCGTATCGCCCTGCAGTTCCGTCTTGTAGACCGTGTTCGTGTCGCGATGATCCTGGTCGACCAGCGTGAAGCCATTGGGATCGCCCTTGCTGATGAAACCGCCGACCACATTTTTGAACTTCAACACCATCACTCCGGAATTGCTGCGCGACGTCGTTCGTTTCATCGAGACGAATTCCGGCGCCGGACACTCCTTCTTGTTGCCGTAGACGTAGTAATCCGCCAAACGTGCCAGGCGGATGCCCAGCCGCTCGTACGGAATCGCGCCGATGTGAATGGCGTCGTCGAGTCCCAAGTCGCCGGCCGACGCGCAGGCCACATTCTTCAGATGCTTGTAGAGATTGGCCTCCTGATCCTGAACGCTGTTCCACCAGCGCGCATCGGAATTGAAGGTGTAGAACTTGCCAATCTGGACGAGCAAAAACGGCAGCGCCGGCTGCTTCAGATCGGTGCGGATCGCCGTGATCAGTTCCTTCATGCGCTGCGTGTAGAGCGGCGCGTCGTTGGCGTTCGCGTCGGATTCGCCCTGGTACCAGAGCACCCCGGCGACCGGCTGGCCGCAGGCGTCGAGCGACAGTTTCATCGAACCGTAAAGCGACTTGCCGCCCTCGTCCTTTTTGGCCGGCGACCACTGCTGCATGCTGGTGCCGCCGTGCGCGGTGCAGATGAATCCCTGCGGCACGCCGCCGCTGCGCTTGACCATCTCCTTGCCGAAGTAAACCGCCGGGCCCACGCCCTTCAGCGCCGCCTTGCGCACCTTCTTCAGCTCTGCCGGAGTCCGCTGCACGGTGTTGTGAACCGGATCGGGCGAGTCTTCCAAAAAGTGAATCGGCTCAACGGCGACATCCCAGTGGCGGTCCATGTAAAACGCATGAACCTTCGGGTGCGGCGCCGGTGCGTCGCTCAGGTTTCCACAACCCTGCATGTTGCTCTGCCCGGCCAGCAGCCAGACGTCGCCGACGCTGACGTTCGCGACCGCAACCTTCTCCGAGCCGCAGGAGAGCGTCACCGTGTACGGTCCGCCGACCGGCACGCCGTCCAGCTTCGCCGTGAACGATCCGTCAGCGGCGCGGCCGACTTTCTTCTCCGACCAGCCTTTCACGACTTTCTTGCCGGCGGCAATCGTGACGTTCACCGCGCCGCTGCTCTCGCAGGTCCCGGTTACCGTCGCTTTCGCGCCGCCCTTTAAACGTTGCAACACCTGACCCGTCAGTAAGCCATGGCTAACGATCATTATTTTGGATCCTCAAAGTTTTGGGTGGATGCGCTTGGTTTACGACCAATCCCCGCGTCGCGCAAATAGAGGAAACGGGATCACAGTCAGTGCCATTCAAAATAGTGGGAAAGGACCGCCGCCTGCCGTGTCTTGATGATGGAACCAGAGCTTCCCTTATTGAGGAGATCGCGATGACATCCTGGCAAACACGATTATTGGTCCTCCTGCTCAGCGGCGCTGCGTTCGGAACCGCCCGGGGTCTGGCGGCTCAGGATGCTGCGGCGCCGGAGGCCGGTGAGATCACCATCCGGCATCTCGACAAGGGGGCAGCCAGTTCCAAGGCGAAGGATCCCATGCTCGGCGTCAGTGTGCAGAGCATCGATGTCGACGCGGACATTCAGGGTCTCAACGCGCGGACGACGACAACCTACGTCTTCAAAAACGATGCGGATAAGCCGGCGGAATGCACGTTCACCTTTCCGCTTCCCGAAAATGCCGCCGTCGATCGCTTTGCGATGACCATCAACGATAAGGAAATGCTGGAAGGAACCGCCGTCTATTCCGGCGACGCGGAGGCGATCTATCGCGATCTGCTCGACGGCAATGACGGCACGTGCACGGCGAAAGACAAAGTGAGCAAGGTGACAATCGTTGCTTCCCTGGGCGGTCGAGGGAGCGGCGGAGGCGGGTCACTGGCGCCACGACCTACGGTGCCACAGGGACTCCCGGCGCACACGGTTCCGACCTCTCATCAGCCGCTCACCGCTCCGATTATGAGCGCTCCCGTATCGCATTCGGCGCCGCAGATCATCGACAAATTTGGGACTCATACCCGCGAGACAGGATCGTACTCCGTCGCCAATTCTCAACCGGTGACCTACGGCATGACCTACCAGACTGGATTTGGTTCGTCCAATCCGGTCTCCGTCTCGACTCCCGGCTTCTTGATGAATTCAAACCTGCATGAAGCGCCAGCAACCCACATTTACATGCCCTACAAAGATCCCGGCGTGCTGGAACGTATCGGCACCGATCTTTACCGTGCGACCGTGTTTGCTGTTGAACCGCACAAATCGAAAACGATCGTCGTCTCCTGCGTTCATCCGTTGGCGGTGAGCCGCAATTCGCCGGACAGCACCGAGGCTGTCTACCGCATTCCGTTCATGGGACTGGGTGGCCTGGTTCCCGCGCCGCGCGTGACGCTCCACTCGGTGCTCCGCAATCCGGCCGCGGACGCCACGGTCAGAGCCTCGCTGGATTCCAACATCACGCGCAAGGGCGGGGACATGCTGATCGTGACCGAAGTTCAGAAACCCACCGATCGCATGGCGTGGACCATCGCCGTGGGCACTCCCGCCGCCGATGTACTCAACGCCAGCGGTTGCGCCGTGCAGGCGTTCCGGCCGGATAAGAATGAACCGGGATACTTTGCGCTGACGGTTTTGCCGAAAGACGGCGCGCAGCCGGACATTCGCCGCCCGATGGACACGGTCTTTGTCGTGGATTGCAGTGTGGCCGTCAGCGAAAGCGACCGTAAGTCGCGCCGGGAATTTCTCGACACGTTGCTCACTGCTTTCAATCCCGACGACCGCTTCGCCGTGGTGGCGCTCGGTGCCCAGCCGCTAGATCTTCCCGGCGCGCTGCAAGCGGTTGACGGCACGTCCGTCGAGCGGACACAGTGCCTGATCGACGGTCTGGAATCCAATGAACGACCTGACGTTCGCGCCGGATTCGAACGCGTCCTGGAACTCTGCCAGCCGCAACTCGAGCGCCGCGTCAATGTCGTCTTCCTCGGAGCAGCGATTGCCGAGAACCATCCCGAATGGCGGGGACGGATCCGCGAGGTTCTTACGGCCCGCAACGCCGGTATGTTCGCCGTGCGCCTGGGCTCTCATTTCTCCATCGATCCGCTCTTCAATGGCGCCCGCGACGCGAATACCCTGGCGGAACTCTCCGGAGCCCCCGTGACGGAATTGGCGCCGGGAGTCAGCGCGGCCGATACGGCCCGTCGGCTGCTGACCCGCTTGCACGGAATCGTGCTGCGTGATGCGGCCCTCGAGTTAACGACCGCCGACGGCAAAACCGTGACGCACGCCAATCCGATTCAGGGCGGCTTGATGCTCGGCGAGAGCAGCACGTTTTACGGCACGTACGCTGGAGCCGGTGCCGCGCGCGCCGTGTTCACCGGCACACTCAATGGCGCTCCCTATCGCAGGGAATGGAACATCACGCTGCCCGCTGAAGAAAAGACCAACCCCGCGCTGGCAAAATTGTGGACGCGAGCTCAGGGCGCGCTGGCCGCCGATGGAGACTCGCCCAACATCGATCTGTATCTCACTGCGATCAAGAACCAGGTCGTCAATCGCAACGTCGCGTTCCTGGTGCTCGACGGCGAAGCTCGCTACAAAAAGTTGAACATCGCCCGCCCGGCCGATGGCTTCCACGTCGCACCGCTAAGCCCGGATGTTGCCGGTGCAGCGCGCCCGGAAGACGAAGTCATCGGCGAACGGAAATAACGGATCAGTCTTTCCGTTCTGACCCCTGGCCCCTGACCCCTGACCCCTGCTGTTTAGCTTCCTGGTAGATGGCCTTCATCTTGGCGTTGAACGGATCGTCCCACCAGCCGCGGAAAAGGAGGATGTCGCCGCGCTTCACAGCCTGGACCAGTTCGGCGTGCTTCTCATCGACAGGACCGTCGGCAACGTAGATGACACTGAACGCGTCTGGGTACACACGAACGGCGTAGTCGGGTGCCGACGAGAAGCCCAGTCGCAGTTCCTTATAAGGGGCGGTGTAGGCGTAGTGCTGAATGTTCGCGTGCTCGGGGATCAGCAACACATCGGGGTGAGCTTCCGCGAGCTTCTTGAAAATCAACGGGTCGTGAACGATGCGGCCATTGAGATCGTGGTCGATGTCCGAGTCCACGTAAAACAGCGTGCAGCCCCAGCGCTTCGAGGCGTACGTGATCTTCTCGTTCAGGTTCTGAAAGATGTCGCGGACGTCGATCTGCCGGACATCGTTGGCGTACGGGTGGCGCACGGGCAACTGCGGCCGCACGCAGACGCCGATGCGCAAGCCGGCGGCTTTGAACTTCGCGAAGAACTGGTCAGCGAGCGGCTCCATCTCGGTCGGCAGCGAGCGCGGGTCGCCGAGGTAACTGGTGGCGTGCGGAAATTCCTGGCCCTCGGTGTCCCAGACGATCGCGCCTTGCGCGTCGGCGTCCTTCATCACGCGGATGCTGTCGTCTGCGAATTTCAGCAGCTTCTCCTTGAACGCGTCCATCCCTTCCACAGTGGTGATGTCGAGCTTCTTGTCGAGAAACCAGCCTCGAGGATTGTTGCCCTTCGCGCCGGTCTCCGAGGAGCTCAAGAAGAGCGCAGCGATCGGGCGGCGGTCGGGCCATTTCAGCGTCGCGGGGAAAGCCGTCCGATAGCGGGCAATCACGTCTGGGGCCAGGTCGCTCTCGGTCGTGCCAGCCTTTCCGAAGCGCAGAGAGATGTGGTAATGATCGTTGCCGTTGGGATAGATCGGCCGTTGGATGTTCGCGAAGAAATCCGCGAAGCGCGCGCGGCGTCCGGTGTCGACCACGACCGGATAAACTGTTTTCTCATTGTCCTCGGCCCAGGGAATGCCAAAGTGCAGCCGTCTGAAAAAATCCTCGTTGCAGAGCACCATATTTCCCGTGCCGTAATCAGCGCGCAGGATTGTCGGGCCGCCAATGTTCGGCTCGATCGGCGGGTAGACGAAGTTCGACGGCTTCTTCGGAAACTTGACGGAGAAGAGCGTCATCTCCACCGATGAAATGGCCCGCGCCGAGGTATTCGTGATCGTGACCGTGGCGTCGAGCCGGTTGTCTTTGACCGTGTAGGCGCAGAGGATCTCGCCCCACGCCCAGGTTTTCTTGATCGTCCGGGCGTCGCGATCGACGGTCTCCTTGCCGAGCGCGAGATCGGATTTCATGACCTCGCCACTTTCGGTGGTGAAGTAGACGTTCTCAACACTTAGTTTGCCATTGGCGAGAAGCTGGGTGCCGTCGAAGGTCAAGGCGCTCAAGCCAGCGTCGTTGAAGTCGATGGCGACGGCAGGCGGATCGGCTTGTGCGAACGCGTTTACGGCGCAGATGCAGAGTGCGCACCCGAGAATCCCATAGCGTGTTGCGTTCATGTAGTGCCTCGGAGTGGAGTCATAGTGCATGGCGCCGCCAGAAATAGAACACGATCGCAATGCCGGCGACGAGCGGCACGAGCAGCCAGAGTGAATCGTCGTCCTTCTTTGGAGTCGGAGGGCGGGGCCGGTCCTCGTCGTCGTCGCAGTCCGATTGTGGCTTCTGAGCCGGCGGCTGTGCGGGATCAACTTGCGGTTTCAGGCGCGGGTCGTTGAACATCACCCGGGCATCGGAGAACGGCGGCTTCGCGGCGCGGCCGGTGATTTCCGCATACAACCGCGCGCCGGAATCCCACGCCGCCCATTCGCCGTCGCTGCTGATCTGGAGCACGTCCTGCGAGAAGTAGTCGCGCGCGATCAGGAGACATGCGGTGACCACGCGGTCGTAGGGCTTCCACTGCGTCTTGCAGAAGTTGAAGCCGATCTTCTCCGGAAATGAGAACGGTTCGTGCGCCATCTCGCCGACGCCGTTGAACTCAATGACGTACTTTTCGATCGTCGGCTGCCCCTTGCCATTGGAGCCGGCAAGATTTCCGCGCTCAGAGGCGACGACCTTCGCCATCTCCGCGATGCATTTCTCGAGAGCGTCCTTGGGGGGCGGTTCGAGCCACTTCCAATAATGCGTGTACCCCGCATGCGCCGCATGGGGCGCGAGAAGGGCCAGGAGAAGCAGCAGTGATCGGGCGGAGCGCATAGAACGCTCAACCGTAGCGCTTTTTTGAAGCCGATGCAATATCGCCTAACGGGCTGCTAAGGGAGAACGCAGTTGCCGTTTCGGCGTGCTTCTTCGGCGGTCTGGACTTTTCCGCGCCAGCCGGTCCAACGGGTGGGGACGGATTCGGGCAGAGTGGGCGGCGCGCTCAGTTCCTTCGCGACTTCGGTTTCGAGGTACGTCATGAACGGCGTGCCCGGGAACTTGATGGTGCGGGTGCAGAGGCAGTCGTTGCAGTGCGGGTAGCCTTTGCAGTAGCGCGGATCGCGGGCGTCGCCGATCTCGATGGCGTGGAGGAACGGCTCGAAGTACTCGATCTCCATGTCCAGCGCGACGTCGCTGGCTTCGCGGCAGTAACAGGTTTCGACCCAGTGGATGATGCCATCACTATCGACGTTGCATTCGCGCAGGTATTCGCCGAGGTCTCCGAACGGAAAACCGCGGCCGAACGAACCGTTGGCCAGCGCGGTTTTGAGCGCACCGGCCTGGCCGGGTTTCAAGCGAGCGGAAACGAGGTAGCGCATAGTCGAAGTTCCTGGCCCGTCTGAAAGTCATTCTAAACCTGCTTAATCCAGATCGCGAGTACAAGGTGCTGGCACTTTGAGATCTTGGCGCTATGAAAGCCAAGACCAACCTCCCTGAGGATGCCGATCATGCTGACCAAAGATGGCTGTCGTGCCCGCCAGCAGCGCCTCGTCAAGATTCTCGAACAGAAAAACCTCGACGGTGCGGTCATCACCAGCCGCAAGCATGTCTACTATTTCACGGGCTACTTGAGCCATTGGAATCACGCGCCGGCCGCCTACATTTCCCGCGCGGGCAAGGCCACTCTTGTCGGCTGGCTCGGCGATGTGGGCGAGTTCGCGGCCGACGAGGTCGTGAAGTATCCGGCGCACCGCTTCAGCACCATGCCCCCCGATCAGGCGCGGCACGCGGCAAGCTCGCTGGAAAAAGTGATCCCGAACGGCAAGAAGCTCGGCGTCGATCTGGAAGGTCCAGCGGCGCTGGGCCGGCTGGCGGGGCCCGACGCGGTCGACATCACCACTGAGATTCTCAACCTCCGGCAGCGCAAGGACGCGGATGAAATCGAGTGTCTGAAGAAATCGATCGCGTTGACCGAACTGATGTACCGTTACACGAAAGAGACGATCACGCCGGGCCTCAATGAGATGGACTTGTTCACACAGCTCCGCACCGTCGCGACGTTGGCCGCGGGGAAGGACCTCGAGTTTTTCGGGAACGACTTCCGCTCGGGCGAGGGCGGGGGCGCGGCGCGGCGGCGCCAGATGAAAGAAGGGGAGCTCTATGTCCTCGACGCCGGTCCGTGCCTGGACGGTTATCACGCCGACAACTGCCGCACCTTCGCGGTGAATCACAAGCCGACGGAAATTCAACAGAAGGCGTGCAAGGCAGTCATCGGCTGCCTGGCGCATGTGGAAGCGCTGGTCAAGCCGGGCATTCCCGCCGTCTCGCTCTACCGCGGGGCCGACGAGTACTTCAAGGCCGCCGGTTATGCTGGCATGGTCCATCACCTTGGCCACGGCATCGGTCTACAGCCTCACGAAGCGCCGCAGTTCAATCCCGAATACAATTCCACGATGAACGTCGGCGACGTCTTCACCTTCGAGCCGGGACTGTACGCGCCGGAATTGAACGCCGGCATCCGCCTCGAGCAGGATTATCTACTGACGGAAAAGGGTTTGGAACGCCTGACGCATTTCCCGCTCGAACTGGCGTGATGGAATGTCGAAAAGGGAATGTCGAAGGGTGACGGGCGTCACATGCTCGACAAGCCATCCTCCGTCCGGTCCTTGCCGACGGGCACCAACTGCCACGGGCGGTGTTCGGTGGACCAGCGCGCTTCCAATTCCTTCAAGCGGGTCTGAAACGCATCTTCGGGGATCAGCTCCACGTTGCCGCTTTGGAGCAGGACCTGGCGGCCAATTTTACGCTTCTCGGGCGGAACGTTTTCGAAGAGGACCATTGTGTCGGCGGCGTCGGTGGCTTTGACTTTACTGATGTAGACGTAGCCGACCTGTTCCGGCCATGATGGATTGATCGCCAGGCCCGGTCGGTCGGCGAGCAGCGCATTCGGGTCGTCGGGATAACCGGCGGACTTGATCAGATCGCCCATCTCTTTGAGATTCTTCGCGCTGTAGCCGCGCCGTTCGATTACGCCACTGCGGGCGGTGCCGCGGAGCAGCAGAAATCCGCCGATGCCCAGCAGCCCGCTGACCACGATGAAGGGAATCGCGAAGTTGAACGGTTTGGGCTTGGGAGGATCCGCAGTCATCGCTATTTGTTACGGAAGATACCGAAGCAACTCGTGAAGCCGTGGATGTGTGTCGCGCCGGCGACGGGACCGATCTCCCCGTTGCAGAAAAACCCGGCCAGCGGCACGTCGCCGACTTGCGCGAGGAACGCTTCGGTGTCGTGGTCTTCGCGGCCGTAGAGATGCTTGCCGCGGCCGAGGCACGAGAAAAGCAGCGCGCCACGCGCGGGCGGCGGCAGCGACTCGCCGTTGAGCGCGTTCAGGTTTTCCGTCGAATAGCGCCGCAGCATCGCGTCGAGGTCGGCACTAGCGGCGTTGGCGTCGCGGAGATGGAACTGGACCGTCTGCCCTTCGCGCAGCATCGCGGAGATCGCCAGCACCCCTTTTTCGGCGTCCATGCCCATGAGATTGCGGATCAGGTAATCGCCGGGTTTCGGCTCGCCTTCCTTAAAGGGGTCCATGACCAGACCCAGCAGCAGGGAAGTCTTGATCAACTGCTTGTCGGAATCATCCGCGGCTTCGAACAGCTCGCTTAATGCTTCCAGCGCGCGCCGCTTGTCGAGTTCGATCAGGATGTTGCGGTGACACTTGGTGATCTTCATCGGCTTGCCGATCGGGCGGCAGCCTTGCGCGACGAGCGTGTCGATGCGGATGTCGCCGCTGAGCGCCAGGCCGACGGCGCCGTCGCGGTAGTGTTGCTGATCGAGATACAGAATGTTCTGTCCTGGGCCGGTCGCGCCGCTGGCAAGGCCTCCGATTTTCACGGAATTGGGGTATGCAAAGTCGAGTCCCGCCAGCATTTCTTCCACGCCGATGGAGAAGGGATCAGCCAGCAGGACAAACTGCGCATTCTCTGCCGCTTTGACGCCGGTGGCCTCTTCCCACGCGCGGGGGCCAGCGTCGAGATCGGGAAGCTTGTCGTTTTCGAGGCGGATGGGTTTGATCTCGACGTTGGGCAGAATCGCAGCCGTGAGCGAGAGCGCGGCCTTGTGTTCGGCTTCCTTGCCGGCGCCGATCACGCCGCCGCCGGAGCAGCCGAGGATATGCTTGGGGTTCAATTCCAGCTGCACGCCGGTGCCGATGCGTTCGTAGTGATTTTTGTGCTGCGGCGAGACGAACATGAAGACAACGTCAGGCTGCGCACCGCCGAGTTGTTTCTTGAGGTCGGCGATGGCGTCGGCCAGCGCATTCTCGGACAGCGACGTGAGACACAACGCCGAAGCGAATTTCATCCCTGTTGAACTCATTGCTACTCCGAAAATGGATCAGCACCAACCCCCGATGCAATCCATAATCTCCGCAAGATAACCCAATTGCAACCGATATACTTATGGGAGAATGCAGGCGCGACGCCGGCACCACAATTTCAATGCAGGCCAGAGGCCCGCACCACAATTGTAGAGCAGGCTCCCGCCTGCAAGAGTTCGTGCTCGCGATTGGATAGGTCAATCATGGCGCAACCCATTCCCCGGTTTCTGCCGTTTAGACTTGCCGTGATTCTCGGTCTGGCCGCGGCGGCGTTGGGGCTGGTCTCGAGTTGGATCACCGGTGCGCTGGGCTCGTGGCTGCCGTTTTCGGGCGCCATTCCGCTCACGTCACTGCCGCATGTGCTCTGCGGTCTGACCGTGGCGCTGGCGGCGCTGCTGGCACCGCTGGTGACCGATAAAAACGCGCCGCGGCTCTCGCTCACGCAACTGGCGTTTTCGGCGCTGTTTCAAGGCGCGATGTTCCAATTTTTCCTGATGGTCACGGCGCGTCTCGTGCCGCTGGATCCGGCCGGCATTGCGCTCAGCGCGCTGGCGATGTCGCTTTTCGCGCTCTGTTGCCTGCTGATATCCGAAGCGCTGCCGCGCGCGTACACGGGGCTGGTGTTCTTCTGGGTCATCGTGCTGCCGATGATCTGTTACCTCACCGCCGACATTTATCTGACCGGCCCGGGAAGTTCGAAGAGCTGGCAGGGCGGGGAGCAGTCGGGGTTGATCTACGGCCTGACGCACGCGGTACTGATGCTCTCCCCGGGAACGGCGATCGCGGCGATGCTCGACGGCGCGTTGCCGGATGGCTCGTACGCGCTGCCGGGAATTGCATTTGGTTCGCTGCTGCTGCTGGCGGCGGCGCTGGTGTTCCTGCGCTTGAAGCTGGCGGCGCGCGAAACGAAGGCGCCCGCGACCGTGTCCTTCGAAGTCGCCTGACCCTGGGACGAATATTTACGCGGAGGTTCCGCCGGGATCGAGAGTTGTTCATGAAATTGTCCGTCGTCGTCCCCGCCGCTGCCACGGCAATTTACGTCGGGGTGATACTGTTCATTGTCTATTCCGAGCGAGCGCAGATGTCGGGCGGGTTCATTACGCTGCGTGGCATGGGCTCATTCCTGTTTACCTTTCCCAGTTCGATGCTGTTTGAATACTTCAGCCGCTTCGACGTGATGAACAATCTGCAGGTCGGGGTGTCGATGGTCTTGAACGCGGCGTTGATCTACGCGCTGCTGTTCGGGGTGCTTAAGCTTTTTCACGTGAAGTGAAATCCGCAATTCTAAAATCCCAATTCCGACCGCGTTGAGTATCATCCTTTCATGGCCGCAGAAACCAAGCCCGCTCCCAAACCCCTGAAACTTGCCAATGCCTGGCGCGATTCCCGAGAACTAATCTGGACGCACCGCTACCGATTGTTGCTGGGACTGGTGCTGTTGTGCGTCGACAAAGCGTCGGGATTCGTGCTGCCGTACAAAAGCAAATACTTTGTCGACGAAGTCATCGGCAACAGGCGTCCGGAACTGATCTGGCAGCTTGCGGGCGTGATTGTCATCGCGACGCTGATCCAATCCGCTGCGTCCTTCACGCTCGCCCAGGTGCTCGGCGTCGCCGCGCAGAAGGCGATCACCGACATGCGCAAAAGCATGCAGGAGCATGTGCAGCGCCTGCCGGTTTCGTACTTCGATTCCACGCAGACTGGCGTGCTGCTTTCCCGCATCATGACCGATGCGGAAGGCATTCGTAATCTCGTCGGCAACGGAATTGTGCAGCTCGTCGGCGGTGTGGTGACCGGCATCGCGGCGATGGTGGTTCTGTTTTATCTCAATTGGAAACTGACCACCATTACGCTGGCCATCCTGGGCTTATTCGGCGCCGTGATGACCTGGGCCTTCAAGACCCTGCGTCCGATTTTTCGCGAGCGCGGCAAGATCAACGCGGAAGTCACCGGCCGGCTGACGCAGTCGATCGGCGGCGTGCGCGTGGTCAAGGCCTACACGGCTGAAAAGCGCGAAGACCTGGTCTTCGCGCGCGGCGCCCACAGTCTTTTCCGCAACGTCGCGCGGACGATTACCGGAACCTCCGGGCTGGGCGCGTTTTCGAATCTGATCATCGGTGCCATCGGGGTGGTCGTGGTGATCATCGGCGGGAATGCGCTGCTGGCCAATGAAATGACCCCGGGCGACGCCGTGCAGTATGTGGTCTTTGTGGCCATGCTCGCCATGCCGGTGATCCAGATTGCGTCGATCGGTTCGCAGATCACGGAGGCCTTCGCGGGTCTGGATCGTATCAACGAAATCAAGCGCCTCGCTCGCGAAGACGCCGACACGACCCGCAAAGCGCTGACGACTGTCCGCGGCGACATCGCCTTCGAGAACGTCACGTTCGAATACAACAAGGGCGTGCCGGTGCTGAGGAACGTCAACTTTTCCGCGCCCGCTGGATCGACCACGGCGCTGGTCGGGTCCAGCGGCTCTGGAAAAAGCACGGTGATCGGTTTGATCATGGCCTTCCATCGTCCGCTCTCCGGCCGCGTGACGATCGACGGCATCGATCTGTCGACGGTGCGGCTCCACGACTACCGTTCGCGGCTGGGCGTGGTCCTGCAGGACAATTTTCTCTTCGATGGCTCGATCGCGGAGAACATCGCCTTCGCGCAGCCGCACGCGCCGCGGGCGGACGTCGAAAACGCCGCGCAGATCGCCCATTGCCGGGAGTTCATCGATACGTTCGAGAAGAAATTCGACACGGTCGTGGGCGAGCGGGGCATCCGTCTTTCCGGCGGGCAGCGCCAGCGCGTCGCCATCGCCCGCGCGATCCTCGCCGACCCGCGCATCCTGATTCTGGACGAAGCGACCTCGAGTCTCGACAGCGAAAGCGAGGCGATGATCCAGGACGGCTTACGCACGCTCCGCAAAGGCCGCACGACGTTCGTGATCGCGCACCGCCTCTCGACGATCCGTAGCGCCGATCAGATCCTGGTGCTCGAGAATGGCGAGATCGTCGAACGCGGCACGCATCACCAATTGATGGAACTCAACGGCCGCTACCGCGACCTTCACGACCGGCAGTACAAGTTTGAGCAGGACAGATTCGTCAATCCCGGCGAGGAATTACCGAGCTTGGATGGGAAAACTGAGTTGAAAGCGAAAGTCTGAGTGGCAGTTTTGAGTTTTGAGTTGTGTTCGCAACGGTCGTACAGCCAACCCGACAGGAAACTCAAAACTCAAAACTGCCCTACTCCCCATCGTCTTCCTGGAATTCCGCTTTCGGCCACCAGGTGAAGGACTTCTTACCGCGGCCGCTGCCGATCTGGCCCCAGCGCGAGATGTAGCCGCGGCAGTCGATGTGGACGTGGCTCTTCACCGAATCGTCGCCGTCCCATTCGTAGACGCCGATGCCGCCTGGAACGACTGCGCCTTCCAGTTCCAGCTCGCGGCAGGCGTTGCCGATGATGATGCCGTCCTTCTTGTCGACCTTGCCGTCGCCGTTCAGGTCGTCCATCTTATGGTCGCCGTCTTCGTCGATGCAGATGTCCACGGCGTCGCCGTAACAATGGCGCGAATACGCGGCGCCGCCGATCTGTTTGTTGTATTCCGGCGTGCGGAAACCGCTGGTGATCCAGAAACGCGTGACCTTCACGCCCTTTTCGCGCAGGCGTTCGCGCAGCTTGACCAGCTTCTGAATCAACGCGGGACAGATCGGGATGACATCGGTGTGGCGCTGCGTCGTGAAGATCTTCTTGCCGTCCGGTCCGTGGTAGTCCTTGAAGGCGATCAACTGTTCGAGGTCGAAGTCTTCACCGAGATGCAGCTTGCTGGTCTCCGGCGTCAGGATCGCAAAGAAGCGGGGGATCTGATAACCGGCGGCGTTTTCTTTGACGCGACGCACGGGCGATTGCTTCGGGTCCAGATAGTTGCCGATCGGCTTGCCGTTGACGCGCACGCTGGTCCGGTCGCTTTGCGGATGAAACTGCGCTTCGGCCATCACCAGGACATCCAGCCCCAACGGCGGAGGCAGCGTCGGCGGCGTGGCCATGGCAACATGACGTTCGTCCAGAGCCAACGCGGGAGTTCCCACTGCCGGCGCGAGAGGCGAGGGGAGTGGGGCGCTGGAAGCGGAGTGGGGGAGCCACGTCAGGTGATACAATCCGGGCTGATTGGGCGCGCGGCACGACTGTTTCCAGCCGGTGGTGGTGTGCGAGGCCGAACCGATTTCGCCACCTTCATGATCCCAAATCGCGCCGTTGGAGGTGTCGGTGAGAGAGCCTTGAATTTCGCCGGGCTCGACTTCGATCTCGAAACTGGCTCCGGCGGGAAGGTAAGCCACGCCATTGAGCGCCACTTTGCCGGAAAAGTTTTGCGCGCCGCGGCGCACGCGTTCGTCGCCGATCGAGAGCTTCCAGCCACTGAGCGCCAGCGTCGGGTTACTGACAGGGATGGGCTGCTGAAAAGGAGTGTGGGTATCGATGCTGCAGACGGCGAGTACGATCATCAGCGCCACGACGGCCAGAATGATGGGAATAGTCGCCCGCGGCCAGCGGGGCAGACGTGGAACGGTTTTGGAAGCGGAAATCATGGTGTTCCCCAACTTTAAGCGAACGGAAGCGGAGGGTCCGAAACGAGCACTACTCATTATCGGCTGTTCACTTGTGTCGGGTTTAGGGAATGCTTCAAGTTCCGTGGGATTTCCGCCGAACGTGTTAAGGTACTTGGCACTCTCGTGCGTTCGTGATTTTTTTCAATGCGCAAAGTAGGAGAAGCGCTAAGCTCTTGGCTGTACAATCGTCTACACTAAAGACAGTAGCTGCAAGATTTTCATAATCTTGTCAGAGCGCACTTGACAGACTTAAAAATAGGCTAAAGTCCCTAAGTGGATTTTAGGTAACGTAGGTAAATTCTTAGGCTTGCGACCGCTGGCCGGGTGTTCGTGTTGACCCGCCTTGGAGGCCGCAGTTGAGAGGAACCGACATGCGACTGAAGTTGTCGTCTGCGCTCACCATCGCGATGGCTGCCGCACTCGTCCGTATGCCCACCTGTACCGCTGGCGAAGAAATGCCGCCACTTAATCAGGTGAAGGACATGCCGGATGGAATTCAGCCGGACGATAAGGCCTACATTGAGCGCGTCCAGGCCGACAAGGCCAAGCAGCTTGAGGCCATGAAAGCGGGTTACGACCATCTCGCCAGCACCGCCAAGGAGCTGAGCGAAAAGCGCGAGAAGAGCTTGAACGTGCTCGGCAAGGCTGAAGTCACGGTCGACGAGGACACCAAAGGCGTCGACGAGCCGAAATCGGCGGAAGCCGCGCTGGGCCTGAAAGAAGGCCGCCGGGTTCGCGATGCGTACGAAATCAGCCCCGACGATTTCGATATCGCCAGCCACGACATCTGGTCGATCAACGTCACCGACTTCAAGTTCGATGCGCCGCAGTACGTCACGGCCAACCAGAACTACGGCAACACCAAGACGTGGTTTGGCTTCACGTTCTCAATCACCAACACCACGCCCAAGCGTCGCCGCATCTCCCCGACCTTCACCGCCGTGACCGACAAGGGCGTGTTCAACATGGCCGTCAGCGGCATCATCCCCGAACGGATGATGGCCGATTCGCTCTTCCGGCCGCTCGGTGATTCGACCGGACTGGCCGACAAGGAAATGCTGGGTCAGCGCATCATGCCGGTGGAATCCTTTATCTCGCTCGGCACGTCCCTGCTGGATCCGGAGACGGGCCTGACCAAACCATCCGCCATGCTGGAATCCGGCGGCGCGACCTTTGAACCCGGCCAGACTCGCACCGGTGCGGTGATCTGGACGAACTTCTCCAACGAATTCACCGAGCTGAAGATCGTCGTCAGCGGCCTGACCAACGCTCATCACTACGGTTCGCAGCTGGTGACGGCGGCGGGCAGCACCGATCTGCCGAAGATCAACAACGACGGCGAGAAGATGCGCCGCGTGCTGGTGATGACCTTCTCGCGCAAGGACGACGAATTTGACATCCACCGCTCAGAACTGAAGTTCCTCAATAAGAAGTTCGAATATGTCTGGTCGTGGGATCAGGACATCAGCGTGCCGCTCCCGACCGATGCGAAGGATCCGCAGATCAAGGTTCAGACCATCAAGTCCGGCGGTGGCAGCGAGAAGACGATGTGGGCGTTCCCGTTCACGGTCAAGAATTCGACGCGCTATGCCCAGTCGCTTTCGATCAACAGCGTTTCCTATGTCTGCCCGGTTGAAGTCGATGTCGGCGGCGTCAAGATCCCAATCACCGCGAAAGTCGTCGACGACGGCAATTCCACCATCTACAAAGCCGCGTTGCTGAAGGCGCTCACGAAGGAATCGCCGCGCGACCGTTACGAATCGAAGACCGCGCCGGAAGACGCCGAATCACGCGTTGCCCGCCGCAAGTTCACCTTCGATCCGGGCAAGGGTTTCGATAACGAACTGTGGGCCGCGTTTGACGAAGCCGATGTGGACTGGAACGACGTCCGCCTGCAGGTCGAATCGGCGCTGACCGACAAGGTCGACAAGAAGGCCGTGGCCAAGGACACGTGGGAGAAGGTCGCCGCCGCGATTGCGCCGGAGAACAAGGATCTGCCCCAGAAGAACCCGGGCTTCCTCTACGATCCCCGCCGCCGCCTGACCGAAGAAGAATTCACGGCCGTCAAAGATCAGGTCAAGAAGGGCATCCCCGCCGCGCTCGACGCCGCCAAGGCGAAGAAGACGGTGGTCGCGTACTTCGACTGCACCAGCGGCCTCTCGACGGGCGCGTACCGCGTCAGCCGCAGCTACCGCCTGCCCGGCGTGGTCGATGATGCGTGGTTGAAGGCGTGGGAAGAGCTCGACAAGGATTGATCAGCACGGAATTCTGCTCGACAAAAAAGCCCTGCGATTGCAGGGCTTTTTTGTTTGGCGCTAATCAATCGTCCTGAAAATTTTACGCGTGCGACAAGCGACGCGGCACGGCGATGTCCGTCTCGACCAGCCGGTAATGCAGCCGTTCGATCAGCTCGCGCCGCAGGCCTGCGTGCGCTGCGCTGTGCCAGAGGTTGTGCAGTTCGTGCGGGTCGTTGGCGAGGTCGAAGAGTTCTCCGAATTCCGCCGCCCCACGCGGAGCCGTGTACGTCGTGAGCTTGTGAATCGGCGTCACCAGTGTTCTCAAGCGCAGGCCGAGGTAGTCTTCATCGTTCTCCACCACCACGCTATCCTGAACGGAAGCGGCAGCGCCCGTCAGCAATGGCGCGAGCGACCGGCCGGGCCACGCGGGCGGTTGCATGGGCGCTTCGGCGCTCGCCGGGCCCTCGGGGACTTTGACGCCGGCCAGATCGAGAATCGTCGGCGCGATGTCGAGAATGCTGGCCAGTGCCGGCGTCTTCTGCGCCGGGAAGCGGCCGGGGCAACTCCAGATCATCGGCACGCGCAGCAGACCTTCGAAATGGAACGGTCCTTTGTTCAGCAGGCCGTGATCGCCCAACATGTCGCCGTGATCGGACATGAAAAGCACGACCGTATTCTTTGCCAGGCCCCTGGCGTTGAGCGTGTCGAGAATCCGGCCGATGTGTTTGTCGGCCAGCGAGACCATGCCGTAGGTGTACGCGATGATCTCGCGGCGCTGGGCCATGCTCATGCGGGTTGGGCTGACGCGCCCACTGAGCTGCAATCGATGCTCGTAAATTTCTTTGAAGAATGGCGCGAGCGTTTCCAGCTCTCCGTCGCGGGAGACCGGCGGCACGACGTCGTCGGGCGAATACATGCGATCCCACGGTTGCGGCGTCCAGTACGGGTGATGCGGGTCGGGAAACGAGCTGATCAGAAAAAATGGCTCCGTGCCACGCTGCTTGTTCAGGTATTCAATCGTGCGGTCGGCGATGTACGTGGTGTGATGGTAAGGCTCGTCGAGCACCGCGCGGCCGCAATGTTCCGCGCCCAGTGGCGACGGCTCCGGGCGTTCCGACTGCAGACGAGCCCATTCCTTCGGGTGCTTCTGCTGAAGCCACAACGCGTAATTGCCCTGGGTGGAGGGCCCGTGGCCCAGCGTGACGTCCACCTGCTGCAGACCGTAATATGGCGTGGGGATGCCGCTGATCTTTCCCTGCTGCCAGAATTCGACGAGCTCTGGAAAATTCTCCGGCGTCACGGACGCGCCGCGAACGTCGTCGTTGACATGGTAGTTGGTGAGATGGATCTTGCCGATCGACGCCGTCTGGTAACCGGCCTGCGCCAGCGCGCCGGGCATCGTCGGGAGCGACCGGTCCAGCGGGATGCCGTTGGTGCGGACCTGATGTCCGCGTGGCGTAAGTCCAGTGTAAAGCGTCGCGCGGCTGGGCATGCAGAGCGGACAGTTGACGTACGCGCGCGGCACGTGCACGCCGCTGGCCGCGAGACGATCGAGGTTCGGGGTCTGAATGACGGGATTACCCGCGCAGCCAAGATGATCGGAGCGCATCTGGTCGGTGCAGATGATCAGAAAATTGGGGCGATCCATGGGTGGCTCTTGGCTTTTAGCTCTTGGCTCTTGGGGCCCGTCGGGCGATCGTTAGTCCACGTGCCGGAGATTGATATTCTTCAAAATATCGCGCACGGGCTTGGCCTTGTTCATCGAATACAGATGCAGACCCGCGACGCCGAACTTCAGCAGGGCCTCGCACTGCTTTGACGCATAGTCGATGCCATACGCGGTGACGGCTTCGTCGTCGTCGCCGAACTGGTGAAGTTTCGCCAGGACCTCCTGCGGCCAGCGCGCGCCGCAGAGCTTGGTGATGTGCTGGATCTGTTTCGACGAGAGCATCGGCATCACGCCGGGAATAATCGGCACGGTGACGCCGAGTTTCTTCGTCATATGGTCGTGAAATTCGTAGAAGTCGGCGTTATCCCAGAACAATTGCGTCAGCACGAAATCAGCGCCGGCATCGATCTTCTGTTTAAGGAATCCCCAGTCGGCAAGTTTTCCCGCCTTGCAAGCGATGTGCCCTTCGGGGAAGCCGGCGGTGCCAATGCTGAAGCCGCCCTTCTGTTTGATGAATTCGACCAGCTCGCGCGAGAATTCGAAACCGCCTTCGGTCTTCTTGAATTCGCCGATTCCACCGGGAGGATCCCCGCGCAACGCCAGGATGTTCTGAATGCCCAGCGCTCGCGCCTGATCGAGAATCTCGCCGATCTGCTGCTTCGTTGCATTGACGCAGGTGAGATGGGCCATCGTCGGCAGCTTCAGATCGCGCTGCATGTGTTCGACCAGGGCCAGTGTCTTGCCCTGTGTGCTGCCGCCAGCACCGTAGGTGACCGAGCAGTAGTCGGGTTTTAGTTTGGCGATCGAAGGGAGCGTTTTTTCGAAGAGAGTCTTCTCGGCCTCGGGCGTGCGCGAGGTGGAGAACTCAAACGAGATTACCGGCGTCTTCGTCGCTTTGGCCTGAGCGTAAATATCGCGAATGTATTTCATGCGGACAGAGTTTAGCGGCGGGAGCGGAACGTGCAAATGAACAGCGATGGTCAATTCTGAGATTCAATGATTCGAGACGTGCGACTCTTGTCGCACGCCAGGCGAATCCGCATTAAAACAAGCAACCAACGTCCACTCGCACTACTTCCCGGCAACGTCAAATCGCAACAGCTCCTTATTGGTAAGGTCATTGAAGACGAAACCAATTGTGACCCCCTTGTCTAACAGTGTTTTTAAATCTGCATTTTTTCGCGTGTCTGCGATCATTTCAGCTTTCGTAGCTTCGAGCGCATCGTTGAGTTCCTTGCCCACCATCTGCAGTTTTGTGGTGATTGTAAAATTGCACGTCACACGCATTGGGCCAGGCGTAAGACTGTCCATGCGGAGCGCCGCGTTAAGTTGCTGGGGGCACTTGGCGTTGACTTCGGAGCACTCTTTCTCAAGTTGGCTCTGAACACTGGGTCTGAACACGCCAGCCATCGCGAGCGAAACGCCGATCAGAATTCCAATCCCCTTCAGAGTTGCATTGCCGCGCGGCATTCTGTTCATACTGAATTCCCCTCTCAGATAACGGCATAAAAAGTCCACGGAGCGTCGCTGCCGAAGCGAGAAACTCCGTCCCGATGCCCAACTGGGTCGCGGGAAACTCAATTCGTATTTACGTGAAACGAAACGCGCGAACAATATAGAAGGGCTAAAAATGATGAATAAAAGTGATTCACGAGTGCGCACGGAACAGGTGCACCTATAGGGCAGATTTCAATCCAGCGAATCCGCAATGAGGTCGCCCTATTTAGCAGGTAGCTTTAGCTCAAGCACCTTCATCGCCTTCGTCTTAATATCCACCACGCAGATGCGGTGGTTGTCGGTGTCGGCGATGTAGAGATGGCCGTCCAGGAACGTCAGACCGCCGGGTTCGTAGAAGCGCGGGGTTTTCTCGTCGCCTGGGCCGGGTTTGCCGTCGCCCAGAAATGTCGCGACGGATTTCTTCTCCGGGTTGATGGTTTTGATTTTGTGGTTGTACGTGTCGGTGATGTAGAGCGTGCCGTCGACGTACACAACTCCCAGCGCGTGCTGCAATTTTGCCGTGCCGAGCACTCCGTCGATGTCTCCGAAGGCGAAGAGTCGGCCCTGCTGCAGGTTGGGGAAACCGATTAGCGTCCGCGCGGTTTTCTCTTTCAGATCCAGCGCGCGAACGGCGGAGGCTTCACTGTCCGCAACGTAAAGCGTGTTGCCGTGAAGCGACAGGCCGCTGGGTTGCGCGTAGGCAGATTGCGCGAACGGGCCATCGACGATGTCTTCCCGGCCGTTGCCGGCCAGAACCTGGATCTGCTGCTTCGGCAGGTCCATCACCCAGATGCGATGGTCGCCGGCCATGGCAATGTAGAGCGTGTTGCCATCCTCGCTGAGCGCCAGATCCCACGGCGAATCGAGCGTCGTGGTGCGCGCCGGTCCGCCCGATGGGGCGCGGAGCTGCACGCCGGTGCCGGCGATCGTTTCCACGGTTTTCGCCTTGAGGTCCACTTTGCGCAGCGCCTGATTTTCACAATCGGCGACGTAGAGCGTGTCGGCGATGACGGCCATGCCGTGCGGCATGTGGAAATTCGCAGTCTTGTAGTCGCCGTCCTTCAACGCCGATTGTCCGCCGCCGATAACATCGGTGACGACGCCGTCGATGCCGCTGACGAGGATGCGATTGTTGTTGGTGTCGGCGATGAAGAGCCGCTTGGGCTCGGCTTGAGCCACGATCTTGGCCGGGAATTTCAGCAGGGTTCCCGGACCCGGTTCCGGCTTGCCGATGACCTTGTCGCGGTCGATGGCTTTCTTCGCGTCGTAGACTTTGATCAGCGCTGCGATGTAAGCGTCGAGGACTTCGTATTTACCTTCGCCGCTGACGGCACCGACAAACTTGCCTTCCGGATCGATCAGCGCGAGGGTCGGCCAGGATTCGACGGAGTAGCGATTCCAAATTTCAAACTTGCTATCATTGGCGATGGGGTGGGTGAGTCCGTAGCGCTGCGCGGCCTTGCGGATATTCTCCGTTGCGCCTTCGTTGGTGAACTTTGCCGAATGGATGCCGACGACCGTCAGCTCCTTGCCATATTTCCCTTCCAGCCGTTTCAGGTCGGGAAATATGTGGACGCAGTTGATTCACCCGAACGTCCAGAAATCGAGCAGGACGATCTTCCCTTTTAGGTCCGCAATCTTCAGGGGCTTGTCGGTATTGATCCACGCCTCCGCACCGTCAAAATCTGGAGCGGCCTGGCGGGCGGGATTGTTGATCTGGGCGAGAAGTTCATCGTCGGCTGCACCGAAAACGGAACGCGCCGGAAACGCCAGCACCGCGTTGAACAGCAGGACGACAGCGGCGGTCCGGGCGATTCGCCCCTTATTAGTGATCACGGTCATGGTGTGAACTCCAGAGTGGCCAGCGAAAAGGCTATCCTTTTGGGTCATAGGGCGCGAGCGAAAAGAGGTTCGTTATCCATGGAATGCAACGCTGAACGGACCGAATTTATTCCGGATCAACTGGGAAAAGTGTGGCCGGACGCTATCGTTAGCGGTTATCCCGAAAGTCCAGTTGAGGAGAAGCTTACCGATGCGTCGCGCCCTGGTCATCCTGCCGCTGTTGCTCTGTGGTTACGTTCAGGCTGAAACCGTGTTCATGAAAGACGGTCAGTCGGTGGTCGGCGACGTGGTCTGGCGCGGCCGCGCGGGCGTTGAGCTGCGCATCGCGCCGGGATGTGTAGGCGACGGCAAGAAAGTCTTCATCGAAACGAGCAAGATCGAATCGGTCGGTGACTGTGCGGACTGCGGCGGGGAGTACGGTATCAACGAGGTCCCGGAATCGCGCCTGGAATTCGAAAAGCGCATGCACGAACGCGGCCGCGTCTATTACAAGGACCGCTGGGTACGCGCCGATGAACGGGACGCCGACGAAGCACGCCTGAAGGCCGAGAAGGAAAGGGCCGCCGAAAAAGCATCCGAGAAGATTGTCCCCCTGACGCCGGCAACGCCGCGCGCGGCGCCGCGCAGCACGCCGGCACCCGACAAAGCGCCTGCGACTCCGTCGACGACAACAGCTCCTGCTCCCGCGCCAGCTCCGGCCACTCCGCCGGGGAAATAGCGCTTACTTCTGCGGCTTGCCGCGGCCGAAGTCGATCACTTCCGAAATGACCGTCAACGCCGTGATGGTGTTTTCGAAGTGCTTGCTGACGGGCGGCGCCTTCTTATTGCCAAATTGAATCGCAGGAAGCTGTACGCCGTCGTCCTGCGCCTTTGAGATTTTCACAACGCCGTCGAACGGCACATCCGCAGAGATCACCTTCTGATACTTGGCGGTCTTCACGTATTCCACAGTGAGTCCGTTGGACGAGGTTGAAAAGCTCCGCAATGTCGTCTCGCCATCCCAGGTTTCACAGGCGGCGGTGCTGGAACCAATTTTTCGCGTCTCGGTTTTCGTTTTCTTCATGTTCAACTCAAGCCCTGGAACCGCCGGCCCCGGGTCTCCCGCGCGGTGGTATTTCCGCGTGTTTTTGTGAGCTGCGTCTGAATCTTCCACGGTGACGAAGTCGTCCGAGATCTCCTTGATCTCTCGGCGGCTGGTGGTTCCGCTGGGATTTTTGACGACGATAAAATCACCGACGAGCGCCGTCTTCACCCACGGTTCGAAAGGAAGTTCGCCCGTTTGCCCGTTCACGGACCCCGGCGCCACTCCGACGAATGAGTTCGCGGCGTGGAGCTGTGTGGGAATTAGAACGACACCGGTCAACAGCACATTTAGAAGGAGTAGTCTCATATCGTCTCCGTGAATACGCGTGAAAGATGCGCACACGTGTGACGCGAATAGTGCGGTTGCATTACAGCAAAAGTTGAATTCGCGGAGCCACCGAACGCCGCGCGTCAGCGGTGACTCGACTTCTGCGGCGGCGGCGGAAAATCTTTTCCCGCTTCGTTGTGCTGCACCGTCCGGCCGCCGGATGCGATGGAACGCGCGGCCAGATCGGCGATCAGCACGCAGCGCCGCGCTTCTTCTGGCGTGGCGCGCTGCAGGGGATCGCTGCCACCCAGGCCCAGGATATCGGCAATCAACGCGATGTCCGCACCACCGTGACCATGCTCGCCGGAACCCAGCTCGCATTTGATGTGCTCGGTCTTGCCGTCTGGGTTGAGCACGCGCAAGTACACTTGGCCGTCATAGGAATTCAGTCCCAGTTCCGCGCGCCCCAGGGTCCCGGTGAAATGGAAGTACCAGAATTCGCGCGGCGAAAACGTGACCAGCGAAAACGCGGCCAGCGCGCCTTTCTTGTATTTGATCCGTACCGTTTCATGATCGTTGACCGTGTGCCGGTCGGAGAAGACGCACAGATCGCGCACGTAACCGTCTTCGCCTTCCGCTTCGCGGTACATGCGCCGGTAGACGCCGTCCCATTTATCGATATCGAAAACGTGCGGGCACTCCTTGGCGACCGCACAGCCTTCGCACTTTTCGGCGTGATTCAGTTCCGGGCGCGGCGTGTAGAAACTGCGTCCGCCGGCGGCTGAGACTTCCAGGGGTTCATCGTCGAGAATCCAGTTCATCACATCCAGATGATGGCAGCACTTGTGGTTCATCAGGCCTGCCGACTTCGAAAAATCGGAGTGCCAGCGGTGGAAGTAATCGCCGCCGTGCGAGTAATCGAGCACTTCCGCGGCTTCGACGGAGATCACCGTGCCGATCCGTCCCGACCGAACCAGTTTCGCGCAGGCCAGCGTGTAATCGTGATAACGCATGTTGTGGCCAACGCGCACTTCCTTGCCCGTGTGCTTCATCGCGGCGATGACGCGGTCGCATTCCCACGCGCTGGTGGCCAGCGGCTTGTCGACGACCACATTCAATCCAGCATGTAAAGCGGCAACGATTGTGTCGGCATGCGTGTAATCGGGGGTGGTGATGATGCACCAATCGGCCTTCACCAGGCGCTGAGCTTCCGCGATGTCTTTGACGACCGGCAGCTCGGGCAGGCCGATTTCCTTCGCGCCCACGCGGCCGCGCGTCAGATTCGAATCGACCAGCGCTGAAACTTCCGCGCGTTCTGCAAATTCCGGCAGGCCTTTATTTTTCATGCCGCGCAGACCTTTGGCGAAGCAGCCCAGCCCGCGGTTGCCCAGTCCGACAATGATGAATTTGATTTTCTTCATCGCTTACGATCTCCCCGCGCGCCGGAAGTGAAATTTCCATCGAATATGTTGTCAGACATGATACTGTATGGCGGTTCAACTGTCCTGCTGAAAATCGGAGCATCTTTGCCATGCCCAACACCGCGCTTCAGACCGTACAATCCATTGCCGACACTTGCCGCACCGCCACCGTCGATGGCATTGAACTGGTGGTCTCGCGTTTCGAAAAGAACGACGGCTATCCGTTCATCGACACCAAGCTGAGCACTATTACCGGCGAGAATTTTCCAGAACCGGCTGATCTAGAAGCCGACTTCCGCGGTCGCAGTGCAGTCTTTGGCTGGATCCAGGGGCGCGGTCTGGAGGCGCTCGCCGGACACGCGACGTACCTCGCCGAGCGCGAAAGCAATGCGGTACTGGCTGCGCGCTGCGATCGCATGCTCGACGCCGTGGCCACACGCATTGCCGCGTTCGCTGCCGCCAACCGTGGCCGCTTTGTCTTTCTCTTCACGCCCGATGGCCGACCCTTCCGCTGCGGAGCGGACGGCCGGCGGGAGTACGTCTCGTCTTCCGATGTGCCTCCCGGTTTTGCCGATCTTTTCACAGCGAAGGGTCTGGCCGCCGCGGGAGTCCGCCGCAAGCGCTCAGACTGGAGCGCGCTCGGCATCGCCACTTTCCGCGCCGCAACGGAGGCCATCAACAAAGGGACGTTTGCCTCCGATCAGATCTCCTTCGATCCCAAAAATCCCGCCGTTCCCGTGCCCGGCAGAGTCGCGCAGGGACCGTGGATGATCGCACTCGGCGGGTACGCGTTGCTGTGCGAACTGTTTCCTGAATCCGAGGAGTGGGTGGCCGGCGGCGCAGCGTATCTGCGCCGCGTAGTCGACCGCCACGTCGCGTTGTGTGACGACGGTCCGCTGAAGCGCTTCGATTTTGTGGAAGCCATCGACGTTGCTGGAAAGCCATGGATGGATCAGGGCAAGATCGTTCAGGACCCCGGCCACGCGCTTGAATTCACCGGACTCGCCGCCCGCTTTCTGCTGAACGCGAAGGCGCACGGCAATCGTGCCGACTTTGCAGCGCTCAAGAAGCAGTGCCAGGAATTGCTGCCCGAGGTATTCCTGGCCGCGTTTGCGAATGGCTTTCAGCCCAGCGTCGGCGGCGTCTGCAAGACATTCGATCTCGTCGCGCGCAAGCCCATCAACGACGACATGCCGTGGTGGCAATTCCCCGAAACTCTGCGCGCTGCGGCGCTGCTGTTGCGCCTGGCGCCCGCACATCCCCGCCGGGATGAAGTCGCCAGCGCCGCCATCGCTTGCGCACGGGCGTTTTTCGGACCGTACCGTTCTGTGCGGCCGGGCCTGTTCTACCAAACCCGCGACGCGCGCGGCGAACCGACGCCTGTTGTTCCCGCCACGCCCGATGCCGATCCCGGCTACCACACAGGCCTGTGTTTGATCGACGTGGTCGATGCGTGCCGCGAGAAGCGTTAAGTTTTCATTCATCCACGAAGGAGTCGACATGCCGCTGAATCGAAGCGATCTCAAAAAATTCCGCGAAGCCGGCCTCAATGGTGCGACGTGGTTTACCACCAGCCAGGTGCAGATGCAGAAACCGTACTGGGACGCGAATCACGGCCGGTTTATTTACGACCGCCATCTTCCGACAGGCAACACCGTGCTTGGTCTGAATTGGACACAGGGCCGCGGCATCTTCTGTCTGCTCGCCGCGTTTGAACTCACCGGCAAGCCCGGCTATCTCGAAAGCGCCATCCGCGCGGCCGAATACATCAAGATCCTCCAGATCTACGATTGTCCTGACAATCCGCGCCGCCAGTTTGCGATCCGCGAGGAAGTGCCGCAGAGCCGCCGCTCCGCGCCGCGCGACGCGACAGAAGCCGCGCTGGGTTTGCTTTTCCTCTATCGCGTCACGCGCGAGCCGGATTATTTGCGGCGCGCCGTGGACTACGCCACGTGGTTAGAACGCAACGTTTGGAATAAATCCAAATGGCCGATCGGCGTCGTCTCGCTCGTCGACGAAAACCACAGCACCACCGAGTACAGTTTTCAGACCGCGCACGCGGCGCTGTTCTACTATTTGTTTCTCGCCACGAAGAAGAAGGCATATTTGCAGCGCGTCCGACATCTCGCGGACGAAGGGATTCGCCGCTACATGCACGCCGACGGATCCATCCGCACCGCGCAGTACGACCCGCACCATACGCTGCCCGGCGGCGAAGTGCTGAATGATGACGGCTACATGGCCAGCGTCCTCTGCGCCTACCAGGCTTTCGGCGACAAGAAGTACCTCGACGTGGTGCTGAGCCACTCCCAATGGCTGCGCATCGCCATCCGTCCGCCGCTGCCGATGCTCAGTGCGCTGCCGTGCATGAGTACGGTCATGGTCGAACTCAGCGCCATCACCGGCGATCCAGTCCATCGCGATTGGGCCGTGAAGATGCTGCAAAAACACGTGCTGCCGCTGCAGGTGAAAGGCAAAGACCCGAAGACTGCCGGCGCCTTTCGCGGCGAAGATGAACCCGTCGAATACTACGGCCCGAAGACCGCGAAGAAGACCGATTTTATCACCACCCGTGTCACGGCCTACGCCACGCTGGCGTGTTTAAAACTCGTCGGCATCGTCGGTCCGTACTACGGCTCCGTCGGCTGGAACCGCAAAGTCCGAAAGGTACACAAACTGACTGTAAGTTAAGTTTCGACGTCGCAGCCGCCGATTAGTTGGCACTGCGCAATATGATTCTGTGCTATCACCGGTTGTTTTGAAAAGTATATAAGGCTTTATATAGTCAATGCTTGAGTGAATGGTAAATAGGTTTCGGTGGGTATAATTTTTTAAACAATATATTAAATAGATCACTCAATATAATGATTTAGGGTGTATGTGAACGCATGAGCCTTCGGTCTAAACATTCCCAACTTCACCGCCTCCTGCGGGATAAAATTGTTAATGGCATCTGCCCGCCCGGGTCGCGGTTGCCCACGGAAACCGAGCTGATCGAAGAACATCAAGTCAGCAGCATCACGGTCATCCGCGCCTTGAACGACTTGGCGCGCGAAGGACTGATCGTACGTCGGCGGCGAAGCGGCACCTTTGTCGTCGATCCCACGCACCGACCACTGATCGCCGGGCGAAACCTGCGGCTGGCACTGTTGATCGACCAGTCGATCCTGCCTAATTTTGAATTCATCCAGGGTTTTCACCGGGCCGTCATCGACGGTGTCCTTCAGGGCTGGGGCGTTCACACGACGCCGACAGTCGCCAGGGTGCCTCCCACGGAAGTTACGCGTGCGGTCTGGAAAGCACCACTCCGCGGGGTGACGGTGGAAGCCATCGGCGAAGAGCACGCCACGCGGCGCAAGCATCCGCCGATCGAGGCCATTCGAAACGGCGGCTACGACGGCGTGGTGGCGGTGAGCATTGTGGTTGAATCGTTCATTCAGCAACTGCAGACGTTGAAAATTCCCTGCGTGCTTGCTGATTATCTGAACATTCGATCAGCCCTCAATTCGGACCAGGTGTACTTCGACCCGATGCCCGGATATTTCGCCGCGGTCAAGCATCTCTCGCAACAAGGCGCGCGGCGCATTCATTATGTGGGGTGTCTGCTGCGCGCGCCATCGGAGTCCGCAAAGCTGATGTCTGCGGATCCGGACCGTTTCAAACCCGAGCGCGGCCGTCGCGATCCTGACAGCCTGTTGCGTCTGAACGCATACCAGTTGGCGCTGAAAGAACTGGACCTGCCTGAATCGGACCGCAGCATCCATTTCACGTGGCCGTATTCGCCGTTCATTCAGAACCTGGCCGAGGAGCTGGCTGCGCTGCCGGCAGGCGAGAGGCCCGACGCAGTGGTCTGTCACTCCGCCGACACGGCCAGGATCTTCATTGAAGTCTTCGCCTCGAAAGGGCTGCGGCTGGCCGGCACGGGAGCGGCAGAGTTCGGGTACCTCGGATCGGCACTTCCGATCTTCGCCAGCGGAAAAGCCATGGGTGAGATCGCTGCTTCGCTGGTCGTGTGGAAGCTGCAGCAGCCCAGCCGCGCACCGCTGCGCGTGGGAGTGCCCATGCATTTTCCGCCGGTGGAGGACGCATTCAATGCCGGGTTGCGGACGGACGCAACGATCGTCGACAGCAGCGGCAGCGTGGCTACGACGGCGCACTAGGCACGCATTGACAAGCCCTATTTCCAAGTTGGATGGGAGCCAATCATGAAAACACGCGGTGCATGCAGACTCGCACTCGTTGCCATCCTGGCGATGGCAGCAGGCAAGTTCCCACCGGCGGTCTTTGGGGCCGATGAGACTCAGGAGCGGAAAGTCAGCCGCGAGGAGATTTACGAGTTCGCAGAAAAGCCCCGGATTGCGATCAACGGCAGCGACGTGGAGATCACATTTACGGCGAAGGCCCACTGCGACGCCACGGTGGCCATCGAAAACGCAGCGGGCGAGATCGTTCGCCATCTGGCCTGCGGAGTCCTGGGCGACAAAGCGCCGGCGCCCTTTCAGAAGGGATCGCTGCGCCAGTCCCTGCGCTGGGACGGCAAAGACGACCGGGGCAAATATGTCGACGACCTGGGCGCACTGAGTGTACGCGTGTCGCTGGGCCTGCAGCCGAAGTTTGAAAAGAGCCTTTATGAAGAGCCCAAGCGGCGCTATTCGCGTGAGGGTGCGTTGTTCTGCCCCACGGCGGAGGGCGTGTATGTTTACGACGGCGGCAACGGCGCCGACTTCGTGCGGCTCTTCGACCACGACGGCAACTACAAGCGCACCGTTTACCCATTTCCGGCCGACAAGATCAAGGATGTTGCCGGGCTTTTCTGGCACGACTATCCGGAAGACGGCGCGCACCTGCCCATCAAGCCGAATTTCCTGCAGAATTCGCTGCTGACCGGCGGGACACAAGCGTTCAACATGATCAATTATCTCCCGGCCGAAAAAATGTATCGCACGGTCAACGCCTCCAAGGGCACCTGCCACTTCGGCATGGAAGGCCGTGGCGCCATGACCATGGCGGTCCGCAACGGGCGGATTGCGCTGGCCAATAATCTCATCAATCGCTTCGCCACCGACGGCAGTTCGGGCGGAATGCAGTTGAGCGGTCCCCGCACCGTTCCCGCGATCACGGTCGAGAATGTCGATTACGGCAACAAGGTGGATGTTGCACCGCATAGCTCGGCACTGAGCCCCGACGGAAAAACGCTCTACCTGACCGGATATATTTTCAGTCACAAGAGCCTGGCCAGCGCCGACATCATCAAGAACGGGAGATGGGCCTGCTTTCACGGCGTGTACGCGCTGAGCATGGATAGCGACGCGCCGCTGAAACTTTTCGTGGGAAGCGACAAGGTCGATGAGGCCGGAAGCGACAACACGCACTTCAAGGTTCCGGCGTCGGTGGCCGTGGATAACACCGGGTTGGTCTATGTGGCCGACTATCTCAACGACCGGGTCCAGGTGTATTCAGCAGTCGGCGAATTCGTGAGAACGATCAAGATTTCCCGCCCGGCGCAGCTCTTCATTGACAGCGAACATGGCGAGCTGATTGTGGCCAGCTTCGTCACGTACAATGTGTTTCAGCAATCGACGACACCAGCAGAGACTGTGCCGGCGACCCTGACACGCATGGGACCGTTGAGCAATCCGGTGAAGATTGTCAGTTATCCGTTGCCCGTTCAATCCTATCTCGCCACGCCCAATTATTTCTTTTACATGGGCTGCGGCGTTCCGATTTCGCTGGGGTACGACCCTCACGGCGCGAGCCCAACGCTGTGGATCACCGAAGAATACCCGATGGAAAACGTGATGACCCGCGGACACGCCCGTTCGAACGTGCGGCTGTTTGAAGTAAAAGAAAAAACGCTGGTGCCCAAGCGCGATTTCACGGCTGATGTGAAGAACACAAGCGTGCGAGCCGAACCGGCGCACATTCCGCGGCAACGGATGAATGTGAATCCCCGCACGGGAAAACTGTACCTGTGCGAAGACCAGAGTTTGGAAATCTTCCAGCAGGTCATCGAGTTGGATCCGGAGACGGGAAAACAAACGCTCCTCGACCTGCCGCTGGATGTCGAGGACCTGTGCATCGATTCGCAGGGCCTGTTTTATATGAAAACCTACTCGGCACTGGTCCGCTACAACTTGGATGCCGGCAACACGTGGCGCGAAGTTCCCTGGGATTATGGCGAGGAATTCAGCGGCAAGGATAACAAGCTGACGGCGTCTGTATCTTCCAGCCGGCGCGAGACCGAGGCGCAATCGGCACTGCCGCTGCCGGCAAATGGAAGCTGGCATCACGGCGGGATGTTCGTGTCCTTGAAAGGCAACCTGGTTGCCGGCTGCAAGTACTGGCTGCCCGGCTGGGAAAAGACTGTCGACAAGACCGAGCGGGCGTCCGCCGTTCCAAACGGCCGAGTCTACGCGCCGGCATTGTATCCGGGCCGCAGTGTGGGCGGACGCGGCGGCGGCATCTTCGTTCACGTCTGGGACCCTCGCGGGAAATTGCTTTATGACGACGCCGCGCCGGGATTGGCTGACAACACCTACGGCCTGGGTCTCGACGCCGACGACAACATCTATGCCCTGTCGGCCGGCACCCGGGTTTACGCGGGGAAAAAATACTTTAATGATATGAGCGGAACCCTGCTTAAATTTAAACCCAAAGTGCTGAAGATTGTCAGCACCGACGCGACGCCGGTGCCGATGCCTTCGAATGAAGTACCATCCCGCTCACCGGACCTGGCCAATGCCGCGCAGGGCAACGCGTGGATCCAGAACGACAGCGTCGAATGGACTTTTGGAGGCGTCGGCTTTTGCGGCAAAAATATGGGGGTGGGGTGCGCGTGCTGGAATTGCCGCTTCGGCTTCGATTACTTCAATCGTTCATTTGCACCCGAACTGGACCGCTACAGCGTGGCGGTCCTGGACGCCGCGGGCAACCTCATCGTCAGGGTGGGCAGGTATGGCAACGCCGACAGCGCCGGACCCGACAGCCTGGTACCGATGGGCGGCGACGAAGTGGGTTTGCTGCATGGCGCATACGTGGCGGTGGATACCGACAAGCGCATGTTCATCGCTGATCCGATGAACGGGCGGATCGTGAGCGTGCGAATGGGCTATCACCAGACGGAGAAGGCGTTGATTCAGTCGATACCTGATTTTAAGGCGATCGTGCGCAGGTAGCTAAAAAGGAAAGTATCGCGCGCGCCGAAGTTCTGCGCGATTGCGTTCGGACACTAGCGCCGAAGCCAAATTGGATTCAATCCCGTTGGCGCAGCGGACTCATTTCTATAGGAAGTCGAGTCGGCCTTGGTGCCGCTTGCAACGAGTTCACAGCCGCTGAATACCGAAGACTGACAAAGCATTCGCAGATCAACTACTGTCGGATCGCTGGCGTCCTGCTGCAGTCTTCACAATGCGTATCAATTTCAATGGTTGTGTAAACTATCGCGACCGCATCCTACTGGCATTGTAAGTGCACTAGGGAGTGAATAACTCGCCTAGGAGAACTTATGAAACCGCTGAGCGCCGCCGGATTGGGAATGTCTCTTCGCTTGAATGTTGGAACGATTCTTGCCGTGGTCACTCTTTCTCTGGCCATGGCCTCTTCAGTGTTCGGCGCATCAATCGCCATTATCCACGACGGCACTGCTGGAATTGAAGCCGACGTGCTCGCCAACGTCAGTGCCAAGCAGGTGACCGCAGGCAACACGGTATCGTCGTTCACGTCCGTTGCGGCTGCCGGAGTTCTCTCTACGTACGAACAGATTTGGGATATCCGTTTCAACAATCCCACTCCACTCACGCCAGCTGATCAGGCGGCGTACCAGAGCTACGTTGGCGGAGGTGGCAATCTTTTTCTCGATGGCGAAAACGCCGGGTTTGCCACACGAAATGACAGCCTCGTTTCGTTTATCTCCCTGCTGGGCGGAGGAAACTTGATCCTGAACACTCCGGCCAACACGGAAACAGTCAACGCTCCATTAAATGCCTCCATCGCCGGCTCCAGCATCACATATTTAGCGGCAAATGGTGCTCTATTCGCAGGAAAAGGATCCCACATCACCATCGACAGCAACGGCATCGGTGCCGCGCTGCTCTTTGGTCCTGGAAATTTGACCAATGCGCCGCTCGGCTCGGTGATTGTGGTGTTCGACGTGAACTTTCTTCAGGCCAGTGCAGACGCGGCAAGCCAACAGCTGATCGCCAATATCATCACCTACCTCAACACTCCGACTATCGTGCCCAGCGACACACTCCTCGCCTTCTGGAAAGGCGGGGTGAACAGCCTGTGGTCCACAAAAAACGGAGGGACCACAAATTGGTCCTCGGCCCAGGCTGGCACGACGGACTTGGGCAAGCTACCCAATAGTTTAACCTCCGATGTGACCTTCTCTGCCACCGGCGCGGCCAATCAGAATTCCGTATTGGGAGCAGACTTTACCATCCGGAGCCTGACGGTGAATGACCCGGCTCCCGTGACCATCGGCGGCCTGAACACGCTGACGATTGTCGGACCCATCACCGTCAATAGCGGGGCGGGGCTGCTCACGCTCAACTCCGGCGGTCTGGTGGCTTCCGCGCCCACGCCAATGTTTACGGTTAACAATAGCGCGGGAATGGTCGTCAACAGTGGTCTCGGCAGCTCGGGAACCTCCGGCCTGAGTAAATTCGGAACCGGCACACTGACTCTTTCCGGGAGTAACACGTATACAGGACCCACCGTTGTGAATGCAGGCACGCTTCTGTTTACCCGTGAAGTCGCCCTCTATAACAACGTTCCCGCGAACTGGAACTCGGGAAAAATCACCGTTTCAAATGGCGCGACACTGATTCTCAATGTGGGCGGGACGGGTGAATTCACGTCGGCGGATGTGGACATCCTGAAAGCGATCGGCACCGGGGGTGGCGGCCTATTGACCGGCTCCACCTTTGCCTTGGACACCACCAATGCCGCCGGTGGAAAGTTCACCTACGTCAACAACCTCACCAACACCAACGGCGGAGTCAACAGTATCAACCTGACCAAATTGGGCGCCAATACGCTGGCCCTGAATGGAGCCAACTCGTACACGGGCATCACCACTGTCTTCGCGGGCACTCTGCAGTTTGGCAAGGAAGTCTCGTTCTACAATAACACGCCCGCAAGCTGGACAGCGGCGAATATTAAAATCGCCAGTGCGGCGACCCTGGCGCTGAACGTAGGCGGCCCGGGAGAATTCACGTCCGCGGACGTGGATAGCATCAAGACCATCGGCAGCCCCTTCTCCGGATTTACCGGCGGCTCCATTCTGGGGCTCGACACCACGAACGCGGCCGGCGGGCAGTTTACATATGCCACTGTGATTGGAGATCCCAATGGCGGGACCAATAGTATTGGTCTCACCAAACTGGGAACAAATATGCTGAACCTCACCGGCGCCAACACGTACACGGGACCGACGACGGTGAACGCGGGCACGCTACTGGTTAACGGCAGCATCGCATCCAGCAGTGCGGTCACCATCGGCACCGACGGTGCATTGGGCGGAACCGGAACTGGTCCGGGCACGATCACCGCCAACGGCGCGATCGCCCCGGGCGCTGGGTCAGTCTCGGGTACCTATGCCATTTTGAATACCGGCAGCATCACTTTTTCCAGCACGGGATCGCTGGTGGTGAACGCGGGTGCGGGATCAGCAAACAACGATGCAATCACATCCACAGGCGTGGTCCAACTGGCGGGCACGCTGACGGTGAATGCTACGGGGCTCAATCAACCCAGCTACGTCCTGATCTCGGCCCCTTCCATTTCCGGAAAGTTTACGACGGTCACTCCTGTCGCGGGCTACATCGTCTCCTATGCCACGCCAGGCCGGGTCACCTTGGTCCAAACAGTTCCGATTGTAGGCGCAGGCGTGGATAGCGACGGCGACGGTTTTTCAGACACGTTCGAAACCGCGGTGGGAAGTGATCCCAACAATGCCATCAGCACACCAACCGGTCAGCCCATCACGAACAGCTCCCTCCAGAAACTGTCGGTCGCAAAGACCGCGATCAAGCAGAACTTCGCCAAGGCCGGGAACGACGCCATCAGCCTGAGCGGGGGATTGCTGATACCTGACGGCACAGTGGTGGGCGGCCAAAAAGTTTATGTGGATATCGGCGGTGTTACCGGGTCGTTTACGTTGGACGCGAAGGGAGTTACCCCCAAGGCCAGCAATAGCTTCGCCGTCGGCGTGAAATCGGCCAAGGGAGTGGTCTTGCTGCAGGTGGCAAAGTTCGCCGTGAAGTTTACGAAGGGCTCTTTTGTCACGGCCTTGGCGGCACATGGACTGGTCAACGCAACCACGACCACGCACGTGACGATCCCCGTGTCGTTGGTCTTTAACGGTGACGTTCTACAGAAGCAGGTGACCTTGAGTTACAAGGCATCCGCAGGCAAGGGCGGCGCGGCGAAGTGATGTAAGGGGTACGCATAAGACTTCGCGCTTGAGGCAGCGCGAAGTCTTATATTAGTCACGGTCTTTACACGCGTGTTCGGTCCTTACCGTTTCCGACCCGTCGCGTCCACACGCATGTGTGGCCGAGCATGTGGTATAATAAAGATGCTTGGGGATTTTTACGGCACGCAATAACAATATGGAGACCTATCGAAACGTTGAGAAAACGGCGCACGGCTAACCCTGAAGGCCATTCATGGGGCGTGGGACGAGTCCGCTTTAGGAAGGCGGGAATAATAACGATCTTAAGTTTATTGATCGCAGCAGTACTGGCTATCGCCATCGATGTCGCATATCAAGAACATCATCGGGCGCAGCAATTGCAGCTAAAATTGGATCGGGTTCAGTCGAAACCGCGATCAACAATACAGTAACGCGAGTCATACAAACCATTAAATGCATCAAAGATTCACGGCTACGCCATGGGAGAATTCGTCATAATACTTATGGGAAAGTTGGAGGCCACGGCCGGAGTCGAACCGGCGTATAACGGTTTTGCAAAATGTTCTACTACCTATCAAACTTTAAACGACGTAGTATAAATGTAGTAGGAAAAGTTCCCGAGGCTTTGAGAAAATCACCCGTGCCCTCTGCCGATCCAACTATCACGATCTGAATGAGCCGCATTTCCAATTAAAGACACCCGATGGTAAGATAGTTAAAGTTTTCATTCCTAAGCCAAAGGTAAAGCCATGAAAAAGAAATATTTTGAGCGCTGGAACTGGGAGCTTGATTTGGGCGAGGAAGAGCTTTTTGATTCCGATAATTTGTCGCCAAATCATGCTGTGGTGCTGTTTGACTATTGGGGGCGGATTTATCGGGTGGAGGAGTATACTCTAACAGCCCGTTGAAAAATGGCAGTTAGAACGTCCGGATGAGCGTCATATTGACAACACCGGAGAGCCGCGAGATGTCGATGGGCAAGCAGGACGAAAAGCAGGAAAGAGAATTCTGGATTGTGGTCGATGAGATGGCGGAGGCGCCCGGGCGTCCATTTTACAAGCGTTTGAACATCATTTTGCAGAAACTCGGGTTTGACCAGCGCGTCCACGAGGTATGCGCGAAATTTTATAAGGATGGCGGACGACCGAGCATCCCGCCGCCGGTGTATTTTCGCATGCTGATGCTGGGCTATTTCGAAGGATTGAGTTCGGAGCGCGACATTGCA
>JBBRPR010000072.1:0-40069 GCA_038227875.1 Planctomycetota bacterium
TCCCTGCAAAGTTCGAGCTTTGCGGGGACCTGCTGTTTTTATAACCGTCCGAAATCTTCTGCGGCCTACTGACCGCATCGGCGCAGATTAGCGCGAGAATTACTGCTGTCTACGATGCAATACTGTGAGAGCCCTGACAGGCGTGAAGATGTGGTTGTTGCGAATGAACTGGATTTGATTGAGGACATCCAAATTTTGCGCAACACCGGAGATCTATCAATGAACCCAAAGTTGAACTGCGAATATCCCGATCCGGGCGAGGCAAAGTTGTTTGAGGAGATGGTCAAAATAACCATCGCTCGGATGAAGCCCCAGCAGGGGCGTATCCACCGCGGCCAGCATGCAAAGGCGACCGGTTGTGTAAAAGGCGTGTTCACAATACGAGACGATGTGGCCGACGACTTACGTTATGGCGTCTTTCACCAACCAAATCAGTCGTTTCAGGCGATCGTCCGCTTCTCCAACTCATCGGAGACGATCGACCCCGATGGCAAGAGTGCCGCACGAGGGATGGCCATCAAGCTGTTGGGTGTGGATGGAACTCCGGCCATTCCCGACACCCGTAACCGCTGTCAGGATTTCCTAGCCATCAATCACCCTGTCTTCCCTTTTGCAACTCCAGCTGAATTCGTGAAGTTTTTCGAAATCCGCGATACATCGTTGGTGGGGGATCCTTTGGCCGCGGCCTGGCTTGCTCTTTTTCACTATCGGCACCTTAAGATCGGGAAAGCAATCCTGGACAAAATCGTTGCCAGCCCCTTGGATCTGACGTATTGGAGCGGGTCGCCTTATTGGCTCGGCCCACCCGGATCAACCGGTGGCCACGTCGTGAAATACTCGCTGGTGCCCCGTTTCAAAGGGATGTCGTCTGGCGATCCGGTCAGCAAATCCGATGATTACCTCAGTGAGGCCCTCGGACGACACCTCAGAACACGAGAAGCCGTCTTCGAATTACGGGTTCAGCCTCAGACAAATCCAATGACGATGCCAGTTGAAGACGCTTCGATTGAATGGGACGAAGAAGTCTCGAAACCAATTCCTCTAGCTACACTCACGATCGGCGTGCAGGATGTCGATTCGCCCGAGGGGCGGGCATTGGTTGACGAGTGCGACGCGATGGCCTTCTCGCCTTGGAATGCGCTGGATGAACATCGGCCGATGGGGGGAATAAACCGACTGCGGCAGATGGTGTATTTAGCGAGCCAAGCAAAGAGAGCGGCAAATTGCGGGTCGTGAATTCGCGCGCGCCGCTGAAGCGAGCGCGAGGACCATAAGAGGGAGGAGCGTCGTTTTCCGCATGGTGCTGATTAGACGGAGCAGCATGGCTTTTAATTCCGATTCCCGTCCGAAAGTAACAGAATGTTACATTCTTCGGCAAGATCCCATTTTGCAATATGCAGGCGAGACCTCCAAGATTTCATGTTACCTCTTACTGACACGCTTGTTATAACAGCAATGGAAGAGCTAACGCGGTTTATGGTCTGGGTTAAGTTGCGCAGAGCTGCTGAGCGACCCGCGAAGAAAAAATGGTTTCAGTTCCATTTAACTACAGCAATCCTGCGCTAATGGTTGGAGCGGGCGGTTTCTTATGGCTGAACACTGATTCAGTTTCTTCAGCCATCAAGCCGCATGAATCCAGATTTTGGTATCCGGTTGACGAGGGGTGGGCCTATCGGTATCGAGCTTGGACTCAGGCTGATTATGATAAATCGGACGGTCAAGTGATAGGCAAGAATAACTACGGCTGGCCCTTTCTTGCTTACTTCGATCTGGGCCTTCCTGATGACAACGGAAACTGGGGCAATCATTGGCACAAATGGGGGCTGTTTGCAGATGGCTCAATTGCTCTGACGTCACTTGCGATTTTCGCGCTCCTTTCCGAATATATATTTTATCGCCGCTTCCGCCACAATACCGCAGGCACATCCGACAGATCTGACTTTTCATATCGGATTTGCCTAGCGGGGGCCATTGTCTCGAAACCTACGAAATCCGGCAGAGAGGAAAAGTAAATGTCCAACTCACGATTGAAGTTACTTAGAGACGAGCAGCTCATGACAGAACTGGCCGGAGGAAATCACGGCGCGTTCAAAGAAATTCTGCGGCGCTACGAGACTCCGTGTATCGAGTTCTGTGAGTCGTTCGTGCGGAACCGAAATTCCGCGGAGAACCTCGCACAGGAAACGTTCTTGCACGTTTTCCGCGACGCGAAGCGCTACCAGCCTGTGGCCAGATTCACGACTTGGTTCTACAAAATTGCTGCGGGCCGCTGCATCATCGAATTGAAGAAGCGGCAGGCTCGGAACGCCTGAAGGTCCAATGGTTTGGCGGAGAGATAACTCCCCCGAACACGCGCTGCAGCGCGCGGAACTTACTTCTCCCCGATGCAGTAGAGATTGACCTCGCCGCGCAGGTACAGCTTGTTGCCGCTGAAGACCGGGTTGCTGATCATGCACTCATTGCGTTCCGGACCGTAGCGGAAGTACAGCTGCTCGATGCGGTTCCGGGCGACTTGTTTGAACGTGCGGCCCGGTTCGATGACCACGGCAGCGCCCTGGTCGTCCCAGATGTAGATGTACTTTCCGGCGAGCGCCGGGCTGGCGGCGCAGCCGGCGCGGACGACGGGGCCGTTGTGGTACATGATCGGACTTAAGTCGAGGAGCTTCTGATAGACGACCTCGCCCTTGGCGGCGTCGAGCACGGTCAGGACGCCATCGACGCTCAAGACGTAGGCCAGGCCCTGGTACAGCAGCGGCGACGCGCAATGGTCGTAGCTGAACCAGCAGGGGAAATCCTTCACGTCGTACTCCACTTCCTTGGTGTCTTTCATGACCACCGGGTCGCTGAGGGTGTCGGGCAATGTTTGAAAGACAAAGCGGACCTCGCCGGCCTTCTTCGCGAGAACATAGCTGCAGACCGTACGGTCCTCGATCGTCGGGGAGAGATAGTTGGCGATATTGAAATACGGCGGCATAAAGGCCTGCGACAGAATTTTGCCGTCGCTGACGCGGGTAAGAATGGCGAATGATTGTTCGACCACTTTCTCACCGCCCACAATCAGCGGTAACGGCGTCGCGCAGGGAGAAGGCGTTTTTGATTTCCACAGGACTTCTCCATTCTTGCAGTCGAGCACGACGACACCGTTGGTGTTCTGCCCCTTGATCACGATCTTGCCGTCGATCAGGCACGGCGACGCGTGGTAACCATGCTCGGAACTCCGGAGCCCGACCACGGACGTCCATTTTCGATTGCCGTTCAGGTCGAAGCAGGCGAGCGTGCCCGAACCAAAGAGCACGTACACGTTCTGGCCGTCGGTGACCGGCGTGGGCGCCGATTCGCCGGCCTCGCCGGTGCTCTGGCCGGGGTATTTCTCGTGGTCCATTTTCTGCAGAAGCACTTGGATCTTGCCGTAGCCGCCCAGCCCTGCTTTCAATTTGGGATCCACAGCGAACTTTTCCGGCGCTTCGCAGTAGGCTTTCAGGGACTCGTTGACTTTTGCCATCAGCGCATCGACTTCGGTAAAGACCTCGGCATTTTTCGTTCGTTCCTCCGCGGTGGCCGCGTCGGCGTACGAACTGGATTTTGCCCATAGCACCTTGCCGTCCTTCGCATCGATGCAGGTCAACACGCCGGCTTCATTGGGAATGAAGAGCTTGCCGCTGACGAGAATCGGCGAGCCCACTCCGGGGCCGTTGTCGAGCGTGCGCGTCGACCAGAGAATATTTTTGCTTTCGAAGGTGTCCTGATCGGTGCCGAAAAATGCAGCGTTGAAATGCCATTGAACGACGCCCTGGCTCCAGTTGGTCTCTTGGATGGTAGCGACGCGCAGCAGCAGGCGATTCCAGCCCTTCTCGAGCGGCAGCTTGATGCGCGAGCCGTTGGCGTTGTACGTGCCGAGAGCCTTTCCATTCAGCCAGACTTTTCCGGTGCCGCTGAGCATGACATTCATGAAGACCGGTTTGCCTTCGGCCGAATGGATCCACGTGTGGGCGTAGGCGACAAATCCCTTCCCATCTTTCGTGATCTTGTTGTAGAGCGGCCAGAAATTCAGCCAGGACGTGTCGAGCGTGATGGGCTTCCATTCCAAGTCGCCGCTTTTTTCGCTTTCATCATCGCCGAGCTTCGCTTCGTCCGGTCCGAAATCGTCCTTGGACACCTTGCCGGCAGGAATGGGCACGGGACCCAGGATGAACCAGTCGCGAATCTCGCCATCCGGCATGGGCTTGCCCTTATCGTCTGGCTTGGGCTTCTTCGCCTGTGTGCTGAGCTCCTTGATCGACGCAGAGATCCGTCCCCAGGCCAGCGGCGGTTCCGCGGCTGGAAAGCGGCCGTTGCCATCGCCGCGCCAGCCGAACGGATGTTCCGGAGTGGGTTGGAAATCCGGCGATCCCAGCGGCGCGGGAGTTGCCTCGCCTGCGTGAAGCGCGAGCATGTAGCTTAGAAATATTATTACAGTCAGCGTCAAACCTTTGCGCGGCATCATTGATTCTCCGAATGAACTTTTCTGTTACACCGCGAGCAAATCGAAAAGCGATTCAATTCTTCAATCCGTGAAAAAGAGGACCACCTGATGTAGGCAATGCTACACAGGGGAATCAAATACCGTGGCAGCGCGTCGAATCGCAGGGGAGACCTGAGGTGTGCGCGTTTACTTTCGGTACCAGACGCGCAGGAACTGGTGCCAGTGGTTGGTGTACTGATCGGGCACGCGGAGGTACGTGTCGTTGGGTCCCTTCTCGCCGGAGTTGTACATATTGGGAAGGACCACTGTTTCGATCTGCACGATCTCCACTTCGTTGCTTCGAATCCATTGATCGGCGGCAGCGACGGCATCGTCGAAATTCGCGAAATCGCCGTCGCTGAAGAAACCGTAGTCCTTGATCTGGCGTGGTACGAAGTTTTTGTATTTGAGCATGGCGGCTCTCCTTTCGAATAATAATGATCAGATTGCGGATACAGGGTCGCCGATGCGCAGGACTTTTCCTGCATCGTCGGGCTTTACGGTGGTCCGCAACGAGAACATGAAGAAATGCTCCATGGCCGAGCGCTGAGCCCACGCGGGCACTTCGGCGGCGCGGTGGGCCATGAATTCCTTTTCAAATCCGCTGCGCCCCACGCCGGTATCCGGGTCGCGTGTGACGACCACGCACCGATCACAGGGCGCTCCGCCATTGAGGACGACGTCGCCGATGCGGATACTTCGCGTGGCGCCGTCGGCGGATTTGTAGAACTGATCTTCCCAGAACGCCGGCACGCCGCTGACTTCCAGGTTGGCGCGGAAACGTCGCCGCACATCGCTCACGGGCATGCCGGGAAACCACGCGCCCACGCGTTCGATGCTCGCCGCGGCCAGCACGGTCGGGCCGTGGAGTTCCCCGTCGTCCGGAAAGCCATGCTGCAGATCCTGGCGCAACGCGACGGCGTAACCGAAGAACGCGCCGATCCACTCTTCGATGCCGCTGCGTTCGGCGTCGAGATGAAACGTTTTCGGTTCGCAGCCCGGCGCTTTGAGTTCGACGGTGCGCGCGGCCAGGTCGAATTTTGAGCGGATCTGATGGAGTTTCACTTCGCGCTTGCCGCGGACCCATTTTCCGGCCGTGTCGAAGAGCGAAAATTCGCGGTCGTGCTGCAGCGACCCGCCCGGCATCACGCGCGCTTCGCGGATTTCGACAGGGTCCAACGACTTGATGGGGAAGATCTGAAGAAACGAAAGCTGCATGCGGGATCCTCGGGTTTGAGATGAAAGTAATGACACCGCAGGAGGAGAAACGTTACACGAAGATCAGTCCTTCGCGTTTCTCACTTCTCGATCTCAATCCCGTCCTTCTTGACGTACTCGCGCCAGCCGCCGATGTAGTTGAAGGCGTGGTCGAAGCCCATCAGCCAGAGCGAGAAATACAGATGCGCGCTGCGGCCGCCGGCCTGATCGTAGAGGCAGATCTTCTGATCCTTTTCCATGCCGGCGACACGAAGCAGGGCGTGGAGTTCGGGCGGGGAGCGCCAGACGCGGGAGCGTTCGGCGCCGGACATCAGATTGCTCCATTCGATGTTCGCCGCGCCGGGGATGTGGCCGCCGACTTTGCCGCGCACGTCTTCACCGCTGTATTCGGCCGGCGCGCGCGCGTCGATCAGCGCCAGCGCGGGCATGCGGCCGAGGGTCGTGCCGCGGGTGCGGAACTGCGGGAGTTCATCAAACGTGGCCGCGCCGCGCAGCGTGGCGGCCGGTTCGAAGGTGCCGGGCGCGGCCCGGGGCGGAAGTTCGGGAATCCACGCGCGGCGTTCGTCGTGCCATTTTCCGGCGCCGCCGTCGAGCATCGCGACGTGGTCGTGACCGCGGGCGTGGAGCGTAAACCAGACGCGCGCGGCGAGGCGGCCGTCGTCTTCATCGTAAATCACGACGTTGCTGTCGGCGTTGATGCCCAATTCGGCGCAGACAGCTTTGAGTGCTTCCGGGCTGATCATGAAGTACGGCGCAGCGGCGGGATCCTGGAGCGAATCGGAGGGCAGATTGCGTGCGCCGGGAATGTGCGCGGCGATGTAGTCGACGTCGTTGCGCGCATCGATCAGCACCAGTTTCGGATCCTTGGCGGCGATTAGTTTCGCCAGATTTTCCGTCGAGACCAGCGCGTCCGCGCGCGGGTATTCCTTGGGCGCGAGCGCTTCGGTGGCCGTGGTGGTGGCCTTGGGCAGTCCGGTGGTGTCGAAGCCCTTGTCTTCGCCGGCGATGACACACGCTGGTATTGCCGCGAGCAGGAGGTAAAACGCAGTGATTCGCCGCATGACGGGAATTGTCCGGTTGTTGTGCGGTGGCGTCAAGGTGAGGACCTTATTGCGGATTTCGGATTGCGGATTGGGTGGGTGCGCGTGATGGAGAAGCGAGAACTTCCAATTGCAATGGTGAGGTTCACGTACGCGCTGGAATGTCACGACCTCATGGAACGCTCGCCAATCCAATCCGCAATCCGCAATCCGCAATCCGCAATACAGGTCCCCCTCTAATTATGGCCTCCACACTCGACACCTTCGCGCCACTCGACGCCTCCGACAACCTGCTCTCCAAGCCGCTGCAATTCATCAAGGGTGTGGGGCCGCAGATTGCCACGAAGCTGCAGATGCTGCAGCTGGAAACGCTGCGCGATCTGCTGCTGTTTTTTCCCATGACGCACAAAGACCGCGCCAGCGTCACGGCAATCAGGCAGGTGAAGCCTGGCGCGGAGACGAACATCGTCGCGCAGATCCTGGATCTGAAATGCAGGCAGTTCAACGGCCGCGCGAAGGTCGAAGCGTTTCTGCAGGACGAAAGCGGCGACATGCGCGCGGTCTGGTGGAATCCGTATGTCGTCGACCGGCTGACGCCGAATGCGTGGGGATTTTTCTCCGGGAAGATCGCGCTGAGCAATGGCGGGAGCGGCAAGCGCTGCGAACTGAACAACGCGGAGTTTGAAATTTTGGAGGACACGCGCGAAGAGGGCGTGGAGAACGGGCCGCCGGAAAGCCCGAGCTCCGGGATGAGCCCCAATTTCGGGCGGATCGTACCGGTCTATAACCTGCGCCCCAAGCAGCGCCTGGCCGATGGCAAGGAACCGCCGGAGATCCGGATCACGCAGAGTTTTCTGCGCAAGATCATGTGGAACGTGCTGCAGACCAACGCACAGTCGCGGATGCCCGATCACATTCCGCCGGCGCTGCGCCAAACCTTGCAGCTGATGCCGCTGGCCGACGCGATCAAGCAGATTCATTTTCCCGATTCAATGGACCGCATGCGCCAGGCGCGGCGGCGGTTGGTCTTTGAGGAACTGTTCGTCGTCTCACTGGGCGTCGCGCTGCGGCGCTGGGAAGTGCAGCGCCACGCGGCGTCGCAGCGCCTGCCGCTCACGCCGGCGATCGAGACGCGCATCCACGCGCGGCTACCGTTCAAACTGACCGACAGCCAGGCGCGCGTCTTCCGCGAGATCGCCAAAGACATGGGCTCGCCATTGCCGATGAACCGGCTGCTGCAGGGCGACGTCGGCAGCGGCAAGACGGCGGTGGCGCTCTCGGCGCTGCTGCTGTGCGTGGCGCACGGCGGCCAAGCGGCACTGCTCGCGCCCACGGAAGTGCTCGCGGCTCAGCATGAGCGGACGATCTCGCATCTGCTGAAAGCATCGCGCGTGAAGATCGGCCTGCTGCGCGGCGGATCGACCGCCGGCGAGCGGCGCGAATTCCTGGAGCAGCTCGAGAAAGGCGAAATTCACATCGCCATCGGCACGCACGCGTTGCTGGAAGAAAATGTGCGCTTCAAAGCGCTCTCGCTGATCGTCGTCGACGAGCAGCACAAGTTCGGCGTGGCTCAGCGCATGAGCTTGCGCGCGAAAGGCCGTTCGCCGCATGTGCTGGTGATGACCGCGACGCCGATTCCACGCACACTGACGCTGACGCTCTACGGCGACCTGGACGTCTCGCGCATCGACGAGCCGCCGCCGGGTCGCGGCGAGATCGTCAGCCGCTGGGCCAAGGAGGTCGATCGTGCGAAGGTCTATCGCCTGATCATCGCTGAGGCGCGCAAGGGCCACGCGACGTACATCGTACTGCCGCGCATTGAGGAGGATTCAGCGTCCTCGCCGAGCGGCGACAAGATTTCGACCAAGCTGTGGAGCGAAGTGAAAGGCGTTGAGGCCGAGTTCAAGCGCATGAAGGAGCATCTCCCGACGCTCCGCATGGGCATGCTGCACGGGCGACTACCGTCGGACGAAAAGGACGCGGTGCTCACGCAACTTCGCGAAGGCAAGATCGACGTGCTGATCAGCACACAGCTGGTCGAAGTCGGCATCGACTTGCCGTCGGCGACGGTGATGATGATTGAAAACGCGGAGATGTTCGGGTTGTCGGCGCTGCATCAGTTGCGCGGCCGCGTCGGGCGCAGCGAGCTCAAGTCGTACTGCTTCGTCTTTGGCGAACCGAATTCCGACGATGCGGAGGAGCGCATCAAGACGTTCGTAAAAACGCGCGACGGCTTCGAAATCGCCGAGGCTGATTTCCGGCTGCGCGGTCCCGGCCAATTTTTCGGCACGCACCAATCGGGCATGCCGGAGTTGAAGATCGCCGACCTGATGGCCGACACGGAAGTGCTGGCCGAAGCCCGCACGCGCGCGATGGAACTAGTGAAGAGCGACCCCACGCTCTCGAAGGACGAACACCTGCCGCTGAAGCGCCGGATCGCTCAGGTGTTGGGCAGGCGATTGGGGTTGGTGGATATGGGGTAATTTCAGCAGCCGGGTGACCGGACGCGAGATTGCGCAAGGTGTGTGTCAAGGAGCAAGCGGCTGTTTGCTTTCTTCTTGCTGAGATGCTCGCGACTTTCGCGCAGGCGGTTTGGATAACACAACCGAGATGTGTATTTTCTTTTCAACTGGAATGCGTTGAGCAAAGAGCAAGCAAACGGCCGCTTGCTCCTTGACACACACTACGCTGCTAACGGATCACGCCGCGCGCCAGTCGGTAGAGTCCCAGCATGATCGCGACGCCGGCGATGGCGTAGGATTTTTCGGTGCCGTTGCCGGTGGCCTGGACGTACGCGATCGCGCCCACGCCGGCGCTTAAAAAAAGCGCGCCGGTCACGGTGTGATAATTGAACGTGCCGCGCGCGGGTTTTCCGGAGTCCACGTCGGCGCCGTCGCCCTGCCGTCGGACGCGTTGCGCGGCGGTGTCGACGATGCGCTGGGCGGTCAGTTCGTCGATGCCGTCAGAGACCAGGCTGGCGACGAGTTCCGACTTGCCCTTGCCGGCGAGCAGCGACTGCGAGGCAGTCTCCTGCAGTTCGCCGAGCTCTTTCATGGTCAGCTTTTTCGACACGGGTTTTTATTCTCACGCAAAGCCGCGAAGCCGCAAAGAAATGCAACTGCTCTGGATTGTACGGGAGGCAATTCGATTGTGCATCCTACACAAATCAGTTTTTTTGCTGTTCTTGGCGTCTTTGCGGCTTTGCGTGAGATAAGAAACTCAGGTCTAGCTCATGGGCCCTTCGATGGCCGGAGCGGCTCCGGAGTTGGAGGCTTTGATCGGCTCATCCGCGGCTTTCTGGTGCGAGATGAACTGGTCGTAGAGCATCGCGTAGTGGCCTTTGGATTCCAGCAGCTCGGCGTGAGTACCGCGTTCGATGATTTTTCCCTGCTGCAGCACGACGATGCAGTCGGCTTTGACGATCGTCGAGAGGCGGTGCGCGACGATCACGGTGGTGCGGCCCTTGACCAGTTTTTCGAGCGCGGCCTGTACTTTTGTTTCGGTGACCGTGTCGATGCTCGAGGTGGCCTCATCCAGCAGGAAGATGCTGGAGTTGGCCAGCAGCACGCGCGTGAAGCAGATCAGCTGGCGCAGGCCCATCGAGACGGACGCGCCGCGTTCGCCGACGTCGGTCAGGTAACCCTGCGGCAGATTGCTGAAGGTTTCGTGGAGGCCCAGCGAACGCGCGGCGTCGTAGACTTCTTCGTCGGACGCGCCCGGGCGCGGGTAACGGATGTTGTCGAGAATCGTGCCGGAAAAGAGGTAATTGACCTGCAGCACCAGGCCCATTTGTTTGTGCAGGCTTTCGCGCGTGGCGGAACGGATGTCGATGCCGTCAACGCGAATGGTGCCCTGCTGGAATTCGTAAAACCGGGCGAGCAGCGAGATGGTGCTCGATTTGCCCGACCCGGTTGCGCCGACGAGCGCGAATGTTTTTCCGGCGGGGATGTCGAGGTTGATGTCCAGCAGCACCGGCCGCGCGGGATCGTAGCCAAAGGTTACGTGATCGAAAACGATGTGGCCTTTCAGGCGCGGTAGCGGCTTGGCGTCGGGCGCGTCTTCGATGTCGGGCTTCATGTCGATCAGCGCGAAAACGCGTTCGGCGGAGGCCATGGCCTGCATCAGCGTGTTGTAAAAATCGCCCATGGTCCGCGTGGGGCTGATGAAGTAACCCCAGAGGCTGAAGATTTCGATTACGCGGCCGACTTTGAATTCTCCCGAGATCACCAGCGCCCCGCCGTAACCCAGCAGAATCACCTGGCCGACGAAGCCGAGAAAATCGAGCAGCGGAAGATACACGCCGTTGATGTTGCTCAGGCGGATATTGTTGGCGGTGTTGTCTTCCTGCAGCGCGTTGAATTTATCGAGATTCTCATCCTGGCGGTTGAACGCGGAGACCACGCGCACGCCGGTGATGTTCTCGGCGAGATTCGAGGCCACGCGCGACCAGCCGGCGCGGACTTCCTGCCAGGCCGCACCGATGCGGCGGCGGTAGATCTGATTGGTGAACGCGATCACCGGCGCCAGCCACGCGACAGAAAGGAAGATGCGCCAATCGGCCATCAGGATCATCACGCCGGCGCCGAACATCAGCAGGGAATTCAGCGCGACGGTGTTGATGCCGCCGGTGACCGTGCCGCGGACGGTGTCCAGGTCGCTGGTGCCGCGGGTGATGATGCGGCCGAGCTTCGTGCGGTCGTAGAACGACATGCCCAGCCGCTGCAGTTGCGTAAAGACCGCCATGCGCAGATCGAGAATCACCTGCTCGCCGCACTTGCTGGTCGCGCCGAGCTGCACGCCGTCGGCGATCAGCGCCAGCGCCCACAGGCCAGCCCACTGCAGCGCGAACGTCAGCACGGCGTGGTAGTCGCCGCTGGCAATGCCTTCGTCGATGATCTTGCGTTGCAGGCGTGGCGTCAGGAGCTGACAGGCCAGCCCGAAAATTCCAGCGAGCGTACCCAGCGCGTAGAGCCAGCGGTACGGCTTGAGGCATCCGAGCAGGCGAAAAATCAGCGCGGTGGAGATCGGCTTGTATTTGCTTTCGTCGTCCTGCGAGAACTGATTCTCGGGACCCTTGCCCAGGGTGGGATTGGGCTGGCTGTTGAGCAGCGAAAAAATTCCCGCGCCGCTGAACGAACGCGCGTTCTGATCCTTCACAACGTCGCGCAGCACGTTGGTCAGCGTGTCGCCGGAGTTGCCGTTGCCATTGCTGGCCGGCGGCGGCGGCGCGGTTTCCGTGGCGTTGTTTTCCGCGTTACTCATGAAGCACTCTGCCGCTGCGTTTGCTCAGGCGTCGCATGCGGTCCATGTGTGAGTGCTCGTCGACCTTGGCGTCTTCGGTGAACTGGCACGAGGCGACTTCGCGGTAATAACCGTCCTGCCGCATCAGTTCGTCGTGCGTGCCTTGCTGCGTGACCTTGCCACGCTCCAGCACGATGATCTTGTGGGCGCGCCGCGCGCTGGAGATGCGGCTGGTGATCAGGAAGACGGTGCGTCCCTTCATCACGCGTTCCAGGCCTTCGCGGATCAGAGACTCGGTCTCCGGATCGACGGAAGCCAGCGCGTCGTCGAGCACCAGGATGCGCGGGTTGTGCAGGATGGCTCGCGCGATGGCCAGGCGCTGTTTCTGCCCGCCGGAGAGCGACGCGCCGTACTCGCCGATCATCGTGTCGTACTTCAAGGGGAGGCGTTCGATGAACTCGTCGGCGCGCGCGAGCCTGGCGGCTTCGCGGATCTTTTCGCGCGGCGCGTTCAAGTCGCCGTAGGCGATGTTGCGCGCGATGGTGTCGCTGAAGAGGTACGTTTCCTGGAAGACGTAGCCCACCGATTCGCGGACGCTGCTGAGCGTGACGTCGCGGGAGTCCTGGCCGTCGATTTCCACGCTGCCGAGGTCCGGGTCGTAAAAGCGGCCCAGCAGCGCGGCGAGCGTGGTCTTGCCCGACCCCGTGGGGCCGACGATTGCGACGATCGCTCCGGCCGGCAGCGTGAAGCTGACGTCTTCGACGACGGGGAATCCCGGCTCGTAGCTGAACGACGCATGATGGAACTTCACCGCGCCGGCGCCGGGCAGCAGCGGTGCGGCGTCGTCGCGTTCGGGCGTGTTGCAGGGGCGTTCGAGAATGTCGAACAGCCGTTTGCTCGAAACCACGGCCTGCTGGTACGAATCGCTGATCGCGTTGATGCCCTGGATGCGTCCGAGAATCTGGCTCATCGCGCTGCCGATCAGCAGCAGGTCGCCGACGACCAGTTGCTTGCGCTGGACCATGATCGCACCGAGCGCGAAAAGCGAGATGTTCGAGGCCACGGCGATGCCGCGGATGATGGGGATCATCTTTACGCGCAGCCAGACGGCATCGAGCAGGTGCTTGAGCACGGTGGTCGATGCGGCTTGGAATTTCTGGCGTTCCTGATTTTCCGTCGCAAAGGCGCGGATGACATGGACGCCGGCGACGTTTTCAGTCAGCACTTCGACCATGTGGTCGGAGGCTTTCGTCTGCGCTTCATAAATGGGCTGCGAGAGCACCGCAAAGCGGCGGATGGCGAGGATCCAGAAGGGCAGGGGAATCAGTGCCGCGAGTGCGATTTTCGGTGAACATTCCAGCCACAGCAAGCCGAGGTAGAGCGCCACCGAGACGACGATTTCGATGGCCTGGCTCATGCCGGTCATCACGAACGTGCGGACGGCCTGGAGGTCGGTCAGCGCGCGGTTGATCAAATGTCCGCTGGCGTATTGATCGTGAAACGAGAACCCGACGCGCTGCAACCGGTCGTAGACGGCCGCGCGCATGTAGAAGACCATCGACATGCTCTGCCACGAAGAGGCCACGGTTTTCAGCCAGAGCATCATGGCGAGCACGACTTTCATGACGATCAGGATCAAGACCGCGTGGCGCAGGTTGGCGCCGGAACCGGTGGGCGCCAACAGCCAGTCCCAGAAGCCATTGAATCGGGCGGACTCCTCCGGGGAAATGTTTTCAATCGCCTGAACCACAGGCTTGAGCAGGCGGACGCAGGTGACTTCCGTGACAGCGAAGGCGACGATGGCGAAGGCGAGGACGACTACCTGGATCTTGACAGGTTTGAGGAATAGAAAGGTGCGGCCGACGCGGCGCAGCTGGGCGTAGAATCCTTCCGACTTGATTGTACGCTCGGTTTCCACAGCCAGCGTCATTCTCCTGAGGTGTCAAACTGGCATTGTTGCAGGTTTCCTAATAAGTGTTCGCGAAATGGGGTGGGGGTCAATGAAAACAAATGAACAAGAATGAAGTTAGCTTGACAAATTAGGGGAATCGGGTAATAGAACTCCCCCTTTATATAGCATCGGCGGCATCGTTCGTCCAACATTCGGGCCCCGGGGCCCGAATGTTGATCCAAGCAAACGGAAAAACAACCCCTGTGCCAATGGGCACAGGGGTCGGTTCGATCCAAAGTGCTTAGGACAGACAGCTGTCTCTAAGCACTCGCGCTTTATTTTCGTCCCATCTTCTTCAGCAGCGTGATGCCCATGTCCGACGGGCTGTCGCAGACGGCGATGCCGGCTTCCTTCATGGCTTTGACTTTGCCTTCCGCTGTTCCCGCTCCGCCCGAGACGATGGCTCCGGCGTGGCCCATGCGGCGGCCGGGGGGCGCAGTGCGGCCGGCGATGAATCCGGCGACCGGCTTGGTCATGTTCTGCTTGATCCACGCGGCGGCTTCTTCTTCGGCGCTGCCGCCGATTTCGCCGATCATGATCACTCCGGCCGTCTGCGGATCGGCCTGGAACATCTTGAGTACGTCGATGAAGTCGGTGCCCTTTACCGGATCGCCGCCGATGCCCACGCACGTCGACTGGCCGAAGCCGTTGCTGGTGATCTGCCACACGGCTTCGTAGGTCAGCGTGCCGGAGCGTGAAAGCACGCCGATGTCGCCCTTCTTATGGATGTAGCCGGGCATGATGCCGATCTTGCATTCTTCGGGCGTAATCACGCCGGGGCAGTTGGGGCCGACCAGGCGAACGTCGGGACGCGTTTTCAGCGCCTGCTGCACTTTCACCATGTCCATGACAGGAATGCCTTCGGTGATGGCGCAGATGAGTTTAATGCCCGCGTCGGCGGCTTCCATGATCGCATCGGCCGCGAAGGGCGGCGGGACGAAGATCATGGTCGCGTCGGCGCCAGTGGCTTTCACGGCATCGGCAACGGTGTTGTAGATCGGAATCTTTGCGGCCGCGGACTTCTGTTTGCCGTCGAAGCCGCCGCCGGTTTCGGCTTCGGGGATGTCGAAGGTCGTGCCGCCCTTGCCGGGGGTCACGCCGCCGACCATTTTGGTGCCGTAGCGGTAACAAAACGTGGTGTGCGTGCTGCCCGCGCTGCCGGTGATGCCCTGACAGATGACCTTGGTGTTGGCGTTGACAAGAATGCTCATTACATGACTCCGGGCCTGTGATCGATGAAGCGTTGAAAATAAGTCAACGCGCGGAAAAAGTCGAATGACGAAAGAGGGGCGCTATTTCTTGACGGATTCGTCCACCGTGCAGGCCAGAGGGAGTTCGAGGGTATCGAGATTGATTTTGTCCATTTCCGAATAAGAGAGGCGGTCGTAGGTGAAGTGCGGGATTATTTTGTACGAGGTATGGCCTTTGATCAATTCGTCGTCGAACGCGCGGACCAGATTAGTCTGAACTCGTCCCGTGGTACACTGGATGCGGAACACCGCCCAACCGGGCTTTGCGTCTTGAGTTTTAAATCGCGTCAGCAGCACGTAAGCGTGCGTGGTCTGATATTCGGCGTAGGCCATAATGCTAGTCTGGTAGTCAAGCGCCTGCGCGTATTTCTCAGCGACCTGTGCTTCGCAATTCTTCTGGAGCGTCTTGAGCTCCGCGTCATTGGATTCCGGCACAGCAACTTTAATCGGAGCGCCGTTTGGTTCCGCGTCTTTGCGCTCCCGACGCTCCGCAACACTGATCGATGCCGCCTCGTTGAGTTCGATATCCTCGTAGACCGAGTGATCGTCCGTTTGGATCACAACGTCCGGGTGATGATCGGGGCCGCCGCCACTGTTCGATAGTGTCCAGTACCACTCGAAGTTTTTTGAATTCGCTTCAAATCTCTTGTCAATCGTCGCATCCTTGCCTTTATCCACAAGCCACTTCCACGTGTTGGAGTCCAACCGGTTCAGCCATACTTCACGATCAAAAAATTGGAATCTCACTGGCGTGACGCGAAGAACTGGCCGGCTGGAAATTATATTTCCGCCAATTCCGTCAACTGCATCGCCGGCAATGGCAGTAGATGTCAGGACGAGTACCACGATGAGCCAGGGTAGCGTTCGCATGGAAGCCTCCCATTTCATAACCAGCGGTTCATCAGATAAAAAATGTGCAAGCCGGCAACAACTCTACCGCACGACCGCCGCCCAACCCCAATCGAGGTGGTCGCCGCTGTCGTCGTTGTCGGGGCCGTAGTCGACTTCCAGCGTGAGCACCTTGGCCGTCGCCAAGTCCACCGAGACGATCTTCGGGCCGTCTTTAGCGCTGATGCTCGGTGCCGCCCAGACTTCCTTGCCGTCGGCCAGCACGCGTACGGAGACTTCGCCGCGACCGTGCGTTTCGGCGTCGATGCCGACGACCGAGACGAAACGGCAGGGCGCGCCGCTGAGCGCAAATTCGAGCTGACTTTTGGAATGCGTGCCGATGCCGCGTTCGCAGAGGACACCACCGGCGAGCAGATTTCCGCCGTCGACCGACGCGTCCATGCGCGCGGGGAAATCGGAATCGAAGAGCGGCGTGAATGTAGCTTTCGCCGGCGTCTGCGACGAAAGCCACGTCATGTTCGCGCTGCCAGCGAGAAAGAGCGCAGCCAGCGTGCTCCGTTCGAGCACCTTCTCGCCCATAAAGGTGGTGCGGATGGTCAGGCCCTTGTCGTTGAGTTTGATCACGCGCCCGCGGATGATGTCGCCGCTTTTCAGGCGCACGATCGTCTCCGGGCCATTGCGTTCTTCTTCTGGCGTGGGCGGCGGTGGCGGGGCGAGCTGCATTTCGAGCAGTCGGACGGTGCTGCGTTTGATCGACGGCGATTCGCCGTCGGGTTTGCGGAAGGTGACGTTCTCCATGTCCACGCGCATGATTTTGTCGGCAATCATCTCGTCGCCGCCGGTGGATCGCAGGCGTGTCTGCTGGCCGGGCTTCAGTAGTGCTCCCGGCGAACCCAGCGCCGCCGCCTGCAGGCTGGCGTAGCGTGAAAGTTCGGGCATGTTCTCGGCCTGGTCGGCCGGCGGCGGGAAGAAAGCCGCGGAGACGTCGTCGCGCTTGATCTTCAGATCGCCGAAGACGTTGCTGGTGATCTCGGCGTTGTCGCCTTTGGAACTGGTCAGCGTTCCGGTCAGCAGCGAACCGCCACGGATGAACACTCCGGCCGGAATGTGATCGGGCGCCGGATCGGGCGCGAAGCGGATGCAGAGCACTTCGCCCGCCTTGTAGGTGGTCCCGCCAACGCTCCATGCCCCGGCACCGCCGGTGACGTCGGCGGAGACGCGTTCGCCCTTGACGAGGACCACATCGTCAGCCGCTTTGGCGGAAACAAGGGCTTTAATCAGCAGGGCGATGACTGCTGCGAGGATCAGACGTTGGCGTGACATGCGCATGTGTAGAGTTATTACACCCCAGCGCGCAAAATTGCACGGAAAAAGCTTTAACGGCAGGGGTTAGGGTTCAGGGGCCAGGGGTCAGAGGTGGGCGCAGGCAGGGGGAATCGGGCGGGTTTTGCGCGGTGGGGGCGAATTGGTAAGAGGCAGTAACGGAAACGGCGTGTCTTCGACACGCCGTTCGCTGGGGTATTTGATTTTCCAGTGGCTTACTTGCAGCCGCACTTTTCTTTGCATTCCTTTTCGGCCTGTTCGCGGGAGTGGCCGTAGCGTTCCTGAACTTTGCCGACGAGGGTGTCGAACTTGCCGTCGATCTGTTCGATGTCGTCGTCAGTGAGCTTGCCCCACCAGGTCTTCATGTTGCCTTTGACCTGCGTCCACTTGCCTTTGAGGATGTCTTCGTTCATGGCGATGCTCCTTTTAGGTTCGATGTGAATTGAGTGGGCAACAATAGGTACAGACGAATTACGTTTTCATGATCTTGCGGCCGGCAGCGCGCTTCTTGATCAGGCCTTTGCCACCGGTTGTTTTGGCGGCTCGCTTTTTTGCAGCGGTCATGCGTCCGCCTCGAGTGCTCTTCATCGTTTGATTACTCCTTTTTTTGGCTGTGAATTTTGAGCTGCGCTTCGGCCTTGTTCCAGTCCTCGGCGTCATGGCCGTTCTGGCAGCCGTTCTCAACGTAAATGCTGAATGCTTTGCTCGCCACGGCTTCGTGCGTCGGCGTAACGGTATCGCTGTAGAAGTGGCGGCCTTTGTTGGCATCGTGCGGATTGATCGTGATAATCTCGGTGTCGTTCAATTTCACATCATCGTGATTGCCCGGAGTGACGCGATACAAGCTCAGTTCGGGCCCGATGGGCGGCGTCGACAATTGGCGCAGTGCCGACGCTTTGAACGATTCAGTGGGAACATGATAAGGTTTACGGTTGATATAGATTGCCACGCCCTTTTTCTCGGACGAGACATGTTCGTGATGCTGGCCGTGGGTCATTTCGGGCTGGACCTGGTGCGCCCGATGCTGCTCCTGCCCCAATTGAGACTGGGCATGGTGCTCGTGTTCCTGAGCCTGGCGCACCTGGCTGTGTTCCTGACCGGTCTGCGGTGTGTGCTGCTGATGCGCGTTGCCGGTCTTCTGGTTTTTGCTCATGATTCGTTCCTCGCAAGGATGCCTGTGAGTATCGCGCATCTGTTTACGTTACGGCGTGGTGGTCTTGGTCTCTTTCGTCCGGGTCGTGCCATCCGGGGTGACCTTCGATTCAGTCTTGATCACTTCGCGCGACGGCTCGTCCTTGGATTTGTCGATGATGACGACGGGATTCGCCGGCTTCTCGACAACAATGGTCGGGTTGGGCGCGTTGGACTTGGTTTTGACTTCCAGCGTGCTGTCGCCGCAGCCGAGAAGGGTGACCAGCAGTGTGGAACTCGTCAATAAAAACAACGGAAGCTTAAACATTTAAAAATCTCCAGGTTGGTCGGCAGCTAAAAGTTGGCGTGAAAGCTCAACCGCGGCCGAACAGAAAAAACAGAACGACGATCAAAAGAAGCGTCGAAATTCCCGACGGACCATAGCCCCAATTCGTGTTGTAGGACCAGACGGGTACCGATCCCAGAAGCATCAGGATCAGGATGATGACCAGCACGGTTCTAAGCATGTTATTCTCCTTTATGTGAATTCCGTGAACCTTCTCGCGTATCAATAAAGCATACGGACGGCCACGTTTTTGAATCGCGGTGAAATGCTGTTCCGGCGGCTGAGCAGGGCGCAAGCCATTCCCATAACTGCAATCTGGTATGCCGTTAGAGTGGCAGAGCGGAGATCGAACGAAGCGCTGCGTTGAAGAATATCAAGCGGTCAATATAGCTTCATATATTCGAAAATCATTCAGCGCATCGATGATATCCGGAAGCGTTGAGTTCGATGGAAGTGATCCGTTCTTCACACCAGCGTCTTGCTCACGCTGTTCCGATACTCCGACGGCGTCGTCCCCGCGACTTTTTTGAACACGCGGCTGAAATGAAATTGGCTGGCGTAGCCGACGCGTTCGGCGATTTCCGACTGGCTCAGGCTGGTCGTCAGGAGCAGCTCTTGCGCGCGCTGCATGCGGTGGCGCAGGATGTAATCGCGCGGCGGCAGACCGAAGCATTCCTTGAAGACGGCCTGAAAGCGCGACGGCGACAGGTGGACGCGCCGCGCCAGTTCGTCGAGCGACATTTGCGTCTGCGTATGCGTATGGATGAAATTGAGCGCGGGAAGCAGGCGCTGCGCGGGCAGTGAGGTCAACTCCGGCGCCGGCGCGGCGCTGTCGCCCAGCAGCACCTGCAGCAGCTGCAGGCTGAGTTCCTGTTTGCGCAGCGCGGACTGAATGGTCGCGGGTTTTTCCATCAGCCGCACGAGCTGCTCGTTGATGTCTCCCACCTGGCCGCCGCGCGCGCCGGTGATCTGCAGCGGCGGTTTGAGCAGCGCGAAGAGATCGATGCCTCCCAGCACCACGAAGCGGAAGTGGATCCAGCGGCTGACGGATTCTTCGGAGACCAGCGTGCAGCGGTGGAGCATTCCCGCGGGCACGCAACTGGCGCGAGCATCGTCGTGTTCGTACGTCGCATCGGACAATTCCAGGCGCCCGCCCCCATAGGGGTTCTGCGCGAGGACGGCGAAGGGCAGTGTGCGCCAGCCAGTGGTATGCGGTTGCGAGATCGGGGTCACGCCGCCGCCGTGGTATTCAAAACGGAGCGTCGATTCGATGATTTCGGGAAGCGTGGACATGCCGAACGCGAACCTCCGGGCGCAGGGCGGAGAGGGCGGCTGCGGAACCTGTATTTTTGCAGGGTATAGATGGGAGGAGCTGAATTACAGCACATTCCAGAATAGCACTGCCACTGAGCCCGCATCAGCGAACTCAATGGCAGCGCGTGTCCATCAGCCGTCAATAATGGGTCTTAGTGGCTGGTGGTGGTCTTGACGTCAGCCTTGGCTTCGCTGGTCGACGAAATGTCCGCCGCGCCAGTGCGGGTCAGGATTTCCTTCGCGCGCGTGGTCGAGTCGGAATTGTCGGTGTGAACGGAGAGCAGAATGCCACCCTTCTTGATGAAGCCTTCGTAGCGCTTGGCTTCGTATTCGGGGATGCCCATTCCGATCAGTCCACCGGCAATACCACCCACGGCGCTGCCGACTCCGGCGCCCGCCAGGGCGGCCATGATCGGACCGGCGGCGATGAACGGACCGACGCCCGGGATCGCCAGCGCACCGATGCCGACGATCCAGCCCAGCGCTCCGCCGAGGACCAGGCCCGTGCCCGCGCCCGTCGCGGCGCCTTCGGGAGCCTTGGTGTTCTTCTCCGCGGCGAATTCCTTCGAGCCGGAGTTGTGCGGCATCAGCACGGAGATATCCGTGTTGGCATAGCCGCCGTCCTTCAGCGCATCGACGGCGAATTCGACGTCGGCGCGGGTCTTGTAGATTCCAAACACTGCGGTGTTCTTCGACATGGTCGTACTCTCCTTATGAGGTTTCGAAAATTCCAATGCGACACACACAACACAATTTGCGGCTTCGATTCAAACTATTCCTTGGGGGCGATTTCCAGCTGGCTCTTCACTTTGTCCGCGCCGGCGACCTGCGCAGCCTTGTCTTCCACCGACTTCTTTTCTTCGGCGGTGCGCACCGGTCCCTTCAAATTTACGACGCCATCCATGGTGATGATCTTGACGTTGTGCGCGTAGGTGGAGAGCGTCTTGTCGTCGGTCACGGCCTTGCGGATCTTCTGCGAGATCGCGAGGTCGGCGGCGTTTTCCTTTTGATCCGTGGGGGTGTTCTCTGTCTTGTCGCGTTCACGGGTATTTCGGCCCGAATTGTCAGCCTTCTCCGGCGCCGGGGGCATTCCGACGTCTTCGGCATACGCTGCGCCGCCGAAGAGCGCTGTGAGGACGAGCACGAACAGAATTCGTTGCATGGTGCTTTCTCCTGCTATAGCGATGAAATCCATCGCATGGGTTGCCAAAACCTTCACACGAACGCGGAAGGAATGGCAACCCCGGGACCAAAGTCGCAAAATTATTTTTACGAGGGAACGGTGGACGGATTACGGCCAATATTGAATGAATATCGTCATCTCACCGTAGTAAAATAGATATCAGGAATGCAGCGCGATCGGCGCCCGCGCCGCGTGCATACGGATTTTATGCGCGCGCGATCGATACTTCCGCATTGTAATCCGGCACGCCGCCGAATGGGTCGACGATGCCGTTGGGAATCAGCACGTTTACTTCCGGCCAGTGGCCTTGCAACGTGCCGGGCGTGACGTCAGCCAGGAACGCGCGCCCTTTATAAGATCCGGTTGTGCTGGTGAGCACGATCGGTTCGTTGCCGTGCAGGCCAAGCTTCGCGGCGTCGTCGGGCGAGATGAAGATGTGGTCGCGTTCGGCGCCGGTGAGCGCGTAGTAATCGCTCTGGATCATTGAATTGAATTGCTTGCCGCGGCGCGTGGCGAGGACAAACGAGTTTTCCTTGCGGTTGCGCGTCGCGACGCGGGCCGGCGGCGTCACGGGCTGAAAGTGGGCCTTGCCGTCGTCGGTTTTGAATTTCCGGTTGGCGCAGAGATGCGGGCCGCCCCACTGGAACTGATCGCCCTGCTTGGAGAGCTTGGAAATTCCTGCGTAGCTGGGGACGGCGCGTTCGATATCCGCGCGGATCGCGGCGCCGTTTTCAAAATGGATGCGGTCGTAGTGCTCCGGCTTCACTGCTTTGGCCAGGTCCAGCAGCATCTCCCATTCGGAACGCGATTCGCCCAGGTCGTGGCCCGGAATGTACGGCGAGTAAATCACGCGCCGTTCGGTGCTGGTCTCCGTTCCGCCGTCGCGCTGTTCGTAGCGCGTGCGCGTGGGCAGGATGTAGACGGTGTCGGCCGGCTCGACGAGCATCTGGTTGGTGACGACGATGTCCGAATGGATGCGCAGCGGAATTTTCTTCAGCGCCGCTTCGATGTGATCGGGATCGGGCATCGTCTCAAGAAAATTTCCACCGATGCAATAAAACGCGTCGATCTCGCCGCGGAAGGCCGATTCCAGCGTGTCGACAGTCGTCAGGCCCACCGTGTCCGGAACGGTGAAGCCCCAGAGCTTCGAAAAATGCTCCGCGTCGGGCGTGCTGATCGGCACGCCGCCGGGGAAGACGGTCGAATACGCGCCCATCTCCGCGCCGCCCTGCACGCCGCTGTGGCCACGGATCGGCATCAGCCCGGTGCCGGGCCGGCCGACGTATTCGCGCAGCAAGCCCAAATTCACCAGCGCGCGGACGGTATCGGCGCCGTGATGATGCTGCGTGATGCCCATCGACCAGACAAAAATCCCACGCTCGGCGTTGGCCAGTTCCTGCGCGAACGCTTCGACATCCTCGAGCTTTAATCCGCACTGCTGCAGCAGCGTGTCCATCGGCTGCTGGTCGAGCGTGCGCTTGAACTCCGCGAAGCCGGTCGTTGCGTTCTCGACGAACTCCTGCTTGTGCCAGCCCTTCTCGATCAGCACTTTGGCAGTGGCGTTGAGGAACGCCATGTCGCCACCGATTTTCACCATGAACAGCCGGTCCGACATCTTTGTGCCGAAGAGCGCCGAATCGAGGTTCGACGGCACCCAGTAACGCTCCATGCCCGGCTCGCGGAAGGCGTTGACCAGGACCACCCGCGCGCCCTTCTTGCGGGCTTCGACCAGGTACTTCATCGTCACCGGCTGATCGTTGGCGGGATTGGAGCCGAAGAAGACAATCAGATCCGTCTCATAAAAATCGCGGTATGAACAGGTCGTTGCGGCGACGCCGATGGTGGTTTTCAATCCACTGGTGCTGGGCGAATGGCAGAGGCGCGCGGAGTTGTCGACGTTGTTGGTGCCGAGGTAGCGCATCACCTTCTGGGCGGTGTAGTAGACTTCGTTCGTGACGCCGCGGCTGGTGACGAACATGGACGTGCGGTTGGGATCGAATTTTCGCCAGCGCGCGCCGACGTCGGCCCACAGATCCTCCCACGTCACGCGCGAGAAACCCTTCTCGCCTTTGCGACGGCGCAGGGGATAAGCCAGGCGGCCGAGATCGCGCATTTCCTTCGACGTATTTTTGCGGAACTCCGCCGCGTCCTCGAGCAGTTCGTGATTGAGCGCCGGCATGGTGTTGAGGCGCAGCAGATTCAAGCGCACCAGGCACAGATGCGTGCCGTCGATCGTCCAGTCGCTCAGCCCGCTGGTGCCCAGCGCGCAGCCGTCGCACACGCCGCGGTGGAGGACCTTCCACGCGTAGCCGAGATTGTCGCGGTTGCGCCAGATGATCTTGAACATTTCGCGGAAGTGGCGCGGTTTTTTCTCAGTCAGCCCGAAAGGCACCCAACTGTAGGCGAGATCAAAGAACGAACGGGATTGTCGGGCCATGACTGTGAATTCTCGTGGAGGCGCGTTACGATAGTGCGGTCATTACGAAATGAAGTGTAGGGGCATTAAAAAAATGTGTCAAGGCAGCGAGTGACGCGATGACGCCCAAACGCAACGCCGTCCAACTCAAGGTGAAGAATGTCGACGCGTCAGGCGCGCGCGACGAACGCGACGTCGTGGCCGTGGAAGAGCCGTTGGAAATCCGCATCGCGTTTGAATCCCCCGAACTAAATGGGAAATTTGTCACGACCAATCTCGCGGTGACCATGCGCACGCCCGGTCACGACTACGAACTGGCGGCCGGCTTTTTGTTTTCCGAGGGAATTCTGACCGAGCGCGCGCAGTTGCATGAAATTTCGTACTGCGTCGGCATCGACAAGGCCAACCAGCAATTCAATGTGCTCAGCGTTCGGCTGCGTCCGGGCGTCGCCTTCGACGCGGCGAAGCTTCAACGCAATTTCTACACGACCTCCAGTTGCGGCGTGTGCGGCAAGTCGTCGATCGAAGCTGTGCGGACGCAATGCCAGCGCGCCGCGGCTCCACAGTCCACCGACACGCCGCGAATTTCAAAAGATACATTGCTCGCGCTGCCGCAAACGTTGCGCGCCGCGCAGAGTCTCTTCGAACAGAGCGGTGGCAACCACGCGGCGGGACTCTTCACGTCCGCCGGCAAACTCATCAGCGTCCGTGAGGATGTGGGTCGCCACAACGCTGTCGACAAGGTGATCGGCGAACAGTTCCTGGCCGACCGCCTGCCGTTGCGCGAGGCCGTACTGCTGGTGAGCGGACGCGCGAGCTTCGAATTGGTGCAGAAAGCCGTGATGGCCGGCATTCCCGTCCTGGCCGCCGTCGGCGCGCCGTCCAGTCTGGCCGTGGAACTGGCCGAAGAATCCGGCCTGTCGCTCATCGGCTTCCTGCGCGGCGAACGTTTCAACATATATAATGGGGCCGCCCGAATCATTTAGTCACCCCTGAGCACTTCCTGCCGAGCAGTTCCTACCTACATGGCATCCACCGCGCGGAACCCAAATAAAAAACCCTGACTCGCGTCAGGGTTTTTATTACGGAAATTATTTCGTACGAACTTCAGCTCTTCTTCACGGCGCTGACCTTTTCCTTTGCGTCGGATTCGTAGGTCTGGAGCTGGCTGGGCTGGAGGATTTCGGCCAGGCGGCGTTCGAATTCGTGCGTCGCATCGTAGCTCTTGAGGGCTTCGGTGGTGCGGTTGAGCTTGTTATATTCGCTGGAGCAATCGCCATCGCAGGTCGCGTACTTGTGTTCGGCCTTGCGCTGGTTTTTGATCAGCTTATTGAGGTCGTCGTTGATGTCGTTCTTGGCCTTCTGTACGTTCTTCCACTGGTCTTCGCTGAGTCCCAGCTTGGCGCTGACCGCATCGAACTGGGTCGTGTCGAACGCCTTGTGCGAGGCATCAAAGGTGACCGGAGCCGAAACAACCGGCGACGTCGTGGTGATGCTCGAAGCGGGAACCTGCGTCACGACCGTCGTCCGGGCCGGTTCGGTCCGCACCGTGGTAGGACTGGAAACGACCGACGTATCTGTCGTGTGATGCGTGGGCGAATTATCGCTCTCCGCAACCTTCGGCTTGGTCCAGCCGCCGCCACCGCACGCCGCGAAGGCCTGCGAGGAAAGAGCCACAACAACCAGTGCTACTGCAACAATGCTTTTCATCCAAAATCTCCTCAACCCCTGACCCCTGAAAAAAGTAACAATCCAATTAAATGCACACGAGCAAATAACACGTAGCGGACTCGGCTCGCCTGCAGTACACTTATTCACGTCAATCGAGCTAAAGACGTTACCACATACTGCCGACAAAACAATCAGCAGGAAAGTTTTTCGTGCAGGTGTTAAAAAAATGATCCAGAGTTTGCAGACTGCACTTGCGCTGCCGGATCTTTGCGGTATGGTTTTGGGCAATTCATTGAAATTCCATTCTTGGAGGGAAGACCGCATGCGGATTCGATCGGGGTTGGTTGTTCTTGGCACGCTGGCTGTGTTGGCTGGCATGGTGAGAGCAGAAGATGTTCCTTATCACGAAGGCTCGCGCCCGCCGGGTGCTCAAGCTGGCGAATGCTGGTGTCTGGTGACACTGCCCGCCGAATTCAAGACCGTTCAGGAAACCGTCTGCGTTCAGCCGGCCACCTGCACGTTCGAAACCATTCCTGCCGTTTACAAGACGGAAAAGGAACGGGTTTGCGTGAAGCCGGTCTGCAAGAAGCCGATCGAAGTTCCGGCGGAGTTCAAGACCGTTAAGGAACGCGTCTGCTCCAAGCCCGAATGTAAGAAGCCGATCGAAGTTCCGGCCGAATACAAGACGGTCACCGAACAGAAGATGGTCAAGTGCGAAAGCAAGCGCAAGATCTCCATCCCGGCTGTCTACGAAGACCGCTGCGAACAGGTCTGCGTCAAGCCCGCCTGCAAGACCAAGCACGTCATTCCGGCCGAATACAAGGAAGTCTGCGAACAGGTTCAGACCTGTGGCCCGAAGACGGAATGGAAGCGCTCGGAATGCACCGCTAACGACCTGAAGAAGGGCGAAGCGAAGGATGAATGCTGGTGCTTGGTCACCATCCCGGCGACTTTCAGCACTGTCACCAAGCGCGTCTGCGTCAAGCCGGAAACCTGCGGCTACGACGAAGTTCCGGCCGAATACAAGACCGTCACCAAGCGCTGCAAGGTGAAGGACGAAAGCTGCACGTACGAAACGATTCCCGCGCAGTACGAATGCGTCGAGAAGAAGGTCTGCGTCAAGCCGGCCACCTGCACGTACGAAGTCATTCCGGCCGAATACAAGGAAGTTGAAAAGACGGTCTGCGTCAAGCCGGCCTGCACCACCTACGAAGAAATCCCGGCGGAATACAAGGAAGTCGAAAAGCAGGTTCTCGTGACCTGTGAATCGAAGCGCCGCATCGAAGTCCCGGCCAAGTTCGAAACCCGCACCCACGAAGTTCAGGTCTGCGGTGTTAAGAAGGTTTGGCGCAAGACGGACTGCGACAAGGTCACGCCGGTTGCTCCTGCAGCCCCGGCCGCTCCGGCCGCCAAGTAACAACCTATCGTTCTTCTCTTCTCCAAGAAACCGGCGACGAAAGTCGCCGGTTTTCTTTTACCCCTGCACAAATTGCAAAGCGGAAGCGCCAGGGAAACGACCTTCAGGCCCATTGGCCTGTAGGTCCGGACTCTCAGTCACTTATCGATGGTAAGTTTGTGGTGCAGGCGTCCCGCCTGCAATGCCCCTGCGAAGCCAGGTAGGCCGCGGGATTCTGTAATCCAAATTGTAAAAAACTTTCGTTCGCGCGCCGAAGTACCTTGAGCTATCTTCGCGTCGGTCTCCAGACTGATAAGCCATTGTAGGAAAGAGGAAATTTAGAATTTGAAAACGCTGCGACTGCTGAGTGCATTTTATTTTTTGAATTTTCTTTCCGCGGCTGCCGTCGAGGTACCGCTGCCGACGCCTGCGGCTCCAGCCGTGCCGAATGCCGATGACGTGCTTAAGAAGTCCGCGACTTTTTTCAGCACCCTCGACAGCCTCAGCACGGACATTCATGTGTACTGGCTGCGTAAATCGCCGGGCAATACCCATGAACGCGAAGCCGACTACCACATCGAAATGCAGCAGCCCAACAAGTGGCTGGTGACGATGAAGGACGGCCCGGAGACCACGTACGTCTGGGTCTGCGACGGGAAACTGGTTCAGACCTACATCGCAGGCATGAAGAAATGCACCCGCCACCGCGCGCCGGGAAGCATCGTGGATCTGGTGACCAGCAGCGAGATCGAGACGATCAAGAGCACGATGGAGAACGTGATGGTGCTGGATCTGATGCTCAACAACAATCCCGTGGAAGAATTTAAAAAGCGTTTCAACGTCCGCGAACTGGGCGGCACTTCCACCATCAACGGCACGAAAGCGCAGACGCTCAAATTCATCCGCGAAGACACCGGCGTCCATTGGGACCTCGCCTTTGCCGACAGCGAGCAGCCCGTGCCGCTGCAGACTTTCGCAGATTTGACCAGCGTCGACAGGGAGCGCAAGCCCGACTCCAAGACCACGATCCGCTGTACATTCTCAAATTGGAAGATCAACACGCCGCCGGCGGCCGGAACGTTTCAGTTCACGCCGCCGCCCGGCACGGAAAAGGTAAAGGATTTCTTCGAGCCGGAGAAGCCCAGCCCGCTGCTCAACAAACCGCTGCCGGCCGCGCGGATTCAGATGCTCGACGGTTCCCACACCGACACCGCCGCGCTGCGGGGAAAAATCGTGCTCTTGGACTTCTGGCAGATTCACTGCATCCCCTGCCTTTACGGCATGCCCAAGCTCGACAATCTGGCGCGGCAGTACGGAAAAAAGGGCGTGGCGATCTACGCCATCAACGAGATCGACAGCGGCGAGGATTTGAAGAATTTCGTCAAGACCAAGTCGTGGACCTCGAACCTCAAACTCGGCCAGGCTGGCGGTTCGACTTCCGAAAAATTGGGAATAACCGAGACCCCAATTTCGATCTTGATCGATAAAAACGGTGTCGTACGTTCAGTACACAAGTTCATGGATGAGGCCGCGCTCACCAACTTGGCGGCCGAATTGGATGCGTTGATCGATGGCAGAGACCTCCCCAAACCTCCCCCGGAACCCGATGATGAGCCGTGATGTGTCATTGCTTCATGTTCCTCAACGGCAGTTGTGGACACTGCTGGCCGCAGCGTTGTTGCTCCTTCCCATTGCTTCGAGTCTGGCGGCGGAAGACGCCCCGAACGAAGAGCCCAAAGTAGGCGCGGAACTTTTCTATTCTGAGAAGGACGCGCACTGGGCACAGGCCAAAAAAATCATCGACGACATTGAGAAGAAATTCAAAACGGTCACATTGAAGCGCATCAACACCGACACCAACGAAGGCCGCGACACTCTCACGGACCTGATCAAGGAGCGCAACCTCAAGGAAAGCGGTGATCTGGTCTTCGTCTTCGGCCCGTTTTCGCTGGTGAGCAAAGGCGCGGACCGCGAAGTCGAGCTGTACATGGAGCCGCTGATCACGCGCATCCTGGACCCCAAGCCCGCGAAGGGGCGCGTCCCGGCCAACGTCGGGGACTACGTGAAGGAAATCTTCGGCAAGACCGCGACTGAGGAAACCATCGGCACGCCGGACAAGGACGAAAAGATCGTCTACCACAAAGTCAGCTCCGGCGGGAAGCAGGTGGGCTGGGTGGTCGATGCGTACCATCCGATCAAATGCCCGATCTGCAGCGACGTCCAGTTCCTGCTCGCTGTCGACCCTGATTTCAAAACCCTGGACATCCGCTCGATGCGCCAGTTGGAACGCCGCGGCCGCAAGCTCGAAGACGCCGAGGCCGCAAAATTCCTGGGTCAGTTCAAGAAGCAGCTCCCGACCAAGGACGACCTGAAAGTCGACGCCCTCTCCGGCGCCACGAAAACCACCGTGGCTTACGAAGAGGCCATGAACGACATCATCAACGAGCTCAAGAAACAGGCCGGCAAGAAAAAGTAACGCGTCAGTGAGCGACGGCGAAGCGCGTGCTGCAGTAGACCAGCAGCACCGCCAGCTCCGAAAATTCCACGGATAATCCCAGCACATCGCCGGTCACTCCGCCCAATTTCGAGCGCGAAATCAAAATCACGAGCCCCGTCGTCAGCAGCGCGGCGCCGAAGGCGATGCCCGCGCGCAACGGCAGTGGATCGATCAGCGCCAACCCCAGCGGCACCAGCGCGCCGAGCACCAACGCGCCCGCGCCGAGATGCTGCGCGAATTCGTCGCCGAGTCCACCGGGCCGCGCGGACGGCTGTCGGGCAATCAGCAGCAGCGTGAAACGGGCGACGACCGGCGCGAAGAGCAGAGGAAGGACCGGGCCGAGCCACTCCGGCCCCAGGCCGCGCGGCTGGCCGTGCGCTTCGGCCAGAGCCGTGACTTTCAGCAGTAGAAACAGAACCAGGCTGATGCCGCCGAACGCGCCCATGCGCGGATCGCGCATGATCTCCAGGCGGCGCTCGCGCGAAACGGCCGCGAAGAACCCGTCGCCGCAGTCGGCGACGCCATCCAGATGCAAGCCGCCCGTCAGCCACGCCCACGCCGCAATCGTCAGGACTGCGCCGACGGACGCCGGAAATACCCACTGCGCCGCGAAGTAAATCGCGTACAGCAGCGCGCCGAGCACCAATCCCACGAACGGAAACAGCCCCGCGGAGCGGCCGAGATCGCCGCGCTCCCATTGAACCGTTGGCAATGGGAGAACGGTGAGGAACCCGAACGCGGAGATCAGTCGTTTCATGCGGGCTTCGACGAGACGCTGGCTTCGGCGAACGTCGCCATCTCGGAAAGAATGCGCGCCGCCGCCTCAACCAGATGAAACGCGAGCACCGCGCCAGTACCTTCGCCCAGCCGCAGATCCAGGTCCAGCAGCGGACGCAAGCCCAGGTGCTCCAGCGTGGCGTGATGCCCGATCTCGACGGAGCGATGTCCCGCGAACAAGTAACCCTTCACACCAGGCTCCAGTCCCGCGGCAATCAACGCCGCCGCACCGGAGATGAACCCGTCCACGACCACCGGTACGCGTCGCGAGGCTGCGGCAATGATCACGCCCGCCAGGCCCGCGATCTCAAAGCCGCCCACTTTCGCCACGACATCCAGCGCGTCTTTCGCATCGGGCTTATTTAACGCGATGGCCCGCTCGATCGCCGAAACCTTGCGTTGCCAGCCGGCATCGTCGATTCCCGTGCCGCGGCCGGTCACCTTCGCCGGCGGCAATCCAGTCAGCACCGAAACAATCGCTGCCGACGCGGTCGTGTTGCCAATCCCCATGTCGCCCGTCGCGACCAGATCCAGTCCTTGCGAGTACTCCGTTTCAAACACCGCCATGCCCGCTTCGATCGCTGCTTGCGCCTGCGCGCGGGTCATCGCCGGACCGGCCAGCATGCTCTGCGTTCCCGCCGCAATGCGCCGGTTGAGCAGCTTCGGGTGCGCGGGAAGTTCGCTGGCGACGCCCATGTCGACAACGACCACGCGCGCACCGGCCTGGCGGGCGAAGACATTGATCGCCGCGCCGCCGTTGAGAAAATTCAGAACCATCTGCGCCGTAACTTCCTGCGGGTAGGCGCTCACGCCTTCCCGCGCGACGCCGTGGTCGGCGGCCATCACAATCACCGCTTTACGCGCGACCGACGGCTTCACGTGTCCCGTCATCGCGGCGAGCTGGACGCCAATTTCTTCCAACCGGCCGAGACTTCCCGCCGGCTTGGTCAGCGAATTCTGGCGGCGCAGCGCCTCGGCCTGAGCGTGGGTATCCAATTTGGGAACCGCGGGCAGATGCAGGGGCATGGGTGATCCAAAAAATGGGAAGGCGATAGATAAAAGAGGTTTAGCGCAGCCGGCGTCAAAAAACCAGTGGAGCGGGGGCTTTGCCTTTCTGCAAAATCCGTGCTCTGAACTTGCGCGCACACCGCTCTGCGAGTCTATTCTAGCATGGCGACGCACTGGTGAACCCTGATTTCAATTCGAAACGGAAGACGTGGCGGTGAACGGCTTGCATTACCAAACCAGCACGGAAGTTAAACCGCTGAACCCTCCGGCCACCCGAGAGCTCTTGATGACCTGGCCCAACCTGCTGACTTTGTTCCGCCTCTGTTCGGCGCCCGTCTTTCTGGCGCTGTTTATCGGAACAGGCAAAGACGGGTTTCTGCAGAACGTGATGTCCGCGCACGCCGGCCTGATCTGCTGCCTGGTCGTGATGCTGCTGAGCGAACTCTCCGACGTCCTCGATGGCATCCTCGCCCGGAAGCTCAACCAGGTCAGCGATTTTGGCAAGCTGCTCGATCCGTACGCCGATTCAACCTTCCGCATGAGCTGCTACTTCTCCTTCGCCAGCCACGCGCACGGCAAATGGATTCCGCTGTGGATGGTGATGATCCTGTTCTACCGCGACCTGCTCGTCACCGTGATCCGCACGTTTGGCGTCGAGCGACGCGAATTCGTCCACGCGCGCGCGAGCGGGAAAATCAAAGCCGTCGCTCAAGGCACGGTGGTGGGTGTGACGCTGGGCATCGCGGTGATCATGGGTGAGAACACAGTCGCCTACGAAGCGACCAGCGCAGGGTTGGTCACGTCACTGGCGCATACGTTGATGTGGCTGGTCACTGCGGTGACCGTCTGGTCCGGTGTGGATTATTTTCTCGGCAATAAACACTTGTTCGAAACGGCCATGACAAGTTCCAAGAGCGACGGGCCGACGCCGGAGTGACTCGCCCCTGTGTCGTTTGCTCGTGTCGTCCTACTTAGGAAAATATTTGCACGCTGCTCGAAATCCACACCCTCCCTCTGCTTGTGTTGACTTTTACCCACTTTGATCCAATATCATTTTATTAACGATCTGCGCAATTGCCATCAGCAGCGGCAGTTACGCGCGAATCCTTTTAATGCACTTGGCAAAGTATTTGTGCTTTGTCCACCCGTTGCAACTCTTCAAGGTGATTCAGTCGTGGCAAAAGCGCTCGTCAATGATCAACCGGGAATTCTTCAGACTCGACGTGAAAACGAAGAGCTCCGGCATGTCAACGTTTCGTCCCTGACGCCTATCAGCGAAGCGATGGGCGAGGACAAATCGCCCAAAGAGGTGCTGCAACTGATTCTAAAAGCCGCCTTTAGCATCACCCGCGCCAGCTCCGCGAGCTTGATGTTGATCGACGGAGAAAGCAGCACGCTCACCGTTGAAGCCGCGGAAGGCTTTAAAGGTAAACGCATTTTCAACACCCGCCTGGCGGTGGGGCAGGGCGTGACCGGCTGGGTGGCGGAGACCGGCGTCCCGCTGCGCCTGGGCAACGTCCGTAAAGACCCGCGCTACATCCGCGTGCAGCAGAACCTGCGCAGCGAACTGGCCGTGCCGATGAAGATCCGCGGCCGCGTGATCGGCGTGATCTCCTGCGACTCGACGCGGCTGAACCATTTTACGCCCGAAGACGAAGCGCTGCTCTCCTCGCTGGCGGCGCAGTCGGCGCGCGTGATTCAGACCACGCGGCTTTACGAAGAAGCACGCCGCCGCGCCGAAGAGCTCGAACTGCTCAGCGAAGTCAGCCGCATCGTCAGCAGCTCCCTGGACAAGCGCGAAGTCCTCGCGCAGGTCGTGGCGCAGACGGCGCTGGTCTTCCGCGCCGAAATCGTCTCCGTGTTCTACATGAACGAAGCGGGCATGCTCGAAATGGAGGCCTGCCACGGCGGTTCGGAGGAATACAAGCAGCAGCCGCCGCTGAGCGTGAAAAGCTCGTGGCTGGGTCCGATCATCGAAGCCGGCAAGCCGATGATCATCGAAGACGTGCAGGCGCACCGCAACGGCGCCAAGGTGAAGCTCGACGCCTCGATCACCTCCGTGCTGGCCGTGCCGCTGATCTCGAAAGGCAAGGCGCTGGGTATTCTCTGCGCGTACGGCGCGAAAGGGCGCTGCTTCGATCTTCACGACCAGGGCCTGCTGGAAAGTCTCTCGCGTTCGGCGGCGCTGGCGATTGAAAACGCGCGCGCCCACCAGCGCATGCTCGCCGCGGAAGAAGCGCTGCGCGGCGCGGAAAAATTGTCGATGCTCGGTGAACTGGCAGCCGGTCTCGCGCATGAGATCCGCAACCCGCTCACCAGCATCAAAGTTCTCTTCGGCACGCTGCGCAAGACGACCAAGATCTCCGGCGATGCCGAAGGCGACGCCGAGATGATCACCAAGCAGATCGCGCGGCTGGAGACGATCGTCGAAGGCTTCCTCAACACCGCGCGCGCACAGGTCGCGCCGACCGATCTCAAGCCCGTGGATTTCAACGCGACCGTCGACGAGGCGATGCTGCTGCTGGCGTCGTCGGCCAGCGAAGGCACGCGCCTGATGATCGAACTCTGCGACGGCGAACTGCCCGTCCACGGCGACGCCACGCAGCTCTCGCAGGTGGTCTACAACATTGTGCTCAATGCCATTCAGGCCGTGGACAAGCGCGGCCGGATCTGTGTGTCGACCGGGCACACGGGAAAGGGAAACGGCAGCGTTTTCCTGGAAGTCTGCGACGACGGCCCGGGCCTGGCCGAGTCGGTACAACTGAAGCTGTTCCAGCCCTTCATCACCACCAAGAAAACCGGAGTGGGGTTGGGTCTGTCCATCGTGAAACGCATCGTAGAGTCGCACGGGGGGAGGCTCGAAGTGGAGTCGCCCCGCGCCGACATCGGGAAAGGGGCCCGCTTTCAGGTGTACCTGCCAACGGCTTAGCGGGCCCGGAAAAAGTGCAGCGTGAGCAACGCTGAAGAAAAGAGGTAAGTGCCATGCAGAAAATTTTGATCATCGACGACGACGAAGGCGTCTGCTACTCCCTGGCGCGGCTGCTCTCCAACGACGAGCGGCGGGTCACGGCCGTGCAGACTCCCGATGCCGGATTTGAAGCCATGCGCGGCGAGGACCCCGATCTGGTGCTCCTCGACGTGAAGATCCCCGGCTCCGACGGCCTGGAACTGCTCCGCAACATCCGCAAGCAGCGTCCCCGTCAATTGGTCGTGATGATGACCGCCCACGGCACCACTGAAACCGCCATCGAAGCCACCAAGCGCGGCGCGTTCGATTACCTCATGAAGCCCTTCGATTCCGAAACACTGCTGGGCGTTGTCGACCGCGCCTTGACCACCGCGCGCTTGAACAAGCGCGTCGGCGGAGCCGTCGAAGAGTTGATTGAACGCAAGACCAACGGCGCCGACAAGGCCCTGGCCTTCACCGACCGCATCATCGGCAAATCCAACGCGATGCAGGACGTCTACAAGCGCATCGGCCAGGTCGCGCCGAGAGAAGTTCCCGTGCTCATCCGCGGCGAATCGGGCACCGGCAAGGAACTGGTCGCTCGCGCGCTCTGGCAGCATTCGCAGCGCTCGTCGGGACCGTTCCTCGCCGTGAACTGCGCCGCGATTCCGGAAAACCTGCTCGAAGGTGAACTCTTCGGCCACGAAAAAGGCTCATTCACCGGCGCGGAAAGTCGCAAGCTCGGCAAATTCGAACAGGCCGACGAAGGCACGCTCTTCCTCGACGAAGTCGGCGACATGAGCATCGCGACGCAGGCGAAGATCCTGCGCGTGCTCCAGAACAGCACTTTCGAACGCGTCGGCGGCACGGAGACGATCAAGGTCAACGTCAGGATCCTCGCCGCGACCCATCAGAATCTCGAGAAGCTGATCAAGGAAGGCAAGTTCCGCGAAGACTTGTACTACCGTCTCCGCGTCGTGGAAATTGTCCTGCCCCCGCTGCGCGACCGCCGGGAGGACATCCCCGAAATCGTCAAGTACCTCCTGCTGCGCCACCGCGAAGCGCTCTCCAGCGAAGCGACCAGCGTCTCGCAGAAGGCGACCGATACGTTGCTGGCCTACGATTGGCCCGGCAACATCCGGCAACTTGAAAACGTGATCCGCCGCGCGATGGTGCTCTGCCACGGCAGCATCATCAACACCGACAATCTCGACTTCGGCCCCGAGGCACGCCCATCGCCGTACAACACGCCCTCGGTCACCGCGCAATCCGCGCCAGCCTCCGTGGTCACCGCCGCCGCTGCCGCGCCGGTCTCGCCGACGCTCAACGACATGGACGACCTGATCGAGCGCTTGCTCTCCAGCGGCAAGGCGTGCTTGATCGAAGACATGGAACGCCTGCTGATCGGCCGCGCTCTGGAGAAGCTCAACGGCAACCAGCTGCAGACCGCCAAGCTGCTGGGCATCACCCGCAACACGCTCCGCAGCCGCATCGAGAAGTACGGCCTGCGCCCGAAAGTGAAAGTGATGTAAGCCAAAGTCGGGACCGGAATCTTGGGCCGGAACACGACGAAGCGAGGAGCAACCGATCAAGGTTGCTCCTCGTTTTTATTGGCGACGACGGCGACACCGCATCGCTCAAGGCAAAAAGTTGTACGACAGACCCGCGATTGGTGGCCCGGCCCCTCGGGCTGGGTTGCCTTTGCAACAAGAAGCTTGTCCTGAGCTTGCCGAAGGGCTCCAGGACAGATTCTCACACCTCAAAATATGTAGGACTTCGAATCATATTGCCTGGCCTTTGGAAAATGCCGCTTTCATTAAATTGAATGGGGAAGTTGAGCAGCCTTGCGAAGGTTGCAACTCGCAGGGTGAATTGGACGCGTGCTTGGAAATAAAATCCTAGTCGTGTTGCGTTCCGCGCGTCTACCGCCTTGGACCCCAAAGGGGTCCGTTTATGTCAGCGAAGGGCGAAGCTGAGTTGACGCGCATGCGGCAACTCGGCGCCGCCCTGGAAGAAGTTCGATGATGTGTCAGTTGTCCTGTAAGGACAATTTAGACGGGTCTCAATCCCAAACGTATCGTTCGTCGTAATCGATCCCATGTTTGCGGAACAAACCGCGCAATTCGTTTCTAAACGTCGTACCGTCGTCATGAAGCTTCTGTTCGCGAATGTACTTCTCGACAATTTTAAACTGCGATTCGCTAACCGAGAACGCACCATAACCCGATTGCCAGAAAAACCGGCGATAGGGAATGCCTTTTGTCTTGATCCATTTTGAAGACTCGCCTTTCACCTTTTTGATTACCTCGGACAATGATTTCGTTCGGGACAATGAGACCAAAGCGTGGACATGATCGGGACGACCGCCGATGATCGCGGCGGGCGAATCGAGATCTCGATAAATTGTTGCCATGTACGCGTGAAGTTGGTTCTCGATGGGTTTGTCGATGAGTGGAGTGCGGTCTTTGGTGCTGAAAACAATATGAACAAGGATCTTGGCGAGCGATTGTGGCATCTTCGCAGCTCCTAAGTTGTCCTTTCAGGACAATATGTCGACCATGCCGATTTTTCCAGGGCGGCGGAGCATTGCCGCATTCGCGTCAATCCTCCTTCGCCCTTCGCTGACATAAACGGACCCCGTTGGGGTCCAGAGCGGCGACGCGTGCGCCACGGCGTTATCAAGATGGTTGTATTTGCCCTAGGGAATTCTTTGCGGCGTAACCGCCATTGAAATGACGGGTCCATGTTGCTCTGTTCACACACAACGCATAAACTCATTCCCGCATCAATATTTTTTCCCCGCTGCGATGGAATGCCTATGGGCGACGTAGAACCAAATACCGCCGACGTGCCATCACCGTCGCCCAAATCCGAACCCCTCAAATACGAGCCGGTGAACCAATGGACGGCTCAAGGTATTGGCATCGTGTTTGGCATTGGCGTCACCGTGATCGTCATGTATCTGATGCGTTTCGTCCCCAAATCGGCACTGTGGATTTTCCCGCTGCTTGCCGTGGTGTTGGTCGGCTGGGGACTGCTCCGCAAATTCAAAGGCTCGCTTCTGGACGCGCAGAGCCGCCTGATTGAATGGCTCGCGGCCATCGGCTTTATGGGCTTGCTGATGGCGCTGGGCAAAGAGTTACTGCGGAGATCCTTCGCGGGCGATAACACGGATCTGATGATCGTGATCGCCGTGGGTGCGTTTGTGTGGTCGTTCTGCGGCGCGGCGTGGGGCTGGCATCTGGCCAAACGCATGAAGCAGAACGACGGTCGCAAACGATTCGGGTACATCCTGAAGGCGTGGCTTGCTGTGCCGGGAGTGGTAGGCGCGATTGCCGCCCCCGCGTTCATGCTCAGCTGCATGTTTGCCGGACCCGGCGAAGACGTGCTCTTTGCCCTGATGGGCGGGGCCGTCTCCGTGGCAATGGTGATCCCCGCCTGGCGCCTGAACAAGGCCGCGCCCCTGCTCACCTCGCAGCGAGCGCTCGGCGGAGCGTTTAAACCGGCGATTGTCGATACGTACGCGCCCTGCAAATTTGGACCGGTGTCGTTGAACTTTGCGACGGTGTTGCTGAATCTCAGCGGCTTCAATCTCGTGCTGTTGCCAGTTCTGGTGTGGAGGATTTTAAAGCAGCCCAAGTCGCCAGTGACAGTTGACGACCTGCCGCTCGACGATTTTCCCGCGCCGGTCGTCGAGTTCTTTCACGAATATCACGAAACGCTCCGCGAAGCCGGGTTTGAGCGCAAACATTATCTGCGCCTGCGCGGCGGCGGAAAAAACCTCGTCAACTTCATGGTTTATTACCTTCACCGGGAGAAAGGCCAGGTCGGCTTTCTCACCACCACCTATATTCTCACGCATACGGGCGGTCATCCCTATCGCTGCGCGCTCGATCTCAGCAGCAAGTTCGGCGACGATCGCGTCGTCATCACCACCAACTCCTGCGACCTGGGCTTTCCCATTCGCAATCCGCACCGCGACCTGATGAAGTTTCCCGAAGTCATGGACGTGGCGCTGCTCCACCGCATTCACGACGCGCGGTTGAAGAAGCTTGGCTTGTCCATGCCCGGCCTACTGCCCGAACCCGGACAGGAGTTGCCGGAATTGGTGCGGGGCACGCAGAAGCTTTCGGACTTCGAATACCAGGAGATCATGCCGCTGGCGAAGACGCTTGTCGGCGTATGGAGCATCGTCTGGCCGGCGGGACCGGTGCGGAATTACCGGATCCGCAAGCAGGCGCGCGCCGAGATGCTGGCGCTGGGGTTGGGTGAGCCGCGTTAGCCGCGGTCGCCGGATTTTGGGAGTGGACAAAATGAAAGCGCGGTTAGGTTTCCGCTTTGTTTATTGGTTTTCCAACGATCGCTCAGAGGAAGGCGGCTCAGGTATGTCACTGGTTTCGGCACTTTTGATCGCGTTGTTCGCGAGTATTGCGCTCTCCACTTTTGGCGCGGAAAGCAGTCCGCCACCGCCGCCGGCTCCCATTGAAGATTCCATCTGGATCAAAGCTCCGCCCGCGCGCGTCTTCAAAGCGCTGACCGATGCCGATGAACTGTCGCATTGGTGGCCCAAGGCCGCGGAGACGGAACCGAAAAAGGACGGCAAGATTGTGCTGACCTGGTTCAACGACGGAAAAATGTCGAGCACATTCGAGACCTTCGTGACGGATAAGGAAGTCTCATTCCCGTTCTATACAGAGAAGGTTACTTTTACGTTAACGGAGAAGAACAACGGCACGACATTCAGCGTGCGCCATCAGTGCGGCCCGGATACCGCGCTACACATCGCCGCCGCCTGGGGGCACCTCACGGTGTTCTTGAAATCCTGGGTGGAACACGGGATCGATCTGCACAAGGACTGAGTGCGCGGTACTGCGCCGCTGTCATTTCTCCATGCTGCGCAAAATAGAGTCCCGCCGCGCAGAGCAGTTCACTGGTGTCGGCCAGGCGCTTGCACAGTATTCGCGACATGTTCAGACACAATCGCAGCGCCGTGGTGTTGTCGGCGGCGAGTTTATTCTTGAAGAGCAGCGCAGGAATGTAACCGGCGATCACCTGCGTGCGCGCGCGGACGCGGGCCGTGCGCGCCATGCCGCTCAAGATGCCCACTTCGCCCAGGATGCTCGGCGCCGTCACTTCCGTCAGTTTGACCTTCCCGAATTTCGACGACTTCACGATGCTCACCGTGCCCGCGATCAGGATGAACAACCCCATCGCTTCGCGGCCTTCCTTTATCAGCGTCATCCCCGGCTCGTAATCGCGCCGCTCGATCCAGACGAAAAGCTCATCGATCTGAGCCGACGTCATGTCTTTGAAGATGCCGAGCTTGACGACCCGGTCCTTGTTGATCGAAAGGTGTCTGGGAGATGATTTTGCCATCATACCGAAAGCTCCACGCCCGAGGCGCAACTGGGTTGAGATAGAGACGTTCGAGAACGAGAGACGGATCGCAATGGACATGCCGCTCAATCATTCGCGAGACACTTTGCCGCAAGGCGATGTATCCGATGGCCTTGCGGGCAAATTTGGTGAGGGGACGAGCGGCTCTAAAAAGTCGCCGCGTCGCCGTCTCGACGTTTAGGCGTCGGCGTTTCGACAGTGTTCGATGGCCGAACAGCTGCGATGAGGTCAGGCGGGGTCGAGCGGAGTCGGACGAACCGCGGAGCCAGGCCGATGCCCGATCCCATCGGTTCATCTCGCCCGCGAAAAAAATCTGGCTACTTTTCCCTTGCAGTCCGCCCTCACATTAGGGTAATGTTACACCACCTGCGAACGTCCGTCCTTATCGCTGAAACGCGGTCCGGCGCTCGCCAACTTTCTCCCACACAACCCAGCACACCGATCAAAGCGCTCAGCGCCTTCGTGTCGCTCTGTGGGCAAAGAAAGGAAGTACCTATGAAAACGCTCGAACCGATCCACGACCGTGCCATCGACCTGCTCGTCGCCGGACATCGCCAGTACGAAATCGCCGCAGAGCTGAAAATCAGCGACCGCACCCTCCGCCGTTGGATCA
>JBBRPR010000073.1:0-40010 GCA_038227875.1 Planctomycetota bacterium
CACTTCCACAGTCTGCACAAGGTCTCGTTTAATGGGTGCTACGTTTTTGGACCGCCGATCGGCCCTCCGCCCTCCGCTCCGGTTTTCGACCGCCGTTTACATGCGCGGAAGAAATCCGCGGAGGTGCTTGTGGAACAGTTGAATGAAATTCATCCCGGCATGCCCGCGCTGCTGAGCGGCGATTTCAACTGCCGGCCGGGGACCGCTCCGCGCAAAATCATTCACGCCAGTGGAATGTCCGACACGGAGTTCGCATTCCTGGGCAAGAACGAATCGAAGACGTGGCACTTGCGCGGCATCCCGGTGATCTGCCTGGATGGCATTTATGCGAGCAAGCTGTGGAAGGTGCTGGAATTCAGAGCGGTGAAGCCGAAGACGAAAGTGCAGCCGTCGGATCATTTCGGCTTGCTGGCGACGGTGGCGCTCACGAAGTAACTGCTGGTCTCACGCAAAGCCGTTAAGACGCAAAGAACGGCCCGAACGGATGGGGTCTGGGACCGGGAGTCGGGGAACAACGGAGGTCGTCGCCAACCTCCCCTTCAGTTCGTAGCTGTTCTTTGCGACTTTACGGCTTTGCGTGAGATTAGAGACGTCGTTCAAGCCGAATGAACGCTGACGCCCGGCAACTTCGCCAGCGCTGCGATTTTCTCCGCACGCTCGGCTTCGCTGGCGGCGACGATGGTGATGTGCCCGATCTTGCGGCCGGGCTTTGGCGCCTTGCCGTAGTAATGGGCGTGCGCGCCGGGGACAGCGAGGACGTCCTTGAGGTCCGGGAGATCGCCGATGATGTTCAGCATCGCCGCGTGACCCAGCGCGGCGGTGGAACCGAGCGGGAGATCGAGAATCGCGCGGAGGTGGTTTTCGAACTGGCTGGTCACGGCGCCTTCGATCGTCCAGTGGCCGGAATTGTGGACGCGCGGGGCCATCTCGTTGGCCAGCAGCTTGCCGTTGGCTTGGAAAAGCTCGATGGCCAGCAAGCCGACGTAATCGAGACTCTTCAAGACGAGTCCGGCGATTTCCTCAGCGCGCTGCTGCAACGCCTGCGCGTGCGGCGCGGGGGCAAGCGAGACGCGGAGGATGCCTTCGCGGTGTTGGTTTTCAACGAGCGGGTAAAAGACGGTCTGGCCGCTCACGGATCGCGCAGAGAGAATCGAGAGCTCGCGTTCGAACTTCACGAAGCCTTCGAGAATCAGGTCGACGCCCTTGAGCGATTCGAAGACGCGGTCGACATCCGCCTGCGAGCGGAGCACGGCCTGGCCTTTGCCGTCATAGCCCATGCGCCGCGTTTTCAGGACGGCAGGAAAGCCGATGCGGTCGAGCGCGGCCTGCAATTCGATTCGCGAGACGACGGGGACGAACGGCGGCGTCTCGACGCCGAGCTTGTTGAAGAGCGTCTTTTCGTTCAGGCGGTCCTGCGCCGTTTCCAGCGCCTGCGGCGGCGGGTAGACGGGGACGTGTTCCTTTAAGTGGCGCGCGGAGACGACGGGGACGTTTTCGAATTCGTAGGTGACAACTTTCAAATCCCGGGCGAACGCATCGAGTCGCGGGAGATCGTCGAAATCGCAGTTCTGCAGTTCGGCTAATTGCCCGGCCGGCGCTTTCACCGACGGATCGACCAGCCGGAAACGCAGGCCCAGCGGATATCCAGACTGCGCCAACATGCGCCCCAATTGCCCGCCGCCGAGAATGCCCACCACGTCCTGCTTCATGAAGTCGTCCTGATGATGTGATTGCGAGTGATTCGCCAGCTACTTTTTCGTCGCGGCGACTGCCGGGTCGCCGACGTCGAGCACCTTCTGTGTCTGCGCTTTGCGGAAGGCGTGGAGCGCCTTGCGGAACTTCGCGTACTTGTTTCCGAGCATCGCCGTGGCCAGCAGCGCCGCATTGGCCGCGCCGGCCGGACCGATCGCGAGCGTGCCGACGGGAATGCCCGATGGCATCTGCACGATCGAGAGCAGCGAATCGACGCCGCGGAGCATTTTGGATTCGACGGGCACGCCGAGCACCGGCAGCACGGTTTTGGACGCCGCCATTCCAGGCAGATGCGCAGCGCCACCGGCACCGGCGATGATCACTTCCAAGCCGCGTTTCTCGGCCGAGCCGGCGTACTCAAAGAGCAGATCGGGCGTGCGGTGCGCGGAGACGACTTTGGTTTCGTAGGGAACGCCGAGCTGGTCGAGCATCTGCGCGGCGGCGGACATGGTTTCCCAATCGGAAGTCGAGCCCATAATAATGCCGACGAGTGGCCGCATTGCATCTCCTCTGAAGTCGTGAAAAATCGCGTCGCCACGTTGTACAAACATCGCGGCACGACGGCAACGGAGGAAGTGATGAACTCGGAGAGATCTGAGTGATGAATATTACGTGGATGCGTGTCGTTTAAGATGCACGCACAGCTTGCTCAGAATTCAGCATATGACCCATTGGTCATATGTCGGCTACCGGAAGACCTTCGAAAAATTTAGTAGTAGCGACCGCTAATGCTGGCGGTGCGGCGGTGCGCCTGGTGTTGGTGCCGACGTCGGTCGTAGCGGCGCGCGGGCGGCTTCGGTTCGAAAGCGCTCCACAACATCGCGACGGCCAGACCGATGCCCAGACCGGCGATCAAAACAACCAACCACGGTTCGTTGACCGTGTTCACTGCGTAAGTGGCTAAGATAGTATTCACGGCTTGCACTCCTTCTTCGTTTACCCCACCTAACTATACCTCTTGAAACAACCACTTGCACGTGTGCGTCACGTCTTTTTTCGATTATAAATCATTTACTATTAATGATTTGCATGTGAATCCTAAAATCCTTGTTAATGCACCACGTTCGCACATGGGGCGTAGTTTTTCCTCCAGAAATTACTGCCGGAATTCGGGATCGCATTTGACTCGTGATGTTGCTTATTAACCGTGTCTCGAATTCGCGACGTGGTCGGTAGCTTTGAAAATTCTACTAGGGACTTTCGACGATTGGGGTATCTCTTAAACCATCACAACTACTTAAGGAGCTTTATGAACTACCGCGAACTCGGCACGACTGGCGTCAAGGTTTCGGAGATCAGTCTCGGCTGCTGGACCATGGGCGGATTGAATTGGGTCAACGGCAGCCCCAACGGCTGGGCCAACGTCAACGAAGACGAGATCGCGGCGGCCATCAAGCTGTCTGTCGACCGTGGCGTGAACCACTTCGACAACGCGGACGTTTACGGCAATGGCAAAGCTGAACGGATGCTGGCACGCATTCTTAAAAAGCTGGGACTCGATACGAAGTCGTACATCATCGCCACCAAGATTGGCCATTTTCCGGGCACGGCCGAACACGCATTCGAACCGGCGCACATCCGCCATCAGTGCGAACAGTCGCTGATCAACCTGCAGCGCGATTACATCGACATCTACTACTTTCACCACGGCGACTTCGGCCCCAACGACCGCTATTTACCCGAGGCGGCGGCGACGCTCGACAAGCTGGTCAAGGAAGGCAAAGTGCGCATCAAGGGTCAGTCGGCGTATTCGGCGAAGGATTTTGAGAAGACGGTGCCTGTGGTCAAGCCGCAGGTGCTGCAGAGCTGGGCGCACGCGCTCGACGACCAGTTCATCCGGCCAGGATCGGTGGTTTCGAACTTGATGGAAAAACACAAGATGACGTTCGTGGCCTTCAGCCCGCTGGCTCAGGCCCGGCTGCTCGACAAATACGATCCGGCCAAGCCGCCGAGTTTCGAGCCGGGTGATCACCGCCAGAATTCGAAAGCTTTCGGCGCGGAGGCCATCGCGGCGCTCAAGCCGAAGCTGGCGAAGTTGAAGGGCAAATTCGGCAGCACCATCGAAGACCTGGCGTCGGTCGCGTTGAACTACGTTCTCGCTCAGCCGCACGTCGCGTGCGTCATCCCCGGCTTCCGCAACGAGAAGCAGGCGGCGTGTAATCTCGCCGCTGAAGGCCACGCGATGAGCGCGGCAGACGTGGAGTTTGTGAAGGAGGCGTTGAAGTAACGAACGAACTGATGGGATCGGGGATCGGGCATCAGGCATTAGGCATCGGTTAATCGGGATGCGCGCCGCGAAGTCTGAATAGTCACAACGAGTTGAGGACGTCCACTAACGGAATTTTGGTGGCACTGCCAACTCGCCGCGGATCGAAAGCTTTGACAACCGGGCATCCCCATTAACCGATGCCAGATGCCCGATCCCCGATGCCATCGTTCAGACGTACTTCGCGTTCCGGTGCTGCGGGAGGAAGAATTCGTGCAACAGTCGGTCGACCTGAAGCAGGCCGTCACGGTTGAGGCGGAGCGTGTCGCCGTCGATCGTCAGGAAGCCCCAATCGGAGAGCGTTTTCAGCGGCGCGGCGAAATCGTTCAGGACGTCGGCGCTGAACTTTGTGTTGAAGTAGCTGATGCTCGAATGGCCAAGCTTGAGTTGAAGAATGAACTCGCGGATCAGGCGTTCCTGTGCCGTCGGCGTGAGCGCGCGGTTGATCGGGAGTTTTCCTTCGGTCAGTGACGCGAGGTAGTCGGGGAACTGGTCGCGGTTCTGGACGTGCGTGCCGCCGAGATGGCCGAACGAGGCGACGCCCAGGCCCAGCAGATCGGCGCCGGCCCAAAGGCGGTCGCGGTAGACGAACTTTGTCTTCGCCTTGTTCTTGACCACGGTGTAGGCGCTGGCGACGGTGTAGCCGGCTTTTTCGAATTCGGTGAAGGCGTAGTTCACCCACGCGCGCTTGGTGGCCCAATCGGCGACGGGCGCAGTCAGCTTTCCGGCGGCCTTCATCTCCTTGTAAATGGTCGTGTTGTACGGCACTTCCATCTGGTAAATCGTGACGCTGTCGGGCGCCATGGCCAGCGCCTGGCTGACGGCCGATTGCCACTTCTCGGTGGTCTCTTCGACCATGCCGGCGATGAGGTCGATGTTGATCTGCGCAAAATCCAGGCTGCGCGCGAAGCCGTAGGCGCGGTGGATTTCCTTGGAGAGATGCGCGCGGCCGTTGATTTCCAGAATGTGATCGTCGAAGTGCTCCACGCCAAGACTTAAGCGTGTGACACCGGCGTCTTTGATCACCTTCAGCTTGTGTTCGGTCAGCGTGCCGGGCTCGCATTCGAAGGTGACTTCCTCGGCTTCGTCCCAGGGCACTGACGCTTTCATTTTGCTGACCAGCCAGGTCAGCTGATCGGACGAGAGGTACGAGGGAGTGCCGCCGCCGAAATAGACGAAGTTGGCCTTGCGGCCCGCGACGTACGGCGTCTTGGCGTAGAGTTCCAATTCGTGCGCGGCGGCGTCGAGGTACGCCTTGATCTGGATCGAATCCTTGTCGGTGTAGACGCGAAAATAGCAGAAGTGGCAGCGCTTGCGGCAGAACGGAATGTGCAGGTAGACGCCCAGCGGCGTGGACGCGGCGGGTTTCTGGTCGAGCACTTTCAGGGCATCGCCGACGTAGTCTGGTTTCCAGAAGCTGAACGGCGGGTAGTTGGAGACAAAATAATTGCCGACGGTGGTGTCTTCGGAGTTCGGATTACGCGCCGGAGCGGTGGCGACATCGGTGGCACTCATGACTGAACCTCATTTCCCAGGGGAATCCGACTTTCCGAACGCGTAGAGCAGGCCGTCGCTGGCGCCGATCACGAAAATTCCGTCGGCGACAGCTGCGGAGCTGTCAATGGCCGAGCCGATTTCGTAGTTCCAGACTTCTTTGCCGTCGGCCAGAGTCAGAATGTAGACGCGCCCGTCGTCTGAGCCGACCACGATCTTGTCGCCGGCGATCACGGGAGAACTGTCGACGCTGCCGCGCGCGGTGAAGGTCCAGAGTTCCTTTCCCTTCTCGCGATCGAAGCAGTGCACGCATTTGTCGCGTCCGCCGATGACGACCTTTTCCTTGTTCACGGCGGCAGAGGAGAAGAACGGAAACGCGTGCGGATTTTCGAAGTGCCAGACGATTTCGCCCTTCTTCATGTCCGCGGCGATGACTTCGTTGCCGTAATGGCCGACGTAAGCGATGTCGCCGTAAACGGCGGCGCTAGCGGCGATCGGGTTGCCGACGCCCACGGCATTGGTTTCGCTGCCGCTCTTGACGTCCACCGCGTGGAGCGCGCCATCGCAGCCGCCGAAGATCGCCACGCCGCCGGCGATCGCGGGAGCTCCGTTGACGTAATTGCTGGTCGGGAACGTCCAGAGCCCCTTCCCTGTCAGCGCATCCATGCAATGCAAACTGTTGTCGTACGAGCCGACAATGATCTTGCCGTCGACGTAATTGGGCGCGCCCTTGATGTCGCCTTGGGCTTCGTAGCGCCACTTTTCCTTGCCGGTTTCCGCTTCGACGGCGTAGACAAGGTGATCGGAACAGCCGATGTAAATGAGTTTGTCGACGACGCAGGGCGAAGATTCGATTGGGCCACCGGCCTTGAACTGCCAGATCTTCGTGCCGTCGGATTTTTTCAGCGCATAGAGCGAATCGTCCAGCGACGCCACATAGATGCGGTCGCCGACGATGCACGGCGAGCCTTTGATCGGCGCTTCGGATTTGAACGTCCAGAGCAGCTTCGGTTTTTCCGGAAGCACTTCCGTGGTGACGCCCGTCAACGCGGGATTGCCGCGGAACATCGGCCAACTCTGCTTGTCATCGGCAGCGCGGCTGTTCTGAGCCACCAGCAACACACACGCAAGTCCAGCCAGAACACAAGAAATGAGGATTCGTTTCATGGTTCACCATCCAGGTTCTTTGCGGCGTGACGCGGGCGGTTGAGGTTTGACTTTCAGCGTCTCGCGGCGGGATTTAAACGCGGCTTCATAAAGGGAGACGAAGTCGTCGGCGGTGATCTTCACGGGATTAAAATTGGCCGTCCATTGGCGCGCGGCTTCCTGCGCCAGCGTTGGGATCGCATCGTGCTGAACGCCGCAATCCTTCAGGCTGTCGGGAATTTCGGCGGCGGTCAGCAGTTCGCAAATGCGCGAGAGCATCGCGTCGATGCTTTCGGCCGGATCGTCGTTGCGCCGCGCGAGACCCACGGACGCGGAAAGGTCGACGTAGTGCTGCAGCGTGCGCGGATCACGGCTGTTGAAGCGGACGACGTGCGGCAGCATCATCCCGACGGCCTGGCCGTGAACGATATTGTAGTGCGCGGTGAGCGGATTGGCCGCGGAGTGGACGGCACCGAGCATTGACTGCGCGATAGCCGTGCCGCCGTAGGCGGAGGCCAGGAGCATGCGCCCGCGCGCGGGAAGATCGGCGGGTGATTTCAGCACCGTCTCCAGGCTGCCTTCCGCCAGCTTCCACGATTCGCGTGAGAAGAGCTGCGAGACGGCGGTGTTAACGTTGGTGACGTGGGCTTCCAGCGCGTGCGTAATGGTGTCGATGCCAGTGTTGGCGGTGACGCGCTGGGGCTGCGACAAGGTCAGCAGCGGATCGAGCAGCGCTACTTTGGCGTAGGCCTTGTCGTCACCGCAGGCCATTTTCTGGTGCGTGGCTTCGTCGGAGATCAGGGCGAACGATTGGCATTCACTGCCGGTGCCGGCGGTGGTCGGGATGGCGATCAGCGGGAGCATCGCCTTGGCGGCCTTGTTGACGCCCCAGTAGTCGGCCATCTTGCCGCCGTTGGTGAGGATGAAATTGGAGCCCTTGGCGGTGTCCATGCTGCTGCCGCCGCCGAGTCCGACGATGAAATCGATGTCGTGCTGGCGCGCGGCGGCGACGCAATCGGCGACGTGCTGCGTGTTGGGATTTTCGCGTACCTTGTCGTAAACGAACGCGGCCAGGCCGGCTTTGACGATCGATTGTTCGGCGCGCGCCGCGTGCCCGGCTTTGGCGATGCCCGAATCGGTCACGACCAGCGCGCGCTTGCCGCCGTACTGGCGCACGAGTTCACCTAGCGTATCGATCAGGCCGTCGCCGTACATCAGGCGCGTCCGGGAGTGAAAATCGAAGCGCCTTTCCGGCATCGTTTATCCGCGCCTTTCGCTGACCAGAATCGCCCGCTGGCGGTAAAGAAATTCGAACAGGTTTCCTTCGTGTGGCTGATCCCACGCCACCTGGATCGTCGAAATCGGGCCGATGTTCAAGCGGTCCACGAGAGGAGAACACAGCAGCGCGTCGGTAAATTCCGCGTCCTTCGTGATCGCCGTCACCACCAGCGAATGGCCGATGGTATTGAGCATATCCTTTTGGGGCACTTCTACAACACTGGCGTAGGGAAACAAAAATTCGCGGTTGGCCAGCGGATGGGCGAAGTTTTCGCAGTACACGATGGTCGGGCGCATGTACGTGCCGCCGTCGAGCACCTGCTTGCGGGGGCCGCCGCGGTATTCAGCAGTGACTTCCCGCGCGCCGGGGGTTTTCAGGCCTTCGTTGAGCGTGTCGTCGATCCAGTCGGCCATCTTGACGTTGGCGAAACCGGAGAGCGCCGCCGCCGGATCATCTGGCGTTTTCGCGCCGACGGGGCCGAGGCGTTTGCCGAGCTCTTCGGCGATTTCGCGGCCGTGGCGCGGGACGATCACCGCCGAGGCATTGACGCAGCTTCGGCCGCCGTTGCGCGAAATCGAATCGACGATCACGTCCATGTAATCGCGCCATGAATCGATGCAGTCTTCGCCGATGAGGATCTTGCTGCGCCCCGGCCCGTGAATCTGGACGCTCGGGTTGTTGGCCCAGCGCGCGGTGGTACCTTCATCGCCGAAGAGCAGCGCACGGCCGCAGGAGTTGACGATCTCCGCTGCGCCTTCGTGATCGGTGGGATAGAAACCGAAGGCTTCGGCCGGAACGCCGGCCTTGATGAAGGCCTGGATGATGCGGAACGGCGTCCACGGTTCTTCGCGGCCGGGCTTCAAGATCACGGGAATCTTCAGCGCGATGGCCGGAATCCAGAGCGAATTGACTCCCGGCGAATTGCTCGGCAGGACCGCGCCCAGCGACTGCGTCACGGGAAAAAAGCTTACCGGTGCGCCGGCCTGTTCGCCGAGGCCTTCGTCGAGCGCGCGGAGATCGAGGCCGCGCGTCAGGCCTTTCAAAATCGTGCGCATTTCGACGAAGACGTGGTGAACCTTCTTCATGTTCTGCCGAACCATGTTGTGCGGCAGTCCGCTGGAGGCGGAGAGTGTCTTCACGTATTCATCGGGTGTCTGAGTCGCGCCTTCACCGACGGGCAGCGTGCCTTCCAGGAACAGTTGTCCGGCCTTGGCGCAGAGGGCGATCAGTTCTTCGGACTTCAATTTTCGCAATGCCGCGCGCGAAGCGGCGTACTTCGGCAGATCGCGCTTCACGATGCCGGCGTTGACCTGGCTCACGGCGGCGAGCTTTTCGCCGCTGCGGTGGTCGATGACGTCGGTGGTGTCAAGGCTGACGTAAGGCTTGCCGAGGCGAAGTGCGGGGATGCTTAACGGAGTCATTTTCCATTTTCCATTATTCATTTTCCATTTTCCATCGGAGCTTCATCACGCGAAGCTCCGGCGGCAACAGATCGTCCGTTATCAGTACACTCCTTCGACCACTTTTTTCTCCAGCATTCCAAATGGCCGAACATCCCGCACACCGTCCCACGGATACAGCGTGCAGGGCGGACGGCGGATGCATTCGTCGCGCTCAAGGAAGCGGGGCATGAAGAATTCCTTGGTCAGCGTGGTCAATTCAACGCGGCCCCATTCGCCGTAGCCGACGGTCTGATCGGGATTCTTGGGGTCGATTACGCGCAGGACGGCGCGGGGCTGTGGCGCGAAGTACGTGGCGCTCCAGTTGTCTTCCGGTTCCAGCGGCTTGCTGCAGGCCAGGCCCATTAGCGTGTTGCCGTAGGTCGGCACGAACGCGGCGCGGTTTTCGAGAACTTCTTCAGTCAGGAAACGGATCATCTGCGGCGTCATCGACGTACCTCCGCAGAAAACGCCTTTAATACCAGCCTCTGTGACGTTGATCTTGTTGCTGAGCGCTTCGAGCAGCTTGGGCGTGGTGAAGAGGCAGTGGATACCTTTGCGATTTTTAAGCTGCGTTACGGCCTGGTCGATGACGTGTTCCTTGTATTCGTTGGCCTGGTCGAATTTCTTCAGCGCCAGCAGCTTGACGACCCAGCGCGGATCGAGGTCGACGTGGTAACACGAACCGCCGCGCACGTTGGCCAGATGTTCGATCGCCAGACGCAGGCGGCGCGGACCGGTGGGACCAAGCATCAGCCACTTCGAGCCCTTCGGAAAGAATTCGTCGTTGAGTGTCGCGGAGAATTCCGTGTAGTCGACCTTATGGTCTTCCCAGCTCACGCGCTGCTTGGGCATACCGGTAGTGCCGCCGGTTTCAAAGATGTGAAACGGGCGTGTCTTGTAAGCGTTGGGCACCCAGCGTTCATTGGGTTCGTCGCGCAACCAGTCGTCCTGAAAATGATCGAAGTGCTTCAGGTCGGCGACGGACTTGACCTTCTCGACGGGATTCCAGCCGGCCTTCTTCGCCCAATCGAGCCAGAACGGCGTTCCGGTTTCAGGCGAAAAATGCCACGCAATGATTTCCCGCAGATGCGCGTCGAGTTTCTGCGAAGCCGTCTGGACGGCCGATTCCAACCCTGCTGCAGTCATTCGAGTTCCCCTGAAAGAGCGTGCCCACTTGCCTTAAGCGGCCGGCGTCAGTTCCGGCTGCCCTGCCTTGATCTCAGTCGTTGCCGTCTTGGAGAAGTACCGTTCGATCGTCGCGGCGCTCGGAGGACGCGTCAGCAGCGATCCGATCACCATGCAGATGGCCGAACCGAAGACCATCGGGACGACAGTCATGAAGCCCATTACGCGAATGTCGCCCACGACCTTCGCGGATTCCAGCCACGGCACCGAGGTGGCTTCAGCGCCTGGCACAATGACGTCGCCGGTCTTGTAGTGGTATTGCAGATAACCGTAGAACACGAGCGACGCGGCGACGTAGAGCGTCGACGCCAGTGCGCCCCATTTAGTGGAGCGCTTCCAGAAGAGCGCGGCGAGCATCACCGGCGCCATCGCGGCGAATCCGGAGAAAGCGTAACGGATGGCGAGTTCGAAGATATTCGTCGCCGTCACCAGCGCCACGCCGTAGGCGACAAGCGTCAGGACGATGATGAACGCGCGCGCAAACCAGACGCCTCCTTTTTCGCCGTACTTTTTCTGACCGCCGTAGTACTGGAAAAGGTCTTTCGTGAACATCGTGCTGATCGCAAGAACCTGATGGCAGTCGGAGCCCATCACGGCGGAGATGATGCCTGCGCCGAGGATTCCAGCCAGAACCGGAGGCGCGAACTGGTTGAGCAGCAGCAGAAGTACGCCGTCTTCCGTACCGGGGGGAACGGGCTGCTTGAGCACCTGCGACGCGATCACGCCGAGGAAAATGCAGGGAAGCCAGATCGCCATGATCGCCAGCGGGTAGAGCACCACGGTCCGTTTGAACGCGGATACCTTGCGCGCCGACAAACACATGATCGACATATGCGGGAACATGATCGAGGACAGTGGTATCAGCGTATAGCTCCAGAACTCCCGCTCAGAGATGCGCTCTCGTGTGACGTAGAAGCTCTTGGCCGGATCGTTGGCCATCTCTGTGAAGTACGACGCGAATCCATTCGGCAACTTTCCGCCGATCACCGCGATGGCGACCGTTCCGAATAAGAGGAAGAGCAACGTCTGGAAGATGTTCACCCAGACTGTGCCGCGCATGCCTCCGAAGAAGACGATCGACGTCACCGCGATGGCAACAATCGCCGCGCCGATTTCGAAGCTGACGTAGCAGTCGGCTTCCATCTTCGGAACCATCTTCACGTCCATCTTTGGTGCCAGGACGGGCTTGCCATCGGGCGTAAGGGCGGGCTTGCCGTCCTTGACGACGGGAATCATCACCGGCTTGCCGTCTTCACCTTTTACTGGAGTCTTCTGTTCGACCATCACCGGCTGACCGTCTTTCATGACCTGGAGCATGACAACTCTGCCGTCGTCGCCCTTCTTGGAACTGATGTCGTGAAGCACGCGGCCGCCGCCCATGATGCTGATGATCATGTACGGAACCAGCATCGCGACGCTTAAGCCGAAGATGCAGGTACCAATCCCCGAACATTCCCAGCGGTCGCGGAAAAACTGGACCTGCGTCATATGGCCGAACCGCTTGCCCAACGACCAGAGGCGCGTGCCGATCAAAAAGATGGTCAGCGGAATCATGAAGCCGGACGACGAGGCCATTAATCCATACACGCCAACGCCGCGCCGGAAGGCCAGGCCTGAACTGCCGAGGATCGCGAACGCGGTCATGTTCGTGGCGAACAACGACATGAAAAAGACCATCGGTCCGATGGTGCGGTTGGCGAGGAAAAAATCCTCTGTGTTATCTTTGGATTTACGGAAGGCAATGCTGCCAATGTAGAGCGTTACGGCCAGGTAGATGAAGACGACGATCACGGGAATCATTAGTGTCCCTCCCCGCGGCTCGACGGCACCTGCTCGGATTCTTCAACTTCGAGATGTTCCGGCCACGCGGTCGCGACCAGGACAAACATCATTACCGCGCAGAGCACGGAAAATCCGGCGTGGTAGGCCAGGCCGACCGGCAAAATGCTGAAGAGCTGCGCATTTTTCCAGTTCCAGAAATCCTGGTGCAGACAGTAGACCGCGAGCACCATTAAGACCAGCAGGACACGCTTCATAAATTGCTCCGCAATGTGGACGGTGCTTACTTCTTCTGAATCGCAAACAGATGCGTGTTGGAGACGATGTACAGAACACCATTTGCGACCACTGGCGTGCTGCGAATGTAATCCTTCAGCTTCACGCGACTGAGAACTTTCGGTGCTTCCTTGGTCGCTTCCATGATGAACGCTTCCTTGCCGTCGTTGCCGAAATAGATCTTACCATCGGCAACCATCGTCGAACCCCACATGCGGGCGCCGGACGGGAATTCCCAGTACTTCTTGCCGGTCTTGACATCGAAGCAATGAATGTAGCCGCTGAAGTCGCCGATGAAGAGCAGATCGCCGACAATAGAAGGTGAAGCGATGCTGCGGTGGATCTTGTCGGTGAACCAGATTTTTCCATCGCCGGTGATGTCGCCGGTCTTCGTCGCATCCCAGCAGGTGAGGACACCGTCACCGGCGCCGTGTTCGGGATCCTGCCCGTTGGCGACGTAGATGCGGTTGTTCAGGAAGACCGGCGTCGAATCAATTTCGCTCGGACCTTTCGGTGAGGCGGGACCGTACGGATAGAAATTGCCGGAGGGCGATTTCTTCTGCTGCGGCAGCACGCCGTCGCCCCACCAGACTGTCTTTCCCGTTTCAGAATCGAGCGCGTAGAGACAACCGTCGGGGCCGCCGTAGTAGACTTGCTTCTTACCGTTGACCACGCCCAGCGACGGATTCGACCAGATGCCGTGAAAGATGCGGCGGCTGATGCCGCAATCTTCGCGCGTGCTGTTGGCGAGGTTCAGTTCGTCTTCCCACAGTTCTTCGCCGGTCAGCTTATTGACGCAGAAATAACTGGGCGCGAGCGCCGACGGAACATAGCTATGTCCCCAATCGACGCCATTGGAGGTCGTGCAGAAGAGCCGATCGCCGTCGATCAACACGGAGCAGTTGCTGGCGTTGTGCGGAAACGCGCCGAGCACTTCGGGATCGCGCATGTCCATGCGCCAGATGATGTCGGCTTCGGTGTCGTCCACCGGCATCGATGCGAATTTGTCGAGTGGTTCGCCGGCAAGCTTGTCGGGATCCTTGACGTACATTCCTTCGTTCTTGAACGGGCCGCGGTTGCCTTTCTTTAAGCCATCGACCGACAGGCAGAGCAACTCGCCGCGATTGGTGACCACGTAGACGCGATCACCGTCGACCGTCGGTGAAGAACAGATGCCAATTTCCGGCCAGTCGTTGACGCGCCCTTCCTTGAGCTTCGGCACGGTGAGCTGCCACAAAAAATTTCCGGTCGCTTCGTCGAAGCACATCATCACGCCGCGGTCGCCGGTAATATTCGGGTTGCGCGGATTCTTGTTATTGGTGCCGACAAATACCTTGCCGCCGGAAACCGTAACATTGCCGTACGATTCCGACCCAAGCTTCGCCGCCCACTTGACATTCTTGGCTTTGGAAACATCCCAATCGCCCTTCGCCGTCCACTCGCCAGGGCTCCAGTCGTCGGGCAGATTCTTTTCATCGGAGACCATGTTGCGGTTTTGCCCGCCACCCCACTGCGGCCAATCGCCCGCGCGAGCCCCCCAGCTCACAGCAGCCAGAACCAAACCCAGCATCACGTTGGAAGTTGAGGCGATAAATGTTTTGCTCATGCTTTCCTTTCCCGCAACCGAAGTCCAAATCACACCGTCGGAACTGACTGCCGCGCTCACTTATCGTTCGGAGTGATGCTGAGGTTGTCGACGTACACGGGCGCTTTCGGGCTGAAACCAAAGATGCCTGGCGTGCCGCTTTCGTTGGGCGTTTTCTGCTCGGCGGTGATCGTCCACTCCGCCGGTTCGGCCTCTCCCTTTGGCCAAACCTTGCCGCGGATTGTACCCTTCTTGGTTGCGGGATCGATGCGCACGTCGGTCTTCATCGTGTACCAGACGCCCGGATCCCATTTAAAGTGCACCGACTTCTGGAAGAGTTCGGCGTTGCTGGTGATGATCAGGCGCTGCGACGTGCCCTGGAGCACGATCATGTATCGCTGGTTGAGCAACCCCACGTCCGACATGCTGGAGAGACGTTTCTGGCCAGCGACCGTGCGGAACTTGCCGTCGCTCATCATGTCTGCCTGAATCGTGTAGTTGGACATATCGGAATGACCGATGAAGGTGAACGCGCGCTGGAAGAGGCCGTCTTCAATGGTCTTCGCCAGAACTTTGCTGCCGCCGACTTCGCGAATCTCCCATTTGAAGCGCGCGCCGATCCACGAGAGTGGCGGATACGCGAACGGTACTTTCTGGTGGGTCTCGGGGAACTTCGGATCGTCGGTCTTGATCAGCGTAAACTTTTCGAAATCTTCCGTCAGTGGAAGTCCGGGCAGGACGCGTCCGCGCGTCGTGCCGGAGATGCCGTCCACCTCGCCTTTGAAAGCGCCGGCGGAGGGCGTGGTCTTTTCGCCGACCACCAGAGCACCGCCTTCGATTTCGCCATCCAGTTCCGACTTCACCAAAGCGTACGGGGGAATGTAGTGCGCCCACTTGGCCGCCGCGCCTTCTTTGGACGCGAGCCACTGACCGTTCTTGTCGACTTCGATGATGCGAAGCGGCTGCTTGTCTTTCGGGTGCAGCAGCATGTCGGCGGGAACGACCAGCATTTTCGCGGGAGCTTCTGGAGCCACCACGGGAGCAGGCGCTGCAGCAACCGGCACAGGTACAGGCGCATCTTTCGCGCCGATGCAGTACAGCCGGCGCGTGGTCTGGAAATAAACGCGTCCGCCGAAAATCGAGGGCGCGCCGTAACAGTTTTCTTCGTTGCCCAGTTTTGCTTCGGTCAGCACGTCGCAGCCCGAACCATCTGCCTTGATCTTCAAGATGAAGAACACGCCGTCCTGAATGGCCACATACAGCTTGCCATCGCCATAGGTCGGAGCGCTGGTGCGCTGTTCGCCGCCCAGATTTTGCGGCTTGGCCCACAGGTTCTTGCCAGTCTCGGCGTCCAGGCAGTGCAGATTGGCGACGTCGTCGACGAGGAACACCTTATTGTCGCCCAGCGCCGGACTCGATGCGAAGCTCAGCATGTCGTCGTTGCGCCAGACTTCCGCCGTGGCGGGAAGTTCCGGCGTCACCGGCGCTTTGGTTGGATCCGGCGGCGGCGCCTGAAAATCTCCGGGACGGACGGCGACCATGCTGCCGGTGATGGAGCTGTTCATGTTCGAGTTGCCATGGACTGCGAGGGTCAAATCCTTGTACATCAGGAGCGAGGCGTTGATGCCGCCTTCGCAGATTTGACGGCGCCAGATAGGGTCACCCGTGCGTGCGTTAACGCAGTAGACCGAGCCGTCGCCGCCGCCACAATAAAATACCCGCATGTTTTTGTAGAATCCCAGCACCGGCGTCGAATACGAGCTGTCACGCGGACGCACGCCCGGCTGCGAGGCCCAGATCAGGTCGCCGGTCTTCTTGTCGAAGCCGTAGAAGCGGTGTGCCGCCGGACCGTGCGCGCCCCAATTCGAGGTAATGCCGCTGGCGATCACCAGCTCCCCGTCGATCACGGGGCTTGCCGTGCGGCCGTTGGGGAACGTCATGCGGCCGAACTCTTCCATCATATGGTGGGACCAGAGCATTTTGCCGTCGGGCGTGAACGCCGCGAGGATGCCCTGCGTGCCCTGCATATAGATGTTGCCAGTCTCCGGGTCGATCGCCGGAGAAGAGCTGGCGTAACGCGTGTAAATGATGTCGCTGAGGTAGTCGTTAAACAGCGCACGCCACTTTTCTTCGCCGGTATTGGCGTCGACGCAAAAAAGGCCTTCCTGAAGATTCTGCCCCTTGCCGATGTAAGCCATGACGTAGAGCCGGCCGTTGGCGATGACGGGAGTCGACTGCCCGGGAATATCCGCCGTCCAGAGCGAGTTCTCGCCATCGGGCGTCCATTTCTCGGGAAGGTTCTTTTCGTCGCTGGACCCATTCTGGTGCGGACCGCGCCAGCTCAACCAGCCGTCAACGGGTTTGGGTGCCGGTTGTGGATCGGCAGCGAGAACGCAGCCGAGTGAAAGAATAGTACAGAAGAATGGAACAAGCAGTGGCGTCCGTCGGAGAGTCACGTTAAGTTTTCCTCCAGTGCATCAAAGCAAGGGACCAGCCATGTGTCGGAGTGAGATTATACCTATACGTACTAATTTCACAATGTTTTCTACACCATGAAAAACGACAAAGCAGAGAATTTTTTAGCCCCCGGCGAAATCCCACAAACTGGCCCCGTGCGGCGCCTTCCGCCATTATTACGTCGCGCCTGGTACAATTTGAATCAGACTTTCCGCCGCCGCATCGCCCACACCGGCCTGACGCCCGATCAGTATACGATTCTCCGCCTGCTTTCTGAAGGCCCGCCCGAAGGCCTTACCCAGCGCGAATTGTGCGAGCGCATGTGCTCGGACCCGAACACCATGGCATCCCTGCTGTCGCGTATGGAGAAATGCAACCTGCTGGAACGGCGCACGCACGAAGACGACCGCCGCGCGCACCGCGTCTCCGTTCTTCCCGAAGGCCGACAGCACTTTGTTGAATTGCGCACGATCGCCCTCGACCTTCAGGAATCGATCCTCGACGCCGTGCCGCTCAAGCGCCGCGAGCAATTTCTGCTCGATCTTGAACGCGTCGCGGATGCCTGCCAGACCCAGTTGAATGCTGAAACCTCCCGCCAAAAAGGTTTGGGGAAAAAGCGAAAAAACGATACAGTTTAAGCTGTCGTCACCCTCCTACATTTTGCAAAGGACGGCAGCATGGCCATCACCATTGAACGGTGCCCGCATTGCGGCGCGCCATACATGAGCGCAATGTTGCCGGGAGAAAATCCGGCCGAGCGGAGTTGTTCGAGCTGCAATAAGCGCGCCGGCGATCCGCGCGGTACGACTGCGACGTCCGCTCCCCGCCCCATTTCCACGGCCAGTTCCGACGATGAATTGTCGCTGCAGCCCATCGAGACCGCGGCTTCGGCCGGTGTCATCGTCACGCACAAACAGCCCGACGCCCGCGGACAGCTTGTGGGACAGATTCAGTCCAGAGGCAACGCGGGAGTTCCCGGGCTGCCCAGCGACGCCCCCGATTACGAACCGCCGCCGAAAGCGCCGCTGTTTACCGTCGCATCGACGATCCGGCTGGTGGTCCTGCTGGTTGTGCTGGTGCTCGTTTCGAAATTGGTTTACGGCGTCTACCAACGGGAATTCGACAAGCCGATCGTTCCGACCGCTCCGCCGCCGGCCGTGCCGACCGTGGCCGAAATGACCAAGCCGCCGCCGACTCCAATCAAACCAGTGGCCGCAACGCCGCCGCCCAAGCCCGTCGAGAAACCGCCGGAGGTGGTCGTCAAGCCTGCCGGTCCTCCCGCCAGGCCAAAAGAACTGCTGAACGACGGTGGTGGAGGGAACGAGGATGTCAACGCGCTCATTGCCGGCGGAAGCCGCCAGAAATCGCGGAATACCGACGACGACGCGCCGGACGTCGAGGTCAAGAAGACTCCGCCGCAGCCGCCGCCCACGGCTGGAAAAACCGGAACGGTGACGCCGCCGGGATTACCACCCGATAACTCCAAAGACCCCATGATCGCGCTGCTTGAAAAAAACAAGGCAGGCGCGCAACCGCCGCCAGGTCCGAACCCTCCCGATTCGCCACCCAACACGATCAACAATCCGCCGCCCCCGGGGGGCACGCCACCGATTACGCCGGGCGTCAATGCTCCACCGCCCAAGACCGGGATGATGCCGGAAGGTCCCATCGTCAGCACGACGCCTGTGGTGATTCTGCCGTTGCCAGGCACCATCCCCGGCGCCTCCTTCCTCCGCGATTACAACGGCTGGTTCTGCCGCGATTACGATGAAGCGCGCTCCCTGCGCGAAAATGTCTTTCATGGGCGCAACAACGTCGTGATGTTGAAACCGATCCAGCGAGGCCCAGCGAAACTCTGTGCGCTGATCGAAGTTCCGAAAGCCTTCGCCAACAAGAAGCCGGAATTGGTTTTCGAAATCACCTCCAAAGATCCCGCTCACGTCTGGCTGCTCCACGCCACCATCGAAGGCGCGGAAGTGCTGCGGCAGACGGAAGTGAAGATCACCGACTCCAAACCGTGGATCGAAAACCGCATTGATCTGACCAACTTCTCCAACCGACGTTTCCTGTTGCAGCTGGAAATTCTGCCGCCGGCCCCCGGAGGCAAGCCGGGCTCGGACGTGGATTACGCCGGGTACATCCGGAACATGCATCTTGTTTGGGCGAAGTGACCGCTGCAAGTTTGCGCTCGCCGGCTCGTTAGCATGATGTGAAGACGAACCGAATCCGGTGCTCCGCCGTCGGCGCAGCGCTACTGGCGGCGTTGGTTTTCGGCGCCGCGTGGGGTGGCGAGGATGCCCCCGGCGGGGTCTGGTCGTTTCGCAACGGGTTTGGCGGGCACTTTCCGGACGCCACGCCGCCTCTGAGTTGGAACGCCACTGAAAACGTCGCGTGGCACCTGCCACTCAAAAAACGAGCGAACGCGTCTCCAATTATTGTCGGCGACAAAGTCTTCACGCTCGAAGAGCCGAGCACGCTGTTGTGTGTCAATAAAGCCGATGGCCGAGTGCTCTGGTCGCGCCCGAACACGCTTTCGGATGTGCTCGGAGAAGGTGCGAAAGATCGCGCCGCTTTGCCGCGCACAGATTGGCTCAGCACGTACGGATACACGACGCCGACACCGGTCTCCGATGGAATGCATGTCTGGTGCGTGTTCGGGCATGGCATCGTCGTCTGCTACGATCTTGATGGCACGAGAGAGTGGTTCGCGGAATTCAATGTCGCCGACAAGATCAGTGGCGTTGCTGTTTCGCCATGCTTGATTGATGGCGTGCTGCTTGTTGGCGGCAAAGGCGATGATCGACTGTGCGGATTCGACGCTGCGACCGGGAAGAAGCTCTGGCACACCGACGAGGGCACGCAGGAAGGTTCCTGCGTGCCGATCACGCTGAACGGGAAGCATTACGCCGTGGCATCCGCGGGAATCCTGCTGGATCCGCACACGGGCCAGATCCTGCAGCGCAACCTGCTCGGGGCGGGATTTCAAGGCGACGGTTCCAAGCTGCCGGTGAACTGGGGACCAACCGTGCTGGTGGATGGAAATACGGCGTACTTCCACGCGCACTTTCAGCCCAATCAATACAACACGGTACTTCGCGCCGTGAAACTCGATGCCGATGCAGCGCCGCAGCAGCTCTGGGAATTTTATCCCAACACCCATTCAGACATCCGCGGTCGCATGGGAAATTCGCCGCTGCTGCTCAACGGACTGCTCTACGCGATCAAAGACAGCGGCATGCTGCAAGTCTTCGCTGCCCCGACCGGCGCGCTCGTATATGAACAGCAATTGCCGCGGCATTCGTATGCCAGCCTCGCGTTGGCCGGGCCGTACATCTACGCGTTCGGCGGCAGCATCGTCACGATCTTCAAACCCGGCAAAGTCTTCGAGCAAGTGGCGCAGTTCAAACACGGCTTCACGGATTTCATCGCCTCTCCGGTTTTCGAAAATCGACGCCTGTATTTCCGCGACAGCACCGGATTGTGGTGCATCGAAGCCCCGGCCGCAGCCGCCCCCGTATCTTCGGTGGCATCTACAGCAGCGCTCAGCGACACCGGTCCCGACCTCGCCGACACCGCGAAGACTGCACCGCTGCTCTCGTATTCGGAGTGGCTGCTGGAGTACGACCAGACGCGCCTGCCACTGCGCCGCTTCAGTTTGATTTTCGAATGGTCCTTCGCGGCGCTGGCAATCGTATTGGGCCTCTGGGCCGTGCGACGCGCGGCCGCGCCGCCCCGTTTTCGCGTGCTGACCGTCTTTGCCATGCTGCTCGCGGGATTGACGCCGTTATTGATGTTCACCGATCGCGTCGGCAATGCGTATTATCCCGTCGGCGTGTGGTGCGTCGCCGGCGGCCTGATCGCGTGGAAGTACCTCACACAACCCACGCCAGCAGTTCACCGCAAACATCTACGCCCGGCGCAAAGAGAATTTTCGTCGTTTGCAAAAGCGTACATGCTCTCGTGGGGCTGGCTGCTCGGCGGAGCCGCCGGCCTGGCGATTCACCACATCCCCTTTCAACTCACACTGATGTGGTACGTCCTCACCGGCTGGCAGAAATAATTCAGGCGGCGAGCAATTGCATAACAAAATCGCGCTCTCTTTCGCACATCATAAACATGACCGATGACCCATGCCCCATGACCGATGACTCTGTTAATTAGTGCCGATGCTCTCGACGCCCAGCCCGTAAAACGTGTATTCGCAATCGGAAATCTGTTCGAGCGCAAACCCCGCATAGCCGCCTTGCGCGTCTTCCAAACTGCGCGCGTATTTCAGTGCGCCTTCGACGTAGCGCGGGTCGAGTTTTCCGAGCATCTTCAGCGTGAACAGTCCGGTGTAGGTGCTGAGCAGATCGGCGATCGGCGCGGCTGGTGTGGCGTAAAATCCGCCCTCACCGCTGAACATGCTGGCGATGAATGCCGCGTGAGGTTCGGGATCGACAGGGTCTTCAAGAATCACCGAGAGCGCAATGGCCGCCGCGCAACCGTTGGTGCCCGGCCGCTTGCTGTAGCGATTCTCAAGAAATCCGCCGCTGCTCTGCGTCAGGCTGCGCAGCAATTCGCGTCCGTGTTCGGGCTTGGGCAGATCAACGCCCATCCGCATATAAGCGCAGGCCGCCAGAAAAGTGTGATAGAGACTGCCGCACGCATCCGTATCCGTCTTGGCCCAGCCGCCGTCTTCGCGACGTAGCGCATCGAGCCGCGAGACCGTGGCGTCGCGCGCCGCTTGCCGCTCCGTTTCGGAAAGCGCCGCTCCCCCGCCCTCTTCGCACAACGCCCACGCATCCCACCACGATGCCGCCATCACCGCATCGCTGAACGCGCCCTTTGGCTGTCGAATGCGCGCCGCCGGTGATTCGTTCAACAACGCGCGGAGGTATTGCTGCGCACGCGATGCGACATCGGACGAGAGCTCATTCAGCGAAGAGAGACTGCGCAGAGCGAAGGTCGTGTAGTAGAGCTCCGAGTTGCCGCGCCGGTTGGCAAACGCGCCGTCCGCATTTTGTCGCGCGAGAATCCATGCCGCGTGGCGCGCGCGATATTCGGCGGGCGTCGCAGCGAGACCCATGCGAACGTCGTCGCGAAGGAGAGCGAGGAAACTCATGCGCAGCGCGTCAATCGAGCAGCGTCGCAGCCAGGAACGTGAACAATGCCATCAATCCGTCGTGGTTCACGGACTCCACGGCTTTCATCGCGCGCACGCGCTGATTGTCGGCGAGCAACGCCGCCTGCAGCGGGATCTCGTGCTTGAAGTAGATCTCCTTCAGGCGCTCAAGCTTCACAGTTGTTTGCGGACCTTCGCGGGCGGCCTTGAGTAGGTCGGCGCGTTCGGCGTCGTTGGCGGCTTCAAGCGCGAGCGCGTAGAGCAGCGTCGGACGGCCTTTCAGGATGTCGCCGCAGGCTTCGACCTTATTGCTGATATCGCCTTCGACGTCCTTCAAGTCGTTCTGGATCTGATACGCGACGCCGAGGTGCTTGGAGAACTCCGAAAGTTCGCGATCCCATTTGCCGTCGCCGCCGCCTAGCACCACGCCCGAATACAGCGCTGCGTCGAACGCCGGTGCCGTTTTCAACGCGTAAAGTCGCAGACATTCGATGCCCTGAATGTTCTTCTCGCCGCCTTTGCGCCAGAGCAACTCAGCGCCCTGGCCTTCGGAGAGCCGCACGTGCGAGGCGGCCATCTTCTTGAGAATGCGCACAGATTTTTCCGCGCCGATGCTGTCGAGTTCATCGGCGATCAAGCGGTAGCCTCGCCCGAGCAGGTAGTCGCCGATGTTCAGCGCGATCGGGACGGAGTGCGACTTATGGAGCGTTTCGGTGCCGTAACGGAAATCGTCGTCGTCTTCGATGTCGTCGTGAATCAGCGACGCTTTGTGAAAAATCTCCATCGCAGCCGAGATGCGTTTGACGCTCATCGGCACTTCTTCTTCGTCGGTCAGCGCCTGCCAGGCCGCGGCCGTGACGAACGGGCGGAAGCGCTTCCCGCCCTTGCGCATCCACGCCAGCGAAATGCGTTCGGCTTCGGCGACCTTGTCGCCCTTCGGAGCACTCCCGCGTTCGGACGGCACGATCTCCGCCAGCGGCTTGGGATCAAAGTAGTGGCCGACATCGCGCAGCAGCGGCACGAAACTGCGCGTGCGTTTCGCGCCGGTCTTCTGATAGCCGATCGCGGAAAGCACCCAGTCTTCGTCGACTTCGGTGTTGTGACAGGTGTCGCGCAGCAGCGGAATCGCCAGCGAGGGGATGCCAACCTGCAGCACCTTGTCGAATGCCTTCTCGAGCACGTTCAAGCAGGCGATGCCAAGGATGCCGTCGACTTCACCCGTGGCGATCAGCTTCAGCACAATCGGCGTGCCTTCGGCGACGAGAACGTTGTAGCCCATGCGTTCGCCGACGCTGTTCAAGTCAGCGATCGAACAGAGTCCGCAGTTGTTGCAATGGAGCTGGACGTCGTCCATTTTCGCAGTGCAGTTTTCCGCCTGCTTCAGGCAGTGCGGCATCAGGAAGAGGCGTTTTTCAAACGGAATCGCGGCAAACTCTTCGCGCCAGTACTCGTTGTTGATCAGCACCATCGCAAAACCAATAAAAGTGTGATCGTAGCCGAGCGGCTTAAGCAGTTCTTCGGCGGCCTTGAACAAGACCTGCTTGTTCGGCGGCCGGTTGCGCGGAATTTTCGCCGCGACGGCAACGGCCTGTTTGCGGATCAGTTCGCGCTGCTCTTTGGATTCCGGAATGGATTTGAAATTCTCGCCGGCGGGCCGCCATTCGTCATGGCGGTACGCTACTGGCGCACGGGCTTCGACGGTTCCCGACTCGGGATGACGGATCAATTCCTGAACGAGATTCGATTCCGACTGCGGAACGTTGGCCACTTTTTCCAGCACGCCGAAATTACCGCCAGGAAGTTGCACGCCTTTGGCCGCGGCGACCGCAAGAGCGTCAAGCGGACCTTTTGACGAGACCGGCCGCGCTTCTGGAACGGCAACAGGAGCGGCTGCAATGGGGAGTGGAGTGGTCTGTACGTCGGTGGTTTTCATGCCGCTGTCGCCGCCTCGATGCCATGCCGCGTTTTCGCCAGCGCGCCCAGCCCGCCGAGCGCGTAATAAAGCGGATACAATTCCTCGTAGTACCAGAGAACCGCAAAGTAAAACCCAATCGGTGCCGGATTCCACGACCCGTCCGCGCGCTGATGTTCGACCAGCCACTGCGCCGCGCGCTGGCATTCGACGTCGTCGAACGTGTAGCCTTGCGCAACAAGTGCTCGAAGCGCGAGTCCGGTTTCTTCAGCGGTGCTCGGTGCGCTGGATGTGCCGCCGAAACCGCCGTCCGAGTTTTGGATGGAGAGCAGCCATTTCAGTGCCCGCTTCTTCATCGCGTCGGCACACGTTACACCGTTACACGCCAGGAGCACATGAACCGTACCATAGGTTTCATTACTTTCGTGCGAACTGCTTTCGCAACCAAACCACAATGGACGAAACGCACCGTCATCACGTTGAACGCTGGATAAATACGCGTATCCAGCAGTGAATACCTCGCGTGTAAGCCCGAACGAATTCTGCGCCATCAGTTTGTATTGGTCGGGAAACAGCGCGCGCAAGGCGTGAGCCGTCAAATCCGGAGCGCTACGGTCGAATGGCAATTTCTCCCAGCCGCGGCAGAACGTAGGCCATCCACCGTTCCGGTTCCGCAATTGAATCAGCCATTCCGTTCCCGAAGCGATTGCTGCGTGATTCTCCGGCACGCCCAAATGCCGCAGCGCAATAATCGCCCCCGACGTGTCATCCACATCCGGCACGCTTCCCGCGAGGTGATTCCATCCCCACCCGCCCGGCTGCGTGTCGGAGTACACCGACCGCGTCATGCATTGCTGCTGCAGCAACCAATCGCGCGTCGTCGCGCGTTCAGATTCGCTGAGCGCCGTCTCAAGCAACCCGCCAGCGGCGAGCGCATCGATGGCGCGCGTCGTGTTCCAGACGGATAGATTCACTTCGACCGGCCAGGATCCATCCTCGCGCTGCGTGCTGATCAGGAACTTCCGCGCGTTCTTCGCAATCGGATGATCGGCGCGGCCGGCCGACTTCAGGCCGATCAAGCAGAACGCGGTGATCGGAGACGCTTCCAAGTAGCCGCCGCTCTCTGGCTGCATCTTTAAAATCGCCTCGAGCGCCTGTTCCGTAATGCGGTTCCGCCACCAGCGGATCGGCGCAAACCAACTGGGCGCTTTCGCATGGCGCGACAAGCCGACGCAGACTAGCGCCGGCAGCGCGTAACTGACGACCGGCAGCCGCAGTGCACCCATCAACGAGCGCGGCGCCAGTGCAAGTTCAAACGGGAGCGCATCCACATCGTTCCACGTGAACGATTGCAGCCCTGCATGCGCTGCCGTCATCCGAATCGGAACCTGAAACGTCAAATCGCTGCCGTACACGCGCCGCAAACCTTCGCGCACGCCGCCGAGCTTCTCCGTGTATGCCAGTCCGCACTTCCGCGCGTCTGCGGAGAGAAACGCGTTGCACGCGTCCGCACAGAGCACGAGCAGCGACGCGGCGAGATTGCTTTTGCTGATCTCCGTGTCGCCCCAGCCGCCGTCGGCGTTCTGCGTCTTTGAAAGATAAGCGTAAGCGGAAGTCCAGCGCGCCGCCGGAAGATCGTCGCGATCCAGCGCGCACAGCGCCACGGCTGTTCCCAGCGGAGACGACGCCAGCCGACCTTCCCAATATCCCGCCGAATTTCGCCCCGCGACCAGCGCGTTCAATGCGCGATCGACAGAAGACGCCAATTCCGTGGGGGTAAAGTTCGCCATTCCGCCTTTCGCCTTACTTCACTTCACCTATACGACGATCAACCCACACCATGGTTGAATTTGAGACTTTTCGAGCCGATTCCTGAAGCCGTCCGCTATCCCAGCGCTGCCATTCCAAAGAACACCTGTTTCTTCAAGAACCGGTAGACCCAGTAGTCTTCGGGAATTTCGTGGTCCGGATTGTGATGGCTGTGCCGCGGCGTGATCGCGTTCAGTTCCTGAAAGGCCGTGTTGCGCCCGGAGTAGTCCGCCGCGCCCGACGTCTTGATGAATTCGTGGAGCTCCTGCGGATGCTCCAGGATCACGCAGCCTTTCGTCCGCTTCTTCACAAACTTCGTGAAGCCGCGGAGGTACTCGCTTTCGTTGATCGTCTTGTACAAGTCTCCGCCATTATCGCTGACGCGTTCCTTCGCGAACGAAAGCGCGGGGCAGATTTCGATGCTGCCCTGCGGCCCGATGTGATACCCCAGCCCCATCGCCGCGGGGCAGAAGGCCTCGCCTGTCGCGGTCCAGTAGGTATCGATGATCAGGATCGGGTGTTTGCGGCGCAACTCCAGCAATCGCTTGCGCATCCACACCAATTGCTCCTTCTTGACGCAGTATTCCGGATGCGGCGGCGTGCCCATCGGGCGGTAGACGTAGTACCAGATGTACATCGCGCCGCGGTCGATGAAGTGCTGTACGTATTCATCGCTCATCACCTCCGCCATATTACTCCCAGTGGCGGTGCAGGCGGTTCCAAACAAAATGCCCTTTTTCTTCAGGCGCTTCATGCCTTCGTCGGCGGCTTCGAACACGCCCTGACCGCGGCGCAGATCGTTCTGCTCCTTGAAACCATCGATGCTGATCAGCGGCGTGACGTTGCCGACTTCGGCCAGCCTCTTCACGTTCTCTTCGGTGAACAGCATGCCATTGGTGATGGTCTGGAAATAACAATCTTTATGGCGCGCGAAGACATCGAAGATGCCTTTGTGCATGAACGGCTCGCCACCGAGCAGCGTGTAGTAGAAGGCCTTGTTCTTTTTACCGGTGTTGATGATGCCGTCGAGATTCTCCGGCGTCATGTAGTTGGCGTTGCCTTCTTTTTCGACCCAGCAGCCGTGGCAGCGCAAATTACAGGTGTTGGTCAGCGCGATGAACATGAACGGCGGGTAGAGCTCGTCGTTCTTCATGCGTTTTTTGTATGCCGAAATAGCACGCATGCCCTTGAACGCATAGAGGTACCCCGCTTTAAGCGCCAGCCGGGGCGAGAGTTCAGTGGCCAGTCGATAGGCATAGCGGGTCAGCATGTTTTTACCTAAATTAGTAAGCTTACGTACTATTTCCTACACTCTTTCCGCCCGATGTCCTTAAAAATTTGCAAAAATCCTTATTCAGACTAGCCTCTGCTGCCTTCCGGTCAATGGTTCGATGGAAACTAGCGCCGTCCTGGCCAAGAGGTCTTCGCGATGCCCGCTCGCTCGCCCCTGAAATTCGCACTCTCCGACACGCTCCGCCGCATCTTTCCCCATTCTAAAGTCAAGCCGACGGACCGCTTGACGCTCGATGCCGCGCGCGGCGAGCGCGTCTCGTTTCAGGTCGCCGTCCATAATCCTACAGAAAAGGCACAGACGGTGGCACTCACCCTGGCCGCGCCGGCTGGAATTGTCACACGGGTGAGACGCGTGGGCTACATTCCCCTGCCCCACGGCAACACCGATACGCCGGAGAACGAATCCGACGGTCCCGGGAACTTTCCCGGCTACGCGCCCGATCCGCTGTACGACGATGCCTCACTGACGCTCGGCCCTTGCGAGACCGGCGCGTTCTGGTGCAACGCCACGGTCGCGACGTCAACGCGCGCAAAGACGTACGCGATTTTGGCGACGTTAAGCACCGATGGTAAGCCAGTCGGCGACTTGAAGACCAGCCTGGTCGTCCACGACATCGTACTGAAGCCACGCCGGAACTTTCCGGTCGTGCAGTGGTTCTATGCCGATGCGCTGTGCGATTTTTACAAATGCGAGGCGTTCGACGAAGCGTTCTGGAAGATCGTCACGCCGTACATGAAGAATCTGGCGGAGCATTTTGAAGATTGCATTTACGTCCCGATTTTCACGCCACCCACCGACGGCGTGAAACGCCCGACACAGTTGCTCAAGGTTTCGAAATTCGGGAAGCGCTACAGTTTCGACTGGTCGGCCGTGAAGCGCTGGACGGATCTTGCGAAATCGGTGGGATTGACGCACTTCGAATGGACGCATCTGTTCACGCAGTGGGGCGTCAAGCACGCCATCCGCATCTACGACAACGCTGGCGAACTGCTCTGGGATCCGGAAACCGGCGCGACGTCCGCCACGTACCGAAATTTCCTGGCTCAGTTCCTGCCGGAATTCAAAGCGTTTCTCGAACGCGAGAAATTACTTGAGCGGAGTTTCTTCCACGTCTCCGACGAACCGCACAAGGATCATCTCGAGAATTATCGCAATGCCCGCGCGTTGCTTAAAGAACTCGCACCGTGGATGAAGAGCATGGATGCGCTCTCCGAGATCGACTTCGCGCACGAGACGGACCTGCCGATCCCGGTGACCAGTTCCGCGCCGCAGTTCGCCGCGCAAAAGATCGAAGCCGGCATCTACTACTGCTGCTCACCGCGCGGCAAATTCGTCAACCGTCTGATGGACACGCCGCTGGCGAAGATCCGCATGAATGGCTGGCTCTTTTACCGCTTCCAGCCGAAGCTGTTCCTGCATTGGGGCTACAATTACTGGCATCGCTCGCAGACCCGAGAGTTGCTCGACGTTTTCAAGGAAAGTGCCGGCGGCAAATGGCCGGGCTGGCCGTACGGCGATACGTTCTGCGTTTATCCCGGACCCGACGGCCCGATCGATTCCATCCGCTGGGAAGTCTTCGCCGAATCGCTGCAGGACTACGCGCTGCTGCAGACGCTCGGCGTCGACCCGAACGGAAAACTGCTGTGCAAATGCAAGGACTACGCAGAGTTTCCGAAAGACGCGAAGTGGATCACGCAGACGCGAAAGAAATTATTGAAGCGATGATTGTGTGACAAGGAGCAAGCGGCTGTTTGCTTGCTCCTTGCTCAACGCGTATCGGTTGAAAAAGCGTGCTATTGACAGCGATAATTCCGAACCGCTTGCGCGAAAATCTAGAGCACAACAGCAAGGAGCAAGCGAACGGCCGCTTGCTCCTTGGCACACAGACACGCCCGTCTTCGACATTCGTCATTTCACCATACCGTCAGTCTTTCACATTCAACTTGATCTCATCCGAGTTCGCGCGCAGTTCCGGTGCGTACATGCCCGTCGCCTTCGTCGGCAGCGCGTTGAATGAGCCCGGGATCTCCGCGCGCATCCGGTAGGCGATGCTGTTGTTGCCGCGCGGCAACGTGCGGCAGAAGAAGCAGACCCGTTCGTCGCGCAATTCCATATACGCCTGGAAACCCTTCTTCGTGTAACCGCTCTGCACGTCCACCGGCTCGAAACCCGCCGGCTTCATGTCTTCGAACAGGATGTATTCGTAGTCGTTCTTGCTCTCGAAGCTCAGTTCCACTTCGACCAGGTCGCCGCTCTTCAGCATCGACAGGTCGGGCAGTTCCTGGCGTTCGTACTTTTCGACTTTCTGATCGACCGACTGGCCGCGATCGCCTTCGGCCTTGATCTTCTTGTCGACGGGGATCAGCTTGTAGTACTTGCGATCGACCTTCACTTCCAGACCGGCCTTGGTGATGTGGTCTTCCATCGTGAAGTTCGTGACGTAGGCGTTGAAGTAGATCGGACCCTTGCCGGTCTTCTTGAATTCCACCGTGTGCTTGCCGGATGTGATGTTCTTGCCGGTGATCACGAGCTTGTTATCGAAGCTGAAGAGATTCGACGCGTTGATCTCCACCTCTTTGGCCTTCTTGCCGTCGACGAGGATCTCCAGTTTCATGTCCGGATTGTCTTCGCCGCTGGCGGTCAGGTAATCGGCGAGCGCTTCGACGCAGATGGCCGTGTCGCGCGTGCTGTTCCAGTACGTTGCGTGCTTGCGGTTGTTGATGACGTACTTCACCAGCCGCGACGTCTTTTCCGACTTCGGTTCTGAAGCGGCCAGCAGCTTCAAGTAGTACCCTTGAGCTTCGAATTCGCTGCCGTACCAGTTCCACCACGGATTGTCCTCGGGCAATTTCAAGTATGCGGTCTGGTTCTCTTCGTCCTGCGTGAGGTACTGGTCGAGATTCTTCAGCACGTCGCCCAGACGCGCGGCATCCTTCTGCTTGCTGAGAATCAACCCGAGTACCGCCTTGCCGTACGCGGTCAGGAAATTCTTGTCGGTGTACAAGCGGTCGATCATTTCCTTGTTCGGCGCTTTCGCGTCGGTCAGCACCATCGCGACAAAGGCGTCGAGATTATCGGCGTGCAACTTGTACGGATGCGTCTCCGTCGCCGCGTTTCGCAGCAACTGCATCTGACTGGCTTCGTAATTCTTGAGCCACTGTTGGCCGCGTTCGAGCATGTTGGGATCGATCGCCACGTCGTTGCTCTTGCCAATCTGCAGGCCGTGGACGACGTACGCCGTTTCGTGCGCCGACGCATATTCGCCCCAGCCGCCGAACCAGCCCCAGCCGCCATCAGTCAATTGCAGACTCTGCAGGCGCGTGATGCCAGCCTTGACGCGGTTCTTCAGTTCTTCGTCATCGAAGACGGGATTGATCTTCGCATGGCTGACATCCTTCACGTAATCTCGGCCCCATTGCGCGGCGCGCTTTTCGTCGTCGCCGATTTCCTGAGCATTGAGGTTGGTGATCTTCGTCTTGATGTCCTTGAGGTCCAGATTCATGCGCAGCAGCACCTTCTGCGTGATCACCGCCGGCAGGAAGCGCGAGATTGTCTGCTCGGTGCAGCCGTACGGATAGTCGACAAGATACGGAATCGCGTCGACCATCGCGCCCGCCAGAGTCGGCGAGTAGCGCACTTCCACGCGACTGTCTTCCGGACGGCGTTCGGCCGGAACGGTGAACGCCAATGAAGCGGTGGTGTTCTCCGGACGAATATTTCCAGAGAACGACTCGACCTTTTCCATGCCGTGAATGTAGGCCGGGAAGACCATCTGCATCGCGTCGGATTCTTCGTCGGTCAGCGCCTTCACGAGGACCATCGCCTGGCCCGAAGCAATCACTTTCACGCGCCAGTCGATGCGCTTCTCGCCGGTCGGATCGATGTCGACGCTTTCCTGCAGACCACGCGCGCCGTCCACGGGGTCAAGCACGCCACCTTCGATCTCCAGCGAGACCTGGACGTGCTTCTTGGTCTTGAGGTAGTTGTGAACGTTGGCCGAGATCACCACTTCGTCCTTCTGCGTGAAGAAACGCGGAGCCTGCAGTCGGACGAGCAGATTCTTGGTCGTGACCGCTTCGGCTTCGCCCTGGCCAACGCGAGTGCCCATGCCCATCGTCCAGACTTTGAACTTCCACGTCGTCAGATTCTCGGGCATGGTCAGTTCCGCTCTCGCGGTGCCGTCGGCGCCGACCTTCAACGCCGCGCCCCAGTACGCCGTGTCGGCAAAATTCTTGCGCACCGTTGCTTCGACCATCGCCGGCGGTGCTTCACCGGGGTCGCCGGCCGAGTCGCCATCGGCTTCATCGCGGCGGGAGGCGCCGTTACTGGATTTCTCTTCTGCGGCATCCATCGCCATCGCCTTGCTGGCAGCCATGGGCGCTCCAGGTGGCGATCCGGCCATCCCGCGTCCTCCGCCAAATCCTTCGCCCTTCTTTCGGTTGGCGACAGCGTTGCCCGGTGCGCCACGGTCCTTGTTCTTGGCTAAGGCTTCATCCTGCATCAGCATGTCGCCGAAGACGCCAAGGAATCCCATCGGCACTTCGCCCTGCTTGAGCAGCAAATGCGTGTAGTGCGAGAAATTGGAAATGGCGCCGGGCTGATGCGTGCGCCGCCATTCCCAATAAAATTTCTTGATGTCCGGCACCTTCGAGCCCCCGGAGATGTACTCGACGGCCTTGTCGTAGACCGTCAGCACCGCGGAACCCGAAAACGGTTCGCCATTCTGTTCGGTGACCTTCACGTCTACGGATGCTTTCTCGCCGGGCTTGTAGCTCGTCGCCGTCGGCTTGACTTCAACATTCAGCACGCGGCTTTCCGGCGGCACGATGACTTCGCGCATTTCCGTGTGGACGCGCGCATCGGATACCGTCAGCGCTTCGACGAAGAAATTCGGCATGTCCTTTTTGATGACCGCGATCGGCTCAATCACGCTCTTGCCGGCCATGCGCAGTACTTTCGGCGCCAGGCAGACGCCACTGCTCGGGCGAATAAACAACAGTACCGTCGTGTCCGGGCGGTCGGTGTTGATCATCAACTGCACCGTGTCGCCCGGTTTGTATTCGCGTTTGTCAGTCACCAGTTCCAGATCGTTGAAGCGGAACTGCGATCCGTTGAAGCCCGCGCCGATCACCGTGAAGACATAACCACCTTCAATCGCGTGTCCCTTTTCATCGGTCACCGTGTAGCTGACGCGGAACTGCCCACCCTCCGACGCTTTGAGCTGCTGATGCGCCTTGCCCTGTGCATCGGTGTTCAGATCCCACGACTGAACTTCCTTCTCGATCGGCTCGGCCTTCTCGCCTTCCTTCGCTTCGCCGTAGGTGACTTTCAACAGTTTCAGCACGCCTTTGCCCACGACGGGCTTGTTGTCCAGCGTCTGCGCGGAAAGTTCCACGCCGATGTCATCGTTGGTGTGGTAATGGCCGCGATCGAGCCACGCATAGACCTTGAACGGCTGGCGCGCCACCATAACCGTGCCCGTACCGGTGATCGTGCGGCGCGACGCGTCGGTGACTTCCGCGCTGATCTCGTACTTGTGATCGGTGTTGGCATGAATGGCTTTCGCCAGGCCCGTATCGATTTCAATCTTCAACGTGCCGTCGGCGCCGATCGCCGTTTCGCTTTCCATCACGATTTCCGGCTGCTCGAAATTCTGGCCCCACCACCACGAAAAGTGCGGGCGGTGCATGCCCCAGCGGCCGAAGCCGGGATACCAATCGTAATCGTACGCGAACCACCAGTAGCCGGGATTGAACAGCCAGTCCCAGCGGCCTTGCGGATACCAGTTGGCCGAGTAGCTCGTGCGTGAGACCTTGTACTTCACCTTCGCGTCGGTCACCGGCGCGCCGAAGTAGTACTTGGCGTTGAGCGTCGCGGTGATTTTCTCGCCGAGCATCACCGGCTCCGTCGGCGCGTCGACCTTTACTTCGAACTCCGGCTTCTTGTATTCTTCCACGCGGAAGCCGAACTGGCTCAGGCCCGGGACCATGATGTAGTACTCGCCCAGGTCCGCGTCCTTCGGGAGCTGAAATTCGCCGTCGAAGCCGCCGAATTCATCGGCGGTGAACTGCTTCTCGAAGATTTTTTCGTTCTTCGGATTGTGAATCTGGACGTTGTATTGAAATCCGGCGGAGGCGGCCTTGCCTTCCAGATCGTACTTCGCCTGTCCGACCCACAGCTTGAACTTCACCGCCTGATTCGGGCGGTACGCGGGCCGGTCGGTGATCGTGTAAACCTTCGTCTGGTTGTATTCCTGATCGTACCAGGTGCCGAACCAGACACCGTTGAAGCCCGAGTACGCGAAGCGCCCGTCGGGCGTCGTCGCCGTGATCAGCCAGTTGAACCCTTCGTTGGTGTGCAGGTTGTGCTTGGGAATCAGCTGCCCATCGGCATCAGCCGTTTCGGTGAACGAATCGGTCAGCGTTTCGACTTGGTTCTGCTTGATGTAATTCTGCCGGTAGCCGAAGAATTCCACCGTCGCGTTGGGCACGGGCTTGCCGCTGGCCGCATCGGCGATGAAATAATACGCCGACTTGTCCATCTGCTTCTGAACCAGCGCCGTGTCGTCGATCCACAGCAGCACGCGGGAGACGTTGCCGCCTTCCATTTTGGCTGTCAGCAGGTAGGCGCCGGCTTTTTTCAGCGGCGTGATCACAGAGACGCGCCTGTCGAAATGCTTCTCCAGCGGATCCAAATCCATCGTCCATGCAGCAGCTTGCGCGCCAAGATACTGCGCCTGATTTTCCTGAATCAGCCGAGAGCCAATGTCGCTGAGGTTAATGCGCTGCCAGTCGAGATTGTTCTGCGGCTTGGTGTTGAGGTACGCCTTGACGTCGTCGAGCAGCTTCTTGACGTTCACGTCCTGCGCTTCGAACGCAACCTTCTTGCCGTTGCGGAAGCGGAAATCGATCTGCGCCGCGACGCCGGACGCATGCGGCTCGGAGCCTTCGAACATACCCCAGTTGCCGATGATCTGATTGAGCTGCGCCTGCTTGTAGCCCTGCCCGCCAAATTCCTTGATGCTGCGCTGCCAGTAGTCCGCGGCCTTTTCATACTGCTGGCGATTGGTGAAAATCTGCGCGAGCGTATTGAGCGACGCTTCGCTCATGGGCCCGCGTTCGTTGGCGTTCTGCTGGAAAAGCTTGATGAAGTTGTATTCGTCCGGCAACGCAAAACGCTTCACGCCCGTCGCCAGCTTCGCGATGGTCTCCGATTCGCTCAGCGAACTCAAGACGAACGGATTGGCCGCGTCCTGCTTGGCACCGTCTTCTTTGTACGCGCCAAAATACCGCGCGTAAGTCGCGGCCGTCTGGACGTCAAACTGTCCCATCAGGAACGACGCGAACTCGAAGCGGACCTGCTGAACCATGGCCGGGTTCAATTCCTGCGCCTGGATCAGGCACCAGCGCCAGCGTTCGCCGTCGCTGGTGCTCGCCGCGAACGACTTCGGCACCACGTGGTAGACGGGGGTGCCGTCGGCATTCACCGGCGCGCCACCGGTACTCCCGCCGTAGTAATTCCAGCCTTCTTCCGTGTCCGGCAGCACGGTCAAGTCGGTCAGATCCTGCATCCGCCATGACGGGTAGTAGCCGTTGCCCTGCTGCCAGGCCTTGGCGAACTCAAAATAGAAGTTTGCCAGCTCTGATTTGTCCGTTTCATTCTTGCTCTGAGCGACGGCCGCCGTCATCAACTGCAGGCTCCGCACGCGGTCGCGCAACATCGAATTGACGTACTGCCCGCCGCCGCGGTGGTTGCCCCGGAAGAACTTCCCGGAGACCACGTAGCCAAAGTGCTGCAACGTGTTGATCGCCTGCGCCGCTTCGCGCTGCAGCCGCCAATTGGCCTTGTGTATCTCGACGACTTTCTCGAAGAGCGGATCGACTTCGTCTTCGCGGCCCAGCCGCTGAAGTGACGTGAGCGCGTTTTTCAAATCGCCGCCGACCAGCTTTTCTTCATCGGTCGGATCAAGCGCGAGTTTGCTGTAGGCGTCAAAGGCGTCGCGCCAGTTTCCCTGCTTGGTCAGAAGGTCGGCTTTAGCGCGTTCGGGCGCGTGCGATTTCGGAGCCGTCGCATCCTCGCCGCACACCGCCGCCGTACTCAAAAAACCCAGCAGCGCTACCCCACAGATGGACGCCAGAAGCTTTCTCATTGCCACAGACCTCGCCCGAGAAGAATTGTCGCTACCCAACATAAATCCAGAACTGACAGAGCATTAGACACCCGCACCGGCCCCGCACCCGATTAGACTACGCCCATGCGCAGAAGTTTCACGAAAATACTGTGCAGGTGGGACACCCGCACCACAATCGTGAAAAGCACCGACCGCGTAGAAATTGTGGTGCAGGCGTCCCACCTGCACTGGTAAGTCTCTTGCATCCCTGCGTGGTGCTACTAAATAGGTTACCCATGAGTCTCAGCAACCGACTGCTGGAAGAACGATTGCGCGCGGTCAGCGACACGCTGGATGCGCTGGCCGCGGGCGTGGACGCCAATCTCCGCCGCGTGCACGGCCGTCTGCTCTCGGAAAACAAGGCCGTCAATCCCGATCCGCTGCAGTCCATGGACGACCTCGCCCGCACCGCGCGGTCGGCCGCATTTCTGCTCGTCGCCCGCAGCCAGCCGCTGGCCCGAGACCTGAAATTCGCCATGGGCGCGCTGCGCGTCGCGCACGATTACGAGCGCATTCAGGAATTGACGCTCGCCTTCAACGAACGCATCAACCGTCTCGCCAACACGCCTGTCGAAACCTTTCTGGCAGACATGAGCGGCGTAGTCGGCCAGATTCTCGAAATGCATTCGATCGTCAGTCGGATTTGGCACCGCACGGCTCCGACGGCCACCGACACGACTACGGGTCCGGTCTCGACGAGCTCCGAGACGGCCGTGATCCATCCCGAACCCAAATCGCGCGTGCTGGCGCTGATCGCCGCGACCGAAGCGGAACTCGCCGAGATCCAGAATTCGATCGTCGAAGCCGTGGCCAAAGGTTACGGCAGTCCGGAAATGCTGGTCGAACTGGTGCTCTCCTGCCGCCACCTGCAGCGCATCACGCAGTTGATGGAAGGTATTCCCGACGACGCGCATTCGTTCGACTGAGGATGGTATGGGATGAGATGGGGACAATTGTCCCCATGCTGGCTTTTGACCAGGTAACGAATTTGTTATAAGATTACGTCTATAGACGTGGTTGGGGACTACAGTCCCTAACCCCTCGCAATCCTGCCACAATTCTTGCCTAATTCCAAGCGGAGCGATCACCCCTTATATAGGGAGACTTCCATGTCGTCAGACGGGCGCCGCGCGGAACTCAGGCTGATTGAGATTCTGACGCGCTATCAGATCATGATTCAGGCGTACGCGCACGCCATCGTGCAGGATTTTCAGTTGGCGGAGGACGTCTACCAGGAAGTCGGCGTCCACATCGTCTCCCATCCCGACGACGTGCCGGTTGGCCCCGGTCTCGAACCGTGGCTGCGCGAAGTGACGCGGCGCAAGTCGCTGGAAGTCCGACGCCGCTCGCGGCGCATCCAGCCGCTGCTGAGTGATGAAGCGCTGGAAGCGATCGCGCCGTCGTTTGCGCCGCCCAACCGCGAAGGCCAGGACCTCCGCGACCGCCTGATCGATTGCACGAAAAAACTCCAGACGTCCGCGCGCGCCGTAATCCACGCACGCTATGCCGAGAATCTGGCCTGCGACGAAATCGCGCGGCGCACGCAGCTGTCGATCCAGAGCGTCTACGCGATCCTCAAGCGCGCGAAAGTGGCGCTGCATGAATGCGTCGAACGCGGTCTCGCCGCCGAGCACGGAGGCGCCACGTGAGCCCGCTACCTGACGATTTTGAGCTGCTCGTCGCGTCGTACTTGGTCGCTGATATCTCCGACGATGAGGTCCAACGGCTGGACGGATTGCTGCGCGAGAACGATTCGGCGCGCGCGACGTTCGCTGCGCTGGCGGCCGAGGACATCGCGCTGCGCCAGGCGCTGCGGGTCGGCGTCGAGTCGGGAAAGCCGCAAAGTGATTCGGTGCAGCGCATTCTCAATCCTCTCCCCGCAAGTAGCGGTAAACGGGTCAACGAGGCTTCGGTGCGCGCGTCCGGACACGCTCGATCCCCCCACCCCCCCCTTTTCAAGGGGGGGAGAACTGCGGCTGCGGCGTTCGCCGCTTGTTTGTTGATTGGGGCGGCGACCTTTTATTTATCGAAGGTCCGCGCGCCGCGAAGGCTGGCGCATGTGGCGACGCATTCGCTCGGCGTCAGCTTGCACCGGGATGGCACGCCGGACGTTGCTGTTGGCGTGGACACGGACGTGAAACTTGGAGACACAATTTCTACCGGTGCCGACGGCGAGGCGCAGCTGTCGTTTGAGATGGAGCCGACACAGTTCTTTCTGAAGAAAGAGACGACCTTGCGCCTTCTCAACGGAACAGTTGGAAAACAATTCGAACTACTGCGCGGCTCGATCGATTGCACGGTCGCCAAGCAGCCTGCGGGAGCGCCGCTACGCATCACGACCGCGCAAGCGATCGCCGAAGTGGTGGGGACGAAATTTTCGCTCAGCGCCGACGAAGAGCTCACACATCTGGACGTCAACGAAGGCAGCGTCAAAATTGCGCGCCGCTCCGATAACCTGACTGGCGTCGCCGCAGCCAATCAGCAGATTGTGGTCGGGCCGCTGGAATCCATGAAGCCGATGCCCACCGAGGCCAGCCTCCTCGCCGCGGGTTGGAAACCGCTGATTGGCGCGGACCTACAAGGTTGGAAAGTCATGCAGGGCCAGTGGCACATCGAACGCGGCCAGCTCTTCGGCGAATCTCACGGACGGTCGCGACACGATTCGGCGCTGGTGCGAACGACCGAATCGTGGGCCGACTTCGAATTGACCTGCCAGGTGCGCGTAGACTCCGGCGGCTACAGCGAATTTCAAGTGCGCGACGACGACTGGCAGTTCCAGAATCCCGCCGGCCAGAAGGTGGGCATCTGGCGCGACATTTACATCAAGGCGCTGGGGCCGACGGTGACCTGCACGCTGGACGGCGAGGCGGCTGAGCTGGACGAGGAGCTGAGCAAGAAGCTCAACCGCAGCGGCTGCATGGGCTTTTACGTCACGCGCAGCGGTTCCGCGCGCTTCCGCAACATCTACGTCCGCTCCATCCTCGATCCAAACGCCGGCCGCAGGCCCGGCCAGGATTTCTAGTGTACATGTCAAGTGGAACACGCATCCAACGCATGTTCGCTTGAACGCCGGAAGGCAATGTGATAAGAGCGTGCACGTTCATGACGATTTCTTAAAGCTCATGCACACGGCCCCGTAGCCAAGTGGTAAGGCGACGGTTTGCAAAACCGTTATACGCCGGTTCGACTCCGGCCGGGGCCTTTACAGAGTAAAGACTTACAAGAGTGACTTTATACTACACCTATACTACGCTCTAGTTGACCTGTAGTATACTACATGCTATGCTACACCTCACTTGAAACCCTGTGAGGACTCCCAAATGAAGCTCAATCCTGTACGTCAAAACAACGGTGGATTCATCGTAAAGTTCAGGCATCCGATCTTAAAAAAGCCGGTGTCTTATGGCCTTGGAACGCAAGACGAAACTGTAGCTCACGAAATCTGCAATGATGCCGTTCGACTCTTGGAAAATCCAAACCTCAAGGACACAGACTTAACAGGGTACTCAGCAAAGGCAGTACAGATTGCTTACGGGGACCAGAAAGCTAGTGAGTTCAAGGACACCAGTTTAGCACTTCAAAAACCGCTAAGTACAGAAGACGTTCAAGAAATCAAAAAGCGAGTCAAGCTAGTTGAGGACTGGCAAACAATCCTTCAGACTTCAGGTGCGGAAGATGTAGACAACTTTAAAGAACTGGGTTTACAGAAACTTCTTGTAGATTTTAACCCAAAAAATCACTCTCTTTTACTTGGCTTAGCTAAATCTCAAGGACGCAAAATTGCAGAAATGCAGGACGAAATTAAGTCCTTAAAGATTGAACTTCAAAAGTTCAGGCAGATTAATAACGCTCATGCAGACGTAACAATCCTACAGGCTTTTGAAGCATTCAAGAAAGTCTACAATGGCGCGGACAGGACTAAGAAGGAAAATTATAGATGGATAGAGCACTTTATTGAATCCCTGCAAGACAAGGGAAGTACTAAAATTAGTACCGTGTTCAAGAGTGACGTTAAAAAGTGGCTAGAAGCAATGGGAAAGCTAAGTGAGCAAACTTTAAAGAATCGAAGGAATTCAGTAAGCACGTTTTTTTCGGATGCCATTAACAGGTATGAACTTTTTAGTAATCCAGTCTCAGGACTGAAAACTAATGGGACTAAGCGAGATAAGAGCATCATAGCTATTGATCGTATCTCAGAACTGCAAAGCCTTATCAAATCTCTTGAGGGCAACCTGTACTGGCAATGCTGGGTAGCTCTTGCTTGTCTTATGGGCCCACGTTGGAAAGAACAGGCCACGATTAAAATTCAGGATGTATTGCTAGGGACGGAAGGGAATCAAGTTAAACTTATCGGAAAGAAAACACGCCATAATCGACTAGCAAAAATTGAAAAGACTACTCTACTACCGATTCTTACTAAATTTTTAGAATTAAGAGTTAAACAACAAAAATCATCAAACGTTAGTCCTGAAGAGAAATCTGATTATCTGTTCTACAGTCTTGCAAAACGTAATCCCAAAAAGGACTCTAAACTCTGTGGCCTATGGCGTTCTAGTAATTCATGGTGGTTAAAGTGGGCAAAATGTGTTTCTGAGTACGGATCTAATGAAGCTAAACTAGTAGCATCAGCTTACATCAGTACGCGTAAAGATGATTTAAGGCAGATGAAAGAGCAGCGATCTAAGGGACTCAAAGTTAAGACTTCTAAGGTTCCAAAGTGGACTACTACCGATCAATGGAATTTTGGCCCTAGAGAGTGGAGACATACAGCAGGTACAGCTATGGCAAATTGTGGATTGACGGCTATTGATATTTCAAGACAGCTAGGCAATAGCGCAGTGGTAGCCGAAAATCATTACATTTCTAGAACTTCTCAAGATAAAGTTTGGCCGTTCAAGTGGTAAATGGCATATGAATTTGGGGTATTGTCAAATCTTGTGGATTGGGCGGGAGGAAAAGTGCGGCGTATCCTTGGTGATCTGTCAAAGGAACACCAAAGCCCCCACAGCGGGGCAGAAAGGATACGCCACATGGGAGAGGTTACGGCAGCGGAGTTTTGG
>JBBRPR010000074.1:0-39860 GCA_038227875.1 Planctomycetota bacterium
ACAATCTGATTCTATTCCCGCTGCGGCACCGTCACGCGATTCATAACGCCATATATTTTGAGAATCAATCCGCGCCGTTCACACTTTCCCGCGCCGATTTATCTGAGACTCACAACGCTGAAGTACGTGATTCCCGACACTTGGGAGAAAAAGCGATTCGACTGGCGTCTCCGCCGGGCAAGTGATCCGTATCCTTGGGTGCGACGAACGGATAAAACTTGGAAGTACTGCTGAGGCCCTTGACTGAGAACTTACCGCTCTTGTCGGAAACGGCCTTTGGGAGCGTCTTCACCTTTACTGGATCGTTGACAATGTCTTCCAACGGTTCGTCACGGTTTTCGGCTGTTCCGTCCAGAATGTTGGCAGGCGTAATGGGTGTTGTGTCGAGAGTCGAAGAATCGATGAAGTAGATGGTTGCACCAACGATTGGGCGACTGTGACTGTCTGTTACCACGCCCTTAACGCTTTGAAGGTGAGCCTTCTTGCCGCTCACGTTGGTTGCGTGTACTTTAAGCACCACTGCCACGCAGACGGCAGCGCCTACCACCGCTAACAACCACCGAATCCCGAACATGCTTAATTTCTTTCCCATGTTTCCCTCCCGCCTCTCGCAACTCCGTTCCGTCGCAGAATTGACTTCCCATTTTCGCATTTTGTTCATCTTACGGCTGTGTTCCGCCCCCAGAATAGGTTGCCTTGTGCAAATTGTCGTCCAGAATCATATATCCGCACATTTTGCAAAATGCCTATGAACCATGGACGGACGACGACAAGTTGAGTGATCCATTGTTTGCATGCACGAGAATGCCTCTCTCGAATTTTCGAAATTTACGTATTCTCATTGGTGCGAAAAAATTCGCATGGCGTAGAATTTATTCGACAACTCGTCAACTTTTGCGAAGAACGTGAGTGGTGGTGTCACGAATGATATTTTCCGCTCAAAATTATCAGAAATCAAAACTTAAATTAAGTTCAAAGGTGCTCACTACGACTGATTATATTCCGTCCAAGTTCCAAGCCAGAAAGCTAATGGAACTGTAACCGGTGTCAAGTACTCCTTTCTTGGGAGTTAAAAAAGCTCACTTCATAATATATATTTTTAATCTGTTGAAAATTACTTTGAACTCCAGACCGGCTGCGTACACTACCGTCACTCTTTCAGAACATGTGCACTCCAACATTAGGATGATCCAATTTGATGGATTGCCTATTCAACAAATCGGTACACACGGCATGAGTGACATCATTTCACGTCAATACGCGCTTCAGCGTCCGATGTTGCTCTTACTAGTACTTGGCAGTTTGTTGACAACCCAAGTTGCCAAATCTCTGGATGAAGTCAACTCAAATCCACTCCCGCTTAGCGAAGCGCCAAGCAGTGACGACGTTGACACATTAACGGCTGAGCCTGCGCCGACAACGCCCCCAGAGACGGGGCCTTCGGGCGATGGCAAAGGATATTCAGTCCCGAATCCATTGATTTCCGGCGACGAATCCCCCAAGCCTGAAGATAAAAAAGCTGCAGATAAAGAAAAGCCAGACGCCGAGAAGAAGCCAGACGCGGCAGATGATAAAAAAGCCGAGGGTGGGGATGGGCCGGCGAAGGCCGAGGTCTTAGAAGAGAAAATACCGCCGCCCCCCGTCCCTACGGCTGAGGACCTGGAGAAGCGGAAGCAAAGCGCTCTCAACTACGAATCCCTGGGCGAGAAGTTTTTCGGCTATCCCATAACGGGCACGTCTGCCACACGCTTCAGGGCGCGCCGTGGCAGTGGAGACCATGATGAAGACATGTACGAATTTGTCTCAATGGACTTCGGCGACAAGGATCGTCAACTGGCAACCGAACATTTTGATTTGCGCTACGCCGCCGACTTGAGTGGCCGGCGAACGGGGACGAAGGCCGACGTTTTTTCTGGAATCGTCGACACCTACAGTTCCGCCCGGGACCTTGAAGTGTATTCCGCGTACACAGACTTCCACAAGATTCCAGGCATCGAATTCCTGCGCGCCGGACGCCAGTGGAATTACGATACGTCGGAAGTCCTGCCGTTTGACGGGCTGCGGCTTGACACGGATGCATTGGTTGGCGATCATGAAGTGAAATTTTCATTTTATGGTGGCGTGCCCGTGTACTCTTTTGCTCTCGTGCCCGATGGCGGCGACGTTGCTGGAGCCGCTGTGGAAGGTCGACCTTGGAAGTCCATGCGCATGCGTCTGGATTTCACCCATATTGATGAGGACTATTCGCAAGATCACAAGGATTCCACCGACCCACTGGTTAATAGCCTGAATCCAGGACAGGGCTATCTGCATAATGACCTCGCCTCCTTTAGCTTGTGGCAGACCTTTCGCAATCCAAATGTGCAAGTGCAGGCTCGTATTTCAGAACTGGACGGTCGTGCGCGAGATGGATTTGCGCGCGCCATTTACAATAAGAGCGAATGGAATTTGCAAGTCATTGGTTCGTACAATGTCTGGTTCAATCAGCAGACCCGACTCACGAATCAATACGATATGTACTTCGATACCTTGGCAGGACAGGAACCTTACCAAAATGCGAGTCTGGTGGTCAGTAAGGGCTGGACGGACAATTTCTGGACGGAAGCCGGCGCAGTTGTCCGTCGCCTGACCCATGCCGGGAATGAAACGACATTCAATCACGAGTTCGACCGCTACTACGCGTCCCTCCAACTGCGCGATCTTCCTGTAAAAGGACTGACGTTCAGTGTTACCGGCTCGCGTTGGGACGGGCGGGGCCAGTCACCGGCCAGCGACGAGTTGGGCGGAGAAATCTCTTATAAAGCAGGGAAGAAATTTCAAACCTTCGCAGGAACCGATTACGCACTGTACAAGTACGATTTGTTTCAAGGCAATGAACTGGATCAGGTCCGGACGTACTACGTAAAGCAGCGCTGGAAACCCACCGCTTGGACGGCACTCGATGTTAACTACGAACGGGAACACTCTCTGAAGAGTTCATTCGATACTTTGACAGTGACATTTCGCATAGATTTTTGACGGACGTAAGGAAAGGGGTAGTCAGTGCGCAGAATATTTTTCGCAATGGGAACGATGGTGCTCTTGACTGTCGTATTCCTTGTGGGATGCGAGGACGAGCGCAATGAGCCTCCACAGCGTCACACACCCGCTTTCAGCCACAAATTGCACGTGATTGAACAGGAATTGAAATGCACCGTCTGCCACAAAACGGCTAGCAAGGGCGAGCAGGCCGGCATGCCGACCATTAAGAGTTGCATGAAGTGTCACGAAGGTTTGGACGAGAAGAAAACGCCCGAGCATCGGATTGATCGCTTTTTGAAAGATGATCAGCCCCAGTTCAGCAATGTCACTGCGCTCTCAAAGGAGATCAAATTCTCGCACAAAGTTCACGGTGACGCGAAAGTCCAGTGTGCGACCTGCCATAAGGGCATTGAAATCAGCACCTTGGTGTCTTCACGACTGAAGCTATCAATGAAGGACTGCCTGGACTGCCATGCGCAGACACATGTTGGCAATTCGCTGATCTCCACCAACAGTTGCAATGTGTGCCACACGGATATCAATAAGCAATGGAAGCCCGAAAGCCACAAAGCGGACTGGAAACTACTGCACGGTCGCGCCGCAGGATTTCGGGGTGACAAATTGGCGGACAATTGTTCCCTCTGCCATACCCAGCAAAGTTGCTCGCAATGCCATAAGGCTGAAGCGCCCGCCAATCATACCAATTTCTGGCGTGAGCGCGGACACGGCATCACCGCCGACCTTGATCGCAGTACCTGCAAAGTGTGCCATAATGAAAATACATGTATCCGTTGCCATCAATCCACTCCCCCGGCCAGTCACCACGGGAATTTTGAGTCGCAACACTGCCAGGGTTGCCATTTGCCGCTGAAGGATAATGGGTGTATTGCGTGTCATCGAAATACAAATTCGCATTTAGCAGCGCCACGCCTGCCCAATACAAAAGTTCATACTAATGCAACGGCCAGTGACTGCCGAACCTGCCATTTCGGCTTGAAGTTGCAGCATATCGATAACGGCGATAATTGCTTGTCATGCCATAGACGGTAACGGCGATTATAATTCTTGATTAAGGCAGCTTCATGTTTCGAACGGTCTTTCGCTTTCTGGCCTCGCTGAAGCTGGCTTTGCTCCTATTGGCAGTCATTATCGTCGCATCTATCATGGGAACAATTTGGGAATCAAACATCAGCGCCGAATTCGCCCGACGTTACATTTACGGTAATATATGGTTTGACATCTGGTTGATGTTTCTTTGTATAAATTTATTCTGCGTTGCTGCAATCCGATATCCGTGGAAACCTCATCAAACTGGGTTTGTTATTACTCACGCAGGAATAATTATACTGTTAATTGGATCCATGATCGATCGACACTGGGGCATTGAAGGCTTCGTCCAGCTACATCGCGGAGCGGCCCCGACCGAGGTGATGGAACTCCGTCAGCAGGAGTTGGTGGTCAGTGTGGCTGGGGTCCCGGACTCCGCGCACACGTCATTTAACGTCAAATCGATGCAGCAATCCTTTCCAGTGAACTCCCCCACCCCGGAGGTAAGAATTGACGTTGTCGATGCGCACGAAGTCGAAGCTTTTCAAGAGGTCACCTCAACGAGTGCGGGCGCGCCAGTAATCCATCTGCGATTGCAGGGGCCGATGATGGGGCGGCAGGAGCGCTGGTTGTTTTTGGGTGACCGGGAAGACGGAGGACTGGCAGTATTCTCATTTGAAAAGGGCAACCTACCGACGTCCAACGGCACATTATCCAAAAGCAGCAAAGAGGAACTTCAACCTCGACTGGAACGCTATTTCGCTTTTGCCAACCAGAAGGACAGCACCATGGTTGTGCAGCGCATCGGCGATAGCACAAACGCCTCCGTCACTTTGGATTTGGATACGCTCACATCCGAACCCATCCTAAAGCTAACCGTATTCAATAAGGACTACAGCCTCAAGGTGCTCGGCAACGAAAAAAAGGACCTGCCGCTGGAGGGACTCGATGGATGGAAAGTATGCATTGCCGGTTACTACCCGAACTTCTCCATCGTTGATAAACAGATTTCGAGCAAGAACGACAGGCCGGAAAATCCAGCCATTAATTTCGATCTGATAGGACCGCTGGTAAAGGCAGCCGTCGAATATCCTGCTGCGATGCATGATGGCGGAAATGCCAGGCCCGACACCGCGGTGGGGGGCAATGCACTACACATATTGCTGGGCGACGACGGCAAACTTCGTTATCTACTCAATTCCTCCAAAAAGGGTGAACTCTCCGGTGAGATCCAGCAGGGCAAGGAACAAGACGTAACTTGGATTCCAGGAACAACATTTACTGTCGATGAATACTATCCACATGCGACATCTAAAATGACTTGGCGACCCATTTCGGAAGGGTCCGTTGACCATGAGAATTTCACGCCGGGATTAAAGTGCCGCATCCGCGTCGGGCAAGACACGATGGAGGCTTGGCTTACTCAGCATCAACTTCAGTTACACACCGACGAAGTCACAGGTCAGACCACAGTTGAACAACCACGCGAAACATACAAGGTGGGCGGAAAGGAAATCGGTATCTCGTTCGCCAATGAGTATCGCATGCTGCCGTTCACGGTTTCGCTGCTGAAGTTCTCCGCGCCACGCGACGAAGGTCTTGAAGAGAGCATGAGTTTTGCTTCATTTGAAAGCACACTGAGTTTCAACGGTCACGTCGACTGGGTTCAGCTTAAGCCGACCGCGAAAATCGTGGAAGATGCAATGCGTCCGGAGGGTAACCCGGCTAGTCGAGACATCCTGGAAGGCGGAGCCGTCCGTGAACTTTACGGCGCAATCATCAATGAAGACGCCACGCAACTTACCGTGGAGTTTAGTGACCGGAGAACTCTCACCATCCAAAAGTCGGACATCGCGGACTGCATCCGGAAAACGCGCAAGATTTATATGAATTCACCGACGTCCTATCCTTCCCCTTGGTGGGGCCCGTGGCTCGGCACGACCTATAAGTTTTCCCAGGCCGATCACCGTATGCCCGCGGATCCGGACTATTCGGGTGTACAGGTCTTGCGCGATCCGGGTTGGATGCCGAAGTGGGTCGGATGCTTGATGATCTGTTTCGGTATATTCACGATGTTTTATTTGAAACCGTACTTCAGAATGCGTCCTAAGGCGACCGCATGAATGGTGAAACGTCGGAGTGCCGTGCCCAGGAATCACCGGGCACAGCACTGCGGTTATTTGCCCGGGGCTTTCTTCGGTAAATCGGCGTAGGGGAAAGGACAGAGCGGCTTGCTGCGAGTCGGTTCGTCGAGCAGATCCTGAACCGAGGTGCTGCGAAACGTTTTTTCCAGCGTCGCCATCGCGTCGTCCAAGCGGCGATGCAGCGGGCACAAGTTGGCGCCATGGCCGGCCAGTTTCAGCGGACACTGAACGATACGCTTGATTGGATCGACGGCCTGAACCACGTCGTAAACCGTGATCGCCGTGGCCGGCCGCGCCAGCGAAAAGCCGCCACCGAGACCGCGCTGCGAAGCAACCAGACCCGCCCGACCCAAATTCTGCATGACTTTGGAAAGGTATTTTGAAGGGATATGTGTGGCTTGCGCCATCTTATCCACGACGTGAGCGGTGTCATTGTGCTGGGACATGAAAACGATGGCGCGCAGAGCATATTCCGCGGTTTGTGAGATCATCGACGAATTATCCTCCTGAAATGTGAACTCCAAGAATTGATAAGTACTTCCGGTGTCGAAATTGTCAAAGGATATTCGTGTCTAAATATCGTGGCCGATGGAGGTTCTGGCTCTCTCAATTTTGAAGATACGTCGCTTTCTGTGCGCGTCTGGCTCGCAACACAACCGGAATGTGATGCCTTTTATTTGACGACTCCTCCGACTACTTACACGACACAGTACTGGCGACCCTATGGTCGCGAATTCGTCGCATGATGGGTGAGACATCGCTTTTGTCGACGACTGCTTCGATGAGATAGGGGCGGTCGGCAGCCACGGCACGACGCAGTGCGGCCGACAATTCCCGCGCGGATTCGACGCGCTCGCCCTGCGCGCCGAGTGCCCTGGCAAAGCCTGCGTAGTCCCAACTCTTGACTGCATAGTAGGGGCGGGACTTGTCGAGGGATTCGAGCATTGTGTAAGAAGAGTTATTGAGCAGCAGGATAATCGGCTTGACCTTCTGCGAGACCAGCGTCGCCAGTTCGCATCCGGTCATCTGGAACGCACCATCGCCAACAATCACGAATGGCCGTCGATTCGGTTGGGCTAGCGCAGCGCCGAGAGCGCCGGGTACCGCGAAGCCCATCGTTGCGTAGTATCCTGGCGCGAGGAAGACGTCGGTGCGCAATTCCAAGCCGATAAACCAGGCATCTCCGACATCAGCGACGAAACTGTATTTCGATTGATCGAGAGCCCGCACGTGGGCGATAACGTCGGCGGTATGAAGCGGTCCGGAACCGATACGCAACGTTCCTTCACACCGTGCCGGTGTAGATGCGAATTGCCGGGTCTTCTCGGGGAGGTGCCGGGCAAGTTCCGCAATAAGGATTGCAAAAGGAATGTTGTCGTAGCGGTGATGGCCAACGGTAACAGAGTTTTCGTCGATTTGAATCTGGTGCGCGGCGTCGATGCGGCTGGTCCAGAAACCAGTGTTGACGTCGCTACGAATAACGCCGAGCGTCAAAATACAGTCGGAGTTTTCCACCGTGGAACGCGGCTCCGGGTCGCCCAACGCACCCATGAAAACGCCGGTAAACTGGGGATGACTCTCCGGGAAGGACGCTTTGCCCATAACCGAACTAAACACTGGCAAACCCCAGTGTTCGGCGATGCGCACGGCCTCCGCGCCTACATTGTAGCGACGCACACCGACACCCGTATAGAGAATGGGACGTCTGGCTCGGTTGAGGCGCTCACAGATTTCCGCAATCACCTCGTTCAGCGCGGCCGGGTCCACTGGTGGATTATCGTGGAGAACGGCCAGGGGTGCGTTCGAGGCGGAAATGATCGCGTTCACCATGTCGCGCGGGATTTCCAGATAGCCGGGGCGCTGGTGTTGGATCACGGATGAGATCACGCGGTCGATGACGGCGCCGGCAGTGGCGGGGTCGTCCACGCTGGCGGCATCCACGGTCACTTCGCGGAAGATCCGCAGCTGGCTTTCGTAACTCTTCACGCGGTGATGAAAGTAGACATCCGGGCCACGAAGTTTTGTTTCCATGGCACCACTGACAATCAGCAGCGGCGTACGTTCGGCGTAGGACATTGCAGTGGCATTAACGACGTTAAGTGCTCCAGCACCATAGGTAACCAGCGCTACGCCGAGTCCACGCAGTCGCGCGTAGGCGTCAGCAGCGAAGGCGGCATTCGGTTCGTGCGTGCAAACGACCGTCTGCATACCGGCGTCGGCCTGGGCGGCGTAAAGCGGGAGGACGAAATCCCCGGGTATTCCAAATGTACAATCCACCCGGCATTCACGGAGTCGCTTGAACAGATGCTCGGCCAGTTGCGCCACGGGCACTTCCTCCCTGCTGTCACCAACGTTAACAAATCAAAGGAGCAAAGCAAAGACAATATATCTATCTTGAGAGTTGTATATCCTCTTTGGTATCCGTATCCTGTCACGAACGCACTATTTCGGGAGAGCGACCATGCCCAAAGAAACGATGACACCGCGTGAACGCTGGTTGGCTGTTTTGCGCCGCCAGAAGCCCGATCGCATGCCTATGGACTATTGGTCCACCGGAGAGGCCACGAGCAAGTTGCTCAAGCACCTGGGTTGTTCGAACCGCGACGAGATGTTCCAGAAGTTGCACATCGATCCCCTGATCACCGTGGGGCCAAGCTATAATGGACCCGTGATACCCCCAGACGAAGATGTATTCGGCTGCCGATTTGTCGAAGTCAACTATGGCTCCGGATCCTACCGTGAATGTGCCAGTTATCCGCTGGCCCAGTATTCCAGCGTCGAAGAGATCAAAGCAAATTACCACTGGCCCCAGGCTGACTGGTACGACTACAGCTCCATTGCCAAACAAATCGAAGGAAAGGAAGATTTTCCCATCCGGGGCGGCGGCTCGGAGCCTTTCCTGATTTACAAAAATCTGCGGGGGCAGGAGCAAGCGATGATGGATTTGCTCCTCAATCCGGAAATTGTACATTATTGTCTGGATAAACTCTTTGAGCTGGCGTACCAGAACACGATCCGGATTTTCGAGCAGATACCCGGCAAGGTCATGATCAGCTACGTTGCGGAGGACATGGGCGGCCAGGAAGCACTCATGTTTTCACCGGCGCAGATCCGCACGTTCCTGATTCCGCGGATGAAACGAATCATCGACACGGTACACCACGCCGGCGCATACGTTTTTCATCACAATGACGGAGCGATCCGTTCAATCATTCCCGATATGATCAATGCAGGCATCGACGCGCTCAACCCAATTCAATGGCGCTGCCGCGGTATGGAACGCGAACTACTCAAACAGGATTTTGGAAGCCGCGTGATTTTTCATGGCGCTGTTGACAACCAGCAGACGCTTCCATTCGGGACGGTCGATGAGGTACGGCAGGAAGTGCGCGAGAATATGCGTATCCTGGGTGCAGGTGGCGGATACATCATGGCGCCATGCCACAACATTCAGTCCGTCAGTCCGCCGGAGAACATCGTGGCGATGTATGAAACCGGTTACGAACTGAGCTGGGGTTAGCGCTCGCTGCTCGAGGTCACTATTCCAAAGTGGCAGCCGTCGGGCGCGTACGATTGGCCGTGCGGAATTGCCGCGGGGTCGTGGCCTCCTGCTGACGAAAGATGCGCGTGAAATAGCTCTGATCCTTGTACCCAACCTGAAAGGCAATCTCCGTGCAGCTGAGGTTGGTGCGAAGGAGCAGTTTTTTGGCCTGATCGATACGCACCCGCGTCAGCACGCTGATCATCGTGGTGCCCATCTGTTCCTGAAAAAGATGAGCCAGTCGCGACGTCGAAAGATGGGCCTGCCGCGCAAGCTCCTCGACGGTGAGTTCATTCATGTAATTACTTTCGATGTAGTGGACGACATCCCCCACCGGACTCCGGACTTGCTCCGCGCTGTTGCTGCAGACGGTGTCGAGAAAGTTGTTGAGCGCACGGGAAATGATGGCGCACAGATCGTTGTCGTTATTGGAACCCAGCAACTCTTCAAAATAGGTCAGGTTCTGCTTCAGGATCTGGCCGGAGTCCACGCCGGACTCAGCAGCTGCGCGGGAGAGCACCGCCAGCAATTCCACCAACCGCGTTTTCAAGACGGCAGAGCCCATGGGATCACGAAAGAGAATGGTTCCGAGGATTTCGTTCAGCACGCCCTTGGCGCCCTGGCGGTCGCCGAATTTTACCTTTTCGATCAGCTTTTTTTCGCGCTCATAGGGATAAGAGACCTCCGCATCGGGATTGAGCTTCACCGCATGAATACGTTCGGCAATACGAGCCAGTTGCTTCGTGTGTTCACGGCGCGATTTGAGGACCCGGTCGTCAAGGCGAAGACAGGACCTGGCCAATCCTTCCACGGCAACCGCGGTCTCCTGCAAGTTGTTCCCATCGACGTAGACATGGCCGTTGATCGCCTTTTGAATGTCGTTGGCGTGAAGTCCAAAAATACTCAACCGCTGCCGGACTTCCTCAACCATCACCTCGCCGGGTTTTTCCGGCAGGGTCATGCCGCTAAGGAGTGCGCCCAACTGGCGGTCCCGGTCGGCCAACGGCGTGCAATTCACGAGCAATCCCGCGTGGCAGACGAAGCTGTAGGATTCGCCATAGTCGAACGCAGACTGGATCGCACGGCGATGGTCAGCCTGACAGCATGAACGCGCGGCGGCATGGCCGCAGAGGAGAGCACACAGGGGTTGGCGCTCTTCAGGCACTGCAAAGGGCATGGGAGCGCCGTCCATTCCAATCACCTCAAGTGGGAGGCTGGATTTCTGGCGAAGTCCCTCTCTTAAACGGCCCATGGTGTCGGGATTTAGCGTATCGTTTGACGTGTACATTCTGGATCCTCCGGCACACTTCAGCAGGTTTCTACCTAAAACTAGCACATGATTACTATCGCGCAAGGCGATAATCGGATATCTTTATCTTCAACATTGCTTAGGGAAGAGTATCGTATGATTGAATCGCTGTTTGCCGAGCCTCAGAGCGTTTTTGCAGCCATCGAAATCGCGATCAAACATCGTGCCTTCGGTTGTCGCGCTTGCGGCCAATGCCTGCTCACCCAGTGTGCATATGTTTGTCCCATGCAGTGCCCCAAGGGACTGCGCAATGGGCCCTGTGGTGGAATGGTCAACGGCTCGTGTGAGGTGTACCCGCAGTCTCCGTGCATCTGGAACGCTATCCACGCGAAGCGCAGCGACACCCAATGGCACGAAACAATGCGGCAACCCGCGGATCCAGAATTGTTCGGCACGTCAAGCTGGATCAATCTTTTTACTGGCAAAGATCGGCCCGGGCGTGTGCCCGCATCCTTAATAACCACGTCGGTTCCCGAGGCATCGAATTCGGCACTTTTCAACGCTGCATCCAAAGGACTCGCGATCACCGTTGAACTTCGCACGCCTCGCTTTAATTCCCAGAAGCAATTAACTCACCGCATCAATGATGCGCATACTTTGAAAGACGTTGTCGACGCTATCTGTGTTACCTCGCATCCCGGTGCGATGGCGCCAGAAATCTTCTGCGAGCACCTGCATCGCGAAACCGGTGTGCCGACAATCATTCCCCTTGTGGGCCGTGACATTGGACCGGGCGAATACGGATCGGCACTCGCCGCGCGGCTTCAGAACGCCGGTGCGGTGGGGGTGCTGAGCTTGAGCGGGGATTACGCCGGCGTCGCGCCGTTTCCGATGGATTCAGCGCAGGTGCTGGTGGCGTTACGCAACATGGATTGGAAGCACGCTCGCCCGCAGTTCGGCGCGGCGCTGCATGTTCAAGCACAACCACGCAAAGCCGCACTGGCCCGCGCGGCGCAGAAAGCGATGGCCGGAGCCGAAATCTTCTTTTCGCAAATGATCCTGGGCGATGAGGGCGTGGCCGAATTCATCACGGAGATGAGGACTATTCCTGCGTTAAAGGAAATTCCGATTGTCATGGGCATCCCGCTGATTGGCACTGAACACGGGTTCAGCGTACTGGAGCGACTACCGGGCGTCGATCGCTCGCTACCGTTCATGGCTCGGTTTCGCGCGAGCACAGATGTCCCCGCACGGGGACTCGCGGCGGCATGCCAATCCGTGGAGTTAGCGCGGTCGCTGCGCGGCTTGGGCGTCGTGGGCGTACACGTCATGCCGTTCGGTCTTTCGGCTCTGGATACGGCCAATTGGATCCGAAGCCTCGAGATCCCCGACGCCACTCAGAGAACGAAACAAGAACAAGGGGTATGTAAACATGGCTGATGCAGTAACGATTCTGAGAAGCCACTTCACCGAGCTGGCCGTCTCGCCTGCCGAACCTGCCGTCCCCATCGGCGAAAGGTGCAACGCGCTGGGCTATAAGAACGTTCGACAGGCGTTGCAGCGTGGTGACTTTGGGATTTTCGAACGCCGTGCCGCTCAGCAGGAAACCGCTGGCGCTCGTATCTTGAACGTCAACGTGGTCTGCGAAGGAGTGGTTGAAGTCGACGCACTGCCTAAAGCGATCGCTGCGATCACGGCGGGAAGTTCTTGTCCACTTTCAATCGACTTCGCCAGCATCGCCGCGCTGGAGGCTGCTCTTAAAATCTACAAGGGCCGCGCGCTGATCAATTCAGTCAACGGTGAAGAGGAGAAGATGAAACAGATCTTCCCTTTAATGAGGCAGTATGGCGCCGCAGCCGTCGCGCTGCTGGTCGACGACAGCGCGGGCATTCCGATGCAACCCGAATCACGCATAAAAATTGCCGAACGCATCATGGATTCGGCCAGCAGCTTTGGTCTGGGCGTTAACGACTTCATTTTCGATTGCGTGGTGCTGGGCGCCGCGACTGAACCGCGCAGCGCGAGCGTGATGTTTGAGACCATGCGCCGGTTGCGAGAGAAATATCACTGCAACATCACGCTTGGTGCTTCGAACGCCGCGTTTGGACTTCCGGAGCGCGAGGTCTTCAATGCGCACTTCCTGTCAGCGTCGGTGGCGATGGGGTGCAACGTTCCCATCACCGATCTCACGATCCCAGAACTCAAGCGCGCGCTGATGATCGGCGACGTGATGCGCGGCGCGGATGAATACGCGATGAACTACATCACGGAATTCCGACGCACAAGCCAACCGGCTGAACAGAAGGCGGCAGGCATATGAAAAATACCTCCGCTCCCGATACCGGTGTGCTCCAGCAGTTGCTGCGCGATTGCGAAAACTTATCGCTGTGCGTGAAACTCGGCGATGTACTGCAGTGGAAGAACGGACACCTGCAGCAACTGGGCGCGCGCCTGCTGCTCATCGCAGACGGCCGAATCGCGGCGATGCTTCCAGAGGCGGACATCCCCGAGGACCTGCCGCAGGTGGTCCATGCCATTCGACCGAATGCCGCCATGGCTGATTTTTTGAGTTGCACCGCCGCACCGGGAATCCTGGAAGGCCACGCGCATTTGTTTCTTTCACCCCATGGAGACGTGACGAGCGTCGTGGACGAACTTCACGACCGAGCACGCGTCAACGCGGTGATGGCGCTGCGCCATGGCACGTTCTGGTTGCGGGACTGTGGCGATCCACACGGCATCAACCTGTCGATTCGAAACCAGTCCAGGACGAGCACCGAACCGATGCCCTTTATCCGGGCGTGTGGCGCGGCCATTCACCGACGTAAACGTTACGGAAAGCAATTGGGCATCGCGGTGGATACTGATCAGGATCTGCTCTCGGCCGCGCGCGAACGCATCGCGAATGGCGCTGACGATGTAAAATTGGTGCTCTCGGGCATTGTGAATTTCGAAAAGGCTGAAGTGCCTGGCGAGGCGCAGTTTCCTGTCAGTGCCGTGCGCGACGTGGTCACATTGGCACACGACAACGGACGCCGCGTAATTGCGCACGCTTCCGGCGAGGCGGGATGCCTGGTGGCCGCGGATGCTGGTGTGGACACGATTGAACACGCGTACTTCGTCTCGCCCCAGACGCTCGACATCATGGCCGCGAAGCGCCTGACCTGGCTTCCCACACTTGCGCCAGTACATGCCCAATGGCGGGACGCGGAACGCTATGGTCATTCGCCGGCCATTCGCGACAGCCTGCGCCGAATTCTTGACGGCCACGCGCAGCGGATTGCTTACGCGGCGGAAATCGGTGTGTGCATCGCGGGCGGAAGCGACTCGGGTTCGCCAGGCGTGGGCCATGGCAGCGGCGCGGTCGACGAGTTTGCCTTGCTGGCCGAAGCAGGCCTGGGTCGCATGCGCGCCTATGCGGCATGCAGCGCGCCAGGAGCCGCATCGCTGGGCTTTACGCAGAGCCTAAACGCCTGTGAAGGCGGCGCCGCGGCGGATTTCCTGATCCTCTCCACCTCGCCGCTCGACGACCCTTCGTGTTTGAATACACCGCGCGCGATTGTCCGCCACGGGCGTCTGTCAGCCTACATCCACGAACCCGCGAGGTGCGGCTCATGATTTCCCCTGCAAGCACGTTGGTGGAGCAACCCGTGATCCGCTGGTCGGAACCGGTGGCCGAACCCATCCTCGAAGATGCGCGTCGCCGATTTCGGCTGCGCATGCATTCCGGACGTGGCCATGCCGATTCCGGTGACGCGCAGGAGCTCATCGATGAAATGCTGGCGGTTACCAGCACGGTCTTCACGCCAATCGTGGGTCAGGTGGAGTTGGCCTTCAACAAATTGGATGCCGACGTGGTCGTGGTCAACGGAGTAAAACTTCCTGCGGGCCCGTGGGCAGGACATCTTTACGAAGGAGACACGTTACTCCTTTACTGTTTGAGCGCCGGCGCGCGTCGCGCGGACATCTGGCGGGCCTGTAACGAAGACCCGATTCTGGCATCAACCGCACACCTTTTGGGAAGTGAAATAGCATTTGCCGTGGGCCGTCAGTTCGATCGGTCGCTGCGCACTCAGGATCCCCGCCGCCGCTGGCAGCGCATTGCACTCTTAAAAGCAGAGCAAGAGAGTCATGAACGCTGCCGCTGGGATCCCCGTGTTGGCCACGCGTTCTTTACATCCTTTGCAGCGCAGCAGGCGCCTATTGTCATTTCGGAAAGTGGATCATTCGATCCGGTTCACACAGTGCTCGGTCTATTTCGTCGGGCGGCTCATCACACCTAAAAAAGGGGGAACACACATGGCAGACTTGAATGCAATTGCATTGGCGGTGCGCCAGGGCAACCGAGCTCAAGTACTTAAACTGGTCGACGAAGCGCTGGCTGAAGGTGTGACCGCCGGAGAAATTCTGGACAAGGGACTGATCAGCGGGCTGCGCACCGTCGGCGACTTGTTCAGTAAGAATGAGATCTTTGTTCCCGAAATGTTGATTGCTGCACGCGCCATGCAGGCCGCTTTGGAAAAGCTGAAGCCAATGCTGGTGGCCGCCGGTCAGAAGCCCAAGGGGAAGGTGGTCGCGGGGACGGTCAAGGGTGACTTGCACGATATCGGCAAGAACCTGGTTTGCATCATGGTGCGCGGCGCGGGCTATGAGGTGATTGACGCAGGCGTGGACGTCTCCGCGGAGAAATTCATCGCGGTGGCCAAGGAGAACAACTCCCAGGCGATTCTCTGTTCGGCGCTGCTGACCACCACCATGCCGTACATGAAAACCGTGGTCGACCAGGTCAAGTCAGGCAATCTTCCCTTTAAGGTGATAATTGGCGGAGCGCCTGTGACCAGGGCCTTTGCAGACAAGATCGGCGCCGACGGATACGGCGCGGACGCCAATGACGCGGTGCTCGTAACCGAACAACTGTTGTTAAAGTAACTTTCAATGATAGCCCATGGGAGTTCTGGATATGGACGCAACTGACATCCGTGCAATCATCGCTGGCTACCATCCTCAGTCTGATTTGACCGTGTTGCCACAACTGCAACGCTGGGAGGGAAAGCTGACGGCACGCGAGCGATACCGGCGCGTCATGAATTTCGAGCCGGTGGACCGCCTGCCCAATTATGAATTCGGCTACTGGCATGAATGCTACGCGGTGTGGCAATCACAAGGCATGAGCAAAGCCGTAATCGATGAGAATCGCGCCAACATCTACTTTGGGTTTGATGAGCAACTGAATATCGGCCTTCACTACGGACTTCAGCCGCCCTTCCCGACGCGGATCCTGGAAGTGAAACCGGACGGCCGCAAAATCGTGGTTGATGGAGACGGGGTGACCTGCGAAGTCTTCTCCGACAATGCCTCCACCATTCCGCACTATATCGACTGGTCGTTGAAGACCCCGGAGGACTGGAAGTCCTTCAGGGAACGACTGGACCCCAAGAGTCCCGAGCGCATTCCGGCCAATTGGTCACATCGTATCGAGCAGTTGAAGCGTCGTACCTGTCCGGCGGGTATCTATTTCGGCAGCTTGCCGGGGTGGGTGCGCAACTGGATGGGATTCGAAGGCATCTGCATGGCGATTCACGATTATCCGGACATGATGGAGGACATCTTTCACCGCCTTACGGATGTCATTGTCGGTGTTCTGGAGCGCATGCTGCCGGGGACCGATTTTGATTATGCGTATGGCTGGGAGGACATTTCGTTACGCAGCGGACCGATCATTGCGCCGTCGTATTTCAAATCGGTACTGCTGCCGTGTTACAAGCGGATCACGGACGTGCTGCATCGGCATAACATCAGCACCATTTATACGGACTCCGATGGCGATATCTCGCTGCTGATCGACCCGTGGCTTGAAGGCGGATTGAATACGTTTTTCCCCGTCGAACGTGCAGGAGCGACCGATCCGGTGGAATTGCGCAAGCGTTACGGCAAACGCATCCGCATGATCGGCGGCGTGGACAAGATGGCGCTCCGCGAAGGGCCTGCGGCGATCAAGGCGGAATTGGAGCGCCTGGCACCCGTTGCTTACGAAGGTGGTTATATACCGCATGTCGATCACCGCGTGCCGCCGGATGTCACCTACGAGAATTACCTGTACTACCTGGATTTGAAGCATCAATTGTTCGGGATACCCAAACTGTGCTGACCCGAAGTGATGGACCCGTCTCTGTGCCCGTGAAAGGCGGATGCTCGCTGCTTTCCGATGCGGCGATCGCCGCCGGCATCAACTTGGATCTGCGTTGCGGCGGCAATGGCGTCTGCAAACGCTGTGAGGTGGTGTGGGAGAATAAGTGCGTTCTCGCGTGCCAGGTGGGATCCGAACGCGATGGGATCATGCAGATTCCGCAGACGTCACTCGTCTCTGAAGAGTTCGCCGTCGAATCCGCGTTCACTCCACCAGTCCCTCGTCCGGCGCTGCCGCGCTGCCATCGCTTAACAGCGCAGGTGTCCGCGGCGCGGGTACTTCCCGGGATTTCCGACTGGGACAGATTGTGCCGTATTCTATTTAAGCCCGGCGCAGCGCCGTCAATACCGGCTCATTTGCTACGCTACTTGCCACCGATCATCGAAAACGACAATCCGGTTCGCCTGACAATTCTGGACAACGAAGTCATTTTAATCGAGGACGCCACACACGCGGAGCGTCCGGTGCTCGGAGTTGCCGTGGATGTCGGAACCACGACGGTGGTAGCAAGACTAATCGACATGAGTAATGGCGAACAACTGGCCATTGCCGGCACCCAGAACCGCCAGGTAAGTCTGGGAGCCAACGTCATCAGCCGCATTGACCTTGGTTCCACGTCGCGGGGTCTTGCCTTGCTGACCCGGATGATCAACGAGAAGACCATTCTTCCTCTGGTTGAGAAATGCCGCCTTCAGGCCAAGTGCGCGTCAGATCCGATCTATCGCCTCGTGGCGGGTGGAAATACGGCGATGACCCATTTAATGCTGGGTCTGCCACCCAATGGTCTGGGCTCGATGCCATTCAATGCGGTGACGCTGGTGCCAGATCCCATTCCCGGGTCCGCCATCCATCTGCCCGTCGATCGCGTCGAATGCCTGCCGTGTGCTGGCGCGTATGTCGGTGGCGATATTGTAGGCGGAGTGTATGCGCTCGGCATGGACCGACCCGGCCCACCAGCGCTACTCATCGACATCGGCACCAATAGTGAAATGGTGTTGCGCGTCGGCACTACGCTACTGGCCGCATCCGCGCCGGCGGGCCCCGCGTTCGAAGGCGGTGGACTTACCAGCGGTGGCCCCGCATCACCTGGCGCCATCACGCACTTGCGCCTGGAGGACAGTGGATTCGTACTTGAGACCTACAAGAACGCGCCTCCGACTCACATTTGTGGCAGCGCATACATTGATTTCCTGGCAGAAGGCATTCGGCACGGATTCCTGACCAGCCACGGCCGATTCGTGGCCACACGTTTGAACGAGCACGATATCCCGTTGGTCGCCACGCAAAAGGGCTCCCACATTTCACACTGTGTTAAATTGGCCAATGACGTCTCTATCGACGAACACGACATCAGTCTGTTACTCCAGGCTAAAGCCGCAGTGCTTTCCGGAGCGCTGATACTCTTGCGCGCGGGCGGAATTTCGGCGCACGAACTCAAGTCGCTACACGTGGCCGGCGGCTTTGGCCGCCACTTGAACGCCACAAATGCCACACGCGCCGGACTATTTCCTGATGTTCCGTCGTTAGGTGTCATTAATGTCGTCGGGAATACGTCGCTATCGGCGTGCTCCAGCGCGCTGCTCAATGGACAGGCGACTGACGACATGCGCCTGATTCCGGATCGGATGCAGATCATCGAATTAAATCTTCAGCCGGATTTTGAAGAGCAGTACATCAATGCTCTGATCCTGGGTACTCCATAAACCGGATATTACTACCTTGACATCTATTTTGATCATGATAAATATTTAACGGACTCTCTCACGCTACTCACTGGCTGTCCGTTTGATTCAATCAGCGGGAAAGGTCAATCATGCGAAGTGCTCGCTTTGTTGTGATTGGTGCTGGGTTCGCCGGAGCAGCCACCGCTTTCTTCCTAACTCAACACGGCGCTGAGCACGTGACAATCCTGGAACGTGAGCGGATACCCGGGGTGCACGCCTCAGGCAGGAACGCGGCGATGGTGCGCCAGGTCGTCGATGATCCCGCGATCGCAACTATGGCCAGTGAGGGCCGTCGCTTTATTCACGATTGGTCCAGGCGGACTTCTGACTCTCATTTTCATCAAACCGGATCAATGTTACTGGGTGGTCCGGACCTCTCCGTACGATTTGACCAGCACATACGGCGCGACTCCCCATTGCCGGAGGCGGAGTTGTTGACGCGGCGACATGCGGCCATGCAGGTGCATCTGCTCCGAAACGCCGATTTTGAATGTACAGTGTGGTGCAAGTCGGACGGGGTAGTCGATACTTCCGCTCTCTTGCAACACTATCTGGATGAGGCCTGCCAGGGCGGCGCCAAACTCATCTTGCACGCGCCGGTTTCACGTATCGAGATTATCGAGGGTGCGGTAAGGTCCGTTCGCGCAGGAAAGAACACAATTCCTTGCGATGTCTTGATCAATGCTTCCGGTGCATGGGCGACGCAAATCGGAGAACTCGCAGGCTCTTCCTGTATGCCGCTACCGAGCTACCGACGACATCTGCTCTGTTCGCATCCAATCAAAAATATCAATAGCGACTGGCCTTTCGTGTGGGACATCAGGAATGGGATCTACTTTCGCCCTGAATCCAATGGTTTGCTGCTAAGTCCCTGCGATCACACCGAACACGATCCGTGTCTGCCACGTCTCGACGAGGGCGCCATCGATCTGCTGGCCACTAAGCTTCAACGCCATGTTCCGGACCTCGCCTCAATTGGCATTGCAAACGGCTGGGCCGGTCTCCGCACAATTGCGAGTGACAACAAATTCGTGATTGGCTGGGACAAGTCTGTGCAGGGCTTCTTTTGGGTTGCGGGACTCGGAGGGCACGGCGTAACTTGCAGCGCCGCCGTTGGCAAACTTGCTGCAGATTTACTGCTCGGCCAAAAATCGAATTCAAACGCGTTTGATCCCAGCCGCCTTTGTCCGGAAGTCGTTCAGCACGGCAAGTCGGACCTGTCCTGAAACACGGGTACACGATTGCCTTCATGCAACAGGCGTCGTAAGCAGTCAGGAGTTTTTACGCCGACGCTTGGAAGTAGGTCGAATAAACCCACAGTCTATTTCTGCAAACGGGTTCATTGGAACATAGTTGGCACACGCGTTTTTGGGCTTTAAATTGCCGCACTTTGAGGACCAACAACAGCGACAACCCGCATCCATTAAAAACCAGTGGCAATACTCGCAATTCCTGGGCACCACGTCGCTCTGAACAAATATGTTTGGCGTCTTTGATTTATTCACCACCACCACCACCACAGAATAGTATAATAACGATAATCATATGTCAATATCGAATACTTGCATCAGATCAAAGTCCGAATACCGAACAACATTGTCCTAATCTAACTCTTGTTCATCGTGCTCTTGAGCGGTACGAAACAGAGCGGACTAGATTTGGTTGGGCCTGTTCCAATTTCTCAGCACATTTGAGCCACGAGCACGATGAGGATCCATCTATGTTGACTACGCATCAAGTTGCCGTCAATACCAAGAAAACGTCACAGGCACGAACTCCGCGAGAGCGGTTTATCGCAGCGCTGGAACGACGCCCGGTTCAAGGCCGGGTACCTACTTTTGAGCTCGTCTTCTATTTAACAATGGAGGCCTTCGGAAAGGTCCACCCCTCCCAACGAAATTATTCTCAATGGAAGCAGATGAGCGAATCGGAACGGTGCCTCCATCGCTCCGAGATGGCGGATATTTACATCGCCACCGCTGAACGCTACGAACACGACGCGATCTTCCTTCATCCCAATCCAGCGAACGAAGATGAGGTGTTTCACCTCATTGATCTGGTGCGTCAGCGCACGAATAATCGCTATTTTCTAATGCTCCATGGAGACGCAACCGACGGTATTCCCAACGGCGAACACATGACAGACTATTCGTGCAAGCTCTTTGAAGAGCCACAATCGCTGAAAGACGCGGCCAGAGCCAGAGTAGACAGCGCAGTGGCCAGAGCGGAACGCATGAAAGCTCACGGAGGCTTGGATGGCTATGCTCTTTGCAGCGACTACTGCACAAACGTTGGTCCGTTTCTCCGGCCAAGTATGTTTGAAGAGTTTGTTGCGCCCTACCTGAAAGATCTCATTGCCCGCTATCGAAAGCTTGGCTTTTATACGATCAAGCACACCGATGGAAATATTATGCCGATTTTGACGTCCCTCCTGGATGCCAATCCCCACGCGCTGCATTCTCTGGATCCGCAGGGCGGAGTCGACATGGCGGAGATGGTGCGCTTGGCCGGAGAAAAGGTGTGTCTAATTGGAAACGTAAACTGCGGAATGCTGGACACTGGCACCGAACAGGAGTGTATCGAATCGGCTCGTTATGCCCTGCTTCATGGCATGACGGCGCCAGGTTACATATTTTCGACCAGCAACTGTGTCTACACCGGAATGCAACTTAACCGTTACGAATTGATACTCGATACGTGGAGGAAGTATGGAAATTACGGAACGGGTAACGATTAACCAGGCGCGCCTGCTACGCCCCAAGCGTCCATAGTCGGTAAGTGAGAAGCGTCTCTGCAGCAATGCAAATTTGATCTGCATTGCCGCAGGGACGCGAGCCATCAATGAACGCGACAGAGCCTATGCCGGGATGGAAGTAACGTCACACGAGATATTAATTTACTTTCTTTAGCACCTCGGAAAATTCCTTTCCATCGAACGCGCGAAGCGTTTGAGTCTTAACACTTCCCTTGGCTCCCAAGGCTAGCACCAATGCCGTGGCAGTCTCGTCGTCGGGCGCATCGAAGATAGCGACGCCATCGTACCCTCCCAGCGTCCAATAAATCTCCTTTACCGTTCCACCGTTTGCTCGGACTTCCTTCCCGAACGCCGCCGATCGCGATGGAGACTTCCGGATGTTCTGAACGCCTTTTTCGGTCAACGAAATGAGGACAATGTATGTAGCCATTGAGTTCTCCATGTGAGTGAACACTGCAGCACGCTCGCAAGAGAGCAAACGGATTGCCACTTCTTACAGAGCAACAGACTCTCAAAATTTCCAATCTGCAGGAATGCAATGGCCAGGATGAGAATTTTGATCGTGGTCAAGCACGATGGGCCAATACGACAAACTCAGCGCCATTAATGTAAAAGCCGATATCCTGAGTTGATTATCTAGTAGGAGTTAATATACTTCACAAAAGTGGCAGGGGATCGAGCTTATGACTGGGCGCGAACGAATCCTGGCAATGACTGACGGCAAGCCCGTCGACCACCTGCCCTTTATGCCCATTACGATGATGTTCGCTGCAGAACAGGCGAACGTCAGATATTTGAATTACGCAACCGAATTTCAAGTCTTGGTCGAGAGCCAACTGCGCGTCGCCGAGAAGTTTAACATCGACTATGTCAACACAATGTCAGACCCGGCGGGAGAAGCAGCCGACTGCGGTGCTGCGGTAACGTTTTATCCTGATCAACCGCCGGCTTTGGACGAAGCCAATGCCCTTCTGACAGACAAGAATCGGCTAACCACGCTGCGCGTGCCAAACCCCTGGGAGGGCAGGCGCATGCACAACCGCTTAAAGGCAATTGCTCTATACAAACAACGCCTCGGGAACGAGAAACTCATTGAAGGCTGGGTTGAAGGACCATGTGCCCAGGCTGCGGATCTTCGCGGGATCAACGCATTGATGCTGGATTTCTACGATGATCCGGCATTCGTCAAGGATCTATTCGATTTTATTCTGGACCTTGAAGTCCGGTTTGCCCGGGCGCAGGTGGACGCAGGCGCCGATATGATCGGTATAGGCGATGCCGCTGCTTCGCTCATCGGGCCCAGGCTCTATGAAGAATTTGTCTGGCCTTACGAAAAGAAGATGGTGGAAAGCATCACGGCCATGGGAGCACGCGCAAGGCTTCACATTTGCGGAAATACGCGGCAACTGCTTGGCCGCATGGGCGACCTCGACTGTCACGTGATCGATCTGGATTTTCTTTCGCCCGTTTCTGAAGCACGACAAAAAGTGGGTTCCAGCACAGTGTTGTTGGGCAATATCGATCCTGTACGCGAGCTGCGGGATAGCAGCGCCGCGGATGTGCATACTGCGATTGAGCGCTGCCATCGCGCGGCTGGTGATCGCTATATAGTGAGCGCTGGCTGCGAAGTACCTCGCGATACACCGACTGAAAACGTCCACATCATGGCACGTTACGCGCGCGAACACTCATAGAAGCAATCGCGTGTAGCACACCGGCACTTCATTTACTCGGTAGACTTCATTAAATGTTCGATGGGTCCAAAGCTATCATATACGGCACGCACGAATTCGGCATAACGAGCCTTCGCGGAATCGTGGGATTCCAATTTAAATTTTCGAATGCGGCGCCGAACATCCCTCAAGACGCCAGACTTTCTCTCGTAAGCCTGTTCCAGTTGTTGGCGGCTTTCCCGATAGGAATTCTGCACGCTCTTACAGTAGTCATCGAACTGGCGCAGGGCCTGGTCGCAATACGTGGTCAGTTCGTGGGATTCGATGGCCCACCGTGTGATGTGTGCCAAATGCACGCCTTTGACTCCGAGCGTAACTGCCTCCGCAAAGGTGAACGGATTCTTAAGCAGTCGCTTTGTCAGAAATTTGAAATAATTCCAGCCGTAGCGGCTCGGGAGCATGCGAATCAAGGATCGCAAGAAGATGAGTTCACCTCCTTTGATCCGGTGCCTCCTGACGAGTTTAGGAGCAATGCGATCCAGCAGTCCGTCGCAGCGCTCAAAGTATCGCGAGAGATTACTGCCATACAATGCGACCAGCAATTGCTTGTAAGTGGCGATAATCTCTGCCGCTGGACGCTTCGGCTCAAAGTTCATTTCGAAGCCGTGCGTATTATTCCCGGATGACTTACTAAGCATCCTGCCTTCCAACAGCAATCGATTCTCAAGTTCAGTTTCCGGCAGAGCCGTCAAAAGTCCGGCCATCGCGATTGGGATTTTGGCCTGTTGAATGAAATCACTCATGACCTGATCAACATTTTCTGGCTCATTGTCGAATCCAACAATCAATCCCGTGCTCACCTCGATGCCAGACCGCTGGATTTTCTCGATTTGCTTCAACAGCTTTGCGGCAGTCTGGTGATTTTTTCGATCTGTATTCAAGCCTTTGTTGGATGCAAGAAACGACTTTTCATCGGGCGTTTCAATCCCCACGAAAACCATGTCGAAACCGGCTTCGTTCATCAGGGCCAGGAGTTCGTCATCGTCGGCGAGAGTGATTGTTGCTTCAGTAAAAAAGGAGAATGGATATTCGGCATTTCGCTGCCACTCTACAAGCGCCGGCAATAGATCCTTTTTCACTACATTTTTATTGCCAATGAAGTTGTCGTCGACGATGAAGACGGATCCTCTGTAGCCGAGGTTGCGGATCGCATCGAGTTCCGCAAGAAGTCTGCGCGCCGCCTTTGTTCGCGGCATGCGCCCGTATTGTTTCCAGATGTCGCAGAAATCACAGGCGACCGGACAACCGCGGCTAAACTGAACCGCCATGGACGCATATTGCGCATGCTCGATGAGATCGAATCGCGGCATGGGTAGATTCTGTAACGACGGGCGTTGGCCAACAATCAATTCGCAGTCGCCGTTGAAGTGCTGGCGAATTCGTGTGGCCTTTGCGTCATCTGCCACATGTCCATACGCCTTCCTGGCATTGCCGGCCTGAAAATCTGCGAGGAACGTCGCAAGCCCCTGTTCCGCCTCACCAATGAAGTAGTGATTTGCGTCGAAGACATCCGCGTAACCAGTATTGACCAACGGTCCACCGACCATGATCGGCTTGCCCAACTTGTTGCAGCGAACAATCAAATCCCGCAAAGAATCCTTTTGAATAATCATCGCCGAAGCCATGATCAGATCGGCCTTGGCGAGTTCTTCGTCACGGACAGGGCGGATGTTCTCATCATAGAGCCTTACTTGAATATGAGCAGGAAGCATTCCGGCAATGGAGAGAAGTCCGTATGGCGGCATGTTCGAGCGCTTCTTAATGATCTTCAGCGCTTCCTTGAAACTCCAGTAGGCTGGAGTGCGATACTCCGGGTAAACCAGGGCAACGCGGATTAGGTCAGGCATAATACCTCCGGTCTATCTCTATCCCGCTGGATTTAAAGGCCGTCATTAGTGGGTTAACTTCAACCGAAGCCTAAATCGGATAAGCGGATAGTCAACTATGCTATAACAAGAGATACTCTATTCAGCGCTGATAATGGACTGCTCGTACGACGGCTTGATGGTCTGCCCCGGCATCACGATGAGAAATTCTGATTCGTTCCAGGTCCCGTTCAGTAGCTTTCTGATCAGTGCGCGGTTGCCCTCAACTTTATCCAGGCGCCAGCCATTCTTGTCGGCTTCTGGGCGAATTCTTAGAATCAACTCATCGTTGGGTCCCAGGCCGGTATCAATATAAGCCATACGCGTATATGTTTGTTTATGGCCGTCCAAGTTCCCCATGGTCTCGGCAAGGAATTTCGCATTCTCTTCACCGTACTTCGCGACCATTTCCTGATATGACTTTGTGAACCCAAGCCGGTTATAGACGCTGTCGCTTTCTCCGATCGACCGGTGTTCAACCCAACCGGATGAGTAGTAATATGTCCCGGGCTCTTTGCTGAACTCAGAATCATATTTTTCCTTTGAGCCCAGCAACAGCGTAATGCAGTCATGCGCCCTGGGAACCACGATGGGAATATCTCGCGCCGTCAGTCCGACGATTCCGTTGTTGCAAAGTCCATAGCCAAACAGAACGGCGCTATACTTCCCCTTCTCGACGGTATCCACGAGATTCTGAAGTTCACCCATCATCTTTTGGCAGCCGGCGTGATGGAGTCCGAATCGGTTGAAACTCAGGTCAATGGTGTGCGAAGATTGAGCCGCCTCGAAGCAGATTTCCCGAAACAGCACTTCACAGGCGAAAAGGCGATACGCTGACATCGGGTTACCTCCTCGCCAATTTAAGACAACTCTATCCTCTCATCCGTTGTTAGCATACACGATAAAATCAAAAATGCCGCATCATTCGCGAGAACACGTCAACGCGGCTGCTCTCATAGCTGATACCGGCCGCATTCGCGCGCAGCGCGATACATGGCTTCGATATTCTCAAGCGGAGTGCCGGGCGCAAGATTATTGCCTTCACGCAGAACAAAGCGGCCTCCTTCCATGATCCCGGAATTGAGAATCTTGCATGCTCCCTCGAACACCTGCTGCGGCGTCGCACTGCGGATCATTTCGACGTGAGGACCTCCGAGCACCTCGATTTCGGATCCCAGACATTTCCGCACACTCGCATGGTCAATCGGAAATCCGGTATCAAAGCTCGTGATTCCCAGCTCATCGCGAATCAAGGCAAAGTGACGAGAGGAATCTCCACAAAGATGAATACCGCCGCCCACTGCACTGCTTGCCAATTCCGAACGCAAGCGTTGGTGGCACGGCAGAACAAACTGGCGGTACATTTCAGAAGATATCAACTGTATGGAATCGTCGGCAAACCAAAAATTCTCCTGCTTCTCCGGCTGCCCCAGTAACCGGCGCCAGGCCTTGATTCGTTCCACTGTTGCCTCGGTGATAAATTCAAGCAACCGATGCGCGTAATCCGGGTCCTCGATCAGATCGGTGAAGAATTCCGTCGCGCCACGAATATTGGCGGCCACGGTCAGTGGTCCGTCGGTTCCTAGACCTCGCGGAATTACTTTCGCCACTTTTCGACCGCGCCAGACATACGTCTTCGCCTTTTCGCTGAAATATTCATAGTAGTTGCGAACCCTGCCCATCAGACCGGCGAAGGGATCGGGCAGTCCATGCTCGAAGATCTCTTTTTTGTTTTCATCGCGCTGCCAACGGGGATGCGTGTCCGGAACCTGCTCGTCAAAATAGGCAATCTCGCAACCAAACCACCCCGCCTCATAGAAATTCTGGAAATCGACGTTAACAGTCCAGCCTTCTTCTTCAGACGGGAGCCCCATGGGCGCGTCCTGTAGAATGTGATGCCGAAGCCAATCCTGGCAGCGGACCTGCGTTTCGAACATGACGTCCGGGTTCTCAGTATACGTTTGAAAATCGACGTCGGCGAACGGCGCGTTCTCCCCCAGCAGAAAGTAGCGGGTATTCGTGCCGATGATGAGAGGAACACGAACAGGCCGGCGATTGCGGTAGGCGTCCCAGACCTCGCGGACTTCTTCATTGTGGCGCTCGAAGTTGTTGTCAATCATGCTGCCCCCTCCTGGAACGAGACCTGCATCAACGGTCATGCTACATGATCGGGTTTCCCCGCCGTTCACAATCGTCCATCATACGTATGTACTTAGGACTTTGATGTCCTGATTGATTCAACGTACCGGAGACACCGTGCTTCGACAAAAACTGATCATAAGTCATCGGCGAATGAGAAGCATTGCGGGGCGTCGAGGTGATATGAAATCTGAGAACTCGTCTGGAGAGGAGCACCTATGCAGCAACTCAGAAGTAAAAAGGATTGGTCGGCGGCCAAGATCAATCACACCGCCTGGTGGGAGCGCAAGGGACTGGTCGTCGATATTCGTGCTCCTCGCGAATACGTGGGCGGCGCTGCAAGCGAGCCTGTTGCGCCCGCGTGCCTCGCGGAACAATACACCAACCCGGTTTATCGTCGCGACAAGGGCGTATACGAGCTTTGCCACACCTATTTCGGTGGCGACGCGCTGCCCTTGTTTGAACCTATCCTCGGTCCCGGAAGTCTGGGAATACTGCTGGGCTCGAAACCCAACTTCAGCAAAGACACTGTCTGGTACGAGCCCTGCATCCACGATCCCGAAGCATACGGTCCGATCCGATTTGACCCGGTCGGCAATCACTGGCTGAAAGTTCATAAGGAGATCATCGAACAGGCGCTGGCCGGCACGACCGGTCAGTTCCTGGTCGCGATGCCCGACTTGATTGAAAACCTCGATACGCTGGCCGCACTGCGCGGCACCGAGGAGCTCCTGATGGATCTGGTCGAGCGCCAAGATTGGGTGCATGCGCGCCTGGCCGAAATCAATCAGGCATTCTTTGCGGCGTTTGAAACATTTTATCAGGTGATCAAGGATGACGATGGCGGCAACGCGTATGTGTGCTTTCGCGTCTGGGGCAAAGGCAAAACGTGCAAAGTCCAATGTGATTTCTCCTGCATGATTTCACCGGCGATGTTCCGCGAATTCGTCAGTCCCTATCTGGCGGCCCAATGTGAGTGGCTGGACTACGCGATGTATCATCTGGACGGAACCAATGCGTTGCAGCACTTGGACAACTTGCTTCAGATCGAGGCACTGGATGCGATCGAGTGGACTCCGCAATCCGGCAAGCCGGGCGGAGGATCGGCGGAATGGTATGATCTGTACCGCAAGATCAAAGCCGGAGGCAAATCTGTTCAGGCGATCGGTGTTGCCGTTGAGGAGGTACTGCCGCTGCTTGATGCAGTCGGTCCCGAGGGCATGTATGTAATGGTTTCCGCTCCCAATATCGCGAGTGCCGAAGGACTGCTCAAATCACTCGGCCGGTAGCTGCTTTTAAGGGTAGTCACTTACTTTTGGGCTGTTGCAGCCATTGGGTATCTGACGGGTGACGCCGTAGCGCGATTCGCCTAACTTATACGATGCGGTTACAAACCGCTCAATTCCCGCGCCGCCGCCTCCAGTGCCTTCACGGCACCGATGATATGGCCTACGCAAGCGCGTGCGACAAAGTAGAACTCCATCCCTGGCAGCGAATAACGTTCGCCTAGGGCAGCCTGGCTGCCCGGCACGAGATCGACTTTGAAGCTAAAATGTGAACCATGAACCAAACGAGCAGAGTGCAGTTCCTAAGCGCCTGTCCTTCAGCTTTGAACCGCACTCGCTTGCGTGCCGGGAGACTCAACTGCATGCCCTGTGAAACCGGCATCCCATGTAGAAAAACCGGAAAGAGTGGCGAGCCCGACTTCCTCGGGTATGCAGGAGCATGGTCTGGATTCGAAAGGGATCTCCGCTCATGCTCAACGCCGCGCAGCTCGACCAGTTTCACGAACTCGGATTTGTCGTCATCGACGGGTTCGCGTCGGAGCTCTTCGATCCACTCCGCAAGGCCACGGACCGTGTTATCAAAAGAACGCGCGCAGGAACGTGGGCGGCGCGCAAATGTCCCAACGGCGATGTCTGGGGTGTCTCCGGTCTGCTCGATCCGAAACTCGAAGAGCCCATCTTTGCCATGTATATGGCCACGCCGCATGTTATCGACGTCTCCGCCGATCTACTGGGAGATCGCAATCTGCGCTTAAGTCTCACAAATCTGCTCTGTAATCCGCAGGTCTCCGACTACGCGATCGCCTGGCACCGAGACAGCGGAAATCCAAGGGACTCCGGCGAAAAGGAGCTCCGTCATCTCAACCAAATGCAATACGGCGTACAATGGAACGGCGCGCTCTATGAAGAGTCGTGCCTGAGAGTCGTGCCGAAAACCCACCGACGCAACCTCAACGCTGCGGAACGCGACGTGCTTCACAATCGCCCCATGGATCCGATGCCTGGCGAATTGATCGTGAAATTGCGCGCGGGAGAGACAGTGTACTACAATGCCAATCTACTCCATCGCGGCGTTTATCCATGCGGCACACGACGCGAGACGCTGCACGCCAATCTGGTCTCTATGAAATCGCCGGTTCCCTTCAAGCTGCATTACGAAGCCGTAAAGTTCATGGAAGTGCCCGGATTCAAAAACACGATCCCCGCAGCGTTGCATCCGCTGTTGGACAACTGGCTGCTGTTCGCGAAACAATTCCAGTTTGACGAGGTCATTGCGTAGAGTCGTAGACCAGCCACATCACAACGACGGCATACGAAAACGCCGTACGGTGTCGCTGGGCGACGTGCCGAACCGCTGCTTGAAGATACGCGAAAAATAAAGTGCGTTTGAAAAGCCGACTTTGTGCGCGACTTCTTTCACATTCATCGTCGATTCCGAAAGCAGCTCGCGTGCGCGCGCCAGACGCAGGCCCGTCCGGTATTCCAGCGGACGCATGCCGAAGCGCGCGCGAAAAAGTTCGCGCAGATGATCGGCGGTGATCCCAGCTTGCTCCGCGATTTCTTCGATTGTGATATCGTCGCACGATCTGGATTGCAGCAGTTCGCAGAAACGCGCCAGCGCGCGGTGGCCGACCAGGACGCTGTCGTCGTCGGGAAGGTCGAGGTATATGGCGAACGTTTCCATCAGCAGCGAGCGGGCTAGGATGGCGCCGCTGACATCCTGACGGTCGAAAGCCGACTTCATGCGCGAGAATTGCTGCACGATCCGGGTTACGTCGGCGCCCGTGACTTGTTTGAAACGCGGTACGACAATCGATTTTCCGAACGCATTCATCTGAAATTCGCGGCTGCCGTCGGACTTGAACGAAACAGCCGGCCAGTGGAAGCCGCAGAACCAGCTCTCGCCCGGACCGACCAGCCCGTTAATGTCCTCGTCGCCAGCGGGAAGCAGACCGGCGAGTGGACGGCCCAGCGGCAACACACAATTGCCAGAACGGTAGGTTCCGGTCCCCTCAATAAGAATGGAAATAATGTGCTCGTTGTGGACGTAGCGAATCGGCGGATCACAATTGAAGAGACGTTTCGTGTGGACAACGCCCAGCGGCTCTGGCAAAGACTGTGACTTTGGCTTTCTGGCCATGTGTTGATTATTTCCGGAATTCGGACTATTGCAAAATTGAATTCGCAAATCGAAAATTGTAATTCGGCATTTCAATATTGAAGTGCAACACCTGCGGTCCAGTACCTTGGGTGTTTGTGACTACTCACAATCATCTGTCTGCAGATGAACGAAACTGATTGTATTTTTTCACGCTACTGCAGCACGCCTTTAGACTCGGCGTTAACTTCGTCGACACGGCTGATTGTACGGAAGCCAAAACGTATACAGGTATGCGTTCCACCGTATACGGCGCGTCCATAATCCGAATAAATCTTGCTGATCAGAGGCGAGCTGTCGTATGAAAATTCCACCAGATCTGGTGTATTTAGGCGATGGTGAAGGCGGCGGCCGCAACCGGGCATGTCCATTTTCGGCACGCGGATAGCACGCGAGCGACGCGCTGATGAGAGCCCGGGGTTCCAACTGTAATTCATTGAGAAGTCTAGGGTTGAAAAAATGTGCTCAGCCAAATCCCTTCCTCTCTGCCAGTTTTTATGCCGACGCCCTACCGTTCGATTTCCCGCAATTGCTTCCATCATTCATCGAACGGTCCGGCGATTCGCGCGAACGATTGTTTCCGCTTCTGGCCAGCTACCGAAACCATGAGCGAATACAAACCGGGCTTGAGTGAGCTGATATCTATCTCCACTTCGGTCGCGGCGCCGCGCAGCGCAAGGCTGCCGCGGGAGACTTCTGACCCGGATTCTGAAATCAAAACGATCTCCGCCGACTGTTGCGATCTAGCACCCGGGTCGGCGATCGCGATGTTGGCGCGTGCCACGCGTTCGGAGAGAAAGTAGGTCTTCTGATCGAGTTTGAAATCCAAGGGATTAGCCGGTGGCTCATACTCACAGGCAAATCGCGCTGTATTGAGGGCTTCTATTTTTCCTAACTTGTGAATTGAAAGCGCGACGTCGTAACGACCGGCGCGCGTGATTGGAAATTCGATCAGAGCGCTGCCGGAGGACTCCAGTTTTGCGGCAGCTTGCTTGGGTCCGTCGGGTCCGGAGGCCGAACAGCGCACTTCAAGGCCCTCTTGCACTCCGCAGAGTGAACAATAGAGACGATTCAAGCCCACAGCGGGAGACCGTGCGAACCAGCCGGCACCGAAACGGTTGGCAGGAGTTTCCTGAACACAATGCAGTTCGCCGAAGCTTGCGGGTTCGTGATTGCTGAGAATGACGTGCGCCCACACGTAATCCTGGCTGCTCAGTTTGTCGTTGTGAACGACATTGAAGCCCCAGACATCCCCGATTTTTGGCGCACTAATCCCAAATGTTGAATAGGGAATGGTCACTTCGCACGTCCAGTAAAAGCGCGTGAGTTTATTGAGTCCCAGTTCGGCACGTTTGGCAATCGAATCGGGCAGCGGCGTCTCATTCTGCGCGACGAGGTTGACCTTCGATTGCCAGGCGCCGTCCCAAGTCGCCACAAAGCCTTCGCTCTCCTGCTGCGTATTAAGGGTATTGCAGATGAACTGAAAGTAACGGCCGGTGTGTCCGGGATCGACGAAGAGTTCCACCGATTCATCCTGCCACACATTCCAATCGTGCTTGGTGGCAGCCGACAGCGAACGCAACGTCTCGTCAATTTCCGTAACCGACTTGTCCTGAAATTTTTCCAAGGGAAGCGGACAGATCAAGCAAACGTGGAGTCCCTCGCTACCAAAGAAAACGAGCGCGGTAGCGTGCCGTGCGCTCTGGTCCGTGTGTGCAGCGTCGGTCAGCGCGATGGCCGGCGCCGTTTCCCAACATGGGGCAGAAAGGCCGTCCAATTTCGGGGCAAGTGGCAAGAGCGGAACACTCAGTTGCGGTTTTTCGCGATAGATCACGCTGGGTTTGCGTGTTGGCGCAATTGTGTCAAAAGAGTCTCGCACAAGGGAATCTTCGGCCGAAAGTGCGGAGCACGCCAAAAGGAATGCAGCGACAAGGATTCGCATGGCATTTCTTCTCATTTCTCGAAAGGGCCTTTGATGCGTTCGAAATTCACGGAACGGCTGAAGGATTGGCCGTCGAGCTTCGCGATCAACTCGTGTTTACCCACGCTCAGCGTATCGGCGGAGAATTCCACTTCGATGCTGCCGCTGACCGGTACTTTGACGACACGCTCAGCCGCTTCTCCCGGCAAACGCATTCGAACAGAGAGTTCCGTGCGCCCGCCCTGCTGCTGGACCATCACCGGGATCACGCGGTCGGAATCGTCGAGGATAGTTCGATCCGGTTGCACTGAAAATGGCGGTAGTTCCACTTCGCGCAAACTGAAATCGTCGCACCAGATCGATCCAGGGCCCTGCAGCCAGACGGCGAGATAGCCGGGTTTGGTGTCCTGAACCATCGTGACGCGTTGCGCCATGCGCTTCCATCCAGACGCATCTGGCGCGCTTTCGCTGCTCTCAGGGTTGCGTGTCATTTCGGTTTTCGGAAAGCTGAAACGCAGCGTCGGCTTGCCGCTGGCGCATTTGATCCAGCATGAAAACTCGTACGTTCTCCCGGCGCTCAGCGTCATCGTCGGACCTTCGCCGCCCCACCCCCATACGCAGACTTCGACGTCCATGCCGGACGCGTCCTTCACGCTCTCAAGCTTGAAGCTGTTCGTTCCGGAGTGATGTTCGGACGCATCCACCGCGCCGCTGCCTTTTCCGGAGGCCTTCCACGGTCCGGGACCGTTTTCAAAACCGCCGGCGGGAATCAACTCGGGACCGAAATTCAGCGCCTCCTCACGCGCGGCGGGAAGATCGAACGGACCGGGACGCTCGGCCGTCGTTGCCAGCGCTTTCTCCAGTGGAACGAACTTCAAGAGTTCAACGCACGCAGCCGCGGTGCGCCAGTGCCACTTGTCCATCGTCGCCGGGCTGGCCGGTGGCGTTCCGTTGTCCAGAGCCTGGTACGTGAAATCCGTCGAGCCGAGAATGTCCCGCGCGGTCGCTTCCGCGGATTTCGCCGCCTCGATGGCCTTCGCATCGCCGGATTTCCTTGCCACGGTGATCAGACGCCAGAGCAGATCCATGGTGCGATAGTCGTCGAGGCCCTGGCGCACGCACTCCCAGGAGATGCTCGGCAGCGGACCCTCGGAAGTGGGATACACATAACCGTCATTGCCGCGCACGTAGCCTTTCCACGACTCACCGAAGGCGTAGACCCACTGCAGCACTTCCTGCGCGCCGGTCTTCCATAAATACATTCCAAAGAAGTAGCGATCCTTCGAAAAGTGCGTCACCGATTCAGTCGCGCTGCCACCGTTGTAAACCCCGTAAGGTTTCTTGCGGTCAATCAGCGTCTTACAGATGTTGGAGTTGAACCGATTGATGCTGAGTTCATCGAGGAACGGCCCAAGTTGCCCGACCTCATCGACGCCGATCGCGGTGCCTCCACCGAGCGTGCACCACGTCTTCACGTTAGGCGTTTTCTCTTTAAGCAGCTTCGTGTAATAGACGGTCTCTTTGAAAAGATCGGGATGCCCGCCGGGCTCGTCCATGATGAAGACTCGGATGGGCGGGCCGTTTTCTGCTTTCACCGCTTCTTCGACAGTGTGCACGGCCTTGAAGAAATTGGCTTCGAATTTATCCGAGCGTGGCCAGAAGACGAACCAACCTTTGTCGTTGTCCCACTTGTAAAGAATCTCGTGGCCGATATTTGCCGTCAACGGAACCTGATTGGCGCGCCCACCGTAGACTTTCCGACGCAGCGTGAGGGTCTCGTGAATCGATTTGCGCGTGGCTTCGACATCGTCGTCGCCGAAATTCTGATCGCGACTGGCGATCACCGCGCCGATGGGCCCTTCACAGCTATTCAGACCATGTTCTCGCTGATCGATCATTTCTTTCTCGCGCATGGCCAGATCCACGGAAGGGGTATACGAAAAACCGGCCTCGATCGGCAGCGGTGGCAGCCGGTATGGCAACACACGCAGCAGCACAGGTATTTTCGCCGCGGTCTTTCCTTCGGCCTGAAGAGTCACCGAGCCGCTGTAGTCGCCGGGCGTGGCAGAGTCGGGAATTTTAACCGTGAGCCAGATCTGTGCGGCTTTACCCTTCGCTACGTCGAAGTGTTCGTGCTTCTCCAGGAGAAATGGCGCGAGCAGATAGTGCTTGTCGTTTCCCGTATAGTTCTGCCTGCTGCGGATTGGACGCATGATGCGCACGTCGACATGCGACTTGGGGAAAAGCTCACCGTTGGCGCCCTTCCAGTCGCCGAGCGTGAGTTGGCAATTCTTGAGATCGTCGAGCGCATGAATGGAGAAAGTGAGCGGCAGATACTGTCCCTGCGCGCCAAAGGTCTGCAACTTCGCGCCAAGCTCATGCCACGCGGGAACGGTATCTGGATAGACTTCTTCTTCCGGACGGCGCTGAAAAACCAGAAAGCCTTGCGCGGTTTGGCTGTCTGAAGGTTTGGGAAGCTCACGCTTGCGTGGTTCACCCGGGACTTCCGCCCAACCCGCCGGCAGTGGAGCAAACTCCGGCCCGGCCGCGCCCCAGACTTTGAATTGAGGCACTTCCTCTTCGCCGGCATAACTTCTGGCCAGGCAGCAGCTTGTAATCAGTAGAGAGAGGAATAGCGTGAAGCGCATGGCGAATAGCCTCCAATGATCTTATGTTATTCTTACACTGAAGACGCATTTAATTTAATAAAATCAGACAATGTTTTTATGTTATTTTTAAATTACGTTTTTACAATTGCCGGCGCATTGGCGGGCGCGGTGCTCTGGCGCACGAGCAATTGCGACGCAACGCGGACTTTCGCCGGTTGATACTTTCCGCTCCGGATCATCGCGATCAGCAATTGCACCGATTGTCGCGCGAGCTCTTTGGGATTGACGTCGAGTGTTGTCAGCGGCAGCGCAGCAAGTTCGCCCATCGGCAGGTTGCCGAATCCTGCGACGCTCAATTCGCCCGGCACATTTATTCCGGCTTCACGCGCAGCGAGAATTACGCCGGCGGCAGAGAGATCCTCAAAGCAGCACACCGCGGTAAACCGCCGGGCGGCGTAGCGCAACGGAAACTCACGCTTGGCGTACCACGGGCTTGGTGTGGTCAACCAGACCAATTCGTCACTATGCTCCACACCGGCTTCTGCGAGAGCTTTGCGCAGGCCGGCGAGACGCTCATCCGAATTAATTGAATTCGGTACGCCAAGGTATGCAATTTCGCGGTGACCGAGTTGAACCAGATACTTTGCAACCTGGTACATTCCGCCGAAGTTGTCGATCTGAACGGAAGCGGTCTCCGGCGCGTCGAAATCGAGTGTTACGATGGGAAACTGGCTTGATGCGTGCTCGTTGAGCCACGCTTCGATCGTCTGATTCGACCCACGTCCGGCATCCGTATTGAAAGCCGGAACAAGTAGGCCGTCCACTTCCGGATCCAACCTGGCATTGGGCCGCCAGGACACATACACCGGTTCAGCCCCTGCGCTCTTAATGGCATCCAGCGCCGCCTCCAGCATCAACTGATCCCAGCCGCTTGGCGTAGTCGTGTACGAATTGAGGAGGATGCCGATGGTCGGTTTGAAATCTTTCTGAAGTTCGCGCTGAGCTTTGCTGGATAGGAAACACCCGACTGCCCATTTCTTTTCAATTACGCCGCGCGTTTCAAGAATATCGAGCGCCTTCGACATCGTAAAAACGCTGACGTCGTACTTCTTGGCCAAGTCGCGGACATTGGCCAGTTTGTAACCAGCCTGATGCGCGTGTTTGCGCAGGTCTTTGATGAGAGATTCGGCGACGCGTCGGAATTGAACGACTCGGCTCACGGGGCTGCCTCCTGAAAGCTACTTACTTTACTTTAAATTTATGTCAAACATAAAATCTTTACTTATGAAATAGAATTCGATGGACAATAACAAATGATGTGATTATTAAATATCATCATAACTTTGGAATTGCTTATGAATCAGCTTCTTCTTGTTCGCCACGGCCAGGCGGTCGGCGGAACTTCCGGAATGGATCGCGACTTTTTCCTGACGGAACTGGGTCGGCGTCAGGCTCACGCCCTCGGTGCTCGCCTGAAAGCTGAGAAGGTAAGGCCACGCTGCATCTATTCCAGTGTGCTGACGCGTGCCAGGCAAACAGCTGGGATTCTGACTGAGCATTTAGATGCTCCGATCTTTGAACGCCTTGATCTGATCGAACACGGATCGCACGCCTATGCAGACGACTGCACGCTGCGAGAAGCAATTCTCCGCCATCCCGAACGTCTCGACGCAGACGGAAAAGTTCGCACGCATCAGGGCGAGCGCATGGGCTTAAACTGGAGTTTCTCGATTGGGGGCGAAGACATGCGAGCACTCCACGCACGCGCACGCGGCGCGTACCAGTCGTTGCTGGACGACCATCGCAAGGATGACGGGACTTTCGTGCTGGTAGCGCATGGTTCATTCCTGTCGGCGTTGCTGACAGAGGTCCTGGGATTGCCGCTGCGTCCGGTCTGGAACTTCTCGTTCGCAAACTGTGGCTGCATGGAGCTCAATCTTGTGTCCACCGACGATGGAATGCTGCCCGTTTTTTCGGCTTCCGGTCCTGGAGAGCAATGACCATGGAGACTCCCACGGAAAATGCCACGCGACTGACACTGATCGTTCGCGACGACACCGGGCGGCCCTGCCCATTTCGCGCGGACTGGTTTTCGCTCGCCGAGTCCGGTCCGCTCCAACGACGCATCCGGCGCGTGTGGAATGACATAGGTGTCGCGGTTCTCGATGTGAAAGCCGGACGCATTTCACTGACGGTGCAGCGCGGAATATTCCATGATGCGGTCGACTTGGAGGTCGACGTGCCGCCTGAAGGCGCGACGCGCGATATCGTTCTGCGCCGGCGGCTGGACGCCAAAAAGCTCGGCTGGTACGGCGGCGAAAATCACATGCATGTGCTGCACGGCAAGGAAGATTCCCCCCGCGCGATTGCTGACGGCGGAACCATGGCCGCTGCGGATGGTCTCGATTATCTCCAATTGGCATGGGGCTGGGACAAGTCTTTTGACTGGCTGCCGGCGGAGGAACTCAACCGGCAATGCCGCGAAGCTTCCACTTCTGACGCTGTAATCGGCTGGAATATTGAGTCCCCCAAATGCTACATGTCAAAAGACGACGGCGGCACGAGCGGCAATCTGCACTGCTTTGGCCACGGCTTGACGGTGAACCTGAAAGACAATTCGCGCGGCAAGAATTTTTTTCACACCGGACCGAACTTTCGGATCATGCAGCACGTTCAGCGGCAAGGCGGCATCGTGGGCTGCGCGCATCCCCTGCGCTTCTGGTTCAACAAGGGAAACTTCGTTTCCAATTGGGCCTCAGAACTGCCGTTTGATTTTGTCGCCGGCGTTCCGTACGCAGCAGTGGATATTCTCAACGACTCGCCGCTGCTGTTCTTTGAAAGCGAACGATTCTGGTATTCACTGCTGAACCTCGGCTACAAAGTTGCCGGCACGGGAAACTCCGACGGAGCGCTCGGTTCAACCCGCGGCTTGGGCCATTACCGCACCTATACGCAGATCGAGGGCGCGTTTTCGTGGGAGAAACTCGCGCAGGGAATTCAGGCGGGCCGATGTGTGGCGACGTCCGGACCATTTGCGCTTTTCGAAGTGGACGGACAGGGTCCCGGCACAGAAGTCCTCGCCGACGGAAAAATTCGCCGCGCGACGGTAAAAGCGTTATCTGGACCGCTTCCAGGCGAGACGCTCGTCGCCGTTCAGCTCATCCGCAATGGCGAAGTGGTTCGCGCATGGGATCTGCACGACCAGAACGTGCGCGAGTGGGAAACTTCGTTCGAGATCCGGGATTGCGAATATTCCTGGTATTGCCTGCGCGTACTCTCGACTTCTCGCAATGCCTTGTCGCTGGAGTTGTGGGGCCCGCACATCAACGAACTGGCCGTGGCTAATCCGGTATATTTTCTTCCCACCGGTTTCGAGCGACCCCGACCCGAGGCGGCGCGCGTGCGACTGCAGGTCATCGATGCGGATTCTGGAAAAGTGTTGAACGTAGCTGTTGAGATTCACGACGGTGACGGAGTGATCGCGCAGGAAGAATTCTCGGGCACTGAGCACGTGTTGACGGTGCCGGCCACCGCTTCGCTGCGGATCTCGAGTACAGGCTACGAAACGGCGGAGCGGAACCTCTACATGGATTGTCCGGAGATTTTCGAATTCTGCCGCAACATGTGCACACTCTACCCGAGCTTCTTCTCACCGGAAACTTTTCGGGAGTTGCGTCACCGCATCGCCAATCTGAACCTCACGGTGGGGCTCAAACGACAGCCGCACTGAGTCTCATGATTTGTGCTTCGACCAGTTAAGGGGAAGTCCTGAACGCAGGCAACACCGCCACCCGGAAACCGATGTAGTCGCCCGAAATAACCGGATTGAGACTGCCGCGGCAAGCCGACCGACAGAGCAAGTGATTGTTGCGCCACGAACCGCCGCGCAACAGACGCGAGGCACCTTCATCCGCACCTTGCGGGTTTTCCGCGGAGTTTTGGAATAGTAGTCTTCGCCGTACCAGTCCTGACACCATTGAAACACATTGCCGTGTATGTCGTAAAGCCCAAAGGCATTCGCTTCCTTTTGGCCAACAGGAAGCGTTGTAACGTTACTGTTCCCGCTATAACAGGCAACGCGACCCAGATCGACCTCAGCATCGCCGGAATAATACGCGGTCGTGGCCCCGGCCCTGCAACTGAACTCCCATTCGGCTTCGGTCGGCAGGCGAACCGACTGCGATCCATCTGGCGACGGGAAAACCGGGGAATGAGTGGCAGCGGCAACGCCTTGACGCAATGTGGGAATGCGGGAACTGGTACGACGCCAGCAGCTCATGCGCCGATTGCAAGCGGACGGCCTGAACTCAAGGGAACGCGATGACCTCCAGCCCCTGATGATGACCTGCCCCCGTTTTATGTACCAGCCGTTATGAGAGTTTTTCCTAAAACAGGGCTCCCCTCGAGCCCCGCTGCTCCGTCGCTATCGGCGTCGGTCGCACTCACCAGCTCGGCCGGCGACGATAGCGGCGGAGCGGCGG
>JBBRPR010000075.1:0-39187 GCA_038227875.1 Planctomycetota bacterium
ACTGGATTGTAAACCGCGTCTGTCCTGTAGACAAAGCGGTCAATACGAAGCGAGCCCCTTGACGAGGCCGCGAAAGGAAGGTACGTTTCGGTTTCGGCTACGGACGTTCAACCAATTTCAACAACGGATGGGACATCCGCCAATAAAGCTGATGTCTTTAAACTGTATGTTCGTCGGAAGGGACTTCGCCTGATCGAGAATATCAATCATTCGGACCTCCACATATGTGTGAAGGCTGGAATTCTACCTGGCCTTCCCCATGAGCTTCTGAATTTTGTTCAGTAACCTGAACGGTGAGACCGGTTTTTCCAGAAAGCTGATGTGCTCCGGCAGCATGCCATCTTTGTTGTCGAGCAGATCTTTGGAATAGCCGGACATGAACATCATGCGGATGTGCGGCAGCTTCTTGCTCACGATCTCGGAAAGTTCCACGCCGTTCATTAGAGGCATCACCACGTCGGTCAGCAGCAGGTCGATGGTTCCGGTGTGCTTCTCAAGCTTGGCCAGTGCTTCCTTGCCGTTGGCGGCGCTGATTACTGTGTAACCGGCGTTGACCAGCACATGCGTCAAGAGCTCTCGCACGTCATCGTCGTCTTCGGCCAGCAGGATGGTCTGTCCGCCCACGACCACGGCATCCAACGTCGACGACGATGTCGCAGCCGGGATGTTTTCGATGGCGCGCGGGAAGAAGATGGAGAACTCCGTCCCCTTCCCCACGTCGCTGGCGACTTCGATGTGCCCGCCGCTTTGTTTGACGATGCCGTAAACAGTAGCCAGGCCCATCCCGGCACCCTTTTTGCCTGTGTCTTTACGTGTGAAAAACGGCTCAAAAATATGTTCGCGGGTTTCCTTGTCCATGCCGCTGCCAGTGTCGGAGAACTTCAAGCAAATGAAGTGTCCGGACGGCAGCGCACTTCCAGCATCGTCGGGCTTGATTTCAACATTGGAAACACGGATGTGGACTTCGCCGCCTTTCGGCATCGCGTCCCGCGCATTGGCAGCGAGATTGAGCAGGATCTGTTGCACTTGCCCGAGGTCGACTTTCACCGGCATCAATTTCGGTTCCGGGTCAACTACGGTGAGCTTGATTTCGTTACCGAGGATCTGCTGAAGCAGTTGCCGCGTATCGGCGACGTAACTGCTGAGATTGCAAAGCACCGGCTTAAGCACCTGCTTGCGGCTGTACGCGAGGAGTTGGCGCGTCAGAGAGGTAGCGGTTTCGCCGGCGTTCAGTACGGCTTGAACGCGCCGGCGACGCGGATCATCGGGCGGAAGTTCGGCCAGCAGAAGATTGCTGTGCCCGAGCACCACCGTCATCAGATTGTTGAAGTCGTGCGCGATACCACCGGCCAGGCGGCCGATGATCTCCATCCGCTGTGCCTGGTGGATCTGCTCGTCGGCCTTGCGTTGCGCAGCCTGGGTTTCTTTGCGTTGGGTGATGTCGCGAAACACCACCGCGACGCCGGTGATCTTGCCCCGGTCATTGCGCACCGGCGTGGCAGTATCGTCAATGGGGATATCGCGCCCGTCGCGGGAGAGCAGCAGCGCACCCGGCGCCAGTGTCACTGCGCAACCTTCCGCCAGCACACGGCGGACGGGATTGGCCATCGGTTCTCGCGTGGTTTCGTGAACGGCATTGAAAATTTCTTCGAACGGCCGGCCCAGCGCGTCGTCCCAGGACCAACCAGTCAAGCGCTGAGCCACGGCGTTCATGTAGCTGATGCACCCGTCGACGTCCGTGGAAATCACCGCGTCGCCGAGACTATTGAGCGTGGTGGCCAGCCAGCGTTCCATCTTGCGCAATTTGCGGTCGGAATCGTGGCGGTGCAGGCCCAGTTCGATGGCCGTCTTCAGCGCGCGTTCTTCAAACGGCTTGAGAATGTACCCAACCGGTTCGCTGACCTTCGCCCGTTCGATCGTGGCCGTGTCGCAGTACGCTGTCAGGAAAATGATGGGAATGTCGAAGCGTTCGCGGATCTCCTGCCCTGCTTCCACTCCATCCTTGGCGCCGCGCAGCAGGATGTCCATCAGGACCAGATCGGGATTGAGTTCGTCGGCCTTCTCCACAGCGCTTTCGCCGGTGGCGACAATGCCCACGCAGTCGTAGCCCAGTTTCTCCAGGCGCTTCTCCAGATCGAGCGCGACGATATTCTCGTCTTCCACGACGAGAATGCGGGACTTGGTCATTCGTGCAACCCTTTCGGTCCGTCAGGGATCGACGGCATGGCGACGGTATCCGCCGCGAACTCCACTTCAAATTTAGTACATCCCGGTGCACTGCTGAAGGACAGATTTCCATTGATCTGGCTGGTGAGTGTCGAGACCAGGCGCAATCCCAACGATCCAGTGCTTTCCATTTTGAAACCGGGAGGCAATCCCACACCATCGTCGGAGACGGAAATCCGCGTGTGCCCGTCGCGTTCCGTGACCGAAACTCGTACGTATCCCGCCCGCCCGCCGGGAAATGCGTACTTCAGGGAATTCGATACCAGCTCATTGAGAATCAAACCGCACGGTACAGCCACGTCGAGATTCAAGGCCAGATTGTCGACCACCGGATCCAGTTGGATCCGTGCCCGGTCCACGCCATACGATCGCGCCAGGTATTCCAGCAGGTGATCGACATACGCGTGAAAATCGACCTCTTCCAGATCAGGTGATTGATACAGCTTCTCATGAATCAATGCCATCGATTTAACGCGATCTTGCGTCTCTTTATACAATTGAATACTGACGGGGTCTTTGATCTCCGTGGACTGCAGATAAAGCATGCTGACGATGATTTGCATGTTGTTTTTGACGCGATGATGAATTTCCTTGAGCAGCACTTCCTTCTCGCGCAGCGAGGCGCGCATCTCTTCCTCGATCCGCACGCGTTGAGAGATGTCCTGGAGCTGCGCGATAAAATACAACGGCGCACGGTGCTCATCACGGACCAATGACACGTTGAGTTGCGCGCGCACTTCCTGTCCATTCTTGTGAATGTAGCGCTTTTCAATTTGGTAAGACGAAATCGTTCCGGCGAGCAATTTCTTCACGTTTTCGAGGTCTGCATTCAAATCGTCCGGATGCGTCAGAGCCTGAAAATTGGTCGCGAGGAGTTCCGCCTCCGAATATCCCAACAATGTACAGACGGCCTGGTTAACCTTTAACCAACGCCCTTCGATCCCGACGAGCGACATTCCAATCGCCGCGTAATCGCAGGCGTTACGAAAGCGCTCTTCGCTTTCCCGCAGTGCTTCCTGGGACTCCTTCAGCTCCTGAATTCCGGCTTCTTTCTTGAGCATTTTTTTCTACATCAGCCCAGACGCTCCGGCTGTGCAGCATAGTTGTCACGATGATAATGATGCTAACGATCGAAATGAGATGAGAATTCGCGAACAAACTGACTATCGCCGCTAAAACCAACAACACGTAAATGCGTATCCATTTGGGACGCGTGGCGAAAAGTCGCTCACTCATCGTGAAAATCCGCAAGTCCTGCCGACAACCATCGCATTTTGCGCTAACCTGCAGTGTCATTGCAGTTTGTGTGCCACTACCCGAAACCAATACTGTTCCACAATGTGCGACATGCATTTCGCACTTACGGCTTCTAATAACTCTGCCAACATGGCTAAATTTGCCTCAATTGTTTTATGAAGCGTCCGATGAGTGGTACATGGCGCGCTGGAAATCGGCACCTCGGGAGCACTCGCATGATCAACGCAAAGGCCATCACTCTGGATGATGTTCTCAATCGCAACATCAAACTTCCGGTCTGCCCTCACGTCTTCATGCGCTTAACCACCGATTTGAAGGCGCCCACAGTCAACAACATTGAACTGGTCGAAGTGCTCTCGTCCGATCCGGCATTGACGGCCAAAGTACTCAAAGCCGCCAACTCGGCCTTCTACGGTCCGACTCGCAACATTCGCAGCGTCGAGCAGGCCATCATGCGCATTGGCTATGACGAAGTCTGGTCCATCGCCGTCGCCGCCAAGGGCAAGGAACTTTTCGAAGGCGCCGGTGCAGAGGCTCAATTCCTGGCCATGCTCTGGGATCACTCACTAAAGACGGGGGTCTTCGCTCGCGCATTGGCCAAGCGCCTGATCTCTCAGTGCCAGGACGACGCCTATTTCACCGCCGGGATCCTGCACGATTTCGGCAAGCTCCTCTTCGCCCAACTCGACAAGCGTTACGTCGCCGCCACACAGAACGGCAGAATTCACGGCGACGAACTGACACGCGTGGAGCAGGACATGTTCGGCACCGATCACGCGATCATCGGCGGTGAACTGCTGAAGTATTGGAAGCTCCCAGACCTGATCGTCCAGCCCGTCGCGCGCCACCACGACAGCGACCTGAAATCCAGCAGCCCGAAGGCCATGGCGCGCGTGATCTGGTCGGCCAATCAGCTCGCGCACGACGTCGAAGCACAACTGAGCATTCCGCTGGAACTGATGGAGCGAGCGGGCCTTTCTCAACAGGACGTGGTCTTCGTGGCGACGGAGTCTCTGCGACAGATCGCGGTGATCCGGACGGTGTAGCGAGTGGACCCGATTTCCAAGTGACTCCACCCCTGTTTCCGGGTAAACGGGATGAGGCTTTTACGCCCTCAGCCCGAGGTTCCCGATGAAACGCTCACGCTTTGCGCCCGCCGCATTCGCCCTGCTGGTTTTCAGTCTCGCTTGCATCGCTCGCGCCGCGGACGAGGACGATGTCGACCATACTGGGATTGGCGCCGTCCCGGAGCAGCTCAAAAAATTGCTCCCCGTCGCGATCCAAGGCAAACGGCTGATTCTCGATCAGGACGCGTGGGAAAAAAGCGCCGCGGCCGACTCGCCCGAACAGCGCAAGAAGGTCATCGCCGAGCGCCTCGCCAAACGCATGCACACCAAGGTCGAAAACGTCCCGCCGCAGATGATCGACGGCATGCTCAATCAGACCGGCGGCATGGTCCCGGTGGATATTTTTCAGTCGATCATGGACGAGATCGGCGGCGGCATGGGCGGCAGTTCCAGCTCCGGCGGGCGCACATACAGCATGAACTACGACGGCCGTGACGTGCACAGCAGCATGAACGTGAACATGAATTCGCACGAGTTCGAAACGCGCCTGTCGGAGAAAATCGGCTCCAAGCGCGTGCTGGCCGTCTCCGACGATAAACAGCTCGGCTTTTCCATCCGCTACGCCAACGCCTCGAAAAACTGCGGCTTCAGTTTCATCCAGTCACCCGCCGGGCCGGTCAGCCTGGCAGCGTACGATGGCAAGAAAGGCATCGCGCTTACCGGCGAGGACTTCCTCGACCTGCTTCACAAGGACCCGCAGGGCACCCAGCAATACTTTATCAAGCCGCTGATGGGACTGGGCCTCGACTTTCCCTTCTCACGCAACCATCCCGCGGTGAAAGCGTTCGTCGCCACCGGCTTCAACGCCGCCGCTCCGGACGTCGCCGCAAAAGTGCAGGGGCTGTTGAAAACACTGGAAGACGAAGATCAGGACGTGCGCGAAAAGGCGTTTAAGGACCTGCTGCCGCTCTACCCGCAGGCGATTTTCGAGTTGAGCGAAGCGCTGAAAACGACGCAGGATCCCGAAGTGAAACGCCGCCTCGAGACCATCGCCGGCAACTACCCGGATCTGCAACTGGCGCGCGAATTCGTACTGCTGGAGAAACTTCACGAGAACCGCGAATACCTGACCAGCCTGCTCAAAGACCCCGCGTACAAAGCCGGCGTCCGCGCGCGCTTGACGACGCTGGCAGGAAAAGACTACGGCGAGGATCCTGCCGCCTGGCCCAAGCAGTAAGGCGGCGCTTGGCTTTTAGCGCTTGGCTTTTGGCTCTTTGGGGCGCGAGGAGAAGATCTCGTCCGGCACCCAAATAGCCACAAGCCGCCTTTTCTACAGCGCGTCGGAACCGCGTTCGCCGGTTCGAATTCGGACTGCATCTTCCAATTCGAGCACAAATATTTTCCCATCGCCGATTTTTCCATCGCCGGATTTTGATGAACGCGAAATCGCTTCTACCACTTTGTCGGCGACCTCTTCGTCGCAGGCGATCTCCAGCTTGACCTTGCGCACGAAGCTGACGACGTATTCGTGGCCGCGGTACACCTCCGTGTGCCCCTTCTGCCGACCGTAGCCCTGCACGTCGGAAACCGTCACGCCGTTAATGCCCGCACCTGCCAGCGCTTCGCGTACGGCGTCGAGTTTCTGCGGCTGAATCACTGCGATAATATACTTCATACGCCACCTCCCATTGTCCCGTTTACATCCTTCCCCATTTAATACTCGCACCCCGATCGGTTTGCAAACTGGGTACGCATCATAGATGCCGCGCTCGAATTTTTCGGCGCTTATGGTAGAACACGCCTTCTCAGTTCACCCTTACCGACGCAGGAGATCTCCGCCCCATGTCTGTCGCTTTGAAAAAGTCCGCCGCACAAAAAATGAACGCTTTCAACGCCTCCAAATTTGAAGCTCTGGTCGGGCTCGATGGATTCGTCGACAACATCATCGACGTCGTCGACAAGCGCTCTGACGAAACCAACTACGCCCGCGTCTCCACCATCGCGCAGCTCGGCGAACGCATTTCGCGCGCGGCGGGGCTTTCGAGCAACATCGAGCTGGTTGTCAAACAGGAGAAACTCGGCGGAAACGGCCCCATCATGGCCAACGCGCTGATCCAGGCCAACCTCGGCGTGACGTACGTCGGCAATCTCGGACGCGATGTCGTTCACTCCGTCTTCACCGACATGGCCGCGCGCTGCAAGGCCTGCTACACGCTCTGCGAACCCGGCGTCACCGATGCGCTCGAATTCCAGGACGGCAAGCTGATGCTCGGCAAACATCAGTTCCTCAAAGGCGTCACGTACGAACGCATGCTCGAAGTCATCGGTTTGGAAAAGCTGAAAGCGATCTGGTCGAGCGCGCAACTCGTCGCGCTGACCAATTGGACGATGCTGCCGCACCAGACCAGCATCTGGCGCAGCCTGCTCAAAGACATGGCCCAGGTGAAAGTCCCCGCCGGTGCAACGTTGTTCATCGACCTCGCCGACCCCGAAAAGCGCCACGCCGAAGAAATCGCAGACGCCTGCAAGCTGCTGAAGAACTTCCGCTCCAGCCACCGCGTGGTGCTCGGCCTGAATCAGAAGGAAAGCATCGAAGTCAGCTCCGCGCTGGGCATGAAGCTGAAGGCCGAAGAGATCGAAGCCAACGCCGTGCGACTGCGCAAGGAATTGGAACTCGACACCGTCGTGATCCATCCCACCAAAAACGCCGCGTGCGCGACGGAAAAATCGAGCGGCTACGTCGACGGCCCGTACTGCGCCAACCCTAAACTGACGACCGGCGCCGGTGACAATTTCAACGCCGGATTCTGCCTGGGTCTGCTCGCCAATTTGGAACCCGCGGAACTTCTCGCCGCAGGAACCGCATCAAGCGGCTTCTACGTCCGGAACGGCCGCTCGGCCACAGGCAAGGAGTTGGTCGGTTTCCTCGAACAGTGGGCCCAGCGCGACGGCGACCCGACGTTCTAACGGCGGCTCTTGGCTGTTAGCTCTTGGCTCTTGGGAGTTTTCTTGCGGCGATTGTGAACTAAAGAGCGCGCACATGGCACTGGACATATTCGTTTCACTAAGTCATGAAGTGCGAATGAGCGGAGCGCCTACCTGCGAGTTTGAGGACGACGGGTACTACTGGTATCTGTGGCCCGCGTTTGAAGATTTGAAAATCAAGACCGGGCAGTTGATCGATCTTTACGGTGGATGTGAATTCGCGGGCGACTCTCTCATCTCCCTATGAGAAACTCTGCTCGCCGCAAAAAAATTGCTTGATGCTCAGCCTGATCATTGGGCGCAGGAAGTCGGCAGGACTTTGGACGGCACTCCAATTATGAAGCAGGTCGACCGAAGGAGGATGCGCGACCTGCTCGAACGATTTCTGCACGTAGTCGACTTTTCAATAATGCGCGGCTCAAAAGTTTATGGCCTCGGCGATTGATCGCGCGCCAACCAAAGAATGTGCTCGCGATCTTCCTATCCCATGAGCCGACAGCAAAGATCTACGCCCCCATCTCCCCAATCAACCGCGTCACCACCTTGGTCAACTTCGGCTCCGCAGCATTCGCGACGGCGATGATGTCCTCCAACCTCGCCGGCTCCAGCGCATCAGGCAGGCAACGGTCAGTCACGATCGTCGCCGCGAAAACCTTGAGGCCTGCGTGCACAGCCACGATGACTTCCGGCACGGTGCTCATGCCAACGACATCGGCTCCGATCGCGCGGAGGAATCGGTATTCGGCTCGCGTCTCCAGGCACGGGCCGGAAACGCCCACATACACGCCCTTGTACGCGCGGATGTGCTCTTCGATCGCAATCTCCATGGCGCGCTTCAGCAACGCCTTGTCATACGGCTCGCACATATCCGGAAAGCGCTGTCCGAGCCGTTCGTCGTTAGGGCCAACCAGCGGGTTGCCGGGAAAGAGATTGATGTGGTCTTCGATCAGCACGAGATCACCCTTGTCGTGCTGCGGATTCATGCCGCCCACCGCACCACTTAAGAACAGCGTGCTGGCGCCCATCGCTTTTGCTACGCGGACGGGCAGCGTGAGCTGCTCGAACGACCAGCCTTCATAAAAATGGAAGCGTCCATCAAATGCAAGGATCGGCGTGCCACCCAGCGTGCCGTAGACAACGCGGCCGGCGTGACTCTTGACCGTCGAAACCGGAAAGTGTGGGATGCTGTGGTAAGGGAGGTCCTTGATGTTCTGGATCTGCTTGGCCAGTCCGCCCAGCCCCGTGCCAAGGACCACCGCGGCGCGCGGCGGAGCGGACACGATCCGCGAAATCGCCTGAGCAGCGGCTTGAATCTGATCGTAAAGCGGTAATTCCGTGGTGGACATGCGCAACAAGCTCCTTGTTCAATTCGCCCTGATGGCTCGACTTTTTTCGTGGTAGTCAGTCTTACCATCTACACATATAAAAGTCGTGTGTATCTCGGGGAGGCCGACACCATGCGCGTCCGACACTCACCACTGGCCCTGCTGGCTATTGCGGCATGGTTTTCAGGCACACTGACGCTGTCGCCCGCCGCTGAAGCCGCGCCGGACGCAACGCCATTACCGTTTGGCGCAATCGCGAAATTCAAAGCCAGTGAAAATAAAGGAGAGACGCGCGGCATCTTTTCCAATTCCGGCGAATTGCTTGCCGTGGGCGGCGCCAATCACACGACGCTCTGGAATCTGCAGACAGGCGCCCCGACCCTCGATCTGCCCGGCGAAACAATGCTCGGTGCCTCCGCCCGCCTGCGCTGGCTCTATCTTAACAACGGAACCGGCAAGTCCGGTTATCGCCTGATGAACGTCGCCGTAACCCCGGCCGTCCAACTGCCTGCCACGGTCGAAGCGGGATATACGGCCTTCTCTGCCAATACGAAATTATTCGCTTTCGTCGACCGCAATCAGAACATGACCCTCTACCATGCCGCCCCGATAGAAGCGGTGGGAAAGTACATTTTCGCCGGCGATAGCACCGTCCCCTGTGCACTCTGCTTTTCGCCCAACAGCAAGGAATTGGCAGCCGCGATCGGCTCGATGTTCAAGCTGATCGAAACCTCCACCGGCAAGATTCTAATCGAGGACCGGAACTTCCCCGGTGGCGGCTGTAGCGTGTTCTCGCCCGACGGTAAAACTCTGGCCCTCTCGACCAGTTCCAATGAGGCCAAAGACCCGAAGATTTCGCTCTACGACGTGACCACGCACAAAGTACGCTTCTCTTTTGGCGCGGATTTCGGTTCAGAGTACCTCGCGTACCTGCCGGATGGCATGGCGCTGGTCTACCGCGGTAAGTTCAATACCAGCCACGCCGGTGAACTGCGGATCTGCGACGCGGAAACCGGTAGCCCGTTTGCCTCACTGGCGATTCCCGAGAGCAAGGTCTCCGGCTTTTCCGTCTCGCCCAACGGCAAGTTGCTGGCCGCCGGCGACGACCAGGGCACGCTTTACCTATGGGACATCGGTCAGCTGATCCTCAAGACCGATCCAGCACCGGCGGACCCAAAGACAGCCGATCTCGAACCGCTCTGGGCCGTGTTGACGGGAAAGGATTCCGGCGCCGCCTACCGCGCCATGTGGAAGCTGGCTTCGTGCGGCGACGCCGGTATCAAGTTTTTGGAAGGTAAATACAAGACACTCCCGCGCAACCAACCGAAGATCGACAAGCTGATTGAAGGACTCGACAGCGAACTCGAGCCTACCCGCGCCGCCGCACGCAAGGAGCTGGCAGCGATGGGCGATCCGATCATCGAGGATCTGCGCAAAGTCGTCGACGGCCCGGTTCGTCCGCATGCGAGAACAGAAGCCAGTACCGTATTGGCGCAGATTGATCTACCGGACGCACCGCCGATCCCCAAGACACCGGAAGAACTGCAGCACGTGCGGGGAATTCTTGCGCTGCAGCTTTCCGGCAGCACCGAAGCGCGCGCCGTACTGGAGAAACTAGCCGGCTCCGCCGCCGCACCCGCCGAACGCCACCACGCCCGCCAAGCCTCGGCCGTGGCCTCACGCACAGTGGAACTCGCGCAGACCCTGCGCGCACCGCCCGGAAAGTGACCGCCCTCCCCACACCCTTTGAGTGAATCGGTTATGTGCTCAAATCCGGCGCAAGCGCAAAGCCGCCGTCGAGCCGCACCAGACTGCCAGTCATGTACGAGGACTCGTCCGTGGCCAGGAATGCAGTCATGCGCGCGGCTTCTTGCGGGTCGCCGGCGCGACCCATCGGGATGCCCACCTTAGCCTGCTCCTGAATCTGTTCGGCGCTGTAGAATTTTCGCTCGCCATCAGTATTGAACCAGCCGAGCACCACGCCGTTGACGCGAATTCCGTCGCGCACGGTCGCGCGAGCGAGATGATGAACCATGTGGTTCAGCGCCGCTTTGCTCAGCCCGTATGCAAAGCCCGTGGGATTTACAAATTCGCCTTGGTTGGAGCTGTGGATTATCACACTTCCCGGCGCTTTCGCCTTGCGCCGCGCTTCGACGAATAACTTCGCGAGCTGAAAGTTGCCCGTTACGTTCACGCGCAATGTTTTGTCCAGAAGGGCGAGATCGGTTTCATCAAAGCGCGCTTTTTTCTGAAATGCGGCGTTGAGAATCAGGACGTCAATGCCACCGCTTTTCAACGCTTCGGCCCAGAGCCGTTCGAGATCAGCGGGCTCGCCCATGTCGGCGGCGATCATCGTAGCTTTGCCGCCAGCCGCACGGATGGCGGACTCGGCATTTCGTGCGGCCGCGTCATCGTGAATGTAGCTCCCGATGATTTCGCCGCCCTCCGCGGCAATCAATTCCGCGCAAGCGCGGCCAATGCCTTGACTCCCACCCGTAATCAAGACGCGTTTGCCTGTGAAGCGACCCATGCTTCTCCTTCTCCTTCTATTTTCGAACGATGAAATCCTTACGCTCATACGCTGTGGCCACCAGCCGCGCCAATTGCGAATCGGCGCTCAACCCGCAGAATTTCGCGAGCGCCGCCAGCACTCCATCCTTGGCTGTGAGTTCGCGCACCTGCTTCGTCCCGGTATCATCTGAACCGTCGTAAGCAATTGCCGCGGCAATCGCGGTCGCGTAGCCGACAGGCGGTTTGCCGTGCTTTAAGCTAAGCGTCGCCGGACCGAGCAGCCGTTCACGCGAGCCCAGCTTTCGCGCGCTGTCGCGAGCGTTGCGCTCGATCGCGTCGGCCAACGCCGGATCACGGTATTTGTGCCAGGCGAGTTGCTGAAACGCACGGTGCTCTTCCGGCTCGAAGCCAAATTCGTGGACCAGGCCGTGCGCAGACTCATCCATGATCCTGGCGAAGAGCGGCTGCAATTCCGGCGCGTTGGCCGATTCGTGGAGAAGTTTGTAACCATTCGCGTGACCGAGGTACGAGATCGGACCGTTGAGACCGTTGAAGGTGAATATCTTTCGCGTAAGCTCGTTGCCGAAATTGTGTTTTGGCTGCAGTCCTTCGATTTTCGGAATCGGTCCGCGGAACGCGTCTGCGTCACAGGGCAATGTCCACCAGTCATGCATCTTCAGCGCGAGCGGCTCGCGCTGGGCGATTTCCGGATCGGCCGGCATGCCTGTGCGCAGCACCTGTGTTTCGACGAGACCCAGCCGCGTGTTGCAGAACTCCGTGAACGCCGAATCCGCGCCATCCAGCAATGCGGTGAGCAGTGTCTTTCCCGGACCATCGGCGTTTTCGCAGATGAGCCAGTCGAGCGGCTTCGACAGATCGCGCTGCCGCAACAATGGCGCGAGCGTTTTGGCCAGCGGTACGAGATTTGGCGCACCAACAGCGCAGAACATCAGATTCACCTTCGCCAGCACCGACGCCGCCCCAGCTGCATCGGAGAGCAAGTGGGCCGACGCCACGGGGATGTACTCCGTCGCCTCCGGCCGCCCAGCGATGTCTACGCGGTAGCGCTTCTCGCGGTTGAGCAGGTCCACGACGATGGCGGCTCCGTCGAGAAAATGAAGCGTGAAGCCGCTGCGGTGCAGCAGCTGTCCCAGAAATCCGCGCCCAATTTTTCCGGCGCCACAGATCAGCACATCAGGCACTCGTCTCTCCTCTTATTGCGTCGTAATTCCCAGCAGACTTTGTATCAGTAGAAAATTCGCGTACTGCTCCGCGTAAACTTCGGAGGTAATCGGATCGGGGTCGACGCGCGTCGAAGCGAGCAGCGACTTCAGCGGCGTGGCGTCGGCGCCCACCGTATTCATCGCGTGTCGAATGCTCCCGATCAGCGCAAGGTCGCCGGCGGTCATGATCTCCAGCGGCCGATTCAACACGGCGGCGCGAATGCGATTCCACAGGGCGTTGGCGGCACCGCCGCCCGCCACGAGGAACCGCTGCGGGATCGGACGTTCCAGTGCTTCGGCGGCCTGTCGCCGCGTGTAGGCGATGCCTTCCAACAGTGCGCGCAACAGATGCGCGTCGCGATGATGGGTGCGCAGCCCGACAAAAGAACCGGTCAGTTCGCTGTTCCAGAGCGGCGCGCGCTCGCCGCCAAAGTAGGGCAAACAGATCAACCCGTCGCAGCCAGGCGAAAGCTCCGCGGCTGCATGGGTGAGGCGATCAAGATCGGCATCCATATTTCGGCCGAGCGCCGACCTGAGCAGCCACTTCACGCTGTTGCCCCCGGAGGCCGAACTGCCGTACACAATCCAGCCATCACCGAGCCGCGCGCGTACCATTCGGCCAGGTGGCGTGGAGCGGCGTTGCGTTTCGAAGACGCCGAGCACTTCGGAAGTGCCGGTCAGCAGTAGCCCGTCGCCGTCGCTCGGAAACAAGCCGAAGAGCGCCGCGTGTGTGTCCATCAAGCCCACATGAACCGTCGTCGGCGGCAACCCGAATTCTGTGCAAAGCGTCGCGAGCATTGCCGCGTGCCCGTGCGGATCGAGTTTTGGAAGGCGCTCCGCGCTCAGACCGACGAAGTTCAAAACCTCTGGCGCGTAATTCCACGAATCTTGATGGACCAGGCTGATCTGGCTGCTGGGATGACTGAGGCCGTTGCCTGTCAGCCGCCGGAAGACAGCGTCTTGAATTTGCAGCACTGTCGCTTTGTCGTTTGGATGAGCTTGTGCGTGGCCGCGGGCCTTTACCGCCAGCCACGTCGTTACGACCGGGAGACAGGTGCCGAGCATTTTCTCCGCGCCGCCCTTGCCGAAAAATTCCTGCATGGGTTTGAGCGCATCGCGGCAGGTTGTATCCATCCAGATGGGATAGTCGTCGTCCATCGGTGCGTCGGTGCGCTCATCCCAGCGCAGCAAGCTCGACACCTGACCGCACAGTCCGAGATGCAGTTCGTGAATCTGATGAGTCTGACACCAGGCACCAATGGCGCGAAGCAACTCGCGTACCGCTGACCATTGCGCCCCAAACGAACAGCGCGCCACGCCGTTGGCCGCGACATCGACCGTGTTGGGCTGATCGCTGATGACGCGAAGTCGTGGCGCGGCGCCGCTCATGTCCAGCACGCCTGCGCGCAAGCGGCTGGTCCCGAGATCCAGCGCCGCAAACCCGGTCATGTCGATTTACTCCGCAACTCCGCCGCGACCCGTTCGACGAGCTTGAACAGCGCTTCGTCCGGCGTGAGTTTGCAGACATTGTTGAGCACATTGGTCAGCGAGCCGTGGCGTTCCAGCAGCGACGATTTGCCTTCATCACGAAAGTGCGCGGCCGAGACAATGCCTCGAGCCAGCGCGAGCGGTTCACGGCCCGCCTTCAACGCAAGCAGCGCTGGACCCACCAGGCGATCGTCTCGCGCCAGTTTTCGAGCGGGATCGGCGGCATTGCGTGAAATCGGGTCGGGAATCGATTCGTCCTGGAATTTTCCCATCGCCGCGTCACGCCAGCGGTCTTGTTCGGCACTGTCAAAGCCGTAGGCGGCAATCAGTCCGGCACCCGCCTCATCGCCTGCCTGGATCGCCAGCGGCGCGATGCGCGCATCACGTGCGGCACACGCGAGGTCCGCGTGGCCGAATTCCGCGCCGAGATACGAGATCACGGCGTTGATGCCATTGTAGGTGAAGATTTTTCGCGCGAGTTGATTACTGAACTTCGTCAGTGGCTCGAGACCTGCAATGGGAGGAATGTCGCCGACAAATGCGTCGCGATCGCAAGGCAGGCGGAACGCGTTTTGCGCGCGGACTTCCAAGCGGTCGTACTTTGCGTCTGCGGGTCCAAGGCACGTGGTCAGGACCATTCCTTCGCTAAAGCCCGTGCGCGAGAGAATTGCTGCGCGCGAGTCGACCGGAATTTCCGCGGCGATAACGTCGCGCAGCGCTTTCGCAGCGTTCGTCAGGTTTTCGCAGGTGATGATGTTCAGCGGCGCGGTGACGCCGGCATTATGTCGCGCGCGCAGTGCCTGCGCCAACGCAGGTGCAAGCGATGGAAAATTTGTACCGACGATAGCCGTAAAACAGACAGTGGCTTTGGCAAACGCGCCATGCCAGGCCGTCGAATTCAATGCGCTCGACTGTTGCGGATGCATGCGCTTCGCTTCACCGCCGAGCACCGTGAGCGTGTAGCCGTTCGCTTGCGACAGGGCTTCGATCAACACCGCGTCGCGGTCGACCAGCACGAATGGCACGCCGCTGTTGGCGCACAGCGCTGCCGCCAGTCCGCGCCCCGTCCGTCCGGCGCCAAAAATGATTGCAGCATGTTCCATCGCAACGCAGCATACGGAAAATGGATTCGAATGACAACGCACGGCGCGGCGCTGCTCGCTTATGATACACTCGAGCGTTCACCGATTGACAGAGTATGATTCGAGCCGAACATGGCGCGCTTTGATTGACAGGAGACTTCACTGACATGGCCAAATCGTCCGCCCGCATTCCACACCTCGATTTTTCCCAGGGCTGTGCACGCCTGATGGTCGACGGCAAACCGTTTGTGATGCTTGGCGGTGAGCTCCAGAATTCCAGCGCTTCGGATTTGAATTTCATGGAAGCTGTTTGGAAGCGCATGGTCAGTCTGAATTGCAACACGGTTCTCGCGCCCATTTATTGGGAACTCTTCGAGCCGGAAGAAGAGAACTTCGACTACACGCTCGTCGAGGGGCTGCTGAAAGGTGCGCGCGAGCACGGCCAGAAACTCGTGCTGCTCTGGTTCGGCTCGTGGAAGAATGGCGAGTCGGCGTACGTTCCATCGTGGGTGAAGCTGGACTTAAAGCGCTTCCAGCGGTCCCAGACCGAACCGGGCGTGAACTGCCGCACTCTTTCGCCGCTGTGTGAAGCCGCGTGCAAAGCAGATCGCAAGGCCTTCCGCAAACTGATGAAGTATCTCAAGAAGCACGACGGCGAGCACACGGTGATCATGGTTCAGGTCGAGAACGAAGTCGGGCAACTCGGTGCGTCGCGCGACATGAGCGCTGCCGCGACGAAAGTTTTCAACAGTCCGATCCCTGAAGAGCTTTCAAAATACCTGAAGGACAAGGGCGCGAAGATGGTCGCCGACTTCCGCAAAAACTGGGAAGGCTACGGCGCGAAAACCAGCGGCACGTGGCCGGAAGTCTTCGGCGCGAAGGCTCCGGAGACTTTCCAGGCCTGGTACATCGCCAGTTACATCGACAAGGTCGCGGCGGCCGGCAAAGACGAATACCCGCTGCCGATGTACGTCAACACGTGGCTGCATTATGGCCAGAAGCCCGGCCAGTATCCCAGCGGCGGGCCGACGTTCGAGATGATCAGCCTCTGGCAGGCGGCGGCGCCGCACATCGATTTCATCGCACCGGATATCTACGCGCCGGATTTTCGCGGCGTCTGCGCCGACTACACACAGGGCGGCAATCCGCTGATGATTCCCGAGGCCAACGCGCTCGGCGGTGACGCCAACGCGTTCTACGCCATCGCCGAACACAACGCGATCTGCTTTGCGCCGTTTGGGATCGATGGTCCGCACCCGTGGGGCATGCCGCACGAAAATCCCCGGTTGCCAGTGTCGTACAAATTTCTGACCAACATGATGCCCGTGATCACGCAGTACATGGGAACCGGAAAGATGCGCGGCATTCTTCAGCAGTCGGGAGAGAATAGCCACACGCTGGAGCTGGGAAAATACCGCATCAACATCACCTATCACCGCAAGCCCGACGACCCGCGTGGCTTCGCACACGGCCTGATTATAAACACTGCTTCGGACGAGTACATCGTCGCCGGCGCTGGATTCACCCTGGAGTTCGCTGCCAAACCCGGCGAACCGCGCAACGTCGATTTCCTGAGCCTGGATGAGGGCTGGTTTGTGAACGGAAAGTGGAAGCCCGGCCGCCGCATGAATGGCGACGACACGGTGAACTGCAAGTTTGGCTTCATGTACGAAACCGAGCCGTCGGTGCGCAAGGCCAGGCTGTATAGCTACGCCTAACGAACCGATGTCTCTTTAAGGGCGAGGTTTACTGCGCCTCGCCCTTTTTCCCGCTCAGTACGTCCCGCACGCGGACACTCAGTTTCCGGCTGGCATCTTCAACGGAGAGCGGGAACGCGTACGTTCCTTTGCCGTCGGGACCGGTGTTCACGTTGGCGCTTAGGTTTCGATCGGCCTTGCCGGTCGCGGCGTCGATGACTTCCACGCGCGCAACATGCGTGGCAAATGCCTTCGACGAGCCGGTCAGCTGCCAGCTCACAGTCAACATGCGGTCCTTGTTTTCAACGGTGACGGTCACTCCGTCCACGGTGTACGGCAGCGCGGCGATCGGGTAGCCATCGCCAGCCTGCATTTGCAGCGAAATCTTGCCATCCGTTGCAGCCAGAGGAACCTGCTTGCGAATGTCGTAGAATTTGAGCTTGCCCAGCGCGGAGACATCCACGGTCAGCGCTTCGATTTCCTTGCCGCCCTGCGCGTCAGCGACAGAGTGGATCACGCCGTCGGCGCCGACCACGTCTTTGAAGCCCACCGGATCGCGCACCAGCGTAACCACAGACGCGTCCGCGACTCCGGGTATAGCATGAACCGCCGCGGTTACGCCCTTTACCCGCGTGCCGCCATCACCAGCAATGCGCACCCATGGTTTTGGACCGGCCTTGCCGATGGCGCCGACCAAATCGGATTTTACGTCCGCGAACTTCACGACTTTGCTCGTAAACGAGTCTGGCAGTTTCACGGGCTGTAGAAATTCATCGCACTTCACGGCGTCCGTTGCCACCACCAGGCCGCCACCCGCGATCAACTTCTCGAGCGCCGGAACGGCGGCGATGCCGCCCTTCTTCGCGCCGGTGCCCAGCGACCAGGTCATCGGCAGGAACACGGCTTTCGTGCCGCGCTTTTCCAGTTCGCCGGCGGCGATCATCTCTTCGGTGATGAAGTACGGATCGAATTCCGCTTCGTGGAGCGCGTTGACGACCTCGGCCTCCACTTTCTTGAAGTCTTCGAACTTGCCTTCCGACCACGCCGCGCGCTGGCTGTTGATGCTCCACAGCACCGCAACAGGAGAGAAGCTCCGCCGCGTCGTCATGTACTGCTTGCCGATGCCCGCTTTCACTTCGTTGAAGACGCGCTGGTAGTCCTTGCCCGATTTGCAGAACGTGTGATCGGAATTTCGAATCGAATACCACCAGAACAAACCCATCCCGCTGCCGCCCGTTGTCAGGCTCGACCAGACCTGCTGATCGACCGAGCGCCCGCTACGTCCGTAGCCGCCCCACGGCGTCACGCGTAAGCCGCCAGGGTGGAAGCAATAACGCTGCAATTCCTGAAAACGCCCGCCGTAGCCGCTGACCGCACCGAACGTCGCGGAGAGTTTCGCCCAGTCGATGCCGTTGAAGATCGCCGATTCCTGCGTGCCGGAAACGGAAAGTCGTGTCGCCGGATCCTTCTGCTTCATCGCCTCGCCGTACATCTTGAACGCGCCGGTCCACATGTCGTCGTTGAACGAACGCCAGCTGTTGAACAGTCCGAAGTTCTTCGCTACCGCGGCTTCGGCCGCGGTGGGCGGCTGAACTTCCTCGAAGGATTTTACCGCGGTGCCGAGGGCCGCGTTCATGGCGTCGGGTGTTTCGAACTGCGCCTTCAGCTTCTCGCGGAACCTGGCGATGTTGGCGGGATGGAAATCGTAATCGAATTCCATCGTGTAACTGGTCAGCGCCGTCTCGTCGCTCATGATCATCGACAACGGCGCAAACTTCTTCAGTCCTTCCGCGTATTTTTGAACCTGCTCGCGCTCCTTCGCCACGAACGGTTCGTCAGAATATGACGGGTTGCGGACGAGGAACTTCTTGTCCTTCGTATCGTTGTACTTTTTCTGCGCGCCGTTGATGTCCTGCGGGTGCAGGCCCTGCGTCAATCCGCAGCCGTGCACGCGCATGCCACCGCGGAACAGGCGCTTGCAGGTCGTGTAATCCCATGGACTGACGGTATTGCACGTCAGCCCGAAATCGCGCATCCGAGTCTGCTCGTAGTCCTGCAGAAAAGGCAGCCCGCTCTCCAGCCACGTGTGGATCTGGTAATCGTCCCATTTGTTTTCCGGCGTGACGACAGTTTCACCGAGTCCCAACGCGACGCGCTGGCCGTCTTTCTTCGCTTCCACATTGATGCAGGCCATGTACTGCCGCACGCGCGCGGTCGGGAGTTCCACCGTCACTGCGCTCGCATCCTTTACGGTCGCGGGCACGGTCTCAAGCGTGCGCCACTGGTTATCGGCAACTTCGCCGAGCACCACCGACCACTCCGCGCCTTCCATTCCGGCCGGTGGCGTGAATGTGACTTTGATCGGCGCGCCAGCCTCGACGAATTCGGGCACCGTCAACGCGACTTTTTTCGGCTCCACTTTCGGTGGCGTGAACGACAATTCCCAGTCGGTGACCTTCCCCGTTCCATCCTTCCACTGCTGCACGGCAAAATACGAATCGGCGTTCGCGCCTTCGACTTTCAGCGGCGTCGCAGCGCCCTCGCGCTTGAAGTCCCGGCCCGCGGCCCACGCAATCGCGCGATTCTCGAGGTTGTACCAGGTCTCCCAGAAGCGATACGGAATCTTATTGGCGCGATCTTCGGGTGTATTAATGATCGGCGTAAGCGAGACGGCGCGGTTGGCAAAGGTCACCACGCGCCCCTTGCCCACCTGCTTCACGGCCAGGACCGTTTCGCCGCTCTCCAGCGCCAGCAGCACTTCCGCGCCAGGCGCGACGGCGTACTTCTGCACTTCCATCCCTTTAAAGGGGAGCGATTCCAGCGGAATGCCGGCGGTGATCGGATGATCCTTCGCCTTAACCCACGCCTTGCCTTCGATCCGGCCTTCGTTGGCGTAGCGGATGTCGCAGCCATCGCGGATCCAATCGGTGGAGCTGTCGACCAGCGCGCAGACTTCCTTTAAATCCTCCGGCCACGGCTGATCCTTGTCGCCCGGGAACGGCATCACCATCACCAGGCCTTCGCCGTTTTCCTTTACGCGTTTGAGAATCGCTTCACGCGCGGTCTTGGTGAAACGGTTCCAGCCCAGCGGCGTGTACATCACCATTGCGCCGAACTTTTCCGGTCCCTGCATCGAACTGTCGAGATACTTCTGCATCAGCGCGTAGTCGATGCTGTGCCCGCGTTCGCCATAAAAATCGCCAAAGCCCCACGTGTTCGCGCCCCATTCGCGGTCCCAAGTCAGCTCGCTGACGGTCAGGTCCATGCGCTGCATCAGTTCGACGACTTCACGGCCGTAGCGAACGCTGGTGAGCATGAAAGTCGAGACCGGTCCGCCGGCGAGGTTTCGGCCCATCGGAAAATGCGGCGTGACGAATTCCAGCGACGGCGTCAGGTCCTTGCGTTCGGCATAGGGGATGAATGGAACTTTTTCGGAGAGCGTTGGCCCGAGTTGGAAGTCGTCAAAGTGGATCGTCAATCCGGCCGGGGGATTGGCCATGAAAATGATCAGCGCGCGAATTTTTGCCAGGTTAACTACCTTGCCGATGTTCTTCAGCGGAATCTGGACCAGGGTGCGGCCCTTCGCAATTTTGGCATCGCCATTGAAGCGCGAGTTGTAGTTGAAGCTCTTCTCGTCATCGACGCGAATACCCAGGCCGGCATCGTTTGGCGACCAGACCACAAACGAAAGCACTTCGTACTTCGACCAGTCCTTGGGAATCGCGCCGGGCGCGCTGAAGGTGAAACCGGGGTACTCGCCTTGCTTGACCACGAACTTCATGACGTTGTTGGTTTCCGTCACCGTTCGCGGACCGACAGAAAGTTCCACGTTGGTGGCGTCGTGCTCGAACTTCTTGAGATCGCCCGCGTCATCGAAATTGGCAATAGTAAACAAGGGAACATCCGCTGCTGAGACCATTCCAAAGGCCAACACCACAGCCATCGCCAATGCGAATTTCAAAATTCTTCCTCCGTCCGTGTTGAAAGCTCAGGATTCCGGCGGACAAAACAGCGTTGTACATCTGTCCTACACCGCAATTTGACGTGTGGTAGTTCTTATTGGTAAATTTTGAGGGCGATCAACCGATCAAATGCCGCTGCGTCCACGCCAGCACTTCCTGCAGTTCATCCAGCCGCATCAGCGTGCGCGATTTGCCGAACTTGCTCAAGATCTTGCTGTTCGCTTTGCCGAACGGTATGCGCTTGGCGCGGGCGTATTCGCGGACGTGATTTTCGATCGCTTCGCGCAGCCATTCTTCTTTCTGGCTCGGTGTCACGATCACTTCCACCGGCTGCAGCTTCGATGGCTTGACGCTCATCCGCATTGTTCGCCGACCCGACGCGCCTGAACCGACGGCGATCAATTCGCCAAATAGATTACGCTGTCCCCCGCCCTGCCCGCCTTCTCCAAAGCGCTGCTTGTTTTTGCAGTGGATCGCTTCTTCGCGGCGAATGGCGTCGGTGATTTTGTGCATCATCACGTCGTCGGGTGCGAAGACGTGCGCTTCCTGTGCGTCCCACGGACCGGCGTCGGGATCGTAGCGCGTGGCGCGCGCGAGCATCTGCTCGATCCACGGCTTGCTGCGGATGCGTGTCAAGCAGGCGATGTGCGTGACGGGCTTCACGTCCAATCCTTCATACGCCATGCCGACAGTCACCAGCACGTCGGTCTTGTCGCCATTGATGCGCTTGAAGCGGTGGATCGCCTTGAGCGCGCCGGCGCCCTCGTCGATCGTCGCCAAGCCCGGCAAAATACCGTACTTCGAATGCAAATGGTCGGCGTATTTCTTGGAGAGCTTCTGCGAGGCGGCGACGACCAGCAGTTTACTGCGCGGGTTGGATTTCTTGCCCTGGCGCCAATCGACGATCGTGTTGTCGAGCAGTTCCAGCGCGTACTCGGTCTGCAGACCGGTGAAGAGCGCCTTCTTGATGCCGTCCTTCGTCTTCGTGGAATGAAAACTTTCGACCGACGTGCGCTTGCCGTTGATTTCCCACTCGGCTTTGACGTCCAAGTACGTGAAGCGCAGCGGAATGATCGATCGCTCGGCCAGTGCGTCGGATCGGGTGTAGTTGATGATCTTGACGCGTTCGGTGTCGCGCAGGCTTAAGACCGATTTGTCGCCGGCCGTCGCGTACGGCAGAAACGCGATGCGTTCCGCGCGGCCGCGTTCCAGCGTGCCGCTCATGAAGAGCGTCAGCACCGCATTTTGGATCAGCGGCTCCACGGCGGCCATCGCCGACGAGTCTTCGGCGATGTGATGGGGCTCGTCGAGCACCAGGATGTACTTTGTGCGCGCAAATTCGACGGCGTTCTTTTTCTTCTCGTCGGTGGAGAGCGCCGCGTACGTCGTCACGTATCCGGCCAGCCCGCGCGACGGATCGACTTCATTCGTGGCGATGCGGATGGAATGCTTGTGCTTGAGGTGATTGCGGAACATCGGGTCGAGAAACGCTTCTTCCGCCTGCTGCTGCAAGGCGACACGCGGGACGACCCAGCAGATCTTCGCAGCGAGTTTCGGGATCAGCTCGGCCGCCAGAATCAGTGGCAGCGCGCTTTTCCCGCCACCAGGCGTGACTTGAGCGATGATCTGACGCCACGTCGCACCCATCTTGATCTGGCGCGCCACCTGGAGCATCTCTTTTTGGTGTGAACGAAGCATTCAACTCGATTTAAATTTGGTTGTGATTCGGGTCCGCAGCTCGGGCGCGTTTATCGCGTGTTTTGCGAACCTGTCAACAGGTTTGTGCGTGTGCCAATGGCACAAGGCACTTTCTTGTCATACATCTTACAAACGCCATCGCCGATTGTAATCGCGGACGTGCATTTCGACGTGTAATGTTAGGACAACAAGGAACGAAAGAGAATCATCGGACCACCGGGCTAGACCTCAGGCCAATTGGCCTGAAGGTGACCGATTTTGACCACATGGCCAATTGGCCATGTGGTCCCACTTATGGAGGGAAGCGCACTACATGACGTTGGCTCACTGCCATCTTAACAACTTCTTAATACCGCAGGCCCCTTTCCTAACGGCGGCCTGAGCCCCGAGTGGGGTATGGTTATTCCAACATCCGGAGATCCTTCATGCTCCTAACCACATCTACGCGTCAACAGGCCTACCCCGACTATATCCCCGGCGGACACGGATAGCCGGCGCGCCGTCCACGCTCAATCCAACTCAATCTTGCTGTCCGCAAATCCGCACGCCCTTGCGCTCGGATGCAGCGCGCTCACGCACGCGCTCACGGAATGGGAGGGGAAACCCATGCGCCTCAAAGAACTCGACACGCAACTGGACGCACTCCAGTCGCAGCTTCAGTGCGCAACGGACAACATCATCGAACTCAGCGAGCTGACGCTGTGCAAGCAGCTTCGTGACGAGCTGGCGAGTACGCCGTCGAAATTGGCCGGCCTGACGCGCGATTGCGTCTGCGCGGCGCTGACGGAGATCGACGAAACGCTGCAGTACATTCTGTTGATCAAGCCGACACTGGAACGCGCGCTCGCGGTGCGCCAAACACTGTGGATGACGCAGGAGACCAAGACGCATGAGCTGGAACAACTGCTCACCGGACCATCGGTGCAACTGCCGCCGGTCGAAACGCCGCTGCTTGGACGCACTCTGACCGGACCCGCAGAGTTGCCGCAATTCGCAAGCATCGGCGAACTGCAGTCGCGCATGACGAAGAATTTCGACTCCGCCAAGCGCACGATCCAGGCACTGCACGCCGCGCGCGAACACAACTCACGGCGATTAACGCGGGTAGAGGAAGAGCTCCACGCACTCGAGGCGCAGGCGCGTGACATTTGCCCCGGCGACATGGCCTGGGCGAAAGAGCTGCGCGAAACCTGCGTGGCGTTGAGTGGCTGGCTCGACGCGGATCCGCTGCATGTCAGCGAAACGTTGAACCGCAAGGTCGATCCAGCTCTGGCCCATGCCCGCCGGCACGTGCGGGAATTAAGCGACGAGCGCGAGGCGGTCTCACGCAACCTGGTTCGTGCCGCCGAACTCGTAAAGGATTTGAAAGCACTGCAAGCCCGCGCAGCAGCGTTACACGCAGAAAGCGCTGCGAAGATTCAGAACTGCGCGACGCTGCGGGCGCCGCTGAGCGCTGCACGAATCGCTGAATTGCGCACCTGGCTGGACACACTTCAGCAGCGCATGCCCGGCGAATGGCAACCCGTGCGCGCTGCGCTGCGAAAATGGACGGTGGAGATCGAACGCGCGCTGGCTTTGGAGCGCGTCGCCATTGCCGCCAACGCGCGGCCGCTGGAATTGTACGCCGAACTGCGCGAGCGCTTCGGCGCTCTACGCGAACGCGCACGCAGCGCGGCACAGAACGACAACGTGCGCCAACTGGGCGGCGCTGCGGAAAAGATTTTGCGCGCCCGGCCCGTGCAACTGGAACTCGGCGCAAAACTCGTCCACGCCTATGCGTTGGCGATCAATGGTGCGAGCCCCGGCCGCACAAACCGAGTCGCGAAGCAAAAGAGGTGACCTATGAGCTACTGCAAACGCCCTAACTGCGCCGGCACCATCGAAGATGGCTATTGCGTCGACTGCGGACTCGCTCCGATCGGCGCGGCATCCAATCTCGTAGCGGTCGCGCACATTCCGCCGCAGTCAGCAACAGTGCCGACGGCCTCCAGTTCGGCCCCGATCTCCCGGTCCGCGTCGGTGGGCACCACGTCACGCAGTCATGGGACGCGCGGCTCGTCGGCGCGGGCGCTGGGCGCGGGATTCGTCAGCCTGCCGCCGCTGCCGATGGTGGATCCGACACTCTCGATCCTGGCCAATCCCGTCGTGCCGGAGCACCGCCGCTTCTGCGGCAGTTGCCAGAAGAAGGTGACGCGTGAATCGGGCTTCTGCCCGCACTGCGGCAAGTCGTACGCGTTCGAACCGACACTGAAAGCCGGCGACGTCGTCGGCGGCCAGTACGAAGTCCGCGGTCCGATTGCATTCGGCGGACTGGGTTGGATCTACCTCGCGCAGGACACGCGCCTGACGCAGCGCTGGGTCGTGCTGAAAGGACTGCTCAATTCCAAAGATGAAAACGCGGCGCAGTCGGCGCTCCAGGAACGCGAGTTCCTGTCGGCGGTCAAGCACCCGAACATCGTCAGCGTTTACAACTTCGTCAATCACGGCGCCGACGGATTCATCGTCATGGAATACGTCGGCGGAAAAACGCTCAACGACCTGCGCAAGGAGCGCGGGCCGCTCTCCCCGGAAGCGGCGATTGCGTACATTCATCGTCTGCTCGGAGCGTTCGCGTACCTGCATGAACGCGGCCTGGTCTACTGCGACTTCAAGCCCGCCAACGCGATGCTTGAAGACGACGTCAAGCTGATCGACCTGGGCGGCGTGCGAAAACTTTCCGAACTGAAAGGAGAAATCTATGGCACCAAAGGATTCTTCGCGCCGGAGATCGGTGACGGCGACGGCCCGTCTGTAGTCTCCGATTTGTATACGGTCGGGCGTTCGCTGGCGGTGCTTCTGCTGAATTTCGATTTCCAGAAAGAGCACCTCTACACACTGCCCTCTGCGCAGGAAGAGCCGCTATTTCAAAAACACGATTCGCTCCACCGTTTTCTGAATCGTGCGCTGCATAAAAAAGCGAACCGGCGGTTTCAGTACGCGGAGGAAATGAGCGAACAGTTGCTGGGCGTGCTGCGCGACGTGGTGAGTCTCAAAGCCACGCCGCGGCTGGTGGAAAGCGAGATCTTCGGACCCGATCCGCTCGATCCACACTGCGACGTTGAGGTAATCCGCACTTCGCAGCTCGTGGACGTTCCGGCGCTCAAGTTGGATGCCGACGATTCGGCTTCGAACGCGATCCTGTCGTGCGGACTCACCGATCAGAACAAGCGCGTGGCCTTTCTGGAACGTGTTGCGGCGCAGTTTTCCGAGTCGCTCGAGGCCCGCTTGCGCCTGGCGGAGGCCTACTTCCTCTCTGGGAAATTCGACCTGGCGGAGTTGCAACTGAAACAGGTGATCGGCAGCGGCAATCACGATTGGCGCGTGTACTGGTACCGCGGCCAGAGTTTGATGCGGCAGAGCCAGCATGCGGAGGCCTTCAAGGAGTTCGAGAGGGTCTACAACCAACTGCCCGGCGAACTGGCGGCGAAGCTGGCTTTCGCGATCTCCGCCGAGCGCGCCAACGCTGCTCAACACGCGTGCCTGGCGTATGACGCAGTCAGCCGTTGCGATGCCAGTTTCGTGACGGCGAGTTTCGGCCTGGCGCGCTGCTGCCTGTTAAGCGGCGATCGCCGCGGGGCGCTTGCGGCATACGAGCGTGTGCCGCCGACGTCGAGCTTCGTGCAGATGGCGAAGATCGCGGCGGTTCATGTGCTGCTTGACGACACCGTGTCTCTGGGCGGCGAAGCAGAATTACTCAAGGCAGAGGAGATCCTGTTCGACTTGCAGCTGGACGGATTCAAGCTGCACGATCTGCGGGCGCGGCTGCTGCTCCAGGCCATTTCGCGGCTGGAGCAGAAAACGCTCAAGCCCAACTCGAATGTTCAGCTCTTAAACGAACCGCTGGTACTCGACCGGCTGCGCTTTGCGGTCGAGAAGGAACTCCGTCTGTGTGCGCATTTCGCCGCGACGCGCGAATTGAAGATCCTCTTCATCGACCGCGCCAACGAACAGCGCCCACGGACTCTGGTGTAACGACACGCTGGTAACGAAGGGAGGCTCATCATGTTTCATCTGGAAGTCTTTCAAAATCCGTATGTCAGCAGCGACACCTCAAAGGCCGGCCTGACCCGCGTCGACGCGGTCCTGACCGTCTCCGCCGCAATTGACGCGGTGGAAAGCAGTGGCGATGCGGTCGAAGGCATCCTGCTCGACGTCTCCGGCTCGATGGAAGGTGAGTGCATCAACGCCGCCCGGCATGCGGCGCGCAAGGCGATTCACTTACTTGATTCGTCGGCGTGGTTCTTCGTGATTGCGTTCTCGAGTCAGTCGCGGTGCATCGTCGAAACGATGCAGGCGACCAACGCCAATAAGGCCAAGGCCGACTTCGCCATCCAGCAGTTGGAGGCCGACGGCGGCACTGTCTTCTCTAAAGCGCTGGACATGGCGCGCGAACAGTTCGCCAGCCGTCCAGGATGCCGCGGTCACGTGCTCTTTCTCACCGATGGCAAGAACAACATCGAGGACAACGAGGACCTGCGCGAAGAATTGGAGATCTGCAAGGATCTCTTCCAGGCCGACTGCCGCGGTGTCGGGACGAACTGGGAACCATTCCAGTTGCGCACGATTGCCGAAAAGCTGCTCGGCACCGCGCAGATCATTCCGGAACCGTCGCAGATGGACGCCGACTTCCGCGAAGCGATCCAACGAGCCCAGGGAAAAACCGTGGGCAACGTGCGGCTGCGGTTGTCAATGCCGCGGTCGGGGCGCGTGCAGTTCGTGACGTTGAAGCAGATGACGCCGGCGATTTTGAATCTCACCGGGCGCCAGACGTTCCCCGACGCGTACACGTGCGATTTTGTCACCGGCGCCTGGGCCAAGGGCGACTCGCACGATTTTCATGTCGAGTTCGATGTGCCGACAGGCACGGTCGGCGACGAGATGCTTGTCTGCCGGCCGAGCGTGGTCTTCGGTCCGGCGGACACGACCGTGAAAGGTCCGCCCATCATCGCCCATTGGACGGCCGACGCCGACGCGCGTTCCGCGACGATTAATCCACAAGTCGCGCACTACACCAGCCAGGTGCGTCTGTCAGCGGACATCCGCGAAGGCCTGGCCGCTCGTGCCCGCGGCGATATCGACGCGGCGACGGAACTGCTTACGCGCGCCGCGAAAATCGCGGCCGCCACGGGAAACACGCAGGTCACGGAGAAGCTACGCGATGTCGTCGATCAGAACGATGACGGCACCGTGAAGCTCAAGACCTCCGTTGATAAGGCGAAGTTGATGGACCTGGACCTGCGGTCCTCGATTACCTCGCGCGCCGTGAAGTAGCTGGGCGATAGCCGGTGCCGCGAGGTCAGGAGGTGAATCATGTATACGTGTCTGAAAGGCTGCGCGTCGACCGAGACGGATTACTGCTCGGTCTGCGGCATGAAAATGACGCCCGCTCTGCCGCCGCCGAAAGCTCCACCCGTGGCGGCGGCACCGGCGGCGGAACTCTGTCCCGACTGCGGCGCGTCGCGCGTCGAACAGGCGAAGTTCTGCGAGCTATGCCGTTTCAACTTTGTGACGCGGGAATCGTCGTCTCCATCGATTTCGGGGCTGCTCGGCAAATCCGCGAGCGGGCCCGCGACGGCGACGGTCACCGCAATTTGGGAGGCGGAAGTGCGCCATGAAACGCCGGATGCGCCGAGTTCCGTAAGCACCACGTTTCCGCTGGACCTTGCCGACTTGCTGATCGGGCGGCGCAGCGACACGCGCGACATCCATCCGGAGATTCCGATCGAAGGCGATGCGGCTGTCTCGCACCGCCACGCCAAGCTGCTGCGCCAGGCCGATGGTGGATTCATGGTCATGGATCTCGGTTCCAGCAACGGCACGAAACAGAATGAGACCGAGCTGAAAGCCGGCGTGCGTTCGCCGCTCAAACACGGCGATGAACTACGCGTCGGCCGGCACACGGTCATCAAAATTGTCGTTCGAACGTAAGGAGTAAATTTATGAACAACGTCATCTGCGCAACCCCATCCCGAACCCGAACCTCGACACCGAAGGCCAAACCTTCCATGGTTTCCGTCCGACCGTTGATTACGCGGGTTTCGGAGTCGCCCACGCCACGCAAGCTGCAACTGTTTCTCGTGGCCATCGGCGCGCTCACGTTCATATTCTGGGACGTCGCGTCCGACAGAATCGCGCAGTCCACGCGCACGCTCGAATTGGTGGGCCGCGAGACCGCCCCCTCGATCATCGCGGCGTCGGGCATCGGCGCGAAACTTGCCGAGGCGCACACCCACGCCGCCGACGGGCTACTCAGTGAAGGCGACGACGCGACGAGGTTCTGGATGCAATACGAGTATGATCTCGATGCCGCATCCGAACGGATCCTTGCGGCGGCCCAGGCCATCCCGAACAACGCCGACACGCGGGCGCCGGTGCTGCGTATCGTCCAGAAACTTCCCGTTTACGCGGCCCACGTCGCGCAGGCTCGCGCGTCGAAAGGGCCGGAGCGAATTGCGGCAATGGAGGAAGCCAACCATGTGTTGCATTCCGAGCTGCTGCCCGCCGTGACGCAGCTCGATCAGGACAATTTCGTCCGCTTGAACGTTCAGTATGCGAACTGCACCCAGTATGCATCCTGGGGTACATTCGGCACCGTTGCGCTGGGCGTGAGTCTGCTGGCGCTGCTGCTCTGGACGCAGCTGTTCCTCAACACGCATTTTCGGCGCACATTAAATCTGCCGTTGATGCTGGCGACGCTGCTGCTCAGCTGGGTGGTGCTGTTGACAATGCTGACGCTTTCAGCCGCGCACGAACACCTCCGCGTGGCGAAGGTTGACGCGTTCGATTCCGTCTATGTGCTCTGGAAAGCCCGGGCCGCGGCTCACGACGCCAACGCCGATCAGGCGCTGTACGTGCTGACTCAGAACCGCCACGATTACGAAGCTGCCTTCAGCCAGCAGATGAATGCGATCGCGAACGGTCCGGTCACCGAGAATATCATCGCGAACATTCGCGAGCGATCCGCGTCTTCGATCGGCGGGCTGCTCGGCAGCGAAGCTGAGAACATTACGTTTCGCGGAGAACGCGACGCGATTGTCAATGCACTCCATGGCTTCCGGCAATACAAATTCACCGATTCCAAAATCCGGAATCTGGAACAGTCCGCCAGGCACGCCGAGGCCGTAAACGTCTGCCTGCATGAGAACGCGTTTTCGGAGTTCGATCACGGCATGGAAGTAACACTGCTGATCAACGAAAATGAATTCAACTCGGCGATCGAGCAGGGAGTTTCCGCCCTGTCGGGTTTGTCGTGGCTGACGGGAGCGACGGCGGTATCGGTGGTCGCACTCGCCGGGCTGGGACTGCGGAATCGACTGAAGGAGTACCTTGTGTAAGGGATACTCGAATTGTAGCGCCGGTTTTTTACGTGATGACGGCGCTACTCAGTAACCCGCCGGATCGCCCAGTTCCCGCTTGTATCCCGTCGGCGCTGCGATTTCGATGGCCATCGGGTATCCCGCCAGTGTCACTGTTACGGACGCGCCGGCTGTGAACGCGGGCGTATTGAGGCTTTCGGTGCTCATCATGTCGTGGATGCGGAACGACCGGGCACGCGGGAGCGTGACTTTCACATTGACGCCCGCCGGCGTGAGACTTTTGCCGTGATCGTAGATCGGCGGTTCGTTCCATAGCCAGACGATCGTGCTGCCGTCGGATTTGTGTTCGAACAGCATCCCAGTGCCGGAGGTCGGCGTGAACTTCATTCCGCTGACAGCGCACGCGGATGGATTGATGCCTGGCATGAAAACGGCGTCGTCGGTGAGATTGGCGGGGTCGTCGGCATTGTTGTTCAGCGATCGCAGCTCCTGCATGCGCCGCAGAATTACAGCGGAAGGCTTGGGCGTGACTTTGTCGGAGAGAAACAGACCGTAGTTGGCTTCTGGATCGCCGGACTTCGAGTTGCCGTCGAAAAGCTGATACACAAACATGGCGTGGCAGCCGAGCGACAAGGCATCGAGTTCCTGGTTGGCGAGGTATTTCGCCTGGCTGACGCCGTCCTTCGCGTAGGTTTTGCCGTCGGTCGCTGCGCCGCATTCGGAGAGAATCCCCTGCAGGTGTGTCCCCCAGCCCGCGCGCGCCCAACCGAAGACGTTTCCAAAATAGCCCACCGCGCCGTTCACGCCGGCCGGCAAACTCGGCTGATGCCCGCCCCCGGCATAGTAGTGAAAATCGAAATAGTCGACCAACCCCGCGACATTCAACGTCGCCGGATAGTCGGCAGCGCCGCCCTTGATCGGGGCAAGATCGGGACTCGAAATCAGCACGCCGTTCAGCACCGCGCGATGGGCCGTGCGAAAGAGCGCAAGCTTCTCGGCCCAATCTTGTGAATTGGCTGGATAATCCGCGAGCTCGGTTTTGTCGATCTTATCGTTGGGTCCGCGCGAACCGTTGCCGGTGGACCGATTGTTGATCTCGTTGGGCCCGCTGATCCCCCACAGCAATCCCGCCGATGCCATTTCAAGCAACAGCGGTTGCTGATCGGTCCACGGCATCAGATCATTTAGATAGGCCAGGGGTCAGGCAGTAATACTTGACGCGCAGAGCCGGCGGCGACTTCTGGGCGTCGCGCACGGCTTTCATTACCGCGATTTCGCTGTGTCCGTGATGAACATACCCGCCGCGCAAAAGCCGGATTTTCAAATAATCAAGTGCCGCCGCGTACTGAGCGGGCGTGGCATCGCCGAATCCACCGCAGGCGCCGATGCTCTTCAGTGCAGTCCGTGCTACGATTGACGTCACGGGTAGCACGGGTTCAATTGAGACAGGCAGAGTTTCAGCGGCGGGGATCGCGGCGGTAAAAATCAGCACCAGCCCGAGCAGGGACTTCATGTGAAGGCGCTCCGAAGATGAACGATTTTTCAAGAGGGTAGTCCTCCACCCATGGGATGCAACGGGAGGAACCTACGCAACGCATATTGACGACAACGTTCCGATTTCGAGATAAAGCTGCACTTCCGAAACTATATCAATCTCCGAAGTCTCGATCAGTATTAGCTTTAAAATTAAACACAAAATTCGCGGCACTGGCCCTTCACGTGTGCAATGTAGCTATGAGGTTCAACCAGGAGACAAACGATGACCACATTCAAATCGATTTCAAGCACACCTACGGTAGTTTCTTTTCCGAACGAGACTAAAGATGGTGTTTACGTGCATACCACCAAACTGCATCCCGTTCACGGACCGCAAAATGAGACGGGAACTCAGCCCGCCGTTCGCCTGGCCAGGCATCGCAATGCGATTCTCCATCCCAAGTACGTGACCGTTGGAGCAGTTTTCGGCATCATCGGACTCTTTGCCGCGTACGGACTGGGAGTGATGATCTTGATCTCCAACACGCGCCACCCGGTGAAGACCGAGCCAGCGCCCATCCCTGCTGCCGCGATCACGTCAACAGTTCCCGTGCCGCCCGCACCAGTGGCAGCGCCAACGACTACGCCAGAAAATTCGGCAGCCACGCCAACGGTAATTGCGCCGCCTCGAATACCGATTGCACCTGCGTCGCGTGTGGGAAAAAGTGCCGACGGATCCGCACGCCTATTGGAATCACAAAAGCTGCTCCAGCAAGTCAAGGCGTTCAACGCCGGATTTGAGAGTAGCGATGCCTATCGCCAGAGCTTGCACGAAAAGGCCTCCCGCCTGAGCGACACCAAAGCCGGCGCCGAAGCATCGCAGTACCTGATGCTGATCGACAACACCATCATCAACGCGCGCAAACAAGCTCAGGAAAAGCCGGTTGTTTCCACGCCGCCCGCGGACGAACCGGTCGTGCAGTACGGGATGCGGAGTCTGGATACGCCATAGCACTGTGCAACCGGGAACAGCCACGTAAATTGGACAACCGAGGCGAGAAATTCACCATGTCAGAACATCAGCGCGGCTCAATGAAGTCACGAAGCTCATCCAAAACCCTGCGCTGCGCCGTATGCCAGCGGCTGATCGCGAAGTGGGTCAGCGATCTGGGCTATACCATCGATCTCGACAACAAGTGTTATTGCCGGTTTTGTTACTTGAGACTGAGGACCGCTGGAAAGATCCAACCCAAAAGTGACGATGCCGATTTTATCAGCGGCATTAATTGGGAACTGAGCCTGATCGAGCAAGTCGAAAGACACCACGGAAGCGAGAGAGAGGCGAATCAGACATCGCGCCGCTCCATTCCTGACACTGGAATCAAGGCTGTGCCGAAACGGTCGCCGGTGCCCGCCAACGCGGAATCAGTGCGTGGCCGCACCAGCCAGGAAGCCGACTATGCGCCGACGAAAAAGCAACAAGTCGGAATCTGCCCGGCGTGCCGCTCGGCCTTGTCGTTCAATATTCGCGGACATGCCAACGCAGAAGGGATCTGTCCACGGTGCAATCGGCACATTCAACTGCTGGCCAGCGGGGTTGTAAAGTTGGTGCCAACGCGCGCGGCCATCATCCTGAGCGTGGCTCGCCGGACCGGAGCGCTGCCAGAAGTGGTGGAAGAGATTTATTCGTATGTGATCGACGAGATCGCCGCCCGTATTTCGGAGCATCCTATTCTGGGCATTCCGGAGTTGGGAACCTTTCAAGTCGAGCAACCGGATAACCAGAGCGTAGGGTTTAAGCCCTCGCGCCGGTTGCTGGCCCGCATCGCGACGCGCCAACCGGAGCATGACCATGATGTAAAGCGATTGTTCTCAGGTAAGCGCGGACAGGAAATCGCAGACGCGGCGGGGAACGGGTATTAGAGCTGATAAATTATTTCAAGCAGTTTGTTTTCCCTTTTGATTTCTAGTGTATAATAGACACTAAGAAAGTCAAAAGGAGCTTCCATGTCTGACCTGCCGCACGACCACGTTGAACGACTTCATCGCGCGTCGCTCTCACTGCAAGGTTTGTCGGTGGGAGATGCGTTTGGGCAGCGTTTTTTCTTTGATGAAGCCAATATTGAGTCTCGACTTATTTCCCCAGCCCCGTGGTACTATACGGATGACACGGAAATGGCGATTTCCATTTTCGCCCTTCTAAAGAAGTTCGGGACCATCGAGCAGGACGAGTTGGCGAACGCGTTTGCACGCCGCTACATCATCGACCCCAGTCGGGGCTATGGCGGTATGGCTCACGAGATTCTCGATGCCATTCACCGTGGTGTACCGTGGAACACGGCTGCGACGCGCGCGTTCGGCGGCACGGGTTCGATGGGAAATGGTGGCGCGATGCGCGTGGCGCCACTTGGCGCCTACTTTGCCGAGGATGGCGCCGGCGTCATCGCTGAACAAGCGCGACTCTCCGCGGAGGTGACGCACGCTCATCTGGAAGGACAAGCCGGCGCCATCGCGATTGCGCTTGCTGCGAGTTTCGCATGGCGCTCGCGAACGGTGTTGACCAAGGACTCCGGCACGGGATTGATTGAATTTGTGCTGACGCATACTCCAAAAGGAGAGACTAGCAACGGCGTTGAAAAGGCACTGGGACTAGAACGTTCGCGTCCGGTTGAGGAAGCGGCGGGAATTCTCGGCTCGGGATCTCGCGTTACCTCGCAGGACACAGTTCCATTCACACTCTGGTGCGCAGCGAAGCATCTGGATCATTTCGCCGAGGCGATGTGGACGACGGTTGCTGGCTTGGGGGACCGGGATACGACGTGTGCGATCGTGGGTGGCATTGTTGCGTTATCGGCATGGGAGAAAACGATCCCGAATAGTTGGATTGCGGCGCGGGAGCCGTTAAAAGTATAGTTATAGAACTTGTTGGAAGACCAATATGAAATGGCTCAAAAATCTATTCGTAAGCAATGTCGACGTTGAAGCCATTAACAACGAGGGACGTAATTATGCAAGAACAGTCAAAATTGCATGTGCGCGGAAGGATATTGACGCCACTGAGCGCGCGTGTTCCGACTTGTTTCATTATTTAGAATGGAAAGAACCCACCGTAACAGCACCAAAGGCGAGACAACTGATTGGATTTCTCTATCATGATATTGGCGCGGATTGCCGTGGCGTTGGATTACGGGAATTCGCTGAACGGGCATATCACCGCGCCATTTCAGTCTTGTTGTCGATACGCGGCAATAGCAAACTTGCACGAAGCCAAATTGCTGCATGCAACAATCAACTTGGGCTAATATTTTTTGAGACAGCGCAACGCGAGCGCGCAGTGCCGTTTTTTGACAAGGCGATTGAAATTCGAAGAGAACTTTCCACTTCGTATCCAGACGATGCCGAGAACAAAATTTATCTGGCGGGCGCGCTGTGCAACCATGGTCACGTATCGAGGGAACTGGGGCAGAATAGTAGTGCGCATTCGTTCTACGAACAATCTCTTGAACTCATTGAGAAAACCATACCCACTTGTGACTGTGGTTGCCGCGACATGCTGGCAGAGATGATTTCCCACTCCACGAATCATCCTCATTGGATCTTCACTGCTCATCAATTTCGTCGAAACGTGGAATTGGGATTGTCTTATCTGCAAAAACAGAAATCTCCGGACAAAAAGTCCGAACAAAATGAAGCGCCGTGATTGCATTCAATGCCTCTTAGAATCGGATCTCCGGCATGATCGACTGGCTCCTCTCAAAAATCTGCGGCGATACGCTGCCTTCGGATGACGTCATTGCCTGGCTGTTCAAAACCTACGCGTGGGTGATCCGGTTTGAGGGCGGGACGGCGGAGTACCGGGAGCGGCGCGGCTTGATTCTGCCGACGCAGGCGAATTTTCCGATTCAAGAGCTTCATGGCGAGATGCTGGCCGAGCATGTCTTCCAGATGGTGATGCGGCACATGCGCCTGGAAGCCATGCGCTATGCGCTCGTCGCGCAGGATATCGATCCGCGTAAGAACATGATGGGCGTTCTGCGCGGCGGGATCGACGGAGCGGCGGGGACGTATCTACTGCGTGAGGATGGAACGGCGCGGATTACGTACGATCCCGACGGACTCGCGGATATGCCGACGTTCATCGCCACCATGGCACACGAACTGGCGCATTACTACATCCGCACTGGACCGGGCGAGGTGCCGGGCGGCGACTCGGCCGAAGAACATGCGACTGACGCCACCGTGATCTTTCTCGGCATGGGAATTTTCAAAATAAATTCCGTCTACCACATCAGCCGCACCGTCGCGGGCACCGGCCACGGACATCTGGGCTACCTCGGCGAAGTGCCGTCCGCGTACGCGCTGGCGATGTATTCAGAATTGCACGGCCTTAAACCCAGCGCGCTGACCGGCCATCTGAAATCCAATCCGAGCAGCTATTTTCACGGCGCGCTGAGGGATATAAAGAAGCGCTGGCAATTTCAAATGCAGGGCCTGAGGCAGCTTTGAGCCCGCTCCAGCATTCCGTCAGACTCAGAAAACAAACAAGGCTCGCATGTGAGCGCGAGCCTTGTTGCTAAATGATGATCCATGAACGAGAACTTCAATCCTTGATTTTCGTCTCGATCAGCGTCTTCTGCGTTTCATGGTCGACATAGAGGAATTCCTTGTCGTTCACTTCCTTGATCTTGTCCGCGGTCTTGACGCCGTTCAGTGTATAGATGAGGTAGCCATCGCGAACTTCCCACGTTCCCGACGTCGTCTCGCCGTCGACGATCTCGTTGAGGATCCCAGCAGGAAGATAGATCTCTGTGTATTCCGTGGGGTTGCCGTCGTCGTCGGTATCCTTAAGCAGCCAGCGACCGCCATCGGCCATAAGCTTCTTTGAGTTTTCCTTGTCCTTGTCCGTCACATCGCCGGGTTTGACGTCAGAATTAGCGGTTCGGGCTTTCCGCTTTTTCTTCGCATCCACGGCTTTCGAGGTGTCAGTGGATTTCGACGTGTCGGTGGACTTCGGAGCATTCGATCCGCCGCCGCATCCAGCTAGAAAAGAGAGTACAACTGCCATTGCTCAGATTCGTGAGTACACGATTTCGCCTCCTTTGATTCCGCGGTTGAAGAACAGAGCGATATAGCCCCACCGTATCCGCCCAACGAAGGAAATTCAATTCCGTATTGGGCGGGAGCGCCGAGAGGTTTGGGTTCAAATGGCCTATAGTTCCGACATGCCTGCCAGCCCGTAACGACCAAAGTTCAACGACCCGGCCCGCGAGATGTTCGGATTGCAGCAGCGCATGGCTATACGACAGACGTGCTTAGCCAAGCTGCTCGGCAAGCGCGACAATGATGCCCTCCGGCCCGCGGATGTAGGCTAACCGGTAGGTGTCCCCGTACTGCATTTCGCCAATGAGTTCGGCACCGCAGGCGCGCAGGCGCGCAACGACAGCGTCGATTTCATCCACGGCGAACATGATACGACGGATGCCCAGTGTGTTCACCGGCGCGGCCACGGGTCCAAATCGGATCGCGTTGGGTGTGTGGAATTTGTCCAACTCAATGCCTTGCCCATCGGGAGTCCGCATCATCGCGAGCGTCGCCCGGACATTATCGAGCCCGATCAGCTTGCCGACCAAGGGTCCTTCAACTGTCGTCTCGCCCTCAAGCTTGAGACCCAGTTCGATGAAGAACGCCTTAACGGCTTCAAGATCGTCGACCACGATGAGGACGTTGTCCATCCGTTTGAGCGTCATCTCGTATTTCCTCGCTTCCCACTGATACGCGTACTTACGGCGCAAATCATATTGCCGAGTAGACATGGTTCCCGCAAGGCAGCCTTTTCCTCCTTATTTCCTCCTTATAAACGCGCCGCTCATTTCTAATTGCTACTACCCGCCACAAATGATTGATTGCAGTCGTGCAGTACAACGGTTCTTTCACCCGCAGTACAAATAAGGAGGGTCTCGCCATGCGCGCGATCATTGTTCCGGTGGTTACTTCAGTCCTGTCCTTCTGTGGTTATCATGCCTACCAGTCCCACACCTCTCGTGGTCCTGAACGCGGCTATGGTCACACTGTACGGCCGGAAGTCCGAACCGCCGAAGCCAGTCACCCTGACTACCGCCTTAAACCCTACGGCCATGACCGCATCGATGCTCACAGCGGTTACGAAGGATCCCGCCACCATGAGCACGACGCCAATCGCACATTCCGCCCCGATCACGCCGCTGGTCCCGACCATCGCGACCGGTCTGGGCAGCAACAGCGCCTCACTTTTAGTGGTTTTAATTCATAAACACCACCAAGCAGGGCCGTCGTGCTTGTTGACGACGGCCTTGCGCCAATGCGTTAGAACTCGCGCCACAACTGAAAGAGAAAATAGTTGTATGCAGAGTTCAACATGAATCTGTGAATGGAATTCAATACGAATCCGGAACTCGCCAGGACGCAACTTCTGTTTCTGGTGCTATCGTCGCGCTGTAATATCGCCGAGCATCTGGATTGTCTGGTCGGGCGGGTTCCTTACGCCGCTAGATCGACTTTCGAATTTAATGTTTGCGACACACGAATAGCAGCGTCACAAGCAGTACTGGTATCAGCGCCGCAATGATAACGAGATGCAGTTGCTGCCAGCGAACCTCCCATTTACTGGGACTGACAAGACGCTCTGCGCGGCCGGTTACTACAATCTTTTCCGGCTCTGCGAGGTCCGCTTTCATTTCACTGGCGCTCTGATATCGATCATTGAGCTTGCGCGCCATTGCATGCACAATGAGTTCCTCGACCTGGGCTGTGATTTTCGCCTCGATTTTTCGTGGTGCTATAGCGTCCCCCACCAGGCGAATATTCATTGAATAGTATGGATCTTCGGCGGCAAACGGCAGCACTCCCGTTGTGAGTTGGTATAAGATCACGCCCAGACTGTAGAGATCCGATCGCGCGTCGCCGCGCTTTCCTCTGACCTGTTCGGGCGAAATGTAGTCCGGTGTTCCCATACTTGATGAAAATCCGGAAATCGTGAGTTTTCTAAATGCCGCATTAGACAATCCAAAATCAAGCAGCCGCATACTGCCGTCTTTGCAAAGCATGATGTTGTCAGGCTTCAAATCTTGATGCACAACTCCGCTGGAATGGGTAAATTCCAGCGCCTCGCAAATCTTGAAAGCAACCCTCAAGGATTCTTCTATGGTAAAGGACTTCTGTTCGCGCAAAAGCTGTCCAAGCGTCTTTCCGTCGAGGTACTCCATGGCGATGTAAGGACGGCTGCGTTCTTTTACCGGAATAATCCGAACCATATACGGATGATGGAGCTTGTCGCCGATCTCCAATTCGCGCTGAAACGAAGAGTAGAAAATTGGGTCGCTCTCATAGCGCAGCAGCGGTACCTTAATCGCCACCGTTTCCCCGCTGGTGGAGTCGATTGCTTTGAATATTGTTGCCATCCCGCCGCGACAAAGCTGTTCAACAATCTGGAATCGACGATCCAGAACATTGCCAGTTTCAACCTCATAGGACATGTGTGGTCCCTGCAGTGTTCGTGTACAATACCTGATTAGACATTAGTTATTTATTAAAAGCATCAGCGACGGCATAAAACGTTTGTTAAACACGAGTACTAGCGCGGAGTGCCGACGATATCGTTGTTTACGAAGCGATCGTGATGGATTCGCGCGTTGGAATATGGCGCGGACGCTCGTGTGAGTGACCTGCTCCCCAAAAACTGAACCAGGTGTTATGAGAGTTCTTAGGCCTGAAGAGGCCGGAAGGGATTCTCATGAAACGCAAGAGGCACAGTCCAGAGCAGATCATCGCCAAGCTGAGGGAGGCGGATACGGCGCTCA
>JBBRPR010000076.1:0-38848 GCA_038227875.1 Planctomycetota bacterium
ATCTGTCTATTTGGAAGGGCCGCTTGATCTAAAGAGTAAACCGAGCATAGCGGTTCGCGGTATCCACTTGAACGGATGGCCGTTGAACTATCCGTACGCCTTTCGTTCCTGGAAAGAGGCGGATTGGAAGCGCTTCGTCGACATTGCCTGGACTCAACGTGTCAACCTGCTGTACCTGTGGCCTTTTATGGAAATTATTCCGGTCCCACTTTCAGTGGATGACCGCGCCTATTTGGAAGAAGTGCAGCGCGTCGTGGACTACGCCAAGAACAAGCGCGGAATGGAAGTGTGGATCATGCAGTCGGCGAATCGTATCGCGACCTCAGATTGCGGCATTCGCGATCCTCGGTTCCGAACGTACTGGGTAAATAACTGCCAGAAGGACATGAACCCGGCCGACCCAGCGCAATTCGAGAGGATTTTGAAATCATTTGACGCCTTTTACAGCCTCGTAAACAATGCGGACGGTTTTTGCATGATCGACTCTGATCCCGGCGGTTGGCCCCAAAGCCCTCTAAGCGAGCAGGTGAAAATCTTTAAAGCCGCAAGAAAGCTTCTCGACCAGCATAGCTTGAGCGGTTCGCGAACCAAGCTCGTGAACTGGATGTGGCTGGGCTGGGGCCGCCACAAATTCTTCACTTCGGACGATGCGGTCGTAGCGGCATACGACTGGACCGAAAAGAATCCAGACGAAGATGACGTAGCGTTCATGGAAAAGACGATACGGAATTTTAAACAAAACTTGGCAGAACCGTGGGAGCTAATCTCAGGGATGCCGAAATATCTGGAAGCCGCCAAGAGCGAGTCTGCACTAAATAAGACCGTCTACCTTCCGTACGGCGCTATTGAAAGCGAGCCGGCATTTCCTCTAACAAATTTAGGATTAGAATCTGTCAGTAAGGTGTTCGAAAAAGCTGCGGAATATCCGGAACTCCGCGGCGTGATGGGGAATAACCAGCTCATGTTGCTACAGTTTCCGCGGACGTATTATTTTTACGCCACCGCATGGAATTCCGCATATCGAACGCGCAAGCAAGAGGACATGCTTCGGGATCTTGGCGATCAACTCTATCCTGATAACAAGGACTTGATCGCAGAAGCATTTCTGGAGCTTCGCGACACAGAGCCTAAAAAAATCTCTGCCACGCTAGATCGGGTTAATAAGCTAATAAGCGATGGCGACGCGGGGCACGCTGGGCCGTTGGGCCGCTATCTCTTTCCCGATCATCTTTCAGTGGTTAGGAACCTAAAGCTCCAGCTCGAGATTAGACTGGCGCGCCAGGCACTTCTGAAAGGTGTCCGAAATAAAAGTGGGGTGCAAGAGGCCTCCAAGCTTGTAGAAGATTATTTCGATAAGTTACTTGGCTGGAACAAAGAAACCGGCTGGGACAAGATGATCGATATAACAATTTGGACGGCGCCGATATACGAGTCGGACAAAGAATTCGTCGAAGCAATGTCGGGTCTAAAGAAGATTATTGGGCAGGATGCTCCCTACACCAGCTATGCACAAATCGACGCCTTTTTTGATGCCAACAGTCGAACTCTCCTGAGGAAGTACGGGCAGAGTTCCGTGATGATTGGATGCATCGAACCGATGAAGCTCACTATCATCCAAGGGCAATAGGATCGGGGAAAACGCGATAGTCGCAGTAACCAAATACCGTATGAAATCGCAAACGTCGATGTTCTGTAAGCGCGCTTCCTGGCGCGGCCGCGCTGCTTATGTTCTAGGAAATGGAATAATTCGCCTTGTAACACTGACGGGCGGTGGGCACATTGCAGATCTCCATATGGAACAGACTCCGACAGCATCGAGTGTCAATCCTCTATGGAATCCTCCTTGGCCAACGATAGAACCCTACAAGTATCGTGAGAAAAAACATGCGCGAGCATATGGAACTATCGCAGAAGGAAAACTCCTCTCGGGATTAACGGGCCACAACATTTGTCTGGACTACTTTGGTTCACCGTCAACTGAAGAGGCGCGAGAAGGACTTTCCCAACACGGAGAAGCTGCTTCGTCCAAATGGCAAAAGAGCCGCATCTCAACGAACAAACAAAAGTGTGGCCTAACGCTGTCGGTCCGGCTTCCAGTTTCCGGCCTTAGATTTCGTCGGAAAATTGAGTTGAGAAAGAATGAGTCGGTTGCCTACTTTTCAGAGACGGTTCGCAACGAACGAAAGGCAGACCACTTCTTCCATTGGGCTCAACATGTGACCTTAGGATTGCCGTTCCTTTCGAGCCGCGACGCCGTGATTTCGATTCCAGGTACCAAAGGTTTTACCTACCCTCATGGTTACGATGAAGGTAAGGCCTTGCTTTCCTCGGGACAAGAGTTTCGTTGGCCTAACGCGCCATTGCGAAAAGGCGGAAGTATTGACTTGACGCACCCTTTCTTGGGCAAAGGGCTGGGGTTTGTTGCAACCGTACTGTTGGACAAGAAAAAACAATTGGGTTTTGTCGCGGCTGTCAATGAGCGAATGAACCTTCTGATCGCGTATTGCTTTAAGAGGAGTGATTTTCCATGGGTCGCAATTTGGGAGGAGAACTTCGGTATTTCAGCCGCCCCCTGGAAACGGCGAACTCAAGCCCGCGGATTGGAATTCAGCACGACCCCCTTACCCCTCCACCGACGGGAATCATTCACAACGGACAGACTTTTTGGCGAACCGAACTTAACACTTGTTCCTGCGAGGGAAGAAAAAACTGTCCGATACGTTGCGCTTCTTGCTGAAGTTCCCGACAACTTCGGCAACGTGAGGGACATACAGTTTGCAAAAGACGAGATTTGGCTTCACGGAAGTTCGAAAAAAAAGTTAATTCGCGTTGCGGCTACTGGCTTGAAAGAATTCTTTGGGCAAGTCGTGCCGAATCTTCGTTAGAACATTCAGATTGCCTTTCCCAGCAACACGACCACGTCTTGGGGCTTCAGGCCCACCTCGTCAGTATATATCTGCCATTTGCTATTCGCGAATAGCAAATGGTAAGGACAGTTATTTCTGTACCTTATTAAGGATAGAGGCGCCCTGAGGATTGTCAAATGGATCAGTTCTAGCGTTATCCCGACCTAGCCAAGTTCGGCGCTGGATTCGGTCTGCTAAATACATCCCTATCGTCGAGTCAAACAACCAACGTTTCAGTTGCTCTTTCATATCTTCCTCTTAGAACGCGGGCCAAACCATGCCCATTCCCGCTCGCTCAGAAAGGGACGGCCGAGTCTGGCGGAAGATCGAGATACATTTGGGTCAACTTGTCCACCGTACTCGCATTCATGGCGACAAGATCAGCTGTAATTTCATCTCGTCGATCAAGAATCGATTGTAAGCGTTCGCGGACTTGCGAATCGGTTGCTTCGCTGGCCGACCGGCGTAGATCGTCAAAGAATTGTGTTGCTTGCTCGCGCGCCTTTCCGACATTTCCGTGCTTCACCTCGATGAACATATTCGCAAGCTCATCTCGTAGCTTCGCTGATTTCAACGACCGTCGCAAAGACAACAGTTGGACTTGGTCGGCAGCAACGTTCGCGTCCAATGCACTTGCCCGTTTCTGTAGTTCGACTTTTTTCTTGTATAGATAGAAATTGGCGACGACAGAACAACCGCCGAATACGATGAGTAACAGCACCAGTTTTTTGATCGAGGCCATATTCTCTTTCTCCTTGCTACCGCACTCCGTTGACGCAAATCCTGGCCTGTACCGAGTTCCGAAAGACACGCCCGTAGTCTCTGATAATGAACGCAACGGTACTCTGCTTACGAAATAAAGTCCAAAGTGTTTTACTTCACATCAGGACAAAAGCTCGCGCAAACGGAACTGTTGGCCTATCCGTTCACATGGACATGCGAAAAGTGCTGAAGGTCACGCGACGGATACTTCACACCATGTGTTATGATCAGGCGTTCGCGAATCGCCGTGCATACGAAAAGGGGGTAGTGATGAGATGGATGGCAACTTTTCTCACCCTAACCATGACTGTAACGCCTTTGATGGCGGATGATAATAGTAAGGAAAAGGATCGTCTTCTAAACTGCGGTACAGTGATGCGCGAAATTCTAAATGTTCCCGACGACATTCCTCAGGATTTGTTGGCCAAAGCCGAATGCGTGATTGTGTATCCGTCCGTCCTGAAAGCGGCATTTATTGTGGGGGGCAGCTATGGTCGCGGAGCGATGGCATGCCGCACAGGAACAAATTTTACCGGGCCGTGGAGCGCTCCTTCGATGATGGCTCTTGAAGGTGGTAGTTTTGGCTTCCAGATCGGCGGACAGGCGACCGACTTCGTATTGCTGGTAATGAATGACCGAGGGGCGCACTCGATCTTGAATAGCAAAGTTAAACTCGGAGCAGATGCTGCGGTTGCGGCTGGGCCCAAAGGGCGAAATTTACAAGCCAATACCGACGCCTCTTTACGTGCTGAGGTGCTGACGTACTCGCGCTCTCGGGGCTTGTTCGCAGGCGTGTCGCTGGAAGGATCTACAGTACGCCCGGACGATGATGCGAACGAACGCATTTACGGTAAAAAACTTTCAGCAGAGGACATCATTTTTAAAGGCGTGGTTCGAGTCCCCCGTGCCGGCAACAGATTGATCTCGACGTTAAACAAATACGCCAGAAAGAATATGTCCGAGAGCAAGTAACGAAGACTGTTCATACCCACGGGAACTCCCGACGCCAGAAGCTTGGCCGCCAATATGGCGCGGTAACCGCACGATGTGGGGTTCAATGCGTTAGTCGCCATCAAACCTAAGGTGCCACATGTGAGTGGCGGTAGATCGCAGTCCTCCTGACCCATTTGAAGCGGCCCCCCAGAGTTTGATCGGAACTAAGAGCGAGTGTCGAGGTTCTTGGCCACCTCACCTCAAAGATGCGCGATACACAATAGCGCTGCCGATGATGAACTTCCAATTGAATACAGTGCCGTCCCTGCTCTTCGGTGTCGTTGAAATTGCTCTAAACCGCTGGACGTCACGGCAGAGGCTGCGAGTTTGAGTCTCTTCCTCCGGTCAGCTCTTTCTAAACGAGTTATCGGGCTTGAGACCGAAAACTCCAACCCACAACTCAAATCTACTTCACTGTTGCGGTTAGCCCCAAGACGGTAAGAAATCACCCTGTGGGCCGGTGTTTCATTGCTGTCCTCCTGTGTATGAGATCGAGCGTCGTGATATAAAACTCTCTCACTTCTCTTGGACTAACAAATCAGGCTGGTCAATTTCGCTCGGTTCCAGCGCGGTGGCCAATTGCTGGCTGTCATTGATTCCGTTCGCCATAATCCACTTGTCTGCTTTCCGTCGAGCCTCTTCACGAGTAGCGCAAATTCCCAACGGGATATTTCTTTTCTTTCGTTCGAACTGTCCGGGGATGTCCAAATAGATGCGCAGGTAACCCGGTCTGTCCGGTACCCACCCGTCTGTCTGTCGCATCGCCTCTTGATACACAGTTCCATCCTGTCCAGTCCTAGCGTTCATGCTACCAATCTTTGCGGCTAACGCTTGGAGTCTACGGACACGTTGTAGGTGACGCTCAAAGACGTGCCGTTGAATCTCACGCGGAACGTATCGAAGCAGGCGGGAATTATTTCAATTGGAGCCGACTCCACTTATTGGAGCCAACTAATCCGTAAGTGGCGTGGGTGCAATAAATTCGGTAGGGCGGTGGGGATCGAACTAAAAGCGACGCTGGCACTATGTAAGTTATTGAATCTACTAAACGCACGAATAACCGAAATCGCTTAATTCGCAGGTACATGTCGGCTTCGCGTTTGTCACGACGAAAAGTAGGTACCCCAACGGACATAGCGGGAGCACCCTCGCCCGTTGCGCCGTACATTTTTCCTCAAGGTCTTGGATGACGGTTATTGCTGCGCGTCGACGACGCAACGGAAACCGATGGTGCCAGAGCGATCACGACTTGGCGCCATGAGTAGAAGTTTCTGGTGCTCGTCGAGACGGTACGTCTGCGGGAAATACCAGACAGATCCATGTGGTTGGTAGGCGGCACCGCCGCGCAGGATCGCGGCGCGAGTGTGCGGGTCCTGAAATTCCTCGGTCCATTGCGAGACGTTCCCGTCCATGTCGAGGACCCCGAACGGGCTGGCTCCCTTGGGATGTGCGATCACGTCGGAGAGCGGCGCACGAGTCGGGCCGCGATCGGAAGCGGGAACCGCCGCTGCCTCCCAGGAGTTCCCCCAAGGATAGAGACGAGCATCGTTGGATTGCGCCGCGTACTGCCATTCCCATTCATGCGGCAAACGCTTGCCGGCCCATGCGGCGTAGGTACGAGCGTCTTCAAGTGATACCCAGGTGACCGGTTTGTTGTCCCAACCGTGCGGGTAGGCCCCGTTCTGCCAATCACGCAGAAAATTGTGATCGTCGGCCGGTTCGTAGCGAGTCGCGTCGAGAAATTTCTTAAATTGCGCGTTGGTGACGGGCGTTCGATCTATAAAAAGTTTGTCAATGTGTACGCGATGATGATGCGTGCGGCGCGGAGTGTCTTCCCAAGGATATTGGACGTCAACGCCGGGATCATTGCCGCCTTCGATTTCGATGCCGCGAACGGAGAAGTCAAAATCGGCGCCGGGAATCGCCAGCATTCCTTCCGGCGTGAGGGCAGCGAACTTCGTGTGCGCGATCTCAACCATGGTCTGCGGACTCGCAGCGAAAGCTTTTGAGTAGGAACGAAGAGGTTGCCTGGAGCGCTCGGCCATGAAGGAGAGAAGTTCGGTGAGATTTACAGACTGCGGATCGGTGGTGGCGAGAACGGCGCCGAAACCGAGGCCGTCCAAACGGAACGAGAGTGTGGCGCGCTCACCGCTGATGACGGGCTGAAGTTCCTCACCATGCCAGAGATCGAAATAGTGAACACCGGCTTTGTGCGGAATGCGGAGTTGTTCGCCGGTGACGTCGAATTCGTTGCGATTAACGACGGTCCAGAGTACCCGGGACGGAAGAGGAAACTCGCTGGCGAAGACGCCCGATTGCAAAGCGGAGGGTGAGTGCGGGCGCCAATTGGCGCTGGAAAGGTTTTCCGCGAAGGCGCGTTCGATGCGCGTGAAGCGCAGCATGGCCTCGGCGTCGCGTGAATTCATGGGATACCAGAAGCCCCACAGATTTTCTAGAACGGCGTAGCCCTCGCCATTGAAGAAAGCGTGCTGGAGGCTGTCCGTCTTGTCTCGCGTGAAGCGGTCGGTGACGTGGACCATGTGGCGCGGTTCGAACCAGCGCGAACGGCTGACCATAGGCGTGACGGGATACTGAACGTCATCCCACGTGACCCAATCATTCCAACCCAGAGTGCTCCAAGCGATGGATTCGTCGCGAATTTCAAACTGGGGTTCGAATACGAGCGGATGCTTTTCCGCGGCGGCCGTGTCGCGAAAAACGACAGGAACAGATTCGAGCGTGTCGAAGTTGATGCCATCCGCGCCGATTTGTTTGAGTAGATTGACTAAGGCTACGTCGGGCGTGCTGGATTCGGGCCGGCTACCGGAATCCCAAGCAAGGATTGGAAAAAGAACTTTCACATTGTGGCGATGAAAGTCGGACACGAGTTTTTGCAGGCCCGGGATTCCGCCGGGAAGATCGCGTAGCAGGTCGAACTGGTTACGATCGTCCACGCCGATGTTGGGATAGACATGCCAGAGAAGGACGATATCAATTGGCCCGATGCGCTTTTCGGTTTCGTCGAGAAATTTGTCTACCGTGTATTCGCGTTTTTCCGGATCGTAGATCGAGCGATCCCAGACCAGTAGCTGAACTTGTGAAACGGACTTGCGGGCCCATGCAAGTTCTGGACGCTCGTATTCGGACCCATCGTAGCGGAGATTCTGTGAGCGATTGGCGCGCCAACGTTCCAAATCGGCCAGCCACGTGTCGGATGCGGAAGGATCGGCGGGTCCGGGAAAGAAAACCTCGGAAGGCGACGGTGGGGTGGTGAGCGTGGCGACTCCGCCGGGGACGATGAGGCCGTGGCGAGCCTTCCACTCATCCGACTGCGTGATTGCGGGAACGGTGAGAGCCGCTAGCAGCACGGCGGCAAACCGTTGAAACGTTATGCGTTGAAAGACCTGGCGTGAAATCAAGAATACACCCGAACAGGAAAATGAAAGCGCAAGGGACTGTAGTGCGTTCATGGAAGCGAAGTCAATTTGTAGCGGCCAGCGCGTGTGCGGGAGGTGGAAACGTCAGTTCTGTATTGCACTCTAACTACGTACCGCTCTTATAGCGACACGAGTGTGTAACGTGACGAAGCGCATTAAAATTTTCGTCATGGGGCGATAGATCTTGCTCCTGCATTCGGCGAAGTGCTAAACTCCCGCGCGCTATGACGACAAAAAACTTGGAACGGCGGCGTTTCTTAAATTATTTGAGGGGAGCGGCAACGGCAGCTACCATCTTTCCCAGGATTCCCACTGCATCCTGCGGCACGCCATCTAGTGCCAACAAGAATTTGCCTTGGCCAAAATTGAAAGGCAGCCCGGTCCTGGACAGCCTGCACTATGCGGTCGAGTCTTCACGCGACGTGCAATCTCACTACGACAAGATTGTGGAAGCCGCGTCCTGGATGGCCTACGAAGAGTTGCCCATGCCGGAGTTCGCGCTGCCATTTGGAGTCGGTGCGGGCGACCGGAACGAAGCGATCGATTTCATCATGGTGGCGGACTCGATCGACACCGCGTTCACAAACTTTGCGAATCACGTAAAGTTTCAGGTGGATTTTGCAGGCGAGCACTGGTCCGATTCAGACGCGATGTTTGCATGCCTCAAACAGGCGCTGGATAACGGGATTGCGGTGCTGGACGGGAAGTTCCTGTCCGCGCTGACGCGAAAGCAGTTGGATGAGATTTTCAAAGGAAACATCGCGATGCCGATGCTCGATGAAAAGCTCAAAGTGCTGCAAGACGTCGGCAAAGTCTTGGTGGCGAAGTATGACGGGCATTTCCACAATTTCATCAATTCGTGCCCGCCGAAGGCCTATGACAACGGCAAGGGAATCGTGGACCGAATGGTGGCCGAGTTTCCGCGCTTCAACGATGTTAGCGATCTGGATGGACACGAGATAAAGTTCTACAAGTTGACGCAGTTGGGCGTATGGATGATGTACGCGACGATGCACAAGCAGGGAAAGTTCAAGTTGGAAGACGCGGACAAGATGACCGCGTTTGCAGACTATATCGTGCCGGTGGCGCTGCGGGTAACGGGAATTATCAGCTATTCGAAAGAACTGGAGCACGCCATCGATACCTACCAGATCGTTCCACGCGATTCGCGTTGGGAGATTGAGATCCGCGCACACACCATTTACGCGACAGCGATGCTGACGGAAGAAGTCAACAAACTGCGTCCGGCGGATATGCAGATCATCATTCCGCAGATTGACGCGCGTTTTTGGACCCATTACCACGCTACGCACTGGCCACACCATCTGACAAAAACAATCATGTACTAGGCAGTTTTGCGGTTACTGCAAGAAACGGGGGAAATCCGATGCGTAAATTCGTGAAATTTTGGACCGTGCTGCTGCTGGCAATAGCGTGTGTGGGCAGCGCGCGAGGACAGGGGAAGCGGATGGTGATCATTGATCAAGACGCTTCCGGACCGGGTGGCACGGATTTGCAGTCGGTCCTGGTGCTGATCAATTCTCCCGACACTCAGGTGCTTGGCGTCACCGTGGTGATTGGCGACATGTGGCTAGATGAGGAAGTGGCGCACACGCTGCGCATGCTGGAGATCATCGGACGAACCGACATTCCGGTCGTGCCCGGAGCGGCGTTCCCGCTGTGGAACACCAAGGAGTACATCCAAACGTGGGAGAAAACCTACGGGAAGGTGTTGTACCAAGGTGCCTGGAATTATGCCCCGCACGGCAAAGTGCATGGACCGCACGAGATTCCGGAAATGCCGGAAGGGAAGCCGACCACCAAAGCCTCTACGGAAGATGCCGCCCATTTCCTGGTGCGCTTGGTGCATGAACATCCGCACGAGATTACGATTTATGCCGGCGGGCCGCTGACGAATTTAGCGCTGGCGATGGGAGTGGATCCAGAATTTCCGTCGTTGACCAAAGAACTGATCATCATGGGCGCAAGTATCGATCCGAAAACCGATGATCCAGAGTTTTCGTTGACGCCGACCCGCGAGTTCAATTTCTGGATCGATCCGGAAGCCTCGAGCATGGTACTGCACGGGAAGTGGCCGCGGGTGGTGATCACCACGGTAGACATTTCGGTGAAGACGAACATGAGTAAGGAGTTGATTGAGCGGGTGAAAAAGAGTTCAGCGCCCGGGGCCCAGTACATCGGCAAGTATGCGGAGGAAGGGTACTTGTGGGATGAGTTGGCGGCGGTGGCTTGGCTTGACCCGAGCATCATCACAAAATCTCGGAAGCTGTACATGGATGTCGATACCAGTCACACGGCCGGATACGGAAATACCCTGGTGTGGCCGCAAGGTTCACAGCCGGGCATGGGTGAAGTTCAGGCAGAGATTCAAGACGATCTGGATTTGGCAAAGTTCTACAAGGAGTATGTGGATTTGCTAATGCGGCCGACTTCGAGTGCGAAGAACGCGGCCGGCGTGAAGTAAAGGTGCCTAAGCGCGAAAGGGCGCGGAAGATTCCCGGACACGGAGTTCGTTTTTCAGGACTTCATGCTTCGGCAGTTTGTGTTTGCCGGAAATCCGGCTGAGAAGAATTTCCGTGCTGCGGCGCCCGAGCTGATACTTTGGTTGTTCCACGCACGTCAGCTTGGGATGAAAAACATCATTCCAGAAAAAGTCGTCGTAACTGACCACGGAGATATCTTCCGGGCAGCGTAGCTTCCGTTCTTCGAGGGCGCGCAGGAAGCCGATGGTCATCATGCAGTTGGTCACGAAGACTGCTGAGGGTTTTTGGTCGAGAAGGCGCATGCCCTCGTCGTAGCCCGATTGAATGCCGTAGTCTCCATTCACAACCAGCGAGTCGGAAAGTTCGACTGCAGCTTCCTTGAGCGCCTCGGTATAGCCGCGCGTCCGGCCGTTGGTGGTACTGGTGCCAACGATTCCGGCAATCAGCCCTATGCGGCGGTGGCCGAGGCCCAGCAAATGTTCCGTGGCGGCAAACGCACCGCCGTAGTCGTCTGCCACGACAGTGTCGGCGCGCAGAATCGAGTATTCGCGGTCCATCAGGACGACCGGGGTCCTGGCTTTTTTCAGGTTTTCCAGTAGCACCGGATTGAGTTCGCCGGCGCCTTTGACCAGAAGGATCCCGTCTACCCGTTTGGAGAGGAAGAGATTGAGGTAGAGATCTTCCTTGGCGACCTGATTGTCGGAGTTGCCCAAAATGACCGTGTAGCCGGCTTCGTTAGCCTCATCTTCAGCGCCTCGCACGATCTGCGGGAAGAACGGGTTGGAGACGTCTGGAATGACGATGCCGATCGTATGGGTTTTGCGCCGCGCCAGACTACGCGCGAGAAGGTTGGGCGAATAGTTAAGCGCGGAAATCGAGTGTTCCACTTGCTTTCGGAGTTGGGGGCTGACGTACGAGGTCTTATTGATCACGGCGGAGACCGTAGCGACGGACACTTTGGCGCGCTTGGCAACGTCGTAGATGTTCGGCAAGGGAGAGTTCTCCGGGCTTGGTGCTTATTATCATACAAAGGCGCTCGACGGGAACTGGGATAAATGTGTGAAATCCGTTCAAAAAGTGGATTTCCCCGGGAAGGCTGAGCGGGGACAAAAGAATTCATTCTTGACAACGGAGCATTGACTGATAGACTCGCGGCCAGCTAAGCGCCTAGCTAAGCACTTAGTTCGTGTGTTTTGATCGATCCGGTGCCAAGAATAGAGATCGGTGGGCGTCCCGAGGGTTTCTGAGATTCGATCGAGCTCGAAATACACGGTGGCGAATCGCGTGCTTTTGTTTAGCGCTGTTGAATTCGGCTGGGAGGCAGGATGCGATTCGCGACGCTGCGAACGATTGTAACGATTCTCGCATTATGGGCAGGGGCCGGCGGCGCCGCGCAGGCGCAAAAAGCCAAAATCATCATTGACCAAGACGCGCGCGGGCCGGCATCCACCGACATCAATGCGATTTTGATGTTTGCGCAGTCCCCGCAGGTGGACGTGCTGGGCGTTACGATTGTGGCTGGCGACCAATGGGTGAAGGAAGAAACGGCGCATACATTGCGGGCGCTAGAGATCGCCGGGCGCTCGGACATCCCCGTATTGATGGGCGCGCAGACCCCGTTAGTAAACACACGCGAGGAGTCTGAATTCTGGGAAGCTCAATACGGGCAGTTTGCGTTCAAGGGCGCCTGGACGGACAAGCTGTACCACTCGCCGGATTTGATCCCGACGATGCCCGAAGGCGAGCCGAAGACCAAGGCGTCGGACGAGAACGCAGTGGCCTTCATCATTCGCATGGTGCACAAGTACCCAGGCGAAGTGGTGTTGTGGGCCGGCGGACCGCTGACAAATATCGCGCTGGCGATTCGAATGGATCCCGAAGTTGTGAAGCTGTCGAAAGAATTGGTGGTGATGGGCAGCGGATTCAATGTCGGCGTGGGCGGCATACATCGCGTGAACGGGCGGCGCGAGTTCAACTGGTGGTTCGATCCCGAAGCGGTGCGGATTGTGATGAGCGCCCCGTGGAAGAAGATCGTAATAACGCCAGTGGACATTTCGGTGAAGACGCAGTTGACCGAGCAATTGACCGCGCGTGTGGCGGCGGTAGACACGCCTCTGACGGAATATCTAAAAAAGTACTCCCGGCCGAGCTACATGTGGGATGAGATTTCGGTGGCGGCGTTTTTGGATCCGAGCATTATCACCAAGCAGGAAGAGCTGTACGTCAATATTGACGTTGATCACGGGCCCAGCTACGGGCAGACCATTTTCGTCGGCAAGGACACGAAAGTACCGTCGTGGTGGAAACTGGCGGCGGTACAGTTCGACTTGAACACCGAAAAGTTTTATGACTTATACGTGAAGCTGGTGACCGCGCCCCAGGGAAGTGGTAAGGCCGATGCCAGGGCGAATTGATTCGCGAGATTGATTGGACAAACAATGAGTTCGAATTTCGGACAAGCCGAGGGCGGTCGGCCGACCTCAGAACGGTACGGTGGCGTTACCCCCATTTCATCAGGAGCGTTAGCTGCGACCGGTAGGGTCGCTGCACCCAGTGGTGAACTGCGGCCGAATCAGGGGATACCGCTGCACACGGAGTGGGTGGAGTCGGTTCGCGTTAACACCAGCGCAGTCGAACGCCGTGCGGCGACTCTTGCAACGCGGCGGGCGGTGAAAAAAGATTGGCAGATCGCGTGGTTATTGCGCGCGATTTCGTGCATGGATTTGACCACGCTTGCGGGCGACGACACCGACGAGCGCGTGAAGCGTTTGTGCGCGAAGGCCAAGCAGCCGCTGCAAAGCGAGTTGGTGGAGAAGTTGGGAATCGCAGGGCTAGAGCTGAAGGTCGCGGCGGTCTGCGTGTATCACACTTTTGTGGAGATCGCGCGCAAGGCGCTGGAAGGTAGCGGCGTGAAGGTGGCAGCAGTGTCCACGGGATTTCCGGCGGGACTTTCTCCGTTCGAGCAGCGTGTCGAAGAGATTCGGCGATCGGTAGACGCCGGCGCGAACGAAATTGATGTGGTGATTACGCGGGCGCATGTGTTTGGTGCGAAATGGGAACAGTTGTACAACGAAGTGGCGGTGTTCAAGAACGCTTGCGGCGCGGCGCACTTGAAAGTCATCTTGGGCACCGGCGACCTGACCACGCTGCGGAACACGGCGAAGGCGAGCTTAGTGGCCATGATGGCGGGCGCAGATTTTATCAAGACGAGCACCGGAAAAGAGACCGTGAACGCCACTCTGCCGGTGGGACTCGTAATGATACGAATGATTCGCGGGTACGAGCAGAGAACGGGATTTACGGTGGGATTCAAGCCGGCGGGCGGAATTCGAACGGCCAAGCAATCGCTGGAATGGCTGATGCTGCTGAAAGAAGAGTTGGGGCCGCGGTGGCTGAATGCGGACATGTTCCGGTTTGGCGCGAGCGGAATGCTGGCGGACATCGAGCGGCAATTGCAGTTTCATGTAACAGGACGGTATTCAGCGGAGTACCGGCACCCGATTGCGTAGCTAGTTTGGGGTTGCACGAGCGAGGCAGATGAGCGTTGTCGAAAAATTCGTGACCATGGAGTACGGCGCGGCGCCGGAAGACCCGCGCGAGACGCTGGCGTGGCTCGATGCGCATGGCCGTGCGTTTGGGCATTTCATCGGCGGGAAGTGGCGCGCGAGTTCGAATGCCGCGACGTTCGAAACGGTAGACCCCGCAACGGGAAAAACGCTGGGGATGGTCGCGCAGGGTTCGGGGGAGGACGTGAATACGGCAGTCAAGGCGGCGCGCGTGGCGCTTCCGAAATGGCAAGCGTTGACGCCAAATGCCCGCAGCCGTTATTTGTACGCGATCGCGCGACACATTCAGAAGCATTCGCGGCGGCTGGCGGTTCTGGAAACGATGGACAACGGCAAGCCGATCCGCGAGAGCCGCGATTTGGACATTCCCCTCGTGGCGCGGCATTTCTATTACCACGCGGGCTGGGCGCAGGTGCTGGATGAAGAATTCCCGGGCTATGCGGCGTGTGGCGTGGTTGGACAGATCATCCCGTGGAACTTTCCCTTGCTGATGCTGGCCTGGAAAATCGCACCGGCGCTGGCGGCGGGAAATACAGTGGTACTGAAGCCGGCGGAATATACGCCCCTTACGGCGCTGGCGTTCGCGGAGATTTGCGGCGAGATTGGGTTGCCAGCGGGCGTCGTAAACATTGTGACGGGGGACGGCGCGACAGGCGAAGCGCTGGTAAAGAATCCCATGGTGGACAAGATTGCGTTCACCGGATCGACGGAAGTTGGGCGCGTAATTCGCAAGGCCACGGCAGCGAGTCACAAGAAAATATCACTCGAATTGGGCGGGAAGTCCCCTTTTTTAGTATTTGATGACGCGGACCTCGACAGCGCCGTGGAAGGCCTCGTGGACGGTATCTGGTTGAATCAGGGCCAGGTGTGTTGCGCAGGTTCGCGGCTGCTGATGCAGGAAGGGATTGCCGATGCGCTTATTACAAAGATTCGCGAACGGATGAGCAATTTGCGGGTGGGCGCGCCGCTCGACAAGGGAATCGACGTTGGAGCGATTGTGGCAGGAGTGCAACTGGAGCGCATCAAGCGCCTGGTGGCGCGGGGAGTGGAAGAAGGCGCGGAACTGTGGCAGCCGAAGTGCGAGATTCCGGAGAAGGGATTGTTTTTTCCTCCCACACTACTGACCAACGTACATCCGTCTTCCACGGTGGCGCAGCAGGAGATTTTTGGGCCGGTGCTCGCCGCGATGACCTTCCGCACGCATCGCGAAGCGATTGAATTGGCCAACAACACAACGTATGGACTTGCCGCGAGCGTGTGGAGCGAGAGTATCAACGTGGCCCTGGAAGTCGCCGCCCAGATCAAAGCCGGTGTGGTGTGGGTGAATAGCACGAATCTTTTCGACGCGGCGTGCGGATTCGGTGGCTATCGCGAGAGCGGATTCGGTCGAGAGGGTGGCCGCGAAGGAATGCTGGAGTATCTGGAACCGGTCTGGTTCCAGAAGGCAAAGGCCTTGGAGGCGAAGAAGGGACGCAGCGATAGCAAAGCGGAGATGAATGTCGCGGGCGATGGAATCGACCGCACCGTGAAGCTGTACATCGCGGGAAAGCAGGCGCGGCCGGATTCCGGTTATAGCTTTGCGGTGCAGGGGAGCGACGGCAAGCTGCTGGGTGAAGCGCCGCTGGGAAATCGGAAGGATATTCGCAACGCGGTGGAAGCAGCCCGGAAAGCGTCGAGCTGGGGTAAGGCGACGGCACACAATCGAGCACAGGTGCTTTACTACATGGCCGAAAACCTGGCACAGCGCGAGAACGAGATCGCCGCGCGACTCGAGCGAGTGGTTGGCAAGCGCGAAGCGAAGCGAGAAGTGACTGCGAGCATCGATCGAATGTTCTCGTATGCGGGGTGGGCGGATAAGTTCGACGGCGCGGTGCATAACCCCCCGATGCGCAGCATCTCGATTGCGATGAATGAATCGATCGGAACGGTCGGGGTGATTTGCCCAGAAGAATTTCCGTTGCTGGGGCTCGTTTCCACCGTGTTCCCGGTAATCGCCATGGGAAACACGGCGGTGGCCATACCCTCGGAACGGTATCCATTGATCATGGGAGATTTGTATCAGCTGTTCGAAACCAGCGACTTGCCAGGCGGAACGGTGAATTTTGTAAGCGGGCGCGCGGAAGAGTTGGCCAAGACACTGGCCGAACACGATGACATCGATGCGGTGTGGTGCTTTGGGAATGCCAGCGATGCAGAGAACGTGAAGAACTGGTCGGCTGGAAATCTGAAGCAAGTATTTACCAACGAAGGGCGCCAGATTGACTGGTACAACGCCAAGCAGGGTGAGGGGCGTTGGTTCCTGGAACACGCAACGCAGGTAAAGAATATTTGGGTGCCATACGGAGAATAGCAGGTCGTGTGGGCCGTGATGAATCGACGAAATTTCAGGTTTGGGTCAGGTTTCAGGTCGGGTTTCGAGTCAAGTTTTCAGGTCAAGGAGATGGGCTTGAGCAAAATGGGACGATGGTTGGCGGTTGCGGCATCGATGGTTGCGCTGCTGGGTGCTGCGGCAGCGAACGCGCAGAAAGAACCCATCAAGGTGATTTTCGATACCGACTTTGCGGTACCGCCGCAGGACGACGGTATGGCGCTGATCCTGGCGCTGCACTCACCGGAGCTGAAGATTCTCGGAATTACCACGGTCGCGGGCAACGAGACGGTGCAGCGAGCCACGTCGGATGCGCTGCGCGTGCTGGAGATCGCCAACCGGACAGAAATTCCGGTATATCGTGGTTTCAATCGGCCGTTTGTTCACGAAAAGTCGGACTATGCCACCCACGTTCACGGAAAGTGGTGGTCGGATGAAGCGCCGGCGCCGCCTCCGGGCGGATTCGCCAAGAAACAAGCGGAGAAAGAAAGTGCGCTGGATTTCATCATCAAGACGGTGAACGAAAACCCAGGCCAGATCACCATCATCGCCATAGGCCCGCTGACCAACATCGCGGCGGCCATTCAACAGGAACCAGGCTTCACAAAAAAAGTGAAGCAGATAGTGATCATGGGTGGGGCGATCGCCTATCTGGAAGGCGGGGGCGGCAACGTCACCCCCAACGCGGAATTTAATTTCTGGGTGGACCCGGAAGCGGCACAGGTGGTCATCCGCTCGGGCATTCCGCAGGTTCTCACACCGCTGAATGTGACCCGCAAGACGGCCTTCACCAAAAACTACTATGAGCAGATCGTGGCGGCGAACACGCCGTTGACGAACATGATGAAGGAACGCATGGGACCGTACTTCGAAAAGCACCCGGACGCGAAACCAGAGATGTACGACCAATTGACCGTCGCGGCGTTGGTGGACCCTACGCTGGTCAAGACGCAGGACTTGTTTGTGGACATCGATATCACCCACGGTGTGGATTATGGCACGTCGCTGGGCTTTCCCAGGATTTGGGAATTCGGAGAGGGCGCGCGCAAAGTCGGTATTCAATACGATGTGGACTTCGATCGCTTCATCAAAATGTTTGTCGAGCGCGTGACCAAGCCTTAGAGATCGCGTGGTCGAACAGAAGTGGCCCAGGTAAGCAAAGCAGGTCTGAAGTGCATGGTACCGGGGGAGGCAGACCGAGATGTATTCACCAGCAGATTTCATGACGGCCCTGATCATGACAGCGTTCAGCGCCGTGTTTTGGGGATCATGGGCCAACACGTATAAGGGTGCGAAAAAATATCCCTTCGAGCTTTTCTACCTGGATTACATCGTTGGCGTGGTGTTGTGCACGCTGGTGTTTGCCTTCACTTTGGGCAGCCATGGTTCGTCGGGAGAGCCCTTCCTGGCCAATGTTAGCGCTGCGAACGGTATGAACATCGTTTGGGCCATGGTCGGCGGTTTCATTTTCAATATCGCGAACCTGTTGTTGGTTGCGGGTATCGCTATCGCGGGACTGGCGATTGCGTTTCCGATTGCAATCGGCATCGCGGTGGTTGAAGGAGTGGTGCTGAGTTACGCATTGCAGCCGAAGGGAAATGCGACCTACCTGGCGATTGGCGTCGCCTTAGCGACGCTCGCGATTATTTTCGATGCTTTGGCTTACAAGCGTCTTTCGGGCGGCCTGATGGTCACCAAGAAGGGCATTGTGGTCAATGTGGTCTCCGGTTTGTTGATGGGCGCCTTCGCACCGTTTGTGACTAAGTCGCTGACGACGGCACATGCGTTGACACCTTACAGCGTGGCTGTGTTTTTCGCTTTAGGTGCGTTCGTATGCTGCTTCTTCATCAATCCCTACCTCATGAAACATCCGTTGCTGGGCGAACCCGTGTCCTTCTCCGGATTTTTCCAGACGTCCGGCATGAATCACGCCCTCGGCGTATTGGGCGGAATCATTTGGGGCCTCGGTGGCTGCTTTAACTTTGTGGCCGCGGGATTCGTAGGGGTGGCAATTTCGTATGCAATTGGGCAGTCGTCGCCGATGATCGCGGCAGCGTGGGGCGTGCTCGTGTGGAAAGAGTTTCGCGGCGCGGACAGCAAGGCCTGGATGTATCTGGGTTTGATGTTCCTATCGTACCTTGCCGCGGTGGTTGCAATCGCCAAGGCGTATTAAGCGGAGTAACGCTTCCGGCAATTTGTTCAAAGTTTCGGTCGATGCTGCAGAAGTGCTGAGAAGTACGGTGTGAAGGGAGAAGTGCCCTGGCTAATATCGTCGTAGTGGGAAGTTTGAATATGGATTTGGTGGCCATCTCGCCCCGGATTCCGGTCGTCGGCGAAACAATTATCGGCGACAAATATTTCACCGAGCCCGGCGGCAAAGGCGCCAATCAAGCCTACGCGGCTGGGTTGCTTGGCGGCTCGGTCAGTATGCTCGGCCGAGTGGGCGAGGATGAATTCGGTCGCGAGATGAAAGAAAACCTCAAGAAGGCGAAATGTGACACTACCGGAATTCGCGAAGTGAAGGGCGTAAGCGGTGTGGCCCTGATCTTCGTGGCGGCTGACGGTGCGAACTCCATCATCGTGGTTCCGGGGGTAAACAATGATTTCACGCCAGAGCATATTGAGGAGGACGCAGCGTTCCTCAAGGGTTCGCAGATCGTTTTGCTGCAGCTCGAAAACCCCACGCCCACCGTTCTGGCGGCGGCGAAAGCGGCACGGGCCGCAGGAGCACGGGTGATTCTGGATCCCGCGCCGGCACCGGAAAAACCACTGCCAGCGGAGTTGATCCGCGCGGTGGACATCATGACGCCGAACGAGACGGAAGCCGCCATTCTGGCGGGTTTGCCACCGGGAACACTGGAGCCGTCCCAAGCAGTGCAGATCGGCCGCAAGCTGCAAGGGATGGGGGCCACGACGGTGATTGTGAAACTGGGCAGCCAGGGCTGCGTACTGGTGAATAAGGATAAAGGTCAAGCGACCTTGCTGGCAGCGCCAAAGGTAACGGCGGCGGACACCACCGCCGCGGGCGATGTGTTCGGCGCGGCCCTCGGCGTGGCATTGAGTGAAGGCCTGGACCTTCCAGCGGCGTGCCGATTTGCAAACTATGCCGCGTCGCTTTCGGTGACCCGCATCGGCGCACAGATCTCCGTACCGACGCGCAAAGAAGTAGAAGACTTTGCCAAGAGCAGCAGTGTTGGGAATCCGGTCGATCTGGCGGGATAAGTCAGCGGTAGGGTTCAGGTTCGCGAAATGGGGAAACGATGAACAGATGGAAGATCACTGGTAGGTTTGCGGCGCTTATCACGTTAGCACTGGCTGTCGTTACGTCGAATACCTCAGCGGCCGGGAAGAAAGTAATCATCGATACCGATCCTGGCACCGACGACGCCTTGGCAATCATGCTGGCGCTGAACTCGCCGGAGTTGGATGTTCGGGCCTTCACCGTGGTACCCGGCAACGTCACCGCGAGGCAAGGACTCGACAACGCATTGAAGATGATCTCGTTGGCCAACCGCTGCGACATTCCGGTTGCCGCCGGAGCCCAGCATCCAATTTTCCAGAAATCGGTTACCGCCGAGTATTGGCACGGCAAGAATGGGCTGGCAAACATCGAGCTGCCGGCCAGCAAGTGCAAGGTGGATCCGCGGTTCGGGCCGGATCTGATCATCGAGATGGTGAAGGCCAATCCGCACGAGATCACTCTGCTGCCGATCGGGCCCCTGACCAACATCGCGCTGGCGGTATTGAAGGATCCGTCAATCGTCCCGCTGGTAAAAGAAGTGATTATCATGGGTGGTTCGATTTCGGGAGGCAACTCCACGGGCGCCGCGGAAGCGAACATTTTTGGCGATCCAGAAGCGGCGCAAATCGTGTTTCAGGCTGGTTGGCCGCTGACGATGGCTGGTCTTGAGGTGGGAGACAAGACGCTATTTTCAAAGGCGTATCTCGAACGGCTTGGGCAGACGCACGGGCCGGTGAACGACTTTATCTACAAAGTGGCGAAGTTCCTGGTGGATCAGAGCGCGCAGTTCGGGGTGGACGGAAGTCCGATGTACGACCCGACGGCGATTGGCACAGCGATAGATGCCACCATCATGACGACGGTGTCGATGCACGTGGACGTGGAGACCCGCGGAGAGTTCACCCGGGGAGAGACGGTGGCGAACCGGCACAACATGAATGAGCGGAATGTGCTGCACCACGACGCAGACGGAGACCGTTACGTGATCGAGGGGTTGGACAAGCTCAATCCGAACGTAAGGGTGTGCACGGACATCGATTCTAAGAAGTTTCTGGAGCTATTTCTTACGCGGATTGCCGGGAAGTAGCGCGATAGGGAGCGGAGATCAAAAGCAAAAAGGAAATGACTGATATTGATTTCGCGGTTCCGGGGGCCCGCAGATGCCGAGAAGCGTTTGTACTTGACAACGGAAATACGGCTGCTAGACTCGGCCAGCAAAGCGGTTTGCTAAGCACTTAGATTGGGCTTTTTGATGGGTTTTACAGTCTCTCCGAAATCATCCAGAGAGGCCACGACACGCCAGGGGAGCACGGGCCATTTACTTGTTGGGACGACATCCGATTCGCACGCTGGGACGCATCGTTATCACCTTCGCTACGTTGGCGGTTGCTACGGCGGGGGTAAATGCACAGCGTGAAAAAATCATCGTGGACCAGGACGCGCGCGGCCCCGCCTCCACGGACATGAATGCAATTTTAATGCTTGCGCAATCCCCAAAGGTGGATGTCCTAGGTATTACGTTGGTCGCCGGCGACCAGTGGGTGAAGGAAGAAGCCGCGCACACGTTGCGAGCTCTGGAACTGGCCAAACGAACTGACATCCCGGTGATGCTCGGCGCATCAACGCCGCTTATCAATACTCGCGAAGAGTCGGAAGCGTGGGAAAAACAGTACGGCGAGTTTGGGTTCAAAGGCGCATGGACGCCAAAGTGGTATCACGCGCAGGATGTCGTCCCCGATTTAAAGGAAGGGGCACCGACGAGCAAAATCTCCGCCGAAAACGCAGTCGAATTTATTATCAAGACGGTGCACAAATATCCGGGTGAGGTGACACTGTGGGCCGGTGGACCGCTTACGAATATCGCCCTCGCAATTCGAATGGACCCGGAAGTAGTTTCGCTCTCTAAACAGCTTGTGCTGATGGGCAGCGGCTTCAATGTTGGATCCGGTGGGATTCACGAAGTCAACGGCCGGCGGGAGTTCAATTGGTGGTTTGACCCGGAGGCGGTTCGCATCGTGATGAGCGCGCCGTGGAAGAACATCACTATTACGCCGGTGGACATCTCGGTGAAGACGAAACTTTCGAAGGAATTGCAGGCCAGGATCGGCGCCGTGCACACGCCGCTGACCGATTATTTGGAGAAATATTCCGATACCGGCTATCCGATGTGGGACGAGATTTCTGCCGCGGCATTCCTCGATCCCAGCTTTATCACCAAGGAAGAGAAGCTTTACGTGAATATTGATATCGATCACGGGCCCAGTTACGGGCAGACGATTTTTGTGGGTATGGACACCAAGGTACCCGGGTGGTGGAAGCTGGCGACGGTGCAATTCGATTTGGATTCGCAGAAGTTCTATGACATGTATGTTCAATTGATGACCGCGCCACCGGGCAGTGGAAAAGTAAAAGACGGAACCAACTGACCCATTCTGTATGATAAAAAAACAAGCAAGCCAGTTCCTTCCGAATTCAGTCATCAAGTTGAGGTCAGATCAAGTGTGCACGGCCGTCTTATCCGACGGCGGGGTGAGGGGTAAAATGAAAAAGCAGGCGATCGCAGTAGGAGTGGTGTTGTTGCTGATGTTGTGCATGTCGCCCAGGACCTACGGGCAGGCGACGGGTAGCCTCTCGGGTACTGTGACCGATAAGAGTGGCGGAGCCCTAGTGGGCGCCCTCGTGCGTGCAACGTCTCAGGCCACCGGCGCGGTGCGCGAAGCCACCGCGGACGATTCGGGACACTTTACGATTCCTTTGTTGCCGGTCAGTGTGTACACGTTACACGTCGAATTGACGGGTTTCCAGACGGCGGAAACCCACGATCTCAAGTTGCAAGTGGACGAGTCGCGAGAGATCAATTTCTCACTGGCGCCCGCCACCGTGTCCACCTCGGTCGAAGTATCATCGTCGGCAGTGACGATCGAGACGTCCAGTCCTTCCCTCGGCCAAGTCATCACTTCTCAGCAAGTGGCACAGCTGCCGTTGAATGGGCGCGACTTCGTGCAGTTGGCGACGCTCACGCCCGGCACCACTCAAGAGACCAGCACCGGCAGTTTCTTTAACGGCGGTCCCAGCTCGGAAGTTTCCGCTCGTGGTTCGTTTTCGCTATCGGTTGGCGGGTCGCGCGTCAACAGCACCGACTGGCTGCTGGACGGTACGGATAACAATGAGTTGACCGCGGGTGGCATTGGTATTTTGTCCTCGATCGATTCGATTCAGGAATTCAAGGTGTTGACCTACAACTACTCGGCCGAGTACGGCACGCGCGCCGGACCGACCGTCTTGGTGACCACCAAGTCTGGTACGAATTCACTGCACGGCACTTTGTTTGAATTCCTTCGCAATACGTCGCTGGACGCGAAGAGTTTTTTTGCGACAGAAACGGAAAAGTTCAACCTGAATCAGTTCGGCGGTTCGATTGGCGGACCGATTCGTAAGAACAAATTATTTTTCTTCGTCGATGGCGAGCAGAAGTCCCAGCGGCGCGGCACTCCATTCACCGGAGTGGTTCCCACCGACGCAATGCGCGCGGGCGATTTTACACTGGATGCCTTCGGCCGGCCGGCTAGCCCCCTTACCAATCCGAACGTAACCGGTGCTGCGGATACCCGATTTCAATGCGATGGTACAGGGAACGCTCTACCCGTAGCGTCTAACGGAAGCCAAGCGGCTGGAACACCCTGTAACAAAATCCCGGCTGGTCTATTCAATCCGATCGCACAACAGCTTTTGGCGTTTTATCCCGAACCAAACGCGAACAACCCCGACTCGTTTTATAATTACGTGAGTGCCCCGGTTCGTAAGCTGGACGAGACCAAGTTCGACGTCCGGTTGGATTACAACCTGAGCGACAAAGACCGCATGTTCGCGCGCGTCAGCTACGACCAGGCTGTTTCCTACGTTCCTGGTGGCGCAGATGGCTTTGCCGAGCAGAACGCCTTCGCCAGCAACCAAGGTCTTGAAAATCACGCCCGCAACGCCACGATCGGCGAAACTCATATCTTCACGCCGACCACGGTCAATGACTTCAACTTTGGCTACAACCGAATTTTTAACTACATTACCTCGCAAGGTACCGGGAGCTGCGAATCGGCTGCGCTCGGTATACCCGGCGCGAACCTCAACTGCACGGGTGGGGCGGGCAGTTGCATTCCCGGCGGCGTGAGCTGCGGCCTCGTATCGACTCAGCTAAACGGTGGCTACTTCTCCATCGGTGACCGCGGCTTCTCGCCGTTCACCGGTGGCACGGACATCTTCTCGTTTAACAACGCGCTAACGCTAATTCGCGGCAAACACGATTTGAAAATTGGTTTCGGGCTGCGCGCGAATCAGATGAACGTGCTGACAGAAGGATTTCAGGATGGCTATTGGATCATGAGCGGTGCCTGGACCGGAGATCCGGCTGCGGATCTCCTGCTAGGCTTGACTAGCCTGGCCATTCACGACCAGTCCTTCGGCGGCACGACGACCGGGCGGCGTTGGAAGAACTTCCGGCCATACGCACAAGACGACTGGCGTATCACCAAGAACCTGACCCTGAACCTCGGTTTGGCGTGGGCTCTGGTAACGCCGATTTCTGAAGTCAACAACCGTCAGGCCAACCTGGATCCCGTCACACAACAAGTGGCCGTTTCGGGAGTGAATGCCGGCAAGTGGACCGGTATCGACTTTGACAAGACGGCGTTCGAGCCACGAATTGGTTTGGCTTGGAAAGCATTCGGCAGCGAAAAAACTGCGGTGCGCGCCGGATATGCGATCTTCCACGACTCCGCGTGGAACCAAGGCGCCCAAGGCTTGTGGCAGAACCCCCCGTATTACGCCGAGTCGGATCAATTTGCTTTCGGCGGTGGTTGCACCTTTGCGACCGCAGCGTGCGCGACCGTCTATGGTCAAACGCCGGGGGCGATCAGCATCTCTGACGGGTTTCCGCTGTTCCCGACGCCGCCGGATCCATCTACCTTTACCGGGACGTTCCTGTCTCAGAATACCGACTTCCATCTCGGCGAAACCCAGCAATTCAACGTCAACGTCGAGCACCAGTTGCCGGGTGGCGTCTTGCTGACCGTTGGCTATATCGGCGCACGTACTAAGCACATCCTCGTCTACGGAAATAACCGCAACGTCGGCAGTCCTTCCGCTTGCGGTGTCGTTTCCGGCTACGAGCTGGGTTGCGGACCGGGTGGCAGTGCATTCGCTCCACCCTTCACGGCCTACCCCTTCAGCACCGTGGCGGCGATTGCCGATACGGGCAAGGCGCACTACAACGGCCTGGAAGTGAAAGCAGAGACCAAAAGCTCCCGCTACGGTATCTATGCGTTGATTGGATATACGTATTCGCGAGCGTACGACAACGGCTTTTCCGACGGTGTGGGTACATCGACAGGGGCGGCTTATTTCCCGTTGCCCGGATGGGACAAAGCCGACTGGGCCCTCTCGCAAATCAACTTGAACAACAACTTTACCGCCAGCTTGATCTATGATCTGCCGCTTGGCCGCGGGAAGCACTTCGGCAACAATTGGAATGGAGCGAAGAACGCGATCCTGGGCAACTGGCAGGTGACCGTGATCCAGAAGATCACCTCGGGTTTTCCGATCTTTGTCTACGATTCCAACAACACCTCCGGAGCTGCCCTAAACATCGGCGGCAGCAGCTTTATCCGTCCGGATCTCGTCGGCAATCCCGCCAAGGGCGGTGGTGGAGCGGACTGCGGTGCCGGGACGCTGCAGCATTGGTTCAACCCGTGCGCCTTCGCGCAGCCAGCGGACGGCCAACTCGGCAATGCCTCCCGTACACCGGTCAACGGCCCGGATTTCGTCAACACTGATTTTTCGGTGATCAAAAACTTCGCGCTTCCTTGGGAAGGAAAGGGGCTGGAATTCCGCGGGGAAATCTTCAACTTGTTTAACCACGCGCAATTCGCACTTCCCGCCTCCGACTTTAACGCTGGTAACTTCGGCGCGATTTCCTCGACGGTGAACAACCCCCGATTGGTCCAGTTTGGGCTGAAGTTCAACTTCTAAGCAGCAAAGGTTCTGGTGGGCGGGGCCGACTCGTCGAGTACCGACGGGCCCGCTTTTTTTCATCTTCGGAGCAGCTGGGTGAGCGAGTTCTGTCGTTGGCTAATGCCTACTGCTGGTCATGCAGCGTGTAGACGAATTGAGGAATCTTGTTCCGTTCGTCCTGGGTTTGCTGCGATTTCTGCTTAGAAATCTGCGAATACAGTTGAATCTCTTCTTTTGCTTTTTGCGGCTCTCCGGTGCGCCGGTATGCTTCCGCAAGCCGGAAATGCGCTTCGTCAGGTAGCGACGTGTTGGTAATTGCGTTTTTGTATTCTGGAATGGCTTTGGCGAAGTCGCGGTGTACGGTGTAGAAGATGCCCAGCTGCAAATACGCGCCTCCGAACTTCGGATCGAGATCAATAGCCTTCTGAAGAAAAGATTCGATAGACGACGATGCAAGCGCCGCAAGATCATCGTCCTTGCTCAGAGCTACAGCATAGTTGTATTGCGCAACTGCATTCGCAGGATTTGCGTTCGCAAAGCGCGCCAGCCGCTGGGTCCAACCCGGGGGCTCCGATTTGATGCTGGTCTGCAACCGTCCGAGAAATAAATACGGTTCCTCGTTTGCGGGCTGGATGTCACAGGCTGCTGCGAAAAGTTTGGCAGCCTCAGCATCACTGCCGAGTGTGTAAAGTGCAGCGGCATGTCCCAGCGCGAGGCGCGTGGACGCCGGGTATTTCTCCGCTGCGGTTGCGAAGGTTTGGGCCGCCGGTTGGGTGGCTCCATGCAGAAGAAGCTCGGCCCCCAAAGCGAACAGGTTCGCCTCCGTCGGTGCCATAGCGGCGGCTTTTTGGTACTCCTCCACTGCGTCGAGAGGTCGGCCTCCATGTTCGGCGATATCGCCGAGCATCGCATGGATGTCGGCGGTATCTGGCCGCCTGTGAAGTTCAGCAACGCGCTGTCTTTCGGCTGCTATGTCCGAGCTGTTGAGCGACGCCGTCGCTCTGGCCAGCGATTCCTTCGTTCGAACCCCCGTGTCCGAACCATGTCCCCCGAGGTTGGTCGGATTGGTGATGCCGGAAACGGTGTAGTTCGGAGCATCGGCGAACTCGCCGACGCTAGAAGCGGTCTTCTTATCGGAAGAAGACACTTTTTCCAAAAGGAACTGCATGGACAGTGTCTGACCAGCCACGAGCGAAATCTCACGGCTGCTGTCCCGCCAACCGTGCAGCGAAGCAGTGACAGAGTACGCTCCGGCCGGAAGTTGCATTCGAAACTTGCCGTCTGTACCCGACTTGGTCGCTAGCTTTGTGTGCTCGGCTACCGAGGTTGCGGTGATGTCCGCCGCTGCTAGCGCTCGGTGCTGCACGTCGCAAGCACTACCTTCTATTACCGCGCCGCTCGTCGATTGCGCGGACGCAATTGGTGCTCCTGAAAACGGCAAAAGAAGAGATACGGTGATAAATCCGATGACGCGCGCGAGTGAAAGGGAATTCATGTCGATGGTTTTAGTGTAAAGCGGCTCGCGTATCCAGAACTCGCCCCGGAATCGTAGATCATTGAGGCAGAAGTGAAAGTTCCTGAATTGCCGTGGCATCGCCAGGTCTTCTCTTCAGCAAATCGTTGAGAACGGCCCGCGCAGCCGAGACCTTGCCTTGCAAACTGTAAACGCGCGCCAGGTTCAGATACGACTGCGAGAATTCCGGAGCGACGCGCATTGCTTGTTGGAAAGTACTTTCCGCCTCGGATGCATTTTCCAAACGCAGATACACGACGCCCAGATTGTTCAAAGCCTCAGGGTAGTCCGGGCGGGCGCCGATGGCGCGCTTCAAATACGATAACGCGCGTCGGGGATCGTTTGTCTGCGCGTACACCATTCCGAGGCCGTAATTGGCTTCCGCATCCTGAGGATCGAGTTTCAGCGACTGTTCGAACGCCTTCTGCGCTTCGTTCAAATCTTTTGCCTGACGATATACGTTTCCCAAGTTGTTGATCGCCACAGAATAGGTCGGATCAAACTCGAGGGATTTCCTGAAATTGCGCACAGAAGCTTCAAGGTGTGCTTCGCGCGCGTCGAGAATTCCCAGATTGTTCCATGCGCGAGCCGCAGTTCCAGGATAATTGGCCGGAAGCTGGACCGCTCTCTCGAACGCAGCGCGCGCATCGGCCGATTTGTTTTGCGCTAGATAAACGCTACCCAGGGCGTAGGCAGGCTCCGAATTTTCTGGATTGTCCTTCGCTGCCAACTGAAAAAATATCTCGGAAGCATCGAAATACCCACGATCGAAAAAGACCGAGCCGAGTGACAAGTAGTTGCGCCCCAACTCGTAACCCCCGTTGTAACCGGTGAAAGGAAGTCCCTTGGCGATTCGCGCGGCCCGCGTTTGAGGAATTGCGAGAGCATCCTTGGCAACGCGGTCCGGGGCCACAGCTCCCTGATAGATCTTCACGATCTGCCCTTCAGGATCAATCAGGAACGCACAGGGGATGGGCATGTCGCGATGCCGATCGTAGAGCTGGCGGAACAAAAGGTTGTAAATTGCGCAGGTGTCTGAAGACACCGCAACGGTCGTGAAATTCGACTTCGCACTAGTATTCGCCGTGACCGCTTTGCTATTCAAGTCGTCAGTCGCGACGTGCAAGACAAGAACGCTTAAGCCAGAGCGCTGAATTGCAGCTCCCGCCCGTTCTAGAGCCTGCAAATTCGTAGCGCTCTCGAGCGATAATTCAGACGTGAACACCAGCAACAGTGGTCTTCCCCGATAGGAAGCCAGGTCGTACTTTTTGCCGGAGGCACCCAATACCGCAGCCGCGGGCGGGCTAATGGGTTGAAGCAACCACGTTTCCACCGTGTCTGCACCCGAAATTTCCGTGCCGATTGGTGCGGAATGACTCAAATCTGGTGGCTCACGAAATGTTTCGAGTTGAGCCGCGTCTGCCTCCCGCACACTCACGCGATTCCCTGGCGGAAGATCCTTCAATTCTTGTACCAGCCCGCTAGGCCACCGCACGGTCGCACTAACCGGGCCTTTGTGGTCGCCAAGTCCAAACGTTAGTTCTTTGCTGTGCTGTGCCAAAAATCCGGAGCCCGCTTGAACGTACTGTGTTTGCTTCCCGCTTTGCGTACGCAACTCAACAATCGCGCCAATTGCATCGCGGTTACTTTTCACTCCCTGGAGACGAAATGAAATTGTCGAACCCAATTCCGGAAGCCTGTTTTTGATCAGCCGAACTTGCGGCCCCCCCCGGTTCTTTAAGAGCATTTCGACGCGGCCATCATGATCGAGGTCGCCCAACGCAAACGTGCGCGCGTCTTCGATGAAGTCCATGCCAAGAACGGCGGAAACGTCGGAAAAAGTACCGTCATGATTGTTGACGTACAGCATATTGCGTTCGAATCCGCTCCACGTACCATCCGCGCGAATCAACTCGTTGATTGCATTCCACCCTTGCTCGTATGCGGTTGATGGTTTGGCGTCGTTTGGAGAATTTGCGATAACCTGCCGCCAGAAAAAACTATTGAGATCTTCGCCGGATGGTCCTGTGACCATTCCGTTTGTGATGTACACGTCCGGAAAGCCATCTTGATCAAAGTCCCACGCATCGCTCGACCACGACCAGCGCCCCATCGCCAATCCGGATTTTTGCGTATCGTCTTCAAATTTGTTGCCGCCGAGATTCCGAAGTGTGGTGTTGCCTGTCGCGTGTTTATGGTAAAGCGCACGCGCGGCTTCATCATCGCGCTGACGAAAACCCGGTTGACTCGCGATCCGATTGCCGGCCGCCGTCCACATATTCGCGACGTAGAGATCACACTTGCCGTCGTTATTGTAGTCCAGACAGGAAACACTCATCCCAGCCCCGACGTCTTCGACGCCAGCTTGGGGCGCGATGTCTTCGAAGTGCCCAGTCCCGTTGTTGGCGTAAAGATTCTTTCGCCCGAAATCGTTGACGACGTAGAGATCGGGCGCATTGCCAGCGAGCGATGGCCGCCAGGCACAGCAAAAACTAAATCGCTTGTTGTTGGCCCTCAATCCAGCCTCGCGGGTAACGTCGCGGAACGTCCCGTCTCGCTGATTCCTCAGCAAAAAATTCGCCGGGCCATTGTCGGCATTGTAGTAGGGCGTCGGATAACGGTACTGGTCGGCGCCTTGATAATAGGAATACAGGCAAAAATAAATGTCGAGCCATCCATCGTTGTCGTAATCGGCTGCCGCCGCTCCTGTGAACGTGCCTTGCGGCGGTATCGTGAATTGAAACGCATTGGGGCGCTCACGAAATTTACCATGCCCTTCATTAACAAAAAGCGATGGCCCGCCGGCGCGCACCACGACCAAATCCTGACGACCGGAGTTCGTCACATCCAGGAACAGCGCGCAGGCTGTGTTTTCCAGCAAACCCGTTCCGGATGACTCTGTGACGTCCTCAAACGTTCCGTCGCCGCGGTTGCGATAGAGGCGATTCGGCAGACCGGACGGCTGGCAAACATAAATGTCGTCGAAGCTGTCGTCGTCTATGTCACCCAGAGCAATGCCGTTGTGGCCGTAGACATCGATGCCGCATGCGCCGTCCAGCACCGTCCGCCAGTGGTCGAGGCCTGGTGAGAGTTGAGCACGAAACGACGCCGCGGAAGCGAACGCCAGTGGCGCGATGTCCGCGAAACTCGATGATCCTGAAAATCGTGCTCGTTCTTCCTGAGTGACGCGCCAGCCGGCGATGCGCGCCTCGGTTTCGTTTGGCAAAATCCAATCGATTGACCAGTAGCCAACGCGCTGCTCGCGCGAAGCGTCCGGGCACGTACCGAAAATTTCGAAGCGAACATCCGTCTGTACCTTAACAGCGGCTGGTTGCTCGGTGATTAAAATTACGCTGATGCTCGTGACTTGGAATTCCGCGACACTGAGCCTGTTGAACGCTGCAAATTCATTCTTCAACGCGGCAAGAAATTCGTTAGCACCCCGCGGGGCCTCGGAGTTGAATTGCAACCGTGATATTGTCAACGCGGAAATCGGACGCAGAACGTCTCGCTTCGTGGGGCTGAAAGTCGCTCCACGAAAGTCGTGTGTCAGCGCAGCCTCGAGGGTTCGCGTTGTTTTCGGCGACCTTAGCAATTCGGACGCCCATTGAGAAAGGACGCCTGCAATCGGCTCGTGGTACATCTCGGTGACGAAGGCGTCGTTGCCCGGCTTGACCTTGGAGAACATCGCCGCCAAGGGCGGTCGATTTCGGTAGTGCGGCTGAAGGTGAAGCTGGCCTGGCGTTTCCGTCTCACCGAACAATGGTGAGGTAGGGAAAAATGGAGAACTCGCCGGCAGCAACCCCGAAGCAGCGAAGGATGGAATGAATAAGAACGCGCCGCCACTTCCGAACTGCTTGAGAAATTCGCGTCGATTACTGCCGTTGCACAGCAGACCCCGCTTGCTACGCCCGTTACCTCGCTGGTTCACAGCTGTTCTCCGGAAGAATACTTCATACTGGCAGTCCGCTACGTTGCGTCGTCCCAGACAAATTGTAATTCTTGGTACTCTAATCCGCCAGGTGCCAGTAATGCCGCATCGCCATGTACCATGCATCCAGCGCTGCGACCGACCAACAACCTAGCAGGCACGGCGTTGGTTCCAGCTCTTCCCGCCGCGGTCGGAGGCCGCACGCGCGCTATATTTGCCACCACACCCAACGCGTGTGCGTAAGCACGACCCACGAGAACTGGCCGGGCGAGAACGTGGATTCGATACATAGTGGCGACGTACGGCCGACGAAGAAGAAAAATGTCACCAACGCTAAATAGAGCAGCGCGATTCGTTTGTGGTCAGTGTGAGCAGCCCCGAGTCAAATTCCTCTATGTGGTATTTTGATGGTCGCGCGGCAGGTCGTGGCCAGTCGCGCTCAGTAATGATTGATTCGATTTGAGGTTATGAAAGCGCCATCGTATCGCCAACTGGCTTTGGCGACAGCAGCCTCTTGCCCGGATCGGATCTGGCGCATACAATTCTAGCGAAGACGTGATGAATGGGTCGGAAAGTAGTATTGCTGCTGGGCAAGAAGGTGGCTGGCTCGCCTAGAAGAAAATTGGCGGCGCGGCGACGATAGCAAATCGGGCGTTGATTCTACGAGCGACTAAGCTAAAATGTTTAATTAATGTAGTCTCTGTAGAACTAAACTCCTCGAGCCGCCCTCTGAACCAGGGCGGCTCGCTATTCCGATCGTTCCCACGCCCACAAAGTGCTCAGCGCAGATAAGGTTTGTGGCTTGCAGCTGCCATTCGGATAATCCGAATTCGTCTCTTCATCGCAACGATCACGACTGTTACCTGGAAAGTTCTCAGGCCCTCCCTCCTGGCACGCTCGTCGCTCTAAAAGTGGACAAGAGCCAGTGTTTGAAGCAACTGGCACGGTGCTTTATTCGTGGCCGACACTTGCCATCGGCTTCGCTTTTCGAGAAGTAAAATCGGCGTTTCAGATCATATTGGAAGGCTGACTGCGAGAGTCACTAGAACGCCAAAGTAAGCGACCATCGATTGAGCATGTCGAACGTGACTAGCCCAGGGGGAGTGTGCCGTGTTCCACTTTCATGCTCCTCCGCCGATGAGTTCCATGGTGCATTCGATTCTGTCGCGAATAGAGAGCGGACAAATGACACCAAGTATTGGCACGCTAGAGAAAGTGTCTGATGCTTTAGGTGTGGGTTTAAATCAGTTTTTCATGCCGGAATCCGAGAGCGAAGGACTTCTGCAAAATTCATTTATTCAAGGGTTGCAACCGTTTCTTTGCCAGTTGGAATGGGCGCAGTGGCAAGCCATCTTGAAAAGACTGCACGCCATCGGAGCCGATGTGAATAAACCGCTGCCCGCTCTCCATCCAATCGGAAAGCGCTCTGGCCAGCCACAGCGTCGTAACGTGGCCGGTCATATCGGAGCTGGCCATCCGGAAGCGACTACCGATCAGGTCGACGGGCAGACTCGCTACAACGCGCCCCATCGGTCAGTGGCTACGACATGTCAAAACGCTAATTTCGCGCCGAGGCGAGCACATCTTTCACGCACGTAGACTACCGTTCTTTTCACTGTACATCGTGAAAAGAACGATCAGGATGTCCAGGGTCGCTTCTTTAGTATCGCCGCCACCTCTGCTCCGTTCATCCGTGGCATTGAAAGATCGAGCAAAACCAAGTCCGGCTTTAGTGACTTCGGCTGCTCGACGGCGTCCAAACCGTCGACCGCCTCTCCGCAGATCTCTATATCGGCAACGCCTTTCAAAAATTCGCGCATACCATACGCACGTTCGGACTGTCATCGGCTATCAAGATTCGTGACGGCATAATCTACGAGATATGTAAGGCTTTTGCGGTATTCTCAATACACCCATCGCTGTATAAAACCCAACCCTCGCCAGCCCTTCTGATGTCACCCCTTTGGCTGTCGGGAGAGGTTGTACCTACACTTAATCCCGTTATTTTGTCTGAGCGCTACGCCCTAACGAACCAGAAGGTCCGGGGCGCACTGGTCACCGGACAGCCGGAAACTGGCCTTCGATTCTCGGCAATCCGGTCACACGGAGGTGTACGTCGTGGACGTCTCGGAGCGGCTGCCACGAAAACTGGTGACTAATCTGCCTGAAATGTCTATGCCAAGTTGGTCCCGGGACGGAAAGTGGATTTATTTTCAATCTACTACTGACCAGAGAATTTTTCGGTGCCCCTCGAGCGGTGGCAATGCCGAGGCGCTCACAGCGGAGCCGGGCTCTTTTGCTTTCGAATCCTCCGAAGGTGGAACGGTGTACTTTTACACGGCGTCCGGTCGAAAATTGCGTATGTTGCAGCTAAACCAAATCGGCGCTACGTTTGAAGTCCTAAGCATGCCTGCTGTCAGCGACCAAAGTCAGTATACCGTCGTTCCGGGAGGAATCTATTTTGTTCCCGCAGACACGCGCAAATCCGTCAACTATTTCGATTTTTCGACACGACAAATTCGAAAAGTGTTTAACACCGACTTGGAACACAACAACGCACTCTCCGTGTCGCCCGACGGGCAGGGGATTCTCTACACCCAGATTGGCCAGCTAAACGCTGACATTATGGTTGTCGACCACCTGCAGTACTGCCCACTCGGTGCTCATCGGTGACAGTTGCCGATCCTCTCATCACCAGCAAGTCGACGCCGGGGGCGCCCGCGCCCGTCTAACTCCTGATTAGTCGGGTGGTCTCAATAGGTCGACGCAACACTCAGCGCGGACCCGCATTACATTGAAAACAAAACCTAAAAGCGCCGGTTAAGTTAGATCAGCCGGAACGTTACCCTGGCTGGGTTTTGGCTGCGCCAGCCAAACAGATCGGTTCTTCAGGGGAAGTATTGTCGGACCAACTGATTAGGAGGTGTTGCATCGACCGTCTGAACCGGTACGGGTTACCGGACATCTCTAACAATGTCGGCCCTGTCAAACTGTTTTTTCGCGCACGTCTCCGTTCACTCCTGGGAGCGGGTTCGTTCGACGATCTTTTCGGACTGCAGCGTTGAGACCACGGCTCGCCTGTAATCTTTCGGTCGGTGTTTCAGTCCGACCCAAACATCTCTTCGATCAAAACTTCGACCATGATTACTACTGCAAACTCTTTCTTATGAGAGAGCGAGATGCCCAATCATGTGGACGGCGCTTTAGTTCACGCCATGTCCGGTTACGAGCTGTCCCGCGTGCGAACTGAACTTGACCCACTGCGAATATTCCCAATCGTTCCGCCACATCCAGTACAAGCGCACGGCCAGTCTGCGGGCCATAGCCACCTTGGCGATGTTTCTTTGCCGACGCATCGCCAGGTGCACGTAGCGACGTCTCCACTCCACATCACAACGCGCTGCCGATTGCGCTGCTTCTCCCAGTAAATAACGCAATAGAGCATTGCCTTGCTTGCTGATGTGTCCCAGCCGTTGATGGCCCGCGCTGGAATCTTCTGAAGGGATCAGTCCCACATAGCTGCCGATCTGCTTGCCACACGGAAACCGCTCCGGAGTTCCGATGATCAACACGTACGCAAGCGCCGTAAGCGGGCCCACGCCAGGATGCGTCATTAGCCGCAGCACTTCGGGCCGTTTCTTGGCTTCCTGCTCGACCGCTGCGGTTAACAACTCGATGGTGGGATTCATGCCGTCCAGCAGCTTCAGTAAATCTTGCCGGCGCCGGCTGGCCCAAGTCGCTAACGGAAGTTTTTCCAGCTGGGCTCGTCCTGACTCGCTCCACAGCTTTTTTAGTGGCGTAATCGGACAGGTGGTTTTTCGGAAAACGCGAGTCGAGCCCTGCCGTAGATCCACAATCCTTGCTGTTTTCCGCACTCGTAGCCCAACGATCAGCAGCGAGGAGCCTCTTCCTACATGCGTGAAGGCGATCTTTGCCTAAATCATGCCGAAAGTTGTGCTACGCAGTTTTTAGGGAGATTAGCGGGTTCTACCGTCCCACCGCACCGAGAATGAGGGGGCCCCGATGAGAGCTGAAGCAGGTCTTCGTATTTAGAATAATTTTTTGGTACCGATGATTCGGCAGTAGGATTGCGGCCAGTTCCGCAGTTCTTTGGAATTTCCCAAGTCAGTAACTGGAATCCCGCCATAATTCAACCATTGCAAGAATTAACCCCAAAAGGAGAAAAACAAAAAACGCATTGGAGTGGCGAGTCAAGCGAGCGAAGATGACCGGTGATGAGAATTCTGTGTCGCACATATATAATGGCGCTCACATGTTAGACGGTCTCAAAGTCGCTAAAATGGATGCTCAAATTCGCCTTATTTGTCCGGACCATCCAACGGCACCTCTTGAAAACGGAACAACCGTTATTGGTGACGTTACCCGATTTTCCCGACATTGCTCCGTTGATGGATGCCATAATCTCGCTTACGCCAGCACCGAAGAAGAGCTTGACCAAAACGTTCAGGAGATGAGCCGAACGTTTCGCGATTCCTAATTTCGTAATTGAGACCTAGCCTTTCGGTTCGCTACCGGGCTACGGCTCGGTCCGCTCACAGCCCCAGGGTTTTCGCTTTCGCTTCATGGTGTAGGCATCGAACATTTATTTTTATAAGCTCTCCAACGCTTTTGTAAGCACTTGCCCTAAATTAACGAAAACAAGCTGGAGGCAACGCTACGCAGGTTTGAACGAAAATAGCGCCCCGGCCGATGGCAACCTACGACGCTCCTGATTGGTCGCGTAATCGGAAAAGTGCCAGTGTTGCGTCGACCATGTGAGCCGGCAGCGGTAACCGGACAACTAGGTTTCCTAGTTTCCCGTAACGTCTGTGCTTGTCTCGTCCTGCGGACGGCTGTTGCTCCACGGAGAAGCCTGCCCGCCTCCTGCAATAAGTCGCGCGCTGGTTGGGGGTCTTCGCGTCGAGTACATCTGCTGGCAATTTCACGGAAGTTTTAGTCCTCGTGCCGGCCGCCGGGGCCGGCGGTTTATTACATTCTCTTTCCTTTCACAAACATCTTTATTCGAAACAACGTACCCACGAGGTCCCAAAAGCTTTCTCAGCAATGCTCGGAAGCGCTTTCGCCGGGCGGTAGTGGTCTGTGGGTTTGTTGGCGGAATCAATCGCTCCATAACGACTTGAACTTTTTCGTCACCCCAAAGCAAGTATTCGTCCTGCTTCCGCGTCAGGATCAGCTTCGACACGTGCTCAGCAAGAGGTCGGACGTCCAAATACTTACTTTCACCGACGAGTTTCCGGCGATTATATTGAATCACAAGCGTCCTTATCAGAGATGCGGATGTACTTCCAATGGAAACCATGAGGACTGAAACGCGAATACCGATACGATCAGCGCCACGATGCAGCGCCAGTCTGTCCGCTATGCCCTCGGCTTGACGACCTGCTTCGCACACCGTTTGGGGGGATTTGATGTATGCGCCCATCTCATATGACGGGAACCCAACTAGTCATTTTTCATTGCTATTCCATCGGTTGTTCGCGAGCCGTTTATTTGCGATATACCGTTGCGTCGCCAGGAATATCTGACTTTCCAGTTTCGAAGTGTACCGCTCCCAAGGTTGCGCGTCCGCGTTGCCTTAAAGATTCGGATACGCTTTCGTCATGCTGCGGTGGACCTGAATATCGATTCAAGGCAGCAATAAGTGGTCTCGCTGCTCTGGGATTGCTGACTTCGCCTTCCAGTATTTCCTGGTTGGACAAATCGCGGCCGTACAGATCGCGGTTTGCATCGCCGTCGGGGCGCAAGGTTGCTCCCTCCAACGACAAGCCCGCGAATAACCCTCGCGATCGGGACCAGGACAAAATCTCCGCACGCAACAAGACATCTGTATTAGCACCGGCATTTCTACCAACGGGGCCTGCAGCTGCTGCAGCCTCTCCGCCGATGGTGAATTTATCCGACAGGAGTCTTTTGTAGCTGCTAATAGACATCCCGGACAGGTGGGATATTCTCACAACCCACCGCAGGAGGGTCGGGATGAAGAATCCAGTTTACGAGCAAATCCAGGCGAGGAAGGTGAAGGCCAGGCTTCGCATGCTGCAGCATGCGAAGCGCTTGAGCGGCAATGTCAGTCAGACCTGCCGTTTTTTCGGGGTTTCCAGAGCGCTCTACTACATCTGGAAGAAACGCTATGAAAAGAATGGCTTAGCTGGTCTCCGGGACTTGCCCCGACGACCTCACCATATCAAGTTTCACATTCCTCCGGAGATTGTTTCGCTGATTCTCCGTATTCGGGAAGAGCGGCGTTACGGCGCTGTTCGAGTCAGCCTCTATCTACAACGGCATTACCATGCCTACGTATCACCGACGACGATCCTAAAGATCTTTCATCGTCATCACGTTGGCCCTGTTTCACAGAAGAAGTATCGTCCCGGCCCAAAACCACCGGATGCCCCTCTGCAGGTTCCAGGCCGCTCCGTTCAACTGGATGTGAAGTTCGTTCCCCGTGTGGGAAGAGCGCGGCAGCGCTTTTATCAATTCACGGCCATTGACGAAGCGACTCGATTTCGCGTCCTACGCATTTACGACCACGACAACACCAAGACCGCCATAGACTTTCTCCAGGAAGTCCGGGAGCATTTTCCCTTTGCCATTCAGAAGATCCAGACCGATAACGGCTCTTCCTTCGGGCCACAGTTCACTTGGCACCTTTCCGATCTCCACATCTCTCACAAACACATACCCCCAGGCTGCCCGGAGGTGAACGGGAAGGTCGAGCGGAGCCACAAAACTGATTCGCAGGAGTTCTACCAAGGGAGGCATTTCAAACATAAAGGGATCTGGCTCGAAAGCTGAAGCGATGGGAGACCGAATACAACGAAGATCGCCCCCACCTCGCACTCAAGGGCAAGACGCCAGCTGAACGAGTGCGCGAACTCGTTCAGCCATCCAAACCTGTAAGGGATCTCTCTTGACTAATACACTTTTCATTCCTTTTTCATTCATGATCAGCATAAAGACGTCCGTGGACGAGCCGCCAATCTGGAAACCGTAACTGCCGCCCTCGATACGTACCCCCGCGGGCGGTCCCCACCGGTCCGAACGGCGCCGGCATGAAACAAAGCCGCGTCCGTACTTACCGCCGACGAGGAAAGCACCTTTCTTTAATCGCGGGATGATGACCACGCATTCAGCTTTGTCCAGAAGATCGCGGGGAATGCCCTTTTCGGGAACTCTCATGATCTCCTGGAAAGAATCTGCCGCGCTGCGTATCCGATTGTCGGGCGTTTCAGCGAATACACTTAGACCAAGTAGAGAAGCAAAAGCGAGGGCGCCGACAGTGCGCGCCACAGCGCATCGGGACAATTTCGAGTTCATGATGGTCTCCTAAACTGTATAGGAATACGCTACTGCAATGAAAGCTGTCGGGTAAACGTTGTAAAGGCAATAATTAATCCCGTTACCCTCGTTGAAAGAGCGCGCCCGGGGAGGCTCGAACGCCCGACCCTCCGTAGAAGACAAAGTGGTGAAAAGACATGTCCCCACTTGTCCATAAGAGAGCGGCCCAAAAACCACTAAGTGACGCCAGGACAGCGACTTATGTGATTTTAACACTTGGTTCGGGACCAGGAGGTCGAAGGTTCAAATCCTTTCGCCCCGACCA
>JBBRPR010000077.1:0-37979 GCA_038227875.1 Planctomycetota bacterium
CAAAACTCCGCTGCCGTAACCTCTCCCATGTGGCGTATCCTTTCTGCCCCGCTGTGGGGGCTTTGGTGTTCCTTTGACAGATCACCAAGGATACGCCGCACTTTTCCTCCCGCCCAATCCACAAGATTTGACAATACCCCTAGAAATAGTACGGCCAGCCGTAATAGATCTGAGTGCCGTGTTCATCCTGAGCCGACAGGAAATGAAATGGGGAGGGAAAACAATTCAGGAAGAGAACCAACCCGCACGCCAGCGTAATCACGATCAGGGTAGCTAAGTGTACTTGCCAAAATCCCCGTTGGTGCGGCTCGTCGACTGCGTATCGGGACCCTTCAGCAACCTCTCGCTTTCGAATAATTTGCTCGAGTGCCAGCGCCGTAATACCAATCACAATGACGTCAAGCATGATGCATACAAGCGGATTCGAAGGCGGATGCTCGTAGGCAATATTGACGAAACCGCTGAAATGCGGCACAAAAAACCAGTTAATGCCACGTAAGTTCATCGGCACCAATAGGCCCCATTCAATTAACAGAATTGCAAGCGTACTAAAATGTATCTGCCAAAACCGCCGCTTAGGCCATTCCCTATTCACGCGGCACCTTGCTTTCATGCGTTCGGGATGAAAGCTTTTGGGATATGAACAATAGTAAAAAGTATGGGGCACACGTAGCGACTAGCCAAAACAATGTATTTAACGCGACATGCAAGAAAAATCGCTCAACTTCAACCTTCCTTTTAATTGTAAGATCAGCATTGGCAACTCCACTATATGTCTGAAAAGGCGTTCCAAAGTAGCATATCTGTCCTTCATGCCTAATCGGCCGTGCTCCAATTTGTCGTTCGACACACATTTCTGCAGCTAATGAAGCTCCGACCAAAGATAATATAATCAACGTCGAAAGGTTTATTTGAAACCACCGTCGGCGCGGAGACTCAGTCATCGGCGCTTTACCTCGCGACGGCGGGCGGCCCGAAGGCCTTTCCGAGTAATGTAAATCTTTTTGGGTTTATATACTTCCAGTTGCTCAACCAGGACGCAGTTCGTCTCCCACAATTTTTCAACAATGCGTTCAAGTTCCTTGATTCTCTTCCGCAATGTGTTGATTTCTGACTGTTTCATGGCCTGCGGCCCTCGCAGCCGCGGCGGATCAGCAACTCACAGCCGACAACAAAGAGTATCAAGCAGCCGCCCTGAAACAGCGCCAGCCTGAGAGTTTCGTTTTGCGCGTAACGTTGCCAATTTCGCCTGTGCTGCCCTTCAGGATCACGCGAAATTTCCCGATAGTAGCGCAGGTCCGCATAAATCATTCCGCCCGCAATTAACGCTGCGATAAGCAGGGTCGAAAGATGAAGTTGGAACGGAGGCTGCTTCGGTGTGTCGCTCATCGCTTGCAGCCCTCGCGGCGGCGGAGGAGGGATTCGGTGGCATATGCAACTGCAAAGAGAGTCAGAGCGAGAGCCCCGATGTTTTCAAACAGCATGAAATAATTCAATAAGTAAACATCTGCTCCAATCGTGAACATCTGCGTCGGCCACCCTATAATAAAGTTGATCGTTAATTTCCCATCCGGAAAGAACGTCAGCATTTTGCTGCTCGGGAATCCTGCCTCAAAAATATCTATGCGAGATTGTTCAATCCTCCGTTGATGGATGTTGGCGAGAATGAATCCTCCCGCCGCAATCATCATCAGCACTGCCGTCAGCAGATGGAACCTGAACCACGAGCGCCTGGGGCTGGAGGTCATGGCCTGTGGAGCTCGTTCGCGTCCTGATACGCGTCGATCATTACGGGAATCGCACCGTCGCCAATACTGGTTAGGCCTTTAATGGCCGGAATATAATCCAGAGTAATCGCAGCGGTCTTAGTCTTGAGGTCCATCGCCATGATTTGTGCCGCATCAGCGGCCTCGGCACAGGAGGGATCGATCATTGCCAAGGCATACGCCGCAGCGCTCGAAACGAGATGCGCAAGCCCCTTGCGCTGCTCATCATTGATAGTCTTTTCGAATTTAAGGAAGGGAATGATGACAGGAACGGCATCCTTCGCGTCCGGACCAATATTGCCGAGCGTTTGAATTGCTTCGGACAATTCCATGGATTCAAAATCGGCAACGGAAAGCAATGCGATGATCGCCGGAACGGCATCCTTTGCCTTGGGTCCCATCATTGATAACGCTTCCAGTGCTTTTCTACGCGTAAGTACATCAGATCCACTGGCAAGTGTACCTGCCAGCCCCTGCACAGTTTTTGGAAGGTCACAATTGATAATATGCAGTCCATCGCGGCCAATCAAGAAGTCGCTCGAATCTGGATTTCTAAGCGCGGCGACGAGCGCCGGAATCGCCTTTTTTCCTAAGTGTGTCAACGCTTCGGCCGCCGCCAACCGTACCTGCACGTCGGAGTCACGCAGTAGTCGGATCAGTTGGGGAGCGGCAGGCTCTGCCGTGGATGCATTGAGCGATTTAATGGCTTGCATGCGAACGACTGCATCACTGCTTGAGAACGCAGAAGCGGGTGCGTTCTCTGGTTTGTCTACATCGTGGCGGCGCAACACTGCCACGATAAATAACAATCCCACCCCTGCGAAAATCGCAATTGCAGTCTTCAAGGTTACCTGACCAACCCATTTCTGTTTCTTTTCGACCATGCGCAGGATTGTACCACCTCCCACACCTCCGGCTATCTTTTCCCAGCCCTAGCGCCGCCACCGCCTCCAGCATTCGCCCGCATTCATGCTAGAATGCGGCCATGCGCCTGTCGCCCGTTCAGCAGACCAAGTTATCCCAACTTCCGGGTCGATGTCTAAATTCATGACAGGACGTTTGGACGGAGCAGCGGCAGGTATTTTTCACGACCATGCCGTTGAACAAATTCGACGTAACTTGCATCGCAGAGTGCTGGATGACCGGGCACGGCATAGGGCGATGCCGATTCGATGAGTTTACATGCGGCAACGGGTTCGATGCCGCAGGCGACAAAGTAGAGCGACAGGATTGTCGGAGATCGGTTTATACCGGCGTGGCAGTGTACGAAGATTTTGCTTCCTTCCAGCATGAGTGATTGATGAATGGCGTCCAGACAATCGAGCAGCACGGGCTTTGGGATTAGCCTGCCGTCCACGATTGGCTTCCAGACGATTCCCGAAAATCCCATCTGCTTGAATAGCTCGGCGTCCAAATAGGGTAGGTCAAAATTGAAAAGATGCGTGACCCCACCTGCTCGAAGCAACCGGCAATCCGTCTCATCGGGATAGCCGCCCTGAGCGATGGCCCGCGTGATCCAGTAGATGCCGTTTTCCTCGAACGTCTTGCGAGTCGGAGGCATTGAATTTTCATCGTCGTCCATGATCCGCCGTTCTACCTCCCTTCCGCTACTTCGGCCATCTATTCCCGGCCATCGCGTCCAGCCGCCGCCTCCAGCATTCGCCCGCATTCATGCTAGAATGCGGCCATGCGCCTGTTGCCGCTCATCGTCATCGTGCTGGCCGGATCGCTGGCCGCGTCTGAGCCTGCACCCGCCTATCCGCTTTGGGACGGCGTGGAGTCCGTGGCCGACTACGCCAAGAAAGTCAATCTGCCGCCTACGAAGACGCTGGACCTCGGCAACGGCGTGAAACTCGAACTGCTGCTGATCCCGGCTGGGAAGTTTGTCATGGGGACGCCGGAGCACGAAAAGCCTGTGATCGGACAATCGATGACGGGGATCAGCGGTGGCATCCTTCTTCTCGTGGTGGCGGTCTGGTTGATCCGCGCCCGGCGTAACCGGAAGCGGCCTCAGTTCTCAATGGGGTTGATGCTAGTGATGACGTTTGTGGCGGCGATTGGCGTCTGGGGCGGCGTGCGTTGGAACGATGCCGTGAAACACCCGGACGATTTTCCAGCCGAACATCCGGCGCACCCGGTGACGATGACCCAGCCATTCTATATGGGGAAGTACGATGTAACGCAGGAACAGTACCAAGCCGTGATCGGGACGAATCCCAGCCATTTCAAAGGCCAGGACAACCCGGTCGAGACGGTTTCATGGGATGATGCGCAGGCGTTCTGCAATAAGGTGACTGAGCAAACAAAAGCTGGCGTTCGATTGCCGACCGAAGCGGAGTGGGAGTATGCGTGCCGAGCGGGTACTACAACGGAATTCTATTCCGGCGACTTGGAGTCTGATTTGGATCGCGTGGCGTGGTATGTAGCGAACAGCAAGGGCACAACTCATCCGGTTGGGCAGAAGGAATCCAATAAATTTGTGCTGTACGACATGCACGGCAACGTGTGGCAATGGTGTCAGGACTGGTACGGTGAAGATTACTACTCCAAAGCTCCAGCTGAAAATCCGCAAGGCGCGGATCATAGTGCCTCGCGTTTGTTGCGCGGCGGTTCGTGGAAGTTCGGTCCCATGATCTGTCGGTCGGCTCGCCGCCTCAGGCGCGCTCCGGACTACCGCTACGATGTCATTGGTTTCCGGGTGGTGGTGCCTGCGTTCAGGACGCCCTGACCATGCGCAACCCCTCGCCCATTCACATTCGCGTTTCGCTACTCGTCGTACTCACGACAGCCTGCTCAATCGCCCACTGCGCCGAGTCCCAATACCCGCTCTGGGACAACCACGAATCCATCGCTGACTACGCCAAACGCGTCAACCTCCCGCCGACGAAGACGCTGGAACTGGGCGACAACGTGAAGCTGGTTGCCTGGTATGGCGGGAACAGTAAGAACACATCGCATCCTGCTGGTCAGAAGGAGGCGAATGTATTTGGGCTTTACGACATGCACGGCAACGTGTGGCAATGGTGTCAAGATTGGTTCGATAGTGACTACTACTCCAAGTCACCGGTCGAAAATCCGCAAGGCCCGGATCATGGTGCTTCCCGTTTGTTGCGTGGCGGTTCGTGGGGCGACATCCCCTTGGCCTGTCGGTCGGCTTTTCGCTTCAGGTGCGGTATGGGGCAACGCTACTACATCTTCGGTTTCCGGGTGGTGGTGGTGCCTGCGTTCAGGACGCCTTGACCGCCCTCCCCCAATCCATCCTTAGCGCCCCTTGCGTCTTTGCGAGAAAAACAAAAACCCCTGCACGCAACAGCATCACAAAGTGCGCCTCATGCATATCCTGTATTATAAAATCTTTTTTACTAATTTTAAATAAATCACTTGACTTTTGCGTTCAATGACCGCTTATATAGTATAGGAAATTATGCGATGCTTCTCTTCATACCGAATATGTGCGCGAAACGGCACCGCCATTACCGACTTCTCGCCGGACTTGAATTTGAAACCGCAAGAGCGCCCCGCACGCCCCCAGCGCCCTGAAAAGGAGACCCCCAACGATGTAACATTTTGTAACATTCCGTAACATTGCACCTGGGGCGGGATCCCGCGGGTCGCATACCCCACTCAATCCGCAATCCAAAAGCCCCCAGTTGAATTCCACCCATTTCCCGATAACGTGGCCAGACTCTAAACGGGCTCTGTGAAGCTCAAGGATCAAGGAAGGGAGTAGACAGTCATGGCGTCTCAGGCAAGACGGCGCGTCGCGGTCGTTGGCGCGACAGGCGTGGCCGGTCAACAGTTTCTCGTGTCCCTCAAATCGCATCCCTGGTTCGAAGTCAAGCGGCTCGCCGCTTCCGAACGCAGCGCGGGTAAGAAATTCCGCGACGCCATCAAGGATTCCTCCTCCGGCGCCACGCGGTGGTTCTGCGATGCCCCCTGCCCTCCGGAAGTTCTCGACATCACCGTCGAAAACGCCGAGAAGCTGATTCTCGACGACATCGACCTGGTCTTCACGGCCATCGAAAGCGATGCGGCGAAAATCGTCGAGCCCCTCTACGCGGCCCGCGTGCCGGTGATCTCCACGGCCAGCGCCTTCCGCTACGAACCCGACGTCCCCGTCTTTCTGCCCGGCGTGAACATCGACCACGCGGCGCTGATCCCCGTGCAGCAGAAGAAGCGCGGCTGGAAAGGCTTCGTCACTCCTGGCCCCAACTGCACCACCGTCGGTCTCGTCTTTACCTTGAAGCCGCTCTACGACCGCTTCGGCATCAACAGCGTGATCATGACCAGCATGCAGGCCGTCAGCGGAGCCGGTCGCAGCCCGGGTGTGCTCAGCTACGACATTCTCGACAACATCGTGCCGTACATCCCGAAGGAAGAAGAGAAGGTTCAGACCGAGACGCAGAAGATTCTCGGCGCGCTCAAAGACAACACGATTATTCCCGCGCCGTTCAACGTCTCCTGCACCTGCACGCGCGTGAACGTGATCGACGGCCACACCGAATGCGTGTACGTCAGCTTGAAGAAGCCGGCGACCGCCGATGAAATCAAGCAGGCGTGGCGCGATGGCTACAAGGAATTCCTGCAGCTGGGACTGCCGAGCGCTCCGCCGGAACTGACGCACTACACGGAAGAACCCTTCCGCCCGCAGCCGCGTCTGGACCGCGACATGCACGACGGCATGGCCACGGTGATCGGCCGCCTGCGCACCGACGGCGTTTTGCAGAACGGTTTCAAGTACGTGCTGCTGAGCCACAACACCAAGATGGGCGCCGCGAAGGGCGCGGTCTTGACCGCCGAATATTTGATTAAGCGCGGCGTGATTGCATAAAGGAAAATGATCTCAATAACGTCCCTGTAAAAGTTCAACGCGCGCGGCCGAGACCTGAAAAAACGGCCGCGCGTTTATGGCCCATCCTGATCGACACCCGTGCCTCGGCAGTTCAATACAATAAGGTTGTGCGAATTCGCGATTTCTTAAGAATCGTGAAGAGCCCCTGCCGCCGGTGGCGTTCTCATAAGCGGCACAGTTACTTGCGGCTAGTGAAATCGGATCAACCTTTTGCAGGTGCACGATGAGTAAAAGAGTGTAGCGCGATGACTTCGGGCGTGTCCGCGGGTTAAGTGAAGAAAATATCCGTAACAAAATGGCATAAGGGGAGTCTGTCTAGGCATGAAAAAGCTCATTTTAAGTTTTGCTGCGATGCTTTGCCTGTGCGGTTCAATCTGTTATGGCGGCGATCGCGACGCGGCCAAGATCCTTCTCAACTCGGCTGAGAAGAGTCTGAAGGAAGCCGACTATACGACGGCGCAGAGCATGTGTGAGCGCGCGCTGGCGGAAGACAAGGACTATCCGAAGGCGCACCTGATCATGGGCCAGATTCTCGAAGCGGCCGGCAAGGCCAAGGAAGCGATCACGAGCTACCAGCTCGCTGCAGACCTTGCGAAAAAAGAAAAGGACTCGGTCACGGAAACGCAGGCGCTCAGCGCCGCCAAGAAACTCGCGCCGGGTTTGCTCGACATCAAGCTCGCCGATCAGAAATTGAGCGACAAGCTTGCCGCGCTGGCGACCAATGCAGCCAACGAATCGCAGTTGGATACCGCCAAGTCCGCGTACCAGGCGGTGCTCGCCCTGAACCCGGCCAACGAAGACGCGAAGAAACATCTCGACGACGTTCAGCACAAGATCGACGCGCGCGGCGATCCGGTGAAGGCCAAGATCGCGGCCGCCGGTCTCTCGGAAGTCTGGTACCAATTCGGCAACGGAAAGAAGGACGACGCGCGCAAGCTGGCCGAAGAAATCTCGAGCAAGTTTGCGGACACGCCGTTCGGCAAGGAAGCGGCAAAGCTGGTCGAATGCAATTTCGATCTCTCGAAGACGCTCACGCAGGACATCGCGGAAGCGAAAGTGCAGTTCAAGGAAGCCGCGAAAAAGCCCACGCCGGTCACGCCGACAACAACATCGACGGCGCCTTCTACTAAATCGCCGCAGGCCGGTGTGGACATCGACGCCGTGGAACGGACCGCGACCGAAGAAGCCAAGGCGCTGGCGAAAGACAAGATCGTTCCGACATTCCTCGACACCTACACGAAGGGCAAATCGTTCTATACCAAGGCCACTCCCGGATCGGAAGGCAATCAGAAAAACGTCGCGTCGGCACTGGAACAATTCATCCGCTGCGAAGCGCTGTACATGCGCATCGATCAGGAAAAGCTGATGACGCCGGAAGTCGAAGACCACGAGAAAGACGCCAGCATGCTCCGCTACGCCTGCATGAAGATGACCATCCTCTCGCACTAGCGCCGCTTGCGGGGCCAGGGGTCAGGGGTCAAGGGTGAGAGATTGGGGATGGTACGGACACTGTCTGCGGTGTTTGCGCGGTCGTGGCGTGACTGCCTACTGCCACTCCCTACCTTCTTGATCCGACCGCGTTGTGCTGGCTCCCATAGTAGTTTGTACACCCACTTCTGATCTTTCTCGTAACCGATCCGAAAGCGCAAAATTTTCGAAACACGTGACCGCGAATGGCGTCTACATGTGAGTCGTATCGCGGCAAGAAATTGAGTCTCTATCCTACGAGGTTAACGCGCCATGCGAAGTCTTCTGTTGTGCCTGATTCTGAGTCTCCTGACGCTGAACGTCGCGCGTGCCAGTGAAGCCGATGGGCTTGCCTTGGCCGGTGAAGGATACCTGGCCAGCAACAAGGTCGAGAAAGCGAAGGACACCTTCTTCAAGGCGCTCGTCCACGACGAGAACTGCCCCGTCGCGCTCTACGAGCTGGCCAAGATCTACCAGAAGGAACAGAACACGGCGGCGGCCTCGGACTTCTTCTCACGCGCGATTCATCAGATGGAAAACGGTGTCGGAGCTCACCCGGAATTCGCGGGCAAGATCACCGACGCGAAGACGCGCCTGCTGGCCGTGAATCCGTACGCCGCGCAGTTCACCGGCGCCATGGAAGATTACGCGCAGGACATCGGCCGCGTCGTCAAGAAGAACAACGACACCATCACCAACGAAGAAGCGTACTCGCGTGTACAGGTGCTGTGCCTGGCGAGCATCATTCCCGCCAACAAGATGCCCGAGATCACGCGCGCCACGCCGCCGCAGCCGGAGAAGAACTCCCGCACCAGCAAGCTCACGCAGAACAATAACAATGATGGACCGGTCGTGAATAACGTTCCGCCCGATGTCGAACGCGCGTTGAAAGCGGCCGGCTGGACGTCGATCACCGGAACGTGGAAGAAGAAGCCCGACGGCACGTTCGAAGTCACGAACGGCAAGCTCGAGGCGCAGAAATTCAACGGCGCCATTCAGCTCTCGATTCTCTCCGGCAGCAACGGCACCATCTCAGCGTTGGTCCGCAACGACAACAAGGACCCGTATCGCTCCATGGGCAGTGGCACGCCGAGCACCGGGACCTCCACCAGCAGTGGCTTCGGCAGCCGCTATTCCTTCGCCACCGGTTACGGCGTGATCATCAACAACAACGACTGCAAGGTCTACACGCCGCAAGGCGGCTTCGTCGGCAACGAATACTACCCCGGCATGGACCACGCCACGACGCTTCAGTCGGTCCCCAAGCACACCGTCCTGATCACCGTCGCCGACAAGGAAAACGGCAAAGGCACCGCGCTGGCGATCCAGGTCGACGGCAAAAAAGAAAACAATTCCAACTACAAGCTGAACAAAGACGGCCCGTTCACCATCGAAGTCAAAGGCACGGCGGTGCTGGAAGATCCGAAGGCCGCGGGGCAGTGATGAACGGAGGCGTTGAAGAACGCCTCAGCGGAATTGGTAAGTGATTCGGACCAGATGTCGTAAAACAAAAGCGCTTCGCCGACGGCGAAGCGCTTTTAATTGACCGATGAAAAATGACCCATGCCCGATGACCAATGACTCCGTTCAGCCCCACGTAATCAAGCTGGGGATGAACTGCGAGATCAGGTTCTTGTTCTTCGGCAGCACCCGCACCTCATAGCCAAAGCGTCCCGACTGATCGCACGGCAGGATCCCTTCGTACGTGTAGACGTTGGGTGCTGAGCCGTTGCCGGTGCAGTTGAGCGTCAGGGCGGTGCCGGTGGTCACGGCGCCGAGGTCGGAGACCGGGCCCGTGTAGGCCTGGACGTCCACCGAATCCGGGCTGACCGGCCCGAGATGCACGAACGCCTTGACGTTCATGCGATCGCCGACGGCCAGGCCTTCGGAACGGTCGGATTGAACATTTTCGACGCGGATCTGAGCCCAGCGCTGATAGAGGCTCATCTTCCAGTCCCACATGTCCTTCGCGCCTTTGAAATTATCGGCGTTGAGCGCCTGCCAGGCCTCGCCGGCGGGGAAGTATTCCTTCTCGTAGTATTCGCGGACCATGCGATGCGTGCTGAACGATCCCGCCGCGGTGACCATCGCCCGCTTCATGCGCCGCACCCATTCACGGGGCAAACCTTCGGAGGTCCGGTCGTAGAAGAGCGGTACGATCTGTTTTTCGAGCAGGTCGTAGAGCGCGCGGCTTTCCACGTCGTCCTGGTATTCCAGATCGGTGTACTCTTCGCCGCGGCCGATGGCCCAGCCGTTCTGTCCGTCGTAGCCTTCGCACCACCAGCCGTCGAGGATCGAGCAGTTCAGCACGCCGTTGGCGGCGGCCTTCATGCCGGAGGTCCCGGAAGCTTCCAGCGGACGGCGCGGGTTGTTCAGCCAGACGTCGACGCCCTGGACCAGGTAGCGCGCGACAGTGATGTCGTAGTCTTCCAGGAAGATGATGCGGTTCTTGAAGCGCGAGTCCCGCGACATCTTATAGATCAACTGGATGAACTGCTTGCCGGCGTTGTCCTTCGGATGCGCCTTTCCGGCATAGAGAATCTGCACCGGGCGGTCGGCATTGGAGAGCAGCGCCGACAGCCGTTCGGGGTCGCGGAAGAGCAGCGTGCCGCGCTTGTACGTGGCGAAGCGGCGCGCGAAACCGATCGTCAGCGCTTCGGGATCGAGAATGTCTTCGGCCTTCTCGACTTCCTTCGGAGGGGCTCCAGCGCGTGTGAGCTGATCGCGGACGCGCTGCCGCGACCACGTCACCAGCCGCGAGCGGCGGCGCTGGTGGACGCGCCAGATTTCCGCATCGGGAATCTGGTCCGGTCCCTTCCAGCTCGGGCCCTGCTGCGCCGCGTCGTACGACCAGCGCTGACCGCAGTAACGCACGAACAGTTCGTTGAGCAGATCGGAGACGTAGGAGCGGATATGGCAGCCGTTGGTGATCGACGAGATCGGAACTTCGTGGATCGGCACTTCCGGCCAGACGCCCGCCCACATCTTGCGCGAGACGACGCCGTGCAGTGCCGCCACGCCGTTGGCCTGCCCGGCGGTGCGCAGCGCCAGGACGGTGAGCGAAAACGTTTCGCTTTCCGCATGCGGATTCTGACGCCCGAGCGCCAGGAACATCTTGCGGTCGATGCGCAGTCGCGTGTAGAGCTCTCCGAAATACTTGTCCATCAGGTCGATGCCGAAGACTTCGTTGCCCGCCGGCACCGGCGTGTGCGTGGTGAAGACGTTGCCGGGAATTCCCGCTTCGATGGCCTGGTGGAACGACAGACCCTTTTCGTCCATCAGGATGCGGAAGCGTTCGATCGCCGAAAACGCGGCGTGGCCTTCGTTCATGTGGACGACTTCAGGTTCGCGGCCCAGCAGGCGCAGCGCGCGCACGCCGCCGACGCCCAGGATCAGTTCCTGCTTGATGCGGTGCTCATGATCTCCGCCGTAGAGCTGATCGGTGATCACGCGGTCTTCCGGCCGGTTCAGATCGATGCGGGTGTCGAGCAGGTACAGCGGCACGCGGCCGACCTGGACGCGCCAGATCTGCGCGTACACTTTGCGTCCCGGAAAATCCACGTTGGTGATCAACGGCTTGCCGTCCTTGCCGCGTTCGAGCGTGCAGGGCAGGTTGTAAAAATCGTTGCCGAACAGGTATTCCTGCTGAAAGCCTTCGTGGTTGAGGTACTGCCGGAAGTAGCCGTTGTGATAGAAAAGTCCGACGCCGACGAGCGGAATGCCGAGGCCCGACGCGGCTTTCAGATGATCGCCGGCCAGCAGCCCCAGGCCGCCGGAATAGATCGGGAGACATTCGTGAATCCCGAACTCGGCGGAGAAGTACGCGACGTGGGTCTTCTTCTTGTCCGAGTAGTTTTCCGTATACCAGGTCTTGGCGACCATGTAGGCGTCGAGTTCCTTCTTGACGCGGTCCATGTGCGAGAGGAAATCGGCGTCCTTCGCCAGCCCGTTGAGCCGGTCCTGGCTGACGCGGCCGAACATGGCGATCGGATTGTGCGACGACGCTTCCCAGACTTCCCGGTCGATGCGGACAAACAGATCGCGCGCTTCCTGGTTCCACGTCCACCACAAATTCAACGCGATGTCGCGCAACGAGTTCAGGCGCGTCGGAAACGATGGAACAACCGTGTAAGTCCTTACATTGCGCATGTCCGGTAGGTCCCCAAATTGACAGAGTCGTGTGAATCCCGCGCCCAAGTACGCAAAAACCATGCTTGGCTTTCAAGGTAGCCAGTACACGTTAAGAGGCGATGACGAAAACGCAAGCCGCGCGAACAGAGTCATGGGTCATTGGGCGATGGTCATCGACCATTTTACGAGGAGCGTAATGGCAACCCCAAGCGCCTGTCTTCCACTCTGCGTAAATGATAAATGAAAAATGACCGATGCCCAATGACCAACGACTCAGTTCCCGCCCCGATTTCTGTGAGCAATGTGATCGAAAATCAAACGCCGCGCCTACTCATCGGCGGGTTCCTTGACTTTCTTTTTTTCGTCGACTTTCGGGGGATCTTTGGCTGGATCTTTGGCAGCGGCGGGGTCTTTGGGTTTGTCGGCGACGGCAACGGGTGCGGCCGGCTTGGCGTTGGGATCGACGACGACGAAGCGTTCCCACAGCGTCGACTTTTTATTGTTGGAAGCGTTGCAGGTGACGCCAACGATGTACGCGCCGGCTTTGCTGGGTTTGCCTTTCATCACGCCGTCGGGCGTCAGATTCAGCCCGGGAATCGGCGGGCTGGCCAGCACGTACGAATACGGATCCTTGGCGCCGCTGGCGGAGTACTTCGTCTCGTAGGCTTCGCCCAGTTTCAAATCGGCGCGGTTGCTGACGCTCACGGTCGGCGCGGCCGGATCGTAGGGCTCGTACGGCGGCATCTGATCGCCGGGGATGATCGCGGCCATTTTCTGAGCGGGCTTCTGGTAGTACAGCATGAGCTTCGGGCGTTGCGCTTCGGTGGCCCATTCATGCGAGCGCACGCGAATTTCGGCCGTGCAGCCTTTCTGCAGCATGATCGCGACGCCTTCGTTCTTGCCCGGCTGCGCCTGCCACGCTTGCGCGGCGGCAGTGACGTCGAAGTAAATGTCGCGGTTCCCGCCGCCGCCGATCGGACCGATGAACGAATACCCAGACGCGGGCTTCGGATCGAAATCGCCGCCGACATGCTGCCAGGTCATCTTGCCGTTGCGGATGTCCCACGTCGCCGACTCTTCCGACCACGCCGTGATCAGCGGCTGGCAGCGCAGGTACGCGGAGCGGTTTTCTGAAAATGCAAAGTTCCATGCCGTGAGGCGCAAGACCGCGGATTTAAATCCGGGCGCGGCACGTTTCAGATCGAATTTGATGATCGCGCGGTTGCCGGTGTCATCGGTTTTGCCGTAGATCTGCATCTCGTCGGCCGAGCCGCGTTTCTGGGCCTTGCCGGTGTACTCGGAACTCAGCCAGGTATCTTCGGAGGCATCGATTTCCACCGGATCATCAGCCGCGCGCAGTGTTGTCACTGCCAACAGCACCCACGCGAGTACCAGTATCGTCCGAACAGTCGCGTTCATCGTCTCTCCTTACTCAAACCAGGTCAGGAGTTATGTTATCGTAAAAAGTACAAGAGATAAAGAAAGAAGTTGGCGCCGTATCCCTGTTGCCTCGCGCTGGAGTGTCACTATATTGAGGCACTCCACTCAGGGATGACTTCCCGATGCCATACTCGATTGCCCTAGTTCCCGATGCTGCGTTCCTGATGATCGAATTCATCGGCGTGATCGAACCCCGAGATCTGGTCCAGATCGCCGGCGAGACGCGTACTTATGAACGCGGCGATGTGGTGCCCCATCGGCTCACCGACATCACGCGCGTGGAAAAAATCAGCATCTCCTTCGAAGACATTTTTCGTCTCGCTTCCAACCGCAAGGCGATCACCTTCAAGAACCCGTTCAAATCCGCGCTTGTCGTGAACACTGACACGCAGTTGGGCTACGCGCGGATGTTTCAAACCTTGAACGACCACCCGCAGATCATGCTGCAGATCTTCCAGGACTCGGCCGCGGCGCAGGTGTGGATCAAGGAAAATTGAGTACCACACCGGCACTTTAAATTCCGTAATACAAATCTCTCGGGTATTTTTCTCTTTTTTCAGTATCACAAACGCCTGTATACATACGTCACTACCGTGACGCTCGTCGCTCCGTGTTGAATCAAACAGCGGCAAGATACGTCAGCGTCTCTGTTTTGACGGCCGGCTCGCGTGGACTGGCCGCACTCGTAAACCGTGGAGGATTTCATGAAGAAGTTTGTATGTGCGATTGCTTTTCTGTTGGCACTGTCGGCCGCCGCCGTGCGCGCGGAAGACAAACCTGCGATGCCCGCCACACCGGCCGCAGACAAGGAAGTAACGCTGACCGGACAGATTTCCGCCAAGAAAAAGGACGCTGCAGCCGAGGTCGCCGCCATGTTCAAAGTGGAAGGCGTCACCTATCACCTCGTCGCCAAGGACGACGAAGTGGGCAAGGCGATCAAAGCGGCGATGAATTCGAAGGCCGACATCAAGGGCACGCTGAAGGGCGACACGATTACCGTCACGTCCTGCGAGAAGAAGACCAACAAGAAGTAACTTCAATTCTGTGCTAAGCTCAGGGCCAGCGCGTTTTCCGCCGCTGGCCCTTTTTTTTGAAGCGTGTGCGACATGAACGTCCTCTCCCGCGATCAAGTCCGCAACATCGATCGGCTGGCCATCGAACGCTACGGCATTCCCGGCGTGGTCCTGATGGAAAATGCCGGACGCAACGCCAGCGCCGTGATTCTCGAACAGCTCCGCGAACTCTCCGTGCCGCCCGAAAAGTCGCGCGTGGCGATTCTCTGCGGCGGAGGGAACAACGGCGGCGACGGCTACGTAATCGCCCGCCACCTCCACAACGCCGGCTGCGTGGTGATGCTCTACGCCGCCAGCGATCCTGCGAAGTTGAGCGGCGATGCCGCGATCAACTACGCGATCATCAAACAGATGAATCTGCCGCTGCGGCGCATCACCACCGCCGCGGAATTCAACGCCGTCTTCCCGGAACTCGACGACGCGCATCTCCTCGTCGACGCGCTGCTGGGCACCGGCTTCCGCGGCGACGTGAGGCCGGATCTGGCGGCGATCATCACCTATTGCAATCAACTCCAGGCGAAGGGCAAGCGCGTCGTTGCGATCGACGTGCCCTCGGGATTGGACTGCGACACCGGCGCGCCATCGAACGCCACGATTGTCGCGGACGTCACTGTCACATTCGTCGCGGCCAAGCGCGGGTTTCTTGAAGACTCCGCGAAAGAATTTCTCGGCACGGTGATCGTCGCGGATATCGGTGCGCCGAAAGAATTGATCGGAGTAGTTCAATTTAAGGAGGGATCAGATATTTTGAATGCTCAGGCAATGTTGAAGCAAGCGTTGCCGTCGCGCATCTCTGTGGCTGACGCCATGATCTTGATGCAGATCATGCTTAACTATGAGGTATTATTTCCGAACAACCGATCCGCCAAAGGATGCGTACCGGGAGATTATTTTTTCTCTCGAGAAGATTGGGGACACGTCTTTTCACCCTTCGTAGACAACATTGATCCGATCGAATTAAAAACCTCGTACGGCGTGCGTGAGCGTTTCTTGCCAACGGATGTTGAACAAGCCACGAAAGAGTGGAAATGGAGGCTCGCCCTCGGCGGTTTTAAAATCAATTTGATCAAGTAGGCACTCTTATCGCGCTCGCTAAAGCACAGGTGTGAACGCCGCTCAATTTTGACAATACGCCCATCCATCAGGTATGTTGAAGCCGTAAGCGCAACAAGACACTTCTATCTGGGGGGCACTCTTATGAGCCTCTTACTTGCTTCCAACGCGCCGACCGGCGGTGAACTTATTGGCATCGTTGTCCAAATCATCGTCATGGGCATCAGCGTGACATTTTTCATCTTGAGACTCCTGGGCTTTCGCACCGATGCCTATGGCGGCCCGGATGTCGCCGTATCGCATCAGCCCGATCACGTTCACAAAGGCCTGATGAAAACCGACCGCGATTACCGGCGGCGCATCCACGAAGCGTTCGTCTTCATGGCGCTGGCGATTCTCTGCCTTGTGGCGGCCGGGGTTCTCAAGGGCGTCGCCGATGCGAAACTGGCCATCTACGTCGCCTGCTGCGGCGTGGGCCTGGAATGGTGGGCCACCGCGACCACCGCGCGGCTGGTCATGGCCAAATTCACCGAGACGGTGCAGATGCTTTTCGTCATCGCGTTCACGATGGCGATGCTCCTGGCCGTCATTGTCAGCATCGTCCTTGCCATGCGCCTCGGCCAAGTCACCGGATGAAATGGCGCGCGGACAAACCGGTCACGGTTTTGCCGCGCTGAGGAACTTTCGCGCCGCTTCGTCTTCGCACAATCCAATCGCGCGGGTGTACGCAGCGCGAGATTCGTCGATGCGGTTCAGGCGCTTAAGTAGGTGCGCGGCCAGCGCCCAGTACGACTGGTAGCTCTTCACGTCTTCGGCGGGAATCGCGGAAAGCAGCGACCATCCGGCCTCCGCCCCACGCGCTTCGGCGACGACGGCGGCGCGACCGACGAGCGCGCCAAGAGTTGGCGCGTGGCGCACCAGGCCTTCGTAAAACAGCGCGATCGATTCCCAATCGGTGCGGCCCGTCGCGGCGCGCTGCGCGTGCACCGATTGGATCGCCGCTTCAAGTTGAAAGCGCCCGATGCGGCCGCGCTGTGACGCGGCGTGGAGCAGCGCTTCGGCTTCGGCCATGTACTCCGGCGACCAGCGCGCCACGTCTTGCTCGGAAAGCGGCACGTACGCGCCGTCGGCGGTGCGGCGGGCATCGCGCCGCGCTTCGCAATGGAGCATCAACGCCAGCAGGCCTTCGGCTTCCGCTTCGCCAGGAAGCAATTGGAGCAACAACCGCCCCAGCCCGATGGCCTCCGTCGACAGGCCTTTGCGGCGCGGATCGGAACCGGAGACGTCGTCCCAACCGGAACCATACGCGGCGTAGATCGCCTCGAGCACCGCTTCGAGGCGCGGCGGCAGTTCATCGGCGCCGGGAATTTCAAACGCAATGCGCGCGTCGCGGATCTTCGTCTTGGCACGGCTGAGGCGTTGACCCATCGCCGCTGGCTGCACCAGAAACGCCGAGGCGATGCGCGCGGCGTCGAGGCCCAGGACGGTCTGCAGCATCAGCGGCGTGCGCACGGTTTCGTCGATCGCCGGATGAGCGCAGATGAACAGCAGCTTCAAGCGTTCGTCGGGAAACGTGGCGTGCATGCGCGCGGCTTCCTGAGCGATCTCTCCAGCTTCGTCGGCCATGGCCAGCAGCGTCGGCGCTGCAGCGGCTCGGACGCGGTTGTGCTCGGCCACGTCGATCAGCCGCCGGCGGGCGGCCGTCAGCAGCCAGGCCTCCGGGTTTGCCGGCACGCCATCGCGCGGCCAGGCTTCCAGCGCGGCGTGGAAAGCGTCGCTCAGCGCATCTTCCGCGGCGGCGACATCACGCGAACGCGTGGCGAGAAACGCGAGCAGGCGGCTGTAGGAATCCCGCGCCGCTTGCTCAATGGCAAGTGATGCCGCATCGGGATTCATATATTAGGAACAGGGATTCGCGATGATTTCCGGGCGCACCTCGACGCAGCCGTGCGCCGCGATCGGACAACGCGCGGCCCAATCGAGAGCCGCGTCCAGCGTCGGCACGTCGATGACGATGAAGCCGCCGAGTTGCTCCTTGGTCTCCGGATACGGGCCGTCCTGGACGTGTGTTTTGCCCTCGCGCACGCGCAAGTGTCGAGCCGTGCCGGGTGCGTCGAGACCGCCGCCGGCCACGACGACGCCGGCCTCTTCCAAGGCAGTGCGGTACGGCCGCCAGACGTCCTGATACTTCTTCTGAGTCTCCGGATCTTTGCGTCCGGAAAACCCCTGGCCATCAAAGTAGAACAAGAGTGTGTAGTGCATGGGCGTTCCTTTCAGAATTGAGGAAGGAACCCTCAGGTCAATTGACCTGAGGGTTCAGCAGTGTCAGGAACACGCCTTTGGATCGAGATTCGGGCGTACTTCAATGTTTCCGTACGGCGCCGCCGGACACTTCGCGGCCCAATCGAGCGCCACGTCCAGCGAGGGCACATTGATGATGTAATAGCCGCCGAGCTGCTCCTTGGCTTCCGCGTAAGGGCCGTCCTGCACGAGGCGTTTGCCGTCGCGCAGTCGGACGGTGGTCGCGGTCTCCGGCGGCTCGAGCCCCGCGCCACTGACCAGGATGCCGGCCTCGATCAGGGCCTTGGTGTAGGCCGGCCACGCGGGAAAGAAGGTGCGCACCCATTCCGGATCTTTGCGCGCCGCAAATTCCTTCTGGGGTTCGTAAATCAAGATCGTGTAATTCATGGCAGTCCCTTTCGAAGAATTTTGGTTTTCGTCCTCGTTCACTGCCATGTCGGGTGAGAGCCACGCGTTTCGACAGCGTTCTGAAAATTATTTTTAACCGTGCGTCGCGCGCGTTCAACAGGCGGCGTGCCAATCGTTATAAACGACCCAACCCATTGTAATGGCGAGGGTGCACTTCGCGGGGTACTGTGAAATCGAACCCCGGAGGAATCGATTATGTTTTACACTGTGCCGCAGTCGTGCTGTGTGATCGTCGAACGCTTCGGAAAATTCGCACGCGTCGTCCGCGAAGGCCTGCACGTCAAAGCGCCGTGGTTTGAAGACTTCCGCTGTGTTCCAAAATGGGGCAAGAACGCCAACCGCTATGGCTGGCTGATCGACCTGAGCGAACAGCAGACCGACACGCCCGTGCGCGAATGCCAGACGAAGGACAACGTCGACGTCCGTGCCAGCGCGATGGTCTTCTGGCAGATCGTCGACCCGCGCAAAGCCGTCTACGAATCCGAGAATCTCCCGGCCTTCGTGGAAACGGTGGGACTCAACGCGCTCCGCGCCGAAATCGGCAAGCTGGAGCTCGACCAGGTTTTCTCCGAGCGGGGGCTGCTCAACCAGCGCGTCGCCGAGGAACTGGAAGCGACGGCGCTGAAATGGGGCATCCAATTCACGCGCGTCGAAATCCAGGAACTGAAAATGCGCGACGACACCGCCGGCGCGATGCGCCAGCAGATGGAAGCCGAACGCCGCCGCCGCGCGACGGTCGCCGACTCGCTGGGCAAAGCTGAAGCCGACGTGAAGCTCGCCGAGGCCGAGAAGCAGGCCGCGATCCTCCGCGCCGAAGGCCGCGCCAAGGCGCTGGCGACGATGGGCGACGCCGAAGCCGCGTACCTGGCGAAGCTCACGCAACAGACGTCCTCGCCACTGGCCGTGCAGATCCTGATTGCGCAGAAGTACCTCGACGGCTTTGAAGCGATCAGCGCCAACCCCAGCGACAAGGTTTTTCTGCCCAATTCGTTCCACGGCCTGCTCGCGCAGAGCGCCGCCGGCGTCCACGAACGGCCGTCGCGCAACGAACTGGCGTAGTAGTTCCTATTCTCTCTTGAGAGAAAAACACTTATGTTCGATTGGCTGATCCGAAAAGAAAATCCCTATGCGGTCAGCGGCCTGGCGCGGAACAAAAAAGCGCGCCAGTATCTCCGCGGCGATCTGCAGACCCTCGACGACCAACTGGTGTTGCGCAGCCGCTATGGTTCGGCCGCCTTGCCGCTCAAAGGTCTGGTGATTCAGCGCAATCGCTGGCTCGGCGGACCGATCCGGTTTACCCATCCCGATCAGCCCGGCTGGACGCTGTAGACGCCGTCGTTGAAAATCTTCGACGATCCCAACTTCGGCGGCGGCGGAAGATTCAAGGCGCGCTACTGCGTCCACTTTGCGTACACGCGACAGGCGCTCAAGCTGGGTCTCCTTGCCGCGCTGCTGGGCTTCATCTTCGTGCCGGCGTTTCGCAACACCGTGACCGGCAGCACCGTCGCGCTGATTCCCACTCAAGATGACGTATATGTGGGCGAGGAAGTTTACGGGCTGATGCGCCCCGGTCTCAACCGGATCTCCGATCCACTCGTCGTGAACGACGTCCGCCAGATTTTCGGACGGCTCACCGATGCCGTTCCAGCTCCCGAACACCATTTCAATTTCCAGATCGACGTGGTGCTCGATCCGGCGGTCAATGCGTTTGCCCTTCCCGGCGGTCACGTCGTCGTCAACAGCGGCTTGATTCTCGAGACGCAGAACGCCGACGAACTTGCCGGCGTGCTTGGCCATGAGCTGGGGCACGTCACGCGCCGGCACGCGATGCGGAATTACGTCGCCGAAGCCGGCGTGTGGGCGCTGATGCAGCAGTTCGTCGGCCATTCGCACGTGGCCCGCATTGCCGCGCGCTATTCGCGCCAACTGGCCGGCATGAAATTCTCCCGCGACGACGAGAGCGAAGCCGACCAGATGGGCTGGCAGTACGTCCGCCGCGCTCATTTCGCAACGGCCGGTTTGGAGCACTTCTTCGCCCGGCTCGCCGACCACGAGCGCAATGAACAGGAAAGCGCCGACGTCGAATACCTGCTGCGCTCACACCCGCTCAGCCAAGAGCGTGCCATGACGCTGCATGCACTGTCCGCCGAGGCGGCCGCCGATCCGCACATTCAATCCGCCGGATTTGATTACGCCGAACTCCGGACGCGCGTCCGGGAATTGCAGCTTCAGCGCTTCCCGAAAAAATAGAATCGCATCGCCTGCGCAATGGAAAATGAATTATGGAACAACTGGAAAATGGGCCCCTACAGGCTGACTTGCCCGGTGAGGTCTTCCAGCAATTCAGGCAGGCTTTTTTGAGTGGCGGCGACCGCGGATCCGAACTGGCCGCTCTTTTTCAGCACGGCGACCAGCGCTTCGACGACCTGCGGATCGAACTGTGTGCCGGAACAGCGCCGCAGTTCGGCCATCGCCTCTTCGGGCGTGCGCGGGGTGTTGTAGCTGCGCTGCGAGACCATCGTGTCGTAGGCTTCCACCGCGTGAATGATGCGCGCGCCGAGCGGAATCTGTTCGCCGGATAGGCGTTCGGGATAGCCCGTGCCGTCGAAGTGTTCGTGATGATACTTGATGTAACCGACGGCGCTCTGCAGCTGCTCGATCGGTTCCAGGATCGTGCTGGCGATGATCGGGTGGCGCTCGACGACCTCGCGTTCGCCGGCGTCCAGCGGACCGGTCTTGCGCAGGATCGCTTCGCGGATGCCCATCTTGCCGATGTCGTGAAGAATACCCGCGATGCCGATGCGCTTCACTTCGTCGTCTTGGAAGCTCATTTCGCGCGCGACGGATGACGCGAGCATCGATACTTTTTCGGAATGCGAACGCGTGTACGGATCCTTCGCCTCGAGCACCTTGGCCATCACCGCGAGCACATTCAGGAAGAGCGTTTCGTTGCGCGACGTCGAGCGGCGGATTTCTTTGCGGAGGAAGCGGCGGGTCAATAATTTCTCGGCCTTGAGCACCAGCAGATCGAGATTGATCGGACGCATCACGTAATCGTCGGCGCCGCGGCCGATTCCTTCCAGCGCGATGTGGCGCTCGTCGCGTTCGGAGAGCAGCAGCAGCGCCACGTCGAAGACGTTGCGGATTTCGTCGAACGTTTCCAGGCCCGGCCGGTCCGGCAGCGAGAGGCTCAAGACCACCAGGTCGATCGGTTCGTGGCGGGCCAGGCCGACGGACAGCAACCGCAGCGCCTCTTCGCCGTTGCGGGCGAGGTTGCAGCGTTCAAAACCTTCATTCTGAAATTTGGTAATGACGGAGCTGGCGCTCTCGTCAAAGGGATCGACAACGAGCACTCGCATGACCTTGATGGCTTGCTGGGCGGTCAACATGCCTGTGTCTCGAATGCTCAATCAAATCACCCATGACGAGTGACAGGCCGACTGCTGTGAGGTGCAATCAATCCTGCGTACATTCTACCTGTTCCTAAGAAAGAACTGGCAGAAATGACACGAAAATCTCAAACTAAATGCAAATTGCAACGCACTTGCACCACCCCACTTTTACATGGTGCAACGCAAATTGCAAAATCTAAACATTCTGATCAAAGCACGTGCCACTCAATCACTTATGCTATGCAGCAGGGCACGCTGGATATGGAGTCTATTTTCGGCCTGATCGTAAACCACGGACTGCACCCCGTCTATGGCACTGTCGGTGATCTCGTCGCCGCGATGTGCAGGCAGGCAATGCATCACAATGGCATTCGGGACTTTCGCCAATAATTCCGCGTTAATCTGGTACGGCTGGAAAATGGAACGGCGTTTTGCCGCTTCGTTCTCCTGGCCCATCGACGTCCATACGTCGGTGTAGATCACATCCACTCCGGCAACCGCTTCCGCCGGATCGGTGGTGAATGTCGCACCGGTCGATTTCAAAAACGCGGCGGTAAAGCCGTAGCCTTGCGGACTGGCGATCGACAGTTTGCCGCCGACCTTATGCAGGGCGTGCGCCAGCGAGCGGCAGACGTTGTTGCAGTCGCCGACGAACGCGACTTTCACGCCCTCGAGCCGGCCCATTTTTTCGCGGATCGTCAGCAGGTCGCCCAGCGCCTGGCAGGGATGATGCATGTCCGACAGTCCGTTGATCACGGGCTTGTTGGAATGCTTCGCCATCTCGATGACGGTTTCGTTCTTGTACGTGCGGAGCACAAAGACGTCGATGTAACGCGACGCAACTTTGGCCAGATCCTTGATCGACTCGCGTTCGCCAATGCGCCCGGCTTCCGGCCCGACATAGACCACGTGTCCGCCGAGCTGGTACGTGGCGACTTCGAAACTCAAGCGCGTCCGCAGCGACGCCTTCTCGAAGAAGAGGCCCACGACCTTGCCCGTCAACACCTTGGAATGCTGATACGTGTTCGGGTCCGCCTTATGCCGCGCCGCCAGATCCAACAGCGCCAACAAGTCCGGCGTGCTCAACGAATCCAGTCCGATCAGATCTTTCTTCTTGATGCTCACAGCGTTCAATCCTCTCTTGCAGTTCACTGCGTGCGGAAAAGCACTGGTTCCAATATTTGCGCTTCGCGCGCTCAGTCCTCAGTCCTACTTCAATTCGCTCAACGCCTGATCCACAATCGCCACGCCGTCGTCCAACTGTGCGGGCGCAATGTTTAACGCGGGAAGCATGCGCAGCGTCGTGTCGTGCGTGACGTTGATGATCAAGCCCAGCTCCAGGCACCGCTGGAACACGGCCTTGCCGGGGAACGTCAGATCGATGCCCGCCATCAAGCCGATCTGGCGGATTTCTTTGATCTTCGTGGGATACTTGCCGCGCAAGGCTTCCAGCTTCTGGCTCAGGTGCGACGCCGTCGTGCGGACTTTGTCGAGCAGCTTGTCGCTGTCGATGGTCTCGAAGACCGCCAGCGACGCCGCGCAGGCCGTCGGGTTTCCGCCATAGGTCGTGCCGTGCGTGCCGGGGACCATCGCCTGAGCCACCGACGCCGCGGCGACCATCGCGCCGATCGGAAATCCGCCGCCCAGCAGCTTGGCCATCCAGATGACATCCGGCGGCGGCGCTTTGAGCGTCTGGTACGCAAAATAATTTCCTGTGCGTCCCATGCCGCACTGGACTTCGTCGTACATCAGCAGCGCACCGTGTTTGACGCACAATTCTTTCGCCGCTTTGAGGTACTCCGGCGTGGCGATGAAGATGCCGCCTTCGCCCTGCACCGGTTCGACCATGAAGCCGATGGTCTCCGCGTCGAAGGCTTTCTCCAGCGCCGCGATGTCGTTGAGCGGCACGAAAGAGAAGCCGGGGACGAGCGGTTCGCAGCCCTTCTGCAGGTTGGTCTGGCCGGTGGCGCTGAGCGCAGCGTAGGTGCGGCCGTGGAAGCCGTTGGAGCAGGCGATGATCTTCCACTTTCCGCCGTGCTGCTTGCCGTAAAGTCGCGCGAGCTTGATCGCGGCTTCGGACGCTTCCGTACCCGAGTTGCACAGAAACGCCCGCGGGTCGACCATTCCGTTGGGGCCGCCGACTTTTTCGCAGAGCTTCTGGCCGAGCAGCGCCTGCTGTTCCCACATGTAATTGTTGTGAACGTGGAGCAGCGTGTCGGCCTGCTTCTTGATCGCCGCAACGACGCGGGGCGGGCATTGGCCGAGGCTGTCGACGCCGATGCCGGCGATCAGATCCAGATAACGCTTCCCTTCCGCGTCCCACAGGTAACAGCCCTCACCCCTGACGAAGGCAATCGGCGCGCGCGTGTAGTTGCCAATCAAATGCTTGGCATACAGGGCTTGCACTTCGGCGGTATTCAGAGCCATCGTCAGTTCCTCCACCCGGGGTTAAGGGAATTTAAGAATCCAATACACTTACAGGCGAATTTCCGTGCCGATTCCTTCCGGCGTAAAGATTTCCAGCAGCAGCGAATGCTGCAGCAGGCCGCTGATCACGTGGGTCTTCTTCACGCCATGGCGCAGCGCGGCGACGCAGGCTTCGATCTTCGGAATCATGCCGCCGACGATGATGCCGTCCTTGATCATCTGGTCGCATTCGGGAATTGTGGCATTGGAAATCAGGGATTCCGGCTTGTCCTTGTCACGCAGGATGCCCGGGACATTCGACAGGTAAACGAGCTTCTCGGCCTTGGTCTCCGCGGCAATCTTCCACGCGACGGAGTCGGCGTTGACGTTGTAAAGATGCCCGTCCTTGCCCGTCGCGATCGGCGCGACGACGGGAATGACGCCGCCGGAGCTGATGCGCTGCGCCAGTTCCGCGTCGATCGAGGTGATCTCACCGACGTAGCCCAGATCCATGCCCGGATCTTCTTCGAAGACTTTCTTCTCGCAGCGCAGGAAGCGCGAACCGCGGCCGTTGAGCGGAATGGCCTGGCCCTCGGCTTTCTGAATCAGCTCGACGACGTTGACGCTGATTTCATCGATCAGCACTTTCTGCGCGATCCCCAGCGTCGCTTCATCCGTCACGCGCCGGCCCTTGACGAAATTGGCCTTCAGGCCCAGGCGTTCCATCTCTTCGGTGATGCGCGGGCCGCCGCCGTGCACCAGGATCGGCCAGACGCCGACCTGTTCGAGGAACACCACGTCGCGGACGACCGAGGGCAGAATCTTTTTGTCGGTCATCGTGCTGCCGCCGATCTTGATCACGACGGTCTTGCGGTCGAAGGCCTTCAAGTACGGCAGCGCCTCGATCAGCACGCGCGATTTGGTCAGTGGACTGCTCATCATCTTATTCCTTTCACCAGCGGCCAAGGCTGCTTCACGTGTGGTAATCGGCGTTGATCGAAATGTATCCGTGCGTCAAATCGCAGGTGTAGAACTTGGAGCGTCCCGGCCCTTCGCCAACCAGCAGCACGACGCTGCAATCGCGTTCTTTCAGCGCCTCGGAGACGACTTTTTTGTCGAACTTCGTCGGCTGACCTTCGCGGAACACTTCGTGTCCGTCGAGCGTCAGCGACGCGTCCATCGGATCGAAGACCACGCCCGCGCGGCCGGCCGCGGCGAGGATGCGTCCCCAGTTCGGGTCGTTGCCGGCGATCGCGGTTTTCACCAGCGGCGATTCGGCGATGGTCTTGGCAATCTTCTTGGCGTCGGCATCGTTCTTCGTGCCGCCGACGTAGATGGTGATCGTGTGCGTCGCGCCTTCGCCGTCGGCGGCGATCTGGCGGGCCAGGCTGTCGCAGACGGCTGAAAGCCCCGCGACCAGCGCTTCGAAATCCGCGCCGCTGGTCTTGCTGATCACCTTATTCCCCGCCTTGCCCGAGGCGAACATCACGAAGCTGTCGTTGGTCGACGTGTCGCCGTCGACGGTCACGCAGTTGAACGTTTCGTCGACGATCTGCGAGACGGCCTTCTGCAGCACCGCCGGAGCGACTGCTGCGTCGGTGGCGACAATACCAAGCATCGTGGCCATGTTCGGCGCGATCATTCCCACGCCCTTGCACGCGCCGGAAACATGCACCGTCTTGCCGCCGATCTTCACCGTGACCGCGGCCGTCTTCGGCACGGTGTCAGTGGTCATGATCGCGCGCGCGAAATCGCCGGTGTTCTTCTTCGCTTTGACGAAGTCCACCGCCTTCGCGACGCCCGATTCGACTTTCTCCATCGGCAGCATGTGCCCGATGATCCCCGTCGAAAACACCAGCACCTCGTCGCTCTTCGCGCCGATGCCCTCCGCGACCAGCGCCGTCATGCGCTGCGCATCCTTCATGCCCTGCGGTCCCGTGCAAGCATTCGCGTTGCCGGCATTGATGACCAGCGCGCGGGCGCGGTTTTTGTTCGACTTGAGATTCGCGCGGCAGACCTTCACCGGCGCGGCGCAGACGCGGTTGAGCGTAAAACACCCCGCGACCGCCGAGAGCTCTTCGCAGTACACCAGCGCGATGTCCGGCGGCAAGCTCTTCGCCGTCTTGATCCCGCAGTGCAACGATGCCGTGCGGAACCCCGGCACCTCATGGATTTTTCCGTTCCAAGGTTTTACTGCGGTTGTCATTGTCGTCCTCGTTTTACAGAGTCATTGGTCAGTGGGTATTGGTCATCGGTCATTTTTCATTTACGGGGAGCGGATGGTTGCGCCCGTCCGTAATAACACCCGTATCAGGTCTTCGTGAACGACCTGTGAAGAACCGTTGTCCTATTTCGAATCGCATGACCTTTCATGTATCTCAGTCTCCGCGTGCGAAAATGACCAATGAAAAATGATCGATGCCCAATGACCAATGACTCAGTTAAAAACAACTTGGCCCCTCTGATCCCGCGCTAACGGGAGAGGGGCCAAGATGTAAGTGAACAACGCCCCAGATTAACGCTTGGAGTACTGGAACCTGCGGCGGGCGCCGGCCTGGCCGTATTTCTTGCGTTCGACCATGCGGGAATCGCGGGTCAAAAAGCCTTCGTGGCGCAGACTCTTTTCAAGATTGCGATCGTACAGCAACAGCGCGCGGGCGATGCCCATGCGAATCGCTTCGGCCTGTCCGGTGATTCCGCCGCCGCTGACGTTACAGAACACGTCGAACGCCGTCGCCAGCTTCGAGAAGCGCAGCGCCTGCGTCACCGCGTTGCGGTGGCCTTCCATCGGAAAGAAATTTTCGATCGGGCGTTCGTTGACCAGAATGTGGCCCGAACCCGGCCGCATGCGGACGCTCGCCGTCGAACACTTGCGCCGTCCCGTGCCCCAGAAATATCCGCCTGTCGTGTCGTCGCTGCTCACTGTACTTTGAACTCCGTTCCAAACTTGGCCTGGTCTTCAAATCACAACGTAACGAATTTCGTGCTTATGCCAACGGCGCCCAGCTCTTCGGCTGCTGCGACGAATGCGGATGCTTGTCGCCCGCATACACCTTCAACTTCGAGAGCATCACCTTGCCCAGCATGGTCTTGGGGAGCATGCGGCGGATCGACTCGCGAATGATGGTGGTGGGGTTCTTAGCCTGCTCTTCGGCCAGCGTGCGCACGCGCAAGCCGCCCGGGTAGCCCGACCACTTGCGGTAGGTTTTGGATTCGTACTTCTTGGGATGAATCTTGATCTTCTCGGCGTTGATCACGACGATGAAATCGCCAGTGTCCACGTGCGGCGTGTAAACGGGCTTGTCCTTGCCCATCAAGCGCATCGCCAGGGGAACGGAGAGCCGTCCGAGCGACTGGTCGGCCGCGTCGACGATGAACCAGTTCTGCTTCAGTTCACCGGTCTTGGCCGTGTAGGTCTTGAATACGTTGGTCTTTTGTACGCCCGGCAACGGCATTTGAAAACTCCTTACGCCACCAGCCCTTTTTCAGGCTCGCGGCCGTGCAACCGACTTAAAACCTGCAACGCCCAATGAAAAACACAACCCGCCCAAACGGCGTGGGCGGGACGGCCATTGATAACGTAATAGGGTCAAATGTCAAGCAGGGTTTTGAATGCCACGAGAAAAATTACCACATTTTTCCGAGTGGTCAAAAGCCAACATGGGGACTGTAGTCCCTATCCTGATTCAAGATCGAATCGTCCTCGACATCCTATGATCCACGCTCGACAATCGCAAGCCGAACCGAGGGTCCTGCATGCCAACGTACGCGCGCTGTCTTCCGTTTCTCGCGGGAGTTATTTCCATGGCGACGAATCCAACGCTGCTCAGTTCCGAATGGAAAGCGGCCGACGTCCGCCTGCCCGCGACGCCCACTCGCCCGCTCATCGCCTGTTCACCAGAGGAACTCCAGCGCCTCCGCGCCGCCTGGAAAGCCACCGGCGCGGAACACGACGTCCTCGCCGCCACGGTTGCCGATGCCGACAAGGCCCTGGCCGAACCGCTCGACTTTCCGCCGCGCGGCGGGCAACACAACCAGTGGTATCAATGCGAAAAGTGCCAGCGCGCGCTACAGACGATCGACAGCACCCATCACAAATGCCCGGGCTGCGGCACGGTCTATTCCGGCGAACCGTTCGACGACGTGATCTTCGAACGCGTCCACGACCGCAACCTCTACCACGCGCGCACGACAGGATGGGCCTACGCGATCACCGGCGAAAAAAAGTACGCCGACTTCACGACGCGGGTGCTGCTCGGTTACGCCGAACGCTACGAAACCTATCCGTTCCACGACAACTCGCGCAAGACGGGAACAACTGGCGGTCATCTCTACGAACAGACCTTGAACGAAGCGTACCACATGGCGATCAACATCGGCCCCGCCTTCGATCTGGCGTTCCCCGCAATGAGCGACGACGAGCGCCAGAAGATCCGCGAGAAGCTCTTCAAGCCCATGCTCGCCAACATCGACCACAACAAGGCCGGCAAGAGCAACTGGCAGTCGTGGCACAACGCTGCCTTCGTTTCCGGCGGCGCGTGTCTCGACGACGTCGAATGGCTGAAGAAAGCGATCGACGATCCGAAAAACGGATTGCTGTTTCAGATGGGCGTCTCCGTCACCGGCGACGGCATGTGGTACGAGAACAGCTGGGGCTATCATTTTTACACGCTCAGCTCCCTGGTCGCGACGGCCGAGTGCAGCCGGCGCCTGGGCTTCGGTCTCTGGGGCTGTCCCACGTTCAAAAAAATGTTCACGCTCCCCGCGCAGTACGCCATGTCCGACGGCTCGCTGCCGCGCTTCGGCGACGACGTGAACTCGAGCGCGCGCGGCTCCAGCGCCCTGTTTGAACCCGCGTACCATGTCTACAAAGACGACGTGCTGCTCGCTACACTCGACACCAAGCCGAACTTCGAGAGCGTCCTCTACGGCCGCGACGTTAACGTCCGTGCCGCCGCGCTGAAACTGCAGAGCGTCGTCTTCAAGGACGCCGGCCACGCGCTACTCCGCACCGACGGTCCGGCTCAGCTGACCGCCGCGTTCGTCTTCGGTCCGTTCGGCGGATTTCACGGCCACTTCGACAAGCTCAGCTTTGTCCTCTTCGGCTACGGCAAGGAACTCGGCGTCGATCCCGGCCGCGCCAAGAGCCAGGCCTACCGCCTGCCGATTCACACCAACTGGTATCGCGCGACGATTTCGCACAACGCTGTCGTCGTCGATAAAAAATCTCAAGACGGCGCCGGCGGAGAGCTCGACAGCTTCGCCGCCAACGAGCACTTTGCGCTGGCGCAGGCGCACTGCGATACCGCCTACAAAGGCATCGCGCAGACGCGGCTGCTGCTCCTCGCGCCCGACTACGCGCTGACCTTCGATCAGCTCACCGCCGCCGACGGCAAAGACCACCGCTTCGATTGGTGCTACCACAACCGCGGCGCGTCCGCCGATGCGGAAGGTTTACAGGAGACTTCGCCGCTGGCCGATGAGCATGGCCAGGAGTTCATGCGCAACCTCAAGAGCGCCACCCGCGACACGCTGCTGCGCGTCACGTTCCCCGACGAGAAGGTCACCACCGAGCTTCTGGTCGATGCCCAACCCGGCAGCGTGCTCTGGACCGGCAACGGCGTCGGCGACTCCGTCGATCAGCGCGTCCCGTTGGCGATGGTGACCCGCACCGGAAAATCCGCCCGCTTCGCCGCCGTCATCGAGCCGGTCGCCGCGGGCAAGAAGGCCCAGGTCGACAGCATTTCCAGCAGTGAGAAAGACGGCGTCATCACCCTCACCATCTCCCGCGGTCAGGAGAAGGACGAAGTCATCCTTACCGGCAAGCAGGCCGAAATCCGCCGCGACGGCAAAGTCGTCTTGAAGACGGAATGACCCGATGCCCCGCGAGGAGTGGCCGGGCCCCTCGCGAATCTCGATGCCACTGCGATCGCACTGGCAAAGCCGGACACCCGGCCGTCTCTGCTGTTCTGTGACGTTCTTTGCGTCTTCGCGGCTTTGCGTGAGATGACCCGTCCCCGCGCCCCTATAAGGGAGGGCTCCAGAAGCCCCCAAATCCCCAAAACAAAAGCTAAATATTTTCGAAGATTATAGATTTGTGCCCCAACCCATTCCCTACCCCCAAGGATTGGGGTACATTAGGTACGTATACGGTAGAGAGACACAACGTCATGGCACATCGTCCCCGTTCAAAAACCTCAAGTAACCGCCGCCGGAAAGCCGAAGGGAGTAAGCACATGCGGCAGAAGCGAGCGAGCCGAACAGCGACGTCGAAGCGATCAGCGCGACGCCGCAAGGTCAGTCCGACGGCTCGACAGCGGAGCGCCCGAAAGCGTGGGCGCTCCAAAATAAAGTCCGGGGGGACGTCATCCGTGGCCAATATTGGTACACGCAAGAAGAGTGTCCGCAGGAAGTCGATCTCGACCAAGGGTCAGCCGGCCGTCGCCGGATTGTCCGCGCGCCGAGCCGACATCCATCCGCTCGACCGCGCCATCTCGGAACTCCGTTCCGAACTGGCCCGTACACCCGACGATCACACCATTCTCAGCCGCCTGGGCGCGCTCTTCTACCGCCGCGGCGATCTGGTCGAGGCGGAAAATTTCTACCGCCAGGCGATCGCGCTGGCGCCCAACCGCCCCAGCCTCTTCAACAATCTCGGCAATGTCCTCTGCGACATGGGCCGCATGCGCGACGGCATCGCCGCCTACGAACACGCGATGTCGATCGAAAAAGCGCTCGACCCTGGCCGCCCTACCTCGCCGGAAGCCGAAGCCAATCTCGAACTGGCGCGCATGGAATACCGCCTGATTCACGAACGCGTCGAGTACCTGGAGAAGGCAGCGCAGTTGGACGTTTCGTCGGCTGAGGCCGGAAACGCTTTGGGGTGCGGCTACCTGCTGTGCGGGCGGCGGGAGAAGGCACTCGAAGCGTTCCGGCAAGCCGCGAAACTGGAAGCGCGCAACGTCTTCGCCGGCTTGAACATCGCCTTCGTTCACACGCTCAACCTGACCGGCCACGCCGACCTCAACGCCGCCGTCGCCGAAGGCGCAGAAGCGCTGATGCGGTTCCCCGGCGAAGCGCGCCTCTACATTCATCAAGGCGAACTGCTCGAAAATGGCGGACTGCTCGAAGCCGCCGAAGAACGCTACGTCCGCGCCATCCAGGCCGATCCGCGCTCCTATGAAGCGTACGATGTGCTCGGCCGGCTGCGCGAAGCCACCGGTTACGCGCACACCCGCGACGAAACCGCGCTGGCCGTCGACAAGACGTTGCGCGCGCTGGAAACCCACGCACGCGAACGCCGCGTGAAAGACGGCAGCGCCTCCGGAGCGCTCCCTTTATACGACCTCGCCTTTGTCGAAGTCGCCCGCGCCCGCTTCATGCGCCGCCCCATCGCGCACGCCGCCGCCGTCGACGCCCTCTTAAGGGAAGCGATCGCCGCCGGCAAGGAAGCGCAGCACATCGAAGCCTCGCCGCGCGATCTCCGTTCCGTCGAAGCGCCCGCCCGCAATGTCGCCGCTCACGCCGCGATTCTGCGAGCACGATTGCTGGAAGCCGAAGGCCGCCGCGACGAAGCACGCGTGGTGCTCGAACAGGTCTGCGCCTGGGACGCCAACTGTGCGCGCCTGTGGCTGGAACGCGGCAGCCTCGCGCTGCGCGCCGGAGCGATCGAAGACGCGCTGGAATTTTTCGACAAGTCGACGATCCGCCAGCCGCAGAACGCCGTCGCCTGTCATTCGCTGCGCTTCGCCTTCGAAGGCTACCGCCGCTACCGCACGGAACGCGTGCGCTTCGAAACCGCGACGAAAGCCGACGCCCGTGACGGCCTCGCGCATCACCACCTGGCGCTGGCCGCGCTCTCAGTGCTCAAAGACGAAGAAGCGCTCTTCCACTTCACGCGCGCGTTGGAACTGGACCCGCGCCTGTCGGATGCCGCCTGCGGTCGCGGCCGTGCTTTGGAACGTCTCGGTCATTTCGACGAAGCCGAAGCTGCGTACGCCAAGGCCCTGGACATCGACCCGGAAAACCCGGAAGCCCAGCGCGCCCTGATCGCATTGCGCTCCCGCAACCTGCTGAACAACGCCACCTCGTCACTGTTCATCCCCGAATACGGCCGCGGCAAGGGACGAATGGACGAGTAAGCGCTGAATGCGAAGTGATGAACGTTGAACGTGAAAACGCGCCGCTAAATGCGGCGCGTTTTTTTTCGACGGGAGAACGAGCAGAGGCGCTTACAAACGGTTGACGTTGATCATGCCGATCTTCTGTGCTTCGCTCAGCCAGAGCGTGACTTCGACGCCGGAGTCGACGAACTTGTAGCAGTTCTTATACGCGCATTTGACTTCGGGGGTGAAGCCGAGGCATTCGGGAAGATCGGGTAACCCGCGCTGGCCGATGCGGCTCCAGAGTACGTCGCGGAGCTCGGTGTCGCTGGGCAACTGTGCGGCGTATGCAGCGTGGTCGGGGTGCGGGTTCATAGCAACTCCTTCGTGCTGATCTGTGCCATAGTGAAATCTATAACGCGAGCATGCTACGTCGCTTCGGTGAAAAATGAAGGGTGAATATATGGGCAAAATAGACCCATAACGCTCACGTGCACTGGCGCACGGTGTGTGGGCGCGCCCCAATTCTTTGCGGTTTCGTTTGCCAATGCGATTTTGACGTCGCGAATTCGCCGGACGAAAATTGAAAGACAACGTGCGGCTCGCATGCCAAAATGAGCAAGCCTACTCCGCGAGTCCTCACCGATCCTCCGGCTTCACTTCCGTCCACGTCGCGTCCGGATTGTATTCGTCCATGGCGGCGCCGAGCTTGCTCGAGTCCGGGCCGAGATCCTTCTGGTAGATCACGCCCTGGTGGTTGATCACGAAGGTCATGATGCCGGACGTGCCGTAATCGGCAGGGTAGGCGACGAGCGCGAAGCCGGCGATCATGTTGCCGTTGATCACGTAATCGTACTTGCCGTTGGGCGGGTTGGCGCCCTGCTTGGTCAGCACCTTGAAGAAGTAACCAGAGTACGGAACGTCGGCGCCGTCGCGGAAATCCTGGCCTTCTTCAAAAGCGGCGTCGAGCGGGCTGGGTTCTTCCTTGGAATCGACGGCGATGGGCCAGTAGAGGCCGTCCTTCTTGTCCTTGCTGCTGATCAGCTTCTGTGCGTACTTCAAGACCTTGTCGCCGGTGTGATCCTTGGTGGCGTAGGCGCGCTGCGCATCGTCGTAGGCGTCGACGAACCGGATGGCGTGGAGTTCGTTGCGGCCGATGCGCCGGTTGAGAATCTCTTCCTTGCCCGCGGCGGTATCAAAGCTCCAGGAATTGGCCTTCTTCACCAGCGGAATCGGGTAGGGCCAGTCTTTGAGTCCCAAGTGAGCAGAGGCCTTGTCGCCGGTGGTGACGATGCGCAGGTTTTCCTTGGCGGCGGCACAGATTTTCTTGCGCACCTCGGCGCTGGCTTCCTTGTCGGTCTGAACGACGAGGTCGGTGTGCTGATGCCCGAGGACATCGAGCACCGCGTCGTCACTGTTCTTGGCCATGGCGTCGATCAGCGCGGCGAATGCGGCTTCGGGGGAGTCATAGGTTTTTTGCGCTGCCGGGTCGGCCGGCGCCGGCGCGTTGCCGGCCGGTTCGGCGGCGCTGCTGGAGCGCGTGGACGCGCAGGCGATGACGAAGGCTGCGCAGAGGGCCGCGGCGTACATTTTCCGGTGAACCTTTGACGTCGTCGTGGTGCTCATTGTTTTAATCCTTTCACATCTAAGAAATGGAACGCATCACTTTAAATGGGTTTCAATATCAGCGTTTGCGACTGGCAGCTCCGCGTGCGGATTCACGCTGCGTGGCGCGGCCATCGGACGGCCGTTGGAAATTCTGCTGCGGAGCCGGACGGGCTGGCGGCGCGGGACGGGCTGGCGGCGCCGGGCGCGCCGGGGCCGGAGTCGGCGTCCGGTTGCGGCTGGCTTCGCCGCGTGCAGCTTCGCGATGGACGGTCTGGCTTCCCGAGCCGAAACTTTCTGCATGCGAAGGTCGGGTGGCGGGGCGCGTCACCAGGGGTGCCACGGGAGTCGCGGGAGCCACAGGCCGCGCGGGCCGGGTTTCAGGTCTGGTCGCCGGACGTGTGCGCGAAGGCGGCACCACCGGGCGCACGTGGTCGGGAGTGGCGCGACCACTACGGTATTGGTTGCTAATCGGCGCGCGCGAGGCTCCACGCTGGTACCACGGTGGAATGGGGCGGTAGGGCGGGCGCCAGTACACGGGGCGGCTCGGGCGATACCAGCCGCCACCCGGCCTCCAGCTTTGGTAGTGGTAGAAATGGTGGTGATGCCAGTCCCAGCTGTTCTCCAGCCAGACGCCGATGCCAAAGCCGATGCCAAAGCTGATGAACGGCCGCTCCTGCCGCACGTAGATCACTTCAGGATCGTAAGTGGGCACGTAGATGACATTGGGTTGCGCGGGAACGATCGTGATCGCGCCCTGGTCCTCGGAGACTTCCTGCTGCGGGGTACTGGTGAGATTGCCGGCGGCTTTCGCTTCGGCGCGGACCTGCTGGACGGTGTCGGAGACATCGGTCATCTGGTAAGTCACGGCCACGCCGAGCTTCTCAGTCCAGTCGGGATTGTCGTTGAGTTTCTTAAGCACCGTCGGGTAGTTGAGCAGCGCAATGACGCTGGGATCCCACGTCGCCGATTCCGGCGCTTCAGTGGGCGTCTTGGAGGTCTGGGCGTAACGATAGGCATCCGTAATCTGCGACGGAAACGCGCTGGCCTGGAGCGTCAGCGAGAGCAGCGCGTCGGGGTAGAGCGCGATCGGCGCGACCAGATCGCGCAGTTCGTCGTCGGAGAATTTCTGAATCTGCGAGGCGTCGATGTCGGTCGATTCAACTTCGCCGTCGCCGAGCACGATCAGATTGGTATTCAGGAGCGCCAGAAACGCGCAGACCCCGGCAAGTAACAAGGGGCGAATGCGCTGATCGAGCTTTGGAATTTTCAGCATTGTAGATCTCCAGCGATTCATTCAGGTGCCTGTAATAGGTTGTAGAGCCCGAGCCGCTTGATACCAGTGCAGCACCTGTTCCACATGAAGAGTGACGTGAGAATGCCGTACTAGTCCCATAATTTCTCGGTTTCCGTAACACGTTTTGATACAGGGTGTTCCATGATCCGACGGCGCACTATAAATGCTCAACCGTGGGAAAATGGAGGTCCAAGCGTGATTTTAGTCCATAGATAGTCCAGATTTTCAGGTCATGAATAAGGAGGCAAGATGAGATTCCTGAGACCCTTAGCATTCTGTATTGGCCTGCTGGCAGGCGCGGTTTGCGGCAGCGAAGCACCCACTGCCAATGGCGCTCCGGAATGGGCCAAGGCCGTGCCCGTGCGCCAGTGGTACGCGCTGGCGGGCACCGAGTACCGGGCCGCGATCAAGGCGCTGGCGCCAGAGAAGGGGTACATCGGCTACGACCCGATCGGCGGAACGGTTGATTCATACGACGACCCTGTCGCCAACGCCGACAACTCAGCCGTCTATTTCTATGGCGGCGGGCACGGCTCGTCGACGCTCAATGGCGTCTTTAAATTCGATACGATCAACCTGAAGTATTCGATCGCGATTGCGCCGACGCCGCCGGACAAGTATCCGCCGGCGTACGTCAAAGCCGAAGGAAACGATCTCACCTATCCGTCGGGCGCGAAGCCCGGACATTTTTCCGCGGACCTGACCGATCCCGCCGACCTGCCCTTCAAAGCGCCACAGAATGCCCCGACCGCCTCGCACATGTATTCAGCCTGCGACATGCGCGGGGACGTGATTCATTACTTTTACGGCGCCTACCGCTGCGCCAACGTCAAGACGGGAAAGTGGGAGTCCGTCGGCGAGATCGATGTCGGAGCTCAAGTCGGGAAGCTGACCGCGGACAAGAAGTACGGCACCGCTTATCTGCAGCAGGGCACAGCCGCCGTCTACGACGACGTGACGGATCGCTTCCTGGTCTCTCTGGTGCCTGGCGACGCGGGCATCAACTGGCGCGGCAACCGCTTGTTCTTCTGGGATCCGGTCAAACAGGTGATCGAGCCCAAAGGTCCCGCCGACGGCATGGTCCCGATCTGCACGCGCTCCTCCATGAATTTATTCAAAGGCGGACGCTGGGCCTACATGTTGATGTGCAACGCGCCCACCACAGTGGCCCCAGACACGGTCAACGGAGCGTTCCGCTACAACTTCGACACAGGCAAGATCGAGACGCTGCGAATCGAAGGTGATCTCTTCAAATTCGCGCCCGACAACACGCAGGAAACGGTGCCGTGTGTGTACCATGCGGGACGAAATTCGCTGATCCGCTGGGAGTACCTCAGCGACGTCAATGCGCTCTACGAAGTGAACTTGACCCCCGTCAGCGGCGCCGGCACCGATGCCAGTCCCTACGTGCTGCACCAGACCCGCATTCCGCTGACCGGTGCGCTCAGCGTCAAGCCGTTGCTCAATTATCGGCGCATGTTTTACAATGCAAAGACCGGCGTGATGATGTTCATGCCGAATTCGAATTCCACGTGGTACGCCGTGAAGTTGTGAACGCTACGGTTCGACTTTGCCAAGCATAAGTTTACGCCTGTATTCCCTTAGAACTTTGAGAAGACGTTCAAAATCAAGATCTCAATGTGGGAAGCGGCGGCGTGTTCGGCAATCACGACTGAATTCGGATGGCCGCAACTGTTCCGCAGTCTAAGGCACTGATTTTGAAGTGTCTGCTTCACGTTATTGCCCATAACGGCGAGTGATTCGCACACATCCAAGAAAACGGATTCCTTCATCGCACCGAGATCGTCCTGTTGCTTTGCCTGCTGCCATTTTGAATTTCGGCGCAACGCCTCTGCGTTGAATACCGCTAAGTATTTATCAAAGACATGCTTGTGCAAGACTCCTATGGCCCCTGCCCATGAAAAAACGACTGCAGCGCGGAATTGTTTGGCCTCAAAACATTTTACCGCCTCTTCGACAAAGCCGTGTGAAAGCGGGTCTGTGATTTTAGCGAGGTGTGTGCGAAGAGAATTACTCGTGTGCAAAATGACCTTGTTCCCAGGAACTGCGGCAACAAGAGTTGCAATGTGCTGCTTGCCGGGTTCTGTGAGCTCCCACCCCTTGTCCGTTAGAATTGCCAGCCCTTTTGACCGAGAAAGAGTCATCGAAATATTAACCTTCGCAGCGTTCCTCCATCCTGCGGTGGCGGCACGAGGTTTAAGCTCCGCCACCATTAACGGGCCGACAGGATTAATGGCCAATATCACCAAGAGCTTATCACGAATTGCCTTGCAGCATTTGTCGTGGATAACGAGTTTGGCCTCATTTGGCGTCAGCAACTTGCTTCTCCATGTTGGTCAAGGTGTTCTGGGATAACGCATAACGGCCGATCGAACCTTCGTTGATTTCATTTGCCTTGATCAGAGTATTTAGAATGTTGGAGAGGTTACCTCGATAACTAGAGCGAAAAAAAGCGGTGGCTGTCTTCATGGATTCCAGAATGGCTTTTCGATTTAAAGACGATTTACCCTGCTTGGCCGCTTGATAGCGGATGTCCCATCCGTTGTTGAAATTGGTTGAACGTCCGTAGCCGAAACCGAAACGTACCTTCCTTTCGCGGCCTCGTCAAGGGGCTCGCTTCGTATTGACCGCTTTGTCTACAGGACAGACGCGGTTTACAATCCAG
>JBBRPR010000078.1:0-35853 GCA_038227875.1 Planctomycetota bacterium
GAGGAACGCAGAGCACGTTGAAACTTGAAGCAGGAGGAGGAGTAAGTAACCTGCACCTCTGAGTAGAGGTGCAGTCAAACACAGGCCGGGTGCCGCAGACTTAAACCGCCACCTACCGCGTTTTTAAACCGGCGTTTACACGCGGTAACACCGTCGTCGGAGCTGGCGGCGCCATGGCGTCTATCGAATCGAATGTAACGATGACGAATTGCACAATCGACAGCAATGCCGCAAATACGTCGCAGGGAGGAGGCGGCGTCTACTTCGATAGCGGAAAACTCTATGTACTGGGCTGCAGGTTCACCTCGAATTTCGGCGGAACGGGAGCAGCACTGGTTACCGCTAACGCAGCCGTCTCGGTGACCAATTGTGTATTCCAGTCAAATGCTGCTGCCCGCGGCGGCGGAATAGCAGTGTTGCTCTGCTCGGGAACTGTGACGAATTGCACGTTCAACGGCAACATCGGCGCATTTCAGGGCGGAGCGATGTACTCGAACACGAGCACGGTATCGGTCACCAATTCCATTTTGTGGGCTGACAGTTCGCCGATCGGACCAGAACTCGACGGAACTGCCACCGTAACCTATAGCTGCGTGCAGGGTGGCCTGAGCGGTACGGGAAATATCAGTACCGATCCACACTTTGTTTCAGCCAGCGACCTGCGACTGCAGACCGCCAGTCCGTGCATTGATGTGGGCACGTCCGTGGGTGCTCCGGCGGTTGATATATCCGGGACAGCGCGGCCCAAGGGCGCGGGATTCGACCTGGGCGCGTACGAATTCTCGACTTCTCCGGTATTGATCTCCGGCCCGACCGCGGCGCCAAACCCATCCACTATCGGGCAAACGGTTAGCTTCAGTGCGGCGGCCACCGACGCCGACGGTGATGCGGTCAGCTACAATTGGGATTTCGGAGACGGCTCCAGCGCAACCGGCGCAACGCCGACGCACGCGTTTACGACAGCCGGCGCCTTCATGGTCAAAGTGGTTGCCATAAACGCTGGCGATCCCGTGAGCGCGACCGCAACCAATTCGGGAGCGGTCACGGTCACGGTTACGATCAATTCCAGATCCGGGATTCCGGGCGACAGTGATGGCGACGGCGTCATCGACGAGATCGAAATTGCGATGGGCTCCAACGCCTTCGACGCCGACAGTCTGCCGGCTGGAATGAGCAAGATGACCGGGTTGCAGAATCTGTCGGTGAGCAAATTGAACGTCAAGCTGGACTTCACCAGGCATGGCAATGACAGCATCGGCCTGAGCGGCCTGATATTGATTCCGGATGGATTCAAGGTTTCCGGACAGATGTTCGTGGTCGATATCGGCGGAGTGGTGAAATCGTTCACGCTGGATGCCAAGGGCTCGGCGACGAGCGGCGGCAGTTCAATCAAGGTGCCAGTGAAGTCTGGAAAAGCCGGGACGCCGCTGCAGATCTCCAAGTACAGCGCCAAATTCAGCAAGGGGACCTTCGCCGACACGCTTGCCTCCGCCGGGTTGGTGAACGCCACCACCACGGCGAAACTGAATGTGCTGGTGACGGTCATCTTCAACGGGCAAGTGTGGCAGAAGAGCGTCCCGCAATCGTACGTGGCGAAGAAGGACAAGGGTGGCGTGACGAAATAAGTTGTCGCGTTGGATGCGCTAAAATATTGACATATCGGAATATGACGATATATTGAAAGGAGAGCAGGAAGAGGAGGGAATTAATGCCCACGAAAGCCCGATCGGCGAAGCGTGTAAAACTGACGTCTTTGAATTCCTTGGAGAAGGCAGCCGAATGCCTCAAGACAATAGCGCATCCCCATCGGCTGCGGATGGTTCAGATGCTCCTGCAGGACCGCTACACGGTCGGAGAGCTTGCGACCGCGTGCGGAATTCCCAGCCACATGGCGTCGGAGCATCTGCGTTTGATGCAGCGATGCGGGTTCCTGGCCAGCGAGAAGGATGGGCGGAAAGCGTATTACAAGGTCGTCGAGCTTCATTTGGCGAGCATCATGTCGTGCGTTGAGCAGCGGTTTGGAACAGGCCCGACGTGATTCTCATGGCTTTAAATATCGTAAGATCGAGACACTTTTGAATGTCGATGGATGGTGTGGATCGAATAAGGAATCGAGTCTGGCTATTGCGCATACGTTCCGAAATGGATCGAAAGGGAGGTTCCAATGTCGCTCTTTTCACGAAGGTGGAGTCCCTACCTGGTGGGTGTGGGTATCGGGGTTCTGAGTTGGGCCACATTCCTGACGCTGGACAAAGCATTGGGAACCAGCACGACGATGGTTCATGTATCCGGAGCGGCGACCGCGCTTGTTGCGCCGGAGCATCTGAAAACAAATCCGTATTATGCCAAAGAAATTACAGAAAAGACGCCGCTGTTCGACTGGCAGTTCTTCCTGGTGCTGACACTTCCTGTGGGCGCTGCATTGGCGGCGTGGCTGGCGCGCGACTTCAATGTTGAGCACGTGCCGGCGTTGTGGCGATGGCGCTTTGGCGGCAGCCGCCTGAAACGCGCAATCGCTGCTTTTCTAGGCGGTGTGATTCTAATTTATGGTGCGCGCATGGCGGGCGGTTGTACTTCGGGTCATGGCATCAGTGGCGGCCTTCAGTTGGCAGTCAGTTCCTGGACCTTCTTCCTCGCCATGTTTGTCTCCGGCGTGGCCACGGCGTTCGCGCTGTTTGGAAAGGAGGGTCGCAAACATGTTTGATACATATCCCATGATCGTTGGCGGAGTCCTGACCGGGTTGGTGTTCGGGTTCCTCCTGCAAAAAGCTCACGTCACGCGTTACAGCGTGATCCTTGGACAATTCCTGTTCACTGATTTCACCGTGCTGAAAGTCATGTTGACGGCCATTGTGACCGGAGGCATCGGCATTTACGCCATGTACGGAATCGGCTGGATTCCACATTTGCAGATCAAGACCGCAGCGATGGCCGCTGTTACCCTCGGCGGACTGATCTTTGGCGTGGGCATGGCGCTGCTGGGCTATTGTCCTGGAACGGATGTGGCGGCGGCGGGCGAAGGATCGCGGCATGCGCTCTATGGTTTTCTGGGAATGGTTGTGGGCGCGGCGCTGTACTCCGAAACGATGCCCTACTTTAAGGACACGCTTTTGAAAGCCTTCGACTACGGCAAAATATCGTTCGCCGATGTCACCCACCTCTCGCCTTGGATCTTCATTGCCGGTCTCGCGATGCTTTCGGCTGGAATTTTCCTGTTGATTGAACGCTGGGAAAAGCGCGTGCAATTCCGGCGCGGAATTGCTTGAGTCTTCTCCCGTGTGTGAAGTCCAGGCAATACACGTTGAAACCTGCTGATCTGCGATAACATACCCGGAGTGCCCATTCCACTTTTAATGGAGGTCTCTCCGTGCCCCTCTCGCCGCTGGCTGGTAAACCCCCGACGCAGGACCTGTTGATCGATGTCGATGCACTGACGCGCGATTATTTTGATAAGAAACCCGACCCGGCCAACAAGCTGCAGCAGGTAGCGTTCGGTACGAGCGGACATCGCGGCACACCGGGCGACAGTTCTTTCAATGAGGCGCACATCCTTGCGATCGCGCAGGCGATCTGCGAATACCGCGCGTCGAAAGGCATCAACGGGCCGCTCTTCCTGGCCAAGGACACGCATGCCATCGATACGCCCGCGCACAACACGGCACTCGAAGTCTTTGCGGCCAACGGCGTCGACGCGATAGTCGCGGAGAACAATGAGTACACGCCGGTACCCGTCCTGTCGCATGCAATCCTGATCTATAACAAAGGCCGCAAAGACAAATTGGCCGACGGCATCGCGATCACGCCGTCCCACAATCCGCCGCGCGACGGCGGCATCAAGTACAATCCGCCCACGGGCGGTCCGGCCGATGTCGACGTCACGCAATGGATTCAGGATCGCGCCAATGCACTGCTGCGGGAGAACAATGCCGGCGTCAAACGCATCCCGTATGAGCGTGCGCTGAGCGCGGCGACCACGCATCATCAGAATCTGCTGATGCCCTACGTCAAAGACCTCGCCGCTGTCATCGATATGGACGTGATCCGCTCGTCGGGCTTGCGCATCGGCGCCGATCCGCTCGGCGGCGCGGCGGTGCATCTGTGGGATCCGATCCGCGAACACTACAAGCTGAATATCACCGTGGTGAATCCCGCCGTCGACTTCACGTTCCGTTTCATGCGCGTCGATCATGACGGCCAGATTCGCATGGACTGCTCGAGCCCTTATGCCATGGCTGGACTGATCGCGCTGAAGGATCAGTACGCGATCGCGTTCGGCAACGATACCGATGCGGACCGGCATGGCATTGTCGCGCCGTCCGTCGGGCTCCTGCCGCCCAACCATTTCCTGGCCGTCTCCAGCCGCTACCTGTTTACGCATCGGCCCAACTGGCCGGCCGGCGCGGCGATTGGAAAAACTGTCGTCAGCAGCAGCATCATCGACCGGGTCGCCAACGATGTCGGGCGCAAAGTCTTCGAAGTGCCGGTCGGATTCAAATGGTTCGTGCAGGGCCTGTACGAAGGTTCGCTGGGTTTCGTCGGCGAAGAATCCGCGGGTGCAACGTTCCTGCGCAAGGACGGCTCTGTCTGGACCACGGACAAAGACGGTCCGGTGATGGACCTGCTGGCCTGCGAAATGACCGCGCGGACGTCGAAAGATCCCGGCCAGCATTACGCCGAGATTGAGCAGAAATTCGGGCGCTCGTATTTCCGCCGCGAAGATCAGGCTGCGACGCTGAAGGAAAAGGACGCGCTGAAGAAACTCAACGCATCCTCCGTGCAGAAGAAGGAATTGGCCGGTGAACCGATCACCGCGATTTTAACCCACGCGCCGGGCAACAAAGCCGCGATTGGCGGCTTGAAAGTCTCCACCGAGAACGGCTGGTTTGCGGCGCGGCCGTCGGGCACCGAAGCTCAATACAAGATCTACGCCGAGAGCCTGACCAGCGAAGCGCACCTCAACAAAATCTTCGAAGAGGCGCGCGTGCTGGTGAAGGACGTGTTGGCGAAATCGTAAGTACCGTACTTACTTTTCAGCAGCGAGATCGACGCAGACGATCTCGCTGTCGTTTCGTGCGAAACATTTCTTGTCCGCAAATGCCGGATGACTCCAGATGGCTTTGCGTCCCTGGACCGTTGTAGTCGCGTCGAGGATGTGGGCGCGCGAAATCTCCTCGTAGCCTTTGGGCGTCATCGTCGCGAAAATCAGGTCGCCTTTCTCATTGAATATAATAAAGCGCGCTCCGTTCTTGACGATGTAGGCGGCCGCGGAGCCCGTTTTCGCTCCGGTCACTGGGGCAAAAGACTCCCACAGGCGTTCTCCCGTGGCGACTTTGACGCAGCGCATCTCGCCGTTTTCGCAGACGCCGTACATGTATTCGCCATCCACGACGGGCGGGCAGGTTTTTGGGAAGAGACCGCTCTTGGCGTCCGCGCGCCAGAGCTCTTTCACATCCGGCTTGTCCTTGGCGAGTTGCACGCCAACTCCCTGATTCACGCGCGCACCCACATACAGTACATCACCGCTGCGCACCGGCGCCATGATTGCCATGCCGTTGGCGGGCACGATCGGGATGGTCCAATACGGCTTGCCGGTTTCCAGATCAAGGCTGTTGAGCGACTCGGCGCTCCAGACGAGCAGCTGCCGTTTGCCGCCGGCTTCGGTGATGGCCGGCGAACTGTAGCCAGGCTCGACGGAGCTCAGCGACTTCCAGATTTCCTTGCCGCTGTCCTTGTCGAACGCGACCACTTCGCTGCCTTCGCCGCCGACGATGGAAATCAGTTTTGAACCGTCGACGAGCAGGTGACAGGCGAAACCCCACAGGGGAACTTTGACTTTGTAATCGTCCTTAAAATCCTTCTTCCAGACCAACGAGCCTTTCTCGGCATCCAGGCAGGTGAGATTGCCCATCGCGCCCAGCACGTAGACTTTGCCGCCGCTGACTGTCGGCGTCGCGCGCGGGCCGCCGGGATAGGCGATGGTGTATTCGCAGGCGTATTTATATTCCCACAGCTGCTCGCCATTCTTTTCATCGAGACAAAGAATGCGCTCATCGCCCTGAAGTACACCGCGCTTGTTGGGATCGACGATCGCTCCGGTGTTGATCGCAAAATCGCAGACGTAAACTTTTCCGCCTGTCACGGCGGGACCGGCATAGCCCGTATGGACCGGCTTGCGCCACAGAATTTTCGGGCCGCCTTCGAGAAACTTTTCGAGCAGTCCGCTTTCGTTCCAGACGCCATCACGATTCACGCCCTGCCATTGAGGCCAGTCTTCGCAGCGGATTGCGGACATAAGAACGAAGCCAACACAGAGAACAACGAGTGTGCGCATGCGGATTCCTTTTGATGCAAGGGTTGTTGAACGCCGTTACCCACGTTAATCGCGCGTCGCTCTCAATTCACGCCCCGAAGTAGCGGCGGCATCATTCGCGATCGAGTTGGGCCACGGCCGAGGTCACGTCGAGCAGCGCCAGCGGACCGTGTTTGGGGCAGGAGAATGACGGCGCCAGCCACGGACCTTCCTCAGCCAGCGGGCCAGGCCCGGGGCAGACGTCGGCAACCACGCCGTCGGGACCGACGCGCGTTGCTACAACAGCAGCGGCGCGGCGCGCGGATGCAGCGTAAGGATCCGCCGGCAGGATTCCGGCTCGAACGGCGCGCGCCATGCCCGCAGCGATCATCGCGGTCCCGCTGGCTTCGATGCCACTCCCTGCCCACGGGCGGCTGAGCATCGCGTGCCACCAGCCATCCGTATCCTGAATCGCCAACAGCGCCGTCGCGAGTTCCCGAATGACATCGACAAATGCCTGGCGCTCGTGCCACGAAGGCGGAAGGATTTCCGCCGCCGCAACAAAGCCACGCATCAACCAGCCATGCCCACGCGACCACGCGCCGGGCGACAGCCGCTGCGGATCGTCGCGCAACCAGCCTCGGCCTTGCGACCACAAACCCGTTCCAGGATCGCGGAGTAACGAACGGTGGAGGCGCATTTGATCCACGGCCAGTGCCGCCAGCGTTTGCTCACCGGAATGCGCTGCCGCCCGAGCCAGCCGGCAGACGTGCTCCTGCATGGAGTCGATCAGTACTGCATTGCCGTCGCCCGGTTGCGGACCGCGCGGATGCACGAACAAGCCGTCCGCCGAGCGCGGCACTTCATCGACACAGTGGAGCGTGGAATCCACCCAAGCATCGAGCACGGCACGGTCGCCGCGCGCTGACGCCCACGCCCAGGTCACGCTGCCAAACGGTTCGTGGCGCCATTCAACACTAGGAGTGCCTTTGCCGCGCACGACGCCGTCAACATGCTGGATCCAGCGCGGATCGCCAGTAGCAGTCGACCAGTGGACCAGGCCTTCCAGCGCGAGATCGCGAATATAATTGCCCCGATCTGACACGTTGGCCACCACCCAGTTCGCAGTGCGATTGCCAGCTGCGATCAATACCTGCGAATCCGATGCGCTAGATCTTCCAGATATTGCCATGCTGTTCTCCGCGACGCGTGTTTGCGAAATAGTGTAGCGGCAGAAAGAAGGTCAGACCATCCATTCCAGCGCCAGGATTTCTGTGACAAGCACATGAGTATGTGTTCTTATTGAGCGACCTGTTGAGGGAGATGCTATATGGCGCTGAATATCGTCTACGTGAATTCCCACGACACCGGCCGCTACGTGGGACCTTACGGATATAAAATCCGCACGCCCCATCTGCAGAAGCTGGCGGAGGACGGAGTGCTCTTTCGCCAGGCGTTCAGCGCCGCGCCGACTTGCTCGCCCAGCCGCTGCGCGTTGATCACCGGACAGTATCCGCACAACGCGGGGATGGTGGGCCTGGGCAACCGCGGCGTTTATCCGTTCGAATTCGATCGGCATCTCGCGCACACGCTCAAGTCTGCCGGATACGAGACGGCGACGTGGGGTCGCTGGGCCTTGGACAATCATCTCGGTGTCGCGAATGTTGGCGGCAATCCCAGTTCTGTCGGCTACGACCGGACGATCGACGGCGAAACAGTCGACGGCATAATCGACTTTGTCGGCGAAAAGCGTTCCAAGCCATTTTTCTTGAGCGCCAGTTTTTCGCTCACGCATCGCGTCGGCCGCGGGTTCACCTCGCAGCCGCAAGCCGCGGACGATCCGCGCTACACGGCCCTGCCGGCGCCGCTGGTGGACACGCCGCGCATCCGCGCGGACTGGGCGCACTTCTGCTCCGACGCCAACGCGTGGGACGCGATGCTCGGCAGGATTTTTGACGCCATCGACGCCGCCGGACTGCGCGACTCCACGCTGATCATCGCCACCACCGACCACGGCCCGCCGTTTCCCGGAATGAAGTGCAGCGTGAGCGTCCATGGCACGGGCGTGTTCATGATCCTGCGCGGTCCCCAGGGATTCAGCAGCGGGAAAGTGGTCGATGCAATGGTTAGCCATCTGGATCTCTTTCCAACGATCTGCGAACTGATCGGCATCGCCAGGCCGCCGTGGCTGGACGGGCAATCGCTGCTGCCCATCATTCGCGGCGAAAAGGAGCAGATCCACGAGGCGCTTTTCGCGGAGGTCTCCTATCACGCCGGGTACGAACCGATGCGTGCGCTGCGGACGCAGCGGTATGTCTACGTCAAACGCTTCGGCACACGACGCGCTCCGGTGGCCGTCAATTGCGACGCGTCGCCATCGAAAGACGAATGGCTGGAGCACGGATTTCTCGAGCGTCAACACGCCGATGAGATGCTCTTCGACACATTCTACGATCCGCAGGAGATGAACAATCTGTACCGCGAACTGGCGTACGCGGAAATTCTGGCGGGACTGCGCCAACGTCTGCTCGATTGGATGGCGCGCACGAACGATCCGCTGCTGAAGGGCCGCGTGCCCATGCCGGCGACGGGCTGGGAAAACAATGCGGATGAACTGGACCCCACGGAGGTCAAGGCAACCTATCCGCCAGGCCAGGATCCGCGGATCACTCCGTGGCAGCGTCCGTAAGCTTATTTTAGTGGGCCACTGCGCAACGGATGCGCGTGGCTGAAGTGAGTGGGTGCCGCATTTACCACGGGCAGCCACGATTGGTAAGGCGTTCCCGTGCTGCCGCCACTGGCGAAATCGCACAGTTTCACGGCGTGCCCCGCTTCGGTTGAAACGTCGAGCAGCAACAGCGGGCTGAGCCATTCGTCCCATTTCACGACACGCGCGTTGAGTCTGTGTGCGTCGAGTGTGGGAATGTTGAGGCCGCAGTCGATCACGCCTTTGTTCAAATCAAACTTGGAGACCGGAGATTCCGCCGTTGCGTTTGCCTTCAGATTGTAGCGGCGATCATAGGTCAGCAGGATCGGGCCGCGATAGAGGGACGTCAGCCCGGCGCATTCCCGTTCGCCGGACCAGGCGTGCAGGGACATATCCAACTGGAGGACAATCTGGTCTCCCGGTTGCCACGCGCGCTTGAGATTCAGATAGCTGCCCGGAACCACGTGTGTCACCGCGACGCCGTTGATCCGCACTTCCGTACGGGCTGACCAGTGAGGAATACGCAGCTTCAACGAGAACGTCTCGGTGCGGCTGGGCGTTACAGTCAGCACGACCTGAGCGCCGACGGGATAGTCCGTCTTCTGCTGAATACACACGTCGACGCCAGAGTCCAGCCGTGCATGCAGCGAGCCCGGACCGTAGAAATTCAGCAGCAGATCGCCGCCATCCTGCATCAAGGCCCACGCGCTGAGCAAGCCGAGACCGCGCGGGCTGTTGACGGAGCAGCAGTTCAATTCCGGCGAACCTTCGCGTGCCTGAAAAACGATCTGATGGGCGCTGGCTTGCCGGACACCATTCATCGGCGTGCAGTAACAGGCCCAGCGGCCGCTGGAGGAATGCATGCCCAGGACGCTGTTAAAAAGGGAGAGTTCCAGTTCGTCGGCCACGATCGAATCGCCGCTCATCTTCAGCATCTCGACGCTCAGCGCCATCCACGCGATAGTGCAGCAGGTCTCGATCGCGGCGGGATCATAGGGGTTTCCCTTTGCCTGCTCGCCGGAACTGAAGCCGCCATTGTTGTGGCGATCAAGCTTGACGATGCTCCACCAGATCCGCTCAAACGCCTGGCGGTAATCATCCTCACCGGTCAGCCAATGAAGTTCCGCCAGGCCCATGATCGCATGCAGACTCTCCCAGCGGGGTCGCGGGAGTTCGAAAAATTCCTGGCCGGATAACGGGCCACGAACATAGTCTCCAGCGCGTTTGCCATCCGGAGTCGGTTCCGGAAACTCCGCCACGATGGACCGCGCCAGTTGGAGGTAGCGCGGGGTGTTCGTCACGCGGTAGAGCAGGCAGAGTGAATGCAGGATGGCATGATTCATCTCCGCGCAGTCCATGTCGCTCACGCGCACGCCGGTGTTCAAGAATTTGCGGCAGAGCAGATCGCCGATCTTCACCGCGCCGCTCAGCGCGCGCTCGTCGCGCGTCTCCTCGTACCACTGCAGCAGGCCCAGCGAGATGTGATAGTGTCCCCACGCATCCCAGGAGCGGTCGGCGTTGGGAACGTGCCGGCAAAGGCGGCAGTGCTTTGGAAACGGTCCGAGGTAACCGTCCTCGTCCTGGCAGCGGAGCAACTGGCCGACGAACAGGCTGATCGCATCGCGCAGGCGCGGGTCGCGTGTGACGCGCCAGACCTCGATCGATGCGGTCAGGTGCTTGCCCGCAAATTCGCCCGACCACGGTAACAGGCCGCGCAGCGGAGCTTCGTCGCGGTCGCGGAACATCTCCAGAATCGCCGGATTGGCCAGTGGCGCCGGGAGCAGCCATTGTTCAGTCACGTTGGCCAGATATGCGCCAACCGGACCTTGAAGATCCAAGCGAGCTGAACTCGCGCGTTGCAGTGCAGGAGCAGTCATGTGCCCGTACCTCCGTGGATGATTTTAAAATACCTCTCCAGCCCCTAAATCGGAATGGTTGGAATGGTACTTGGCATGTATATTTTGATACGTTGATGAGGACTACGTATTCATGGCGCGATCCTCTCTACGTCAACTTCACTCCTTCGCAGTCGATTCCTCCCAACCGTTTACGTGTGCCTTGGGGCGCATCGTGTACGCGGGAATCAAATGGAACAGCCTTGCGACGTACGGCCACGCCGCGCCTCCGGATTACATGCGCCCCACAGCGCACCACCTGATCGTACTGACGCTGGAAGGCTGCGCCGATTATCGCGACGAGACCGGCGTGCGTGCCGTGTTGCGGCCCGGCGATCTGCTCTGGGCACGCCCCGGGCTCAATCAGTCCTACGGTCCGCGACCCGGTCATAAGTGGAGCGAACTCTTCGTCTGGTTCGAAGGGCGAATTTTTGATACATGGCAATCCCAGGGGATTCCGGGTGACAAGACGCGCATCATGAAGCTCGGGGACGCGCGGTTATGGCTGGAACGGATCGCGAGCAGTGTCGCGGCCGAACCGGTAGGCACTCCCGAACGTGCCTTGATAAGACTGTGTCGCTTCCAGCAGCTACTCGCCGATGCACTGGCACTCGAATCCGCGCAGTCGGGCAGCGGGCAGGACGGTCAAGCGTGGCTATCGCAAGCGCAGCAACTGCTCGCCACGGAATCGATCAACCGACCCCGCTTGGAAGCCGTGGCGCGTACGATGCATCTATCGTACGTCGCCTTTCGCAAGCGGTTTCTCCGCCTGGCCGGCACCAGCCCCGGCCACTATCGTGCCGTACAGGTCATGCGGCACGCCACGGGATTGCTTCAGGAGGAAAACCGGTCGCTCAAGGAGATCGCAGACGCACTGGGATTTTCCGACGCCTTTAATTTCTCCCGCCGGTTCCGTCAAATCATGGGCCTGTCGCCTCGGGATTTCCGGAAACGGATGAATCGTGGACGCGAAAATTCGGCACCCCCGCGAAAGCGCCCGTGACCTTACCGGCTCAAAACCTTGCACATGGGTGCTCGACACCACGTTGAATACGGACTATGGTTTTGACGTCGCTATTCTGCCCATAACAGGAGAGACGCATGAAAGCCTTTGCCTTGATGCTTGCCGTCGCGCTGTTCTTTGGAACGGTTTGTCGCGCCGAAGAAGAAGTCACTCATACCAAGACGCCGCTGAAGGAAATTCAAAAGGCTGTCGAGGAGAACAAAGCCTACCTGATCGACTGCCGGGAGTCTGAAGAATGGGAGGGCGGGCATCTCAAAGACGCGCATTTTCTGCCCTTGAGCCGGATCAAGGAGATGAAAGAAGCGCCGAGCGAGCTGCCCAAAGACAAGCCCATTTACATTCACTGCGCCGTTGGCGGGCGGGCATTGGAGTCGGCGAAGATCCTGAAAAAAATGGGCTACGACACGCGCCCGATCAAGGCCACCCCCGATGAATTGATCAAAGAAGGCGGCTTCAAGGAAGCGCTCAAAACCAAGTGATGAGGGTTCGTCTGCATACGAGTTTCGGAAATCCCGTGTAATTCGCACCTGCCGGCATACGATGAATGGCATGAAAAGCACGGCGCCGATGGTTTCTTCCGCACCTCCCTCAGCTGCGCAGCGTTGGGTCCGCGCGGGTGTGTTGCTGGTCGGAATCGTGGCGGCGGTGTTTTTCCTCGGGCGATTGGCCTCAAAGCGGGTGCGCGATCTGACGCCGGAAGAAGTTCGCGCGCGGATGGAAGGTGAGACGCTGCAGATCGACACGGCAATCGAGCAGATCAACCGGCTTGACGCGCGCGACCGGCGCGAGGTGATGCAGAGTCCGCAGGCGCAGGCGTATTTCCAGCGACTTCCGGCCGACCAGCGTTTGCGGCTGGTGCGCGAGACGCTTGACCGCGGTATCCAGCAGCAGATCGATTCGTTCCGCAAGATGAACGCCGATGAGCGCGCGAAATTTGTGGAAGAAGCCCGCGCGCGGCAGCAGGAAGCGCGCGAGCGGATGCAGAACATGCCGGAGAGCGACAAGCAGAGCGTCCGGCAGATGATGAGTTCCGGCAAGATGGACGAAGTGATCGACCGCGCCATGCATGAGTACCTCGCGGTTACGTCCAGTGAGGAACGGGCCCAACTCGCGCCACTTTTCGACGGGGCGCTCGACAATTTGAATTTCGCCAAGAAGCTATGAGCGCTGCGCGACGGGGCTTTACGCTGATTGAAATCCTGACGGTCGTCGCCATTCTGGGCGTGCTCGCGGCGTTGATTCTGCCGGTGCTCGGCCGCGCGCGGGCGGAGTCCCGGCGCATTTCCTGCACCAGCAATCTCTCGCAACTGGGCAAGGCGATGACGATGTACCTGTCCGAGCATCAGGGCACGTATCCGGTGCTGGCGGCGCGACCGACCTTGAGTCCCGGCCTGGCGCGGCTGAGCGACACGCTGCTTCCGTACGCCAAGGACGAGCGGGTGTTCCGCTGCCCGGCGGACAATCAAAATTTCTTCGCCAAAGAAGGTACGAGCTACGAATGGAATGTCGTGCTCAATGGACGCGTGCAGGGCGGAGCGGTTGAAGCGCTGGTGGGCCCGTCCAAAACACCATTGATGTACGACTTCGAAAATTTCCATCCCGATCCCGGCGGCGGCGGATTTGGCGGCAAGAATGTGTTGTGCTGCGACGGATCGGTGACGCGATGACACATCCTTCTCAAGGCTCCGAACTGAACGATGGCGAATGAACTCCTGCTTGCCGAAGGACTGAGCAAAGTATTTCAGCGACGCGGCGCGGAGCCACTGACCGCGGTCCATGAAGTGAATCTCGCCGTGCAACGCGGCGATGTGTTCGGATTTCTCGGGCCAAACGGCGCGGGCAAGTCGACAACCATCCGCATGATGCTGGGGCTGATCCATCCGACGACCGGACGCGTGTCGATCGGCGGTCGCGATCTGGCCACGCAACGGCTGTTGGCGCTGCGCAAGGTTGGCGCGTTTGTCGAAGCGCCGTCGTTTTACGGCTACCTCACGGGGCAGAAGAACCTCGAGATTTTCACGGGACTCTCCGGCGGCTGCTCGCCCGACGAGATCGCGCGCGTGGTGGAACTGGTCGGGCTGCGCGGAAGAGAGCACGATCCGGTCAAGGTGTACAGCCACGGCATGCGCCAACGGCTGGGCATCGCGGCGTGCTTGCTGCCGCGGCCGGAACTGCTCGTTCTGGACGAACCGACCGACGGCCTCGATCCGCACGGCATTCACGAAACGCGCGAGCTGATCAAGCGGCTGGCGCGCGAGGAAGGGCTGACGATTTTTCTCTCCAGCCACATGCTCAGCGAGGTGGAGAACCTCTGCAATCGCATCGCCATCCTGGACCGCGGGCGCATCATTCTCGAAGGCGAACTGGTGGATTTGGAGAAGCGTTTCCGGCGGCTGGAGATCGATACCGACCGGCCCGCGAAGGCTGCGGCGTTGCTGCTCGAAAAATTCCGGCTGCAGTCGACGACGACCGAGTCGGGCTTGCTGAACGTGGAGCAGAACGGGACGTCGGCGGCGGAGGTGAACGCAACGCTGGTGGGGGAGGGCTTTGCGGTGAACCTCGTCGCTCGCGAGCGCAATTGGCTCGACCGGATCTTCCTGGAACTGACCACGAAGCAGAAGGACTGACACTCACCATGGCCGACGCAACGCAAACGAAGAGTCCGATTGCCCCGCTGCTCCGTTTTGAATGGACGAAGCTGCGCGGGCGGCGCATCACGTGGGTGCCGTTCCTGGTGCTGGCGATCGTGGTGGCGATCATCGTGACGGTGTTTCACCGCGTGGAGTTCAAGCACCAGCGCGAGCTCTTCAATGCCTTGAGCCTCAATCTGCAGAAGGACGACTTCGTCAACGGTTACTACATGGCCGCGCACGCGATGAATCCGATTTTCAACGCGCTGATTCCCATTTTTATCGCGGTGGCGTCGGGGCTGATGGTGGCGGGCGAATCCGAGCAGGGGACGCTACGCGCGTGTTTGATCCGGCCCGTGTCGCGCAGCCGGCTGCTGCTGGGAAAGTTTGCGATCCTATGCGGGTACGCGCTGGCGTTGTCGTTTTTCGTGATGGTGCTGCTGCTGGTGGCGGGCGTGCTGAATTTCGGGACGGGCAAGCTGTACACGCTGAACATGTTTTTCAACAACGGCCAGGAAGGCGTGAGCACTGTTTTCGCGGAGGAAGCGCCGGTCCGGTTTCTGCTCGCGGGACTGATCGCGGCGGCCGGGATGATGGTGCTCGCGGCGCTGGCGCTGCTGATTTCGGCGCTGGCCGACTCGGCGGCGATGGCGTACGTGGTGACGCTTTCGATTTACTTTTCGATGGTGACGCTGCGCGAGATTCCGTTTCTGGATTGGCTGTATCCGTACTTGTTCGTCACGCACATGCTGCGCTGGCAGCAGTGTTTCTACGATCGCATCCGTGTCGGCGAGATTCTCGTGTCGCTGGTGCATCTGGCTGGCTATCTGGTGGTGTTGCTGTCGGCGGCGATTTTGTTGTTTGAAGAGCGGGATATTAAGAGCTGAAGGGAGCCCTGTCGTAAATTTACGACAGGATTCAGCATAGGGAAAATTTTCCCCATGTTGGCTTTTGAACATCGGACAAATTTGACACATGTAACATTTGAGGCGTTTACACGGGGTGAAGTACCACACGGTCTTCATAGGTAAATGTGACCGAATGTTACAAAATGTTACATGAAATGAGGCGGTTTCTGTTTTCCGTACAACAGTGTTGTTGTACTGCGGAGATCGTATCGCGGGCGTTCCGGTATAGGGGACGCCCGCGATAGGCGCTCTGGGCACGCCGGAGCTATTTGGTTTTCAGAGAACAGTGATTCTTCAACTAAACACTATAGACCGTGAAATGGGTGAAGTCAAGAAAGAAGTTAGATAAATATTAGGGGTGCTTAAGAACCCCCGGCCCCCTTCCCTGAGAGGGAAGGGGGAGGCGGGATATGGGATGCGTGTCGGACTTAGATTTCTCTCCGCGACAGATTGTTGCGCGGTTCAGCGCGCCGATTTTAGGGGCACGGATTCGTTCTGGTGGTAGCCGAGTTTGACGCTGAAAATGCGGTCGGTCGAGACGTCGGCGATGAACAGGCGGTGGTCGGTGGCGGTGGCGATGTATGCGCCGTGGACCATGCCGACTTCGTCGCCGCCCATCGGGACGAGGCTCTTCTCTCCGGCGCTGTCGGCATTGCCGTACTTGCCGATGCGGAGAATCAAGTTGCCGTTGCCGTCGAGCACCGCGACGCGGTAGCGGTCGATTTCCGGGGCGAACGAGCGGTTGAAGTAATCGAAGGCAAACCGGGCATTCCAGCAGCCGCAGCCGACGCCGGCATTCTTGCCATCGTAGCCGACGCCGCCGTACATCCAATCGGCACCCTCGATCCAGGAATTGCCGCTGGCGGCGCCCACCAGGTCGGGTGGACGCGTGGGCTGAAGGTTGCCAAGTGCAATGGGCGTTCCGCTCATGCTCAAGATCTTGGCTTTGTGGGGCGCGACCTTGATCATCGTTCCGGTCAGGTGGTTCTGATAGACCTTGCCATCGATGACGCGCGAATTGCTGGACATCAGGTAGACGTTGTTCTCGTGATCGAGACCCACGCCATAAATCGCGCCGCCGAGACCGGGCAGGACGTCGATAGCCAGCTGCTTGCCGTGCTTATCCCAGATGTGTAGCAGCGGGGCGCCGGCGCGACCGTCCACGCAGCGGCCCGGATAGATTTGCGGCTTGTAGTTGACGGCCTTGACGACCACGGCCCCCGCATCGCCTTTATCGGTGTTCTCCACGATGTGGAGACCACAGGAGACGACGAGATTGCCCTTCGGCGAAACATACATGCCGCCGTGGTGCCAGCCGCCGTCGGAGGGAATGGTGAGTCCGCTGACCAGCGCGGCTTCCTTGCGGTCGTTGCTGGCGCTGGTGAAGACGGTGGCGCGTTCGTCGCCGTAGTCCCAGGGGATTTCACGCCAGTTGGACGGGTCGTAACGGGCGACCATGTCGATGGAGCGCAGGTACATCATGCCGTCGGAGTCGAAGCACATGTCTTCGGCGTCAAAAGGAATCGGACGGACTTCGATGCTGCCGGTTTCCGGATCCAGTTCGAGGACGCTCTTGAACGACTTGTAGTCGAAGGCATCGCCTTCGGCGACGTAGACATGGCCGTTGACGGGATTGACATAGAGCCGCGAACGGCCGTAGCGCGGGGCGTCGGTGCGCTTGATGGACTTGACCACGTCATCGACGAAGGAGCGCTTTTTCTTGAACTTGTCATTTTCTAGGGTGTAGAGCTCGACGCCGCGGTTTTCCATTTTTCCACGGGTCAGCACGTTTTCGCGGCGCCATTCGGTGGAAAACCAGACCGTGGGCGGAGTCGTGAAATCATCGACCGCGGCGGAGAGCGGCGCGCCCTGACCGCTGTACCAGAACGAGGCGTCGGTGCTGCCCATGCCTTCCGGCAGGGGGCAGGAGAGTTTCTTGGCGGCGTTGTCGAACGGAGTGAAGACGGTCATCGCGCAGGCGACCTTGTCCTTTTCCGGAACTCCGCCGGTGTGGACGAAGGATGAGAAGGCGTAGATTTCCTGGCTCTGCGGCGCGATCGAAACGATGGCGGGGCGGGTAACGGCCAGGGATTTCAGGTAGGCGCCATCGGCGGAGAAGATCTGGATGCGATTGTTGCCGTAGTCGGCGACGTAGACGCGGCCGGTCTTGTCGACGGCCACCGAGGCAGGCGTGTTGAAGCTTTTGTTGTCGGTGCCGGGCTTGCCGAGCTCCATGTTGCCGGCGAAGAGCACCGGCGGCGTTTCGCCGTCCATGTTCATTTTCAGCACGCAGTGGAAGGCATCCCACGTTCCGCCGCCGACGATGTCGGCGCTGGCGTGGGAGAAATGGCCGACGAGATAGGCGGTGAGGTAGAGCGTTTTACCGTCGGGGCTGAGCGCCGCGCTGCGGGGCGCGACGGCGACTTTCTTGCCGCCGGAATCCCAGGACTTGCCGACGGTGACCAATGAGATGGGCGGGCCTTCTTCTTCCATGCCGCCGGAGGAACCGTCGGTGGCGAAACGGGCGAGGTAGGTTTTGCCCAGCGCGAGGCGGCTACCGCCGACGGCGAGAATCGAGGAGGCGCTGCCGTACATGCCATAGTGACCTTCACCGTCGGCTTGTTCGGCGTCGATCGCGAATTTCTTGGGGTAGGCATGGCCATAAAGGTTGCCGCAGGTGAGAAACGTCTGCTGGAGGAACGTGGACTTCACCGGCAGGCTCTGGCCGTCCTGTGGAAAGGTTTCGTGCGCGAGTCCTTTCACTTCTTCGATTTTGTTGCCGGGGAAGGGATAGATGGCCTTGGTGTAGTTGCCGTCGTGATTGAAGAGATTGACGAAGTCGAGACCATTTCCCCCATCATAGACGTAGACGCCATCCTGCGTGACCTGGAAGCGCGGCGCGGCCCAGCCGTGACGACGCTTGGGTTCCCAGAGCAGATTCTTTTCGAAGGCGGGTTTCAGTCCCAACGAGACGCGGACAGTGAGGCTTTCGGTATCGGTGATGTATTCTTCCTTGTCGTTCTTGCCGTCCCAGACGATGGATTGCTTGAGGGAATCTTTCTGGAAGGGTTCCGGCGCCCGCGGGCCGAGCACGCCACTGGCGAGGTGCCGGACGATTTTTCCCTGTGCGTCTTCGACGGCGACGGTGGCGTCGCAGAATCCTTTGCTTTCAAAGGTGATGGTGAAGTTTTTGCCTTCGTGAGTCACCGCGGGCTTCTGGGTGAACTCGAAGACGTCCTGCCGCTTGACCTTGAATTCGTCGAGGGCAGTGGAGTCGCCGGCAGATGCGGAGACGCACGCGATCAGCAACGCGGTGCACAGAAGAATCGGGGTTGAGAATCGAGGCATCGGAAGCTCCGTGGCATTGAAAATCATCGGAAGTCGCCTTTCAGGGGCAGAAGTTCGAGGGCCCTGGCAATCGAGTTATACGCCGACGATGCAGAAAAGTCCTCGATCGCGTTCTTCAAAACAGTGAGCGTGGCGCGAGGTGTCCAATATAGAGAACGCTCGGCCCGTGCCATGAGGTTCACTAGAAGGGACGTGCATCCCCGCGCACGTTTGCCGCTTACGCAGGGACAACTGAGGGAAAGCGCTGAAGTGAGCATGCCGACGTTCCTTCAGGGACTGTTTTGTTGAGCGGTTACGAGCGGCGGATTTTTTGCGCCATTTCGTGGAGCGTTTGGCGCCTGGGCTGAACTGCACTGAACGGCCCGTGGCCCCCATGAAAGACTGTACACCGCAAGTAGTGTCGGAATATGATTTAAATTTCGGTCGAGCGATTATGTGCGGTTAATTAGGCCGTCCCGGGTTGAGGTTTGGATTGCCAGTTGTCGTGCTGATTCCGGGGTCACAATTGGGCTGAAACAGAAATATCACACGTGATTTAATCGCACAAAAAGACTTGGAGAAATTTTTGTATAATTCGATACGATATGGCGCTCGCTGCGGGGTAGAGAACTTCACTGTTCCTGTTTACAGAACACGGAGAAGGCCGACGGCATGCTCTACTCATTGTTCGCCAACCCCTGGTTGCTTGCTACGGTCGCCGCTGCGATTCTGCCGCTGGTTATCGAATGGATCTTCCGACGCCGGAAGGAGCAGGTTCCGCTTCCCACACTTGTCTTCCTGTTGCAGAACAAAGAACAGGAACAGATCAAGAAGCAGGATCGCTTCCTGCTGTTGTTGAGAACGATCGCCATCATCGTGCTGGTGCTCGCCATCGCGCGTCCCTTGATCCGGCAGAGCTGGCTTAAAGGTGCGGCGCAGCGCAATGTCATCATCTTCATCGACAACACTGCCAGCATGAACCAGCAGGTGGGCGTGGACACCTCGTTCCGCCTGGCGCAGAAGCGCGCCGCGGAAGTGGTGGCCTCGCTGCCGAAGGATTCGACGGTCGCGGTGGGCTGCCTGACCGATCGCGCGGAAACGGTAATAGAAGGTGAAGCGGATCTCTCGACGGTGGCGTCGAAGGTGAAGGCGATGAAAGCCAGCGCCGGCGCGGCGGCCATGTCCGAAGGGTTGACCTGGATCAACGAGCACCTGGCGAAGATGGGAAGCACGGTGCCTGAAGTCTACTTGTTCTCCGACATGCAGAAATATTCGTGGGTCCATCCTGGCGCGCAGAACGGCGACCAGGTGAAGACGTTTGCGGAGCTGTCGTCCAAGTCGGAACTGTGGCTGGTGGATGTGGGCGGGAGCCCGGCGTTCAACTATATCGTGACGGACTTTGCGCCGATCGATTCCATCGTCAGCACGGGCATGCCGGCGAAATTCCGCGCCACGGTGGAACTGCGCGGCAAGGCCCCGGCGGGCCGGAAGCCCACCTTGACGTTCCTGGTCGACAAGGAAAAGAAGGACGTCCGCGAATTTGAAGTCAGCGAGGACAAGCCGACGGCCATCACTTTCGAGCACCGCTTTCAGCGTCCCGGCGAATGCCTGGCGGAAGTGCTGTTGGAAGGCGACGACCATCCCGTCGACAACAGCCGGCTGTACCTCTGCACGGTTTTCGACGAAGTCAAAATCCTGGTGGTGGACGACGGCGCCAATGCGCCGAGCCAGGATAGTTACTTCCTGACCCGCGCCATCGCGCCGCCCGTGCATCCGGGCATGGATCGCGTCTCGCGGTTTGGCGTGCAGAGCGTCAACACGAGCCAGTTCTTCAAGGAGAATCTCGACAACTACTCCGCGGTGATCTTTGTCGCCAACAGCGAGATGAACGAACGGTTGTCGGTGCAGCTCAAGCGCTACGTATCAGAAGGTGGCTCGCTGCTGCTGTTCATGGGCGGCAAGGCGCGCCTCTACGATTACAACAAGTTCCTCTATGAAGACGGGAAAGGGCTGCTGCCGGGCAAGCTGGCGGAGAAGTCGGCCAGCGCGGCGCCGGGTACGGCCATGCTCAAGTTTGCGGGAGCCAACCATCCGTCGATGGTGGATCTGGTCTCCAATGCGCAGCCGGTTGAGCTGGCTCAGTATGTGCCGGTCGAATTCAAAGAAGGCGCCGCGGGAAATCCGCGCATCGTGCTGGCCATGTCCAATGACGCGTCGGCGATTGTGGAACGTCAGTTTGGACGCGGTCGCGTGATGATGGTGACGACGTCCGCCGGCGCGGAGTGGTCCGCCTTCCCCGCCGCGCAGGAATACCCGATCATGATTCAGGGGTTGGTGACGAACCTGGTCGGCAATCCCGACGCGCGCGTCAATCTCAGCGTGGGCGATCATTACGAACAGTCCGTCTACATTTCATCGCAGCACCTTCTGCTGACCTGCCCGGCCGGAAACAAGGAACGGCTGACGCCCACGCCGCGCCCCGAAGTGACCAACGGCTGGGTGGTCAACTACGATCACACCAATCAGCAGGGCCTGTATGCGTTCACCGATGTCCAGAAGGGCGTGCTGGCGCGGCCGCGCTTCGTGGCGAATTTGAAATCGGAAGAAGGCGACCTGACGCGCATTGTCGAAAGTGAATTCAAGAGCATGTTCCCCTCCGGTGCGTACACCTGGGTGGGACCCGACAGCCAGGTGGAAGAGCTTGCGGCGGGCCGGCATTCGGTCACCGAGCTTTCTCCGTACTTCCTGGCCATATTGACCGCAGTGTTGGCGGCGGAGGCCTTTTTGGCTGCAAAGTTCGGACGGCGCAGAGAGTGGGTGGCGAAATGAAGCCAACGATGCTGAATCCAGGACCGTTGGCCATTGCGCTGTTGCCGCTGGCGATTGGACTGTTCGTTTTCTACTTCTATACGTACGCACGCGAGGCGCAGCAGGCGCGCCAGCTGACGGGAGCGCAGCGGAATCTGCTCCGCTTCCTGCGCCTGGGCGTGGCACTGATGGTGCTGGCAGCGATCACGCGGCCGGCGATTTCGATGGTCCGCCAGGAGACGCGGCTGCCGGTGCTGCCGGTGCTGATCGACGACTCGTCGAGCATGGGCTACCCCGACGCGCGCGAGAATTCCGTCGCGGTGCAGGGCGGCGGCGGAAAGCGCACGCGCTTTGAAACCGCAACGCTGATCGCGCAGCAATTGCAGGAAAAGATGACGCTGACGCACCGCGTCAAGATTTACTCCTTCTCTGATACGCTGAAGATGGTCAAGGACCTGCCGCACCGCGATTCGGAGAGCACGCCGGCCGTCTCGCGCGACGAGCTGTTCCCGAGCACGATGAAGCCGGCCGGTGAATACACCAACGTGGGCGACGCGCTGGACAGCACGCTCAGCGATCTTTCCGGCGACAAGATTTCGGGCATCGTGCTGCTGAGCGACGGCCGGGAAACCGGCGGCGCGCCGATGAAGGAAATCAGCGCCAAGGCAGCCAAGTTCGGCGTGCCGATTCACACCATCGCCGAAGGCAACGAATACCCGCTGACGGACCTGCGCATCGACGAAGTCGTGGTCGACAACGAAGCGAGCATGAACGACGTGCTGGCCGTCCAGCTGAAGGTCACCAATCAGGTCCGCGACATCCTGGACACCGAAGTGACGCTGCTGGACAAGACGACCAAGGAAAAGATCGTCCGGAAGTTCAAACTCAAGCGCGGCTCGTCCACGATTGTCGTTCCGACGGTTCCCAATTCGGTGGGTGTTCACGACTACCACGTCGAATTCCCGAAGTACCCCGACGAAGTGAACGTGGACAACAACGCCGCGGAATTTTCGGTCAACGTCGTCAAGCGCGACATGCGGACGCTGTTGATCGCCGGCGCGCCGAACCGCGAGTACTTCTACCTCGTCCCCGCGCTGCTGCGGCACCCCACGATCAACCTGGCCTGCTGGCTGCAATCGGCCGGTCCGTTGTACACGCATCAGGGTCACACCACGCTGCAGCAGCTGCCCAAGACGTCCGAAGAATTCAAGATTTACGACGTGATCATTCTGTACGATGCCAATCCCAACAAGCTCGAAGAATCGCAGATGGCGGCGATCGAAGATTGCGTCAAGCGCGGCGCCGGGCTGCTGGTGATCGGCGGGCCGAATTTCAGTCTCGCGGCGATGATCCAGGTGCATCCGACGCTCTTCCGCCAGTTGCTGCCGGTGGAAATCGACAAGAGCCAGCTGCCCAATCCGGACACGGTGTACGACAAGCCGTTCAAGGTCGAACGCACCGATCAGGGCAAGACGCACGAAACGCTGCAGGCCTCGGGCGATCCGCAGAAGAACGATCAGATCTGGGCCTCATTCCCGAGCCTGTACTGGGCGCATCCGATCCAGAGCGTGAAATCCGGCGCCACGGATCTGCTGCACCGCAGCGACATCAAAGGCAAAGCGGGCAGCGTGATGGCGGCGATGCGGTACGGCAACGGCCGCGTGCTGTACCTGGGCATCAACAGTTTCTGGCGCTGGCGCTTTCCGAGCGAAGGGTTTGATTTCGATAACTTCTGGCTGCGGACGCTGCACTACCTCGGCACGAAAGAAGAAGGCGGCAAGCAGACCAACCAGGTGGCGCTGAACACGGACAAGAGCAGCTACTCGCCGGGCGAAGATGTGCAGATCACGATGAAGCTGCTGGACCAGTCGCTCAAGTCCCAGATGGTGGGGCAGAAAATTTACGCCGGCGTCAGCAGCGCGGCGGAAAAGGCGGCGCCGGAGATGGTGTACCTCAGTGCCAATCCGGACGGCACGATTTTCCAGGGCGTCTACCACGCCCGCCAGGTCGGCAACATGGCCGTGCAGGTCAAGATCGATCCGCTGAACGCGGGAACGGACGCGAAGGCGATCGTCGATACGCCGCGGGTGCCCTTCCAGGTGAAGCTGGAATCGCTGGAGGCGCGCGACACCAGCGCCAATCTGGAAGACATGAAGGCGATGGCCGAGCTGACGGGCGGGAAGTCCTTCGATTACCACAATATGAATGAAGTCGTGAAACTTCCCGAAGTGATTCCCAGCGACCCGCAGGTGCTCAGCCGCGCGGTGACGGTGGAAATCTGGGACGGGGCGATTTTCGAAATTCTGTGCCTGTTGCTGGTGTGTACCGAGTGGGTCTTGCGAAAGTACTGGGGACTGCTGTGATGCCACCGCGCTCAAAATGGACGTTCGTGCTGAATCTGTCGCTGGCGGGGATGCTGGCGCTGACAGCCGTTGCCGCACGCAGCGAAGAAAAGAAGGACGACAAGAAGCCCAAGCCCGCGGAGAAGAAACCCGATACCGCTCCCAAGCCGGCGGAGAAGAAGCCCGATCCCGCTCCGGCGCCCAAACCGGCGGCTGGTGATGTTAAAGACGAAGCCGCCAAGGCCATCGCGGAGAAGGCCAACGAGAAGGGCGTGCAGCAGCTGGGCAAGGATCCGGCATTCGTACTGATGCCGCGGCCGCTGGACCGCAGTGAAATGGCGCAGGAACTGATGACGCCGCAAGTGAAGGAGATGGTTGATAAAGCGCTGAAGTATTTGAAGAACACGCAGGCCTCCGACGGTTCGTGGTCGGATGGCGCGGAGTTCAATTCCAATACCGGCGTGACGTCGCTGGCCAGCATGGCCTTCATGGCTGAAGGCAGCCAGCCCCGCGTGGGCCAGTACGGCGTGCAGGTCAGCAAGGGGATGGATTTCCTGATCCAGAGTTTCCAGCCGGCGACTGGAGCGATCGCTGCTGGCGGCAACAGCAGCAACAAGCTCGGACCGATGTACGAACATGCGCTCTCCACGCTGGCGCTGCTGTACGCGTGGGGTGACATGCCGTGGCGCAAAGTTGAGATCGAAGAAATTCTGACCCAGTCGATTCAGTCCATCGTGTACAGCCAGTTGAAGGAACTGAAACAGGGCGGAGCGGGGTGGCGCTACACACTGAAGTCCCGCGAAGGCCAGGGTGACATGTCGGTGACCGGAAATGTGCTCTGGGTGCTGCGCACAGCCAAGAAGTGCGGATTTTACGTGAAGCCCGAAGCGGTGGCCAACGGCGTGAAATTCGTGGAGCAGTGCGCCAATCCCGACGGCACGTTCCGCTACCGGTTCTTCGGACTGCAGGCCGAACCGAGTCTCGGCGGCACGGGCGTGATCGCGCTGTTCAGTCACGGCCAGCTCGACCACCCGCTGATTCCCAACGCGGTGAAGCGGATCGACGATGATTACCAGACGTACACGATCAACGATCTGAAATCGCGCCGCTACGCCATCTACGGGTTTTTCTACGCCAGCCTGGCGATGTACTCGCAGGGCGACGAACACTGGGTTCCTTACTACAAGAAGGTGGTGCAGGTGCTGGCGTCCATGCAGGGCAAGGACGGCGAGTTTCACGACGAGTTTGGATGCACGGTCTACACGACGGCCATGGCGGCGATGATTCTCCAGGCGCCGCTGGGCTATCTTCCGATCTACGAACGCTGAAGGCTGAACGCTGAACACGAACGTGGAACACTGAGGGAAACAGAGTGGATTTGCGCGGAATAGAAAGCATTTGCGGATCCTTCCGGTCCAGGCTCCGCCTCCTGCAGGTGCAGGGCGGAATTGCCCGGGCGGCGATCGTGGGGCTGGCGTTGTTGCCCGCCTTTCTTGCACTCGACTGGTGGGTTCACTTGTCCTCCACCTGGCGCTTGCTGGGTCTGATCGTGTTTGTCGCGGCACTGGGCGCGACGCTCTGGTTCACACTGCTGAAGCAACTGTCCCGTTCGTGGAGCAACAAGGAAATTCTGACGTACGTCGACGCCACCTTGCCTCAGGGGCAGGGTGTGCTGCTCGAACTGTACGAACTGGTCGAAGGCGAGGGCATTCAGGAAACCGCAACGGACACGGGACGCGGATTGGCCGACGAAGCGATTGCGGATCTCGGCGACCTGGCCAAGCAGACGCGGCTGGCGCTGGTGTTTCAGACCGCGAAGGCGCGGCGCTGGCTGATCGCCGGACTGGTGATGTGTCTGCTCTTCGGCGCGGCGTTTGTGGCGAAACAGGAATACGTCCTGATCGGCTGTCAGCGCTTCTTCAATCCGTTCTCCAGCGCGTACTGGCCGCACCGCACCAACATTGAAATCGCCGAACCCGCCAACGGCTGGAGTATTCCGCAGATGGAAAACTTCATGCTGGAAGCGACGGTCAGCGGCGTGGTGCCGCCGCAGATCACGGTGGCGTACCAGAGCGAGACGACCGGCTACTGGATCAAAGACAAAGTTGACGTCAAGAAGGGCCTGATCAACTACGAATTCAAAGAAGTGCACGAGCCGCTGAAGTTCTATCTCTCGGGCGGCGATTTCGATACCAACATCATCCCGATCAAGATCATCGAGCGGCCGTACATCAAAGGCATCGCTGCGAAGTACGAATATCCGATTTACGCCGGCATTCCGAACAAGGAAGAGCAGACGGGCCAGCTGCGGGGCCTTGAAGGCACGCAGGTGACACTGACGCTGACGACGTCGATCCCGGTCAAGAAGGCGCTGTTCTTCCTCAATGAAGAAGCGCCGGAAGAATTGAAATTCACGACGGAGACGACGCTGGAAAAGAAGTTGATGCTCTCCAAGAGCGGCAGCTACACCATCCAGCTCTTTGACAAGAATGGCTTCCGCGAGCCGACGAACAAGCCGGAGCGCTATGAAATCCAGGTGACGCCGGACGAACCGCCGGTGCTGGAGGTGCTCTCGCCGGCGTCGGATCTGTCGGTGACGCGCAACGTCGCCGTCAACGTCTCCTTCAAGGCGCGGGACGACTTTGGCCTGAAGAAGCTGACCGTCGAATACCAGATCAACGAAGGCGCGTTGACGCCGCTCTCCGACCGCATCACGGGCCCGATCGTGCAAACAGGTTTGCAGAGCAAGGTGGACTTCCGCTGGGACCTGCGGCGCATGGAAAACCTGCCGGAGCAGGGCACGGTGAATGTGGTGATCACGGCTCAGGACGTGAATCCCACGGGCCGGGGCGTGGACAAGAAAACGTTCCAGATCAACCTGGTGAAGATCAGCGAATTCCATCGGAAGTCGATCGCCGACGCTCAGGAAATCATGCGAGAAGCGTTGAACGCGTACAACCGCCAGTGGGATGCGATGCAGAAGGCGCAGCAGCTCCAGTCGGGCGGCTCAGGAAAGCTCGACGATCCGCTGTGGCGCGAGATGACCGAGTCGCAGAATGGCGCGGAGCAGTCGGCCCGGAAGATGGCGAGTCTGATGGCGGAGCTCACGGCCTCCTACGAAACGAATCATCTTGAACATGAATTCATGGCCAACCGCCTCAAGCAGATCACCGAGCTGCTGAACAAGGTGACCGGTTCGGCCGGATCGGAACTTTCCAAGATCTCGGATGTGTTGCGCAAGGCGCGGCCGGCCGGCAGCGCGGACGAAGTGGCTGAGCGCTTGAAGGCCTCGCGCGGCAACGCGGCGGGGGCGATCAAGGACGGTCAGAAGTTAACGGTGCTGTACCTTGAGCGGATCATCAGCAAGGCGTACGACTGGCGCGATTTGCAGAGCACGACGATCGAAACCACGCTGCTGTTCGAAGACGAAAGCGAAGTCAAGAAGGACGTCGAGAAGATCGCGCCGAAGTTCGAGGGCAAGGAACGCGCGGATCTGGCGGACGCGGATTTGACCGATTTGGAAAAGATCGCCACGCGTCAGCGCGGTCTTTTCGACAGCGAATCGAAGCTGGAAGCGGCGCTGGCGGAAATGATCAATGCCGCAAAGAAGCAGCAGCGCAAAAACATTGTGCCGCTGCTGGAGTCTCCCTTCACGCTGCTGCGCACCAACCGCACCAAGGACATGCTGGATGAAGCCGCGAAGAAGATTGCCGACAATCGGCCCTTTGCGATCAAGGACGAACTGAACAAGGCGCTGCAGATCCTGGGCGCCGTCAAGGCGGGGCTGTTGATCGCGGGCGAGAAGACCGACGACAAGGAAGAACAGATCACCATCGCCTTGCCCGTTACGACCAAACGGGATTTCGAAGCCGTTCAAGAAACTGAAAAGAAGCCGGACGCGGAAGATACAGTGGCCAGCACAGTGGAGACGACCACGACGTCCAATCCCCAGAATCTGCTCAGCGTTCTACCGGCGGGGCAGGACAGGCTTTCGCAGGTGATCATGCAGACGGCCGAAGCTGCCCGCACGGCGGCATCGCGAACCACGTATCTCTCGCAGAAACGCCCGGACGGTGAAATGCCGCGCTGCATGAAACTGAATTATTCGCGAGGCCGGGAATTGCAGGGCGCCGTGACTTCGTCTCTGAAGCGTGCCATCGGAGACGCGGTGGCTCCTAACATTCCTCCCTTCATGAATGAAGAGCTGACCAGCGCGCTGGAACCGGCGGCCAAGCTGGAAGAACTGAGCGCGGCAAGCGACGTGTCACCGCTGACACAGCAGATGCAGGACGACTTCATTCGCGGGATGGACGATCTGGTTCAGTATATCGCCTACCAGAAAAAGATCGTTGAAGCCACGGCAGAGAACAAGAAAGGAAATGGCGAAGACTCGCACCAGGTCAAGTTCCTGCTCCGCGAAAAGAATCTGGACGCAGTGGAAAGCGCGCTGCGGGACCTGCGCGGGATCACGCTGGTCGAAAAGCGCATCTCCCGGAATGTGACGCGTTTCCTGAAGACGCCTGCTCAGGGTCCGCTGCAATCCGCGATCGAAAAAGGAACGCGCGAACATTCGTCCGCCGACCAGAAAAAAATCGCAGGGCTGATGGACAGCGCGGTCATCACCAGGATGTCCGGGCTCAGCGCGGATGTCGCCCCGCGCGTGAGCGAAGCGGGTTTTGCCTCACTGCAGGCGTTGAAGCTGGCTCCGCTGAGCACCGAGATCGCCGGGGGCAGCGCGGATAAGGAACTGTCGGGGATTCTGAACGAATCCTGCACGGCCATGGATGCAGCGCTTCTTTCACTGCTGGATGTGCTGGAAGAACGCGTCAAGCCCGTGGTGGTGGATACTCCCAAGACAGAAGACAAAGCGATTTCACAGGCCGAGTTTGAAAAGAGCCACAGTGCCGCTTCGTTGATCGAAAGGATCAAGGCCAGTACCTCGCTTCCGCCGGCCATCAAGGAGAAGATTTTGCTGGAGTTGAGCCGTAATCTGCCGCCGAAGTACAAGGAACTGCTGACGGCCTACTATTCATCCTGCATTCCAGCGGAAGAGAAACCATGAAAACACGTTTCATTGTCCATGCGTACCTGTTGGTTCTGCTGTCCGCATCCGCGGCGGGTTGCCTCAACGCCGAGGAAATCTGGCTGGCAGACAACACGCGCATGTACGGATTCATCAAGGCCGCGACTGCAACGGAGTTGACTGTTTCACTGTACAGCGGCGAAGACAAGAGCATCCCGCTCGAAGACATCATCAACATCCGCTACCTGGGCCGCACGCCGCTGCTGGTGCAAACGGGCGTGCAGGAATTCCGGCTGATTCGCGGCGGCGCGATCCGTGGACAGATTTTGAAGAGCTCCGGCGACAAGCTGCAGATTCTGACGGCCATGGCCGGCATCATTGAGCTCAACGTTGGTTACATGAAGGGCTTTGTCGCACTGCCGCTCTCGGGCTTTGTCGGCCGCAAAGCGGAAGAAACCGCGGAAAGCGAATTGGGAAAATACGGCCCGACGCGCGATATCTTCCTGGATCGCAGCGGTGATTTGTCAGCCTGCTCGCTCAGTTCGTTTTCCCGCACCACGGTCAACGTCGACTCTGAAGACACGCAGTCCATCGTCGCGCGCCCCATCATCTACATGAAGGGTATGCGTCTGGCCAACGAGGCGCGGATTGAACCACCGGCGTGGAACGGCCAGATTCAGATGCGTGTGGTCTCGCGCGATGGCAGCGCGATCGAAGGCGCGCTGGAACGCATCGAACTGGGCAAGTGGCACCTCAAGCCGGTCTGGGATCCCACCGCGTCGCTGGAAATCGATGTGGACGAAATCACCCTGGCGCAGGTCCAGGGCGGAAAGGTTCAATACCTTTCGCAGGTGAAGCCGATCAAGAGCAGTGTGAAGGAAGTCAGCATTCTCGTCCCGTCCCAACCCTACAAAATGGACCGCGGCAGCCAGGGCGAAGACATCAGCATTGCGGGCAAGCGCTATCCGTGGGGCATCGGCGTACACGCCAATTCGGAGCTCTCGTTCGAGCTGAACGGCCGGTTCAAAGAGTTTCTCTCCGATGCGGGCATTGCTACACGCATGGGCAGTCGCGGCTCGGTGGTCTTCACGGTGCTGGGCGACGACAAGGAACTGTTCCAAAGTCCCGTGGTGAAGGGTGCCGATGAGAAGCCGCTGTCCATCAAGATTCCAGTGGCTGGGGTGAAAGTGCTGACGCTGCGCGTAACGAATGCCGACGACCTGGACCTGAGCGATGCCGCAAATTGGGGCTCCGCACGAGTAGTGCGGTGAGGAAAAACAACATGGCCATACGAACGACGATTCGATTTGCGTGCGCACTGCTCAGCCTGCTGGTGCTCGGCGGCTGCATGCAAATCGAGACCACCATTAAGCTGAACGAAGACGGTGGTGGCACCATCACCGAGCGCGTGCGCTTCAGCCGCAAGCTGTTGGACCTCAGCGGTCCTCCGGGCAGCGACAGCGACGTGGCCACGTTACTGAAAAAGGAAGGCGCGGAAACCCGTGCGAAAGCCATGGGCAAGGGCTGCTCCCTGGTCAGCTACGATGTCGCCGATGCTGAAGGCGGATCCAAGCAATCGATCGCGGTCTACAAAATCGACGACCTGGCCGAACTGCGATACGTTTCGCCGTACCTGGCCTTTGCTGATTATGCCAAGAACAACACGGTGAAGATCACTATCGATCCGATGATGAAATCAAGCTGGGAAGGCTACAGCGCGGGAGAAATTGCGCTCCGCTTTGACACGGTGAAACCGGCGACAGGCTATCCGCGAATTGAATTGAAACCGGGCGAGAAACCGCCGCCAGGCCCGAATCCCAATACACAGCAGCTGTTCCGCGACCTGGAACCGATGTTCGTGGACATGTTGAAGGACTTCAAATTGAAGATCCGCTTTGAATGCTACGACGGAATTCGCACCCAGTTTGGAATCCGCGAAGGCGGCACCCGGCCGCATTTCGTCGACATCCTGAGCGTCACCGACAAGGACCTGGACAAGTACGGCGCCCCGTTTTTCGAAAATGAAGAAATCATGCTCGAAGTCATCCAGGGCAAGTTTCACGAAGGCAACATTGCGGACCATGTCAAAGAGTGGAGCAACAATCTGACGGTCCCGGTGTTTCATAATCTGGGCTCTGCCAAGAGGCCGTGGACCGCAGGCAATTCGATTTTCTTCCGCCCTTCGCAGGCGATCTTCAAGAAGTTCTTCGAAGGCAAGACGCTCGACTTTGTGGACAACAAAGGTTCGCATCCGAAGCCGGCCAATTTCGATGAAGTCGGCTTCAAGGCAGAGAAATAGAGGCGGCCATGAGCACTGAAAAGGAAATGGAAGTCGACGCGGAGAAATTCCACAAGACATTCCGCGAGGTCCACGACGAGATCAACAAGGTGGTCGTCGGCCAGGCGCGAGCGGTGGAACATCTGCTGACGGCGCTCTACGCCGGCGGGCACATCCTGCTCACCGGGATGCCGGGCCTCGGCCGCACGCTGCTCGTGAAAACGCTGGCGGAGGTGATGGGTCTGGAGTACCGCCGCCTGCAGTTCACGCCCGACTTGCTGCCCACCGACATCATCGGCGCCGAAGTGCTGGAAGGAAATCAACCGGGCGGCGAACGGCGGTTTCGCTTTTTCAAAGGTCCCGTCTTCGCGAACATGGTTCTCGCCGACGAGATTAACCGCAGTCCTTCGCGCACCCAGTCGGCGCTGCTGGAACTGATGCAGGAACGGCAGATCACCGTGGGCGGCCAGACGCATTTCCTGCCCAAGCCCTTCGTGCTGGTCGCGACTCAGAACACGCTCGACAGCGAAGGCGTGTGGCCGCTGGGCGAAGCGCAGGCCGATCGCTTCATGATGTGTATCGAGCAGTATTATCCCGATGCGGAAGCGGAAGATGCGATGCTGGCGCTGACGACGGGAGTTGGAAAGAAGGCGGTCAAACAACGTACGACGCCGCAGATGGTGATTGCCATGCAGAAGCTGGCGCGCGAAGTTCCGGTCGTTCCGTCCGTGAAGGAATTTGCACTGCAGCTCGTCCGCGCCAGCCGGCCCGGCGATGAAAACGAAGTGAAGGACGCGACGCGGGACATCCGACTCGGCGCCTCGCCGCGCGCGGCCCAGGCCTTGATCATGGGCGCCAAGGTTTTAGCCCTCGCCCGCGGGCGCAAGCATGTGAGCAAGGAAGATGTGATTGAAATCGCCGGTCCGGTGATGGCTCATCGCATGATTCTGGACTTCAAAGCCCAGGCGCAAGGCCGCGATCAAAAGCATGTGCTGAACGTGCTGCTCAACTCGATGAAGGCCAGAGCCGTCCCTAAGGTGTCCTTCTGGACGATGCAGTTTTTGAAGAAACCGTCGTAAGCCGGCTGTGCTGGTTGTTGGAACTGTGACTAAAGGAAGTTTTCAAAGGCTGAAATTTCGAACCGGTGGAACCCGCTCCCCAGGAGATCAGACATGATTCGAGTGACCTGTCCCAAATGCAGTACACCTTACAACGTTAAAGACGCGCTGGCGGGGAAGAGCGTCAAATGCAAGAAGTGTGACATCTCGATGCCCGTTCCCGCCGCACCGGCGGAAGCCGTTGATGCGGCCGTGGAGCGGGCGGTGGAGGTGGAAAGCGACGAATGGACAAGCGCCGACATTGAAAAAGTAGCGCATCTGAAAGATGCCAATACGAACATCCTGGAGCAGTTGCGCAAGGCGGTCGTCGGGCAGGATATCGTGGTTCGCCTGACGATGCTGGGGCTCTTCGCGCAAGGTCACTGCCTGCTGATGGGCGTCCCAGGGCTGGGCAAGACGCTGCTGGTGCGCTCGTTGTCGTCGTGTCTCTCGCTGAAGTTCAAGCGCGTGCAGTTCACCCCGGACTTGATGCCATCGGACATCACCGGCACGGAAGTCATCCAGGAAGACAAGGCGACCGGCGAACGCCACTTCAAGTTCCTGGAAGGCCCCATCTTTACCAACATCCTGCTGGCCGACGAAATCAATCGAACGCCGCCAAAAACCCAGGCCGCGCTGCTGGAAGCCATGCAGGAAAAGCAGGTGACCGTCGGCGGCCAGCGCCGGAATCTCGATGCGCCCTTCTTCGTGCTCGCGACGCAAAATCCCGTCGAACAGGAAGGAACCTACGCGCTGCCTGAAGCGCAGTTGGACCGCTTCATGTTCCAGATCAACGTCGGTTATCCGACGGAAGAAGAAGAATCCCGCATCCTCGATATGACCACGACCGGCTACAAGCCGAACATTGAAGCCGTGCTCAATCAGGAAGAGATTCTCGATCTGCAGAATCTCGTGCGCAAAGTCCGGATCGGACCGGACGTGACGAAGTACATTTTGCGGCTCGTCCGCGCGTCACGCAGCAGCGAGAAGGAAGCACCGGATTTCATCCGCAAGTGGGTGACGTGGGGCGGCAGTCCGCGCGCCAGCCAGAATCTGGTGCTGGGCGCAAAATCGGCGGCAGTGATGAGCGGACGCAGCACCGCGACGATCGAAGACGTGCGCGAAGTTGCGCATGCGGTGCTGGGCCATCGCATTCTTCCCAATTTCGCCGCGGAAGCCGAAGGCGTCTCCCGCCACAAGATCGTCGAAGAGCTCTTGAAAGTGGTGGCCTAACATGGATTACTTCGATCCCGCCATCATTGGCAGAGTCAAGAATCTGGAACTACGTAGCTTGCGGCTGGTGGAAAGTCTGCTTGTCGGCATGCACAAAAGCCGGCTTCGCGGGATCAGCACCGAATTTGCCCAGCACCGTCAATATGTTCCCGGTGACGACACGCGGCATCTGGACTGGAAGGTCTACGCAAAAACGGACCGGTTTTTCGTCAAGGAATACGAAGTCGAAACGAACATGCCGGTCTACTTCCTGATCGACACCAGCCCGTCGATGTTCTTCAAGAGCCCGCAGGCGGCGATGAGCAAATTCGAGTACGCCGCGACCATTGTCGTCACGCTGTCCTACCTGTTGATGCAACAGAAGGACATGTTTGGCGTGGCGCTGTTCGATGAAAAAATTCGCACGATGCTGCCTGCAAAGAGCTCGGGCTCGCACTTCCGCCAGATCGCCGATGTGCTGGGCAAGGCGAAGGCGGGCGGCAAGACCGACCTGGGCAACGCAATGATCAATCTGGGGCCGCAGTTGAAGCTCAGCGGCATGGTCATCGTCGTCAGCGATCTGATCGACAATTCAGAAAAGCTGGGCATGGGGTTGGGGCAGATGAGTTTCACCGGGCAGGACGTGGTGTTGTTTCACGTCGAAGATCCAGCGGAGCGCGATTTCAATTTCAGCGGGCAGACCATTTTTCTCGGCACCGAAGGGGAGGGAAAACTGCTCTGTGATCCCCGCGACCTGCGGAATGCTTACATGAACAGCCGCCAGAAACATCTGGATAGTGTCCGCGCCACGGCCATGCGTTTTGGTTACTCCATTGAAGACATGCATACCGACGCGCGCCTGGACGCCACGTTGTCCGGAATTCTCTCTCTGCGGCAAGCCAGGAGAAAAGTTCGATGAGACAAGCAGTTCTCGCGCTGATCTCGACACTCGCCTTTTTCACGGGGCTGCTCTTGGCCGGCGATGCTCCTGACGCCAAGCCGCCCACGCCCGCCCCGGCAACTCCGAAGGTTCAAATTCCCGAGATCTATCAGGAGTACAAGGATTACAAGCCGTCGTTCCTCAAGTTCATTCCCAAAGACAAAAACGAGGAATATGGCGCCACCATGGGCCAACCGGGTGGCTGGCTGAAAGATGAGAGTGAGCGAAAACTCTCGTCGGAGCCGTCGTTTTACACGCTCAGCAGCGGCACCGGTCTGTGCATGGACGATGAAATGGACGGCTACATTAAGGTAGCCAAGGAATACGAATCCGCCGGAAACTCCCGCAAGGCGTTGGAAACTTACCTGGAGCTGTTCGAGAAACGGCTGAACCGAAGCCCGTACGACATGCTGTACAGGGTTTCCGAGTACGGCGTGTTTGTGCCGATGCGCCAATATTGTTTGCGCCGGATTCTGAACATGCCCGCCGTGGAATTGGACTACTACCGCAAGTTGATGGACGCGACCGCACAGGAATCGTTCGAGCAGGCGCGCCGTCAGAATTCGTTGACCGGATTGGCCGAAGTGGCGGACACCATGCTGGCCACTTCCTATGGCGACAAGGCGCTGCTGGAACTCGGCAACGCGGCCATGGATGACCGCAATTTCTTGCAAGCGTCCGAGTACTATTCCGCGCTCTTGACGTTCTTCAAAGATTCCAAATGCCGCACGCCGGAATTGGATTTAAAGGTCGCTTACTGCAAGAAGATGATTGGTGAAGCGCCCACATCCACCAATCCGAAGGAAAAATCCGGCATCAGCCAGGCGGACTTGGATCGCTTGAAAGTCCTCGTCTCAGGAGCGATCAAAGATCCTGAATCCACCTCGCAGTTAGCGAGCGCACCCAACGTCGCCTGCGACGACTTCACGCGCTTTTTGCCCTTGGAAGATCCGATCGCTATCAAGGATCCCGTCTGGAAATTTGCGTTGCCCGGTTCGCGTAAGGATAATTTCGTCTATTCGCAGCCGGTGGTTACGGAAAACAGTCTGATCTACCGGAACAAGAACATCATTTATTGCCACTCGCTAGTGAATGGCCAACTGCGCTGGGTGAACGACATGGGCGGCATGGTACGCGCCCAAAATTGGCGCGAAATGATGCATCCGGAAGAAGACGTGCTGGTCAAAGACGGCATGGTGTTTACGCCCATGCAAAAGGTTGGTCCGTCCCTCGTCGCGCTCGATGAAATCTCCGGACAATTGCGCTGGGCACACGGCCCGCTCGCCGCTTCCACGCATGAAGAATCGTTGATGCGCTTTGAAGCTGCGCCGGCGGCCGGAGAAGGAACCATCTTTGCCGGGTACGTGTTGGAC